>NZ_NCTA01000002.1 GCF_002156865.1 Gottfriedia luciferensis | reverse complement strand
AGGTTTTTTCTTTTCAGTTTATAATTAAAAGTTTCATGTTTCAACAATCAAACTTGCTTTTTGCATAGGTAATGATTAGTTGTTAAGATGGATGCATAAGAGAGGATGATAGATGAATGAATTCAATTTCTGCAAATGAAGTAAAAGAGCGTTTAGAAGCAGGTGAAACACTATTTTTAGTAGACGTACGTGAGGATTATGAGGTTGAATATGGTAAAATACCTGAAGCAATTCATATTCCAATGGGAGAAATTCCAAGTAAACTAGATCTGTTTAATAAAGAGTTTGAATATATTTTTATTTGTAAAGCAGGCGTTCGTAGTGAAAATGTTTGTGAATATATGAGTGAGCATGGCTTTAAGGCGATCAATATGGAGGGCGGCATGATGGCCTGGGAAGGCGATTTAGATTAACATTGATTGCCGGTAAATGATTGATTTTATTGCTCATTACTTACAGAAAATCCAACTATTTGAGGTTGGATTCAGACTGTTGGCAAACGCTCGCTTTCTTCGTTGCTTCGCCTGCTGAGCGGTGCTCATTACCGTTAAGGGTAACTCCGCTCCTCGCCAGGCTTCGCGCCTCGAAAGACAAGCGTTTTCAATCAGTCTGAAAATCAAAAAAATAGGACTTTGTCTACACACTGAATCCAACTATTTGAAGTTGGATTTTTTTTATACTTTTAAGAAATTTTAGGAATTAAGTATAAGTGCAACAATGCGGAGAGTTTTCTTAATTTATAATTTTTAAAAAGGTAATGTTTTTTTTCGTTAGGAATATTAACTAAAGAGTTGTGACATATATTAAAGTAGAACCTCATATATATCTTCATTGAGGTCTTTGCTTGTGAAAGGAGGGGGTTGGTTTGCCAAAAACATTAAAAATTGATATCACCGATAAAGTAATTGGTAAATTTAAAGATGGGCATATTGAATTGTATTCTTCGAAATATTTAATTGGGAAATTTTTCTTTAGAGACATGGAACATTCTTTCCAATTGGCAGAAGGTTATGTTGAAGAGGATGGTCGATTTTATTTATTAGTTAACTTGCAGCACGAACAATCGAATGTTCGTTGACCTTAATTTAGGGACGGTGGATTTGTGCAAAAGAAAAAAATAATAATCGAAAAGCATAGGATGTATTGTTTTGCAGAAATGAGTTATGCGATAAGATTAAGTAATGCTATTTTATCATGTTATCAGTTTACGATTTGTCAGATCTTATGCTTTTCCATATGTAATAATTATAGGACCAAACGAAAAATAGACATTCGTTCGGTCCTTTGTTTATGAATTGTGTACGATCGTTTTCGAGTATTCCGCCGCCGATGCTCCTGCTAATCTTCCTGTGACAAATGCAGCAGTAATATTATATCCACCTGTATAACCATGAATATCTAATATTTCTCCACAAAAATAAAGACCATTCATGATTTTAGATGACATTTCTTTTGGGTGTACTTCCTTAGTTGAAACTCCACCGCCGGTTACAAATGCTTTTTCGATTGATAAAGTACCATTCACTGTAAAGGTAAAGCTTTTAAATGATTGGACAAGCTCTCTTATTTTTAATGCACTAAGTTCATTGCAAGGTGTTGATTCTTCAATTCCACATTTTGAGAATAAAAATAATAAATATCTCTCAGGTACAAAGCCTTTCAGTACATTTTTAATTGCTTTTTTAGGTTCGCTTTTTAAAATGCTGTTTGTTTCTTGAAAAAGTGATTCTTCGTTTTGATCAGGGAAACAATCAATCGCCATTGATACATTTTTTGTTTTAAATTTTTGCTGGACTTTATATACAAATTGGCTACAGCGCAATGCAGCAGGGCCAGAAATTCCAAAATGAGTAAAAAGCATGTCCATTTTATGGGAAATAACTTTTTTTCCTTTTGGATTTAAGACACTTAATTCAACGTCTCGAAGTGCAAGGCCTTGTAATGATTTGTTTTTAATAAATTCCTCACTCGAAGTAATAGGTACTTCTGTTGGAAAGAGTTCAGTAATTGTATGTCCGGCTTTTTTTGCCCATGCATAACCGTCACCAGTTGAACCAGTATGAGGAACTGATTTACCTCCTACCGCAAGTACAACGCTTTTTGAATAAATGACTGTTCGATCATCCAATAAGATGCCGACTACTTTGCCATCTTCGTAAAGTACGTCTTTAACTGTTCGATTAATTTGTATATCTACATGATGCTTTTTTAATTTTTGCATTAAAGCACTTAATACTGATTTTGAATCATTTGAAACAGGAAACATTCTTCCATGATCCTCTTCTTTTAATGCGACGCCCATCTTTTCAAAAAACTGGATGATGTCTTCGTTATTATAAATAGAGAATGCGCTATATAAAAAACGTCCATTACCAGGTATATGTTTAATAACTTCTTCTACAGGTAAGCGATTCGTTACATTACAACGACCTCCACCTGAAATAAGTAGTTTTTGTCCTAATTTATTTCCTTTTTCAAGTAAAAGTACTTTAGCTTTGTTTTCAGCAGCGCTAATTGCAGCCATCAGACCGGAAGTACCGCCACCTATTACAATCACGTCATAAATCATTATTTCACTACTTTCATTACAAATTTCTTTTAGTAAGTTTACCATTATTTCATGTAAGCTCCAACTTCTTACCATTTTTTAATTTTTTCTTTTTATATGAATATGGTAAGATAGATTAGTTAGTTTGATCGAGAATTAGTAGGAGGCAGTTTATGTCAGATTCAAAATTGCTACGAGGTACCTTCATATTAACTGCTGGTACATTTTTAATAAAATTCCTAGGAATGATTTATACGTTCCCTTTTTATGCGTTAGTTGGTTCAAAGGGATCTGCATTATATAATTATGGTTACGTTCCATATACATTATTTATCAGTATTGCTACTGCAGGCGTTCCATTAGCTGTAGCGAAGTTTGTTTCGAAGTACAATGCAATTGAAGAATATGAAACAAGTAGAAGGCTGTTTCACGCAAGTCAGCTACTCTTAATATGTACAGGGATTTTTTCGTTTTTAACGTTATATATCATTGCACCGTATATTGCACCTCTTATGATTCCAAAAGATACAAAAGGTAATAATGTAGAAGATGTAGTTTCGGTTATGCGAATTGTTAGTACTGCATTAATATTAGTACCTTCTCAAAGTTTATATAGAGGTTTTTTCCAGGGGCATCAATCAACTGGGCCAACTACTGTTTCTCAGTTAATTGAACAAATTGTTCGTATTGTATTTACTTTAGTCGGAAGTTATTTAATTCTAAAAGTTTTTGGTGGAACAATTACTCAAGCAGTTGGATTGTCTACATTTGCGGCTACAATTGGCGCGGTAGGCGGTATATTAAATTTACTATGGTATTGGAGAAAACGAAAAGTTCATTTGGACGAACTTCTCCCAAAATCAAAAGGATTAATTTATCCAACTAAAATAGAAATGTTTAAAGAATTATTTTCATATTCTATTCCGTATGTATTTGTTGGACTTGCTATTCCGTTATATCAATTAGTCGATCAATTTACTTACAATAGAGCAATGGAAGCAATTGGATTAAAAGATATTGCAGAGAATACTTATGTAATGTTTTCATACACAAGTCACAAACTAGTAATGATTCCAGTTTCACTAGCGACTGCATTTGGTTTAACACTTGTTCCGGCTATAACTGAGGCATTCGTAAATAACAATCATAAAAAGCTACAAAGTCAAATTACACAAACCTACCAGGTTGTATTTTTCTTAACACTTCCTGCTGTAGTAGGTATATCGGTATTAGCAGAACCGATTTATAGTGCTTTTTATCAAAAAAGTACATTAGGTGGAAGTATTCTTGGTTTTTATGCGCCAGTAGCGTTATTATATTCACTTTTCACTGTAAATGTAGCGATTTTACAAGGTTTAGATAAACAAAAATATGCGATTATTGGATTAATTGGCGGAGTTATTCTAAAAATAGTACTAAACGTACCATTAATCTATTTATTTAAAACTTATGGTGCTGTATTAGCGACTGCACTAGGTTATTTATTTTCAATCGTCTACAATTTCTATTTTATACGTAAATATGCAAACTTCTCATTTAATCGAGTATTTAGACGCATACTCTTTATGATACTCTTATCTGGAGTAATGGCTGGTGCAGTTTACTTAGTAGAACAATTTTTAGGAATTTGGATCACGTACAAAGATGGCCGAATGATTTCGATGTTCCTTGTTATTATCGGATCAATTGTTGGCGGAATTGTTTATTTAGGTGTTGCCTATAAATTAAACTTATTTGAAATTATTCTTGGTGCTCGTTTCAAGAATCGTTTTAAATTTGGTAAAAGAGCATAATAAAAATACGGTGAACCGTCTGTAGTAATGGTTCACCTTTTTTACACAGTAAGAAAGTATAAATTGGCAGCGGTTTAGAAAACTCGACGGAGTTGCCAACTTTGGGTATTAAGTATAAGTGCAACTAAGCCTCTGTCTTCTCCTAAAGGCTCGCCAATCGGCGAGTTTTCTTTAAATTTATGTCTCTGTTAATGGCTTATAATGATTAAACTTTTTAGAAAGATTAGGTGTACAGTATGAGAATTGATAAGATTTTAGCAAATATGGGATATGGTAGTCGTAAAGAAGTAAAGAGTTTACTTAAGCAAGGTGTTGTAAAAGTAGGAGATAGTATTGTAAAAAGCCCTAAAGAACATGTTGATATTGAAAATCAAGTTGTCACAGTAAATGGTGAAGTAGTAGAGTATAAAGAATTTGTATACTTAATGATGAATAAGCCACCAGGTGTCATTTCTGCGACTGAAGATTCAGAGCATGAAACGGTGATCGGATTATTAGAATACGAAGATATTATTTTCGATCCATTTCCAGTTGGCCGTTTAGACAAAGATACGGAAGGGTTATTATTAATTACAAATGATGGCCATTTAGCACATCAATTACTTTCTCCTAAAAAACATGTACCAAAGAAGTATTATGCAACAATTAATGGAATTGTAACCGAAGATGACATTAAGGCATTTGAAAAGGGTGTAACGCTAGAAGATGGTTATTTAACGAAACCTGGATATTTAACAATTCTAAAATCAGGTGAAGAATCTGAAATAGAGCTTGTTATTATGGAAGGTAAATTCCATCAAGTAAAAAGAATGTTTGAATCGGTAGGAAAGAAAGTAACTTACTTAAAGAGACTAGAAATGGGTCCTTTAAAGTTAGATGAGGATCTTGAATTAGGTCAATATAGAGAATTGACTGACGAAGAAGTTGAGCTACTTAAGTCAGTTAATGAAGAAAAGTAGTTCATAAAAGAAAAACAAAAACCCTTGATTAGACGTCAGACGACAATCTAGGGTTTTTGTTTTTTTTAAGAAGTAGCTTTTACTTTTTTCCCTGTTACGGCCCATTTTCCCCTACTTGGACTATAAACTAGATTATTAAACTCTAAAATGTTTAAATCTCGTTGGATTGTTCTAGGTGTGATACCAAACTCTTCAACTAGGTCTTTTGTAGAAACGGTGCCATTTTCACTAATGTACATGTAAATGGCCTTAATTCGAGTCAGCATTCGAGAAGTTCCAGAATTCAAAAAACCACTCCTTTACCTACCGCATTGTTCTCATAACAGGTTAGTTAAGTATTTTACTAGAATAAGCTATATTTTCATTTTACTCTTTTTCAGTAGTTTCATAACGAATTTTATGAAAATAATACAAAAATTTAATGAAAATTTGCGCAAACGTAATCATTTTGCACGTTTAAGCTAATATATTCTACAAAGAATGTCATATTCCTTCTTTTTTCGTTCCATTTATGAATAAATTATGTTTAAATTTTAAAAGATGATAAACTATTTATATTAAAGGAGGTTTTTCCATGACACAAATTAATTGGATGGAAGAAGTTTTAAAACGCAAAGAAGACTACTTAAAGCAAACGATTGAGCTTCTAAATATTGAAAGTGTTTACGACGAATCAACTATTTCAAAAGAAGCACCTATGGGAAAAGGTATTAATGATGCACTTACATACATGTTAAATTTAGGTGAAAAAGATGGATTTATTCCAAAAAATGTAGATGGCTATGCAGGTCATTTAGAAATGGGAAGTGGAGAAGAGTTAGTTGGTATTCTTTGTCACTTAGATGTTGTACCTGCTGGAGATGGTTGGTCACATGATCCTTTTGATGCAATCATTAGAGATGGAAATATTTATGCTCGTGGTGCAATTGATGATAAGGGTCCTACAATGGCTGCTTACTATGCAATGAAGATTGTAAAAGAGTTAGGACTTCCAATTAATAAACGTGTACGAATGATTCTTGGTACAGATGAAGAAAGTAAATGGCGTTGTGTAGATCACTATTTTGAAAAAGAAGAAATGCCAACAATGGGCTTTGCTCCAGACGCGGATTTCCCAATTATTTACGCTGAAAAAGGCATTTTAGATATTGAGTTCAAACAAACTCTATCAGATGATGTTGAGAGTGAGTATAAATTAGTATCATTTTCTTCTGGTAGACGAGTAAATATGGTACCTGATCATGCGAAAGCGATCGTTTCTGGTGCAAAATTTAATAGTGAAGCGTTTACAAGTCATGTTAGTGAATTAGGCTGTAATGCACAACTATTAGAAGAAAATGGAAATCAAGTTTTAATAGTAGAAGGCGTTTCAGTTCATGGAATGGAGCCGGACAAAGGGAAAAATGCAGGTGTTGCTTTAGCGAGCTTCTTAAATCAATTTGCATTCAATCAAAATTCAGCTCAATTCCTAAAATTTATTGTTGAAAATTTCAAAGGTGACTCTCGTGGTAAAAACATGGGTGTTGCTTATAATGATGATATAACTGGAGATTTAACGATAAACCTAGGTATTATGCAATATGAAGCTAAACAAGGTGGAACATTTGGTTTAACATTACGTTACCCAGTAACTACTGACATTGATTTTGTTATTTCAACACTTACAGAACGTGGAAGTAAGTATAACTTTGAATTTAATGAAATTAAAAACTCGAAGCCTCACCATGTACCGAAAGATCATCCATTGATTCAAACTTTACAAAAAGTATATGAAGAGCAAACAGGTGAAGAGGCAACTCTATTAACAATTGGTGGTGGAACATACGCCCGTTCATTAAGTGCTGGTGTAGCATTTGGTCCACTTTTCCTAGGAAAACCAGAAGTAGCTCATCAAAAAGATGAATACGCTGAAATTGATGATTTATTAAAAGCGATTGCAATTTACGCTCAAGCGATTGCTGAATTAGTTAAATAAAGACTGACTGAAAAATTTCTAGTCTTTCATGGAGTCAGATAGTGCGGGGGTACCGTAAAAAGATGTACTTCAAGCACTCTAACCATCGAAGAAAGATAGTTTATTGCAGCAGTAATAAGGGGGAGTAAAATACCTCCCCTCAGACTGCCCACCAAACGCTCGCTTTCTTCGTTGCTTCGCCTGCAGAGCGGTGCTCATTACCGTTAAGGGTAACTCCGCTCCTCGCCAGGCTTCGCGCCTCGAAAGTCGAACGTTTTCAATCAGTCTGAAAATCAGATATATAGGACTTTGTCTACACACTGGGGGAAGTAGAATACCCCCTTTTTTTATGTATGTTAGGAGTTGATGATAATTTTGAACACATTACAAGCACGTCAAAATAGCATCTTATTAATTTTTAAGAGTTATTATTTTTGTTTATTCTTTGCAATAGGATCTCTAGGACCCTTACTTTCTTCTTACTTTAAACATGTGTTGGATTTGTCAACTTCACAAATTGGAATTTTAATGTCTTTAACACCAATCATTGCAATCTTTTCACAGCCTTTATGGGGAATGGTTAGTGATATTACGCAAAATCCTAAGAAGATGCTACTTATATCACAAATCATGACAATCATAATTGCACTTTTCTATTCTACAATCACTTCGTTTGGCATGCTTTTATTTGTAGTTATTCTATTATCGATGACTCAAAGTGCTTTAATTCCTCTTTCAGATAGTATTGCACTAAACTATGTCCAAAAAATTGGTGGAAACTACGGGGCTATTCGATTATATGGCTCAATTGGCTTTGCTTTGGCCGTTTTATTTTCAGGTAGATTAGCAGAAATGTTTGGATTAACAATTATATTTTTTGTATTTGCATTTTGTATTTTAATTGGTTTAGGTATCTCTATCTTCATACCAAAATCCTCTACAATTAATAAAAGGGAGCCAATTTTAAAAGGTATCCCGATTTTATTTTCAAATAAAAGATTTATGCTATTTTTAATTTTTGTCTTTCTAGTGTTTGGACCAATCAGTGCAAATAATACTTATTTTGGTTTATATATTCAATCATTAGGTGGAACATTAACAGGTGTTGGGATTGCTTTCCTTATTTCAGCAGGTAGCGAAGCACCGTTTTTACAGGTTTCTAAGAAATTAATTCAACGATTTGGTGTATATAATATCTTAATTGCAACTGCCTTAGTTTCAGCATTAAGATGGTATTTTTATTTTACAAATCCGCCATTATTTATTTTATTTTTAACATGTTTAACTCAAGGATTATCAGTTGGATTATTTATTCCTGCAGCACTTCAATTTGTAAGAGAACAGGCACCCGATTCATTAAAAGCAACAGCTGTTACAATCTATTCTGGTCTAGGCTTAGGTGTAGGCGAGTGGTTCTGTACATTTATTGGTGGATTTTTATCAGAGGCATATACGATAAAATCAATCTACATTCTATTTGGATCGTTAAGTTTAGTAGCGGTTGGAATCATGCAGTACTTGAAAAAAGATTCTAACATTAATGACAAGAAGGAGATTGCTTAATGAGTGATCATTATTTTTTAGCTGTTCCATTGCCAATACACATTAAAGAAAATTTAGATGATTATTCAAAAAAATGGTATAACAAATTACCTTTTAAAAGTTGGACTTTTAAAGATGATTTTCATATTACTTTATCATTTTTGGGACCAGTTGCTTCTAATAAAACTGTCGAACTTATGGAGCAAATACAAATCGAACTTGAACATTTTCAAAGATTTGAACTGGTGATTGAAGGGATAGGGATATTTGGTAAAATAGAACAACCGCGAGTTTGGTGGTTTGGATTAAAGAGTAGTACCGAATTAATTAATTTACAGAAAAAAATTGCTCAAGTGTGTAGGGAAATCGGATTTTCAATCGAAAAACGCCCTTATAATCCGCATATTACAATCGCTAAGAAATATAATGATAGGTTCGATAAAGAATTTATCATCCCTCAAAAATGGGAGGGAAATTCATTAAACTTTGAAGTAAATGAAATCGTTTTATACAAGATTCATCCTTCTAAAAAACCTAGTTACGAACCAGTAAAAACAGTAAAATTGAAATAATTGATTATTCATTAACAGGACCATACGTAAAAGGGGAAGCAAAATGGCTCAATTAATAAAATTACTAGATTATCCATCGCGATATGAGGCCGATCTATTTCACTATCCTAGTCAATTTGTTTTATTAAAGAGAGATAAATGGGAGAAAATCAGTAAGGCATGGAAAACAAATAATTGGGATTTTTCTGAAGCGGAAAATGAATCTTCAATACAAGTTGAAGAGATTGAACCGGTCCAATTAAGTGATGTAATAAATGAAGAAACATCGTTTTTCTCAAAAGTTTTAAACAAGTTCAAAAAACGTAATAATCCTGAACTGGGAAATCATGATGACGAGAATGATACACTTGATCAAAGTGATGAACTTAGCTCAATATTGGAAATTTTTAAAGTAGCGAATGAATACTTTTCTGAAGAAGAACTGAAACATAAATACTTAGATGAATTATTTGAGTTTCAATTAAGATGGGCTACTTCAACAGACTTGGCTCAAAATGAAACATATCGCAAAATTCGTTATGATGAAACTTTAAAATATTTTCTACAGTCTTTTCCTGATAACTTATTAGTTTTGTATCGACCAGTACTCTATATCGGCAAAGCTCCAGTTGAATTAGAAATAGTAATCATAGGTCCAGTAGAAACATATTGTATTTCATTTGTTAATGGCGATGAAAATCATGTGACTATACCAGAAAAAGGTAACTTTTGGTTACAAAAAATTGTGAATCGTGAAAAGAAAATTTTAAATCCGATGTTTGGGTTGAATCGAATGGGCAAACTAATTAATCAGATTTATAAAAAGAACGAGATTGAAAGTAAGGTTCATAAAATTCTCTTATCTACAAATGGATTTATTGATTATCAGCAACCGCCAAGAGATGTTCAAATTATTGATAAAAGAAATTATAGGCAATGGTACGAAGGCATTGTAAAGAAATCTTCACCAATTAAATTAAGACAATTAAAAGCTGCACAATCCATTTTAGCTCTTTGTGAATATACTAATCATATCGATTTGATAAGTGAAGAGAAAATTGATGCGTAGAGATTTGAAAAGGTTTTAAATTTTTAGGCTGGATGGTGAATAGCGTTGTTTCATATTAAAAGGGCTTATGAAGCTTATATAGATGGATTTCAAGAAATAACAATGATTATTCCCAAATCGAACAAACATACAATGCATTCTTATTTTGAATTAATTCAAGATGAAAATCGGAAAGATAGGCTACCGGTACAATCTCGGATTGAGTTTGATAAATTCATTAAATATACCGTTCATACACCTGAAGTACTATTACTTGAAAAACAGTATGAAATTGAGGATGAATTTGGAAGTCGAACAGATTTGCAAGTTGGAGGAGTAATTCGTTCAAATGACTTTGATGAAAAGTATGCTTATGATGGAGAGGATTTAGGTGCAACCTATACACCTGAATTTACTCAATTCAAATTATGGGCTCCAACAGCATCAAAAGTTAAGCTAAGAATTTATCAAAAACATCGTCACGAAGAAAAGTTTTCAGAAAAGGTTATGGAACGGGATGGTTCTGGCACATGGAAAACCGTAATTGATCAAGATTGTAGTGGGTTCGTTTATACCTATTTAGTGTGTGTAAATCTGATTTGGAGAGAAGCTGTTGATCCATATGCTAAAGCTGTTACTGTAAATGGCAAACATAGTGTAGTAGTCGATTTATTAAAGACTAGAAAAGTTACTAAAGCAAAAAGCTTTCCGCCAAAAAGATTTACTGATTGTATCATTTACGAAGCCAGTATACGAGATCTTACTTCACACCCGTTAAGCGGGGTGGAAAAAAAAGGCTCTTACGAAGGTTTTCATGAAAAAGGAACGAAATTTAACGGATTCTCAACCGGTTTTGACTATCTATGCAAACTTGGAGTTACTCATATTGAATTATTACCATTTTTTGATTTTGAAGGAATCGATGAGAATAATCCTTTCCAAACATATAATTGGGGCTATAATCCATTAAATTTTAATGCCCCAGAAGGTAGCTATAGTCTTAAACCAGATGAACCAGTCGCAAGGATAAATGAATTAAAAGAACTTATCTCAGTTTATCATGAGCATGGTTTACGTATTATTATGGATGTCGTTTATAATCACGTTTATGAATTACAAACGAGTCATTTTGAAAAAATTGTCCCTGGTTATTATTTTAGACAGGATGAACGTGGGCTACCATCTAACGGTACAGGAGTAGGGAATGATTTTGCTTCTGAGAGGTTAATGGCTAGACGTTTTATTATTCAATCGTTAAAGTTTTGGACTGAAGAGTACGACATCGATGGATTTAGATTTGATCTAATGGGGATTTTGGATACGGATACAATGAATCAAATTGTAGCTGAACTAACCGAATTGAAACCCGAGATCATCCTATTTGGTGAAGGCTGGGATTTAAACACATCATTAAGACCGCCTTTCCTAAAAGCGACGATCAATCAAAGTCATCAATTATCTAAAGTTGGCTTTTTTAATGACAAGTTTCGTGATGGGATAAAGGGTAGTACTTTTTCTTTTCAGGAAATTGGGTTTATACAAGGACAGAAGAACAGTGATTATTATTTCGATTTATTGCTAGGAAGTGTTGGGATTAAAAATCAAGTTTCTTTATTTCAAGAACCTTACCAATCAATCAATTATATTGAATCACATGATAATCATACAATGTGGGACAGATTAAAGCTTTCAAATTCAAATGAATGTGAAGAAATACGAAAGAAAAGGCATTTACTTGGAACGAGTATTGTATTACTTTCTTTTGGAGTCCCATTTCTTCATAGTGGTCAGGAGTTTTATCGAACAAAACATGGGGTAGAAAACAGTTATAATTCGGAAGATACAATTAATAGTATTGATTGGGCAAAAGCAGAGCGTGAAGTAAACTCGATTAATATTGTTAGAGACTTAATTTCAATTCGAAAGCGCTTTAATTGTTTGCGTTTTTCATTAAAAGAAGAAATAAAAAAACATATAAAGCCAATCAATCTTCACCCAGACGTAATTGGGTATCGTATTTCCGGGATCGAAAAGGTTGACCATATTCAAGAAATGATTGTATTATTTCACAATGGATTAAGTGACATTTTAATTAATCTCGGTAAAGAAAGTGGCTGGGAAGTAATTTGGGATGGCAAAGAAAATTATTTGGATAAAAGAACTAAAATTGATTGTAATAAATTACCAATACCTTCACTATCGACTGTTGTATTAGTAAAATACTAGCAACTACTTGCAGATTCTAATTAAACAATGTAAACTTGTAAAAGATGGCTTATTACGGCTAAGTGTAATAGGCTATCTTTCTTTTTGTAATAAAATATTTTTAAAAAACAAACCTATTTATCAACAAGGAACGGAAGAAAAATGGATCATATACAAGAAATGTTGGGAAAAGAATGGACAATCTCGCCCGCTGGTGGATTTACTGGTGAAGCGTATATAGCAGAGAATAATGATAAGAGATTATTTCTAAAAAGAAATTCTTCTCCTTTTTTAGCAGTTTTATCAGCAGCTGGTTTTGTTCCAAAATTAGTTTGGACTAGAAGACTAGAAAATGGTGATGTTCTTACTGCACAAGAGTGGGTTATTGCTCGAAGCCTGGAGCCTTTTGAGCTATCTACGAAAGGGGTCGCTCAGTTTTTATATCGTATCCATTCTTCCAAAGAATTGTTATATATGTTAACAAAACTAGGTATCAATCCATTAGAACCTCAAGATTTACTACAAACAATTGTAGGAAATTTAACGGAGGAATTTACTCAAAGTAAAATTATTGTAAAAGGAATTGAATATTTAGAAGAAAATATGCCTTCTTTCGATCCAGAAGATTTAGTTGTTTGTCATAGCGATTTAAATCATAATAATTGGCTACTAACAGAATCGAATAACTTATATTTAATCGACTGGGATGAAGCGATTATTGCTGACAAAGCATTTGATTTAGGGATGTTTTTGTTTACTTATGTAGAACAAAATAATTGGGATAAATGGCTTCGTAATTACGGGATTAAATTAACAGAAGAACTATTAAATCGTATGACCTGGTATGTTGTTGCCCAAACAATTATTTGGATTAAATGGTATACTTTACGTGAAAATGAAAAGCAGACTCAAAAGATGGAGAGCCTGCTTGAGAAGATTTTAGGGTAATAAAATAAAAATTTCCTCGGAAATTGTCACATAAATTAAGAATAAGAATTAAAATCAGTAACCCATTGTGAAATTTGATTTTGATGATTAGTAATATGCTGGTCTAAATCTGGAGAATATTTTCCAGATTGGCTATAGTAATAAACATCATTTAGCATGCTTTTGACATCGTCGGTTACTTGGTCATTGCTTAATAATGATTGGACAAGTCTTTCCAATTGTTCACATTCAGAAACAGTTCCACAGCAATCAGATTGATGATTCATTAAAATATCACGTAAAATTGTTAATTGATGCTCATGATTTAAAGGCATACAATACACATCCTTTTTTTATTAGTACACTTGAATTAGTTTGTGTAAGTTGAAATATTTTTATACTCCAGTAATAACCGAGTGACATTTGTGCTTGGTTTTTTCTATGGAAAACAAAAAGTAGCTTATAATCTCGAGGATCTAAGCGTTGGAACTAGACAGAACGAAAGTGGCTTAAACTTGAAGAAAAATATATAGAAATATAAAAATCGAGAGGAAGTAAAACTTATGCGATTAAGACATAAGCCAGGTGCGGCAGAACAAGTAAAAAATAACGCTGAATATGTAATCCCTAATCCGACTGAACAAAAAGGAAAATGGCAAGAAGTATTTCCTAGTGTACAGCCACTTCATATTGAAGTAGGGACTGGAAGAGGACGTTTTATGGTGGAAATGGCAAAAGCTAATCCACATATTAATTATATCGGAATTGAAAAATATACGAGTGTAATTTCTGATGCTTTAGATAAATTAATTGAAGCAGAGGTACCGAATTTAAAACTTTTAAATGTTGATGCTCAAAAATTATCGGATTTTTTTGAGGATGGGGAAGTAGATCGAGTTTATTTAAACTTTTCTGATCCATGGCCAAAGGTTCGTCATGAGAAACGTCGATTAACATATAAAACGTTTTTACAGATGTATCAACAAATTTTAAAAAATGACGGAGAAATTCATTTTAAAACGGATAACCAAGGTTTATTTGAATTTTCTGTTATGAGTATGGCGAATTATGGGATGACGATTCATTTCTTAAGTTTAGATCTTCATAATAGTGATTTTGAAGGGAACATCATGACTGAGTATGAAGAAAAGTTTTCTTCAAAAGGAAATCGCATTTATCGAGTTGAAGCTGCATATAGAAATTAAGATAAGGACTATTGTGATAATTTTTATCATGATAGTCTTTTTTTTATTTAATTTTTTTACAAAAGAATAATCTCTTAGATAGAATTCTGTATTAGCGAAGCTGCACACTCAATCTAGGCCCTTCATTCCTTTTTAACTTTAACCTACTCTTTAAATATTCAGTAAATTGTAATAATGGTATAATATGTAGGTCTAATCATATTGAAGGGGGATTAATATGGAACAATTAAAAGTTGGAAATTGTACAATTCAATGGCTAATCGGTGGGAATACTCAATTAGATGGTGGAGCGATGTTTGGAGTTGTTCCGAAAGCGCTTTGGTCTAAAAAATATAGCGCTAATGAGAAAAACCAAATTCCATTACGTACCGATCCAGTATTCATTCAGACAAATGATTTAAATATTATGATTGATAGTGGAATAGGTGTTAATAAATTAAATGAGAAACAAAAAAGAAACTTTGGAGTAACGGAAGATTCTAAGATTGAAGAATCATTAGCAAAGTATGACTTAAATGTAGATGATATTGATTATGTCATTATGACGCATTTACATTTTGATCATGCGAGCGGATTAACAAAATTTGAAAATGGAGAATATAAATCAGTGTTCTCTAATGCAAAGATTATTACTTCTCAAGTTGAATGGGATGAAATGAGAAATCCTAATATCCGTTCAAGCAATACATATTGGAAAGAAAATTGGGAAGCTATTCAAAATCAAGTAATTCCATTTACTAACGAATATTCATTGACTGAAGAAATAACGATTATCCATACTGGTGGACATAGCGATGGTCATAGTATTGTAAAAATAGAAACAGAAGATGAACTAGTACTGCACATGGGAGATTTAATGCCTACACATGCTCATCAATCTCCTTTATGGGTAATGGCGTATGATGATTATCCAATGACGTCAATTTATGCGAAAGAAAAATGGGTCAATTTAGGATTGAAAAAAAATTCATGGTTTACGTTCTATCATGATGATTCATTTAGAGCAATAAAATGGAGCGCTGATGGACATGTTTTACAGTCAATCGAACGCTCCAAGTAAATAGCATTTAGTTAATATTAGACAATTTGAGCTGAAATTAGCTCACCATTTACAGCATTAATGATGAATGAGTAGTTCGTTGTTTGTTCATCTGGTTCAACGACAGTAAAACCACCTTCATAAACATCACCTTCATATTCAGGTAAATCAGCCCATTTAGGTTCAGAGTGAATCCAAGTGCCAGTTACATTACCATATGAAAGAAATACTGGTTTGATTGTTTTTAAAGCTTTTTCTGCCGGTATATACTGTGAAGATAATTTTTTTTGTAAATAAAGTCCACCGGCTATACCTAAACCTAGGCCTAATAAGACTCGTTTTAGTTTCATTTATTACCACCTCTATTTATGTATTATGCTCTTGAAAAAATATTCTACTACCTATCTTAGTCAAATAGGTTTAATATTTCAACGGTTAGATTGGTATTATATGTTATTTTTCGATAAAATAAAAAAGAAGATTATGTTTTGTATAGAGAGGAACGAAAAGATGAATCAAGACACTCTACAATTATTTAAATTTTTAACAGAATTACAAGGTGCATCAGGTTTTGAACATGAAGTACGTCATTTTATGAGGAAAGAACTTGAGAAATATACGAATGAAATTGTTCAAGATCGATTAGGAAGTATTTTTGGCGTAAAACGTGGAACTGAGGATGGGCCAACTGTAATGGTAGCGGGTCATATGGATGAAGTCGGTTTTATGGTAACTCAAATTACAGATAACGGTATGGTTAGATTCCAACCACTTGGAGGTTGGTGGAATCAAGTATTGCTTGCTCAAAGAGTTCAGGTTATGACTGATCAAGGTCCAGTAATTGGTGTTATTGGGTCTATACCTCCTCATTTACTAAGCGATGAATTAAGAGCTAGACCAATGGATATTAAAAATATGTTAATTGACATTGGCGCAGATAATAAAGAAGATGCATTAAATATAGGTATCCGTCCAGGTCAACAAATTGTACCTGTATGTCCTTTCACACCAATGGCTAACGAGAAAAAGATTATGGCAAAAGCATGGGATAACCGTTATGGTTGTGGACTTGCACTTGAATTATTAAAAGAGGTCCAAAATGAAACTTTACCAAATATTTTATACTCAGGTGCTACCGTTCAAGAAGAGGTTGGACTAAGAGGTGCGCAAACTGCTTCAAATATGATTAAACCAGATATCTTTTACGCTCTAGATGCAAGCCCTGCAAATGATATGTCTGGTTCAAAATCTGAGTTTGGTCAGTTAGGTAAAGGGGTATTATTACGTATCCTTGACCGAACAATGGTAACACATAAAGGAATAAGAGAATTTATTTTAGATACTGCAGAATCGAATAATATTCCTTACCAATATTTTGTTTCCCAAGGTGGAACAGATGCTGGGCGTGTACATACATCAAATGATGGCGTTCCATCAGCTGTAATTGGCATTTGTTCTCGTTATATCCACACTGCAGCTTCAATTATCCATGTTGATGATTATTTAGCTGCTAAAGAATTACTTGTAAAGCTAGTAAAAGCAACAGACAAAACAACTGTAGATACATTACGTAATTATTAAGAAGGAAGCCTGAAATGGAATTTCTTCAATTGTTTAGTCATCTTAAACAATTGTGGTCAATTCCAATAGGGCTTTTTTTTTTCCTCTTATCACATTTTTGTTCCGACTTTAAACCCCACCAAATTTAAATAAGGGAATATAAAATTGGCTAATTACTCAACAATCATCTATTTTGATCATTTCATTAGAGTGGAACAGTCATAATTCCACACAAATCCAAATCTATAAAAAATCTATTAAAAACATACATACATCAACAATATTAATTAATAAATGTAATCGTTAATAAATTCTTAACACGCAATTAATGTGGGTTTTACGATACTATCTTATGATTAAACCGTAATAAGTAGTAATAAACGTTAAACAAACCACAAACTTGTAGGGGGATTAATATGAAAATTGCATTTAATAAGAAAAGGTATAAGGCAATTCAAGTTGTAATGCTGGGTATGACTGTTCTGGGACTAACAGCATGTGGAAAAACGGTTGATTCAAATAGTGAAGCTGTAAAAAATCCAAATTCATTAACTATTAAAGAGATTGAAACAAAAGCAAAAAAAGAGAACGAAATTAATAGTGTTGGAATGCCAGATTCATGGGCTAATTGGGGCGAAACATGGAATGAAGTTAACAAAAAATATAATTTAAAACATAGTGATACAGATTTATCTAGTGCAGAAGAGATTTCAAAAATGGAATCCGAAAAAGAAAATGCAACTGCGGACATCGGTGACGTTGGCATGTCATTTGGACCAATAGCCGAACAAAAGAAATTAACGATTCCGTATAAAACTTCTTATTGGGACGAGGTTCCTGATTGGGCAAAGGATGATAATGGAGACTGGGTTGTTGCATATCAAGGTACGATTGCATTTATGACGAATAAAGAATTAGTCAAAAATCCTCCAAAAACCTGGGATGATCTTTTAAAAGGAAACTATAAAGTAACAGTTGGGGACGTACAACGAGGCACGCAGAACCAAATGGCCGTACTTGCTGCAGCTATTGCACATGGTGGAAATGAAAAAAATATTCAACCTGGTATAGACTTTTTCAAAAAGTTAGCCAAGCAAGGTCGTCTAGGACTAACTGATGCAAAACCAGCAAACATAGAAAAAGGTGAAGTAGAAGTTGCACTTGTTTGGGACTTTAATGCGCTTGGTTATGCAGAAGCAATTAACCGTAAACAATTTGAAATTTCGATTCCTACTGATGGATCAGTTGTTAGTGGCTATTCAACAATTATAAATAAATATGCTAAACACCCATATGCTGCTATGGCTACGAGAGAATATATTTTAAGCGATGAAGGACAAATAAATTTAGCAAAAGGCTATGCTCGTCCGATTCGTGATGTAAAACTACCAAAAGATGTAGCTGAAAAAATGATTCCAAAAGAGCAATACAAAAATGCGAAACCAGTAAGAGATTTTAAAGCTTGGGAAGAAACTGCAAAAACTTTACCACAAATCTGGCAAGAAGAGGTGTTAGTCAATGTCAAATAAAGTTATAGCGATAGTAGTTGATGGTATGAGGTATGACAAAGCGTGTGAAGCTCTTGGATTTGTTCAACATTTAATTGAATCGAATCAAGCGGCTCTATACAAAATGAAGTCAGAATTACCTAGTCTTTCCCGCCCATTATATGAAGTACTATTAACTGGCACACCATCATCTGTTAATGGAATTACGTCAAATCAAGCAGTTCGTTTATCGAATGAAAAAAGTCTATTTCATCTTACGAAAGAAAATGGATTGAGAAACGGAGTCGTATCGTATTACTGGGTAAGTGAACTTTATAATCGAGCACCTTTTAATTTTATTGAAGATCGTGAACAAGATGATGCTACAAAGGCAATTCAAAATGGAAAATTCTATTGGGATGATGACTATCCAGACAGTCATGTGTTTATGGACGCGGAGTCTTTACGTAGAAAATATGATCCTCACTTTTTATACATTCATCCATTAGGAGTCGATGTTAAAGGAGAAATACACGGGTCTGAATCAAAAGAATATCGAGAACAAATTTTAAAAATCGGAAGCTTATTAGCACAGCTTCTTCCAATTTGGATGTCAGAAGGTTATCACATTTTAATCACTTCTGATCATGGAATGAGTGAAACTGGTAATCATGGAGGGATAACAGCAGGAGAACGTGATGTACCACTATTTATCATCAGTCCAAAAGTTGAACCGGGTGTTTATGAAGAAGTAATTCCTCAGTTGGCCTTTGCACCGCTTGTTTGTGACCTATTAAATATAGAGCCATCAAATAAGATGATTTCCTATCAACTTCCAGGAATGAAAGAAGTAAATACAACTGTTAACCGTTAATGAAGAGTGTAATGAAAAGAGAATTGGTTAGTAAAAACTTTACCAATTCTCTAAGGAATTTAAAGGAGCGAGAGGTTTTGCAAAAGATAAAAAAAGATAAAATTTACTTATTAGCTCTTTTATTGCCATTTGTATTGTTCGTACTTGGATTTGAAATTGGTCCACTAATGGCAATGATTAAAAATAGTTTTTTCGCAGATGACGGAATTCACCATACTTTTAATCAATATATAACGATCTTTAAAAGTAAATTTTACTTACAAGGTATTAAAAATAGTATCGTGATTTCTATGATTTCGGCAGTTATTTCGATACTAATAGCTGTTGTCTCAGCTTATTCTTTTACGAAGTTTTCACGTAAAATACAAAATAGACTACTAATGGTTGCTAATATGACTTCAAATTTTGAAGGGATTCCTCTTTCTTTCTCATATATTATTTTACTTGGAAACAACGGATTGTTTACTTTGCTTTTTGCAAAATTAGGCTGGAATCTATTTGGAGATTTTAATTTATATTCTTGGACGGGGCTTATACTTGTCTATATTTATTTTCAAATTCCACTTGCAATATTGTTGATTTATCCTTCATTTCAAGGAATAAAACAACAATGGAAAGAAGCGTCTAAATTATTAGGTGGATCAACAATTTCATTTTGGTTTCGAATTGGTATTCCAGTATTATTACCTAGCATAGTAGGTACATTTAGTATTTTATTTGCTAATGCAATGGGGGCTTATGCAACAGCCTACGCATTAGTTGGAAGTAATTATAATTTATTGTCATTGCAAATAGCATCCCTTGTTGCAAGTGACGTTTCATTAAAACCACAACTTGGTAGTGCACTAGGAGTCCTTTTAGCGATGACTATGATTGGTGCGATGTGGATTAATGAAAGAATGATGCGTCGCATTAGGAGGGATTTACGATGAAATCATCGATGACAATTTTTAAAATAATAGTTGGCGTACTTGTAATCTATTTATTAATTCCACTAGTCGGTACATTTTTATTTTCGATTGCAAATAAATGGGATCATACAATTTTGCCAGAAAGTTATACAATGCATTGGTATATAGATTTATTTAAAGATGCACGATTTTTTGATGCTTTTCAACGAACATTGTTTTTAATCGTTATAACTGTCTTTCTCAGTATTACAATTATGCTTCCAACAATCTTTATCATAACTGTATATTTTAGTAAATTCGAAGGGATTCTCCAAGCTATTGCAATGCTGCCATACGGCATTCCACCGATCGTAGGAGCAGTTGGGTTGATTAAGCTATATTCTAATGGACCATTCCAAATTGCAGGTACTCCGTGGATATTAATTGGTGCATACTTTATAACGATCCTACCATTTATGTATCAAGGTATTCGTAATAGTCTTCGAACACTAAATGCAATTCAACTTGTTGACGCAGCAGAATTACTTGGTGCAACAAAATTTCAAGCATTTCGAACTGTTATACTACCAAATATTTTATCTGGCATATTAGTATCAAGTTTATTATCAGTAGCTCTTTTATTTAGTGAATTTGCATTTGCTAATTTATTAGTGGGTGGGCGATTTGAGACACTACAAATCTATCTTGCAGATAAACTAAATAGCAGTGGGCATTTAACAAGTGCCATCGTTATTACTTATTATTTTGTGATCTTACTTTTAACTGGAACAGTCTTAAAACTTTCATTTAGAAATAAAAGAAAACCTGTCCTGTTAAATAAAAAATTGTCTATTTTAAAAAAACAAAATCACATTAAAAATACTGCAATTGAGGGTGAAATGAAATGAGCTATGTAAAAATTGATTCAGTGACTAAGCAATATCAAAATCAAGTTGTTTTAAATAATATTTCGTTATCACTAAAAAAAGGTGAGTTTGCGACACTTTTAGGTCAAAGTGGATGTGGAAAAAGTACGCTATTACGTTCGATTGCTGGACTTGAAAACGTTGATATTGGAAGTATATTAATAGATGGAAAAGACATCACAAATTTATCTCCACGCCAACGCGAAGTAGGTATGGTATTTCAATCTTATGCACTTTTTCCAAATATGACAGTCTTTGAAAATATAGCCTATGGTCTTAAAATGAAAAAGGCTAAAAATATTTCTTTAAGAGTAAAAAAAATGATTGAACTGGTTGATTTAATCGGTAAGGAAGATTCATATCCTCATCAATTGTCTGGAGGACAGCAACAAAGAGTGGCGCTTGCTCGAGCTCTTGTCACCGAACCGAAAGTACTATTATTAGATGAGCCGTTAAGTGCCTTAGATGCAAAAATTCGAAAAACCCTACAAAAAGAATTAAAAAGAATACAGCAAGAATTAGATATTACGACTATTTTTGTTACGCATGATCAAGAAGAAGCGATGACAATGTCTGATCGAATATTCGTAATGAACAATGGGAATGTAGTACAAGCAGGTACACCTTCAGAAATTTATACAGCACCGGCAAATAAATTCGTTGCAAAATTTATTGGAAACTATAATGTTTATGAAATGAACGTTTTCCAAAAACTCATTCGTAATACAGAATTAACTGGAAATGATGTAGCGATTCGACCAGAAGTAATGAAATTAGTTTCTATTGGTGAAGATGATTTGAACTTACAAGAAAACTGGGGAATTAAAGGAATCATCACCGATATTACAATGACAGGTAATGTTTTAAGATATGAAGTTGATACAGAAGAATCTTCATTCCTTGTTGACTATCTTCACCACCGAGGGGAAATGTTCCAGCAAGGAACACATGTTAATATCATTATCCCAAAAGAAGAATGCGTTATTTTATAAACGAATATTAGTGGAGGAATAAATGGCAGTTTTACCTGAAGAAAGAAAAAACGAGATTTTAAAAGAACTGAATAAAAAGGGAAAAGTTAAAGTTGTTGAGTTAGTTAAGCAATTTAACGTTTCAGAAGAGACAATTCGCAGAGATTTAACGATTTTAGAAGAAAAAGGCCATTTAAAAAAAGTTTACGGTGGCGCAATAAAAACAGTTTATTTAAACGAGGAACCTTCTTTTACACATCGTACGACAGTGAATCAGGAAGCAAAGGTAAAAATAGGTAAAAAAGCAATTGATCTGATTTCAAATGGAGATGTAATTGCAATTGATGTAGGAACAACTATGCTTGAATTTGCTCAATGTATTGAAAATAAAAAAGACATTACGATATTGACTAATTCATTACCAGTCTCATCTTTACTAACGGAATCTTTAAATCAAAATAAGTTTACAGGACAGATTTTATTACTCGGTGGAATAGTTGATCCAAAACAACAATCGATTAGCGGTAGTTTGACAGAACAATTATTAAATCAATTTAATATTGATAAAGCATTTATTTCTGCTGGCGGTGTTTCAACTCAAAATGGAGTAAGCAATTATCATTTACACGAAACATTAATTTCACGAAAAATGGTAGATGTATCTAAGCAAGTAATTTTATTAACTGATTACTCAAAAATTTGCGTTGATACATTTTGTAAAGTTTGTACTCTTGAAAAAGTTGATGTGATTGTATGTGACCACCCCTTCCCAGAAGAATGGAATGAACATGCAAAATTAGAAGAAATCAAATGGATTCAGGCATAGGGACAGTTAAATACAGCACTAATGTAAAGGGGCTACGAACCAATGAGTTTTATTGCAATCGATTTAGATGGGACATTATTAAACAACGAAAATGAAATAAGTGAAGAAAATATTAAAGCAATTAAATTAGCGCAAGAAAATGGTGTTGAAGTAGTTATTTCAACTGGTCGAGCCTACTTTGACGTTCAAAAAATTTGTGGAAAATCAGGAATTTTACCATTCGTAATCGGAACAAATGGTGCAACAATTCATTCTAAAGATGGCGAATGTATATCATCCATTGCAATACCTAAAATTCATGTTGAGTCGATTGTAAAATGGCTTGATGTACATGATTTTTATTACGAAGTATTTACTGAAAAGAATATTTTTTCTCTTAAAGAAAAAAGGGAAAGCTTCCAGAATGAGATCAATCGTTTAAAAAGAGCGGACTTAGATGAAGATACGAAAGAACTAGTTAGTATTGCCGAAAGACAGTTTGACCAGTTTGGATATATTTTAGTAGAGAACAGTAACGATATATTACAACAAAATGATGAAGTATTTAATATTCTAGCCTGTTCTTTTGATAAAAATAGATTAGCAGAAGCTAGAAAACAATTTAGTAATTGTAATGAGTTGATGGTTGTATCATCAGCGGATCACAATATTGAAATTACTAGTCGTTTTGCATCAAAAGGATTAGCATTAGAAAAATTAGTTTACCTATTTAATGGTTCACTCGATCAATCAATGGCAATTGGTGATAGTAATAATGATATTTCGATGTTTGAAAAAGTTGGGTATAGTGTTGCGATGGGGAATGCGAAGGACGACATCAAGGCTCTTTGTTCAATGTCCACGCTTAATAACGATGAAAATGGTGTTGCATATGCTATTAATCAATATATTGATACTTTTGTAGTCAAAAAATAAAAGGATAAGATTCGTTGAATATCCTCTCTTTCCTACTTTCCCTAATATGAACGCATGAAGGTACTTTCATTTTGAATGTATCTTTTTTGTTGTATATTAAAAGTGTATATAACTAACTTAATAATAAAAACAATTGGTGGGAGTTACAGGGATGAAAATAATAATAGGTTCTTTAAACCCGACTAAAGTAGGAGCGGTAAAAAAAGTCTTTAATCAGTTTAATGTTGAAGGATTAAATGTTCCTTCAGATGTTTCAAACCAACCTATGTCAGATTTTGAAACGATGCAAGGTGCAATTAATCGGGCACATAATGCGAAAATTGCAGGTAAGTCAGAAATAGGCATTGGTTTAGAAGGTGGCGTCATTATAGAAAATGAGCTGCTATTCCTCTGTAATTGGGGTGCCCTAGTATATGAAAATGAAGTGATATTAGCAAGTGGCGCTAAAATTTTATTGCCATGTGAATTTATTAAAGATTTACAAAATGGAACAGAGCTTGCAGTACTTATGGAACGATATACAAATGAAAAAGATATTCGTAGTAAAGAAGGGGCTGTAGGTATTTTTACAAATGGCAGAATTACTCGGACACAAATCTTTGAACACATTTGTGAACTACTTTTAGGTCAATATGAATTCAAAATAATTAAAGAAGTATCTAATTGATAAGTCATCCTTTTTGCATATCGAAAAAAATAAGATAAAATAAAAGAAAACGAATCGAGAGAGGGTAATCGTATGGAGAAAATTACTTCAATTGAACAATTTACACAAGCGAAACAAGGAGAAAAAGTAGTATTTCAATTTTCAGCAGATTGGTGTCCAGATTGCAGATTTTTAGATATGTTTTTCCAAGAGATTATTGATGAGAATAAAGATTTTACTTTTTATTATGTAGACCGTGATCAATTTATTGAGTTATGCCAAGAACTAGATATCTTTGGAATACCTAGCTTTGTAGCTTTTAATAATGGCGAAGAAATTGGGCGATACGTAAATAAAGATCGTAAAACAAAAGAACAAGTAGAAGAGTTTCTTGAAGGACTTAGAGGTTAATAAGGTAGGTAAAACAATTGGCTAAAAAAACAACGTTAGACATAAAAAAAATGATAGAAAATCGCCTTGGTAATGAAGAATGGCGTTTTATATATGATCGTGAAAAAGAAGACCTTCGAATTGAAGGGATTGAAAGTAAAAAAGGAATGAGTGTCTCTTTAAATAGTGCAGTTGCAAAGTATGAAGCTGAAGGCGAAGTGGCATTTAATGAATTAATTTATTATGTCAAAGAGGCACTTTCTGCAATGCACACTGTGACTGTTTTTCTTGAGGACCAAGTTCGACCAGTTATACGAGCTACTTCGTTCCCGACCGAAAAGGAAGAGGGAAATTCATTTGTTACAAATGAACATACAGCCGAAACAAGAATCTATTATGCAATTGACTCAGAAAAAACGTATCAACTAATTGATGAAAATTTATTAAGCAAATCTGGCTACACAAAGGAAAAACTTCATTCGATTGCAGTTTTAAATTTACAGAAGATGCCTGTCCAGGTAAAAGAAGACATAGTTGCTGATAATACTTTTTATTTTGTGCGAACAAACGATGGTTATGATGCAAGTAGAGTCCTGAATAGTACATTTATGAAAGAAATTCATTCGAAAATAAAAGGGGAGTTATTAATTGGAATTCCTCACGGTGATGTACTAATCCTTGCTGACATTCGAAATAACATAGGTTATGATATAATGGCGCAAATGAATATGAGCTTTTTTGCAAGTGGTAAGATACCGATTACTTCTCTTTCATTTGCATACGAAGATGAAAAGCTTACGCCTGTATTTATACTAGGGAAACAGAAGAATCAGACAGAGAGGAAGAAATAAGTGAATATTTTTTATAATAAAGAAGGAATTGGTGACACTCTTTTAATTACATTAAAACAAATTCCAACTGAGGATCGTCAGGTTGAACGTAAAGGGAATATTGCACGTGTTTATAGTTCAGTAACGAACGAAACTGTTGCATTTAACGTATTTGAAGCTTCTACATACGTAGATGTTCAAGAAAATGGCGTTGTAACAATCACAGAACACATCGTTAACACAGTTAATGAATTATTAGCTAAAGAGGGATTTACAGATTCATTAGTGTTAGATCTTTCACCTAAATTTGTTGTTGGATATGTTATGGAAAAAGAAAAGCATCCAAATGCAGACAAACTAAATATTTGTAAAGTAGATGTTGGAACAGAAACATTACAAATTGTTTGTGGTGCACCGAATGTAGAGCAAGGTCAAAAGGTAGTTGTTGCAAAAGTTGGTGCAGTAATGCCATCAGGTTTAGTCATTAAAGATGCTAATTTACGTGGTGTTGATTCATTTGGAATGATTTGTTCAGCACGTGAGCTAGATTTACCTAATGCTCCACAAGAAAAAGGGATTTTAGTTTTAGAAACTGACGCTGAAATTGGGAAAGCTTTCTTTAATTAATTATATGAACAAAAAATGCTAGGACCAGTAATTGGTTCTAGCATTTTTATTTTACATTAAGAAAACTACGGAGCAGAAACTAAAGGCTCGCCAATCGTCAGTTTTCATTAAGATTTTTCATATTAGAATCAACATTTTACTATGAATTTATTAATATTACATAATTAAAGTCGAAATATGTTATTTATGGCACTATTTGTAATAATATTGTGTTTTTTGTCATTAGGTCACATGGTAAAATAGTAGATACGAAATGAAATAGAGAGAGTGAGAAAAATGAAAAAATGGTTAAAGAGCCTTTTTAAGGCAAATAGCCTTAATGAGATTGAGGAAGAGTTTGAAGAAAAGCCAGTTGAGGCGAAAGTTTATCAATCACACTCTGTCGACAAAAATAAAAGCGAGCGTCCAAATTTTAGGTTTCCCCTTGATTTAGATGAGGACGTCCCAAATATGAATGAGCAAACGATTGTTGAACCAGCATTTCAACAACAAAAAAAATATGATTTCTGGGAAAATCCACCACAAACAACAAACAGAATAAATAGAGAAGAAAATCAACATGCATCTAATCAGAGAAACAATTTAGTAAATCATAATTTTGAAACGAATAATCAAACAAGACAGTTTGTAACAAATCATGTTTCAAATCATGTTTCAAATCGTTATGAAGAAAAACCGGTTGAAGTGAAAATTGAAAAAGAAGTAGAAAAAGAAGAAAAAGTAGATATTGTATTTCGCCCAAAAAGAAAAACACCTTTTAAACCAAGTGAATACATTTCGCCAATATATGGTTATCAAAAACCTTCTGTAAAAGAAATAAATGAAGTTAACCAAACAACTTCCATACAGAATCAAGATTTGGAAAATGAATACTCATCATTGGAAATGAGTCCGAATAAAGAAATTGAAAGTATGTCGAAGGATGAAACAATAGTTTCTATTCCTGTGCAAGATAACGTAGGAGTTAATGAATTATCACAAGAAAATGTTGAGACATTATCCGAGAATGTATATTCGAATCAATCAGAACCTGATCAAATTGAATCAATCACTGACGAATTAAATCATTTACCAAACCATGAAATTAGAAATGAATCAGATCATAAAGAAGAGAATACAGAGGAAATAAAAGAAAATCTTGATAATGTCCAATACGAGTCAATTGAGGATGAAGTTGAGAATAACGATGAAACTTTACCACTAAAAAATGAAAGTAAAACTGAATATGTGGATGAAACTCAACATCATGAAGTTAAAATAGATGAGGAGTCGGAAATAAAAAATATTCCGCGGATCACAGAAGTAACGAATACAAATGAGCGCTCGGAAGAAGAAGAGCTTATTACAAAAATAGAAGAAAATGAAAGCGTCATTGCTGAAGATAACTTAAATCAAAATGAATCAATGCATTCTGAGCAGGTTCAAGCAAATAAAGTTGAGGAATCTAACGAAAGTAATCAACATTCTTTTACGGAATCATCTGAACAGGAAATCATTGAAGAAGCTACAAATAAAGATGAACGACCAGAACAATCAGCTCCTGAGAAAAGAGAGAAAAAGCGTCATTTTCCTTTTAATGTAATGATGCTTCGTAGCGATGTTGAGGCTTCACGAAAAGCAAATATTATGAGACAGCTTCGTGAATTACAAAATGAATCAGCTGCTACACTTGAAAAAGTGTCAGAAGAAGCTAATACGACTGAAATTGAGGAAACTACTGTCGAAACAAATTCGCTTGAAAATAATCAAGTGATAGATCATTCTACTTCAATAGAGATTGAGGAAGTAGCTGAAGAAACTAATCCAACTGAAAATGGTCAAGTAACTGACAATACGACTTCGATAGAGACTGGGCAAGTAGCTGAAGAAATCAATCCAACTGAAAATGACCAAGTAGCTGATCATACGAATCAAATAGAGTCTGAACAAGATGCCAAAGAAACAAATTCGATTGTAACGAAACCATCTGAACAAAGTGAATTAAAATCATTCGATGAATATACAGTTGAATCAACTGAAATGAAAGCTATAGTAGTTGAAAATCATCAAAGTCATTATGACAATTCTAAGCTTCAAGTAGATCTTGAACCTGAAAATAATATAAAAAGTAATTTAGAAGTTACTAACTCTGAAGTTGGAAAGATTGAAGAGCACAAAGAAATAGTAGATGAATTACCAGTAATGCCACCTGTACTATATGAATTGCCAGAGTTAGATTTATTAAATGAACCACCAGTGGAGCAGTTTAATGATGGAGACTGGGTTGAAGGTCAAAAAGAGCTACTTCAAGAAACCCTACATAATTTCAATGTTGGTGCAAAAGTAATCGCTGCAACTCAAGGTCCGACTGTTACCCGATTCGAAGTACAGCCTGATCCAGGAGTGAAAGTAAATAAAATAACAAATCTTCAGGATGATATTAAATTAAGCTTAGCTGCTAGAGACATTCGGATAGAGGCGCCAATTCCAGGTAGAAGTGCAATTGGTATTGAAGTACCGAATAGAGAGAGCAAGCCAGTTTATTTAAGGGAATTAGTAAGTGAAGAGAAGTTTCTTCAAAGTGAGTCACCATTAACAGTAGCGCTTGGGTTAGATATAGGTGGAGAGCCAGTCTATGCTGATATTGCAAAAATGCCACATGGTTTAATTGCCGGAGCTACTGGTTCTGGTAAAAGTGTATGCATTAATTCAATCTTAGTTAGCATCTTATATAAAGCAAAACCACATGAAGTGAAATTAATATTAATTGATCCTAAAATGGTTGAGTTAGCACCATATAATCATATTCCACACCTTATTTCTCCGGTAATTACTGATGCTAGAGCGGCAACTGCTGCTTTAAAATGGGCTTGTGATGAAATGGATAGACGTTATGATTTATTTGCACATGCAGGGGCTAGAGATATTAAACGATTTAATGATTTAGCAAAGAAAAAAGGCGCTTATAATGACGCATTACCATACTTAGTTATTATTATTGATGAGTTAGCTGATTTAATGATGGTATCTCCTGGGGATGTAGAAACTTATATTTGTCGTATCGCTCAAAAAGCAAGAGCATGTGGTATTCATTTATTAGTAGCAACGCAAAGACCATCAGTTGATGTCATTACAGGTATTATTAAATCAAATATACCGACGAGAATTGCGTTTACTGTATCATCACAAGTAGATTCAAGAACAATTATCGATATAGGCGGAGCGGAAAAGTTACTTGGACGAGGAGATATGTTATTCTTAGATAATGGAAAATCTCAAGCAGTCCGATTACAAGGAGTTTATGTCTCAGATGATGAAATTGAGCATGTTGTAGAGATTGTAAAAGATCAACAAAAACCGAATTACTTATTTAATCAAGAGGAACTTGTTGCAAAAGCAGACGCACAAGACGTAGATGATGAACTTTTCAAAGAAGCAGTAGAGTTTGTTATTGATCAAAAAGGGGCTTCTGTTTCGATGCTACAAAGACGTTTCAGAATTGGTTATAACCGTGCGGCAAGATTAGTTGACTTAATGTTTGATCACGGTATCGTATCAAATCAAAATGGTAGCAAACCACGAGATGTGCTTGTTACATTAGAAGAGTTTCGTTCTGAGGATTAATTTTGAAAATCGGTAAGAATTAAGTAACGAATGGTAAAGATTTTTTAACCCATACTAGAAAAATAGAACGATACAATCAGCAGGTGAAGATTCATGGAAAAAGAATTAGATTTAAAATTACAAGGCAAAATAAACCGATTAACAAACCAAACATTTAAATTCGACGAACGAATTGGTGAAGGTTGGTTCTCAGCGGTATACTTCTTAAAGACGCGAGAAATTATTCGAAAAAAAAAGCCAGATACAGAAGTAACAATGCAATTCTTCCAAAGGGAAAGTGCAGTATTATGTGGTACGGATGAAGCAATCGCAATCCTTCAAACATTTGCAGATAATCCAGAAAAACTGATTGTCCATTCTTTAAAGGATGGCGATAAGATTGAGCCATTTGAAACGGTATTAACTGTAAAAGGTAAATACGCAGATTTTGGCTATTTAGAAGGAATTATTGATGGAATTTTAGCTCGACGTACATCTGTAGCAACAAATGTTTACAATGTAAAACACTCAGCAAAATCAGCAGGTATTAAGAAACCTATTATTTTTATGGGAGATCGTGATGATCACTTCACTACACAAGCTGGTGATGGCTATGCAGCATTTATTGGAGGAGCAACTGCACAAGCAACTCATGCAATGAACGAGTGGTGGGGCAATGAAGGTATGGGGACTATGCCTCATGCTCTAATCCAAATGTACAATGGTGATGTTGTAGAGGCTGCACGAGCTTACACAGAAGTTTACCCAAAAGATGATTTAATCGTCTTGGTAGATTATAATAATGATGTTATTAATGATGCTTTAAAAGTAGCGCGAGAATTTGGCAATAAATTAAAGGCGGTACGTGTTGATACATCGAAAACAATGATTGATCAGTATTTTATTTCTAATCCGGAATTGTTAGGAACATTCGACCCAAGAGGTGTTAATCCACCATTAATTTATGCATTACGAAAAGCACTGGATCAAGAAGGGTATAATCATGTTCAAATTGTAGTAAGTGGTGGATTCACAGTAGAAAGAATCTTATCATTTGAAAAACAAGGTGTACCAGTAGATTTATATGGTGTAGGTGGAAGTTTATTAAAAGTTAATATAGGATTTACAGGGGATAATGTTGAGTTAAATGGAGAACCACAGGCAAAAGTTGGTCGAAAACTCCGTGAAAATCCTCGCTTAGAAAAAGTAGAAATGCGTCCTAGATTATAAAAAGATTGGCTTTGTTAATGTTAATTGTTGATTTCTTACAAAACACATTTTTGAATAAGATTTTATACAATTTAAAGAGATTGATTGGAGTGGAAGGTGGGAGACTCCTATGGGAGTAGCGGGAAGGGTGAGACCCCGCAGGCTTGCCGAGGAGGCTCAGCTCACGCCCCATGGAAAGCGAGCATCCTGGAACGGAAATCATCAACATTCTTTTTTAACAGAGCCTTGTTTTTTAATTAAAATTTAATCATAATTTGTAAATAAAAAAAATGTCAGATTATAAAACTTTTTGTATAATTAAATCGTCTATTGTAGAGAAAGAAAAAATATTGTTAGGATTTGTTTCGATTTTAATGATGTGGTTAGAAATAAGAAAAGTACGATATTCGTACGAGAGGAGAGAATTAATTGGCAAGAAGAGGAAATCGTCGTAGAAAAAAAGCTATGGTAAGAATTGTAGTTACTTCTTTAGTTTTAGTTGTAGGTGCAGTAAGTGCTCTAAATTATCACCATAAAGACGAGAATGTTAAAACAATGGTCATTAAAAAAGATGATAAGGTAAAAACAAACATTGTCAAAAATGATGATTCACTACATTTTCCGGATTACTATAAAACAACAAAAAAAGATGAGAATGGATTATTAGAAGTATTAAATATTGATTCGAATTTAGTTTTAGTAAATAAAGATAGAAAGCTACCTGATGGGTATGAACCTGATGATCTAATCTATCCATCAATTCCATTAAATGGAGCCGTTAAAGAAAAAACAAGAATGAGAAGTGAAGCTGCACATGCATTAGAGAAACTTTTTGCAGGAGCATCTGCTGATGGCTATACATTAACAGCTGTTTCTGGATATCGTTCGTATGATCGACAAGTTGCTCTTTATAATAATTATCTTGCTACACGCGGTGAAGAATGGACGAAAGCATATAGTGCATACCCAGGAACAAGTGAACATCAAACTGGACTGGCAATGGATGTATCTTCCCCTGCATTTGGAAATGCTTTAGAAGTAGATTTTGTCAAAACAGCTGAAGGTAAGTGGTTGGCAGATCATGCACACGAATATGGATTTATTATTCGTTACCCAGAAGATAAAGTAGAGAAAACACACTATCACTATGAACCATGGCATATTCGATATGTCGGTGTAAAATACGCTACTTATTTATACAACAATCATCTTGCACTTGAAGAAGCTATGCCAGCGAAGAAATAACAAAAAAGGGACAAGCCCCCATAGGGTGGATAAATTCCCAAAAGTGAAGTTCAAATAAATGTTTATAAATTTAAAGGGGTGTCTCTTAGTCAATTAGACTTAGGAGACAGCCCCTTTTTGTACATTAAGAAAGTATAAATTGGCATTGGTGTAGAAAATTGATTGTTGTTCCCAATTTTAGGGATTAAGTATAAGTGCAACTAAACCCTGTTTTCACCTAAAGGCTCACCAATCGGCGAGTAAATTCCTATTTCCACGCTTCGATTGCATTTATTAGTAGAGAAGCAAATACTTTTGCACCATCAGGTTTTAAATGAACACCATCTGCTGAAAAATATGAATTATGATTCGCACTCGCTTTATGCCAGTCAACGACCTTCGTATTCGAATAACTGCTTGAAACTTCATTTAAGGTTTTATTAACCACGGACTCCCAAGGTCTTGGTACACGTGTGTTTACAAAAATGATTTTTTTCTGCTTTCCTATTAATTCAATTAATTGGCTCATCTGTTTTTTTGTAAATGCGCCGTTTGTACCAAGCTCAATGATCACAAAATCTCCAAGTGAATTTGTTCTTTTAGCCTGCTGAATAATCTTAGTAGCTTCAGAAAACTGTCTACCGATTTTAGCATCTACATTCAAAGATGAATATTTCTGTTTAAGATATGGTATTGAGTTAATAACAACAGAGTCTCCGATAATAAATATACTCTTGTTGGAATGGGCAGGTGTATTGTTTACAACTGGTTTCTCATTGTTTTTTGGGGGTTGAGTATTATTACTGTTCGGATCATTTGTATTTGTAGATTGACCATTTTTGCTTTGTTCAGGTTCTTTATTTGGATTATTTACATTTGGCTTTTCATTTTGATTAGCTGATTGATCATTATGATTTTGTTGATTTGGTTTAGATACATGTTCTTCATGATTATCATTAGAGGATGAAGGTTTATTCGTTTCATTCGTAACAGTTTCAGAAGATTGCTTTGAAACAGTGTTAATAGATTCTATTTCCGAACTAGCCTTTGCTCCTTTAGCTCCAGGAAGAGCAGCTAATCCAAAGCTTGCTACCGCAGTTATTAAAATAAACGTACTAAGTATAGCGATATGTTTGAAACATAAATCTTTGAATTTAATTTTACCTGCAAGTAAATTCTTCCAAATTGTCTCTAACTTTCCTTTTCGAATAGGATTTTCAATATAATGATATGAAAGTGCAGCAAGCCCAAATATTAAAGTAAGTTGAAGAATTACTCTAAAAATTGAAATGTCACCAGTGTTTACTTTAGGGGAAAGTAAAACAATCACAGGATAATGCCATAAGTAAATACCGTAAGAACGTAATCCAACCCATTTCAATGGCTTCATAGCTAGGAATCTACCAATCTTACTTACAGGGTGAGCAAGAGCAGCGATTAACATAGCTGTGGAAATTGATAATAGGAACATTCCGCCTCGGTATAGAAAACTATCGTATTGATTCGTTTTTCCAACCATGAACAGGAAAGTAAGCATTCCGATAATTCCAATAGCATCTATTGTAATCTTCCCAGATTTTGTAACATTATTTGAAAGTTTTCGGCTAGGCCATACTAACGCAAGTGCTGCTCCTATTAATAAAGAGAAAGCCCTTGTATCTGTACCATAATAAACCCTACTAGGATCACTTCCTGGCTCATATATAACTGCCATTAATAGTGCAGAAACGATTGCGCCAATTAATGTAAACAAGACGAGTCGATCTTTATTTTTAATAAAGCGTAAGCCTAATAAGATTAGGATCGGCCATAGAATATAAAATTGTTCTTCAACTGCTAGTGACCAAAAGTGATTTAATAATGAAGGAGTACCAAATGACTCAAAATATGAAAGGTGATGAAATATATACCACCAATTACTGTAATAAAAAAGGGCTGCCTTTGAGTCTTGCTTTAAATTTCCGAGTAATGAAGAATCAAACAATGAAACAAATGCAATAATAAATAATAATAGAGTAAACATTCCAGGTAACAGTCTTTTTGCACGACGAATCCAAAAACTTTTTAAGTCTATTTTTTTATTGATACTCCACTCAGCAACTAAGAGGTCAGTAATCAAATAACCCGATAATACAAAAAATACAGTTACACCTAGGAATCCACCTGATGCCCACGAAAAGTTTAAATGATATGCAATGACTGATAGTACTGCTAAAGCTCTAAGTCCGTCTAATCCAGCCATATAACGAGACTTTGTATTAGACATTATAGTAGCCTCTTCGTTTAAACACTTCGTAAACGATTTCTCTTTCAAAGTAATTTGCGCTTTTAAAAACTAATTTCTTTTGAACCGTAAAGTTCATTATCAATTACCCCTTCCCCTAACATGTTATTTATATTAGCCATTTCTTTATACATTAAGAAAGTATAAATTGGCAGCGGTGTAGAAAACTGGACGTAGTTTCCAATTTTAGGAATTAAGTATAAGTGCAACTAAGCCTCTGTCTTCGCCTAAAGGCTTGCCAATCAGCGAGTTTTCATTATCTATAGGCTTATTGTCTTCGCTCAAAAGAGAGCCAAATCTCATTAGTGAGATAGGCTCTTTTAAATTATTTTATATAATGATGCCCTACTAAAATGTTTGAAAGGATTTCCGTTGGGATAACAAATTCCACAACACCCATATAACCAGGAGCAACTTCGTACTTATCAAATGATATAACTAATTTATGATCTTTATTTATATAGAAATTTTGATTTTCTTTAATACTTACGAAAGGATCAATTGAATAATCTAGTTTAGCTTCAGGTATCCAATAAATTTTTCCTTCATCTTTCTTCATCTGATCTTGCATTTGTTCTTTAATATTTTCACTTATAATTTTGACATATGATTTATCTTTAAAAAGAATCGGTAATGAGAGTAAGATTTCTTTCTTTTTATCAATCGTGTCAAATTTCATTGTCGTTGAGGAAGAGGCAGCAGTATTAACAACATATCTTTCAATAGATAAAATGTCTTCATTATCTGATTTAACAACATATCCGCTATCAATGCCTAAGTGGGCACCAGATCCCTTTTTGACTGATTCTATTTCTTTTTTGAATTGACTATATAGCTTTTGATTTTCCTCTAAGTATTTTTTGTTCAAACTTTGCTCTAATTCTTTATCTTTTAAATTTGAAACAGCGGGGACTTTTAACTTTGCCTTATAAGTTGGTTCATCTACAGTATATTCAGTAAAAGTAAGGACATTAACAACATTTTTTAATACTGGAACATTTGATAATGTTTTCGCGAATGTTGAACTAGTATTTATCGAAAGGACAAATAGTGCAGCAGTTGCAAGACCTGTTATTGATTTAAAAGGGAATTTTTTTTGCGTTGAACGTTTAATTGCTTTTTTAACAATAATATCCAGATTATCCGGGATAGGTACATTCTTATAGTCCGATCTTAATTTTTCTAATTTTTTATCCAACTAATTGGCCTCCTAAAAAATAAGTTCATTTCATTTTAATCCGGAGTATTTCTAAAGCTTTATATAAACGGGTTTTAATTGTATTTGGACTTTCTTGTAAAATATCTACCGCATCATCCGGATTTTTCACGTAGCTAAAAGCTAATCTATAAAAATCATCTTTATTATTTATAATAAAGTCTACAAGTTCCTTTTCTAAGTGAGATTTCCCCTTCATTTAAAGAGCTCCTTTTTTGAGATACGTATCTAAGAAGGTATACATAATAAAGACGCATACCGGTTTGAAAAAGTTTTTAAAAAAATAAAAAACATTTTTTTTATTTTTATGATAAAAAATTTGCCTTTTTTTGGGCCTAAGTTAGTAGTATAACGATGGTGCATTCATTCGTAAACAGGATAAAGACAATTCATTAAAAAAATAAAAATTTAAATAATTATGGAGTTTAGGGAAGGTTAAAGGATCGTGTCTAATTATTTTGAAGGATTCGAATAAAATGCAATTACTAAACAAACGTTTGATTTTAAAATTGAAGGATAAAATAACGGTAATATAGAAAAATAAAAAAATAGTCACTTTTTAAAGTGACTATTTTTTTAATCTAAGTTTACAATTTTTAGGTTTTTTGATTTAAGATATTCAATAATTTCAGGTAAAGCGTCTAAAGAAGGCTTTGATTCATGAAGCAGGATGATACTACCAGACTCAGCATAGCTTTTAACGTAATGAATGATGTCATTTGTATTACGGTTTTTCCAATCCTCAGTATCTTTATTCCATAGGACCATTTTAAAATTATGTTTTTTCACTATTTCAATCGTCGCATTGTTTTTTGCTCCGTATGGAGGTCTAAATAGGACTGTGTTATTTTTAGTGATATTTGAGATCAAATGACTTGTTTGGACCATATCATTTTCTTGATTTTGATAAGAAAGCTTTGTGAAATCTTTGTGATGCATTGAATGACTACCTACTGAGAAACCATTCGAGTATGCATACTTAACATAATCGGGGTATCTTTGAACATTTTGTCCAATATAGAAAAATGTTCCCCCAGCTTTATAATTTTTTAATAAATCTACTATTTCCTTTGAATATTTTGAAGGACCATCATCAAATGTAAGGGCTACACTACCTTCTGGAATACTGTAATTGATAACATTGTTTAACTTAACAGTCGGATAAATAGGTTGCTGGACAGGCTGGACAGGCTGGACAGGCTGGACAGGCTCAGGCTTCTTGATTTGTGTTTGTTTATTTGCATTTTTAAGATCAGGATCATTTGTTTTTACAAGAGGATTAGATACATTTTGAATATTGTTTTTCTTTTGTGCTTTTTTGTGCTGATTTTTTATTTCTTGTTCTTTCATTTTTAATTTTTGTGCTTTGGCTATACTCTCAGCTTTTGCAGGTTTTTTTCCACAAAATAGAGATTCGGTAGTACAAGTGTGACTTTTGTAGGCTACGATAATAGTAGAGAGAATGCTAATCGCGGCAACTGTGACCCAGCCAATCAGTTTATAGCGATTTGTGGTATCTTTTACTTTATGTGATTTTGAACGTGTGGTTGATATATAAGGTAAATCAATTAATATATTAAGGTCTTTCATGTTTTTAATAGAATGCAATCTAAGGTGATATTCCTCTGAACAAGGAAAATAGATTCGCTCACTATAATCCTTACCCGTTTTGGTTATAAAACTAGTATATTGATTCTTAGCCGCATCCCAAGAACTATTTAAAGAAAGTCTATACTTATAGGATTCCTCAAAAGCAATCATTGATTCCATGAGGTTGGCTGTGTTGTTGTCAATTTCCCAAAGAAGTTCAATTTCTTGTTTAAATAGTAGTTTAATATGTAAAAAAGATTTTCCTAATTTTCGATCAATCGATAAAAGCTCAATAAGTTTTCCAGGGTAAATTGACATGATTGCCTCCTATCTTTTATAGAAATTACTGATTTTCGATTTATTTGAAAGAACATATGAAACTAGACTTAGATGATATATCTTTTGTCATGCTTTTCATTTCTATTATTCTTAAAATATAAAATAGATTTTACAAGACTATAGATGGAGAATTTCTCCATCGAGAACACGGAATTTCAATCTATTAGAATATGTCGAAAACACTATAATCTTCTAATTTTAATTGTAAAGTTCTGTAGGGAATTGTCAATTGGAGATTTGAAAATAGTCCTAATGAAATACAAATCGTTAATAAAATAGCATAGAATGGACTACACTTTTTTTAGAGGAAAGATCCATACTAAGCCATTAGTTTAATAGATAGAATACTATAAAAATTATTTGTAATATTGCTAGCTTAATGAATAATCAAAATAATCTTATTGTGATAAATATTTTTTTTTGATATGTTAAAGAAAAGTGTCAAAAATTGGATTATAATAGGGGATTATCTTAATTAGGAGAAATAAATGAATAATAAGACTGACATGTTAAATTCTAGAAGTCTAACTTTAATTGTAATGGCAATTTTAATTGAATTAGTTGCTACCTTCTTATTTCTACATAACCGTCTAGCACTTGCTTTAGTCAATACAACCTTCACCTTGGTTATTTTACTTATAGTTATTTTATTACTTAAATTCTCAAATAAAAATTCAAATGAACTTCGAAAAGATCGTCAACGATTAGATCATATTTTCGACACACTGGATGTTGCAATTTGGTCACATGATTTAAAAACAAATACATTGCTAATAACACCAGGTATCGAAAACTTATATGGATATTCACTAGAGAAGTTTTATCAAGATTCTACTTTATGGAAGAAGGTTATCCATCCAGAAGACCTAAAAGTATTAGAAGAACGAGAACGTATTCTTTCATTAGGAAAAACTGTAACAAGTATTTATCGTATTATCCGTAGTGACGGAGAGGTTAGATGGATACAAGATAGGGGAATTCCTACAGTAGATGAAAGAGGAAGTTTAATCGATTTCTGTAGTGTACTCTTTGACATTACGAATCGAAAAGAGAGTGAAGATCGTTATCGTACACTTGTTGAAATGTCACCAGACATTATAGCAGTTTATAGTAGGGGGCGAATTGATTATATAAATGAGGCTGGATGTAAGCTTTTCGGTGCATCAAATCAAAAAGATTTAATAGGGAAGCCTCCTTCAAAATTAATTCATCCAAATATTTTAAGAGAAATTAAGGATAATGAACTAGACCTTGACGATTCAAAATCTATGATGAGATTTGAGTTTCAAGCGAACCGTTTAAATGGTGAGAGCATTGAAGTAGAAATGACGACGATGCCAATATTTTATGAAGGAAGGGCCGCAACACAAATTGTCGGACGAGATATTTCGGACCGTAAGAGAGCTGAACATACGATTCAACATATGGCTTATTATGATGTTCTCACAGGGCTTCCAAATCGTAATAAGTTTAGAAAGCATTTAAATGAAGTATTAAGTCAATCGACTAATCAAAAACATGCTATATTATTTTTGGATTTAGATCGCTTTAAGATTATTAATGATACAAAAGGTCATACAGTCGGCGATCAACTACTCCAATCTGTTGCAAAAAGAATTGAATCTGCAATTAATAATAAGGGTATGGTTTCTAGACAGGGCGGAGATGAATTTATCATCTTACTAGAAAATAAAGATACTGAAAAAGTAATTGAAGTAGCCAAAAGTATTTTGAGAGAATTTGCGACACCTTTTGATGTTGATCATCTAGAGTTTTTTGTCACACCAAGTATTGGAATAAGTATGTATCCAGCTGATGGAGAAGATGAAGAAACGTTAATTAAAAATGCTGATACTGCAATGTATTTAGCAAAAGAACGAGGTAAAAATAACTATCAATTTTATTCATCAAAACTCGCTGAACTTGCAACTCAAAAAATGGATATTGAAAAATGGTTAAGAAGAGCGCTTGAAAAGGATGAATTAAAGATTAATTACCAGCCTCAAATAGATTTAGAAACAAATGAAATAATTGGTGTTGAGGCATTACTGCGTTGGCATCATCCGGAGAAGGGGATGATCTCGCCAGCAGATTTTATTCCATTAGCAGAAGAAACCGGACTAATCGTACCAATTGGTAAATGGATTCTCAAGGAAGCCTGTTTGCAAAATAAAAAGTGGCAAGAAGAAGGCTTTAAGCCAATTCCAATTGCAGTTAATATTTCAGTTCGACAAATTCAAGATGAGGAATTTATAGAGTCAGTTACTAGAATACTAGACGAAGTAGGTTTAAAACCAAACTTATTGGATTTAGAAATTACAGAAAGTATTATGCAAGATATTGAAAAGTCTACAAATGTCCTTAATCAGCTAAAGAAAATTGGTCTGAAAATTTCAATAGATGATTTTGGAACAGGGTATTCATCATTAAGTTATCTAAAGCATTTACCAATCGACAGTATTAAAATCGATAAATCTTTTGTAGACGATATAATAAACCATTCAACTAAAGGCGAAATGGTAAAAACAATAATCGACATGGGGCATAACTTAAACTTCAATGTAATTGCAGAAGGCATTGAGAAAAAAGAACAGGTGGAATTTTTAAAGCAAAATCAATGTAATATTGGACAAGGATATTTCTACAGTAAACCAATACCAGTGAATGATTTAGAAAAATTATTATCAAGAGTTTAATAATAGTAAGTCATCCAATTTATAAAATGTGCCCTATTTAATGAACATTAAATATCAGTGTCAGTAATTCTTTTTAATCAAACTGGTTTGATTGTACATAAGGTTGTGGAAAGTAGGTTAGTTCCTTAATCGATAAATGTTTTATTGCTCATAAAAAATTCCGATATCGTTCTTTTAAATTATAAACAAAAGTACCCTATAGGGTAGACCTTTTTTAAGTGTTTATTCTATAGGGTACTTATTATGCCGGTAAATAGCCTATTATACATTAACGTTTTAAGATATATAGTGAATTAAAATTGAAGTCGATACTGTTAAAAATACACTAGCAGTGATTAGAAATCTTGCTAATTTTTTATTTTTCCAGTTTGCTAGACTAAAAATTAGGGTAGAAAATGCAAATGTAAATTTACAGTTTCAACAGAGAGATCATAAGCTATATTTTTTATACTTTGTTTTTCAGGATTCATTACAGTTTCTGCTTGTGCAAGTGTAGGGATTATTGTTCCTACCATTATAGCCGAGATAAATATTGGTAAACTTTTTTTTAATAATTTATTCTTCATTATTGACCTCCTTTAGTTTTAAAAAAAACCTACAAATCTAAAAAACTTTCTTAATATTGGTACAGATTAGATTAATAGAATACGCATATCTAACATCATCTAGGAACTGCTATGCATAATAATCAAAACAATAATTTAGCAGGTTCAGAATTTCTAAAACGAAATTTCATATAGCAAATTAGATAAATTTCCCGTGGATAAAAATGGTATAATAAATATTGTCGCTAAAAAGAGCAATTCATTATGAATTGCTCTTTTTTATGCTAATTTTTATTTTTTTCTAAGTGGTAACACTTTCAAATCCTGAAAAGGTTACTTTTTTGGGGGGAATATCTTTTAATGTTGCAAAAAGTATTTAAAAGACTTTGATTGAAGTGGAAGGTGCGAGACTCCTGTGGGAGTAGCGGGAAGGGTACCGCAGGCTTGCCAAGGAGGCTCAGTTCATGCCCCACGAAAAGCGAGCATTCTGAAACGAAGTATTAATCCATTAATTAAGTTGTTTAGAAATTGACAATATGTAAACATTAACATAATATGTTTATATATTTATAAACAAAGTTATATATTGTTTGTTTAAATATAAACATTTAAAGGAAGTGTTTGTAAAATGGGAAATGTAGACGCATTTTGGGATGCTGAAATATATGAATTGAAACAAGGTTATTCTGAAGAGAAGGATCATTATGTATGTTTATTGTGTAGTGAAAAAATTGAAAAAGGAATGATTTATCAAGACTCAGGTAATTTATATGAAGCTGAAAAATTTATGAAGATTCATATCGAAAAAAATCATCATTCAGTTTTTGACTATTTAATTCAACTAGATAAAAAATTAACAGGCCTTACTGAGCATCAAAATCATCTTTTGCGCCTTTTTTATCAAGGCAAGAGTGATGCGGAAATTCAGAAGGAAACTGGAATTGGGAGCACTTCAACAATTAGGAATCATCGTTTTGTTTTAAAAGAAAAAGAGCGACAAGCTAAATTATTTCTTGTAATGATGGAACTTTTAAAGGAAAAGGATCAACATGCACCAACGTTTTTGCCTCTCCATAAAACAGCAAAATTAGTCGATGATCGCTATAACATTACAGAAGAAGAGAAAGAAAAAAGTTTGTTGAAGTATTTTCCGGAAGGTACAGATGGTCCAATGAAGAAGTTTCCGTTAAAAGAGAAACAGAAGCTTGTTGTTTTAAGAGAAATTGTTAAACGATTTACACCAAACAAGAAATATACAGAGAAAGAGATAAATGAAGTATTAACAACTGTTTACCATGATTATGTCGTTTTAAGAAGATATTTAATTGAATATGGATTTATTGATCGAAAACCAGACGGAAGTACTTATTGGTTAAAAGTTTAGTAAAAGAAAGGTTGATAAAAATGGATCGAAAAAAAGAATTAAAAATGCAATATAAAGAGGCAAAAATCGAAGCGGGTATTTATCAGATTAAGAACACGAAGAATGAAAAAGTGTTTATAGGAAGTACAAAAAATTTAAAAACATTAAATGGTAAGAAATTTGAGTTAGAAATGGGTGCTTGTACAAATAAAAGTCTTCAAGAAGAATGGAACACATACGGAAAAGATGCATTTCTTTTCGAGGTGTTAGAAATTTTGAAAGATGAGGAGATTAGTCCATTAGGTATAAAGGGAGATTTAAAGAAACTTGAGGAAAAATGGATGGAAAAAATGCAACCATTTGGTGAACGAGGATATCATTCAATGAATAGTAGAGATGAGAAAGTATGATTACATCAGATGTTCAAGAAGAAAAAAGTCCTTTAGAAAATAAGAAAGAGAAACTTACTTTAATCCGTCCAATGACTATGTTTTTAATTCCTCTGCTATTAAGCAATGTACTTCAGTCCATTGGTCAAGTCTTTAGCATGATCATCGTAGGTAAATGGCTTGGAGAAAATGCTTTAGCTGCAATTTCAGCTTTCTTTCCACTATTTTTCTTTTTGGTTTCATTTATCATTGGTATTGGTTCGGGAAGTTCAATTTTAATCGGTCAGGCGTTTGGCGCAAAGCTTGATGAAAGACTAAAAGCAATCGTAGGAACTACTCTTTCGTTTACTTTTATACTTTCGATAGCACTCGCTATTTTCGGAAATATTTTTATTGAAGATCTGTTGAGATTAATAGGAACTCCTGAGAATATTCTTCCAGTCAGTGTTAAATATGCGACTGTTTTATTCTGGTCTATTCCAGTGATGTTTATTTATATGGTATATACGACTCTTATGAGAGGTATTGGAGATTCCAAGACGCCGTTTTATTTCCTTATAATTAGTACCGTTTTAAATGTTTCTCTTTTACCACTATTCGTATTTGGGTGGTTCGGAATTCCGAAGCTAGGAATATATGGAGCGGCTTATGCCTCTTCTATCTCAACAATTTTGACATGTATCGCGCTTTTTATTTACTTATATAAAACGAAACATCCTCTACGTCTTAATTCTTCGATAAGGAAATATCTACGAATAGATACTGACCTATTAAAGTTACTTTTAGAGTTAGGAATTCCAACAAGTATAAATATGGTGTTTCTTTCAATATCTGAAATAGCTGTTATTACTTTTGTTAATCAATATGGGTCTGAGGCTACAGCTTCTTATGGTGTTGTAAATCAAATAGTTAGTTATGTTCAAATGCCTTCAATTTGTATCGGTATTGCGGTGTCTATATTTGCAGCTCAATCAATCGGGGCAAATCAGTTTGAGAGATTAAATCAAGTCGTAAAAATAGGATTATTCCTCAACTATGCGTTAAGTGGCTTATTTATCTTATTAACTTATCTTTTTTCAAAACCGCTTTTAAATTTATTTTTAACAAGTCATAGCACGATGACAATTGCAAACGGCTTATTAATGATTACAGTATGGGGTTATTTAATATTGGGTCATTCATTTATTTTAACTTCAACGATGCGTTCTAGCGGGACTGTACTATGGCCAACGCTCATTAGTATATTCGTTATTTGGTGTATCGAAGTACCTGTAGCATATTTATTATCAAATTACACTTCCTTAGGAATGAAAGGAATTTGGGTTGGATACCCTATAGCATTTATAGTCGGACTGGGGTTAAACTATTTTTATTATAAATTATTTTGGAAAAAGAAACGTTTAGCTCGACTAGTAGTATAAAAAACAATCGCTGCTTCGTTGCTTCGCCCCCGAAAGACAAGTGATTTCAATTAGTCTTAAAAATTCATAGGGATCTACACTAGTCCAAATCTTTTTAGATTGGTCTCAGACTGTTGACAAACGCTCGCTTTCTTCGTTGCTTCGCCTGTCTGTGGTGCTCATTACCGTTAATGGTAACTCCGCTCCTCGCCAGGCTTCGCGCCTCGAAAGACAAGCGTTTTCAATCAGTCTGATAATCAGATAAATAGGACTTTGTCTACATACTGAGACCAAATCTTTTAGATTGGTCTTTTTCTTATTTTTTTGGCTATGTTAATGTAATATGTTGATATTTTATACAATTTTTTTAGAAATCAACTAATTATTAAGTTAATGTATCGTATACCTTTATTGTTATAGGAACATACTTTTATAGATGCAAAATGTAAATAATTTGAATGAAAAATTTAATAATAAATAAGATTAATACAATTTGATTAGAATAATTAATTTCAATGGACAATATGATATTACATTGTAGGGGGGATTTCAGATGGAGTTGGATAATGTCACACTCAGTAGATTACTAACAAGTATGACACTAGTATTTCACATTATTTTTGCAACGATTGGTGTAGGAATGCCCTTAATGATCGCAATTGCTGAGGGCTTAGGTATTTTAAAAAAAGACCCGCACTATACACTTATGGCAAGGCGATGGGCAAGAGGGTATACAATTACAGTTGCTGTTGGTGTAGTAACAGGAACATGTATTGGCTTGCAATTGTCGTTATTATGGCCGAGCTTTATGAGAATAGCTGGTCAAGCTATTAGTTTTCCTTTGTTTATGGAGACATTCGCTTTCTTTTTTGAAGCAATCTTTCTCGGGATATATTTATATACTTGGGATCGCTTCAAAAAACCGATCTATCATTGGTTCATCATTTTTCCTGTTATATTGGGATCAACCTTATCGGCATTTTTCATTACGACTGTGAATGCTTTTATGAATACACCTCAAGGTTTTACGTTAGAAAATGGGACAATTAAAACGGTTGATCCAATAGCGGCAATGTTTAATCCAGCAGCTCCATCTAAGACGTTACATGTAATTGTAACTGCATATGTAGCATCAGCACTCATCTTAACTTCAATCGCTGCGATTCAACTGTTAAGAGGGAAAATTACTGAGTATACAAAAAAAGGACTTCGACTGACTGCTACTTTAGGATTAATATTCGCTGTTTTAACAGGGGTTACAGGTGACATTTCTGCTAAATTCCTTGCTAGATATCAACCTGAAAAACTTGCAGCAATCGAATGGCATTTTGAAACGGAGAGAGGGGCAGACTTTGTATTATTTGGAACATTGGATGACAAAACGCATGAGGTAAAATATGAAATTCGAATTCCAAAACTATTGAGTTTTTTATCATTTTCAGACTTTAATGCGCCAGTAATTGGATTAAATGAATTCCCAAAAGATGAGACTCCTCCTCTAATCATACATTATTTATTTGATATTAAAATGACCTTTGTTGGACTAATTATCTCGATGACATTTCTTTTTGTGGCATTTTCAATTAAGAAAAAAAATTGGATGCATAATAAATGGCTATTACGGGGATTAGCGCTTACTGGACCAGTAGCGTTGATTAATATTGAACTTGGTTGGTTGATCGCTGAAATTGGCCGTCAGCCTTGGATACTAAGAGGTTATATGAAGGTTTCACAAGGGGCTACTACGGCTAAGGGGCTAGGTAGTATGTTTTGGTTGTTCTTTGCTTTGTATGTGTTCTTGGGTGTTTTTTGTGCGATTGTTATTCGAAAGATGTTTATTCATAATCCGCCTGAGAATGAACTGGAATATCGTTTGAAAAAATAGACTCTGTATACGTAGCATTATGGTGATAGGAGGGTGAGCATTGAATATTGAGTTGCTTGGGATTATTGTTTTATGGATATTTCTTTATGGATATATCATTATTGCATCAATAGACTTTGGTGCAGGATTTTTTGCTTATTATGGTAAAGTTACAAAAAAAGATCACTTAATTAATAATTTAATTAGTAGATATTTATCCCCTGTTTGGGAAATTACAAATGTATTTTTTGTTTTTTTCTTTGTAGGAATAATAGGTTTCTTTCCAAGTGTAGCTTATTATTATGGAACTGCTTTATTAATTCCAGGAAGTATATCATTGGTACTATTAGCAATTCGAGGATCATTTTATGCTTTTTCAAATTATGGTTCAAAGGAAAATAAAGTTTATCTATTTCTATATGGTGCGACAGGATTATTAATTCCCGCGTCATTGTGCACGGTTTTAACAATTTCTGGTGGTGGTTACATAGTTGAAAAGAGCGGAGTCGTTCGATTTTTAGCCGGAAATTTATTAACGAGTATCTACTCATGGAGTGTTGTAATTATTGCAATCATATCTGTACTCTATATTAGCGCGACTTTTTTAACGTTTTACGCAAGTAAAGCGAAAGATGAAGGGGCACTATCCATATTGAGACAATATGCTTTATTTTGGACAGTTCCAACGATTTTATCAAGCTTTCTAGTATTTGTAGGATTAAGAGATAATAATTTAAGGTTTTATCAAAACATTGTTAATCAATACTGGTGGATGTTTTTATTATCTTTAATCTGCTTTTTAATTGCCTCAACGTTGATTTTACTAAAACGAAATTATGGAACGGCCTTTCTATTTGTTATGCTCCAATTTTTTTTCGCATTTTTTGGTTACGGAGCAGCGCATCTTCCATATATATTAGATCCGTATATTACAATCTATAATGGCTATACCAATCCAACCTCAGGTACGATGCTAGTAACGGTATTCGTTTTAGGTCTATTACTTTTAGTCCCATCGCTTTTGTTCTTATTTAAGCTATTTTTATTTGATGCTGAATATGTTCAAGGCAAAAAATAACGATAAGAGGAGAAGGTTTAATGCACTCTTCAAATAAACAAGAAAAACGGCTTGTTATTTTATGTTTTATCGTGGCATTTATTATGGGGTTATCATTTATTAGTAAGTTTTTTCATTGAATTAGGGAGTTTGCAAAATGAAAGGTAAAACTGCAAATGAAAAGGTGAATTTGCTAATATAAAGCAAAATTCACCTAAAATAAGATTAAATTGATATCATTAGTTTATTAGGAAAAGCAACAAACCACTGGCTTATATCATATAGAAAGTCATATTTTTTAAATTCTTTATGCGTTTTCTAAAACTTTTCCTCCTTTAACAAGAAGTGTACGTGTTGAAACATTTTTTGCAAATTCCATATCGTGAGTGATGACTAAAATGCTCATTCCATCTTTTGCTAGATTTTTCATTATTTCAGCGATGCCATTTGTAAGTTCAGGATCAAGTGCTGAAGTTGGTTCATCAAAACAAAGAATCTTTGGTTGAAGTGCGCATGCTCTTGCGATCGCTACACGCTGTTGTTGGCCACCTGATAATTCATTTGGATAGGCGTTTGCTTTGTCGCTTAAACCAACTTGTTCTAGTAAAAAAATTGCCCTTTTTGTTGCATCCTCATTATTCAAACCTAATACAAGTATTGGAGCTTCAATAATGTTTTCCAGTACAGTTTTGTGAGGGAATAAATTAAAGTTTTGAAATACTAACCCTATTTTTTTTCTTACTTTTATTAGATCTTTTTGAGATTGGATGATTTGATCATCAATCTCGATTGAGCCACCATCAAATTTTTCTAAACCATTTATACAACGTAAGATAGTCGTTTTTCCCGCACCTGACTGCCCTAATAGTGTAACGATTTCTCCTTTATTAACTTCAAAAGAGACTTCGTTTAATACTGTTTGTTTATTAAACTGTTTTGTTAAGTTATTTACTTTTAACATAAAAGTCTCTCCTTTATTTATAATATGAAAATCTATTTTCTAATCGTTTAAATAGATTTGTTAAGATCGCTGTTAGCAATAGATAAATGATACAAACTAGAACTAGTGGGAGTAACGATGCACTAGTATTTGATGCAATTTTAGCTACTCGAAGCATGTCATCAAGACCAACTACATAAACCAATGCTGAATCTTTTACAAGTGTGATAACCTCGTTTGCAACAGGCGGTAAAACATTTTTAGTCATTTGTGGTAGGATAATTCGTTTAAATGTTTGACTACGACTTAATCCTAAAACTTCTGCTGCCTCATATTGCCCTTTGTCTACAGATTGAATACCGGCCCTAAATATTTCTCCAAAATAAGCTGCATAATTTAGGGTAAATGCAATAATAACGGTAGTAAAACGGTCAAATACAATTCCGATTAATGGTAAACCGAAAAAGATAAAGATTAACTGTAAAAGTAAAGGTGTTCCACGCATTAAAAGAATATAGGAACTTATAATCGATTTGATTGCAGTAATATTTGAAAGTCTACCAAGTGCGATAACAATTCCAAGCGGGATAGACAACACTAGAGTGATTAAGAAAACTTCTAGCGTTACAGTTAACCCATCAAGCATGGAAGGTAATAATGATGTAATCTGATCCATAACTGATTTCTCCTTTTTATTTCAATGTTCCAAACCATTTTTTATAAATTTTGTTGTAAGTTCCATCTTTTTTCATGGCATCAATTTGTTTATTAATTTTTTCAACTAAAGCTTTATCGTCTTTTCTAACACCAATTCCATACTCTTCTTCACCGAAGTTATCATCTAGAATTTTGTATTTTTGTTGACCTCTTTTATTTATATAGTAACGTGCTAATGTCTCATCAGCGACAACTACATCAACTCGCTTTGATTCTAAATCCATTAAAGCTTGGTTGTTATTTTCGTATAATACAGGTTTACCACCATTAAATGATTTAACTAGTTTTTGATCTTTATTAACTGCATCTAATGAACTTGATCCATCTTGAATACCAACATTTTTACCTTTTAAATCTTGTTTTGTTTTTATAGATGAATTTGCTAGTGTGATAATAACTTGTCTATTTTTTAAATAAGGTTTTGAGAAATTAACTTTTTTCTTACGATCATTTGTAATCGAATATCCATTCCAAATCGCATCAATATTTCCAGATACTAATTCAGTTTCTTTCATTGTCCAATCAATAGGTTGGAATGTAACTTTCATATTCTCACGTTTAAATACTTCTTTCGCTAAATCGATATCAAAACCGACCACATTACCTTTATCATCTTTAAAACCCATTGGTACAAAAGTATCGTCTAAACCAACGACTACCTCATTTGCTTTTCTCTTTTCTTTTCCACAACCAGAAACGATTAATATTGAAATCATACACATGATAATAGCTGACACTAATTTTTTATTCATTTTACTCTCTCCTTAAACTATTTTTTGGAAAAACAAAAAACTCCCGTCCTCTAGCTATATAGTATAGCTAGAGGACGGGAGTATTACTCACGTGGTTCCACCTCTATTTATTAGTACCTCACGATACCAACCTCTTCAAGTGCAGCATTAAAGCTATACTCTAGCACGGTAACGGGTGCAGGGAAACCGGAAACAGTCTACTACCAAAAGGGTTCGGTGCTCAGCTCAGAGATGTGTTCAAAATATTGTCTTATGCCCCTCGCACCAACCGGGAACTCTCTGTTTAAGAACTTAATACTTTTACTATTTCTCATCATTGCTTTTAAATTGAAATTTTAAGTTTTATATAATAACTGCAGTTTTTTAATCAAACTAGTTTGTTTTGCGATGAACAAATAATATTACAGATAATAAATAACTGTCAACACATTTTATTTTAAAATACTTTAATTTTGTATAAATTTGGATGATAATTTCTTTGGAAATGTAGATATTTGTCGATAGAATGATTTCCAAACTAGATTAAAATTGTCAAATTTTGTCCGTTATTATTAGTAGTAAATATCGACATTTTTTAAAAGATACTCAATTTATCGGGGGATACATAAATGTTAAAAAAAACGATTGCTTTATTGATTGCGCTATTTTTATTTTTTACTGTAAAAACTGGTATTGCAAAAGAAGAATCTAAGAATTTTATATCCTTTGGAAATATTTTACCATTCACAGTTAGTGGTAAATGAATCGTTTAAATTTAATTTAAAGAGATTTTTTGTATTTTAAAATTTAGTGTACTAATCAAATGAAAACAACTGGCCCCCGTCATAATCAATATATATGAGTATTTTCATTTAAGAAATTAGTATATTAGTTAGAAATACTTAATTGAGTAATCTATTAATGTTAAAAATATAGGCAAGTTCGTGTTGATGAAGAGCAGGAAGTGCAAGAAAGAATAGGGAAGGGCAAGGGAAATATAAGGGAGAAAATTACTTAGAAAAAGTTCTAAACCTTTTAATATCTTTTCCTTTCTCCTTGAATCCTGCCTTTCCTTGTTCCTGATTTGAGCATCATGAAACGGAAATCAACACATTTTTAACAGAGCTTTTTCAAAGAAATAGCCCATGCGGAGAGATAGCATAGGGACTATTTCTTTTTTTACGGTAAAAAGCCGTATGATCAATTGTCCAATCCACATAACGACATGCAATATTAATCGCCTAAAACTGTATGGCGTAATAAAATTTAAATAATTTAAGAAAGTTTTAGAATGATTACAATTCTGATCGGTTGGTAAAAATTGAATGATGCGTAGAAATATTAAATTCCCAAAAATTATTGTATGATAGAATATACAAAGTTTTTGAGAGCGAAATATGTGACGATAGAAAATTTAACTTTTAGTCAATTAGTTAAATAAACCAAACGCAACAATCTAAAAAAGAAACAAAATGAAAAATAGGAGAGCAGAATGAGAAAATTCAAGAAAGTTTATATAGAAATTACAAATATATGTAATTTAAAATGTAATTTTTGTCCTAGTCCTACATTGGAAAGACCGTTGAAATTTTTGGACGAAAAAGCATTCACACATGTTATAAGTTCAGTTAAACCTTATACAGATCATATTTATTTTCATTTGATGGGTGAACCATTTTTGAACACAAAACTCGGAAGATTTTTAGACATCAGTCATGAAAATGGTCTAAAGGTTAACATTACAACGAATGGTACGTTAATAAATAAAGTAAAAGATTTATTGATTGAATCAAAAGGATTGAGACAAATCAATTTTTCACTGCATAGTTTTGAAGCGAATGATTTAACCAAAGATTTGCATGATTACGTTGAAAATATTACAAATTTCATTAATGAAGCGAACAAAAAAAGTGATATGATCTGTGCAATTAGACTTTGGAATATGGACAGTGAAGAGTTAAAAGCAAGTAATTCATTAAATATTGATATATTAAAGTTATTAGAAGAAAAATTAAACTTAGATTTTTCTTTAAGTGAAAAACTTCAAGAAACTCATAATATTAAGCTTCGTGATAAAATTTACTTAAACATGGCAGAAAAGTTTCAATGGCCAGATATGGGTAATGACATCATTGATGAAAATGTGTTCTGTTATGGTTTAAGAGATCAAATTGGCGTATTAGTTGATGGAACTGTTGTACCATGTTGTTTAGATAGTGAAGGTAAAATTCCTTTAGGTAACATTTATGAGACTTCATTAGAGGATATTTTAAATTCTGAACGTGCTAGAGCGATTTATGATGGATTCTCTAGAAGATGTGCAGTGGAAGAATTATGTAAAAGATGTGGGTATGCAAAACGACATAAAAAATAAATTTTTAAGGAAAAGCGCTTTCTTTTTAAAAGAAAGTGCTTTCTTTATAAAACCTGAAAAATTTCTATATAAATCCTTTAAATTTTATAGTAGTATAATTTAGTCTGTTTAAAAGTTTAGGAGGATTTACATTAATGAAAGACGTACAACAAATTAAAATTACTACAGCGGATCCATCTGCAATTGGTTTATTTGGTTTAGCGATGGTAACACTTGTAGCTTCAACACAAAAGTTAGGAATTACTGATGGGGTTTCATTAGTATTACCTTGGGCGATTTTTTTAGGAGCATTTGCACAATTATTTGCGAGTATCCAGGATTTCAAACATAATAATGTATTTGGTGCAACAGCATTCGGTGGTTACGCGTTCTTCTGGTTAGCGGTTGGAACAACTTGGTTAATTCAACTAGGTGTTTTTGGAGAAACATTAATGAAAGCAGCTGATGTTAAACAACTTGGTTTTGCATTTGTAGGATATTTAATCTTTTCAATTTTTATGACGATTGGCGCAATGGAAACACATAAAGTATTATTTATCATTTTTGTATTAATTGATTGTTTATTTATTGGATTATCATTAAGCACTTTAGGATTTATGGAAGAAGCAACTCATACATTTGCGGCTTATAGTGAATTAGGTATTGCAATTATGTCATTCTATGGTTCAGCTGCAGCAGTATTAAACGCCCATTTCGGAAGAGAATTTTTACCAGTAGGAAAACCATTTGGCCTATTTAAAGCTAAATAATTAGATTAAAAACCTTTACTCTTTAAATTCACGAGTAAAGGTTTTTTTATTTAATTTTTTTTGTATTGTTTTAGTAATAATAACAAATGATAATACAGTGCTTTTCAAAGTTATTAAGTAATGAAAGGTGGAAAAAACATGGCAACATTATTGTACATCACTGCACATCCACATGATAAGTCTACTTCATATAGTATGGCAGTTGGTGATGCTTTTATTGAAAGTTATAAAGAGGCACATCCTGGTGATCAAGTAGTACATATTGACCTTTATAATGAAACGATTCCTCATATTGATGCTGAGGTGTTTGCTGGTTGGGGCAAACTTCAATCGGGAGGAGCTTTTGATACACTTTCATCTGGTGAACAATCAAAAGTAGGTAGATTAAATGAAATCGTAACTCAATTTACAGAGGCTGATAAATATGTATTTGTTACGCCTTTATGGAACTTTTTATTCCCTCCAATTATGAAAAATTATATTGATGCTATTTGCGTTGCAGGGAAAACATTTAAATATACATCAAATGGTCCAGAAGGTTTATTAGGCGGTAAAAAAGCACTTCATATTCAAGCGCGTGGTGGGGTTTACTCAGAAGGTCCAGCAGCGGGTCTAGAAATGGGACATCGTTATATCGGAACAATCATGAGCTTCTTAGGAATTACTGATTTTAATGGTATTTTTGTAGAAGGACAAAACCAATTCCCTGATCGAGCTCAAGAAATTAAAGAACAGGCGATTCAAAAAGCTAAAGAAGTTGCAAAGGATTTTTAATTTTTCACAGCAAAAAGCTCACTGATAAAGTGAGCTTTTTCTTTTCGAGTGTTGAAATTGATAAAGGTAATAAAAAAGTCATTAAGTGAAAATTATTGATTTCATCAAGTTTAAACGGTTAAATACTGTTTTTTTAGAAACATGAATTCAAATCTTAAAAGACGATGCTTTTTTTGAATTTGTCGGTCAAACTGATTAATAATTTGTTCTAAGTAGTCAAATAGTTTTTTAATGAATACTTTTTTGGAAGAATAAGTTAATTGGAACGGAAGGATGCTCGACTCCTATGGGAAATGCGGAAAGGCTGAGACCCCGCAGGCTTGCCGAGGAGGCTCAGGTTTCGCCCCATGGAAAGCGAGAATCCTGTAGTGGAAATGAACATCACTCAACTTCTTTTATGAAAATTTGGTAACTATTTAACAAATATTTCAACAGCGAGAAAAAGCTCACTAATAAAGTGAGCTTTTTTATTTGTTTTCATCTTTTGAAATAGGTAAATAAATTTGGAATGTTGTGCCTTCATTGACTTTACTTAGTACATTAATTTTCCCTTTGAATTTTTCAATGACATTAAAACAAACAGTCATTCCAATACCAGTTCCTCTTTCTTTTAATGAGTAGAATGGAGTACCAAGTCTTTCAATTGTTTCTTGCGACATTCCGATTCCAGTATCAATTATTTCAATAAGTGCATAATCATTTTCTTGAACAAGGTTTACAGTGATAAAACCAGGGGTAAGCATTGATTCAATTGCATTTTTCATCAAGTTTACAAGGACCTGTTTAAATTCGATTGGATTAATTTTTGTAAAAAGAATTTCATTCAAGTTTAATTCGAAACCGATACTTTGGCTATTGGCCATTGAAGCTAGCAAATCCGTTACATTTAAAATTTCTCTGTTTATCTCAACAGCTTGAACAGTTTCTGTTTGAGGTTTTGCTAATGATAAATAATCATTAATGATTATTTGAGCATATTCCAATTCTTTTAACATTGTATCAACATAATATTTTTCGTCAGTAGACATAGTTTTTGTTTTTTGAAAAAGCTGTGCAAATCCTTTTACTACTGTGATCGGATTACGAATTTCGTGTGCAATCGTTGCAGCTAACTGACCAATTGAATTCAATTGTTTTGCTTGTTGAATTTCACTGTGATATGTCTCTAAGGCCATAACCTTTGTTTCAGTTTGTAAAAATACGAATAGGAGAATGAATTGAATCGCTAAAAACTCTAATATATTTCCAACAGGATCTAATGCTATATAAGAATATCGTTCTTTTAGATGAGTTAATGAAATTAATAAGACAAATGTAGGACCAATAAATATGTTTAATACCCAACCAATATAAAATGCCATCCGATTATATAAGAAAATCGTAAATATGGGGATAATAGCTACAAAGCTGTACATTGTTGATGTATCTGGGTATGTCCAAAACTTAATATAAACATATAACGAAGCTAATGTGGTAAATAATACTTTTGAAAATGTACTATTCGTTTTAACAAAATAAAAAACAGCAATAATGACAATGAACATTAAAATAATTTGGGTAATTAGTTCAATTGGATTATCCTCCATTGTAAGTGGAGAAAGTGTAATTCCTACTAGTAATAGTGTAACGAGCGAGACCATAAAGAAAATATAGATGCGCCGACTTCTGTTATTGTAGTACTCCGTATTTTTCATGTTAAAATCTCCATTCTAAAAAAGAAGCTCACGACAATATTTTACACTTTTCTGAAAATTTTTTGTAGATAAATTATGAATTTTAATAAAAAAAAAGAGACCAAAGTATAATAATTTCGGTCTCTAATTAGTTATTTTGAATCACTTTGTAAAAGAAACTTTAATTGTTACAATTTCTGAAGGATTACCTGTCCGAATCGGAGGACCCCATGTTCCAAATCCAGATGACACAACAAAATGAGAATTATTTTTTTGTAAATAACCCCAATCAACCTCGTAAAGTCGTCGAGTAATTAAGTGATTTGGCATAAATTGTCCACGATGGGTATGTCCAGATACTTGGATGTCTACACCTAATTGCGTCGGTATTTCTAAGTGATATGGTTGATGATCAAGTAAAATAATTGGTTTTGAATGATCAATTCCTTCTAGTAAATCATCCAATTCTAATCGATTTTTGCTTGCGAGGTCTTTACGACCAATGATATAGAAGCTGTCTTCTACTAATTCTTTTTCATCCAATAGAATATGAATATCAGCTTCTTTTAAATGCTTTACAAGTAAATCTAAATGCCCACCATAATAATCATGATTTCCAGGAACAGCATATGTCCCAATCTTAGGTTTTAATTTTTTAAATGTTTCAATCATATTCTCTTCTACAAATGGAGTGATATCTTCATCAATTATATCTCCAGCAATCAAAACGAGATCTGGTGAGAGTTTATTGATTTCCGCAACAAGAAACTCTAATCTTTTATTCGTGACTAATGTGCTTAAATGTAAATCAGAAACTAATACAATTGATAGCTCTTTAAATTTATCAATTGATTTATCGACATTCAGGTCATAGTGAATTATTTGTGTGTTTAATGCGCTCTTTCTACCTTTTGAAATAAGGAAGATAATACTCAATAAAACAATTGTTCCAAGTATTAAGATGATCTTATTTGATTTTAGATTAGTTGTTATTTTTATAACTAATCCAATAAAATCGGAAGCAATAATGAAAAAGATTAAATAGTAAAAGATTGCTAACCAATAAGCTCCTACTTGATGTAATCGTTTAAAAAGAGGATTTGGAAGTCTTTTTTTAAATACTCTTGAGAAAATATATGAGAAAGAAATAAACCAAAACAATATCCAATAAATAGATCTAACTGTCGGATTTGCCCATTTAGCGAGTAAAGCACTAATATACATCCACCCATGAAATCCGATATAAAAATTTATTAATAAAAAGAAAGACGTCACTAAAATAATATTAAGTAATATTCTTTTATTCATACAGATCCCTTTCATATGTAGGTTAAGTATTTATAGTATAAATGTTTAAACGCATAAACGCACTTTATTCACTCACATATGAACGAAAATATTTAGAATGAAAATAAATTGACAGATAATGGAGTTTTCTAGGAAAAAATAAAGGATTTTTGGAAATTTTGTCGTATTATTTGAGTGTTAAAATAATTGGTAAATTATGAACTTGTGGGGATATAAATGTGTTAATTGAAAAACTTTTACTACATGTTTTAATCATATTAAGTCCAATATTAATCTACAGTATTATTTATGAAAACCATAGCTACAAAGATAAAATTCATCTTTTTGGAATTTTTCAAGCTGTAGCAGGCTTTTTTTGCATGGCTTTTCCTTACCCAGCATACGGATTATTTTGGGATTTACGGTATATTCCACTTACCTTGGCTTTTCTTTATTGCGGATATAGGTGGGGAATCATAACCTTTTTCGCTATTTTATTAGCTAGGTTAATTTTAGGTGGAGATGCAGTCATATTTGGAATGATTAGTATTACCTTATCCTCACTAGGGTCCTTTGTTTTAGCAAAATGGTTTTGGAAATTCAATCCAAAACAGAGGATTATTTTAACTGCACTAATTGGCTTTTGGCCGGCGTTAGTTCAACTAGGAATCTTATTTTCATATTTATATTTTAGTCATATTAGTTTTAAAAATGATTTTAGACTATATGGGTTAGTTCTGATCTTTATTGTCATAGAAGTAATTGCAATTACTTTAGCAGCGAAACTAAACGAAACTTTAATTGAGAAGAAAATATTACATAGAGAAATTCAACGAGCTGAGAAGCTTAATACATTAAGTGAAATGGCTGCTTCAATTGCACATGAAGTAAGAAATCCTCTTACAGTTGTTAAGGGATTTCTACAATTAATGCAAGAGAGCAAAAATAATCAGTCAATGGAATATTTACCTTTAGTTTTAAGTGAGTTAGGCAGAGCAGAAGGAATTATTAATGATTATTTAAACTTTGCTAAACCACAATTTGATAAAGTCGAAATAATTAATTTAAAACAATGCGTTTCAGATGTCATTACTTTATTAGAACCCTTAGCTTTAAAGCAAAATGTTAAATTAAAAGGCGACTTAGTAGCTGAATCTCTAATTAGTACAGATAAAAATCAATTCAAGCAAGCATTAATTAATTTAATTAAAAATGCGATAGAAGCAACAAATTCCGGCGGATATGTACACTTGAAGTTATTCGAGGTAAAAGAAAAAACAATCATAACAATTAGAGATAACGGCAAAGGAATGACAAAAGAACAACTGTCGCGTATTGGAACTTTATTTTATTCAACAAAAGAAAAGGGAACTGGCGTTGGAACAACTATATCTGTCAGAATTATTGAGGCAATGAATGGAACAATTTCGTTCGAGAGCAATTTAGATGAAGGAACGAAGGTAACAATAACGTTGCCAAAAATTGAATTGTATGAAGTAAGTGCAAATTAATTTAAGGCAAACTAGGAGGATGTTATGACATTAAATAATACTTGTCCTTTTTGTAATCCACTAGATGATCCAAACCAAAATATACTCTTTGAAAACGAGACTTGTTACTTTTTACAACATAATCTCCAACAGGATGTACTAGAAGGTAGCGGTGTAATTATCCCGAAAAAACATCGAGAAAACACATTTGAATTAACGGTTGAAGAGTGGAATGATACATATGAACTGCTACAAAAAGCTAAGGAATATCTAGATGAAAAATTCATACCTAATGGATACACACTTGGATGGAATGTTGGGAAAGTATCTAATCAATCCATCCTTCATAGTCATTTTCATATCATACCGAGATATAATGATGAACCATTGGCAGGTAAAGGCGTACGGTACTGGCTTAAACAACCTGAAAATAAAAGAATAAGATAAACATAGTAAACTAGGTTGGTCAATTAAGTTTCTTCACTTAAACTACTAGAACGTGAAAAATTAGAATTGAGAATTAATATACAAGCAGGTAGTCTATAAGTAAAATAGTTTTCTCAATTCTAACTGGATGATTTTATTTTTTACTAGCAAACCACACCGTCCAACGATCTTTCTCAACAAATGATGTTTGATGTTGAAGTTTAGTTTCAATGAAATTTACGAATAGTTTAAGCTCTTTATCAGTCAGTTCATGAAGAATGGATCGACCTGTTCTTAATAAAAGATCTTCTCGAAGTGATTCGAAATTGTGATAGTACCGTCTCGTTTCCCAAAGTTTTACAGATTTTTCAACTTTAAACCCAGCAGACTCTAAAGCAGTTTTTACTTCATGTGAAGTATACCTTCTTGAGGTTTCTTTTTTTATTAATTTTGGGTACATTTCTAAAAAATAACCACGTAAATGATGATCGTTACCAGGTAGCAAGCAATCTTCAGGCGTCCGATCTTGTACAATTAATATTCCATTCTTTTTCAATAACCGATTTGCCTCATCGAAGCAAGCCTTTAAATCATCTAAATGATGAATTAAAGCTCTTTCCAAAATAAAATCATATTTATAAGATGGAAGTTTAGTATGGTATGCGTTACCTTTAATTAGAGAAATATTATTGTAGTCTTTGCAGTTTTTTGTGGCACCTTTTAGCATTTCTTCTGAAAAGTCTACAGCAGTAACATGATTTACATTAAGTTCTGCTAGGGCTTTTGAATAAATGCCACCTCCGCAACCAATATCTACTACATCTTTACCAAGTAGATTAATATTCTCCGTTATTAATTGAATCCAAGATTGATCAGCATCTCGAGTAGAGTAGGTCGTTTGGTTATTTGTATCATGGAAGTCAATTGTCATGTTAATTCCTCCCAAATTAATCGTTTATATTATTAGTATAGACGATAATCTTGCAATGAATAATATCGATAAGTTATTAGCATTAATAAGATATTGTTATAAAGGATCGTTCTAGGAATGAATAAAGGCATTAAGCAGAGTTTTTTTATAGATAGTAAATAGTAAGGGAATGGTGAAAATGGAAGGCACAATTGAAATATTTGAAAACTTACGTACTGAACTGATCAATCATCATGATGCCACAAAAGGCAGTATTTTTGGGCATAAAGGATTAAAAGTACTAGGTAAAGTATTTGTTTTCTATAATGAACCAAATATAGTAGTAAAGTTAAGGCCAGTAGATGTTGCAGAAGCACTAAAGCTAAGTGGTGCAAAGAATTTTGATCCGATGGGTGGGAAACCTATGAAGGAGTGGGTTGAAATTCCACACGGACAAGATCAACGGTGGTTTGATTATTCGATGAAAGCAATGGGATATGTAAAAAGTTTAATAAAATAATAAACCTCCTGGAAGTAGGAGGTTATCTCATTAAATTTAGGAGATTTTAGGATGAATAAACATAGAGTGGCAGTTTCTTGGAGTGGTGGGAAAGATTGTTGTTTAGCGTTAGAGCGTTTAATTAAAAATAATGATGAAGTAGTATGTCTTATATCAATGGTTTCAAAAAAGGATGAACGAAACCATGCGCATGGAACACCACTTGCTTCTTTACAAATGCAAGCAGATGCACTAGGTATCCCATTAGTAATGGTAGATTCCGCAGGTAAATATGAGGAATCAATGATAGCGGGGTTGAAATTGATAAAAGAACAATTTAATCTTACCAAAATTGCATTTGGTACATTATATGTTGAGGAAGATCGACAGTGGAATGAATACGTAGCTTTACAGGCGGGACTTCAACCACTATTCCCAATGTGGATTGACAAAAAAGCGTCTTCTAATTTGCTAGATGAATGGTTGGCAAGTGGATATGATGCAATTATATGTAGAGCTTTAGAGAATATTTTTGATTCGTCTATAGTTGGAAAGAGTTTAAATAAAGATTTAAAAGAAATATTCTTTAGCAAGGAAATCTGTTTAATGGGTGAAGGTGGAGAATATCACACGTTTGTAGTTGATGGACCACTATTTAAAGAGAGACTAGAGATCGTTGATGCAGATACAATCCTAAATAGTGGATTATGGTCATTAAATATTAAAAAGGTACAGACTGCGAAAAAGCGTCTTCTTTAATTAGTTAATCATTAGGTTAAATAGACCATGTTGTAAAATAATAGATTACTAAACTTTAATTAAATTGTAGTAAAATGGAAATTTAGCTGACTTAAAATTTAAAAAAACAAGTTAAAATCACCAATCATATAAAGGTGATTTTAACTTGTTTTCATTTAGAAGCAAATATGCTTCATTAATCATTTTTGGCAGATAAAGAAAAAGTTATTTTAATTTACTTGTAGCTAAATACCAATCGGCATAGCGTTTTATCCCTTCATTTATTGAGACCTTGGGATCATACTTTAAATCGTTTTTGATTTTTTCAATATTAAGCGTATAGTCATAACTTAAGAAGTTTGCAATATGCTTAGATACCTTTGGCGTTTTTTTAGTGAGTTTTGACATTAATTCAGAGTTTGTCGCAATAAACGAAAGGAGTATTGGTGAGATATTTTTTGTATTTAGCTCTTTATTTAATGCAAGAAAAAGCTGTTTAAGTATATCAATTAAATAAATGGGTTGATCATTTGTAATATTATAGTATTCACCATTAAATTGATCATTGGCATTCATACAAGCTACGATCATATCGACAACATTATCAATATAAGTGAAATCCATCAGAACTTGTCCACCGTTAACTAATGGAATTCCGCCGTTCTCATTTATTTGGATAAACCTTCCGAAAATAGTATGATCGAAAGGTCCAAAAACTTGTCTAGGTCTTAATGAAATTGCAGGAAGTCCATTTTGTGTTGCTTCATCAACAATTAAATCTGCCAAACGCTTCGTTTTGGCGTAGTGATTTGAATAGTTAAGTGGAAGTGAATCGCTTTCTTTTACATTTTTACGACTTTCATTTGTAAAATAAACACTAGGTGTTGAGATGTTTATAAACTTTTTTAGGTTTGCCGAATTAGCAGCATTAACGATATTCCTTGTTCCATTCACATTCGTTTCAACAAACTCGGCATAATCTCCATAAGGCGCTGCTATCGCAGCACAATGGATGACATAATCTACATTTTTTATACTTTCTTCTAATAATTTAGTATGATTTAAATCACCTTTTAAAAAGGTAACATTTTTCATATCATTAAAAAATTTAGCAGCTTGCTCATTTCTCCCATACGCTAATACGGTATACCCCAAATCACTTAATCTTTTAACAGTATGTTTTCCTAAAAACCCTGTAGCGCCACTTATAAAAACTTTCATTACCCACCTCAATAAAGATATCGTTATCGCTCGAAATTTATAAACCTCGTTCCTTGAAAGGTTAAATTTCCAAAATCATTTTCTACTAATTTTCCATAAACTGAACCCTCGACTTGAAATTCAATCCTGTCACCAGATTCAACTTCAATGGTTACGTAATAATGAGTAGAAGTTTGACCAAATTGATTACTATTTTTACGTTGAATGAAGTTTGTTCTTTTTGCAACAACTTTTGCAGAAACAGTTAATTTAGGCTGTTTATTATTGTAATTCCACTGTTTTAATCCTTTCAAAAGTGTGAAAAAAATGCCCGCAAAGACGACAACAAATATGATTGGAAAAACAAAAGCAATGATTTTAAAAATATCAAAACTAGAATCGATTCCTGACAATTTGAAATGCCCCCTTTAAATAATTGGCTGTGTTAAAAAAGAATGTTGATGAGTAAAGAGCAGGAACAAGGAAAGGCAGGATCAAAGGGAAAAGAGATTAAAAGACTTTAGAGAATTTTATTCATTTCCTTTCAGTATTCTTATCAATCTGTTTTCCCCTTCTTTCCCTGCTCTTCCTGCTTTTTATTTCTCCCACCTTCCACTCCAATCAATGTCTTTAAATTGTATAAAACTTTTCTCAAAAAATGTGTTTTGTAAAATATCAACAATTAACATTAGCAGAGCCAAATAATAAGGTTATAATTAGTTTATTAAATTTTCTGAAAATAAATCAATGAAAAAGATAAAATTATATTTGAACATGGTGGAAAATTAATTGGATTAACTAAAATCAAGGGATAGTAAAGTTGTATTTAGTTATTTTAGTATAATTTTAAATAGAGGATGAAAGTAAAATTGTAAAATTATTACTATTATTAATCTAATAGCACTATGTATTTGAAAGCTTTGATTCATAAAAGGAAATCAATCTCTATTTTAAAAGAAGTGTAATTGTGACAGAATAAAAAACTTAGTAAAAAATTCCAGTATTTTAGTAAATATACTCTGTTTTGTTATTGACCAATAATATCTATGAGAGTAGGATACATTTAACGAATTAATTACTTAATCTAAACAGGCTTTTAATTGGAATGTGTTGCATCGAACTATGTGGCTTATTTTCAAATCTAATTTTTAGTTAAATTTTAATACTGATTAGGTAAATAGGAGTGATATGGAAATGGACGTTAATGATTTGGTGTTAGCACATAAGCAATATTATAATCATTCAGACTTACGTATATTTTTTGTGTCAGGTTACTCTGACGAAATCGTAGAAATTACTGAGAATAATAAAAATGACATTAATTCATTGTCACAATCATTTGGAATCTATCTAGTTACGTCTAAAACAGAAAATAATTTAATTAAATTGGTATCACTAAACTTTGAAGAATTAGGGATCATTGAAATTTCGTTAAATGATTTAGATGATGAAATAAGACATGATTGGAAGAGTTATTTAAAGAAAACGATTAGTTATTTAAAACAGGCTGGTTATTGTATTAATAAAGGAATGGATTTATTAATTTATAGTAATATTCCAAATGAAGTAGGGCTCTCTTCATCTAAAACGATTGAAGCGATAACGGGTGTAATTATAAGAGCATTATATGAATAAAAAATTAGATCAAACTATCTAATCATCTAAGTGTTCACTCCAAAAAATAATTTTTCCTCCAATTAAAATATAATATTTCTAAAATCCATAAATAAAACTAAAAAATATGATCTTATTATGAAGAAATTAAAATATGTAAAAAATTCTTCATAATTATGGAAGAATCGTACAACTTTCAACTGGTAGAATTGTTTTAAGCCAGTAAGTTTATAAGGAGAGTTGCGATGACAACCATTAAAGAAATTGCAGAAAAAGCAGGGGTATCAATTGCTACCGTATCAAGAGTACTTAATTATGATCCTGCGCTATCTGTAAGCGATGACACGAAACAAAGAATTTTTGAAACGGCTGAAAAGCTTTCATATAAGAAAAAATCAAAGTCAAAAAAGAATATAGCTAAAATTGCACTCGTCCAAGGTGATCTGGAAATAGAAGCATTGGATGTCATGTTTTTTATGCTAATTCGTTTTGGGATTGAAAATAAATGTGATCAGCACTGCCTACAAATTTCTACGTTATTTCAAGGACATGATAAAGGGATGGTTGATGATCAAATTCAAGGAATTATCGCTTTAGGTAAATTTGATGACCAACAAATTATTTCATTGCGAAAGATTTCCAAGAATATTGTATTTGTTGATTTTTCGCCAGATGAAGAAAAATATGATTCAGTTATAATAGATTATGAAAATGCTATTATTAAAGTCTTGGATCATCTTATATCACATGGACACAATAAGATTGGATATATTGGAGGTCATGAATATGAAAAGAAGCAGGGGCAGAAAATTAATTCTCGGTCTAAGTCTTTTAAAAAGTATTTAGAAGAAAAAAAGCTTTTTCAAAAAGAAAATCTGTATTTAAGTGATTTTTCGGCCGAGGAAGGATTTAATTTAATGAAAAAAGCGATCAAGGAGCAAGGTGAAGAATTGCCTACAGCTTTTTTAGTTGGATGTGATACGATGGCAGCCGGATGTTTAAAGGCACTACACGAAGCGCAAATCCAAGTGCCGGAGCGAGTAAATTTAATAGGAATGAATGATTTTACTTTTTCTAAATATCTTTTTCCGAGTTTAAGTACATTAAAAATATATACCGAATTAATGGGTGAATCAGCAGTGGATTTATTAATGGAAAGATTGTTGGGACGCAAAATAGCTAAAAAAGTAATTGTACCTACAACTTTAAAGATCCGCGAGAGTAGTATTTAAACATGATTGCAAATAGTTTAAATCCATACATTTTGTTAGAAAATTTTTAAAAATTAAACATTTCACTTTAAATAATCACTCTTTTTAGTATAATTAAAAATTAAAAGGAGTGGGAACGTGAAAGTTGGGTATTTAGGTCCTGAAGCGACTTTTACACATGTCGCTGTTCAGTCTGTTTTCAAGGGTGAAGTACATATTGCATATTCTAGTATTCCAGTTTGTATGGATAGTGTAGCTGAAGGAGAAGTTGATTTGGTCGTAGTACCAATAGAAAATTCAGTTGAAGGATCAGTAACGACAACAATTGATTATCTTGTACACGAACAACCTTTAAAAATGATCGGTGAGATTATTATCCCGATAAGACAACATTTATTGATGACAAAAGGACAAGCTCATCGTGTTAAGGATATCGAAGTTATTTATTCTCATTCTCATGCCTTAGCGCAGTGTCATACATTTTTACATAATCAGTATAAATACACGAAGTTAGAACCTGTCACTTCAACAAGCGCTGCAGCTAAAATTGTAAGTGAACAATCAAATGAGTGTATAGCAGCAATTGCAAATGAATTTGCTGCAAAAAAATATGGATTAGAAATTGTTGTTTCGGATATTCATTCTAATTCGTATAACCATACTAGATTTATTGTCCTACAAAGACATAATACTCAAGTTCAATCAAATTATTTTCAGGCTAAACAGACAAAAGCAACTTTCGTCATTATGATGCCAGAGAATCAGGCTGGAGCACTTCATCAAGTTTTGTCTGCATTTGCCTGGAGAAAGATCGACCTTTCAAAAATTGAATCACGTCCAATGAAAACGGGATTAGGGAATTATTTTTTCATTATTGATGTCGAGATGGGATACGATGATGTTTTATTACCTGGAGTTAAGCAGGAATTGGAGGCTTTAGGTTTTACAGTAAACGTAGTAGGAAGTTATTCTACTATTTCACTATAGACAAAGAAAAAAGAGAAGGTTTTTGAACCTTCTCTTTTATATTTTTTATTTTTACATTAGTAGTAATAAGGTGGTGGGCAATAATATCCTGGAGGACAATAGTAGTAAGGATAACCATAGCCATAACCACCCCAAAAAAATGGGAAAAATGGAAAAAATGGACGGAAGAACGGACGGAAAAACGGACGGCCGAATCCAAATCCGAATCCAGGTCTACCAAACCCAAATCCAGGTCTGCCAAATCCGAATCCTGGTCTACCGAATCCACCAAAACCACCATGAAAGCCTCCTCCACCAAATCCACCAAATCCATGAGGACGGTACTCATGCTCGATCTCATTTTGCATATAATCTAACCTCCTTCCACATGTGAGTCTTACATATTTAGACTATGCAGGACAAATGTGGAAGGTTTGGGCATATTACATAGAAAAAACACTCCAACTTGTAACTCATTTCTAATCATGATTGGTTTATCGATTAATCATTCAATAAATTAAACTTACGGATACGGTATTGTAAGTTTTGTCTACTGATGCCCAATTTTTTTGCAGCTTGCGTAATATTGCCATCATGTTCATTTAAAACATTCAAGATATGTTGCTTTTCTTTACTTAATAAAGTGTTTTTTAAGTTTGTCTGATCATTGGTTGATTCTGTTGATTGTTTTGTGTTGGCTTGCTCGTTTTCTTGATTGCTAGATGCAGTTTTCACATTTTGAATATCTTTAAAAAATCTAGATGGTAAATGTGTAGTATTAATAATCGTTTCATCTTCAATTAAGTTCATTGCACCCTCAATCATATGTTCAAGCTCACGTATATTACCCGGCCAGTTATGACTTAGAAAAAATTCTGTTACATTTTCATCTAATTTACTTACCTGACGACCAAAAAGACGATTATATTTTTGAATAAAGAAATTTGCTAGTAACAAAATATCATCTGCTCGTTCACGTAAAGGAGGAAGAAATAATGAAACCACACTTAAACGATAGTATAAATCCTTCCGTAAATGATTATTTGCAATCGCTTCAATTGGGTCTTCATTGATCGTTGCAATGATGCGAACGTCTATTTCTTTTTCGACCGTATCTCCAATTCTTCTAACCTTGCGTTCTTGAATAACTCTTAAAAGCTTAGCTTGTAAATTGGGATTAAGTGAGTTGATTTCATCTAATAATAAGGTTCCACCATTGGCCTCTTCAAATAATCCAGGTTTATCTATTGCACCCGTAAAAGCACCTTTTTTTGTACCGAATAGTATACTTTCAATTAATGTTTCTGGAAGAGCGGCACAGTTTTGAGAAATAAACGGTTTTGTAGCTCTTTGACTAGCATTATGAATACTTTGAGCGAATAATTCTTTTCCCGTACCGGTTTCACCGACAATTAATACTGATGAAGGTGTCTTAGCAGACCGTTTGGCATCTGCAATGATACTCTTGAATGATTGAGAGTTACCGATTAGCTGCTCAAATGTATAGCGAGTGTTTCGGTTTTGTAGTATACCATCCTGTACAGATTGTTTTAATTCCGTTACGTCTCGAACCATCTCGATCGCACCAATAATTTTATTTTCTTTCATGATTGGATACGTATCGTTAATTGTCGTTACTTCTTTTGCTTTATTGTTAAAGTAGGATTGCTTAATATTTTTTCTAACTTTTCCATTTTGAAGTGCTTCAAGTAAAGTGCTTGATTGGTTTTTCTGAAAGGTAAACACGTCTAATAAGTTTTTGTGTAATACGTCTTCCTCATTCATCATTTCGATTTCCATCATTTTGCGGTTATATACCATCGTTTTACCTTCTTGGTTTACGACGTGTATACCAATATCAATTTCTTCTAATATTAACTGTAATAATTCATCAATAGCTAAAAAATCCTGCTTATCTTCTTTTTTCATACTATTCTCTCTTTTCACCCAATCAATAGAAAAAATTTGCACATCTATCTATTTTTGGTAAGATAAGAAGGCAGTTTTTTTCCAAATGTATTCATTTTTGTTGATCGTAAGTTTTTTGCTGCAAATAATCTATGCATATTTTATATAAATTTGCGGTTAAATGCAAAAAAAATTTGCGGTAATTTGAAAACGGTATCATTGGTTTATAATAAATAACCCTTTAAATAAGTACATTTTGTGAAAATTATTTAATTTAACATGTTTGGCACGGAAATTGCTTATTCTTTTAGTAAGAAACTAAAAACTTAACAATATTGGGGGAACTCAAATGACAACTAATTCTCAAAAAATCATTGATCAAACAAATCAATATGGTGCAAATAACTATCATCCACTTCCTGTAGTAATTTCAAAAGCAGAAGGGATTTGGGTTACTGATCCAGAGGGAAATAAATATTTAGATATGCTAAGTGCATATTCTTCTGTAAACCAAGGACATCGTCATCCTAGAATCATCCAAGCTTTAAAAGATCAAGCTGATAAAGTTACATTAACTTCACGTGCTTTCTATAGTGAAAATATGGGTGAATGGTATGAGAAGGTAGCAAAAGTTACAAATAAAGATATGATTTTACCTATGAACACTGGTGCTGAAGCTGTTGAGACAGCTATTAAAGCTGCTAGAAGATGGGCATATGATGTAAAAGGTGTTGAAGAAAACCAAGCTGAAATTATTGCTTGCGTTGGAAACTTCCACGGACGTACGATGGCTGCAGTATCTTTATCATCTGAAAAAGACTATCAACGTGGATTTGGTCCATTCTTACCAGGAATTAAATTAATTCCTTATGGAGATATTGAAGCATTAAAAGCAGCAATTACTCCTAATACTGCTGCATTTTTAATCGAGCCAATTCAAGGTGAGGCTGGAATTAATATCCCTAGAGAAGGATTCTTAAATGAAGTAGCTGAAGTTTGTAAAAACGAAAACGTGTTATTCATTGCTGATGAAATTCAAACAGGTTTATGCAGAACTGGTAAAACTTTTGCATGTGATTGGGATGGAGTAACTCCTGACATGTACATTTTAGGTAAAGCACTTGGAGGCGGAGTATTCCCAATTTCATGTGTTGCTGCAAACCGTTCAATCCTAGGTGTATTCGAGCCAGGTTCTCACGGATCTACTTTTGGTGGAAATCCATTAGCTTGTGCTGTTTCTGTAGCTGCTTTAGAAGTTCTTGAAGAAGAGAAGTTAGCTGAGCGTTCAAATGAGCTTGGAAACTACTTTATGGAAAAATTAAAAGAAATCGATCATCCACACATTAAAGAAGTAAGAGGACGTGGATTATTTATTGGTGTTGAACTTCATGTTCCTGCACGTGTATATTGTGAAGCATTAAAGAAACAAGGTTTATTATGTAAAGAAACACATGATACAGTAATTCGTTTTGCACCACCATTAATTATTTCTAAAGAAGATTTAGACTGGTCAATTCAACAAATTAACGAAGTGTTTAGCCAATATAAAGCAACTGTATAAATGGAGCGATAAAAATGACAACTAAAATCCCAGAAAATGAAGTACAAAACAAGATTAAAGAAGAAGGCAGAGAATTAATTGAGTCAACTCAAGAAGTAATTTCAGAAGCACTTCATAAACTTGGTTATTCAAAAGAACTTTATGAGTTATTAAAAGAACCTTTACGATTTTTAACAGTTCAAATTCCGGTAAGAATGGATGATGGCTCAGTGAAAATTTTCACTGGCTATCGTTCACAACATAATGATTCTGTAGGTCCTACAAAAGGTGGAATTCGTTTCCATCCTGAAGTAAATGAGGATGAAGTAAAAGCTTTATCAATGTGGATGAGCTTAAAATGCGGTATCGTTGATTTACCATACGGTGGAGGAAAAGGCGGTATCATTTGTGATCCAAGAAAAATGTCAAATTTTGAGTTAGAGCGTTTAAGTAGAGGATATGTTCGTGCGATTAGTCAAATCGTTGGTCCAACAAAAGATATTCCTGCTCCAGACGTATACACAAATCCTCAAATTATGGCTTGGATGATGGATGAATACAGCAGAATTCAAGAGTTTGATTCTCCAGGATTTATTACTGGTAAGCCACTTGTATTAGGTGGATCAGAAGGACGCGAAACAGCTACAGCTCAAGGTGTTACAATTTGTATCGAAGAAGCTGCTAAGCGTAAAGGAATCGATTTAAAGGGTGCAAGTGTCATTGTTCAAGGATTCGGAAATGCGGGTAGCTTCTTAGCGAAGTTCATGGTTGAAGCAGGTGCAAAGGTAGTTGGTATTTCAGATGCACTTGGCGCATTATACGATCCAAACGGTTTAGATATTAAGAGTTTACTAGAAAAAAGAGATAGCTTTGGAACAGTAACGAACTTATTTACTGATGTTATTTCAAACAAAGAATTACTTGAAAAACCTTGTGATATTTTAGTTCCAGCTGCAATTTCAAATCAAATTACCATTGAAAATGCTCACAATATTCAAGCATCAATCGTAGTTGAAGCTGCAAATGGTCCTACGACTTTAGAAGCTACTAAAATACTAACAGAGCGTGGAATTTTACTAGTTCCTGACGTACTAGCAAGTGCTGGTGGAGTATCTGTTTCTTATTTCGAGTGGGTTCAAAATAACCAAGGTTATTATTGGTCTGATGAAGAAGTTGCTCAAAAACTTCGTGATAAAATGGTTCGTTCGTTTGATAGTGTTTACCAAACTTCAGTTAATCGCCAAGTAAACATGAGATTAGCGGCTTATATGGTTGGTATTCGTAAAATGGCGGAAGCATCTCGTTTCCGTGGATGGGTTTAATAGATTAATAGAAATGCTCCAGATGAATTTTCATCTGGAGCACTTATTATTGTAAACTAGTGTAATTTTATTTGACAGATAATAAAATCTATTTTTATAATTATATATTATTCAGATAAAATTTTATTGAATACGCTTCCAATATTTATCTGAAAATTCTATCAGTAATATCAAAGTATTAGACAGACGTTTTTCTCGAAATAGGTATAAAAATTATATTCTGATATAACAGAATATTTTAATTTATACGAGCAATTTGCATCAGGGGGAGGGTTTTTCATGAATCATCAAGAACAGGGGTTAAAGAAAGAACTTAAAAGCAGACACTTGTTTATGATTGCTCTTGGGGGAGTAATTGGGACAGGTTTGTTTATGGGATCAGGCTATACAATTAGTGAAGCTGGCCCAGGTGGAGCAATATTAGCCTACTTAGTAGGTGGACTCGTAATGTATTTAACAATGCTATGTTTAGGAGAATTAGCAGTTAATTTACCAGATGCTGGTTCTTATCAAACTTATGCAACTAAATATATCTCACCAGCGTCAGGCTATGTAGTTGGATGGATGGCATGGTTAAACTGGTCGGTAACAATCGGTTTAGAGTTAATTACAGTGAGTATGTTAATGAAGAGATGGTTTCCAGATGTACCAACTTGGATTTGGTGTGTAGTATTTGGGGTAATATTATTCACAATAAACGCACTTTCAACTAAGAGTTTTGCTGAAGTTGAATTTTGGTTTGCAAGTATTAAAGTAGTGACAATTGTTGTATTTATCATTTTAGGTGGAGCAGTAATGTTTGGCTTTGTACCAATGGAAGGTACGAAAGCACCTATGCTTTCGAATTTCACTGATCATGGGGGACTTTTCCCTAATGGTTTCTTGGCTATTTGTGTCACAATGGTTGCAGTAAACTTCTCATTCCAAGGATCGGAGTTAGTAGGAATTGCAGCTGGTGAAAGTGAAGATCCAGCTACAGCTGTGCCAAAAGCTATTAATAACACTGTATGGCGAATCCTAGTATTCTTTGTTTTATCAATATTTGTTTTAGCAGGCTTATTCCCATGGGAGAAAGCTGGTTTAGTAGATAGTCCATTCGTAGTAGTATTTGATAACATCGGTATTCCATATGCGGCAGATATTATGAACTTTGTTATTATTACAGCAGTTCTATCAGTTGCTAACTCAGGTTTATACGCGACTTCACGTATGATGTATTCTATGGCTCAAAAAGGAATGGTTAGTGCGAAATTAGGAAAGCTTACAAAAAAAGGTGTACCTTTAAACGCTTTAACTTTTAGTATGTTTTTTGGATGTTTATCTCTATTAAGTGGTATTTACGCAGAAGACACGGTTTATCTATGGTTATTATCAATTGCAGGATTTGGCTGCCTATTTGTTTGGGCAAGCATTGCATTATCAAATCTTTTAGGTAGAAAGAAATACCTTCAAGAAGGTGGGAAATTAGAGGACTTAAAATATAAAACACCTCTTTACCCATTCGTTCCAATCGTTGCTTTAATCTTAAATGTAGCTGTCATTATCAGTCTTGCATTTATCCCAGACCAACGAGTTGCATTGTATTACGGTATTCCATTTATGATTTTATGTATCGTCTATTATCACTTCTCTGCAAAACATAAAATTGAAAAACATGAGCAAGATATGAAGAAAAAAGTAAGTTAATAAATACGGAAAGGTAGAGGAGATTTCAATCATCCTCTACCTTTTTTTGTGTTTACTTATTTTTTTCTGACTCTTTACTTGTTACAGAAATATCTTGTAAGTGTCCTTGGAATCCTTGACCAGCAGTTAGGTTGTAACCTTTAACACGCTTATTAACGCCATCTAAACCAAAGCGGAATAAAGTAGGGATTACTGGAACTTCTTCATTTACAAGTTCTTGCCATTTATCATATACTTCTTGACGGTACTTCTCATTAAATGCTTCTGGTGAAATACCTTCTTTTAATAATTTGTCATTTTCGTCATTTACCCAGCGTACGTAGTTAAATGGTGCATTTTTTGCCCAAATACCAGATGGGTCTGGGTCAGAACCTGTTCCCCAAGCTGCTGCGAAAATATCGACTTTTGGATTATCTTTTTCTACCATATCGTAGAAAGAGTTGAACTCATGTAAACGTCCATCTAGTAATTGAACATCTAAGCCAACATCTTTCCATGATTGAATGTAGAATTGTGCTAATGGTTCAGCAATATCGCCACCACTCATAGAAGCGAAATTAATTTTAAATGGTTTTCCGCTTGGATCTTCGCGTAAGCCATCTCCAGTCACATCTTTGTAGCCAGCCTCATCAAGTAATTTTTTAGCTTTTTCAGCATCATGAGGATATCCTTTTAGAGCTTTATCAAAGTATTTAGGGAATGATGGTGGAATTACTGATGTTGCAGGCACTCGTAATCCTTTGTATAATTTTTCCCCAACTGCTTTATTGTCAATTGCGTACGCCATTGCTTGACGTAAACGTTTATCTTGGAATTTTGGATTATCCATTACGTTTACACCATTTTTCGCATCATAATGACCTAGCTTAAATCCAATGTAAGAATAAGCTAACTCTGTTTTACCAACTAATTGAATATTTTTTAGTGTTTTAGCTTGATCATATTGGTCAGCCGATACAGAAGCGACATCAATATCTCCATTTGCTAGAGAAGATGTAGCAATTGACGGGTTAACAACTTTTAAAAGTACACCATCAAGTTTTGGAGCACCATTCCAATAATCTTTATTTGCTTCGAACTCTACAGCTTCCCCTGGAGTAATCTTCTTAATCTTAAATGGTCCAAAGCCAATAGGAGCTTTACGGATTTGGTCAGATGATACTAATTTATCAATTGGAACGTTAGCTAAATATTTTTTAGGTAGTGGGTATGTCCATAATCCAGTAAGCACTGATGGGTTTGCTTCCTTGAATGTAATTGAAATGTTGTGATCATCAATTACTTTCACACCAGAAATATTTTTTGCTTTACCGTTATGATATTCTTCCATACCTTCAATCATAGACATTTGTGAATCATAGCGTACACCAGTGTATTTTGGACTACCAATTACAAGATACGCGTACTCCAAATCTGAAGCTGTAACTGGATCGCCATTATGCCATTTAACATTATCGCGAATTTTAAGTGTAATTGTCTTTTTGTCATCGCTTAATTTATATGTAGCCGCACCATCTTGGTCATAAATATAGTTTTCATCTGTTGAAAGAAGTGCTTCATCAAAGAATTGAAGAACTTGAAAATCAGGATCGCCCTCATAGAAAACGGTATTTAAGATGCCTTCAAATGGTGTGTCAGAAACTAATCCGTACTTTAAAACGCCACCGGAAATTGATTTTTTACTATTTGAAACTTTAATTGGAAAAGCAGCTTGATCGATTTGCTTAGTAGTTGTCGTTGTTTTCGTGTCGCCACCTTTACAAGCTGAAAGTATCAACATAGATACTGCCATTGCACTTAATACTTTCGAAAAGCTTTTTGCATTCTTCATATTTCCACTCTCCTTAAATGTTAATTAACCTCTTCTTTGTCTAGCATCAGCTGCACGCTTTAGCGCTTCACCGATGAAATTTATACTCAGCATGAGCACTAAAATCATGCCCGATGCAGGTAACCATATCCACAACTTATTTTGTAAAACATCAGGGTTAGTCGCATAACTTACTAGTGTCCCTAAACTTGGAGTGCTCTCTGGTAGACCAAATCCAAGAAATGTTAGACCAGATTCGATGCCAATATTGCCTGCTAAATTTAAAGTAAATGCAACAATAATTAATGAGCTTACATTTGGTAATACGTGTGAGATAATGATTTTCCAATTTGGAGTTCCAATCGATTTAGCTGCTGCTACATAATCTAATTCACTCTCTGATAATACTTTTGAACGAATTAATCTTGCTTTACCTGTCCATAAGAAAAGGCTCATTATAAGGATAAAGTTAATGATTGAAAATGTCGGTACAACAACAACGAATACGATGATTAGCATTAGCGTTGGTAAGGATAGGAAAAAGTCAATAATACGCATAACAATACTATCTACCCAACCACCGAAATAACCAGCTACTAAACCTAGTACTAGCCCCAGTATATTTGTAATAATTGTGATAAAAAATCCAATTGTAAAAGAATTTCTCGTACCAATTATTAATTGCCCGAATACATCACGCCCTCCATAATCAGTTCCTAACCAATGAGTAGAGGAAGGAGGCTCATAGATTGATAGAAAGTCAACTTTCACAATTTGATCCTGATTCAAGACAAGTGAAGTTCCATACACAATTAATAATATTAGGCCAAGCAGGATAAGAGAACCTAAAGCTAGTTTATCTCGTCTGAATTCTGCCCAAATGACACTAAATCCAGATGGACTTTTACTTTGTTCAATAATATGAGTTTGATTTTCAATTTTTAATTCCATAGAAGTCACCTACCTTATTCAATCCGAATACGTGGATCTACAGCGCTTAATATGATATCTGAGATTAATGTTCCAAATAGTGTTGCAAGACAAGTCATTAAGACGAGTGCATTTACTACGGTAAAATCGCGCAACATGACGGATTTGACAAATAACTGTCCTATTCCTGGATAGCCGAAGATTGACTCTAAAAATACTGAACCAGCTATTAAACCAGTAATCTCATAACCTAAAAATGCAGCAATTGGTAAAAAAGAATTACGTAAAATATGTCTTGAATAAACCTTTGATTCAGGAACGCCTTTTGATCTGGCCGTTCTTACAAAATCTTTTACTTTAGTATCAATAATTTCACTACGTAAATATTGGGAAATCCCAACAGTTGAAATAAGTGCACCTGATAGAGATGGTAAAACAAGATGATCTAATTTGCTTACGTAATAAGCAAAAGTTCCATTAGCAATTTGAGGGTCTACGCTACCACCCGTTGGAAAAAGATCTAGATAAAATCCAAAGATAAACAATACAATTAATCCAAAAATAAATAGGGGGGTAGCAAATCCTACATAGTTATAACCGGTTATTAAATTATCGGCCCATGTATCATTCCACCTACCACTTATAATGCCAAGTGGAATTGCTAGTAAATATGTCACGATAAATACGCAGAAGGCAAGAAGTACAGTATTTCCAATACGATCTCCAATTACATCAACTACTTTGATTTTATGAGTGTATGAAACGCCAAAATCTCCTTTTAAAACATTTTGAACCCAATGTAAATATTGAACGTAAGCAGGATCATTTAAACCCATTTCTTCACGCAATTTTTCAATTTCTTGTGGGTTTGCTTTTGGGTTTATCGATCGACCTGTTAATGCATCACCTGGCATTGCTTTAGCTAGTGCAAATATTAGCATACTCAGGATAATTAACTGAGGAATCATGATGAGTATGCGTCGGATGATAAATTTCAGCATATTCGTTACTCCTTTCTATGGTAGTGCTACTCGATGAGTATCTGATATTTGTTTTAAATCAAATGGACGACCTTTTTCATCAAAGTAGGATGAAGCATTTAGTTCATACTCTTGTCTAACTGCTTGTCTTGCTCTAATCTTTTCTTCTCTAGCTTCTGGACGAATGTCCGGTATTGCGGCAATTAATCGTTTAGTGTAAATATGTTGTGGATTAGTCAAAATATCTTCAGTCGTTCCTTCTTCAACAAGTCTTCCACGGTACATTACACCAATTCGATCACATAAATGACGAATAACACCCAAATCGTGGCCGATAAATAAATAAGTTAATTTGAATTCTTCTTGTAAATCTTGTAGAAAGTTTAGAACTTGTGCTTGTACTGATACGTCTAATGCAGAAACTGGCTCATCTGCTACGATTAATTTAGGCTGCAAAGTTAAAGCCCTAGCGATGCCAATTCGTTGTCTTTGTCCACCAGAAAATTCATGTGGGTATTTATATAATGACTCAGGTGAAAGTCCAACCTTATTAAGGTAGTAAAGTACTTTTTCACGTTCTTCTTCAGCCGATAAATTTTCAAAATTTCTTAAAGGCTCTGCAACTAAATCAATTATTCGTTTTTTAGGATTTAATGAAGAGTAGGGATCTTGAAAAATCATCTGAATTTCCTGGCGAAATTCTCTTAATTGCCTTTTACTTAATGAAACTAAATCATTATCTAAAAACTTAATACTTCCTTCAGTCGATTGTGTTAATTGTAAAATTGCTTTACCAGCAGTAGATTTTCCACTTCCAGACTCCCCGATAAGACCGTATGTCTCGCCTTCATTTAGTTCGAATGAAATTCCATCTACTGCTCTAACATGATCAACGACTGTTCGAAAAATTCCACCACGAATAGGGAAATGAACTTTTAAGTTTTCAACCTTTAATAGAGACATTTATTTTCGGTGCTCCTTTCTCGTTCTTGAAATGGAAATGTTTATAACAAGAACAGCGTACATAATGATTTGGTGTGACTTCGTGTAAGATAGGTTGATTCTCATGAGCGTAAGATTGAATCCAAGGAATACGATGGCTGAATCGGCAACCAGTTCTAGGTAGCTTGTCTAATGGAGGTACATTTCCTTCAATAATATGTAGTCTTTGATTTTTTGAATGAGTAGTAGGAATAGAGTTTAAAAGAGAGCGCGTATACGGGTGCAATGGTTTGTTTAGTATTTCTTCTACTGAACCAGTCTCAATTATTTGACCAGCATACATAACAGCAACGCGATCTGCCACTTCTGCAACAACACTTAAGTCATGTGTAATTAAGATGATTCCTAGTTTAGTTTCTCTTTGTATTTCTTTTAATAAATCTAAAATTTGGGCTTGAATTGTAACATCTAATGCAGTAGTAGGCTCGTCCGCAATAATGAACGATGGATTACAAGCAATTGCAATCGAAATCATAACACGTTGCCTCATGCCACCAGATAATTCATGTGGATATTGTTTATAAGTTACTGCCGGATTTGGAATACCAACTTGAGCAAGCAATTGTAGTGCACGCTCTTTTTTTTGTGATGATGTTAAATTTGTATGATAGTCCAAATTCTCTTCAATTTGTTTTCCAACCGTCATTAAAGGATTAAGGGCAGTAAGAGGTTCTTGGAAAATCATTCCGATTTCCTTGCCTCGGATGTTATTCATTTTACTATCATTTAACTCTAGCAAATTTGTTCCTTTGTAAGAGATCGAACCATTCATTTTAGTACGGTTGTTAGAATGAAGTCCTAATATTGATAGGGCAAGCGCACTTTTTCCACATCCAGATTCACCAACAATAGCAAGTATTTCGTTTTCATGGACAGTTAATGATACGTCATCAACAGCAGGGTAATATTGGTTATTTATACGAAATGCTGTCGTTAAATGTTCGATTTCCAAAAGAGGTTTTGACATATTTTGTCTCCTTTCGCGATACTATGAAGAAATTGTTAGTTTAGTAAGAATTTTCATTAGTATAATATATTTTATGTAATAGTTTCAATATTAAAACAATTTGTACAATTTCATAGTTCCTATTAACTAATTATCTATTTGTTATTAACTTTTCGTTTTTACTTTTAAGAAGATAATTAAATAATGAATAGCGAAAAGGTTGATAAATTAATAAAATAACGACCTTATAAGGAAAGATAAATGATTAAAGGTTTCTAAAAAATTACTGAAATTAAAAATGTAAGCGCTTTAAAATAAAGGGGGAAAAAAGGGGAATATGTCGGAAAATGGATTAATTTTGTGGAAAAAATAGGAAATGAAAGAGAATGGTAGTTTTTAGTACCTAGTTCTTTTCTCCTACGTATTATTAGAAAAATAAAAAAAGATTTAAAAAATTAGTCGTTTATTATTTATAAAAAATAAAAACAGTGCACCGAAAATAGTTTGAATCATCTAGTTCGAATTACACTGTTTTTATTAATTTGGCTGACTTAATTGACTTGCTAGCTGCCTAAAAAACAGGCAGTAGTAAGTTATTTTAGTAATGCAACAACAACTTAGTCTAAGAATGCTGTCAGCATCCAAATATGCTTAGCAAGTTTTTCTCTAATCGTTAAAAGTAAATCATGCGTAACAGGATCATTTTCTAAATCGGAAATTTCCATGCCTTCTTTAAGTTCTTCAATTACGTAATAAAAGTCTTTGATTAAATCTTGAACCATTTCATCAGCTTTTAAATGCTTGTATGCTTCTTTTATGTTTGAAGTATCTAGATATTCCCTCATTGTAGCAAGTGGCTTCCCACCGATAATTAACACTCGTTCTGCTAGTTCATCAATATGTAAACTTGCCTCGTTGTAAAATTCTTCAAATTTAGTGTGCAGTGTGAAAAAATTTGGTCCTTTTACATACCAGTGATAGTTATGTAGCTTTACAAATAGAACATTCCAATCAGCTATTTGTTTATTTAATACATCAACAGTCGTTTTTGAGATGGATGACGTATCCATTTAAATACCTCCTCTAATTATGTAAAAGAATAATAAAACCATATACACCATCATATCTGAAAATAACTAGAAAAAGTGATGGTAATATTTGAAAATTGAGACAACAATTAGTAAATTTTACGTTAAATAGTAAATGCTATTCTTTAACAAACAGAAAAAACCATCCAAAATGAATGGTTTTCAGAATGTTAAAATATAGCGGGATTGGTTAATGTTATAAAAATGGAATAAATTGGTAAGTAAAAGAATAGAAGAAATAATCTTTAATGTTTTCCCCTTAATCCTGCCTTACCTGTTTTCCCTGCTTTTAAGTTAAGAATGTACTTTTTCCTCTGGGAGTGGAGGCTTAGAATCAATTGTCACTGAATCGCTCACATTAAACGCATTTTTTAATAGTAAGAAAAACGAACCAATCATACCGAGAAGGATGATGATGAAAATGAAAAAAATAAGTTTATCATATAGCAATGTGTAAACCTCCTTTGATAATTTTTCTGTATTTAAATATATGATTAATAAAATCTGCAGATAACTAAAATTCACAAAGTGTTCAAAAATTAAATGAATAAATTTGAAAATAACGCCTATGACATAGAAAAAACCCTACTCTGGTTGAGTAGGGTTAGTTTCTGGTTTAATTGCTTATGCAGCTTGATTCCGATTCTTTTTAACGTTAACAAGAACTGGCGCAGAATAAAGTAATATGATTAAAATGATTGCACTAATAATGAAGGAAGGAACCATGTACCAAGCGTTATAAACTAATGAATAAAGAGGTACTGGAGTCCCTTTAGGTGCGAATGAGCCGTAAAAAATAATACCTGCAATAAAATGGCAGATGAAGCGGGCAAGTGAACCGATAAAAGTTCCTAAAATAATATAGAATGCTACACTTGCTTTGTTTCCATTTGTTAAGCTATTTTTGATTTGTTTGTACAGAAGACCAGCTAAACCTAGACTTGTAAAAGCAGCTATATAATCTAAAAAAACTTGTATCAGGTTAACGAAAGAAAGCTTAGTTACAAGTTGAAGTGCTGCCAATAAAAGACCTGTAATCAGACCTTGTTTTAAACCCCAACGGAACGCAATTAAAAATACTGGAATCATTGTTAAAGAAATCGAGCCACCCTGAGGCGCTGTAAATAACGGTAAGAAATCAAAAACGATTGCTAATGCTGCACACATCGCCATTTCTGCCATCAATTGAATTTTTGAATTCCTCATTAATATTTCCCCCTTTTCGTGAACAACCAATGTAATGAAATGAATCATCAACATTAGACATAAGGAAAGAACAGAACAAAAAAAGCAACACTGGTAGCATGATGATCCCAGTGTTGCTTTTCATCGTGCCACATCCCTACGTTAGTACTAACTAACAGGTTCGGAGGGTAAGAATAGCTACTCTATTCACTCTCAGCCTAATGGCTCCCCTTGTGGTTCATCGTACATTTAGTTGTCTCTATTAAATATAGTCAAGGGGCTTTAAAAATACAATTAATTTATTAATAAAATTAAAAAAAGTTAATTGAATTTTTTAGATATTGATCAAAATTATTTTTAAAAATTGTGTGTGAATAATCGCTATTATGTAAAAAATAAGCAATATAACTTTTATCTTATTTATATTGGCTAAAATTATTCACATTAGCTTGCTTTTCATTTTAAAATTTACCGTGTAGAATGAATACGAAACGGAACAGCTAATTTTTGGCAGAAAGTGTAAATAATTTGAAGGAGACATCGAGATGATTCATGTATTATTTGTCTGTTTAGGTAACATTTGTCGCTCGCCAATGGCTGAGGCTGTTTTTCGTCATTTAGTGACAGAAAAAGGGTTAGATAAACAATTTTTGATAGACTCAGCTGGTACTGGAGATTGGCATATTGGTCATCCTCCACATAAGGGAACACAAGGATTATTAAGCGGAAAAGGTATAAATTGTGAAGGTATGAAAGCTCGAAAAGTGACAGATAATGACTTTAAATATTTTAGTTATATTGTTGCTATGGATGCACAGAATAAAGAGGATTTAGTAAATTTAGCAAGAAATAATTGTATAGGAGAAATAAAACTCCTTTCAGATTTTGTTCCAACATCAATTTGGAAGGAAGTACCTGATCCATATTATACTGGCAATTTTGATGAAGTATATAACATCATTGAAGAAGGCTGCTCACATTTACTTCAGCATATTTTAAAGCAACACCAACTAACTGTTTAGAGGAGGATGAAGAATGTCAAAACGTAACAAAGCTTTACGCAATATTCTAGTCGGAGTCGCAATTGGTGCAGGAGTTACTTTACTTAATAAAGAAAATCGTGAAAAGATCTCACGTAAAGGAAAGAGCGTTACAAACAAACTAAACCAATTTAAGGAAGATCCAGAAATTGTAAAAGGTGCTGTAAGAAATCAATTGAAAGTTGTACAAAATTCAGTTGAGAAATTAGAAGGAAATGTTCAACTTGTTAAAGATAAATGGATCGAAATTAAAGATTCAACTTTAAACAAGTTTGATAAAGGAACTTCAAAAGTGACAGAAAAAGCAGCGGATGCAGTAGAAAAGAAAATTGAAAATTCAATTGATTTAGAAGAAGGAAAATCTCAAATTTCAGCAACTGCATTAGAAGTAAATAATGAAAAGTCAGAAACTGACGAGCAATTAGAAGCTACTTTAGAAGGTATTGAGGATATAACTGCAGAAAATGCAGATGAGGTACAAGAGAAAGTTGAATCAATTTTATTGGCAGGTACAACATCTAAAGAATAACAATTGAAGGTGTCAATTTGATTAACAAAAAGAATTTCATTGTAGCATTTGTTTGGGATTTATTGAAAAAGTGTATGGAAGACGAAATCGTATCTCGTTCGGCGGAGCTAGCATATTACCTAATGCTATCTCTTTTTCCATTTCTGCTTGTTTTAACACAAGTCGTAACTTTTTTACCTCTTTCAACTAATGAAATACTCTCGTTTTTAAGTCAGTATGCTCCACCAGACGCGATGGCAATTATTCGAAGTAATTTACAATTAATAATTGGCCAATCACATGGTGGCGTTTTATCTATTGGGTTAATTGCGACAATTTGGGCCGCGTCAAATGGTATTAACGCAATTATTCGAGCTCTTAATGATGCTTATGATGTAGAGGATAAACGAAACTATTTCGTCACAAGAGGGGTTTCGATTCTTTTAACAATTATAATGATTTTTGTAATTGTTTTTGCACTATTAATACCTGTATTTGGAAAAGTTATCGCTGAATTTGTTTTTGATTTTTTAGGAATATCTCAAGAGTTTTTATATACCTGGAGCTTTATTCGTTGGTCATTAAGCTTTGTTATCTTAATGATTGTGTTTACTGTTCTTTATTCTATCGGACCAAGTAAAGTAGTGCATATCAAGAAAGTTTTCTTCGGATCTTTATTTGCAACGATTGGTTGGATTATTTCATCATTTGGCTTTGCATTTTACGTAGACAATTTTGGTAATTTTACAAGTCATTACGGCAGTTTAGGTGGAATCATTGTATTAATGATTTGGTTCTTTATATCTTCAATGGTAGTTATTATCGGTGGGGAATTAAATGCATTAATTAAACAACGACAATACGGAAAACCTAAACCAAAATTGATTGATCCGAAATAATTCCTTCTATTGTATTGGAGTTATCTTCCATGAGTAGTCTTTCTTTAGTTAGATAAACTAAAAAAGACTTCAATAAGGGAGGACTTTACAAATGAGCAATAATAAGAAAAACCATAATGATAAATCAAACAAAAAGCAAAAAAGCAGTTCTCATCCAAAAGGTAAAACAAGTGGATCTGCTAATGGACATAATGATTATCATTAAATAATAATGAAAAACCGTACCATACAATCTGTATGATACGGTTTTTTTTAATCTCTCAACAATCTTAATGAGTTTAAAATTACTAAAATCGTACTTCCTTCATGACCTATAACCCCATACGGTAGATCAATGATTTGTAAGAAATTCGAACAAATTAAAAATGCAATTATGCTTAATGAAAAAATAATATTTTGTTTTACAATTTTATTCATTCGCTTTGATAAAGTAATGGCCTTTGAAATTTTTGTTAAGTCATTTTTCATTAAAACAACATCGGCAGTTTCTAAAGCAACGCCTGTTCCTCCGCCCATTGCAATCCCTACATTTGCTGTAGCTAGGGCAGGGGCATCGTTAATTCCATCACCAACCATTGCAACCTGACCGTAATGATCTTTTAGCTTTTTAACAATTGTTACTTTTTCATCTGGTAGACATGATGCAAAGTATTCGTTAATTTCACTCTCAGCAGCGATTACTTTAGCTGTTTGTTCTGAATCTCCTGTAATCATGACTGTTTGAACACCTAGTTTATTTAATGTATTTAAAGCAAGCTTTGATTCATTACGAACTAAGTCTTTTAATGAAAATATACCAACTATTTTATCTTGTGTACCTACATAAACTAACGTCTTTCCTTCTTGTTCCCATTGTTGCTCAAATTGAACAAGTGGATTGTGTTTCATTGAAACAAATTCTTTTTTACCAACTCGGTATTCAGAACCATTTAATACGGCTGATACACCAAAGCCAGCATGGTCATCAATTTGCTCAAAAGATGAAGAAATCGTTATTCCTTGCTTTGTTGCGTAATCAACAATAGCTGCGGCTAATGGATGAGTAGAATATCTTTCAATTGATGCGACAATCGATAATAATTCAGTTCGATCCATGTCTTCGATAATTTCATATCCTGTTACTTCAGGCTTACCAATTGTAAGAGTACCTGTTTTATCAAACGCAATTGCCTTTAATACACCTAAACGTTCTAAATGAATACCACCTTTAACAAGTATGCCAGATTTAGCTCCATTTGAGATAGCTGATAACACAGCTGGTGTAATCGATGCTACCAATGCACATGGTGATGCTACAACTAATAAAATCATTGCTCGATAAAAAGTTGTTTTCCACGACCAATCTAATGCAAAATGAGGTAAAAACATCATAATTAATACTGTTATTAAAACACCTTTAACATAAACGCCTTCAAATTTTTCAATGAACTGTTGTGAAGGTGTTTGCTCACTTTGAGCTGTTTGAACAAGATTAATGATTTTTTGGAATAAAGTCTCATCGCTATGTTTCGTAATTTCAACAACAAGTGTTCCTTTAATATTAATCGTCCCTGCAAAAACTTCATCTTTCATATTTTTTGCAACAGGAATTGATTCACCAGTAAGAGCTGATTCATCAACTAAAGTTTCGCCTTTAATAATTTGACCATCAGCGGGAATTCTTTCGCCAGCTTTAATTAAGATATAGTCACCGATGTTTAAACTTTTAATGCTTACGACTTCCTCAACATCGTCGTTTAAACGTATTGCAGTTTGTGGCTGAAGTGATAATAATGATGAGATTTCTTTATTTGTTTTATTAAGAGTATAAGTCTCTAACGCACCACTTAATGCAAAGATAAAAATAAGTACTGCACCTTCAGTCCAATATCCAATAGCTGCAGAACCAACTGCGGCAATGATCATGAGCATTTCTACGTTTAGTTCTTTTTCAGCAATTGTATCTTCAATACCTTCCTTTGCCTTCGCATACCCTCCAATACAAAAAGCTAAAACATATAATAAAATTGCAATCGTTGAATTATCTGACTTAAGAAATGAAGCTATTAAAATTAATGCACCCGAAATTAAAGCAGCAATTAACTCACCATGTTTTGAAAGGAAAGTTGAAGATTGTACATGGTCGGCTTCATATGTAGCTTGAATTGTTGAAACTTTTGAACTTGCTTCCATATTAAAAACCCCTTTCTTATTTCAATTGAGAAAAATAATCAAATTCATTACCCTTATAAAACGACGAAAGCTGCCGTCCTTGGACAGCAGCGTGCTTTTATAAGATCTTGCTATTTATTTAAAACTCTAAGTTGTTTCTTTCAAAGAAACCTTATTTAAAATAATTATTATTAAATATATATTACCACATTCTAAGATTTGTGATGAAATTATTTGCTTTATTGATAAAAAATATTTCTAAAAGTGAAATGTACGTGAACTTTTCTGATTTTCGGGGGAGTGCGAGTTTAAGGGCAGCAAGGGCGAACAAATTGTGTACTTTATTGATAAATCTGTGGAAATTGTTGATAAAGTGATTATTTTTATTGATATAGTACTAATTTTTGTTGATAAAGAGTGTAGATTTGTTGATAAACAGCAAATCTCATTGAATTTATTCGTAAAAGAGTCACAAATGAAAGCGATATGAACGTAATTTCGTTAGATAATTAAGCTAGTAATGGCTATTTATTCAAGAAGGGCCAAAAAAGGAGTGGCATGTTATTGATTGTTAAAGAAAGAAAACCCCCTATTACTTTACTGAAATTAGAAGCACTATTGAGGAGATTACCAAAAGAACATTCGATGCGATCAACAATTGAAAGTGATTTTATGAAGATCAAATCGGGATATGTAGGTGAGAAAAAAGTTGATTATTATTTAAACTTTTTACCAAAGAAAGAGTACAGTATCTTCCATAATATAAGATTAAAAAGTGAGGATCATTTCTTTCAAATTGATACTTTAATTATCACAAGTAAGTACATTCTTTTATTAGAAATAAAAAATATGTTAGGTAATCTTATGTTTGACAGGGATTTTCATCAATTTATTCGAGTTCTTGGGCAAAATGAAGAAAATTTTCCTAATCCAATTTTACAAGTTAATCGTCATCAAAAAGAGCTAATAAGTTTCCTTAGTAGACACAAGTTGGATATTCCCCCTATTTACTCATTTATTATCATTAGCAATACTTCATCTGTTATAAAAACCACACTTCGCACATCCAAAGTTCTTGAAAACGTATTTCACACAGAACATCTTCCTTTAAAAATTCAAATGCTTAATGAAATAAAAACCAATCAAATAGTTTCAACAAATCAAAAACGAAAAATAACTAAAGCTATATTAAAGAATCATACTCCTTTAATTTCTAATGTATTAGAAAAGTACAATATTAATAAAAATGACATTATTAAAGGAGTATTTTGTCCAAATTGTATTACTCGTATAATGAAGCGTGCTCATGGCAGTTGGTATTGTGAGTGCTCACATAAATCAAAGGTAGCACATGTTCAGGCAATATATGATTACGGCTATTTAATTGGTCAATCAATATCGAATTGTGAATGTAGAGATTTCTTGCAATTGTCATCAAGTTCGAGCGCATCCTATTTGTTAAAGTCACTTAATTTAACTCAAATTGGATTCAATAAAAGCACAAAGTACTTGTTTCAGTTTGATGATTAACAAAAAGTAAATACGAACAGAATGTGTATTTTATTGATAAAGGTGTGGAATTTGTTGATATAGTACTAAATTTTGTTGATAAAGCATGTAGATTCGTTGATAAAAGAAAGATTTCCGTTGATAAAGGTCGAATTCATATTTATTGAAAATATTCTTCTGTCATAAATGTTAGTCTAGATGATAGAATAGACTGTACTGTATAGAGAGAGACAGATGGAGGGGAAAAATGTCTGCAAAAAAATTTTTTACACATCCTTTGGGAGTAATCTTATCAGCGGTTATTACAACTTTTTTATGGGGAAGCGCATTTCCATTTATTAAGTTAAGCTATGCACACTTAAACATCGAAAAAAATGAGATTTGGAAGCAAATGATTTTCGCAGGCTACCGTTTCTTTTTAGCGTCACTATTAATTTTTATCTTTTTTACGATTATTGGACGTAAGTTATCTTTCCAACGAAATACTTTCTTTACAGTAGGGAAAGTTGGATTATTTCAAACGTTTTTACAATATGTTTTGTTCTATATAGGTTTAAGTTTTTCAACTGGAGTTCAAGGGTCCATAATTGCAGGAACTACTTCATTTTTCCAGCTATTAGCTGCACATTTTATGTATAAAAATGATCGTTTAACTTTACGAAAGATGGTTGGTGTAACGGTAGGATTTGCAGGAGTAATCATCGTAAATATAACAAAAGGAACTCTTTCGTTGCATTTAGGAATTGGAGAGATTTTATTATTAATCGCAATGGCCTTTGGGGGTTATGGTAACGTACTTGCAAAAGAGGCGGCTAAGAAGGTTGATGTTGCTTATTTAACAGCATATCAAATGATGATTGGTTCTTTTGGATTATTATTAATTGGTGGATTAACTGCAGGATTTTTTCCATTTCACTTTGATTTAGTTACATTTGGAATGCTCGTTTATTTATCGCTATTATCGGCTGTTGGATTTATTCTTTGGAACAATGTAATGAAATATAATCAAGTTGGAAAAGTATCAATGTACTTATTCTTAGTGCCAGTTTTTGGGGTGATTTTATCATCGATCATGCTTAATGAGGTACTATCATATTTAGTTTTCATCGGCTTAATTATGGTAACTTCCGGCATAATTATTGTAAATTATCAAAAGGATCAACGAAATTCTCAGATGAAAAGTGCATCTTAATTTGAATATTAAAAGCTGAATATAAGCAACTCTTCCTTATCGTATTAGGGTGGAGTTGCTTTTTGTTTTATTAAGAGAAGGTTTGGCTTGAATGGGATTGGAAGATTTTATAGGATAGAACGAATAAAATTATCGTGATATAATATTTTTGGTTTATAAAAAGGAAATAAGTTAATTTAACTAGATAAATAGATTAATTGTAAGGGAGAGTAGACGATCATGAAAAAATCAATTAAGAATGTTATTTTGGCAACATCGATTGTTTTATCTGTGGGAACCATAGTTGGACCAGCGGAAGCTGCTACAAAGAAGACAACTTCAAGTTCACAAATGATCAGTCCAGTTAAACTTCCAGCAAGTAATTCAATAAAAAAGATGGCATTAGAAATTACATCATGGTATGAAACATCATTACCATCATCAGATGGATTTGGTGCAACTAGCGGGAATTTTGACGGAGCAGGATTATCATTTGGTGCTCTTCAAGAAAATTTTGGTACTAATACATTACAACCAATTATGAAAAATATGATAACGAATCATAATGATATAGTTTTAAAAGCATTTAATGGAGATATGGATTCTTATAATACATTTAAAGATGTTATGATGAACAAATCGATAAAAGAACAGATTGCTTGGGGAGAATCAATTAGCAACCCTAATGATAAATATCAAATTGTAGAACCTTGGAAGACTTATTTTAGAAAAATTGGTAAGAGTAAAGAGTGTATTAACGAACAAATTAAAGCCTCAAAATGGTATTTTGAGCAAACAGATAAGTATTACAAAACATTTGGATTATGGACAAAAAGAGGATATGCACTAATGTTTGACATTTTTGTACAAAGTGGTGCGATATCGGATAAAACAAAAAATTTAATCCTATCAGACTTTAAAAAAATTGATACAAAAAATCTGACTAAGGAACAAATTGAAACTAAAAAAATGAATATTATCGTAAATCGTCGTGCCGAAGACGTTCCAAAACAATGGAGAGCAACGTGGAAGTCTAGAAAATCAGTCATCGCAAATGGCAGTGGTAAGGTCGTTGGTTATGGAGACTTTTTTGATGTAACTCCATATGGTGCTACGTTAACTCATGTAAATAAATAATTTATCAAAACACTTAAGCCGCCTTGTATAAAGGCGGTTCTTTTTTGTTAAATTATAAAGAACATTTTTATAAAATTTATCAAAAAAGAAATTTTTTTAAAATAATACTAATAATAGGAAATCATAGTCATTAAAATATGTTAATCTTACAATATTAGTTACATACTTATGTTTACTAAATTAACTTCTAAGGAGAGATCAGCAGTGCAGTGGTACTTAAAAGTATTAAAGAATTATGCAGTATTTGAAGGAAGAGCGAGTAGAACTGAATTTTGGATGTTCATGCTATTCAATGTCATTATTACTATTTTACTAACACTAATAGAAAATTTTGCAAATATGAACGGTTATCTTTCTGGAATCTATGGGTTGGCAACTATACTACCATTAATAGCAGTCGGTGTTCGCAGATTACATGATGCTGGTAAAAGTGGCTGGTGGTATTTTCTTTGTTTGATTCCGCTAATCGGATCGATTATCCTTCTAATTTTCTTCTGTTTTGGAAGTGAAGAGCGTGAAAATCGATTTGGGCCAGTTCCAAGAGTTTAGAAATTAATTTACGAATAAGGATGTTTCCACCAGTCTGAAAATTATGTTTTAGAATTTATCTATGACAGTAGCCGCCTAGTATATAGGCGGTTTTTTTACGTTACATAATAAAACGAAATTCATAAAATTGATAATGTTCACTTGAGGTTAGGAATAGACTTAAATGTACCATATTAACTGCTTAGGAGGGATCAATTGTGGAATGGTATTTAAAAGTAATAAAGAATTATGCAGTCTTCCAAGGTAGAGCAAGAAGAAAAGAGTATTGGATGTTTTATCTGTTTAATGCAATTATTATTCTTATACTTTCAATTTTAGAAAACCTTGCAAATATTGATAAATTAATAACTGGGATCTATGGTTTATTTGTTTTTTTACCAAATTTAGCTGTTGGAGTTCGTAGGTTACATGATTCAGGCAAAAGTGGTTGGTGGATACTAATCGGATTAATTCCTATTATCGGTACAATTATTCTAATTATTTTCTTGTGCTTGGATAGTGAAGATGGCGAAAACCGTTTCGGATTTAATCCTAAAGGATTGGGTTAATAGAAGAAGATTCGTGATTTAAGAAGTAGACCGCCTTGGAAAAGGTGGTTTTTTTTGTTCAAAAGAATCATTTTCATAACAAAATGTAAACTTTGCTTTACATCAAGCATATAATACTTTACCAGATGTAAAAGTGACTTTACAGGAGGTGTAGACCATGACATACCAAGAAAAGAAGAGTATTGTATCGATAATTAGTGCGATATTCATTTTCATAACTTATTGCTTGTATATGTTTCCTCAGTTTCCAAATAGCGGGGTGGAATCAGAAGCTTTTCGTTTTTGGGGTTCTTTTGTCCTCATACTAACGTTGATTTCAATTGCCGCGCATATCATAATTAGCATCATTTTTAACATTTTCTATCGAATTACCACTAGAGAAAAAGAACCAAAATTTGCTGATGAACTGGATAAATTAATTGATTTAAAAGCTAATCGAAATTCATTTTTTGTGTTTATTATTGGATTTGTTCTTGCAATGGGATCACTTATCATCTATCAGCCTTCACAAGTTATGTTCATTATTCTAATTATATCGGGATTCATTTCGGATGTAGTTGGTTCTGTTACGAAACTGTATCACTATAAGAGAGGAGTGTAAGATTTTAAATGGGCAAAGTTCTTGTCGGCAATCATATACGGAAATTACGTTTCAATCATAATGAAATGACTCAGCAGCAATTGGCTGACAAGGTGGGCGTAACAAGACAAACAATCATGGCTCTAGAGAAAGGAAACTATTCCCCATCATTAGAACTAGCCTTTCGAATTGCACGCGCCTTTAACTTATCATTGGAGGAGGTTTTCTTTTACGCTGACGAAACAAAATAGAAGTAGTTTTTTTGTATTCCTTTACCATTTTTGATTTTATAATAGATAGGGGATAAAAAAATGATTTCAAATAAAAGAGCGGCAAAAATTGTGGGGGTATTGTTTATTCTTGCGGCTGTTACGGCTATTATTGGCCTTAAACTATATGAGCCGATTTTAAAAGGTCCAAATTACTTGGTTATAGGTTCCGAACATGCTAACCAGGTGACATTGGGAGCGCTAATGGAATTATTTCTTGTTGTATCAGCGATAGGTACTGCCACAACAATGTTTCCAATTTTAAGAAAGTATAATGAAACAATTGCTCTATGGCATGTCTGCTTTAGATTTCTTGAAGCAATTATTATTACGGTTGGGATAATCAGCGTATTGTCTTTATTAACTTTAAGTCATGAATTTGTTGCATCGGGAGCCCCAGATATCGTTTCTTTTCAAGCTTCGGGAACTTTATTAAAAGCAGTACATGATTGGACATTTATGCTTGGTCCACTATTTATGTTAGGTATTAATACAATGATGTACAGTTATATATTTTTTAAAACTAAACTTGTTCCTAGAGCAATATCAATCTTAGGAATGTCAGGAGCATTGCTAGTTTTTATTTGTGCATTATTAGTAATGTTTGGTGCGATTGACCAAATTTCTGTTATAGGTGGGATCATGGCTCTGCCAGTAGCTGCTAATGAAATGATCTTAGCATTATGGCTAATCATTAAAGGATTCGATGAGAAAGTGATATTTTCTTTTTCTCAAAAAAATAAATGAGGAGTTTGACTTCCGCCTAATTCGTTTAAAAGGTATTATTTTTAATTGCAAAAAAGATTATTGTTCTTAGGAAAAATATAGTTTAACAACTCAAAGAAAATGTAGAAATTAGCTGCTTAATTGCAGCTTTTTTTGTTTGAAATAACAATAAAAAGGCTCTGAAATTAAGAGCAGGAAGGGGGCAGGAAAGAGCAGGGAAAACATATAAGACGAGAATTACATAGAGGAAACCAATAAAATTATTCTAAAGTCTTTTAATATCTTTTTCTTTCTCCTTGATCCTGCCTTTTCTTATCTGTATCGGAAATCAACCTCAAAAAAATTAATCTAGTCAATATATTCCACCCTACTGTTCAAATGAATACGTTTTCATAGATGGAGAGGTATTTTATGATATTAGTGGAGGTGTTACAGATGATTGAAACAAAAAAAGCTATTGATTCAACTTCAACAGATGTCGCAACAAAGAAGTCATCTTCTAAAAAGTTTCGAGATTTTTTAAATTATATTACGTTTATAGGACCAGCAACTATTGTATTTGCAGCAATCGTGTTAACGCCATTTTTAATAGGGTTTTTCTATTCATTTACTGAGTGGGATGGAGTAGCGGATTCAGCAAAATGGGTCGGACTTGAAAATTATAAATACATTTTTACACAAGACAAAGATTTTATTCATTCATTTATTTTAACAGGAAAATATACATTATTCGCTGTAATCTTAACCAATGTGATTGGTTTTAGTTTAGCGTTAATTGTGACTCAAGCATTAAAGACAAGAAATATTTTAAGAACAATCTTTTTCCTTCCGAACTTAATTGGTGGTTTATTATTAGGATTTATTTGGCAGTTCATTTTTAATAAAGGATTAATTTCGATTGGACAATTATTGCATTCAGACTTTTTACAAAGAGCCCTTTTAGGTGAAGAAAAAGGTGCGTTTTGGGCAATTGTAATCGTAGCGGTATGGCAAGGTGCAGGTTACATAATGGTTATTTATGTAGCGGCCCTACAAGGTGTACCACAGGAATTAATAGAAGCAGCTCAAATTGATGGTGCGAATAAATTCCAGGTGTTACGTAAAATCATTATTCCAATGGTAGCACCAGCTGTAACTGTTTGTTTATTCTTAACAATTTCATGGTCATTTAAAGTGTTTGATACAAACCTTTCATTAACAAATGGTGGACCATTTAAGTCTACAGAAATGTTGGCTTTAAATATTTATACTGAGGCTTTTGTTAATAACCGTTATGGTTTAGGTGAAGCAAAGGCGATTGTTTTCTTCGTAGTCGTTGCGTTAATTTCGGTTATTCAAGTTTACCTTACGAAGAAGAAGGAGGTTGAGGCATAATGCTAAAAGAACGATATACTGGCCTTACTTTTATATTAGAAATAGCGGCAATCATACTTGCTCTCATCTTCTTAGTTCCTTTTTATTATGTATTAGGAAATTCATTTAAATCATTTGCTGATATTTTACAAAATACATCTTCGCTTCCAAAAAGCTTAGATTTTACAAACTATCAACAAGCCATTCAAATTATGGATTTCTGGAAAGCGTTAATGAACTCGTTAATCGTGACAATTGTTAGTAATGTTGTGATCGTCTTTTTCTGTTCGATGGCAGCTTATAAATTAGTTCGTTCAAAAAGTAAAATTTCAAATGTCATTTTCTTTATCTTTGTAGCGGCAATGGTTATTCCATTCCAATCAATCATGATACCACTGGTTAAAGTTGGAAGTAAACTTCATTTAATGAATAGCCATTGGGGATTAATAGTGATGTATCTAGGCTTTGGTTCAGCATTATCAATCTTCTTATATCATGGTTTTATTAAAACGATTCCTATTGAGTTAGAGGAAGCAGCTATTATTGATGGTTGTTCACCGACGATGGTTTTCTGGAAAGTTGTTTTTCCACTATTAAAACCAATTACAGTAACTATTGTTATCTTAAATACGTTATGGATCTGGAATGACTTCTTATTACCATCACTTGTATTGAGGGATATGGAGTTAAGAACGATTCCACTTGCTACATTCTATTTCTTTGGAGCATATACAAAACAATGGAACTTAGCTTTATCTGGACTTGTTTTAGGTATTACTCCATTATTAATTTTCTTCTTTGCAGCACAAAAACATATTATTAAAGGAATTACGAGCGGTTCAATAAAATAGTGTGATGGGGTGGAAGCTTATCAATATTTTCCACCCATCATGTCAATATTAGCTATCATTAATTAATTCTAATTAAATGTATAATGAAAGCGTATTCAAAATAAAGAATATTGAGACGGGGGTTTATTTTAATGAAAAAGGTGCTAAAAGTAGCAGCAGCATTAACAACTTCAATGATGTTATTTTCTGCTTGTTCTGGGGGATCTTCAGACAAAGGTTCAAATGATTCAAAGGATAAAAAAGTTACATTAAACGTATTCCAGTTTAAAGCTGAGATTGCGAAAGATTTAGAAGCAATGGCAAATGATTACCACAAGGAAAATCCAAACGTTACAGTTAAAATCCAAACAGTTGGTGGCGGCGCTGATTATGGTGCTGCATTAAAAGCTCAGTTTGCATCTGGTAATGAGCCTGATATTTTTAACAACGGTGGATTCCAAGAAGCAGTTACTTGGAAAGATAAATTAGAAGATCTATCTGACCAAGCTTGGGTAAAAGATTTATACCCTGGTACTGAAAAACCAATGACAATCGATGGCAAACTTTATGGTATGCCGATGAATACTGAAGGTTATGGCTTTATTTACAATAAAGATTTATTTGCAAAAGCTGGTATTACAGAAACACCAAAAACTTTAAGCGAATTAACTGCAGCAGCTGAAAAGCTACAAAAAGCAGGCATCACACCTTTCTCTATCGGATATGGTGAGTGGTGGATCTTAGGAATTCACTTATTAAATATTCCTTTCGCTCAACAAGAAGATCCAGATCAATTCATGGCTGATGTTTCTTCTGGAAAAGTTAAAATTCAAGACAATGAGAAATTTAAGCAATTCATGAAATTATTTGATCTAACGATTAAATATGGTAATAAAAACCCATTAACAACTGACTATAACACTCAAGTTACAAACTTTGCTCAAGGTAAAGCTGCTATGATCCAACAAGGAAACTGGATTCAAGGTATGGTTGACGGAATTACTCCAAACATGAATTTAGGAGTATTACCAATTCCAATCAATGATGACAAAGAAGCAATGGACAAATTACCAATGGGTGTACCAAATAACTGGGTAGTTAACAAAAACTCTAAAAATAAAGAAGAAGCTAAAAAATTCTTAAATTGGATGGTTACTTCTGAAACTGGTAAGAAATACATTGTAGAGAAATTTAAGTTTATCCCTGCTTTAAGCACAATTGAAGGTAAAAACTTAGGACCAATCGCTGACGATTTATTAAAATATTCTTCTGAAGGTAAAACATTATCTTGGAACTGGTTTAAATACCCAGATGGAGCAACAAATGAGTTTGGTGCATCAATGCAAGCTTATATTGGAAAGCAAAAATCTGCTAACGAAATGTTAAAATCTCTTGAAGATACTTGGATGAAGTTAAAAAAATAAAGTATTAAATTGAGGCTAATCATGAATACATGATTAGCCTCAGACTATTGATAAATGCTCGCTTTCTTCGCTTTACGCCTGCTTGCGGTGCTCATTACCTCTATGGTAACTCTGCTCCTCGTCAGTCTTAGCGCCTTGAAAGACAAGCGTTTTCTATTAGTTTAAATATCTGTACAAAAAGGGCTAATCATGTAATAGATGATTAGCCTAGTTTTATATAGGTAAAATTTATACTTTCTGATAAACTAGATGTATAAAATGCAAACGTTTCCGCAAAGGATGTTAACATGAAAAACAGTATTAGAAGTAAACTTATTGTCTTGCTATTAATTGCAACCATCATCCCATTTGGGTTATCAATTATAGCTAGTTATTTTTATACTAAAAACACAGTTACGAAAGAATTTGTAAATACAAATCATGATTTATTAGAGCGTAGTGGAAATGATTTATTGAACTACTTTAATGAGATTCGTGGAATTCCATTGTCAATTTACAGTAATAGACCATTTTTGTCTGTTTTAGAAAATGGAGCTTCTACTTATATTGAACAAAATTCTGCTGAAATTAATCGAAGTCTACTAGGTCTATACTTTTCAAGAAGAGAGATTGAGCAGCTGCATTTGTATTTAACGAAAGGTAAGGATGATTACACGGTTTACAATGCAAAGGTTAGCAGTAGAGGGAAGCTATATAATTTCAATAAAATACGCGCATACAGAAATTTAAGTTATTCAAGAAATTCGTATTATATTGAGCCTACTCATGCGATTCAAAACTATAATAATTTATCTGACTTCAGAGTAGAACCTGTAAAGCAAGTTGTTTCATTACATTATTTTCTAAATAACGTAACATCTGATCAATGGCTAGGTTTCTTATCAATTGATATTGAATTAGGTCGGATTAAAGAGATTTTCGATCGTATCTATAAAAAAGGCGAAGAACACTTATTCGTTGTGGGGGATGGAAATGTAGTCCTTTATTCATCTGAAAAAAAGCTAATCGGGACGAAGCTGAAAACAAAATGGTATGAAAAGATAAGCTCAGATAAATCAGGTGAAACAAGTTTTGATTGGAAGGATAAAGACTTTAGCGGAGTATATGTTTATGACAAAATAAATAGCAATCATCAACAATGGACAATCATTAAGAGTATACCGTATAAAAATCTTTATCATAATTCGAATCAATTGTTGAAGATCACTGTAACACTCGGAGCAATTTCAGTTTTACTCGTCATTATTTTAACAATTATTGTTTCATTTCGTTTCACTCGACCAATACGCATATTAATCCGAGATATGCAGCGTATAGAAAAAGGTGAACTTGCTGTTTCATTTGATTCGTTAGGTAATGATGAATTTGGACAACTCGGAAAACATTTTACATCAATGGTAGACACATTAAACGAATTATATATAAAAGAATATAAGTTGCAAATCGAGAATAAAACAAATCAATTGAAAGTTTTACAATCTCAAGTAAATCCGCATTTTTTATATAATGCTTTGCAGTCGATCGGAACGCTTTCGTTAAAGAACGACGGAATTAAAGTGTATCGATTGATTATGTCACTTTCAAAAATTATGAGATATAGCATGAAAAATAATGAAGATTTTGTAACTCTTAAAGATGAGCTTAATCATATCAATGACTACTTAATACTTCAAAATGAACGGTATGATGGGAAATTTGAATATAATTTAGATGTTGAAAAAGGCTTAGAAAAAGTAATCATGCCTAAAATGATTTTACAACCAATTGTAGAAAATTTCTTCAAACATGGTTTTGAAAAACAACAAAAACTAGGTGCATTAAATATTACGATTAAAAGGCAACCTGATTATACATTAAAGATCACGATAGCTGATAATGGTGAAGGAGTATCAAAAGAAGAATTAGAACAAATTACTTCATCACTTTTAGTGGAAGGTTTGAATACCCAAGAAAGTATTGGCCTAAAAAACATTTCTGATCGCATTCAATTCTATTATGGTAAGAAGGCGCAATTGAAAATTGATAGTGTGAAGTATGAAAATTTTGTTGTATCAATAATCTTACCGATTGAAATGACTAGAGGAGAAATTAATCATGAAAGTTTTACTGATAGATGATGAAAAGCATGTTAGAGAAGGGATAAAACTTCTTGCAAACTGGGATGCAATTGGTGTTACGGAAATTTTAGAAGCAGAAAATGGAGCAATTGCCCAAAATATTATTAAGCATGAAAAGCCAACAATCATCTTTACGGACTTGATGATGCCGGAGCTAGATGGAAGAGGATTATTAAAATGGCTCCACTCTGAGAGTATAAATTGTAAAGTAATCGTCGTAACAGGCTATGATGATTATCACTATATGAGAGAAGCAATTCAATTCGGTGCTTCTGATTACTTATTAAAACCAATTGATCCAGATATATTAAATGAAACATTAGTAAAGGTTGTTTCAGATTGGAATGAACAGGAGAAAGAAAGATTAGACGCGTTAAACGATTTTCGATTGCTTCAGGAAGTTTTACCTGTATACAGAGATAAACAATTAACAAATGCGATTTTCGGCAAAGAATATAATCAAAATTTGTTATATCAGTTAGGGTATGAAGAAGGATTACCTTTACATGTTTCATTACTAAAATTAAGAAATATAGAGACATTCCAAGATATTTGGCCAGAGGAATTATGCCATTTTGCACTATTAAATATTGTTAATGAAGTCTTACAAAAACAGAATGAAGGAATTGCATTTCGAAATTTACAAAAAAACGAGGAAATTGGATTACTATACTGGGGTAATAATTTTACAGAATTTATTCACTACATTTCCAAAATATTATCCTCAATTGTTCCCTTTCCTTTTCATTTTGCAAATAGTAGAAAACTGACAACTGAGTCCATTCAATTTGGCTATGATGAAGCTATAAAAGTACTTCAGCATTTAAATATTTTGGAAAAAAGAGATTTACCTGTTTATACATTTGAAGATATAAAAGATTATAATTTAATAAATTTAGTAGAAATAATAAATCGCTTTGAACAGATGGTTGAGAAGCAAGAAATTTATATTTATGATGAAGTCATTCAACTTTTTGGAAAAAGAATTTCCCAGCAAAATTATCTTCCATATGTTCAGCTAAATTCATTGCATCAAGAATTTCTAATTTTTCTTAACCACTGGATAAACAAGCTTTCTCTTGAAAATATTCAAGAAGTAAATTTAGAAACATTCTGGAATGCTAAGGGACATTTTGAATTAGAAGATTATATTGCGACTCAAAGAGAAAGAATGCAATCAATTATTCAAGAAAATAATCCTACGAACAAAGAATTGAATAGTATAGAAGCAATTGCAAATTATATTCAACTAAATTATGCTGAGGAGATTTCGCTTCAGGAATTTTCAGAGAAATTTTATTTAAGCCGTGAATATATCTCCCGAAAGTTCAAACAAATTTATGGAGTAAATATATCTGATTATATTGTTTCGATACGAATAGAGAAAGCGAAAGAATTATTAAAGTTTCCAAATTTAAAAATATATGAAATTGCTGGCAAAATTGGTTATCAGGATGATAAATATTTTAGAAAAGTCTTTAAAAAAATCGTTGGAATGACCCCTAATGAGTACCGAAATATGAATGGATAAAAGTGATTTAGTAAAAAAATGCAGGAAAATCTTGGGATAATGAGAATTAATAATTAGATATTCATTCTTTTTATTCGGGGGATTAAGATATGGAACAAGCGGTTGAAAAAGTTTTTACTAAAGAGATTTTGAATAATGCTGCATTACAATTTGGCATAACAGTAGAAGAAAAACCTGTAGGTGAGTTCGAGAATTATCTTTTTAAAGGGAAGCTTGCTGATGGCACGGATCGAATTTTACGATTAACGCATTCATCACATCGCTCAAAAGTAGAAATTGAGGCAGAGCTTAAGTTCTTAAAATATGTTAGAGAGAATGGAGCAAATGCAGCGGGTTCTTTAACTTCATTAAACGGAAATTTAGTCGAAGTCCAAAATGCGAGTGATGGCACAAGCTTTTACGCGTCAATGTTTGAATGGGCAGACGGCCAATTAGTAGATCGTACAAACCCATCTGTGTGGAATGATAATCTAATGTATACATGGGGTAAAACGATTGGAAAGCTTCATGCATTAACAGTTGATTATCCGGTAACAAACGATAGAGAGCACTGGGACGAAGAAGCTTATTTAAGTGAAATGCTAAGTGATGAAGAACTAGGTATCTACACGCAGGAATTAATTGATGAAATTAAAGGTTATGAAAGAAAAAAAGATTCTTATGGGTTAATCCATAGTGATTTACATCTTCACAACTTTTTCGTAAATGATAAAGGAGAAATAACAGCCTTTGATTTCGATGATCTGCAATATAATTACTTTATTTCAGATATCGCAATTGTTTTGTATTATACAGCTTGGGGAAGCAAGGCATCATTTGAAGAAAAGTCTAATTTCGCTAAAAGGCAATTAGAGATCTTTCGAAAAGGATACGAAACGGAATTTGTACTAGATGAAGAGTGGTATAAGCGAATTCCTTCATTCTTAAAATGTCGTGATATAACTCTTTATCATGTATTGAATATGAAATATGAAGAGAAGACACAAAGAGTAATTGACCTGTGTGCAGAACTAAAAGAACGAATTGTAAATAAGAAAACGATTATTGATATTTAAAAAAAGGATGTCTCATTAGTCTAAGACTATAGAGACATCCTTTTTTTTGTAGGCTCTGTTAATGTTAATTGTTGATATTTTCAAAACACATTTTTGAGAAAGATTTTATGCAATTTTAAGACATTGATTGGAGTGGAAGGTGGCAGAAATAAAAAGCAGGCAAAGCAGGGAAAGAAGGGGAAAACAAATTGAAAGGAAATTGATTGAATTTTAAAGTCTTTTAATCTCTTTTCCTTTCTCTTTGATCCTGACTTTCCTTGTTCCTGCTCTTTAGGGCATCCTGGAACGGAAATCATCAAAATTCTTTTTTAACAGAGCCTTTCTGTAAAAAAAGAATTTTAATTTCCGTTTCAGGGTTTTCTTCATTTATATAAGGATAGCAGATCGTATTGTCTCTGAAAAATTTCTAAAATTGGATATTATTGTAAGAAAGTATTACAGGAATATTAATTTAATTAAAATAGTGTTATAATCAAGTTTTGTGAGCATCTTTTTAATTATATCTATCGAATTGAATAATATTTATAAATTTAGGGAGTAGGAGTAAGAAATGTCAGGAAGAACGAGGGTTACCTTTAATTTATTCATAAGTTTTTATTTAACATCATTGTTAATGTTCTGTGGAATTATGCTTTTTCAAAAAGGGTATTTTCTAAGAGCGGTTAATTTCGCATTATTTCATAAAAAAGAGATTTTAATCATTTCAGCGATTTTATTTTGTGTTCTTTGTTTTATAGTTGAAAAAATGGAATTCGTAAAGAAAATCAATTTTAACTCGAAGTTGTTCTATACGATTATGGTACTATTAAATACTGTTTCAGTCTCCATGATCCTATCAATCTATCTACTATATGTTCAGAAGGATAATTTCTTAAATCGAACTTTTCAATATATCATAACGCATAAACCACATTTTCTTGTTACGTTTATTATCATATTTGGCTTAAATCTTATTTTTGTAGCTATAATTCGAAATCTATATATTGCTAATACGATTTTTGGTTTAGTTATTTTCTTTATCGGTCAAGTACATTTCAATAAGTTGAAAATTTTGGGGGAACCTTTATATCCATCAGATTTTTCACTTGTAGCAACTATAGGTGAAGTTCTTCCGATGATTAGAAAGAATGTTAATTTGTTACCAATTGTTTTAGCGGTTGTTTTAATTGTACTTATTATTTTGGTTCAAAGATCTATGCCAAAAATTAGAATTCATCTTATAATCCGAGTTGCTTTAGCGGCGTTTGGTATTTTCATTGTTTATAGCTTTATGAACTACGGAGAAAAATGGACACTGCCTTATATGCAAAAGGCAGGAATTCAGTTTATTAGATGGAACCAACCGAGCAACTATGCATATAACGGACCTGTTATTGCATTTATGGGGAATTTCAAAAAAGAGTTAATGGATAAACCATCCGATTATAGTAAAAATAAAATAAACAGTATTGTTAAAAACACTCCTAATGAAAATAATGTAAGGCCTAATGGTTTAGGAGATTTACAACAAAAACCAAATATTATTTTTATAATGAGTGAGTCTTTTTGGGACGCTTCAAAATTAACTGGGCTTCATCTGCAAAGTGACCCAATCCCTACTATTCATAAAATAATGTCAGAGAATACTAGTGGAAATCTTCTTTCGCCTACATTTGGTGGGGGAACAGCGAATGTTGAATACGAAGCATTAACAGGACAATCTAATGCATTCTTAAGACCAGGATCAATGCCATATCAGGACGGACTAGCTAACAAAGGAAATATGCCATCGATAGTTAGTGTATTAAAAGATTCAGGATATTCAGTGGAAGCGATGCATCCATATAATCCAGCATTTTATAAGCGAAAAGAAGTTTATAAACGATTAGGATTCACAAATTTTTATAGTATGGGAACAATGAAGCATACAGATAAGTTTGGTAATTATATCTCTGATGAATCAGTTACTTTGGAATTAATTGATCTACTAAAGAAGAAAGATGGTCCAAAGTTTATTCATACTGTGTCAATGCAAAATCATTTACCTTATAATAAAAGCGATAATAACGAAACCTATTTTAATCAATTAAAGCCCGAGAATAATGTTATTTTAAGTAACTACTTCAAAGGGATCGAAGCGACGGACCTAGCAATTAAACATCTTACTGACTTTTTGGATACTTTTGATGAACCTACTATGGTTGTATTCTGGGGAGATCATATGCCGAGCTTCGGTAAAGACCGCGAAATTTTCAGTGAGGCTGGTTATTCAGCTAAAACACCGGTTGAGGATTTACGTAAGTTTTCTGAAACGCCATTTTTTGTTTACACAAATTATGATACGGAAAAGGTTCATTATGAATCATTAAGTCCAAGCTTTTTAAGTACAATTGTATTTGATAAAACAGGGCTAGCGAGACCACCATATTTTGATTTACTTACTCAAATTAGAGAAACAGTCCCAGGTATCAAAGGTGCAAACCGCTTGAACACGAAGGGTGAATTAATTACAGACTTATCAACTGAACAAAAACAATTGATAAAGAATTACGAGATGGTTCAATACAATCTTTTAGATGGTAAACAATACGATACTGATGAGTTATTTAAAGTAAAATAAAAAAAACTACGATTCAATTATGAATCGTAGTTTTTTTATACAAATTTTTATGGGGGAGTAGGCTAGTAACGATTCTAGTAACGATTTTGGAACTTATTTCGAATCCAAACAGCAATACCATTCATAATAATTAACATAGCAAGAAGGACAATAATTCCTGCAGCTGCAACGAATTGAAAAGCTTCTTGGGGACGTGATGTCCAGTTAAAGATTTGAATTGGCATAACTGTAAATCCTGAGAATAGATCCGTAGGCACGAAAGCAACATATGATAATGCTCCAATGACAAGAAGTGGAGCTGTTTCTCCGATTGCTCGAGAGAAAGCTAGTATACTACCAGTTAATATACCTGGTAATGCAGAAGGAAAGACAATACGGAAAATCGTTTTCCACTTTGTACCGCCTAAAGCGTATGATGCTTCACGAAGTTGGTTTGGGACTGCACGAATTGCTTCTTGCGATGAAACTACAATTACTGGAAGGATGACAAGTGACATTGTTAAACCACCAGATAAAATGCTTCGATCCAATCCAAATAGACGTACAAATACAGTTAATCCTAATAAACCAAATACGATTGAAGGTACACCTGCTAGATTTGAAATATTTAATTGAATGAATCTTGTTAAAAAGTTTTTCTTTGCATATTCCTCTAAGTATATAGCAGTACCAACACCAAGGATTAATGAAACTGGAATAACAACGGCCATTAACCAGATTGTTCCGTAAAGAGCAGCTTTAATTCCGGCTCTCTCCGGGATACGTGATGCAAAATTCGTAAAGAAATCTATAGATAAGTATGAAAATCCTTGTGTTCCAACACGATAAAGTAAAACAGCTAAGATCATTAATCCAAAAATTGTTGATAAAAAGAATAATTGTGAGCTTAGTTTATTTTTAACTAATCGTTTACCAATTTTAGCAGAAACTTTATTATGATCGATAAAATTCATATTAAATCACCTCTTTAAAACGTTTCGAAATAAAGTGTGCAATGATGTTCATTACAAATGTGAAGGCAAATAATGTTGTACCAACTGCATAAATACTGAAATATCCGATTGATCCGTAACTTACATCACCCTGGCTTACTTGTGCAATAAAAGCTGTCATAGTTTGAACGGCTTGTGTTGGGTTAAACGAGAAAACTGGATTTGCTCCACCAGCAACTGAAACAATCATCGTTTCACCAATTGCACGAGAAATACCAAGAACGAATGATGCGATTACGCCTGACATTGCAGCAGGAAGGATAACCTTTAATGATACTTCAAGTTTAGTCGAACCTAGCCCATATGCACCTTCGCGTAAAGAATTTGGCACGGAACTCATTGCATCTTCAGATAAAGAGGTAATCATTGGGATAATCATAATACCAATAACAAGACCAGGACTTAAAGCATTATAAATACCTAATGAAGGGATCATGCTTTTTAAAAGTGGTGTTACAAATGTTAAAGCAAAAAAACCATAAACAATAGTAGGAACACCGGCTAAAATTTCAAGAATTGGTTTAATTGTTCTACGCGTTTTATCAGATGCATATTCACTTAAATAGATAGCCGAAGTTAAACCAATCGGAACTGCTACAATTGTAGCGATAATAGAGGTTAATAAAGTTCCTGATATAAGTGGTAAAATACCAAAATCAGGGTTTCCTAAAGTAGGATGCCATTGTTTGCTTGTTAGAAATTCTTTTATCGAAACCTTGTCAAAAAAGTGAACTGTCTCAGCTAGCAAAGTAAAAATGATACCGAAAGTAGTGAATATAGCTACTAGAGCACAAATTAAAAATAATCTTGGCATCAATTTTTCTAAAATTGTATCAGTAGAATTTTTTTTCTTTTTATTTGCAGCTATTATTTGTCGTACAGGTGAAGAATTCTTCAATTCTATCATTTTAAAAACCCCCTATTTTCAAGAATGAAAGAGGTAAGGCTTCATCCAGACCCTACCTCTTAAAAATCTTATTTATTATTTTGTAGCTTCTTCTAATTTCTGAATATTGCTTTCATATTTTTCATCTTGTAATGGTACATATCCAACTTCTTGTGATAAAGTAGGAACATTTTCATTAGCGAATTTTAAGTAGTCCATTACTTCTGGGCGTTTAAGTGATTTTTTATTTACATAAGTAAAGATTTCACGGGAAAGTGGTGCATAAGAACCATCTTTAATCGTTTCTTCAGTTGGGATAACTGCCTTACCTGTTGTTGGGTTTACGATTGGTACGATTTTTAATTTATCTTTGTTTTCTTCATAGTAGGCATGTCCAAAGTATCCGATTGCACCTTTTTCACCAGCTACACCAGTAACAAGAACATTATCATCCTCAGACATTTGCGCATCTTTACGCTCACCAGCTTTTGCTAGGATTGATTCATTAAAATAATCATAAGTTCCTGATTCCGTACCTGGACTAAAGAATTTAATTTCTTCTTTTGGCCAAGCTGGATTGATCTCATTCCAAGTTTTAACTTTGCTGTCAACTGACCATAATTTTGCTAATTGTTCAACTGTTAATTGGTCAACGAAATCATTGTCTTTATTTACTACTACTGATAAACCATCATAAGCTAATTCTAATTGAATATAATCAATTTTATTTTGTTTAGCGATTGCAGCTTCTTCATCTTTAATTGGACGTGAGGCATTACTTAAATCAGTTTCGCCTTTTGTGAATTTTTCAAATCCGCCACCAGTACCACTAATTCCTACTGAAGCATGAACATCTGGTTGAGCAGAAGTATATTCTTCAGATACTGCTTCCATAATTGGAGCAACTGTTGATGAACCATCAATTAAGATATCTCCAGCTAATTTTTTATCAGAATTACTTGAAGTAGTTTTGTCTGCATTTCCACATGCTGCTAAAGATAACATTGCTGCGGCTGATAGTACTAGTAAAGGTGTTTTTATAAGCTTCATTTTAGATTTCCCCCTAAAAATATTCATAATTTTGTATTTGTTTCTCTAACCAATTTCTAATATATTCCATGATAGTTAACTAGCTTTTAACTAAACGTTAAGAATTTGTAAAGGTATAATAAAATTCCCCCTTTTTTTTTAATAACCAATTAAAATGACCGTATAAATAGAAAATAGTTAAAAATAAATTAACTAACAGGGGAGAAAATACGGTGGAGCAAGTTGTTATCATTCAAGATAAAAACGAGATTGAAGTTGTGCTTCAACAAAGTAAACAATTTGGACTGGTTAAAATAAGCACTTATTCCTATCGAAATTTTAAGGAAGAAGTGCATCTAGGTTTTTTAAAAGGTTGCATTGTATTAATGAAGAGTCGTGCTTTAAGTGAATTTATACCTTTAATAATGAGAATAAGACGTATAACGGAAGTACCAATCATATTATTAGTTGATACATATGATTCGTATGAAGCAGCTATTTGCATAGAAGCAGGTGCAGATGAATACGTTAAATATCCGATTCATCCAAGGGATTTATCTGCAAGAATTAAAGCTGTTATGAGAAGATGCTATAACGAAAAATTTGAAGAAGATCGAGAAACAGTTTTAAAGTTAGGCGATATTTCTATCTATTTAGATAGAGAGGAAATTTACAGAAATAAAATGCGGATAGAACTAAATGGCAGAGAATATTCGATTTTATTGTACTTAATAAAAAAAGCTGGAATCATTGTAACAAGGGAAGAATTAATGGAAGTGATCTCAGTTTTTAAAAATAAAAGATTAATAGATATCTATATACATGGATTACGTACAAAGATAGAAGAACTACCAAACTTTCCAAAATATATAAAAACGATAAAAGGAAAAGGTTATCGTTTTGAGACAGTTTATATAAGTTAATTACTTAAAAAATCCCATTTTATTAAATGGGATTTTTTGGCATATTTCACAATAAATTTACATTCAATTTATTTAAGTTAAACATTGTCTAAATATACTAAACTTAAGGGGATTTTGTAATAATTTGAAGAAATGTGGTGTATTTTGTGAAGAAAATAAAAGGCAAGGACTTAATCTTCAGGATTAAAAACACGGTTACTAAATTAGCTTCTGAAATAAGAAACAAAGGCTTTTTTAGTAAAATTAAAAGGGACATCACGAAAAACAAAATAATCTCAAAAAAAGAAACATCAGAATCTACAAGGAAAAATACGATTGAACGCTTTACACTTCAATCTCGCTTGGTTTTATTCACTGTATTATTAATAACTGTATCGTTAGCCGTTGTATCATTTATTTCTTATCATAAAGCGGAGAAAACGACAGTCACAATGATGAATAGTCGAATCGAACGTGAAGCTTCAATCATGAAAGAAATCTCTCAAAGTTTACAATATCGATATATAGGCGATGAGGTAGGATACGAGAAAGGAATTAATAGTGTAGTAAAAAATCAGATGGTTAGTCTATCACAGGAAGGTTTAAAGGCAACAGCATTTTATGTATCTGGAAAAGACTTAGTCGTAAAGCCATACAAAGTTAATTTACATACAGATTTAAAAATTTTAGACAAGGCAAAGTCAACTTTCCTTAAGAATCAACAAGGGGTAAGTAAATTACAGTATAAAAATAAATCATATACTTATGGTTTTATTAAAATTAGTGAGTTAAATGGTTATTATGTAGTTGTGATTGAAGATAATTCTTTTATGGGAAAAATCTATAATATGAAGAACTTTTTTCTAATCTCAATCATTATTAGTATCTTAATTGCAGGGGTTGCTACATATTTTGTGGTAAGAAAAATTATTAATCCTCTTGAGAAACTAAGAGATGTAATGAGAATTGTTCGAACTGGCGATTTAACGATTGAAGTAGAAACAAATTCAACGATTCCAGAGATTGTTTCATTAACGAAAAGCTTTAAATCTATGATTGGCCAAATGAGAGAAATGCTATCAAATATTGATTCTACGACTAATTCGTTGGTGATAACGAGTAAGGAATTACAACAAACTGCGGAAACTTCTTTTAACTATACGAGGGCTTCATTAGAAACTATGAATATCGTTAAATTAGGTGCTGAAGAAACAGCGGTTAGTTCAACTACGAATAGTAATGTATTCCACAATATGAAAGAGGAATCAGAAAGTGTTTTACAAACGATGAAGAATGTAATGGAAGCTTCAAATAATATGAATAATTCTGCTAAACACGGAGAAGACAATGTTGCAGAGTTACTAAAAACCTTCCAGCAAATTCAGCATAAATGCAGCCAATTGGCTAGTACTATACATAATGTAACAAATCATAGTTCGCAAATTTCAAAGGTAGTAACATGGATCCGTTCAATTGCAGATCAAACTAAATTACTTGCACTAAACGCTTCAATCGAAGCTGCGAGGGCAGGAGAATCGGGCAGGGGATTTGCCGTTGTTGCAAAAGAAGTACAGAATCTTGCAGTGCAATGTTCAAGTGCAACAGAAGACATTGCTGTTTCAGTGAACAAAATGGAAAAAATGATGGCAAATGCAACTGTTGAATTTAATCAACTTGCAATTGATACAGAGAATAGTACAGAAACAGTTGAATCATCTCGATTAGCGTTTAATTCTTTACTAACAACCATCACGGATATCAACCTAAAAATTGACAAAATGCATCAAGAATTATCGAAATTAAAGGATACAATCCCATTAATGGAAGAAACAACATTACAATTCGGTTCAATTTCACAGCAAACGTTAGCAAGCGCTGAAGAGATGATGAGTGCTTCAAATGAACAATTGAAACGAATGGAACAAACATTTGATAATAGCCAGCAAATTAATAAAGTAGCACAATCGCTTACAACATTAACGAATCAATTTGTAGTGAACTAAAAAAGCTAGGTGAATCCGATTAGGATCACCTAGCTTCTTTTATAAGTGCAACTACCAGTGTTTACTTAAAATTTCTTATTCAGCATGATGTAACATATATGTGTATGCAGAATTATAAATATGTTCTAAATCCGCGTCAGTCATAAATACTAAATCCTCAGTTGAAAATCCTTTCGTAAGCTCTAAAAATTGAACCATGTTTTTACGCTCTTCTCTACTCATCATCATCAACACTCCCTTAGATTTAAATGCTTTTATTGTTTGTTTTCCAATCTGTATTAATACAGTATATTTAATTAATAATTATTATATAACAGAAAAGTTGTATTGTGCTAGGAATTTTTATAAAAAGTTAAAAAAATTTTTTGAGGATTAATTAATAATTAGAAAATTATAAATTGAAAGTAAAAATCGTTTAGAAATAATTATATAAAAATAGTTTTCTATATTATTGTAATGTATTGATTTTTTTAATAATTAAAAATAATTTATGAGTTGTAATTTTTTGGAATAAATAGAAAAACTTAGTTATATCAATGGTTTTGATGGAGTGCCCCAATTTCACTGTGGCAAAAATTACTTAACTTAATAAGTGTCTAATGTTATACTGGTTTAGGTTTAATCGGAAATAATATTTTAATAAAATGATAGAATGTCAATTTCGGGAGGAAAATGATGGAAGAAACGATTAGTTTACAAGATTTATTCGACGTTATTAATAAACGTTTGAAGATGATTATTAGTATTACGTTAATTACTACATTATTAGCTGGTGTAATCAGCTTTTTATTTTTGACACCGATTTATCAATCCTCAACACAATTATTAGTAAATGAAAAGGAATCAGGAGATTCTTCTATTTATCAAAATAATCAGGTTCAAACAAATATCCAATTAATTAATACGTATAACGTCATTATTAAGAGCCCTACTATTCTAGATGAAGTTGTAAAAGAATTACATTTAGACTACTCCGTATCAGAACTAATAGAAAAAATCACAGTTGCAAATGAAACAAACTCGCAAGTTTTTACAGTTTCCGTTCAAGATCCAAATCCGAAGAAAGCGCAAACTATTGCAAATACAATTGCAGATGTTTTCCAAAGAAAAATTGGGAAAATTATGAGCGTTAATAACGTTAGTATTTTAGCAAAAGCAGAACTTGGAGAACATCCAAATCCAATTAAACCGAACAAGAAATTGAATACTGCTATTGGTTTTGTTTTAGGATTAATGATTTCTGTTGGATTAGCCTTCTTACTTGAATACCTAGATAACACAATAAAGAAGGAAAAACAACTAGAGGAATTATTAGAATTACCTGTTTTAGGAATTATTTCAGAAGTAACCGAAAACAGTATTTCACCTAAACAAACTAAATTTAGAATAGGAAAGGGTGCGTAATATGTTTAAAAAAGCTTCAAAAGAAAATATGAAAAGATTTCTTATTACATTAACAAACCCTAAATCACCGTTTGCAGAACAATATCGTACTGTTCGTACAAATATTCAATTTTCAGCAATAGATACTACCTTAAAAACACTATTAGTCACTTCATCTGAGCCTTCAGAAGGGAAAACTACTACAATTGCAAATTTAGCAGTGACATATGCTCAGCAAGGTAAAAAAGTACTATTAGTGGATGCAGACTTACGTAAACCACAGATACATGTTGTCTTTAAACTAGAGAATTTTAAAGGTTTATCATCTGTAATTGTACAAGGTAAGTCATTATCAGATGTTACGCAATCTTCTAAAGTAGATAATTTATCAATTTTAACATCTGGACCAATTCCACCTAATCCATCGGAATTACTATCTTCTGTTAAAATGAAGAATTTGGTCGCTCAAATGACTGAAGAATATGATGTAGTCTTGTTTGATGCCCCACCAGTCTTAGCTGTAACAGATGCACAAATTGTTTCGCAAATTTGTGATGGAACGATTTTAGTTGTTCGTAGTGGCTACACTGCAAAAGAAAAAGTAAAAAAATCAAAAGAATTATTAACGCTAGTAAACGCAAAAATTCTAGGTACTATTTTAAATCGAGCAGAACAAAATAAAGACAATTATTATTACTATTACGGTAACGAAGAATGATCGATATTCATTGTCATATTCTACATGGACTTGATGATGGTCCTAAAACAATGGAAGAAAGTATGGAGATGGCACGAGCAGCTGTTGAAAATGGTATTCATACTATAATTGCTTCACCGCATCATCAAAACGGACGTTACAATACAGACAGAAAAACGATTTTAAAAAAAATAGACGAGTTAAATAATGCGTTAAAAAAATGTGAGATTCCATTAACGATTTTACCGGGACAAGAAGTAAGGTTGTATGGAGAAATGATTCAAGACTTAGAACAGGAACAACTTGTTTCAATAAATGAAGGAAGACGTTATTTATTATGCGAACTTCCTTCATCTCAATTACCAAGGTTTACGAACGAATTGTTTTATGAATTACAAACTAATCGGTTAGTTCCTATACTTGTCCACCCTGAGAGGAACAAAGTATTAATGGGGGAACCAGATTTACTGTTTAAACTTGTACAAAAAGGTATCCTGACTCAAATAACTGCATCATCATTAACAGGAAAGTTTGGGAAAAATATTCAAAAATTCTCGTTTAAGTGTATAGAGTCTAATCTTGCACATGCAATCGCTTCAGATGCACACGACACAGAGAATCGAAAATTTGAGTTGTTTGAAGCTTACGAGATTATTCGGAAAAAGTTTGGAATTGAAACAGAGTTACGTTTAAAAGAAAACGCTCAATCCATTGTGGATGGAACAATGATTTATCCAGAAGAGCCTATGAAAATAAAACAAAATATCTTCAGTCGTTTACTTGGTATTTAATAAATGACCGGTAATATCTCCTAGCCGTTATCTATGGAGGTACTCGGCTGTACTGTGGTAAAGGGTTTAAACAATAACATTCTTATAATAAGTAGATTAGATCCATTCCAAAAGAAACATATACAGGACTAAATAATTTATTTTGTATTGCTATTGTTAATCCTTTGCTTAGACGCATGTCGTCAAGAGTATGGTGTGAGGTGGGGTTAGATGCCCTATTATTTAATCAATTTTAAAAATTTCTATTTGTATAGTTAATTTCTTATGACTATAGACATAGAAATTTTTGAAATTTTACAACTGGGGAGTGAACAACTTGAAGAAAGTAAAAAAAGCCATTATTCCTGCAGCTGGTCTAGGAACTAGATTCTTACCAGTAACAAAAGCAATGCCGAAAGAAATGCTTCCAATTGTAGATAAACCAACAATACAATACATTGTTGAAGAAGCAATCCAATCTGGTATTGAAGATATTATTATTGTAACAGGCAAGGGTAAGCGTGCTATAGAAGATCATTTCGATAATTCAATCGAGCTAGAACAAAATTTATTAGAAAAAGAAAAATTTTCTTTACTAGAAGAAGTACAAGCTTCATCTAAAATTGATATTCACTATATTCGTCAAAAGGAACCGCTTGGGTTGGGTCATGCTGTTTGGTGTGCAAGAAAATTTATTGGAAACGAACCGTTTGCAGTATTACTTGGTGACGACATTGTAGAGGCAGAGACACCTGGTTTAAAACAATTAATTGATCAATATGAAGAGGTGGGTTCTTCGGTTATTGGTGTACAAACTGTGCCGAATAAAGAAACTCATCGATATGGAATTGTTGATCCAATTGTACAAAATGGTAGAAGACATGAAGTAAAGAATTTTGTTGAAAAACCAGCACCTGGAACAGCTCCTTCTAACTTAGCAATTATGGGAAGATACGTTTTTACACCTGAAATTTTTATGTTCTTAGAAGAGCAACAAGTTGGTACGGGCGGCGAGATTCAATTAACAGATGCAATTCAAAAGCTAAATAAAATTCAACGTGTCTTTGCTTATGACTTTGAAGGTATACGCCATGACGTAGGAGAGAAATTTGGGTTTATCAAAACGACAATTGATTTTGCATTGAAAAATAAAGAATTAAAAGACGAATTAATGGAGTATTTAAAACAAGTAATTAAATAAGAAAACTAGAATAGGGAAGAGTGACGAAATTGGAAACTATTAATTTACATCAAAAATCTAAAACTCAACCTTTTTTATCTGAAGAAAACATAAGTACCAGTTTATTTTATATAATCGCTAAGCGATTAATTGATATTTGTGGAACACTTATTGGCCTTATCCTATTAATACCAGTTTTTTTAGTAGTAGCAATATTAATTAAAATAGAAGACCCTAAAGGGCCAGTATTCTTTAGTCAAAAAAGAGTAGGTAAAAACGGTCGAGAATTTAAAATGTACAAATTTCGTTCGATGGTTACCGATGCGGAAGAACGACTTCAAACATTGCTTAAATATAATGAAGTATCTGGAGCTATGTTTAAAATGAAAGATGATCCTAGAGTAACTAGAATAGGTAAATTTATTCGTAAAACTTCGATAGATGAATTACCGCAATTGTTTAATGTATTACTAGGTGAAATGTCATTGGTAGGTCCAAGACCACCTCTTCCTAGAGAAGTAGCAGATTATACTGACTATGATATGCAAAGATTGTTGGTTACCCCAGGGTGTACAGGATTATGGCAAGTTAGGGCAAGAAACAGTGTTGGTTTTGCAGAAATGGTTGAATTAGACATTGAATACATTAAAAACCGAAATATATTAAATGACATAAATCTTATAATAATGACAATTGCTGTATTATTTGGTAGTAAAAATGCCCATTAAAATTAAAAATAGTCTATTACCAGAAGAGGATAAACAAATGAAAAATATTTTTATAATAGGTAGCAAAGGAATCCCTTCTAATTATGGAGGTTTTGAAACTTTTGTTGAAAAGTTAACGGAATATAAAAAAAGTGAAAAGATTAAATATCATGTTTCTTGTTTATCAAATAATGAAGAGGAATTTGAACACAATGGAGCACGATGTTTTAATGTTAAAGTCCCTGAAGTAGGAGCTGCAAAAGCAGTTCTTTATGATATTAAAGCTTTAGATAATGTTTATAAATATATACAAAAAAATAATATAAAGGAATCAATTGTCTATATATTAGCGTGTAGAATTGGTCCGTTCGTAAGTTTTTATAAAAAGAAATTTGAAAAATTAGGAGTACCTGTATTTTTGAATCCCGATGGACATGAATGGAAGCGTGCTAAATGGAATGCATTTATTCGTCAATATTGGAAATTCTCTGAACGATTAATGATAAAAAATGCAGATTTAGTAGTTTGTGATTCTATGGCTATCGAGGATTATATTAAGAATGATTATAAAATCTACTTTCCTAAAACTACTTTTATAGCATATGGTGCAACAGTAAAAGCACCATTAAAAATTGATAGAAATAAGTTTCAAGAATGGTTGAATAAATGGAATTTAAGGGAAAGTGAATATTATTTAATTGTGGGACGTTTTGTTCCAGAAAATAATTATGAACTAATGATTAGAGAATTTATGAGTTCTAAATCTTCGAAGCAATTAGTAATTGTAACAAATGTAGAAAAGAATCGATTTTACGATGATTTAAAGAATAAAACAAATTTTGATAGCGATAATAGGATAAAATTTGTCGGTACTATATATGATGAAGATTTATTATATCAGGTACGAACTAATGCATTTGCTTATTTACATGGTCATGAGGTTGGAGGCACAAACCCTTCTTTACTCGAATCATTAGCAACGACTTCTTTAAATTTATTGCTAGATGTCCAGTTTAATAAAGAGGTTGGCGGGGACGCAGCATTATATTTCGGTAAGAAACAGAATGAACTATCAAAAGTTATCGAATTGGCAGATGAACTAACATTAAATGAATTAGAAATTAAGGAAAAGTTAGCAAAGAATCGAATTAAAGAAAACTATTCATGGGATAAAATTGTAGACAAGTATGAAAATATATTCTTAGGATCTGATTCTAAATGAGGATACTACATTATACATTAGGACTTCCTCCAGTTAGGAGTGGAGGTTTAACTAAGTATGCTATTGATCTAATGAAAGAACAGTCAAAAAATGATGAAGTAATTCATCTATTTCCTGGAAAGATTGATTTTTTAAACACACATACTAGAATTTCCCAGATTAGAAAAAGAAATGATCATATCAGTCATTTTCAAATTATAAATTCATTACCTTTACCGTTATTTAGAGGAATAAAAGAACCAATTGACTTCATGAAGCGGGTACCGAAAAAAGTTTATCTAGATTTTCTAACTGAAGTAAAACCTAATGTTATTCATATTCATACTTTGATGGGACTGCACTCTGAATTTTTTGAATCTGCTAAAGCATTAGGGATAAAACTTGTTTATACTACACATGATTACTTTGGTATTTGCCCTACGATTAATTTATATAAAGAGCATGAAAGTACTAATTGTAACAATTATAAAAATGGTAAAGGTTGTGCAGATTGTTCTTTACATGCTATGGGGACAAAAGCGTTATTACTAACACAAACACCTTTCTATCCAACAATAAAGAAACTAAAAAAATTAATACCACCAAAGAAACCTAGTAAGCTCTCAACGCGAAAAGAATTAGAATCAAATAACTTTAATGAAAATCGCTCGGAAGAATACGTTACTCTGAGAAAGTATTATTTAGATATTTTAATGAAAATAGATTATTTTCATTTTAATAGTGTCGTAACGATGCAAGTATACAAAGAATATCTACCAGAAATAGAGGGTAAAGTTGTTAATATTACTCACAGTGGGATCATGAAAGCCAATGTAGAAAAATCTAACTATAGTAAAATTCGAATTGGTTATCTTGGACCTTATAAAGAACATAAAGGTTTTTTTATTTTGCTAGAAGCCTTTAAATTGTTAGCCAGTGATCAGTTTGAACTACATCTTTTTGGCGATAGTGCAAATTTAGAGCCAATGGAAAGTGTGTTCACACATGGATCTTTTAGAAGTGATCAATTAGAAGATATTTTTACTAACTTGGATGTGTTAGTTGTTCCAAGTGTGTGGAAGGAAACATTTGGCTTTGTAGCATTAGAAGGATTAAGTTTTGGAACACCTGTTATAATTTCTGAAAATGTTGGAAGCAAAGATTTAGTTCTTGAAAAATTCGGTTGGACGGTTGATTCTAATTCTTCAAGTGAACTATATAAACTACTAAAAAGCTTAAACAAAGAAGTCTTATTGGAAAAACATTTGAATATTACAAGAGATTATAATGTGAAGATGATAGAGAACCATGCTCAAGATATTATGACTGATGTGTATAAATAAGAAAAAATAAGAAAATGAAATTTGCATTGGGGGTATAAAATGATTGATGTAATTATACCAGTTTATAATGGGTACGATGAAACACAAAAATGTATTGAATCATTGTTAAACTGTAGTAATAAACAGGAGCATCAGTTTATTATTATTAACGATAAAACGCCGGATGAACGTATCTCATACTTATTAAATAATATTTCTGATGATCGTGTAACAATAGTAGATAATGAAACAAATCTAGGATTTGTTAAAACTGTAAATAAAGGTATGAAACAGTCTCAAAATGATGTCATTTTATTAAATTCCGATACAGTAGTTACGAATTTTTGGATAGATAAACTATATAATGCTGCTTACTCAAATAAAAAGGTTGCTACCGTTACTGCTTTAACTAATAACGGTACTATTGCATCGGTTCCATTTTTTAATCAAGATAATATTCTTCCAGAAGGATACACAATTGAAGGATTCTCACAACTTGTAGAAAAAATTTCAGAAAAAATATATCCTACTATTCCTACTGCAGTAGGACATGCTATGTATATTAAGAGGTCGGTTCTAGATGAAGTAGGATTCTTTGATGCTGCTACATTTGGAATGGGATATGGCGAAGAAAATGACTTTTCGTGTAGAGTTATAAAAAAAGGTTATAAAAACATTTTAGCCGATGATACATTTATTTTTCATTATGGCAGCACTTCATTTAAAAGCGAAAAGGCTAAACTTATTTCAATAAATAAGAAAAAGTTATATAAAAAAAACTGGTGGTATCCTATAAATGTGAGGAAATTTCTCTATTTTGATAAAAAAGTTAAAAATATTTGTAAAAAAATTCAACAGGAATTATAGAGGCAATTTATGAAAAAGCTGACAAAAGTAGATCTGGCTACAACTTTATTCTTGTTATTTTTTCTCTTTTTTTTGAGGTATAGAAGAGTATTTTATATAGAGTGGTATTATATCGATTTTATACTAATGACATTGATCTTAATTAGAACAATATATTTAGGGTTTAGATTCGATGTAATCAAATTTATTTCATTTTTTCTTCTGCTTTTAGTAGTTTCTTTAAATATAGTAAAGTTTGGTTTTGGAGATATTTTAATTGGAAATTTATTAATGCAGCTAATGCCATTAACATTGATAAGCTTTCTAATTTATTTAAAAAGAAGTTATGAACATGAAGTCCTGACTCGCTTAACCTACAAATTAACGATCTTTATGAATCTATACTTTTTTATTAACGCAGCCATTATCCTAATTCAAATTAAAACTGGAACGTTTATGATGGAACGTTTTTTAATTTATAACCCAAATGCTTTTGACCATATGACAGGGCTAATTGGAATGAATGGTGTAAGTGTTTTAAATTTTTTCTGGATTGCAACAATTTTATTAAATCTTTTTTTCTATTTAGAACGAAAGTCATTAAAAATTTTAATCATAATAATTTTAGAAGTAATTATAGCATTTTCATTTTCCTTATTTAATGATAATAAGATGATTTTCTTAACTTTTACCTTTTTTGTAGGGTTATTTTTTTATTTTAGATTTTTAAGTTCAGGATTATCTTTTAAAAATATTAACCGAGTTTTCCGTATTGTCATTTTTCTAATTGCTATTTTAGTATGTCTATTTATTTTTAAGGATAAATTTGGACCGGAATTTAATAATACTTTTAATTTAATTAATGATTTTTTCTCTAAATCAGGATTATACCCTAATAAAAATAATGAAAGAGCTTATTTAAATTACCTCGCATTTCATTATTACAACGCTTCTGGGATGGGCATAGGTTTAAATAATGTAGATCTCCTTCATCAATCTATTCATGTACATTTAGGGATAAATAGTTCATCACTTGTTATGATCCTTGGAGGATGGATTTACTTAGTAGTATTAGTGAATATTTACACAGTCTATTTTGTGAATTTAATCAGTATTAAAGGGAGAAGAAACAAGATAACGATTTATTTAATAATATTTTTGTCAGTCTTATTTGTTTCGTATGCGACACAGCCTTTTAGAGATCATTACATTATAGCTATGCTCTCATTGATATGTTTTAGCTATTACTTAAGCATGGCAAAAACGGATAAAGTAGCAGAATAAAGTTTAAATTTTATAGCTGTTAATAATTTGAACTGAGGGATTTGTATGAAAAAAGTATTATATGTTGCTCATGAGAATACGAAAGGTGGAGCTACACATTCATTATTAAATTTATTAGACCACCTTCCGATGAATGTTCAACCATATGTTTTAATACCTAAAACTTTAGGTTTACGTACGTTATTTACAAAGGATTATAGAAAAATATTAAATGCAGGAACTTTAAAACAAGAATTAATTAAAAGAAATATTCCATTTTATGAAGCCTATTACTTTTTGGATAACATAGAGATTAAACAGAATTTAATAAGAAAACTATTCTTTTCATTAATTAGAAATAAAGAGCTAATGAAAATAAAAAAGAAGATTAAAGATAATAATATCAATTTAGTCCATAGTAATTCTAGTGTTATAAAGTTCGGTGCAGACCTAGCAAAGGAATTAGATCTAAAACATATTTGGCATGTTAGAGAAGACATTGGAGCAATGTTTGGAATTAAAGGTATAAAACAAAAAAAGTATATTCTGAGCATAGTTGATAATGCTGATCAAATAATATTTGTAGCGGATTCGTTGAAAGCTAATTTCCAAGAAGTATATCAAAAGTTATTCGGAGAGCTTAGTAAGGAACAAAAAAATAAATTTAGAAGAATATATAATGGAATTCCATTAACTACTTCAATTAATAAAAAGAATATTAAACAAAATCCAATTAATATATATTGTTTCGGTACAATTTATGAGATAAAGGGACAAGAAGATCTAATATTGTTAGCCAAGAAATTAAAACAAGAAGGATTTCCGAATTTTCGTATTAAATTAGTTGGAGGCAGAAAAAAGGAATATTATGATTATCTTTTAAATTTAATAGCATTAAATAATTTAGAAGAAATAATAGAATTTATTGATTACACTAACGATATAGATTTGCTTAGAAGTGATGCTGATATAGAAATCGTTAGTTCACGAAATGAAGCTTTTGGTAGAGTAGCAATTGAGGCAATGAATTTTGGGAATCCACTTATCGTTACAAATGTGGGTGGACTCAATGAAATAGTAGAACATAAGAAAAATGGATTAAAATATAAGCCTGGAGATATTAACGCATTATATGAAAATGTTAAGGATATTATTGACTCGAAATTAAATATGGATGAAATCATAATAAATGCGAAAATTAGATCTAGTGAATTTGATATAAAAATATGTGTGTCTCAAATTAGTAAGTTATATTAGTAAGTTGAGTAATAAATAATTTTATTTATTTAGTTTACTTTTCTAAATATCTAGTAAATATAATTAAGTTAGATGATAAGGTTAATCAGCCCTCCGATAATTCCGATATAACTTATAAAGTTATAACCATCAAAATTAGTATATCCCAGATATAATTTTGAAAATATCAGGATCTTAGAGGTGCAAGAATATGAGCTCACATAAAACTACAAATTTAGAATTACACAAATGGGTGGGGTCTGACCCTTTTAATCGAAACGAAATTGTTGAAAACTTTGATATTATTGATAAATACATTAGTGATAATTCTTTTAATATAGATTTGTTAAAAAATAGTAGTATAAATATAGAAGCATTCGGTGCTAAAGGAAATGCAAACTATTATAATGTTTCAAATGGCAAGTGGTATGAGGATGCTAACTATACAATACTTGCAAAAGATAATACAGAAACTATACAAAGTGCAATTGATTACATTGCTAAAAATTTCCCTTCAAATGGAGCTACACTTGAAATTCCAAACGGAGCATTTTTGTTTAATCAAGTAAAAATATATTCTAAACATATAAAGGTTATAGGTGGGGGGATATTAAGGGGAAGAGTATTAATACAATCAACGGACATACTTAACCCAATTGCTTTTAATATTAAAGAGTTATTTACCGTATTTGATGGTGTAAAATTTGAACGTGAATCAGGATATAAAGGTGCAGCAATTACAATTCAAAACACTAGAGATGTCACAATACAAAATTGTTTTATAAGTAATTATCAAATAGGTATTTTAGGAAACCCTACATTAGTAGAATATAAGTGGCAACAAACTGCAAGAATTAGAATTAAAGGATGTACTATTCAAAAAACTCAATATGCTGTAAAAACCAATATGTTCCCATGGGATAAAAAATTATCTAATTGGAATTATTTCCAACATGGAGATTGGAATGTTAGTGATAACTACTTTTATGGAGATGTTGGAGGGATAGACAATGTCCATTTTGAAGGGCAAGATGGATTAATATTAAAAGGAAACTTCTTTTTTCATGGCACAGCTTCTGGGAAAAGCCCTGATAAGAGAAACAATATTTTTATTAAACAATCAAATTTTGTTATTATTTCGGATAATAATTTATTTGAGGCTGGCACTGAGGCGATAAGAATTGAGGATTTCCGAATATTAACAATTAAAGATAATAATATAGGATGGTGTGGTCAACGTATTCCTTCAAGCGGAATTTTTGTTGAAACAACAGATACTGGATCAACCTATTCATCATGTTCGGCTAATATTAATAATAATAATATTTCGGTTACTACTAAGCATGGAATTGAGGTAGGATATAATCCAGTAAGAATGAAAATAAATGATAATAGTTTGTTTTTATTAGGATCAAGAGCACATTATTATGGAAGTAATGCAATTACTAACGCTCCATGTTCAGTATATATAAACTACAGTGGAAAACCATTTACAAGTAAAGATTTAATAGTCGTTTCTGGGAATTTTTCCGATAAACCGTCAAATATAAAAAGAGGTTTAAAGGCAGGAGATTTTTACTTTCCAAAAGGATAAGTTTGAAAAAAAGATAGTAAACTTTTATATTTGAGCACAGGACACTCTAAATGAAAAGCCTGTGTTTTTTTATGGTTTTTTCTAAAAATATGAGCACTAAATGGCTGTATTTATTTGAATAAATAGTAAAAACTAATAAAGAAATTAATTTTCTCAAACTATTCCATTTTGATTCAATTATAGAGGAGCACAAATAATGTCAAAAACAAAAAAAATAATCATTACTCTTTCAATTATTATTGGAGTAATTATATTAGGAATAGGCGTTTATGCATATTCAATCTATTCAAACATAAACAAGGCTACAGAATCGATTCACAAGGATATTAATAAAAGTAGTTTGCGTCAAGGTGAGACGGATATAAACAAGAAACAACCTTTTTCAATACTTTTGTTAGGTGTTGATCATCGCCCAGGTGATGTTGGAAGATCGGATTCACTGATATTAATGACAGTTAATCCAGCACAAGGTTCAACTAAAATGGTAAGTATTCCTCGTGATACACGTACGGAAATAGTAGGGAAAGGTAAGCTAGATAAAATCAATCATGCTTATGCATTTGGTGGAATTCAAATGTCAGTTAATACGGTAGAGAAGTTTTTAAATGTTCCAATCGATTACTTTGTAGAGGTCAATATGGAAGGTTTCCATGATATTGTTGATGCTGTAAATGGAGTAGATGTTGTAAATGATTTAGATTTTACTTATGAAGGTACACATTTTAAAAAGGGACCGTTACATTTGAATGGTGATTTAGCCTTGAAATATACAAGAATGAGAAAACAAGATCCTCGTGGAGATTTTGGTCGCCAACAAAGACAACGACAAGTGATCGAGGCTGTGTTGAAAAAAGGAACTTCGATTTCTTCATTAACAAAATATAATGATTTATTAATGGCAATTTCAAAAAATATTAAAACGAATATTTCACTTAATGAAATGGTTACAATCCAAAAGAATTATCGTGACGCTACTTCAACAATTGATCAAATGCAAATGACAGGTAAAGGAACAATGATAAATAAAATTTACTACTTCCAAGTAGCTGATACGGATCGATTAAAAATTTCAAACGAATTAAGACAACATCTTGAATTAAAATAATGCAGAGGTGTATAAATAAGGAAACGATCATACTTAGAAGTTTGATCGTTTTCTTTTTTACTAGATAGTCATTAAATCTCTTAATTCAAAAATAAAAATATGCAGATATATGTCAAATAAAGTAAAATAGGAAGAGAGTTGTTTCTGACTATTAATAATATTTGAAAATTAATTTATGGATTATTGAAGGAGAATGATCTTGTCTAGAAAAGAGTTACACTCAACTAAAAAAATGTCTACAATGAAAAAAGTACTTTTAAGTGTTGTAATTGCGTTAGTTGTATTAACAGCGGGTGTAGGTGTATACGCTTATTCAATTTGGAATAAGGTGAACGAGACAACTGAAAAAATTCACAAAGAAATTAAGAAAACTAAAAAACGCCAGGAAGTCGTTAGTGTAAAAAAAATGGAGCCCTTTTCAATCTTGTTAATGGGGGTAGATCATCGAAAAGGTGACGTTGGCCGTGCCGATTCAATGATTGTATTAACGGTTAATCCTGAGAAAAAGACAACAAAAATGTTGAGTATTCCACGTGATACTTACGGCGAAATAGTAGGGAAGAATAAGAAAGATAAATTAAATCATTCATACGCTTTTGGTGGCGTACAAATGACGGTTGATTCAATCGAAAATTTCTTAAATATACCAATTGATTATTATTTAGAAGTCAATATGGAAGGATTTAAAGATATAGTAGATGCTGTTAATGGTGTTGATGTTGTGAACGATTTAGATTTTACATATCAAGGTATCCATTTTAGTAAAGGACCACTTCATTTGAATGGTAAAAAGGCACTTACTTACTCACGTATGAGAAAGCAGGATACTCGTGGAGATTTTGGACGTCAAATGAGACAGCGTCAAGTGATCGAAGCAGTTATTAAAAAAGGTGCTTCCGTATCTTCGCTTACTAATTATCAAACTATTTTAAGTGCAATTGAAAAAAATGTTGTGACAAATTTAGGATTCAATGACATGGTATCGATTCAACAGGATTATAAGGATGCATCATCATCGATTGAAGAATTAAAAATTGACGGTGAGAACAAAAGAATGAATGGAATATATTATTTCTTCGTAACTGATGAAGAGAGAAATTATTTATCTACATTATTAAGAAATCATCTAGAATTAAACTTAGAACAAAATAAAACTGATGTAGGAACTGATGGTAAATAATAAGATTGTTACGGCACATGTTAATTAGCATGTGCCGTTTTACTTTTTTTAAGTTTTAATTAAATTTACTTTCTATTTTATCAATTATTTTATCTAAAAATGGTAGAAACTTATAATGATATTAGTGGAATAATGCAATGGTTTATGTGATAATAAAATTTTGTAAAATCGAATTTTTTACATAACCCTATTAATTACTTAATTTATATAAAATTGACTTGCAAACAAGTTTTAGGAGGACTTTACTATGAAAGGTATTATTCTTGCTGGCGGTAGTGGTACACGCCTTTATCCATTAACAATGGTTACAAGTAAACAGCTATTACCTGTATATGATAAACCGATGATTTATTATCCATTAGCTACTTTAATGTTAGCTGGTATAAGAGAGATTTTAATTATTTCAACTCCAGAAGATCTGCCTCGCTTTGAAGCATTATTAGGAGATGGTTCTCAGTTTGGAATTTCTTTACAATATAAAGTTCAGCCTAGTCCAGATGGTTTAGCGCAAGCATTTATCATTGGGGAAGAGTTTATCGGAAATGATTCTGTTGCTATGATTCTAGGTGATAATATTTATTACGGAAGCGGAATGCGAAAAATATTAAAAAATGCTGCAAGTAAAGAAAAAGGTGCTACAGTATTTGGTTATCATGTTCAAGATCCTGAACGATTTGGTGTAGTTGAGTTTGATGAAACTGGTAAAGTATTAAGTGTTGAAGAGAAACCTGCTGTACCGAAATCAAACTATGCAATTACTGGATTGTATTTTTATGATAATCGAGTTGTTGAAATCGCGAAAAATGTAAAACCTTCTCATCGTGGAGAATTAGAGATTACAACAGTAAATGAAGCTTACTTAAAAATGGGTGAATTAGACGTTGAACTTTTAGGTCGCGGTTATACATGGTTAGATACAGGAACTCATGAGAGCTTAGTTTCTGCTACAAACTTTGTTAAAACGGTAGAAGAGCATCAAGGAATTAAAATCTCTGCTCCAGAAGAAATTGCATATATTAATGGCTGGATTACAAAAGAAAAGCTTTTAGAATCAAGTGAGTTATTAAGCAAGACAAACTATGGTAAATACCTAGTAAAAGTGGCAAATGGTGAGATTAAATATTAATAAAACATTTCGAGGTGTCATTGTAAAATGAAAATTACTGAAACATTTTTAGAAGGTGTTGTCGTTATTGAACCAGCGGTCTTTGGAGATCATCGTGGTTGGTTTATGGAAACTTATAGTGATTCAAAAATGAAAGAATTTGGACTAAATTTGAACTTTGTTCAAGATAACCACTCTTTTTCTGCAACAAAAGGTACTTTACGCGGATTACACTATCAATTAGCTCCAAAAGCACAAACGAAATTAGTTCGATGCACGCTTGGTTCGATTTTTGATGTAGCGGTCGATATTCGTAAAGGTAGTCCTACTTATGGCAAATGGTTTGGGATCGAATTAAGTGCGGAAAATAAGAAGCAATTATTAGTACCTAAAGGATTTGCTCATGGTTTTATGACATTAACAGATGACGTAGAAGTACAATATAAAGTTGATGAGCTATATGCACCTGATTGTGATAGAGGAATCAATTGGAATGACCCTGATATAAATGTTGAGTGGCCAATGGATATAAAGCCAGTGTTATCAGCAAAGGATGAAACTGCACCATTATTAGCGGAAGCTGAAAATAATTTTATTTACGGGGAGTAATAAAATGAAAATTTTAGTAACAGGTTATGCTGGGCAGTTAGGTTATGATGTCGTTCGAGAATGTGAACTACATAATCTTGAGGTAAAAGGAATCACTCGAAATGAACTTGATATTACTGATAAAGCAGCAGTTATTTCTTTAGTTGATTCATTTAAGCCCGATGTAATCATACATTGTGCTGCATATACTGCAGTCGATAAAGCTGAGGATGATCAAGAGAATTGTCGAAATGTTAATGTAGAGGGAACAAAATATTTAGCTGAGGCGGCAAAAAAACACGACGCAAAATTCGTCTATATTAGTACTGATTATGTGTTTGAGGGGAAAGGTGATCAACCATTTAACGAGGATGATCAACCAAATCCAATCGGTTATTACGGTCTTACAAAATATGAAGGTGAAAAAATTGTTCAATCATTAATTGACAATTATTTTATCGTGCGTATTTCATGGGTGTTCGGAATTAATGGTAATAACTTTATAAAAACAATGCTGAGATTATCAGAAACTAGAAATGAATTAAATGTAGTAGGTGACCAAGTAGGTTCACCTACCTATACATTTGATTTAGCGAAACTAATAGTTGAAATGATTAAGACTGATAAATATGGTATATATCATGCGACGAATGAAGGATTTACTAGTTGGGCAGAATTTGCAAAAGAAATATTCAAACTAGCAGGTAAAGATGTTTTAGTACAATCGATCTCAACAGAAGAATATCCAACACGTGCAGTTCGACCAAAAAACTCTAGACTATCAAAACAAAAACTAGTAGAGAATGGGTTTAAACCATTACCTACATGGGAAGATGCGTTAGCTAGATATTTAGTTCAATTAAAACAAGAGGTGGAATTAGGTGAATAGAATGAAAGTAGCTGTTACAGGTGGTGCCGGTTTTATCGGTGGTAACTTTGTACAATATATGGTAAATAAGTATCCTTCATATGATATTTTTAATTTAGATGTTCTAACATATGCAGGTGATTTAACGAAGCATAAAAATATCGAAAATAACGAGAACTATCATTTTGCAAAAGTTGATATTTCAAATCGTGATGAAATTATGGAGTTATTTAACAAAGAAAAGTTTGACTATGTTGTGCATTTTGCGGCGGAGAGTCATGTTGATCGCTCAATTACTGAACCTGAAATATTCGTAAAAACAAATGTTTTAGGCACTCAAGTTTTATTAGATGCTTCAAAAGCAATTAATGTAAAGAAATTTGTACATGTATCAACGGATGAAGTATACGGTGAACTAGACTTTGATCCAACAACATTCTTTACAGAAGATACTCCTTTACAACCGAATAGTCCTTATTCTGCAAGTAAAGCTTCATCTGATTTATTAGTTCGTGCATATCATGAAACGTTTAAATTGCCTATGAATATTACTCGTTGTTCTAATAACTATGGACCATATCACTTCCCAGAGAAGTTAATTCCATTAACAATTTCGCGAGTTTTAAACGACCAAAAAGTACCTGTTTACGGAACTGGCGAAAATATTCGTGACTGGTTACATGTTCTTGATCATTGCTCTGCAATTGATTTAGTTATGCATGAAGGAGAAAATGGTGAAGTTTATAATGTAGGTGGACATAACGAACGTACTAATTTAGAAGTCGTTAAGACAATCATATCAGCTCTTGGTAAATCAGAAGATTTAATTGAGTTTGTACAAGATCGCTTAGGCCATGATAAGAGATATGCAATTGATCCAAGTAAATTAGAAAAACTAGGTTGGAAGCCAACTTATAATTTTGATACAGGTATTGCTCAAACTGTTCAATGGTATTTAGATAACAAAGAATGGTGGGAAACAATTATATCTGGTGAATATAAACAATATTTTGAGAAACAATATGGTAATAAATAATAAGTAAAAAAATGCCCTATGGACAATATTAAACACATTAATAAATGTTTTTATATTGTTCATAGGGCTTAAACTACTTTTAAAGAGTTGTACACATTTTCATGGAAAAATAATGATAGTTTGTATTACAATATTAGTTGTTTGTAAATGAGTGCAGAAAAGAGGAAATTAAAGGAAATGAGTAATGTCTCTATAAAAAAAGCTGCATTTATTAATTTTGTATCTAGATATTCTAATATCATTATACAACTATTAATCAATGCCGTATTAGCAAGGTTATTAACCCCGAGCGATTATGGAATAGTAGCCATAATTTCTGTTTTTATCAGCTTCTTTTCAATTTTATCAGACATGGGCTTTGGACCAGCGATTATTCAAAATAAAGAATTAGATGAACGAGATATTTCAAATATCTTTTTATTTACGATTTTAGTGGCATTTGTATCGTCGATTGCCTTTATCTTATTTTCATATCCAATCTCAATGTTTTATAACAATGATGTATATATAGGATTAGGAAGAATTCTAGCGATTGGTATATTTTTTAATGTCTTAAATATTGTTCCAAACGCCTTGTTAATTAAGGCAAAAGAATTTAAAAAACTAGGTATTCGAACAGTTGTAGTAACCATTCTTGGTGGGATATTTACTATTATTTTAGCGCTTAATGGGGCTAAATATTATGCACTTGTTTGGAATACTGTATTTATGGGATTAGCAACATTTGTTTGGAATTACATTACAATTAGATTTAAAATAATTTTTAACTATAAAAGTGACAGTGTGAAGAAAATTCGCTCGTTTTCGGCTTTTCAATTCGGATTTAACTTTATTAATTACTTTGCAAGAAATTCAGATAATCTACTAATTGGTAAGTTTTTAGGACAAGTACCATTAGGTTATTATGATAAAGCTTATAAATTAATGTTATATCCAGTTAGTAATCTAACTAATGTTATAACACCAGTTTTGCATCCAATTCTTTCAGAATATCAACATGATCGAGAAAAAATATATCATCAGTTTATAAAAGTAATTCGAATTTTATCCTTACTAGGTATCTTCTTTAGTATATTTTGTTACTTTTCAGCGAAAGAAATTATTTTGATTATGTTTGGCAGTCAATGGCTTGCTTCAATACCAGTATTTAAAATACTAAGTCTTTCAATTTGGTCACAAATGACTACATCAAGTGCCAGTGCAATTTTCCAGGCAACAAATGAAACAAAGCAGCTATTTAGAACTGGGATACAATCTACAATTTGTATAGTATCATTTATTACGATCGGTTTGTTTTTTGGTAATATAAAAACGGTAGCGATATTTGTAACGCTAGCTTATATTTTTAATTTCTTTATTGCATACAGAATGTTAATTAAAGTTGTATTAAATAAAAGTTTACTAAAGTTTCTTTTAGAGTTGAAAAAACATAGCATTATTGCAATCATTATGATTGTAGGAATGGCTTTGATTCATTTCGATATCAAAAATACTCTGATCTCAATCATTGTGAAATTAATCATTGCTTCATGTTTATATGGTATAGGATTGATTGTTACAAAAGAGTTTAAAGTAATTAAGGGTTTAATTAAAAGATAATCATTAAAATACTGAAGTCATTTTTTGAGGTGCCAAATGAATAAATTTACGTTTGTAATTCTACATTATCTTGCTGAGCAAGATACGATAGAATGTATAGAATCAATATTAAATAATATTGATTATCCAAATTATGATATTGTTGTTGTTGATAATGCCTCATACAATGAGTCAATGAAAAATATCATCGCGAAATTTAATGAAATAGAAAATGTTTATTTCATCGAGAGCGATGAAAATCTTGGATTTGCAAAAGGAAATAATCTTGGATTTAGATTTGCTAAAAATGAGTTGAATTCTGATTTTATTTGTCTAATCAATAATGATACTATTTTTGAACAAAAAGACTTTATTACAAAAGTCGTAAAGATTTATGAAGAAGAAAAGTTCGCTGTTCTTGGTCCGGATATTATTGCCAGGGACGGTAGACATCAAAATCCAGCAAGAGAAACATTAGTAAGTTATGAAGAGCTTGAAAGAGATGTAAAAATGTACGAAGAAATGCTAAAAAATAGCTCAAGTACGAAATGGAAATACACTTATATCATTAAAACAGCTTTAAAAACAAATTTGAAAAAATTTAAATTGGCTAGAATGATTAAAAGAGCTGTAAAGAAAAATCCAAATAAACCAATAAACCATTTAGTAAAACAAGAAAATATCCAGCTACACGGTAGTTGTTTAATATTTTCATCAGATTACATTTCAAAGTATGATGGTTTATATTCTGAAACATTTATGTTCATGGAAGAAGATATACTGCTTTTAATGTCTCAACGAGATCATTTTAAAATGCTCTATTCTCCAGAGATTAAAATGTATCATAAGGAAGATGCATCAACAGATTATATTCTTAAAAGTAGCTTTGAGAAACGTAAATTTATTTTAGAAAATTACATTGTTTCAGGGAAAATACTTTTAAGATTAATGAAAGAGAAGGAAACGATAAAGGCTTGAATGTAAGTTGTATTATGGAAACTAATTGTACTAAGCGTTTAGCTTAGTACTTTATTATTAAGTTGAATGATTTGTGCGCTTATAATTGATAATCTTTCAAAAGTTTGATTAACTATTTGTTTACTATTTAGGAGGATTTGTTTTGAAGAAAATTGTCTATTTGTCTGATGTTTCTCTAGATATTGTTGGAGGAGCGCAAGAATCAATGAAGATTATTATGAATGGTTTGGAAAAAGAGTTTGAATTCCATATGATTACACCTTCTTCATCAAAAAAAGTTAAAAACCAAATTATTTTAGATAACTATACAAATTTTGTTTTAAAAGGAAAAACAAAAGGCGAACTAATGAAATTGTTATTTGAAATAAGAAGTGAAATTAATAAAATTAAACCAGATATAATCCATGTACAAATGCCTTCAACGATGATTTTAGTAAATATACTAAAAACGTTTCGTTTAATTTCAAGTAAAATTAAATTAATTTACACAGACCGCGGTGTTTTAGATAAATATGGTAACATGACGCAAAAACTAATTAAACGGTTCTCAAAGAATTTTACATATATCGTCACAACAACATATAATAATAGAAAGATTTATAAAAAGAACAATATCGGTAATGAGGAAAAACTAATCGTAATACCGAATACAGCAGGAGATTTATTTGATACGTATGATCCTAATGTAAGGGTAAAAATCAGAGAACAATATAATGTTTTAGATGATGAAATCGTAATTGGATTTTCAGGTAGATATTCCCCAGATAAAAACTGGCCACTTGCCGTTGAAATTATTAAAGAACTAGAGAAACGCTATAAATTTAAGGTTGTAATCACAATCGGCACTGATCGTTCAGAGAAGGAAGAACAGCAAGTTAATGCGATTATCAAACAACTTGAAGATTTAATTGGAAAAGAACAATTAATTGCATTAATTAACGTACCTATCGAAAAAATGAATGAAATTTTTTACTTGAGTGATATTTTTATTCTTACTTCTATCAAGGAATCGTTCGGTCGAACAGCAGTTGAGGCAATGGCAAGAAAAAATGTTGCATATGGGACACGAATTGATGGTTTGGAAGAAGTTATTCATTTTGAAGAAAATAAGTATACTTTAGTAGAGGAATTAATAAAGAAAATGGAAGAAAATTTAATTTCGCCTGAGAAGTTAAATCATGAAAAAATAAAGTTTTATAATCATTACTTAAATAACTATAATACAAAAAAATGCTTGAATAGTCATAAAGAAATGTACGATTCTCTTTTCTAATCAATTTATAAAAAAGCTAACCTCATGAACTGTGTACTGCCTCGCCAATGTTAAACAACATCTGACATTGGCCGGCCAATACACTTTAAGTTCAAAAAGAGGTTAGCTTTTTTTGTTAATTTAAGAATTCAACAGATTTTAGTTTAGTTAGACCTTTTTCGTCTACCCATTTTGAAATATAAATAATGTGATTCGAACTATTGTAATTATATACCTTTAAAGTTGAGTTCGAAGTGAAAAAGTATGCTGATTTGTTTTGAGAGAGATTACTTTTAAGTTTAATAAAATCATCTTTTGTAATTGTTGCATTACTTGAAGTAAGTTGTTTAAATGTCTTCCAGTTCATTTGACTTATATTATTCTGAATATAGTGGTCGGCATCATTGATACTTCTAGATTTTAAAACTTCTTTTTCGCAGCCCATCATTAACGCACTCAGTATTGAAAAAGTAGCGATGATCGTAAAAATTTTCTTTAACATATTTTCCTCCATGCAATAGGTTCAAACTTTACATTGATTAATTATATTGTTAGTATAGCATTTTTTGCAAATTGTATAAGAAATTAACTTCAAAATTTTTAAAATAAAGTTTAAAAATCTACTTTTAGTTTCAGTAATTTAACAAATGTATTAAGAGTTAATTAAAAAGATTAGTTTAATGTAACAATTCGATTAATATTAAAAAAATGAATATTAAACCTTGATAAATAGAATGCCTTAAGCATTTTTAAGTTCAATCATATTATATTTTATATAAGGAAAAGCTATGTTATAATATACAAGTTATTTACGTAAATGCTTGAAATTTGACGTGAATTGATTAAATATGGAGGATTTTGCATGATTAGTATAATTATACCTACACTTGGAAGTCGAGAATTAGAGCTAAAGCGGCTACTATTGAGTATAGAACAACAAACTTATCAGCAATTTGAAATAATTGTTGTAAGTCAAGGTAATCATGACCACGTCGAAGAGCTAATTAATTCATCTTTACTAAAAGATAAAATTAAACAAATAAAATTGACGAGAAAAGGATTGTCCCATTCAAGAAATGAGGGCTTAAAACACGTTTCAGGGGAAATTATAACTTTTTCAGATGATGATTGCTGGTACCCAAAAGATTCCTTTGAAAATATAAAGCAGTATTTTGAAGAAAATAAACAAAATGGTATCTGCACTTTCCAAATATATGACCCAGATAGTGAATATTATTACAAAGACTATAGCGATAAAGCTGAAGAAAATGTATCATTTAGAGGTTTATTTAGAAAATCTTCAATCGAATTGTTCTTGAATTTAAAAGTAGTAAAAAAAGCAGACCTTAAATTTGATGAAAGTTTTGGTTTAGGTGCAAAATATCCTTCAGGTGAAGAAAATATATTTTTAATCGATCTTCTAAAAAAAGGTTATAAAATCAGTTATGTTCCCAAAATTGTCGTGTATCATCCTAAAAAAGAATCAACAGAGTTTTTATCAGCACAACAGTTTATAGGAAAAGGCCCAATGTTTAAAAGAATTTACAATACACCATTAGCTTTTTTATATTTTATCGCCTTTTTCATAAAAAAATTTAATATGCTTGAAAAACCTTTTGTAAATTTAATAAAAGGTTTAGGAGAAATTCTTCAATTTAAGACTAACTGAAGAATATTTACGCTTAAATAGATTGAGAGGACTTCAATAGATATGTTAAGTTTCGAATACATACGAAAAAATTATGAAAAGCTTATGATGATTTTATTGATGGTATATTTCTTTTTTATACCATTTTCAGTCTCAACTGTTTTTCAAAAAATAATACCGGGTTTACCTAGTTCATTTTTGATTAGCGGTTGTGTTTTTGGTGGACTAGTGATTCTTTATTTTATGGTTAGAAAAACTGAAAATTTTCATAGTATCCATAAACAAGAGCAAGTTAGATTCTTACTTGTATTTATCTTGCCGATTATTTTTTCACTATTAGTAACTGTGTATAATTACTTTACATTATATTCGGTTGAGTACGGTCAGTATTTAAAGTCTGATTTGATAAAAAGGCTAATTAATTATGTAATATTTTTTTCAATTTTTTATATTAGTACACAAGTTATTTCTAAATTTAAAAATCGAACTTTGAATAAAATTGTATGGGCATATGTAGTTGCACTCTTGATCATTACAATTGTAGGGGTATGGCAATTCTTCTCATTCTTATACAATATTCCATTTCTAAATATTTCTACACGATCATTTGTTCATTCTGTTGGAGGAAAAACATTATTTGACTTTAGATTGACATCATTTGCAGATGAACCAAGTTATTTAGCTCCGTTCTTAGTTGATTTATTAATAATCGGCTATGTAATGGTTAAATCAAAATTCAAATATGGCTTGTTTATTTTTATTCCAACAATTTTTGTATTAATTTTATCGTATTCATTAAGTGGCTATGTTAATTTAGCGATTTTATGTGTATTGTTTACCTTCTTACTTTTGACTTCAAATTTAAAAAATAAGAAGATTATTTTCTATATTTTAGGCCTACTTTGTTTGGCAGTAATTGCATTCTATTTTATCTTCTCAGGTAAAATTCACGAATTCCTAGAACCGATTATCGGACGACTAGCAGGTGTATTTGATATTCAGAAACATAGCCGCATGTATATGTATGCAATGCCTTTTGTATGGGTATTTGATCATTCTTGGCTATCAGCATTATTTGGATACGGTCCTGGATCATTTGAATTTATTCAATTATCACGACTATTACCAAATGGAAAAGCAGTTAGTACAACTTCAAATAATATTTTCGTGGATTTAATTTTTGAACATGGACTATTTGGTTTTGTTGCTTTACTGTATGGCTTTGTTTACATGGGGTTAAAGTTATTCGTTATTAGAAATAAAAATGATTATTATTTATTTTCATTGTTTCTATTTATACACTTAATCGTTACATCCTTATATCGTGGAGATTTTGTTACACCTCGATTTTGGGGAATATTAATCATTGTCTTCATTTTCTTAGAATTAGGGAAGAGAAAGGTTAATTCTGAACAGGCTGCAAACAAGGAGAGTGGAATAGTTGAGTAATTTAGAGCCTCTTGTTTCAATCATAACGCCTGTATATAACGCTGAGGAATTCATTGTTGACACAATTAACAGTGTTCTTTCGCAAACATATCAGAATTGGGAGCTAATCCTAGTTGATGATGTTTCTACTGACTCAAGTAGAGAAATCATTCAAAAATTTGAGCAAGAAGATAAAAGAATTAAAGTCGTTCTTTTAAAAGAAAACAGTGGTGCTGCAATTGCAAGAAACACTGCTATTGATTATGCAAAAGGAAAGTATATTGCTTTTGTTGATAGTGATGATTTATGGACATTTGATAAATTGCAAAAGCAAGTACAATTTATGGAGAAAAATGATTATTCATTTACATTTACTTCATATCGAATGATAAACGAGGATGGATCGGATACAGGTAAAAACGTACAAGCTCCAAATGAAGTAAGTTACAAGTTTTTATTAAAGAATACGATTATTGGGTGTTCAACCGTGATGTTGAATATAGAAAAGCTCGGAAAAGTAAAGATGAAAAATATTCGAACTAGACAAGACTTTGTCCTTTGGCTATCTATTCTAAAAACGGGTGTTCACGCGTATGGTTTACAGGAGGAACTAGGTATTTATCGTCTTGTAAAAAATTCAATCTCAAGCAATAAGAAAAAGGCCGCTAAACAAAATTGGTCAGTATATCGAGATATCGAGGGTTTTTCAATACCAAAAGCTGCTTGGTATTTTGGAAATTATGCTTGGAATGCATTTAGAAAACATAAAAAATAAAATATTATATCTATCTTGGTATAATATTTTTAAATTTAGTTTAAAAATATTATAATTATTAACGAGTGCAAAGTTATACAGTGCTTCTTTCTTTAATTAGGTTGTTTCCTAATTAATAAGAGCAGCTTTTATTAATGAGTCGAATTTAGTTTCGACTTTAAAATAAAAGTAAAATAAGTATAAAAAAAGGATGATTTTAAATGAATATTTGTGTAGTAGGCACAGGTTACGTAGGACTTGTTTCTGGAACTTGCTTTAGTGAGATAGGTAACAATGTTGTATGTATCGATATAGATTCAAAGAAAATTGAAAAAATTCTTCAAGGCGAAATGCCAATTTACGAGCCAGGTTTAGATAAACTTGTACTTAAAAATGTTGCAGAAGGCAGATTGAAATTTTCTACAAGCCTAAAAGAAGGCATGGAGAAAGCTGATGTAGTTATTATTGCTGTTGGTACACCACCAAAAGCAGATGGTTCTGCTAATCTTGAATTCGTAGAAGCAGTTGCTAAAGAAATTGGTGAAAATTTAAATAGTTACAAAGTTATCGTAACGAAAAGCACTGTTCCAGTTGGAACAAATAAACATGTTAAAAATATTATTAGCCAATCTAATAAGAGTGGTCATACGTTTGACGTCGCATCTTGCCCAGAGTTCTTACGTGAAGGCTCAGCGATCTATGATACGATGAACATGGAACGTGCAATTATTGGTACTGAAACAACTAAAGCTGCTGAAGTATTGACTGAATTACATAAACCATTTAACACAAATATAATTGTTACTTCTATTGAAACAGCTGAAATGATTAAGTACGCAGCAAATGCATTTTTAGCAGTTAAAATTAGTTTTATTAATGAAATTGCTAACTTAGCAGAAAAAGTAGGAGCAGATGTTCAAGAGATTGCACAAGGTATTGGAGCAGATGATCGTATTGGTCCAAAGTTCTTACAAGCTGGTGTAGGTTATGGAGGATCTTGTTTCCCTAAAGACGTAAGTGCTCTTATTTCAATTGCACAAAATGCTGGTAGCCCAATGAGCATTCTTGAAACAATTACAAAAGTAAATGACAATCAACGATATGTAATCGTTGAAAAAATTAAAAATTATTATGCTAGCGAAATCGCTGGTAAGCATTTTGCAGTATTAGGTTTAGCATTTAAACCAAATACAGATGATATGCGTGACGCGCCTTCTATCGATATTATTCGCGAATTAACAGCTGCGGGTGCAAAAGTTACTGCTTATGATCCTGTAGCGGCAGAAAACGCTAAAAAAGTAATTCCAAATCTAACAACTAAAGACGATATTTATGATGTGATTGAAGGTAAGGATGCAGTTGTTATCTTAACTGAGTGGTCTGATATTCGTGAATTAGATTTAGATCGCGTAAAAAGTACTTTAGTAAAACCTGTTATTTTTGATGGTAGAAATGTATTTAATTGTGATGAGATAAATAAAAAGGGATTCTATTATGAGTCAATTGGAAGAAAGACTGTAATAGGAGATGGAGAATAAGATGAGCAAAGTACTAATAACTGGGGGAGCAGGATTTATTGGCTCTAATCTAGCGAGAGCATATTTAGCAAAAGGTTATGAAGTTATTATTGTAGACAATTTATCTACTGGCAAACTTTCAAATGTACCAGAGAATGTCACGCTGTATGAAGAAGATATTCGAAGCTCAAATTTTATTGACATTGTAAAAGAGGAGCAGCCTGATGTAATTAATCATCATGCTGCTCAAATCGATGTTCAACTTTCTATAAAAAATCCAGCTGAGGATGCTAGTATTAACATATTAGGTACAATTAATGTGTTAGAAGCAGTTAAGATGATAAATGAAACAAAAGAATGTCGATTAGTTTATCCATCTTCAGCAGCAGTATACGGTGAGCCTCAATATTTAGGTGTTGACGAAGTTCATCCAATCAAACCAATTTCGTTTTATGGTGCATCTAAATTCACACCAGAATTTTATATCCAAGTTTATCATCAATTACATAATATTCCTTACACGATTTTTAGATATGCAAATGTATTTGGAATTGGACAAGACCCTAAAGGTGAAGGTGGCGTAATTTCAATTTTAGTTGATAAAATTGTAAATAATGAGCTATTCACTGTATTCGGAGATGGTGAACAAACACGAGATTTTATTTATGTTGAAGATATTGTTTCAGCTAATTTAATCGCTAGTGAAAAGCCAATAAATACAGTAGTTAATATTTCGACTAATACAAAAATATCCTTAAACGAGTTAATTAACGTAGCAGAGGGAGTAATCAATTCAAAAATTGAAACGAAATATGCTGAAGAACGCTCGGGCGATATTAAACATAGTTATTTAAATAATAAAAAAGCAAATGAACAATTAGGTTGGTATCCGGCATTTACACTAGAGCAAGGTTTATTAAAGACGATCGAATATTATAAAAACAAGTAAGCCTTAATTTAGAATTTTTTATTGTCAGAAGGATGTGTTTTAGTGAAAAAGTTTTTCTTTCTCTTTTTCCTTTTAATTATGTTAACTGGATGTCAAAAAGAGATTATTAAAGAAGCTGGTTATTCATCTTTGGCAAATGAATCGATTTTATATGGCATAAAATTAGGCGATTCTGTCAGTACAGTTGAAGATGTATTAGGTAAACCAACTAGCAAGTTAAAAGAAGATTACAACTACGAAAACAAGCAACTAACTTTAAAATATAATGATGATGACCAATTATCATATATTGAATCAAAAGATCCTGCTTTTTTATCGTCTAATGGTCTACATGTAGGGAATAACAATTTTGATATCACCATTAAAAGTGGAAACACATTGATTCACGAACTTCCATCCAAAAATAGTGATGAGAAGGTTGCTTTCTCATATGACGAAAGTAGTGGTAAATCAATCTTTTATTTACTAAAGAATAATCATATTGTAAAAATGGCTGTTGGAAGTGATTCCTTAAATAAAGTTTATAATGATTTTATTGGAAGCGATTCAAAAGATATTCTTGAAGATGATAAGTTTATTAGTACTTCTGCAATTTTTGAAGGACAAATTGACTATGATAAAAATGCTCAATTAATAAGAGGTAGCGAATTTAAATCATATTTAAATCAGGGGATCATTGAAGGAGCACCAGTTGTAGTAGGTGGTAGCCAATGGAAAATGGAGCGTCAAATCGGAAAAGGTTCTATCGTTAGTGTAACTGACGATGGAGTTACAACTTATTTATATAAAAATTTTGACGTATACTATGATGTAACAAATAGTGCAATCTCTGGAATCAGGCTTCCACTAGATGAGTCTTATGGAACTATTTCTTCAATTATGAAGGGGACAAGTGTAGAAGCTAAAAAAGTCGGCAAACAAACATACTATACCTACAACGTAAATAGTGATTTTATTACTAGTTTTATCTCTGCAGAAAACAACCCTAATAAAATTGTTGATTTACAAATTATAGAGAACAAATCAAAATAATATTTTAATTAATTTTAAAATCCCCTCTAAGTCAAATATGATTTAACCAAAGGGGATTTTATACTTTGGAGGTAAAAAATGAAAAAAGTTCGTAAAGCCATTATTCCTGCTGCAGGATTTGGTACTAGGTTTTTACCAGCTACAAAGGCTATGCCTAAAGAAATGTTACCAATTGTTGATAAACCAACAATACAATATATAGTTGAAGAAGCGATTGCTTCAGGTATTGAAGATATTATTATTGTTACAGGAAAAGGTAAAAGAGCGATCGAGGATCATTTTGATAAAGCTTTCGAATTAGAACAATCTTTATTAGAGAAGCAAAAGTTTGAAATGCTTGAAGTTGTTCAAGAACCATCAAAAGTGGAAATCCATTATATTCGTCAAAAAGAACAAAAAGGATTAGGACATGCAATTTGGTGTGCACGTAAATTTATTGGAGATGAACCATTTGCTGTATTATTAGGTGACGATATCGTTCAATCTGATACACCATGTGTAAAACAGCTTATGGATGAATATGAGAAAACGCAATCATCAATAATAGGTGTTCAATTTGTTTCTGATGAAGAAACTCAGCGTTATGGCATTATTGATCCTTTAGAAAATCAAGATAATCTGTACCAAGTTCAAAACTTAGTAGAAAAACCAGCAAAAGGTACACAGCCATCTAATTTAGCAATTATGGGACGTTATGTTTTAACACCTGAAATTTTCGATTTCTTAGACAAACATGAAATTGGAGCAGGTGGTGAAGTTCAATTAACGGATGCCATCGCGAAGCTAAATAAGATTCAAAGTGTATATGCGTTTCAATTTGAAGGAAAACGATACGATGTTGGTGAAAAATTAGGATTTATTACGACTTCAATTGACTTTGCACTTCAACGTGAAGATTTAAAAGAAGATCTAATTCAATACTTAAAACAAAAAATTGAACAATTAAGTTAAGTTTCGTTAAACTAAAGTTTATCATCCGTAATTTAATACTCGATTTTATTTGGAGATTCCAATGAAGCAATCTAATACGATTAGTACAATTTTAAAGTATTGGCTACCCGTTCTACTTATAGCTGGCATTATTTTTTATTCGTCAGCTACACCATATGAAAAACAAGATATTAGACCGCAGTTAAGCCATTTAAAATTTCTTTATAATATTATGGGGAATTTTGACTTTATCCATTTTCATTATGATGGACATGAGGTTAGTATAAAAGCACTTGGAATCCCTGGATTTACAGAATTCTTTATTCGAAAACTATCCCATTTTTCGATTTATCTGTTACTTGCTTTTTTTACGACCAGATTGTCAAAACTTTATGTTAAGAGATACTTCTTGATTGGTTTAATTTCTTCTATAATATATGCAGCTTCTGACGAGTTTCATCAATCATTTACTGCCGATCGAACACCATTAGTACAGGATGTAGTAATTGATTCAATAGGTGCATTAGTAGGGGCTAGTTTATTTTTAATAATCTATAAGAAATTCAAAAAAAGACATTAGATTTTGGATCTAATGTCTTTTTTTTGATATTATCATCTGGCAGATACCTCATAAATCCCCATGTTTCATCTACTTCAAAAGCTATTTCTATTTTTCTAATTCCACTTGTTATCATTACGAATTATAGTGAAATAAAAGTAGGTTCGTCGCCGGCATTTTCAATATAGCCTATTTTAACCGGATTCATTTGAATAAGTACGTAATTAGGGTCATCTGGACCTTCAAGCCATCTAGATAATTCTTCAGTCCAAACCTTCTCTTCAGAACTTGCATTTTCGATTATTACAGCTTTTGCAAACATTTCCACAAAGTTATCATCTAATCGATCGCCATCATGTCCTAATAAAATATGTACATTTGGATTGTTTTTTATATCATCCACTTTTTGTGAGTTTTTACTAGTAGCGATATATGGTGTTAGTCCTTTAAAGAAAAAGATCATGAAGCAGCTATGTGGAAAGTCTTCACGAATAGTAGTAAATAAACCTAATTGTTTTGCTTTTAATACTTTCATTATATTTTCTTGAATCATTTTAAAAACTCCTTTACTCAAATCTTCTTTTTTTGAACGATTTTTATGGTCGAACGAATCGCTTCCACTTTAAGTGTTTGTTAATTGTTTTACATTTAAACCTATTTTTTTAGGTCTTTTGCATATGATAGTTAATAAGGAATTTTATTTAGGAGGTTATTATGGCTCATCGTTTATTCTTTATTATTACCTTTATAGGTGTACCATTATCAGTAATCGGTAGCTTAATGCATTGGAATGAAGTTATTTTATTTATCGTATACTGCATAACAATTATTGCATTAGCAGGAATTATGGGAAGAGCAACAGAGAGTTTAGCAATTGCAGCAGGGCCTCGAGTTGGTGGGCTTTTAAATGCAACATTTGGTAATGCAGTAGAGTTAATTATTGCAATTTTTGCATTGCAAAATGGATTAGTAGAAGTAGTTTTAGCATCATTAACTGGTTCTGTAATCGGCAATTTACTTTTAGTAGGTGGACTGTCATTTTTTGTAGGTGGATTAAAATATAAGCGACAAAGCTTTAATGTTTATGATGCAAGGCATAATTCTGGTTTACTAATCTTTGCAGTAGTACTAGCTTTTGTCATCCCTGAAATTTTTTCCGTAGGAATGACTCCCGATGATAAGATGACTCTTAGCGTTGGAGTTTCGATTATTTTAATGGTTTTATATTTAGCAGCGCTTTATTTTAAACTAGTAACTCACCGTGGAGTATATGTAGCAAAAAATCAAGAAGAAGTAGAGGAACATGAAGAGGCTGAATGGGGTACATGGAAAGCCATGATCATATTAGCTGTGGCTACAGTAGCTGTAGGGTATGTATCAGAAAAGCTTGTTCATACCTTTACGACAGTTGGAGATAAATTTGGTTGGACTGAATTATTTATAGGTATAATTGTCGTTGCAATTGTTGGTAACGCAGCTGAACATGCATCTGCAATTGTTATGGCATATAAAAATAAAGTAGGTGTTTCGGTAGAAATTGCAGTTGGTTCATCGTTACAAATTGCAATGTTTGTTGCACCAGTGTTAGTTATATGCTCATTATTTATAGATCATAGAATGCCATTAATATTTTCAATGCCTGAATTAATTTCGATGATAACGTCAGTATTTTTAACCATTTCAATTATGAACGATGGGGATACAAACTGGTTTGAAGGACTAACTCTATTAGCTGCCTACTTTATTATGGGCATCGGTTTCTACTTATTATAAAAAAGTGGATCGAAGGTGGAAATAATTGAATAAAATCATTCGGATTCTATTTTATATAATAGGACTACTTTTTTTAACATTAGGCATTAGCTTAGCAATTAAAGCTGGTTTAGGAGCGAGTGCATGGGATGCATTAGCTGTAGGAGAGTCCAAAACATTTGGTTTTTCTGTAGGAAATTGGATCATTATCAATTCATCTATTTTATTGTTTATAAATGCCTTTTTACAAAAGAAACGACCAGAATGGCTAGCAGCAATTACGTTTATATTAATAGGGCGATTTCTTGATTTTTGGCTAACTATCGAGTCGGAGCATTTATTTGATGCCAATATCGTTACTAGATACGTTCAATTAGTACTAGCAATCTTGAGCATGACAATAGGAATTGCAATTTATTTACAAGCTAAGTTTCCTTTAAGTCCAATTGATGACCTAATGATTTCATTTAATAAGCGATTCGGTGTAAGTTTAGGAGTTGCAAAAACAATAGGTGAAGTGTTCGCCTTAGTTTTAGCATTTCTACTTCAAGGTCCAATCGGTATCGGAACAGTATTAATAACATTCAGCATAGGACCAATTCTACAAAGAATAAGAGCTCCAATCGAAAAACTATTTTTAAAGCTGAGTTCGTAACTTAATTTTTCAATCGATTGAATACATATATTTACATAAATTGTTCATGCTAATAGTAAATAATTTCCTTATTTGTGAAAGGGGCATGAACATGTCTAAATGGCTAAAACCATTCATTCTTCTAAATATAATTTTCTTATTTATTTCTTTCAATAATGAAAAAACAACTTATGCAGCCAATTCTGAAATTAAAGTCCCCGGATCGGCAGCAAATGTTACGAAAGAGAATACTTATCCAAATCCAACGCAGGATCTTCCAGAACTCCAACCAGGAGAGTTGGCTAGAAAGTTACTAGATTCATCAAATGTAAAAATTGAGAATCCAAGTCTTATCCGCATGTTTAATGAATCATCAGTTAGTAAAGCTCCTTTTGCAGTAGGATACAATGCGAAGATTTTTTTAGGAGTTTGGCCATTAAATTATGAATCAAATGAGACAACGATCAATTGGCAATATAAAAAAATTAATACTAATTTTCTAGATAATAGAGGAGAAAAATCATATAAACGAGTAAAATACTACCAAAATTCACAACAAGTTATACGTGGTGGTTTAACTGCCAAAGTAAGGAATTCTGACGAAGTTATTAAATTAATGATGCATGATGCTTCTGAAAAAACGACTCTTCCTTTGGCTTTTCAAACTGTAATTGGTGCAGGGACTAAAAATGAACGATTCTATAATGTCCCGCCAAAGCAGCTCGGGTATTTATATACATACGCTCCTGCTGTAAATGAAAAAGGTAAAGTTACTTTTGGAGAAGTTTATTTAATCTTAAAAGGGAATAAAAAATCACTTCAAGTAAAAAATATAGTTTCACAAGGTGTAGGTGCGTGGATACCTGTTCAGGATTATGTATCATTTGGATATATTACATCTCCACATCCGAGATAAAATAAAAAGCATGCCATTAAAAGAAGGCATGCTTTTTTCACATTAAGATAATATAAATTGGTAGCGGAATAGAAACTTGATGTAGTTGCTAATTTTCGCTATTAAGTATAAGTGCAACTAAGCAACTGTTTTCGCCTATGGCTCTCCAATCGGGAATTTTCTTTACTTTAAGTTTTCAATTTGTTCCCAAGTTAAATTTTCTAATTGTCCCCAAGTTATACCGGTCGGTTTTGGTTTTTCCACTGCAAAAGCTTTAGTTGATTCAAAAGGATTTTTAAATGGAGTTAAGACAGTGAATCCGATTAGAAAAAATGTCAATTTCTTTAAAAAGTGTCTTCGATCTACTGTTTCAGTCTTAGGTGAGGTTTGATTAGTTTGCATATGCTGCCACCTCTAATTACAAAAATATTAGTGTATAGATTATTTTTATAGGATTGTTCTAAGATGTGAAAAAATAGGATGTCGTTTTTTGAAAAATTGGTAGTTCAAAAGTAATAACGTGATTTGCCGGGAAAGAATGTTAAAATTAGTTCACAATCAATCGTTTTCTGAAAACAGGGTCATATAACCAATTTTTATCATATAAAAAAAACAACGCCACAATACATAAAACTTTTTACTTATGTATCATAGCGTTACTTATATATCGGAAATTTTTTATTCTTTTAAAGCTTGGAACTTCTATTTGAGAAATCAGTAGTAGGATAATAGCTGTTTTTTACAAGAATATTAGGCCCCAAACATTTAACCGCAGGACAATGGCAACTAAGTTCTTTTGCTGTTTTAGATAATGTCCAAATATCATAAGCTTCTTGAAGTGTATTCGTTTGAATGTTGCCTAGGTGAGGTACATCACCAAAATCGGTAACAATGATACTACCATCAAAGACATTTACGTTTAAACGAGAGCGGCCATCAGGATCATTACGTAACGTAACATTTTTGCTATTGTAAAGTCTTTGAATAATATCTAAATCAAGTTGGTCATCACTACATGGATAGAAAGGTAGTGTACCAAATAGCATCCATATGTTTTCATCACGAACATCTAGCAATGTAGATATAGCTTCTCGAAGTTCCTCTTTTGTCAGTACTTCTAATGTACTTGCAAAATCACTTGCATACATAGGATGTACTTCATGACGTTGACACTTCATTTCATCAACAATTTGACGATGGATTTTTTCTAGGTATGGCAGAGTACGTTTATTTAGCATTGTTTCAGCAGATACCATCACTCCAGCTTCAGCAAGAAGGCGACTGTTCTCGATCATATTTTCAAATAACTTGGCACGTTGCTCATAACTAGGCTTGCGGTCCATCATTGCAAATCCTGCTTCAACAAATTCATCAACTGTCCCCCAGTTATGAGAAATATGTAATACATCTAAATAGGGAATGATTTTTTCATAACGTTCAAAGTCTAGTGTTAAATTTGAGTTAATCTGTGTACGAACTCCACGCTCATGAGCATATTTCAGTAATGGAATAACATAACCGTTTAGCATTTTATTAGATAGCATTGGTTCTCCACCAGTAATACTAATACAACGAAGCTTTTCAATCTCTTCTAGACGATTTAGTATTAGCTCAATTGGTAAAGCATTTGGATCCTTTGGTTGTAATGTATACCCAACAGCACAATGCTCACAACGCATATTACAAATTGTAGTTGTCGTAAACTCAACATTTGTAAGCTCATTTTTGCCATATTCCTCAACATCCATATATGCTTCCCAAGGATCATAAGTAGGTGTTATTTGTTGTAATAATTTTTTCATTTAAAAACTCCTTTAGGTACATAAAAGCACCCATAAGTATTATATAAATTTAATTTTCCTCAATTATTATAAGAAAGAATAGTAAGCATTGTATAGGAATAACTTCTTAAAATTAAAAAAAATGTCGAAAGTTTAACGATGCAGGGTATAATAAGACTATAAGTATATAAAAAGGAGCGAGAAACTCATGTCAAATTCAGTTGAACAATTATCTTATATTAAAGAACGTTTTAACTCGGTCATGGAAACGATTGAATCATTAGAAGCTGAAGAGCTAAGCTTAGAAGAATTAGATCAATTACTATCAGTTCTAGATGACTTAGAAACAAAATGTCGTGAGGTTAATCGCGCTTAAGGAAGTCCATTTAAATGGGCTTTTTTTTATGCCGTTTATTAAAAATTGTATTATAATGAATACGGGAACATTCTGGCTTTTTATAAAGGGTTGAGGGGGAGCAGTAATGCAACAGATACAAGAGAGTATTTATCAGTTAATTGTTGAAACATCAACAAATTTACCAAAGGATGTGCGTAAAGCAATCCGTCAAGCTAAAGCAAGTGAAACTGCTGGTACAAGAAGTGCGATCGCATTAGAAACGATTACAAATAATATTATGATGGCTGAGGGTGATGTTTCACCGATTTGCCAAGATACTGGTATGCCTACTTTTAAAGTAAAAACGCCAGTTGGTGTAAACCAGCTTGTAATAAAGGAAGCAATTTATGCTGCAATTGAACAGGCTACAAAAGATGGTAAGCTTCGTTCTAACTCTGTAGATTCTTTATTCGGAAAAAACAGTGGAAATAACTTAGGACCAGGTACTCCAGTTGTTAAGTTTGAACAACACGAAAGCGACTATATCGATATTCGCCTAATCTTAAAAGGTGGCGGATGTGAAAATAAAAATATCCAATACAGCTTACCATGTGAACTTGAAGGACTTGGTAAAGCAGGTCGTGATTTAGATGGAATCCGTAAATGTATACTACACAGCGTTTACCAAGCTCAAGGACAAGGCTGTAGTGCAGGCTTCATCGGAGTTGGTATTGGAGGAGATCGTACTAGCGGTTATGAGCTAGCAAAAGATCAACTATTCCGTTTAAATGATGATGAAAATCCAATTCCAGAGCTTAAAGCAATGGAAGAATATATTATGGAAAATGCAAACAAGCTTGGTGTAGGTACAATGGGCTTTGGTGGAGAAACAACTCTACTAGGCTGTAAAATTGGTGTAATGAACCGTTTACCTGCAAGTTTCTTCGTATCAGTAGCGTATAACTGTTGGGCATTCCGCCGTTTAGGAATGAAAATCAACGCTGAAACTGGTGAAATCTCAGAATGGATTTATCGCGATGGCGAAGAAATTAGCTTTACAAATGAGGTAACTGAAACAACTGAAGCACCTCGTGAAGTAAAATTAGTAGCTCCAATTACTGAAGAACAAATTCGCGAATTAAAAGTTGGAGACGTTGTTTCAATTAGTGGAATGATGTATACAGGACGTGACGCAATCCACCATCATTTAAAAGACCACGATTGTCCAGTAGATTTAAATGGACAAATTATTTATCACTGTGGACCTGTAGTATTAAAAGACGAAGAAGGCAAATATCATATTAAAGCTGCTGGCCCAACGACAAGTATCCGTGAGGAGCCATACCAAGGCGACATTATGAAAAAATTTGGCATCCGCGCTGTAATCGGCAAAGGTGGAATGGGTGCAAAAACATTAAAAGCATTAGAAGAGCACGGTGGAGTTTATCTAAATGCAATTGGTGGAGCAGCACAATACTACTCACAATGTATTAAAGAAGTAAAAGACGTAAACTACTTAGAATTTGGTATTCCAGAAGCTATGTGGCACTTACAAGTTGAAGATTTCAAAGCAGTTGTAACAATGGATTCACATGGGAACTCATTGCATAAAGATGTAGATAAGAGCTCACTAGAAAAATTAGCTACTATGGCTGAAAAAGTATTTTAATGAGTTAAAGCAATGTCATTTAGATGACATTGCTTTTTTTGTTGAGGGGATTTATGATGTGGGATATATGTAAATAGGATGAAGAAGGCTGCAAATAAAAGCCGATATACTGCAAATAAAGATGTGAGTGCATAAAGAGTATGAAAACGGCAAATAAAGAATGCGCATCTGCAAATAGGATGAAGAAGGATGCAAATAAAAGCTGACATACGGCAAATAGAGATGTGGCTGCAAATAAAAATATGAAAACTGCAAATAAAAGTACAAAAACTGCAAATAAAAAATGCATATCTGCAATTAATAATTCGAAAACTACAATTAAAAATTATAAAACGGCAAATAAAAGCATAAATACAGCAATTAACACGTCCAAAGCTGCAAATAAAGTGCAAGCTAACTACTTTTCGATTGTTATTAACTAATTTTTGACTAAATTAATCAAAAACTCGTTAGATTCTAGTTCTTTCTAAAAAATTTTATTTTAATTTCAAAACTATGCTAATACTGTTCATATTTCTAATTTATTTACAAATACTAGCTTTAAGTGAGGTGAATGAATTGAAAAAAATTATTTTATCTATTCTTACTTTCATCTTAGTATTTCCTAGTACTACATTTGCCTATAGTAATACGCCACATGGTTGGGGAATTGTTCGTACAAAAAATGAGATTCCACCGGATGCTGGTGAACAACTTAATAAACTGGTATTAAAAAGTGGGTCTGTTTATTTAGGAGATACTTCGAAAAAAGATGTATATTTGACTTTCGATAATGGATATGAAAATGGCTTTACACCGAAATTTTTAGATGTATTAAAGAAACGAGGTGTTCATGCTACTTTTTTTATAACTGGCCATTATATTAAGGAAAATCCTGAATTAGTAAAACGAATGGTAAATGAAGGGCATATAGTCGGAAACCATTCATGGAGTCATCCTGATATGACAACGATAGGGGATCAAAAAATCGTTGAAGAATTGGAACAAGTGAAAATGGCATACCAAGAATTAACCGGCCGAACAGATATGAAATATTTCAGACCTGCAAGAGGAGTTTTTAGTGAACGAACTTTAGCAGTAGTTAATAAACAAGGGTATGAAAATATTTTCTGGTCATTAGCATATGTTGATTGGAAAGTTGATCAACAAAGAGGTTGGAGATATGCGTACGATAATGTTATGAAAATGATCCATCCAGGAGCGGTTATTTTAATGCATACTGTATCAAAAGATAATGCGGAAGCAATGGATGCAATCATTACGGGTTTACATAAAAGAGGATATCGTTTCAAGAGTTTAGATGATTTAATGATGGAGAAAAATGGTTTTAATCCAGAGTTTTATTTACCGAAACAATGACTACTCTTATTTTATAAGGGTAGTTTTTTTACGAAAAACTATTGACTTTGATAATGATAATCGTTATCATTTGATTATAGCGAATATCAAATACCTATATCGCTATTTGATAAGTTTAGAAGCCTGATTGGACTTGAAAGTTTCCCCATTCCCTTAAAAATTTAATGTGTCAAAAAAAAAAGCTTGCCTAGTCCCCAAGCTTTTTTTGTTTTATAAAAGGTTAATTAGATAATTGAAATCTTTTTTAAACTAGAGATATTTGTCTCTAGTTTTTTGCGTTCCACACAAATTTACTTAAGAGGTACTTGTTATGCTATAATACACTTCAGAGTAATTAAGGAGGAACGGGAGCATGTGGAAGGAAGAAGTTTCTTTAGATACGCCATATCAATGGGAAGAAGTTTTAAAAAGATTAGAGCATGAACCAACATTTACAGTTCATACTGCTGAAAAGCGTTTAAGCATTCCAGTCTATATAGATGATGATCGCGCAATCGTAAAAGTTAAGCAAATAAATGATGTTCCAGTTCAATTTGAAGTAATTTGTGAACATGGAAATAAGGAAAAAATTCTTGAAGAAATTGCTACTATTTTACAATGGCAAACGGAATTTGAAGAACTACACCATCATTTAAGACAGACTACGATTTCTCCTCTAGTAGACCTTTTTGGACATACACCAATAACCGTATCTAATGATCCTTTTGCCTGTTTAATTACATGTATTATTCATCAACAAATACAGCGTACATTTGCAATACAAGTAACAAAACGATTTGTTCGAATGTATGGAGAAAGAATTGGTAATGCTTGGTTCTTTCCTTCGCCTGAAAAAATTGCTATGTTAACGATTGATGAATTAAGAGATTTACAGCTTAGTACAAGAAAAGCTGAATATATGATTGGAATTGCAAAAGCATGGAGTGAAGGAGTATTAAGTCACCAAGAGTATCGGAAATTGCCTTCAGAAGAAATAGCCAAGGAGTTAATTAAGCTTAAAGGGGTAGGTCCTTGGACGGTTGAGAATTTCTTATTATTTGGCTTAGGTAGAAAAGATATTTTTCCGGTTGGTGACGTTGGAATCCAAATTGCACTTCAAAAGCTTTTAAATTTAGATGAAAAACCTTCAAAAGAGATAATGGATTATGTGAAAGAGCAAGTTTCACCGTTTGGTAGTTATGCTGCCCTTTATCTTTGGAAGAGCATAGAATAAATGGAGTTGTATATATGAGTAATCAATTAACAAATAAATTAGAAGTAGGACAATCTTTTCCATTAACAATTAAGCGTATTGGAATTAATGGTGAAGGTGTTGGCTATTTCAAACGTCAAGTTGTATTCATTAAAGGAGCATTACCTGGAGAAGAAGTAGTTGCAGAAGTAACAAATGTCCGCAATGGGTATGCAGAAGGAAAGATTCAACGCATTAGAAAGGCATCACATGATCGTGTAGAGCCTACTTGTAAAATTTATGAAAAATGTGGTGGATGCCAGATACAGCACGCATCTTATGAAGGGCAACTTCGTTATAAACGAGATATTGTCATTCAAGCAATGGAAAAGTATGCGAAAGATTTACTAGAAAAAACGCCAATAAAAGAAACAATTGGTATGGAAAATCCTTGGAATTATCGTAACAAAAGTCAGCTGCAAGCTGGGCTAGAAAAAAATAAAATTATTGCTGGATTATATACACAAAACTCACACAATGTTGTGGATATTGGACATTGCCCAATTCAGCATGAAGATTTAAATAAAGTAACAGGTAAAGTGAAGAAAATTTTAACTCGTTTAAATATACCTGTTTATAATGAACGTAAAAATAAAGGGGTTATTCGAACAATCGTAGCTCGTGTTGGTTTACGTACAGGCCAAATCCAACTTGTTTTAGTAACGGGTTCGAAAGAATTCCCACAAAAAAATGAACTGATCAGTGAAATTAAAAAGAGAATGCCTGAAGTTACAAGCTTAATGCAAAATATTAATAATCAAATGACTTCAGTTATTTTTGGTCGTGAAACAGTTTATTTAGCAGGTGAAGAAGTAATCGAAGAAAAGCTAGGTGATTTATCATTTGAACTATCAGCAAGAGCATTTTTCCAACTAAACCCTGAACAAACAGTAAAGCTTTATGATGAAGTTAAAAAAGCAGCAGCACTTACTGGAACAGAAAAAGTTGTAGATGCTTATTGTGGTGTAGGTACAATCGGACTTTGGCTTGCAAAGGATGCAAAGGAAGTTCGAGGTATGGACGTTACAAAAGAAGCGATTATCGATGCAAAAACAAATGCATTAAGTCATGGATTTACAAACACTCATTACGAAGCTGGTAAAGCTGAACAAGTATTACCAAAATGGTTAAATGAAGGTTGGAAACCAGACGTTATCGTAACTGACCCACCGAGAACAGGCTGCGATGAAGAATTCTTAAATACAGTTTTAAAAATTAAACCAAAGAAATTAGTGTATGTATCTTGTAACCCTTCAACTTTAGCTAGGGATTTAAAGGTATTAAGTAAATCTTATGATGTGAAGTATTTACAGCCTGTTGATATGTTCCCGCATACTGCACATGTGGAGTGTGTGGCAGAGCTTGTTTTAAAGGCGTAAACAAATCAACTTCTGATAACCAAAATAAACCTTTGCTAAAATCAGAATAAACATCTGATAAATTGCACGAACAGGGAAAAGGAAAAAGGGGCGAACGCAGTCACCTCAAGCCTTTTCCCTCTTTTTGCATCAAGACTTTATTCGAAAAATAATAATGATTTGCTAAAAAAGTTGGAATGAAAAATGTGGAAAAACGGGTTTATCTCCGAATTTGTCCATTTCCACGAATCACGTATTTTGTAGAAGTCAATGCAGGAAGTCCCATTGGTCCCCTTACATGTAGCTTTTGAGTACTGATGCCGATTTCTGCACCAAAGCCGAATTCAAAACCATCAGTAAAGCGAGTCGAAGCATTATGGTAGAGCGCCGCGGCATCTACGGACGTGAAAAACTTGTTCACACTTTCTTCCCTTTCTGTAATAATCGCTTCGGAATGCATGGATCCATAAGTATTGATGTGGTTAATAGCTTCTTCAACAGAGGAGACCATTTTGACTGCCAGCGTGAGGGACAAAAACTCAGTTCCCCAGTCTTCTTCTGAAGCAGGTATAATTGAAGAATCGATAGCCAGTGCCTTCTTATCTCCACGTAGCTCTACTCCTTTTTCCTTTAAGGAAGAAAAGAGCTCGGTACCAAATCGGTACGCCCACTCCTCATGAAGTATAATTGTTTCAATTGCATTACATACAGATGGTCGCTGTGTTTTTGCATTTATAATAATATCAAATGCCATCTGTTTATCCGCTGTTTTATCAATGAAAATGTGACAATTTCCCGCACCTGTTTCCAATACAGGAACAGACGCTTCTCTCACTACAGTATCTATTAGCTGTTTACCACCTCTTGGGATAAGAACATCCAAATACTCATTTAACGTAAACAGCTGCTTTGCACTATCTCGCGACGTATCTTCAATGAGCTGTACGCTTTCTGGAGGCAAGCTCGTTTGTTTAAGAGCTCGGTGAATGACAGCTACGATGGCTTTGTTAGAATAAGTTGCGGAAGAACTGCCACGCAAGATTACTGCGTTTCCTGTTTTCAAGCAAATTGTGGCCGCATCCACAGTTACATTCGGTCGCGCTTCGTAAATCATCCCGACAACACCTAGTGGCACACGCATTTCTTGAATAGACAATCCATTCGGTCTTTCCCATGTGGTTACACATTCTCCAACAGGATCACGCAAATCAATTAGCTGCCGGATACCCTCTGTCATATCAATAATGCGCTGTTCATTCAGAGTAAGGCGGTCAAGTATAGAAGCAGACATTCCTTTTGCTTTACCTACTTCAATATCTCTTTTGTTCTCCTCCAAAATATAGGGTGTTTCTATTATCAATTGATCTGCAATCGCAGCAAGTGCCTTGTTTTTTTGAACTGTGGATTTGAGAACAAGTTCTCCAGCTATCTTTTTCGCTTTTTGTCCCTTTTCTAATACTTCATTCATCTTCATTTCCTCCTTTTTAAGATTCAAAATATAAACTTGAGGCATGTTTAACTTTGACAACTTGGTACGATCATCCAAGACTCTTCTACATAGATATTAAGTAGATCAATCAGATTTAGGACGGAGGATTACGCCCGCTACACTTGAACGGATCCTCTCTATTCTTAAAATGAAACCCAATTATCCCTATGAATGACTTCATAGTTATGTCTTACGCCTTGAGCCTGAATGACGTGACTCTGCATCCCTTTTATATCTCGTAGTTCCTCTGCACTATATCTACACTGACCTTTCCCTATCAAGAGTCCTTGTTGTGTAATGACCTCCACAACTTCGCCCGCTCGAAAGAACCCAGACACATTAGTAACACCAGCAGGAAGAAGACTTTTTCCATTATGTATGATGGCAGAGGCAGCCCCGGCATCTACTTCAATTTGTCCACTAACAAGCGAATGTAGCGCGATCCATTGCTTGTTCATCTTAATCACTTTTTGAGGAGCATTACCGATATACGTTCCATCACCTTTACCCTTCAAAACATCTAAAAACTTCTCCTGTCCAGATCCTGTTCCGATAAATACACTCACTCCAAGAGATAGTGCCGTCTTTGCAGCATCGATTTTTGATCTCATACCGCCAGTCCCAAGTTTTGAGCCCGCATCTTCAGCAAGAGAATCAATTTCTTCTGTAACCTCAGGGAGGAAATAATACTTTTTCGCATCCGCATTTTTCTGAGGGTTTTGGTCATATAAACCGTTCACATCCGTAAAAATCATGAGCATATCCGCCGAAACAAGCCCACTCACTAAAGCTGACAGCATATCATTATCACCAAAAGTGAGCTCCTCTAAAGAAATTGAATCATTTTCATTGATTATTGGTAGAGAGGAACGATTTAGTAGCTCTCCTAAAGTGGCATATGCATTACTGTATTGATCTTTTCTAGAAAAATCTGTTCTCGTCAGCAAAAGCTGCGCGGTAACGATACCATATTTACGGAATTCCTCCGTATACGCCTGCATTAACAGACTTTGTCCTACAGCCGCGGCAGCCTGCTTCCCTTTAATTGTTACAGGTCGACTTGGATACCCAAGAGCAGAAAAACCTGCAGCAATTGCCCCAGATGTAACCAGCAACACTTCATGTCCCTCCTGTTTCAATTGCGCCAAAGCAGCAACATGATCAGAAAGCTTATCCTCAGAGATACCTCCATGATTAACTGCCAAAGAACTGCTTCCAATTTTCACGACAATTCGCTGTTTTTTCACTTTTGTACCTCCTATTCTAAATGCGAATTTTTTTGTAAATTAAACTTCTAACATGCTATTTAGCAATAAAGAGCAAAATAAAAATGACCGCTTCGCCCTTAATAAAAAGGACGAAACGATCATTGTTCCGCGGTACCACCTTTATTGATATAAATATATATATCCGCTTGACACCTATAACGAAGGTATACGCCTAAACTTTCGTTTAAGACTCAGGGATAGGTTCGATACTTTCTATACGAGGAATCTTTCAGCCGGTGAATTCCACTCTCTTTCGCAAGAAGATATATGTACTAGTTCCCTTCGACGATTTTCAATTTGATTTTTATACATTATGCAATATAGTGCGTTTTTATGTCAAGAGGAATTTTTTAAATTGAATTAATTTTCTAAATATCTCTAAGCATAAAGTGAAATTCATGTCTAAACATAAGTTTTTTTATATTGCAAAAAACAATGTACTCTCTTAAAATGTTTTTTTATATTGTATGGGATATTATTAGTTTTTTCAGAATAATAATTTCAAACAGATATAATTTATTTTAGAAGGAGCAAAATTGAGTAAATATGGATAAACAAATTGGATTCATTGGATGCGGAAATATGGGGATAGCTATGATTGGTGGGATGATAACCAAAAATATAGTGCCTTCGGATAAAATAATTTGTTCAGATTTAAACCAGACAAATTTAAAAAATGCTAGTAAAAAATATGATATAACTATAACTACTGACAACAATGAGGTAGCTAAAAATGCTGACATTTTAATTTTATCTATCAAACCAGACCTATACTCATCAGTAATTAACGAAATAAACGAACAGATAAAAAACGATGTTATAGTCGTAACTATCGCTGCAGGAAAAAGCATTAAAAGTACTGAGGAAGCTTTTAATAAAAAGTTAAAGGTTGTAAGAGTAATGCCTAATACACCTGCTCTTGTTGGAGAAGGAATGTCTGCGTTATGTCCTAATGAAATGGTTACAGAAAAAGATTTAGAGGATATACTGAATATTTTTAATAGTTTTGGCCAAACAGAAATAGTAAACGAAAAATTAATGGATGTTGTAACATCTGTAAGTGGTTCTTCGCCAGCATATGTATTTATGTTTATAGAAGCCATGGCAGATGCTGCTGTATTAGATGGTATGCCAAGAAATCAAGCATATAAATTCGCAGCTCAAGCTGTATTAGGCTCTGCAAAAATGGTACTGGAAACGGGAATACATCCAGGTGCATTGAAAGACATGGTTTGTTCTCCAGGTGGAACGTCAATAGAAGCTGTAGCAATATTAGAGGAAAAAGGCTTAAGAACAGCTATCATTTCAGCTATAAAGCGTTGTACGCAAAAGTCTGTTGAACTATCCAGTCTCATAAAACATATGTAAAACAAAAAAAGGCGATTTTTTATTCAGTTTTGAACGTACACCAACATCTATTGTGTTGTCAATTACAGTTGACGCATGTGGATTGCCTAGCAGAACTTGTTTTAAAGGCGTACATCTGATAAAGAAGAAGAGGAAAATTGACGATCGTAGTCACCCTAGCCTCTTCATCTTTTTTATGTGAAAAAGTAAAAGGCAACGTTCTAATCAAACGTTGCCTTTTAGTGTCTAAATAAAATTCACTAACTCTGATATTTAGATTAGTTGAAACTCTATTCATGCTTCAATTTATTCTTCAATCGTATCAATTTCAACCCATATTGCGATACTAATTGTCATCACTAATATTAGTGAAAAGGTAAAAACAAACATATTATTCAACTCCTACCAAGTTATAAATCCTTTAGATCCAGTAGGCATATGATGGTGATGTTGCATCATAGCACCTAAAGGAATCGAATAGGCAATTGCAATTAATAGTAGAGCTATTCCAATCCATAGCCACCAGTTTTCCAAAATTTTGGGTGTATTTTCAATGTCACTTTCTGCTAGTGGAAACTCGACGAACTCGGTATTAGATTCTGCTTTTGGTAAAGTAAATAATGATTGTAAAACAATTAAGATTAAGATCATTGCTGATAGGAATAAGATTGATCCACCAACTGCTACTGTTACATGATTCGTTAAAAACCCGTTAAACCATTCCAATGCTGCGGGATGATTGGCATAATCTGTATATGCTGTTCGTCTTGGTGCTCCTAAAAGTCCTAAAATATGCATTGCAGTTGACATTAAGGTCATGCCGATTGACCAGGTGATAATTTGGATAAAAGCTAATTTTTGAATAGCTTTTGTTAGCTTTCTACCGGTCAAGTAAGGTATGAGCCAGAAAGTTAACCCGAAAAACGTCATTGCGACTGGAGTTCCTACTGTAATATGAAAATGTCCAACTACCCAAAGTGTGTTATGAATGACTTCATTTAATGAGAAACTTGCGTTAATGATTCCGCCAGCTCCACCAGGAATAAAGAAGAACATAGCTATAAATAAAGCAGTGAATCGAACATCTTTCCACGGTAATTTAAAAAACCAACCGAACAGTCCAGTAGCACCTTTTTTTCGTCCAGCCGTTTCAAAAGTTGCAAACATAGAGAATGCAGTCATTAATGAAGGAATAATAACCATAAACGTTAAAATTGTCTGTAGAAATTTCCAGAAACTAGAAATCCCAGGTTCTTGAAGTTGGTGATGGAATCCAACTGGAATTGAGAATAATAGAAATAAAATAAAAGACAGTCTTGCAAGTGAATCACTAAAGACTTTTCCACCAATCATTTTCGGAACAATGGTGTACCATGCGATATATGCAGGTAAAAGCCAAAAATAAACGAGCGGGTGACCAAAATACCAAAATAATGAACGGCTTAATTCAACGTTGATTGTATCTACCCAACCAAACGCCCATGGAATGAACTGGAATAGTACAGTCGCTGCCACACCTAAGCTCGCAATGATCCAAAGGACAATTGTCGTAATCGTCATAAATGCAAATAATGGGCTTAGTTTTCCTTTGTTTTGTCCCTTCCAAACAAGATAATGTCCGATTAGTGAACCTCCACTAAACCATGTACCAACTACAAATAAAGCTAAAGCCACATAAAACCATCCACTTGCTTTTAAAGGAGCGTAGAATGTATATAAAACCGAAGCTTTCCCTGATAGAATCATAACAACAGCTAACAATGTTCCAATCGTCATGACAAGATAACCAACCCAAGAAAAGAAACGTACTTTTGAGCCGAATCCACCCAATGTTTTACTCATGCCTGTAACTAAAAATCCAAAAATAAAATAGGTAGTAAAAACTAAGGCTAGTAATACACCATGGGCAGTTAAAACCTGGTAATAATCGAGCCATGCTGGAAGTTCTAAAGCATTATTTCTGATAAAAACCTGTAAAAGTCCACAAAATGTACCTATTAAAAAAGCAATATAGGCGGTTACGATATTTGTTAAGGCTAGTCTAGAGTCTTTTTTAGTAATCATATTATTCACCTTTTACCACCTCAATCGAAGTATGCATATATTGATGTCCTGCTCCACAATATTCATTACATAGAATTAAATAATTACCTGGTTTCTTGAACGTATATTCTTTAGTGTTAATACGTCCTGGTACGATCATCATATTTACATTTGTATTAATAATTGAAAAGCTATGAACAACATCAGTGCTCGTTAATTTAAAAACTATTTTTTTACCTACTGGAACTTGTAGTTTAGTAGGCTCATATCCAAATGTTTTAGCAATTAATACAACTTCATAGTGGTCACGATCTATTTTATTTACACCAGGATGATCAAATGGTGCAGTCTGATGCACTTTATTTGGATCAATTATGTCCATACCCGTTGCTGGGTGATGGTGAAAACCAAATGCAGTAATTCCGATGATTGTTAAAAATAAAATTAATGAAGTAATCCCAAAAGCCATCCAAATTTTTTCGTACTTATGCAAATGCATTTTAACACCTCTCCCATTTAACGATATAGATAGAATCCGTATATCCCAAACCAAAGTAGAAAAATAAAAATACCGATTCCAAACACGCTAAATAATGTACCTTTTAAGTCATCTACATTTTCTCTTCCTTCTTTTTTCATTCGTAAGACTATCCCCCTATAGAATCGATTTTCTCAAAGCTATTTCTTCAAAAAACTTTTTTTGATAACGTTTACTAAAAGTTTAGCAATGAGAATTTATTTCTACATACTAAGTGTAATTTAAATTTGAATGTCTAAGAATCAGGGGAAACTCTGAAGATAGTGGGAAAAAACCCTTAACAAAATTTTCAAAATTCCCCTATCCATTAGAGAATCATAAGTGATTCAAAAGTACTGTTTTTTCAAACTGGGAAACTTCCATATGAAAGAGGTACCAATATTAAAAAAAACAGCTAGACTCAAATTTTTTTTAGGGGTATAGTAATCTTGAAATTTTAATAAATAAACTAAAAATGCTTGTAAAGAGGAAACTTTGTTAAAAAGTTTTCAAATAAGGGTGGGGAAGACAATGGTACGTGTATTGCTTGTAGATGACCATATTGTCGTTCGGACAGGCCTAGAGGTTCTGCTGAATGGGAAAAGTGGAATCTCAATTGTTGGGGTTGCTGCAGATGGCGATGAAGCTATTAATCTTGCAAAAGAGCTAACTCCTGATATCGTGTTAATGGATTTAAGTATGCCGAATGGAAAAGATGGAATTACAGCAACAAAAATAATTAAAGAGTATATGCCAGATACCAAAATTCTAATTTTAACGATGCATGACAGTGATGAATATTTGTTTAGAGCGATTCAAGCAGGGGCTTCTGGATATATTTTAAAAAGTTCTCCCCATGAAGAACTACTGAATGCGATCCATTTAATTCACAAAGGTAACGCTTATTTAACACCTTCTGCAACAAAAAGATTAATGAACGAATATTTGATTAAGATGCAACAAGAAGGATTACAAAGCTCGTATGAAATTTTATCTGAAAGAGAAAAAGAAGTATTGGTTTGGATTGCTAGAGGATATTCCAACAAAGAAATTGCCGAACAATTAGTCATTAGCGTTAAGACAGTTGAAACGCATAAAAGTAATCTAATGGAAAAGATCGGTCTTCGAACGAGGCCTGACTTAGTAAAATATGCTTTTCAAAAGGGGTTGCTTGATTTTGAGTAAAGTAGATTTAAATTATCACTCTAAAATTATTGAGCAAATCGCTAAAAATAACTTTTCTCAAATTGACAAATTTATAGATGACCCTTCATTTCGTGACAATTTAAAATTGCTCCTTAAGCATTTGACTGATGTAAAAGTTGCATTAGACGAGTCTTCAATTGTCGTAATTACCGATCATCGTGGAGTGATACAGTATGTTAACGAAAAAACTTGTGAGATTTCAAGATATACGAAGGAAGAGTTGATTGGTCAAAATCATCGTGTTATCAGTTCGGGTTATCATCCAAGAAGTTTCTTTAAGGATTTATGGAAGACAATTGGCTCTGGGAAGGTTTGGCATGGTGACATTAAAAATAGAGCAAAAGATAACACGTTCTATTGGGTAAACACTACGATCATGCCTTTTGTAGACGAGAATGGAAAACCTTATCAATATTTAGCGATTCGTAATGAAGTGACAGCTTTGAAGGAAGCGGAAGAGGAAATTAAACGAATGATGCTAAAACTGATGCATATTCAAGAAGAGGAAAGAAAGCGTTTTTCACGTGAAATTCATGATGGAATTGGTCAGAGTCTATTTGGACTTACAATCCAATTGGATCACTTAATTGATAATCAAAGTAGCAAATCGACGGAATTGATAAACCTTCGAAATACGGTTACTGAAATAATTAGTGAAGTAAGGGGGCTTGCTTGGAATTTACGACCTTCAGTGCTTGATGATTTTGGGGTTATTCCTGCCATTCGAACGTATATAGATAATTTCAAACAGTATTATGACACTGAAGTAAAATTCGACTGTAAACTTCGAAGACGTCTAGAACCGAATGTAGAAACTGCGCTTTATCGAATTGTCCAAGAAGCATTAACGAATATTGGGAAGTATGCAGAAGTTTCCGAAGCACTTGTTGAAATATGGGAAGACGAAAAAGAAGTGCATGTTCGAATAACAGATCATGGCAAAGGATTTAATCCACTTATAGACCGAACAGGGGTTGGGTTATTCAGTATGGAGGAACGAGCTAGAAGTATCGGTGGATTTCTTGACATATGTTCTTCACAAGGACAAGGCACAGAGATTTCTTTATCGATCCCACTAGTGTATTAAACAAAAAGTAGGGAAGCATTCCAAAATGAGAGGGTGGATCAGCAAATAATGGATAATCGATTGATTATTGGAATGGATGGCGGAGGAACGAAAACGAGGGTTGTGGTCAAGGAGCAACCAGATGGAGAAACGCTATTTGACCAAAACTTTGGGACGTCTAATTATAATAACATCGGCATAGAAGGCCTTAGACCAATATTTCAAGAAATTTATAAAGCATTGATCTCTTGTTTTGCTGAACGATTAAATGATGCAATTCTCGTACTAGGTTCTGCAGGAATTGATCGACCGAAAGATATTGAAATCTATTTGTCAGCTTTACGTGAAAGTGGTTTTACATGTCATTTAGAAGTTGTGAATGATGCAGAAATTGCTCTTGTTGGTGGTAACGGCAGTCGAAAAGATGCTTTGATAATCGCCGGAACGGGTTCTATTGTGATGGGAATTGATTCGAAGGGTAAAACGATTCGCTCTGGTGGATGGGGTGGATTAATTAGTGACGAAGGTGGCGGCTTTAAAATAGGTTTACATGCGATTGCGGCTGTAATGCAGGAGCATGACAAGGTTATTGCCCCAACGACATTTACCAAAAAATTACTTGCTCATTTTCAATTGACAACTCCGGAAGATTTTGTGGATTTACTCTATTTAGACAAAACAATACCCGTTGATCAGGTAGCTTCATGTGCACCAATTATTCTTGAAGCATGGGCAAATGGAGACGAAGCTGCTCGGACGATTGTTGAAACAGAGCTTGAGAAATTAGTTCGTTTAGTCGTGGGAATCAGCAAACAAATGGGGTCAGAAAAATTCCGCCTATCCGTTGCGGGAAGCTTGTTGATTAAATCCTCCGATTATTTCAATGCGCTAAAAGAGAAGTTAAGTACAGCTTTACCACAAGTTGAGGTCTCTGTACCTCTTTATGATCCAGTAATCGGTGCCATTATTATTGGTGAGCAGTATAAGTAGGAATAGTAGTGAATAATTACAAAAACCACTATGAAAGCGTCGAATCCTAATGAGATTCAGCGCTTTTTTATTGTTTTCAATCGTATCAAATCAAAATAAACAATGGGAACGAGCAAATATCAACCGAATTTAGGCTTATATCAACGAAAACTATTAATATATCAACAAAACTCTGTAATATATCAACATAGTTCACAACTTTATCAACAACGTCCACTTGGTGTTCGCACTTTTCAATTTAAATCCTTTTTCTGACCAGACAGATAAGCAGACTTTGCTATATATTGCCCATTTGAAAAATCCCTAAATGTAAAACTACTTAACCCTTAAAATAAGAGAATAGAATTATTTTCAGAAAAATCAAAATAGTATATAATTCTACTTGTATTTACGAATTTCGGAATGAAGGAGGAATGGATGATGAATGTTGAAAAACGTACCTTAGAATTTATTCCAGAGGATGAAAGACATGGTAATGCGCGTAGTTTGTTTTCAATTTGGTTTAGTGCAAACATGCAAATTACGACACTTGTAACTGGAGCTTTAGCAGTTGTCTTTGGATTAAATCTATTTTGGGGTGTGACAGCAATTGTAATTGGTAATTTATTAGGTGCAATTTTTATGGCTTCACATTCGGTTCAAGGTCCAAAACTTGGAATCCCTCAAATGATTCAAAGCCGAGCACAATTTGGCGTAATAGGAGCTGTTGTTCCTCTTGTTATTGTTATTCTTATGTATATGGGCTTCTTTGCGAGTAGCGGTGTTTTAGGAGCTCAGGCAATTAGCAGTGCATTTTCATTACCGGTCAATGCTGGAATTATAATACTTAGCATTGTTACTTTATTAATTACGTTATTTGGATATGATTTAATTCATAAAATGGAAAAATATTTTGCAATCATCTTTACAATTGTATTCATTATAGTAACGTATAAAGCTCTCAGTTTACCTATGTCCTCAACAATGTTTTCGATTGGACATACTAAAATAGGGCCGTTTTTATTAATGGTAAGTATTGCAGCAACATGGCAGTTAACATATGCACCATATGTTGCAGACTATTCGAGGTATTTACCTACAAATACCTCGTCAGTAAAAACATTTGTCTATACATATGCGGGTACAGTAATCGGAACAGTATGGATGATGTCCTTAGGTGTTTTGTTAAGTTTAGCGATCCCTAAGTTTTTAGATAACTCAAGTACAGGTCTTGCTAATTTAGTTGGAAATCAATTCTCGGTAATCATCTATCTAGTGATTGTTTTAGGTGTTTTAGCTGTAAATGTACTTAATTTATATGGAGCATTTATGTCTATTACAACAACTCTAGAAGCATTTACAAATTTAAAAGCAACAGAAAAAACACGTTTTTGGTTAGTGTTCTTAACAGTAATTATAGGTACATCACTTTCTATTTGGGGAAAAGGAAACTTCTTGCATAATTTTGAAAGCTTCATTTTATTGCTATCCTACTTTATGGTTCCTTGGACTGCAATTAATCTAATTGATTACTATTTATTGAGTATGGGAGAATTTAACATACAGGATGTTTTTAATGTAAATGGCCAATATGGTAGATTTAATTGGACAGCAATTATCGCTTATTTCGTTGCAGTTATTCTCGAAATTCCTTTTGTAAACGCTGAAATGTATGAAGGGCCAATTGCTAAAGCACTAAACGGAACGGATATTGCTTGGGTCATCGGTCTATTAATTCCATTATTATTTTATTATTTACCTATGAAGCAAAAAAGAAAATCAACAACTAATAAGAAGATAATAAGTGAAAATATATAATAGTAAAAAAAACTCCTCAAAAAATTGAGGAGTTTTTTTGATAATGAATTTTTCTTATATTTGGCTCTGTTGATGTTAGTTGCTGATATATTACAAAAGGCATTTCGAAAAAGCTTTTATAGAATTTAAACTGTGAATATTTAAAGACAATGATTGGAGTGAAAGGTGGGAGACTCCTATGGGAGTAGCGGGAAGGGTGAGACCCCGCAGGCTTGCCGAGGAGGCTAAAGCCTCACGCCCCATGGAAAGCGAGCATCCTGAAACGGAAATCAACATTCTTTTTTAACAGAGCCAAATATTTAAGTAAAGTAACACGAAATTATCCATCGGAAATAATTGTAAGTTATCTATTATTCTTGTAAACGCTTTAATCAAAATGTACTATTTAATATAGGACTGGAGGGCGTTATGGAAGAGAAAAAATGGGTGATTAGTTTAAGTGTACTTTTTTTATTATTTGTCTATGTACTTATTCATTTTGAAATAAATGCTAACAATATCGAAAAATCAGTTCAGAAGTTACAGAATCGTGAAGTAGAAACGAATAAAAAGCTTCATTTTGTTCTCATTTCACAGGAGTTTGATAATCCATATTGGAGAAAAGTGCAACAGGGAGCAGATGTTGCTGCAAAAAATTATGGAGTAAATGTAGAATATATCGGCCCTTTACGTACAAGTCCGGAAGAACAAATTAAGCTATTAGAAAAGGCAATTGCTTCGCAAGTTGACGGCATTATCGTACAAAGTCTTGATGAAAAAACTTTTGCACCGGTAATAAATAAAGCGGTTTCACAACAGATACCAGTTATTACAATTGATACGGATGCACCAAAAAGTAAGCGTATAGCCTATGTTGGTACAAATAATTTTGATGCAGGAGAACAATTGGGAAGAATTGTTGCAGAGGAAACAAATGGTGTTGGGAAAATTGGAATTATTATTGGAAGTGAAAAATCGGAAAGTCAACAGATGAGATTAAATGGTTTTTTAAGTGTTGTTAGAAATTATCCGAAATTAATCGTAAAAGATGTAGTATCCTCAAATATATCAATTATTCAAGCAAAACTCCAAGCTGAAAGTATGCTACGCAATAATAAAGATATTTCGATTATGGTTGGTACTAGTGCTTTAGATGCCATTGGAATTTTAAATGCTTCAAAAAATTTAAAGTTAAATCAAGTTGAAATTTTTGGATTTGATAATATTGAAGGTACACTTCAAGCAGTTCAGAACGAATCCATTAAGGCAACAGTTATCCAGAAGCCTTATGAAATGGGCTTTCAATCCGTAAGATTATTGATAGATTCATTGCATGGAAAGGCGATAAATAAAGAAAATTTTACACCAACCGAGGTGGTGACGAAAGAAACGTTGATCAGGAGGAGAAACGTTGAAAATTAGAACAAAGCTATTTATTTTCATCCCTATTCTTGTTATTTTATTGAATCTAGTTTCATTTTTTATATTTGAAAACGGTAAGAAAGTTCAAGAGAGTTATAATTTAATGATTAATAAAATATTTTTATATAAGCAAATTTCTTTTGAGACACAAGAGAATTTACGATTATTAAGTAGTTATATTATTAATCAACAACCAAAAAACTATCGATCAATTTTAGAGCATCGAAACAATTTGCAAAAATTAAAAAAAGAATTGTTAACACATAATGCTACTAAAAATAATCAACTTGTTTTAGAAAACTTTACACATATGATTGATTCATTTTTAGAATTAGAATCATCGATTACAGACAATCTTATCTCTCAAAATTTTTCAAGTTATACTGAGCAATACCGTGATATAGAAAAAATATCGGGTTTTATTCGGGAAGATAGCCAGAACTTGGTTGATTTGGAGCTAAGTAATTATCAACCAGTATTTTTGAAGATTATTGAAAATACTCAGTCTATGAATCAGTTAGGCGTACAGTTGTTTGTTATCACGACGATCATTAGTATTGTTTTTGCAATTTGGCTATCCAGAAGCATTGTTATTCCGATTAATCGTCTAGTTTATATGGCCAAGCAAATCGGAAAGGGAAATTTCAATGTAGGTCCTCCTAAATTGTATCAAAACAATGAAATTGGTATTCTAGGTAAAATACTTAATGAAATGTCAAAAAATTTGAGTAATTTGATGATTAAAAATATCGAAATAGTCGAAAAGGAACGCCTTGTGAAGGAACTTGAATTAAAGGCTTTACAAAGTCAGATAAATCCACATTTTCTGTTCAATACGCTAAATGTTATTTCGAAGTTAGCCTATATTGAAGGAGCTGAACAGACTAGTGACCTTACTGTATCTACCTCGAATTTGTTACGCTATAATTTACGAAAATTAGATGAACCTGTCAGTCTTTTGGAAGAAGTTAAAAATGCTGAAGAATATTTTTCGATTCAAAAGGCAAGGTTTAGAGATCGTGTACGCTTTGAATTAGATATAGAAGAATCTTGTTTAGGGTATAATGTCCCGTGCTTAACTTTACAGCCGCTTCTTGAAAATGCTTTTATTCATGGAATTGAAGGAATGGAAAAAGGTGCAGTCATTGGCATTAATATAAAAAAACGTGAAAAATATATTTCCATTGAAATTTATGACAATGGCGCTGGAATAGATGAGGAAACTAAAATGGCCTTATTGACTTCATCTAAACCGATCATATCGCAAAAAAGCTCAACTGGATTAGGTACGACAAATGTATTTAAACGCTGGCGCCTCTTTTATGAGGAAGAGGATATTGTTGATATTAAAAGTGAAATTAATAAAGGGACAACCATTACTTTAAAACTTCCTGTTTCATCATAATTTTAAAATCGAAGGAGGGAAACTATGTACCGATTACTAATTGTGGATGACGAACCATTAGAGCGTGAGGGACTTGAATTAATGATTAGTCGATCTATGCCTAATCAATTTCAATTTGAACAGGCTGAAAATGGACGTATAGCTATTGAAAAATCAATAGAATATCAACCTCATATTATCTTTATGGATATAAAAATGCCTGGTATTCAGGGGCTCGAAGCTGTTTCTGTTATTAAGCAAAAACTACCTGATACAAAAATATTCATTGTAACAGCATATGATTATTTCACATATGCACAAGAAGCAATTTCATTAGGTGTTAAGGATTATATATTAAAGCCTGCTAAAAGAGAGCATATCATATCGTTACTTCAAAAGATGACCTCAGAGATTGAAGAGGATCATAAGAAGAGATTACAAGAATTAGAGTCGATTGAAAATCTATCACTTATTCGACCGTTAACTGAAAATGAATGCACATTAATGCTAATGTTTAATACGGTTCAGGAACTAAACGTGAATCAGTTGTCTAGAATTCTAGGTTTTGAGATTGAAGTTGGATATGCAAATGTCATTAAATTTCCAAAAGAAATACTTCAGGATGAAAAGGAACAAAGGAGAATTTATGAATGCGTTAGGCATTTTATGAAATCTTCGAGAGATTGTTTAGTTAGCCCTGTAGTAGATGGTCAATTAGTCGTCTTTATTCCAGTAGAGTCAAATCAAGAAGAAAATCATCAAAAGCTCGTATTATATGAGGATGCTTTGAAGACGATTGAATATATAGAGAATCAAACAAGCTATAAAACGTTGATTGGAATTGGTTCCGTTAAACAAGGAATTGAAGGGTTGAGACAATCATATAATGAGGCTTTTAATGCAAGTGTAGAGTGCGATGATTTAACAAGAGTTCGTCTATTTTCAGAGAAATTTTCATTAAGCATTTCGGATGAAGAAAAACAAACTTTAATAGAAAACTTTCGAAAAGCTGATTTGGAGGAACTACTGAACCAATTCAAACAATTATTTGAAGGGTTTATTAATCATGATGTTACACAAGTTAGAGCTGAATTAAGTTCTTTATTTAATGAAATTGTTCAATCTCTTCGTAACTCATCTATTGAAGTAGAGAAATTTCATATTCCTGACATAGATGAAATTGACCAATTGAGAAAAATTGTGGAGCAGCAAATCATCAATTTAGTGACAAAAGTTGAACGTGAAAAAGAAATTAAAATGAATCATATGATGGTATTGGCTCGAGAATATATTGCGCATCATTTTATAGAGGATATTTCATTAGAGCAAGTGGCAAATTATTTAAAGTTAAATTCATTTTATTTTAGTAAATTATTTAAAAAGCAAACTGGCGAGACGTTCAGTGATTATTTAATGAATATGAGAATTAACAAAGCAATTCAGTTAATGGAAAAAAGAGAATTAAGTTTAAAGGAAATCTGTTATCAAGTAGGCTATAATGATCCAAACTATTTTAGCCGAGTTTTTAAAAAATGTACAAATGAGTCGCCGAAAGAATTTAGAAAAAAGATACTAATGAATCTTTAAATGTGTAGAAGTAGCATTAGAGTTTTGAAAATCAACAAATGATGAATTTGGAACAGTTGTACGAAAAAATTAGCTTAAATATTTTATGATAGAAGAGTCTAACTACATACTTAATGATCGTATTTACAAATTGCTAGTCAATTTGTTCTGTACTTTTATTAAGTCTCCGGTTTGACTTTTTTTTGTTTGAATTTTGATTTTACTGTATTAATATATCTCGATGTTAAAATAATGCTAGTTTTATAGACAGAGATGTAAACGGTTTCTTGAAAGAGATAAATTAGTACAGGTAATAGACAAATGAGTGAAGGTAATAGGGAAAGCGTTTTCAAAGGTGCCGTGTTAATCTAATTAATGAAAGCGTAACCAGAAAAAAAGGGGGAAACACTTTGAAAAAGTTATCAAAGATTTTTGCAATTATTTCAGTGTTTTTAGTAATGACTCTTCTTGCGACAGGATGTGGCTCTTCTGCTACTTCAAATGAGGGCTCTTCAGTTGGTAAGAAAAGCAAAAATGGTAAAGTTGATATCGGTATCGTTTTACCTACAAAAGACGAGCCGCGTTGGACTCAAGACGAAACTAGATTTAAAAATGCTTTAAAAGATACAAACTATTCAGTTGAAATTTTATTCTCACAAGGTGATTCTGCAAAAGAAAAAGCAAATGTTGATTCTTTAATTGCAAAAGGCATCAAAGTTTTAATTATTTGTCCACAAGATGGCGCTGCTGCTGCTGCTTCAGCTGAGGCTGCAAAAGCTGCTGGTGTTAAAGTAATTTCTTACGATCGTTTAATTACAGGTACTGACGCAGTTGATTACTATGTATCATTTGATAGCGTTGCTGTAGGTGCTGCACAAGCACAATACCTTGTAGATAATGCTTCAGGTAAATCAGGTCAACCTTTATACTTATATGCTGGTGCTGCATCTGATAACAATGCATTCTTATTCTTCCAAGGTGCTTGGAAAGTTCTTCAACCTAAAATTGCTGATGGTACTTTCAAAGTTGAGAATTCAGCAGCAGCAGTTAGTTTAAAAGATAAAGCTGACTTAACTCGTGACGAGCAAGCGAAAATTATCGGTCAAGTAACAACTAACTGGGATTTCAACGTAGCTAAGAACTTAGCTTCATCTAACTTAACGAAAGCTACAAAAGCTGACAAAGGCGATGTATTAGTTCTTGCTCCAAATGATGGAACAGCTCGTTCAATTGCTGATACGTTTAAAGCTGACAAAGATGTAACTTCATATTTAGTAACTGGTCAAGATGCTGAAAAAGCTTCAGTACAATACATTATCGATGGAAAACAATCTATGACTGTTTTCAAAGATGTTCGTACTTTAGTTACAGATGCAATCTCAACTGCAACATCTATCTTAAAAAATGAAACACCTGATGCTTCAGGAGTTACAAACAATGGTAAAGCTGATATCAAAACAAAACAAACGAATATTATTGTTGTTGATCAAAGCTCAGTGAAAAAAGAATTAGTTGATTCTGGTTACTATAGTGCTTCAGACTTTACTGGATTGAAGTAATTCACATTAGAAATAGTTTAATTTTGCAAAATAGTGATGGTCTAACTGTCACTATTTTGTTAGTTATACTGTTCAATCAATGACAGAATATATGGCAAATTCGGGAGACAGATCATATGAGTGAATTTATTTTGGAGATGAGAAATATCTCAAAAGAGTTTCCAGGTGTTAAAGCTTTAAGCGATGTTAACTTTAAAGTTAAAAAAGGTGAAATACATTGTTTAGTAGGTGAAAATGGCGCAGGGAAATCGACGTTAATGAAGGTTTTAAGTGGTATTTATCCGTTCGGAACATATACCGGAGATATTGTTTTTGGAGATGAAATCCAAAAATTTTCAAAAATAAGCGATAGTGAGAAAAAGGGAATCGGCATCATTTATCAGGAATTATCTCTTTTTCCTGAACTTTCCGTTTACGAAAACATCTTTATTGGACATGAAATTAAAAAAGGTGTGACTGTTGATTTCAATGAAACGATTGTGAAAGCAATGGAAATGCTTAAAAAAGTAAAATTAGATGTAAATCCAGATGTACAAATTAAAGAGTTAGGCGTAGGTAAACAGCAGCTAGTTGAAATAGCAAAAGCACTTAGTAAAGATGTTAAATTGTTAATTCTTGATGAGCCTACGGCGGCATTAAATGAGGATGATAGTGAAAATCTTCTTTACTTAATGGAAGAATTAAAGAATCAAGGGATTTCTTGTATCATGATTTCGCACAAGTTAAAAGAGGTTATTGCGATAGCAGATACCGTTACTGTTCTTCGAGATGGGAAGACAATATGCTCTTTAAATAAAGGTGAAATTACGGAAAATACAATCATTAAGCACATGGTAGGTCGTGAGATTGATGATATTTATCCGAAGCGCCCTAACCAAAAGTTTGGTGGAGTTGCACTAGAACTGAAAGATTGGAATGTGTATGATCCAAAGTTAGGCCGAAAGATTCTTCACAATATCAATCTAAATGTTCGAAAAGGTGAAATTATCGGGATTGCTGGATTAATGGGATCTGGTCGAACAGAATTAGCGAAAAGTATTTTTGGTAACCCAACTAATTTCAAACTTGATGGCACTATTTTGGTACAGGATGAAACAAAACGCTTTAAGCATCCAAAAGATGCGATAAAAGCAGGTATAGCCTATGTGACGGAAGATCGTAAAGGTGACGGATTGATTCTTGAACAAGATATTAAAAATAACATTTCAATTACGAACTTATTTGAAATTTCAAAAACACGTGTGATTAATCAACATGAAGAAATTTTAGTTGCAAATAATTATTTAAATAAGTTAAACATAAAAGCTCCTTCAATTACTTCAATCGTTGGGAAATTGAGCGGAGGTAATCAACAAAAAGTATCGTTAAGTAAGTGGTTATTTACAAATCCTAATGTGCTTATTTTGGATGAACCTACACGTGGAATTGACGTAGGTGCGAAATTTGAAATTTATAGTTTTATGAATCTTTTGGTTGAACAAGGCATGAGTATTATCATGATTTCCTCTGAACTTCCAGAAGTCCTTGGTATGAGTGACAGAATTTATGTTATGGCAGAAGGTAAAATAACTGGGGAATTATCAAGAGAAGAAGCAACGCAGGAGAGCGTTATGGCTCTTGCAACGGTTTAGGAGAGGTTGATTAATATGAATTTTTTTCAAGAAGCAGGAATGCTATTTAAGAAAAACATCCGTGAATATGGTATGTATATTGCTCTTGCAGTAATAATGATTGTTTTTACATTAAATACAGATGGCTTATTTATGTCATCTCGTAATTTAAGTGATTTAATCAATATGACAGGTTATGTTGCCGTTCTTGCTGTAGGGATGACACTGGTAATTGTTATTAGACATATTGATCTTTCAGTTGGTTTTGTTGCTGGATTTCTAGGAGCAGTAGTTGCGCTATTTTTAACACAATATGGTTTACCAGTTTGGATTTCAATCATTGCAGTACTAGTTTTTGGTGCAATAATTGGTTTAATTAATGGTTTCTTTGTTGCTAATTTAGGAATCCCTTCATTCGTTGTTTCATTAGCGGGGATGTTAATATTTAAGGGATTATTACTTAAGTCTCTTGTTCACACAGGTACAATTATCGTTTCGAATGAAAGTTTTAAGGCGATTGGAAATGGATATATTCCGAGTTTTGGAAACTGGAATGGTTTACACATTTCAACGTTATTAATTGGTTTAATCTCAATTATTCTGCTTGTATGGAGCGACTTTAAAAAGAGAAAAGTAAACATAACGTATGGTTTTGAAGTACTTTCTATGCCTATGCAAGTATTAAAATTAGTATTTATTTCAGGGATTATTGGTTATATCTGTTACATTCTTGCAGGATTTCAAGGTATTTCTTGGACTGCAGTTATTATGTTTATTGTTGTAGTAGTTTATCATTTCATTACAACAAGAACTCCTTTAGGTCGTCACATTTATGCAGTTGGTGGAAATCCTGAGGCTGCACAGTTAAGTGGTATTAGTGTAAAGAAAATTACTTATATTGTATTTGGGTCAATGAGCATGCTTGCTGCACTTTCAGGCGTATTGTTTACAGCTAGACTTGCATCTGCTTCTCCCCAAGCAGGTACAATGTTTGAGCTAGATGCAATTGCTGCAGCTTATGTTGGTGGTGTTTCTGCTGCAGGTGGTGTAGGTAAAGTAACGGGTACAATCATTGGTGCATTCGTAATGGCATCATTAACGAGTGGTATGAACCTTATGGGTATCGACATTTCGTACCAATATATCATTCGTGGTGCTGTTCTTGTACTTGCGGTTGTATTCGATGTAATGACTCGCAATAAAGGTAAGTAATTTTTTTATAACAGAAACAGTCAATTATGATTGGCTTGTTTCTGTTTTTTTATTCTCTATATGTTAGTTTCAAATTTGATCTGTTTCTCGTTATTCCAGTAAATTATTATGAAAAAGTAGGAAAAATATATTCTCTTACAAATAACTTTTAGACGACTATAAGTAGATTATAAAAGGAGATTGGTTTTAGCTAATCTCCTTTTAGTATGCTCAAAAATAAACGAAAAAGATCATACCCTAATAAAGTTTACAATTTCTTTACGATTGATTAAAACTACCTTAACTTAAAATATTTATAGTAGAGAACGTAGAGGAAAACAAAACACTTTAGGGGGAAACACAAACATGAAACGTGGATTAAAGATAACATTTGCTGCAATGCTATTAACAGGTATTATGGCTGGATGTAATAATACAAAAGATGATAAGTCAACTTCAAGTTCAGATAATAAAAAAGTAGAATTAACAGGTACAATCAGTGCAGCAGGATCAACAGCATTACAACCGCTTGCTGATGAAGCTGCTACAGAATTTATGGCAAAATACCCTTCAGTATCTATCACAGTTCAAGGTGGCGGTAGTGGTACAGGTGTTAACCAAGTATCAGCTGGTGCAATTCAGATTGGTAACTCAGATGTTCCTGCAGCTGAAAAATTAGAAGACCCATCTAAAGCAAGCGAATTAAATGAAGTAAAAGTAGCTGGTATCGGCTTCTCAATCACTACAAATAAAGAAGTTAACGTGGATTCACTTACTATAAAACAAATTCAAGATATTTTCGCAGGTAAAGTAACAAACTGGAAAGAAGTTGGCGGTAAAGATGAAAAAATTAATGTAATTAACCGTCCAGCATCATCTGGAACTCGTGCATCTTTTGTTAATGCGATTATGAAAGACGTAAAAGTTAATGACAGCATTGGAACTGTTCAAGATTCAAGCGGTGCACTTGAACAAGCAGTAAATAGCACACCAGGTTCAATTTCTTATTTAGCAAACTCTTATTTAGTAGGAGATAAAAAAGATGCTTTAAAAACAGTGAAAATTGATGGTGTAGAACCTACAACAGAAAACATCGTAGCTGGTAAATATCCTTTCTACTCTTATGAATACATGATTACAAAAGGTGAAGCAAAATCACCAACTAAAGAATACATCGAGTTCTTAAGTGGCGATGAGTTCTCAGCTAAGTTAAAAGAAATGGGTTATATCCCAGTTTCAGAAATGTCAGGATTAAAATAAATAATATAAAACTGAGAGTTGGTTGACTACCAACTCTCATAAATTTATAAATGGATGATAGGGGTTTGTCATGAATTTCAAAAAAAGAAACTTTTTCCTAATTGAATACCTTGGAAGAACTCTTGTAACTTTATGTGGTTTATTGATGATTGGTATTACAATCGCAATTATTGGATTTATTGTAAGTAAAGGAATCCAATCTTTTACAGTGAATCATATTTCATTAAGTGAAATTCTATTCTCCAAAAATTGGAGTCCAAATGGAACAAATCCAACATATGGTGCGTTAATTTTTATTGTTGGATCAATATTAGTATCAGTTGGTGCTGTAATAATTGCTGCACCAATTGCGATTGCACTAGCAATTTTCATGAACTATATTTCACCTAAATTTGGTGAGAAAATATTAATTCCTGCTTTGGAGATTTTAGTTGGAATTCCATCCGTTGTATATGGTTTTCTTGGTGTAACAATACTAGTTCCTTTTATTAGGAATATTTCAGGTGGAGTAGGTTTTAGTTTAATTGCAGGTGTAATTGTTCTTAGTATTATGGTTTTACCTACAATTTCAAGTATTGCTTCAGATGCAGTACGAGCGGTACCTAAAACATATATTGAAGCATCTTACGGACTTGGATCAACAAGATGGCAAGCAATTAAGATGGCAATTATTCCAGCTGCAAAAACAAATTTATTAACAGCTATTGTACTAGGTCTTGCACGTGCGTTTGGTGAAGCATTAGCAGTACAAATGGTAATTGGAAATACAATAAAATTTCCAAATGGTATTTTTGACCCGACAGCAACATTAACAGGTATTTTAACAATGGATATGGCAAACACATTAAATGGTACAGCATGGAATAACGCTTTATGGACTCTATCAATGATCTTACTTTTAATATCCTTCCTCTTTATTCTAATCATACGACTAATAGGGAGAAAAGGAGGTAAAGTATCATGATTGCAAGAAAAATGGATAAAGTATGGACAGCTGTATTTTATATAATAGCTACTTTCGTTGTAGTAGTATTATTATTTTTATTAGGTGAAATTATTAAAAAAGGTTGGGGATTTTGGGACATCAATTTCTTATTTGGAAAACCTAGCAATATGCAAGCTGGTGGTGGAATAGGACCTCAACTTTTTAATTCCTTTTATATTTTAGTTTTAACTTTAATTATCTCAGTTCCAATCGGGATTGGGGCTGGAATTTTCATGGCAGAATATGCAAAACCAGGTCGTTTTTTAGGATTTCTAAGACTATGTATTGAAACTTTAGCTTCATTACCTTCGATTGTAGTTGGTTTATTCGGTTTATTAGTATTTGTAACAATGACGGGCTGGGGATATACACTAATCGGTGGTGCATTAGCAATTTCGATTTTAAATCTCCCAAGTTTGACAAGAATAAGTGAAACTGCCTTATTAAATGTTCCTAAAACTAGTAAAGAAGGAAGTCTTGGATTAGGCGCAACTAAATGGCAAACGATTATAAGAATTAGTATTCCAGCTGCATTTCCACAATTAATTACTGGTATCATATTAGCAGCAGGAAGAATTTTCGGTGAGGCAGCAGCATTAATTTATACAGCGGGCTTAACAAGTCCAGTCTTAAATTCTGCGGCTCCAATTAACTCACCTGTTAACCCATTTAATATTTTTAGACCTGCAGAAACATTAACTGTTCATATATGGAAGCTTAACTCAGAAGGTATTGTTCCTGATGCACAGCTTATTGCTGCAAAATCGGCTGCAGTTTTGATCGTAATGGTTCTACTATTTAACTTATTTGCTAGAGTTTTTGCGAAATTTTTAAATAGACGCTTTACAGGAGCAAATAAATAAACTGATCCTTTTAATCTCTATGGAAAATTTCCATAGGGATTTTTGTTGTTCATTAAGAAAGTAGTAATTGGCAGCGGAGTAGAAACTCGACGTAGTTGACAATTTAGGTACACATTAAAGTGAAACTAAATGCTCGCTAATTTCTTTGTAGAAAAAGCATGAGTTTTCTAATGCCCTTAATATAATAAGAATATCTTCTGACAAACTTTCCTGAATGGAGTGATTTTATGCTTGAAGTAAAAGGACTCGCTTCTTATTCACCATTAGGACATCTCAATGAGTTTCGAAAGGACCCACTACACTTTTTAAGTGATCTCTATAATAAACATGATACAATCGTTTCTTTTCGATTTGCGCATCGTAAAATGAATTTACTGTTAGAGCCTGCTCTTATAAAAGAAGTATTAGTAACTAAACAGAATTCATTTCATAAATCAAAACCATTTCAAGAAATGAAAACATTGCTTGGAGAGGGATTGCTGACAAGCGAGGATGAAGTTCATATGAGACAAAGACGCTTAATGCAGCCATCATTTACAAAGCAACATATACAAACGTATGCAGAGGAAATGACGATGATTACGGAAGAATTTCTTTGCTCGTGGAAAGATGGCGAAGAACGTCTCATTAGCAGAGATATGATGGAACTCACATTAGCTATTATTGTTAAAACAATGTTTAGTATGGATATGTATCAAGGGCATGAACGAGTAGGTAAGCATCTTGATATCATTATGGATATTGCTACTAAAAGAATCCGTTCTGTCCTAAAAGCACCTCTTGCTTTGCACACTCCTCAAAATAAATCCTTAACCGAAGCTATTAATGCAATAGATAAAGTACTATACGAAATGATAGAAAAAAGAAGTGATTCCAATATAAAAGAAGATTTATTGGGCGTGCTAATGCGAGCAAGGGATGAAGAGTCAGGTGAAGGTATGACGAATCAACAATTGAGAGATGAAGCAATGACAATTTTTATGGCAGGTCATGAAACAACAGCAAATACACTGTCATGGTGTTTATATCTTTTATCCCAACATCCTAGCAAAGCTGAACGATTATATGAAGAAGTTGATCGTGTTCTAGGAAATAGACGAGCAAATCATGATGATATGAAAGAGTTAGTCTATACACAACAAATTATTTGGGAGAGTATTCGACTTTATCCTCCAGCGTGGCTTATTGGCAGAAAAGCAATCGAAGATGTTAGGATTGGGAATTACAAAATTCATAAAGGGGAAACAGTCCTGATCAGTCCATATATCATGCAGCATTCTGAAAAATATTTTTCAAATGCCGAGGAATTTATCCCAGAACGCTTTATAAATGGAAAAGTCAAAGATGTACCTGAATATGCTTTTTTTCCTTTCGGAGGTGGACCACGAGTTTGCATCGGTAATCATTTCGCAATCATGGAAGCTACGCTAGTATTAGCAACTATTGCACAACAATTTACAGTTGAGCTTTTACAAAATCAACATAAAGTAGAGCCTGAACCCTTCATTACACTTCGTCCGAAAAGTGGACTTCGAATGATTGTGAGAAAGAGAAGATAAGGTTTCATTCCTCATTTTTAGAATTCAATTAGCTAAGTAAAGCCGTAACCTTGAACCGATAAAATATCGGTAGATCGGTACGGCTTTAATTATTGTAGTGGGTTATTTGCTTAATTATTGACGTACTCTGAACATAATGATTTAAGATCTAACTCTTCAGTTGACTTTAAAACAATATGTGCATGTCCAAGTACATTCCTGTCGCCAATTCCAACTGCGAACATTCCAGCAGATTGAATAGCGTTGACTCCGGCAGCTGCATCTTCAATTCCAATACAATTTTCAGGCTTTGCATTTATGGCTGCTGCTGCTTTTAAAAATACTTCAGGATCTGGTTTTGAATTAGTAACTGTCGCCGCATTAACAATATGGTCAAAATAATGTTTTACACCAAGTGCCTCAGCGACCATTAATGCATTTTTTGAAGCCGAAGCCATCGAGATTTTAAGATTGGCTTGTTTAATTTGCTGTAAGAATTTTTCAACTCCTGGTAGTAAATTTGCAGGGGTAATGTCTTTGATTAATTCGACATAATGTTTGTTTTTCCGTTCTGCTAATTCCAGCTTTTGTTCAGTAGTGAATTCATTATTTCTATTGCCTAATTCTAATATCCGTTCAAGAGAATCCATTCTACTGATCCCTTTAAGCGTTTCATTAAATTCACGGTCAAACGGAATACCAAGTTCTTCTCCAAGCTTTTTCCATGCAAGGAAGTGATATTCGGCAGTATCAGTTATAACACCATCAAGATCGAAAATGATTGCTTCAAGTTTTTTTAACATTTTACTTATTCTCCTTTATTTACTTGTCTCCACCAATTCTAAGTCCTTGCATAAAGTATTTATTTAGCGCAATATACAAAATAATAATTGGAATAATTGAAACAACAGAAGCTGCCATAATATAGTTCCATTGAGTTGCATTCTGACTTTGGAATGATTGTAGTCCAAGTGTTAGCGTATACTTTTCTGGAGATGTAATATAAAGAAGTGGTTTTAAGAATTCATTCCAGAATGCCAGAAATACAAAGATTGCCTGTGTTGCAACAGACGCGCGTGCCATTGGGAACACAACTTTCCAAAAGGTTTGTGATCTATTAAGCCCATCAATATAAGCTGCTTCTTCAACTTCTTTTGGAAAGTTAATAAAGAACTGACGCATCATAAATATGTATGCAAAATTAATTGCGCCAGGAAGAATAAGTGCTTTATATGAATCAAGGAAACCTAAAGACTTCATGATTAAAAAGTTTGGAATTAACAAGATTTGTCCAGGTACCATCATAACTGCCAGAATTAGAAGGAATAAATAATGGCGGCCTGGAAATCGAATACGAGCAAGTGCATAGCCAGACATTGAGTTTAAAATTACATTTACGATCATTCCAATAGTTGAAACGATGAATGAATTTAAGATCCATTTAGGGAAAAGTGGGTCACGGGTGAAAATATAATTAAAATTTTCTAGTGTTGGATTTTTAGGCAATAATGACATTCCTCCAGCAACAATTTCTCTATAAGGCTTAAATGCCGCGAGTACTGCCCAAAGGAATGGATAAAGTGTGACTAAGGCATAACAAATTAGTATGGAATATAATAGAATACGTGACCATTTTTTTTGTTTCATCGTAATCCCCCCTTTAATAAAGTGACTCCTCTTTATTTATTTTGCGAGCTATCATTGAAATTGTGAAAATGATAATTGTCAGGATAATTGCAAGTGCTGATGCATATCCCATTGTTCCTAAAGTTTTGAATGCATATTGGTAAATAATAAGTGAGAATGTCAGTGTTGCATTATTTGGACCTCCTGTACCGCCCGAAATAATATATGCCTGATCAAACAGTTGGAAACACCCTATGATTCCCATTAATAAAACATAATTTGTAATTGGTGTTAAATTTGGAATCGTAATTTTGAGCAATTTTTGCCATGCGTTAGCACCATCGAGCTCTGCTGCTTCATAAAGCGAATCTGGAATGTCTTGTAGTCCAGCAAGATAGATTGTCATAAAGTAAGGAACAGTCGACCAAATGTTCATTACCATAATGGTTGTAAGAGCAAATCCTGTTTCGTTAATAAAGTTAATAGGTTCACTTAAAATGCCTAAACTTTGTAAAATATTATTTAAAGGACCATTTAAACTAAACAAAAACATAAAAATCATTGTTAATGCAGAACTTGATGTTAGAGTAGGTAGGAAAAAGATTGTTCTAAATGTCGTTTGAAATTTTATACCTGAATTGAGAACTGCTGCCATAATAAGTGCAATGATTGTTTGTGAAGGAACAACAATCAATACGTATCGAGCAGTATTTTTTAATGCAATCCAAACTCGTTCATCTTGAAGTGCATTTGAATAATTTTTTAATCCAACCCATTCATAGCTAATTCCGCCGAATAAGTTAACTTTTGTAAAGGATAAAAATAAAGAATAACCAACTGGAAGAATTGTGAAGATGAAAAGGATGATTAATGTTGGAAGCATGAATCCATATCCTTGGAGAGTTTCACGTTTTTTTGCTGTGGATTGTTTCTTTGTAACTTGTATAGTGTTTGTACGCAACGCTTTTCACCCCTTACTTTATACTGGACAACCATGATTTTAATACAATAGTCATTGTGATTAGTAAATAGGCGCCCTCACTTTTGTACACATAAGGAGCGCCTATTGTTTATTTATTTAGCTGTGTTTTAATATCTTTATTTGCTGCGTCTTCTGCTTTTTTCATAGCTTCTTTCAGTGTCAAGTCACCTTTAAGAGCTGCTGGAAGTAGGTTGTTGTATTCACGAGCAACAATTGAAAGGGTATCTCCTTGTTGCCATGGAGTAGCATATGAACCAGCTGCTAAGAAAGGAGCTTTGAGTGTATCATTTTTAATGTTTATAGCATCTGCTACAGATTGACGTGATGGAAGAACACCAGCACCTTCTGCCCAAGTTTTCATGCCAGTTTTACCTGTTACATATTTAATAAATTCCCATGATGCAGCTTTTTGTTGTGATTGTGAATTCATTGCATAACTAACTGTAAACATCATAGAGCCTTTTTTACCGCCTATGGTTGGAACTTCCTTTGTACCAAACTTAACACCAGGGAAATTTTGTTTTAAATGAGCAATTGCCCAGTTACCCTCAATCATAATTGCTGCTTTACCAGCACCAAACGAATCCCCAGACCAACCTTGGCCAAGGTCAGCAGCACGTTTAACAAGACCATTTTTATAGGCATCTACAAGTGGTTGTAAATTTTTTAATTGGTCGTCTTTACTCAATACAGCATAGCCTTTACTGTCCGTGATTTTTGTACCTTCAGTTTGTAGTAGAAACATGTGACGTGCTAACTCAGAAGTTGTAAGCGCTGGTACAACACCTTTTGGAAGCTTATCTTTAAGCTGTTGCAAAAATGCAGGTAGCTCTTCTGAAGTTGCAGGGATGTTTTCAGAGCTTAACCCTGCATCTTTTAAAAGTTTTTCATTGTAATAAAGACCTAGTGTAGAGTAGTCCTTTGGAATACCATATTGTTTATTGTCGCTTCCTTTAAACGCATTGAAGGCTGGACTGAAGAAGTCATTTTTTTCAAAGTCTTTTGTTCCCGATATGTATTTATCTAGTGGTTCAAGTACACCTTTTTCTGAAAGTGATGGGGAAAGAAAAGCGTCTACATAGAAAACATCAGGTGCAGTGCCACCTACAAGATCTGTTTGTAATTGAGTTTCATAGTCGTTATAAATTTTTTTCTTAACATGAATACCTGATGTCTTTTCAAAATCGTTAAGCAATTTATCCCAAGTTGTTACTTCTGCTTCAGTTCCTTTCCAAGAACCAACTGTTATTGTTTTACCTTTTAAACTACTAGAATCTGAGTTACTAACTTTTTCACTGTTATCGCTACCACATCCTGTTAAACCTAAAACCATTATTGAAGCAAGAGCTGATACCACTGGTTTCCAAAGTTTCATAAAATGTCCACTCCATTCTTAAATGTTTAATAGTATTAAAGTCGATTTCAGAAGTATAGTAGAATGATAGATTATCAATAATTTAAATTGAAATCGCTTACTAACTTATTCATTAGTTTACATTCAAAACGTTTCGGTTGCAAGAGTGATTTAATGAATATTTTTTGTACAAAATGAAATAGAGTAATTGAAAACTCAGTGTTTTACATTTAAAATAAAGATGAATTTAATGATTATTAAATATGAAAAGTTCCGAAACCTTTAGGGAGTTGCGGGAATATAATTAATTTTTTAAGTAATTAAGGTATAGTATAAGTACACTTGATGAAAGAAATATAAAATATTAGGACCTATAATATTGAAAAGGTGGAGACAAGCATGGCAACCTTAAAAGATGTAGCCAAAGAAACAGGTTTTTCCATTACGACTGTTTCACGTGCTTTAAATGGATATTCGGATGTTAGTGAAGAAACCAAACTGAAAATCCAAAAAGTTGCAGACAAACTAGGGTACAGTCCAAACATTCTTGCGCGTAGTCTAGTCATGAAACAGTCAAGGACAATTGGATTAATCGTTTCAGATATTAAAAGAGAAAATATTAAAGATAACTTTATGTATGAAACGTTATGTGGAATATCAGATCAACTGGCAGAACTAGACTATGAGTTTGTTTTGCTTAGTACTTCTACTTCAAAACAACGAAATAAAACTTATAAACAGTTGTGCGCTGAGAGACAACTTGATGGAGTTATTATTCAAGGGTTAAAGCTAGAGGATCCATATTTACAAGAAGCTGTGCAAAGTAATACACCTTGTGTATTAATTGATATTCCTGCTGAGGGAGAAAACGTTGGCTATGTTACTTCAGATCAATTTGAAAGTGCAAAAAATGCCATTAAATATTTGTATCGTATGGGGCATAGAAATATCGTTTTTGTAAACGGCTCCGAAAACGCACATGTTAGTAAAGTCCGTCATCGGGCCTATCAGGAAGCATTAAAGGAAGTAGGCTTGGAATATAAGGAAGAGCTTGTCATCGTTGGAGATTTTTCAGAAGAGAAATCTAAACATGAGATGATTCCAATCTTACTAAATAATCCTTCAATTACTGCTGTCTTCTGTGCGAGTGATGTCATGGCGCTAGGTGTATTGCAAGCTGCTCGTGAACTTCAATTAAAAGTACCAGAGCATTTATCAATAATTGGATTTGATAATATTTTATTGTCACGATATGTCACGCCACCACTTACAACGGTTGGACAATTTCCGTACCAAATGGGTGTTGCTGCCACGCAAATGTTGGTTGATTTAATTGAAAAAAAAGAATCTGCACATGTTGTTGAAATTAAAAATAAACTTATTTTACGTGACTCAGTAGCTTCAATTGTTTCGAAATGACTAAGAAAATACAATGAAGAAAGGCTCTAGAGAGAATTATTTCTCTAGAGCCTTTTCTTCTGTTTCGGTATCAATTTGTCGAATTGTCCATAGGGAGAAAATTCCAACTGTAACCCAATAAAGAACGGGTAAGATCGGAATATTTAGTCCCATGAGTTGGATTAAGGTAAATAGAACAATAGGAGCCGTAATTCCGTAAGCTGTAATTGTCCATGCCTCTCCATAGGTGATTGGAACCATTTTACGAAAACTACGTCCAGCGAAGGCCAATAAGCTAATTAGAATAATATGAATGATTAAGTTTAGAGCTACCCTAGCGTATTGATAAATGGGAGCATAGAACTTTACGATTTGGTCAATTTTTCCTGAAAGCTCAACAATTTCTTTTTTTGATAAAATTCCATCCTTTTCGTTTAAAAGGGGTGGGAAGGTATCGTATGACATTTCTTTTAGAGGATAGCCAACTCTTCCAACAGCCCATTTCTTTTCTCCTAAAACAACCACATTTTTAAGCCCTTGTGATTCACTCGGAGAAGGCTTTGTTTCACCAATGGTAAGTAGTGTATCGATTTGTGGTAGTCGAATTAATCTTATTTTTGAAGTATGAATTGTGCCATCTTTACTAATTGTATAACTTTCAGGCAGCAATCTTAACTCTTGTTTGATAGATACAGGGTTTGAGAGCCTGTATACACTAACTAATAGGTTGACTAATAAAATAAGGGAACAGATATATAAGATTGATTTCCAAATCGTTTGATTGCGCCATTGTGCAACTTTTTTAAATTGAAAACCAATGCTTGCAATAAATTGATCTACATAACTCATTAAGATTCACCTACTAATGATAACGTTTAAATTTTTTTGGTTAATTATAACATAAATTAATACTAGAAATGTGATTTTAAACAAATTATTGATTTACCGAAACGTTTTGGTTAAAATGTCCTTAGAAGTGTAAAAGCGTTTTCTAGACTAACTCATATGAAAGGATTGATGATTTATGACGAATCATATAATGAAATATGATAAAGGGGTAAACAACAAAAAAAATTGGATTATCACTGAATCTCAATTTAATTCAGATTTACTAGGAAAGTGTGAAGCCATTTTTAGCCTTGGCAATGGTTATATGGGACAGCGAGCTGCGACCGAAGAAAGATATGTAAATGAAACGCGTAATTTATTCGTTGCAGGAACATTTAATAAATTTGCAGATAATGAAGTAACTGAATTACCAAATGCTGCAGATATACTATGGATGGATATAAAGTTGAATGGTCACTTTTTTAATCTTAATCTTGGTACGATCCACAGCTACGAACGCACTCTTGATTTGAAGAAAGCGGAATTGACTAGAAGAATTACTTGGGAATCTCCTGTTGGAGAGAAGTATGACATTAGATTCCGTCGTTTTATTTCACTTGATGATCTTCACTTAATTGGGCAACGCGTCGAAATCAAAGCAATTGATGTTGATGCAAATATTGAACTAACTTCAGGGATAAATGCACAAACAACAAATAGTGGTGTACAGCATTTTAAGGAAGGCGAAAAACGTCTGTTTGACAAGCGTTTCATGCAACTTGTTCAAACAACAAAAGAGTCTCATATTGATTTTGTTTTTAACACAACTCATTTATTTAAAAAAGATACTCAAAATATAGATGCTGATGGATTAATTTTAATGGATAGACGTAAGATTTACTTTAACTATCACCCTATTAAATTAGCAAAAAATGAAACGTTAGTGATTGAGAAACTTACCAATGTTTTCACTAGTCGTGATAAAGACTATCAAGAAACTGAGTATTCACTTGGAAAACTGTCTGAAAAATCTCTTGCTCATATGAAAACTATATACAAAGAAGGATACGAATCTTTATTTGACCTTCATTCAAAAGCATGGGCAGATAAAGTTTGGAAATCTTCGCCAATAACGATTGAGTCAGAAAATGAATTCGATCAATTAGCAATTCGTTTTGCACAATATCATATGACAGTAATGACTCCAGCTCATGATAATCGAATGAACATAGGTGCGAAGGGCTTATCGGGTGAAGGCTATAAAGGACATACTTTTTGGGATACGGAACTATTCTTATTACCATATTTTATTTATTCTAATCCTAAAACAGCCCGTAGTTTATTAGAGTACAGATATAATACACTACCTGGTGCACACAAAAAAGCACAAGAGAATGGCTTTGAAGGTGCTATGTTTCCTTGGGAATCGGCTTGGTTAGAGGATGGAGAAGTGACACCAGTTTGGGGAGCAGCTGATATTATTACTGGAAAAGCAACAAAGATTTGGTCAGGTTTTATTGAGCAACATATCACATCAGATGTGGCCTTTGCTACATGGCAATATTACCAAGTAACTAAAGATGAGGATTTCATGGAGAAATATGGTTATGAATTGCTGATGGATACAGCAAAGTTTTGGGCATCTCGTTTGGAATGGAACGAGGAAAAACAACAATACCATATTAATAATGTAATTGGACCAGATGAGTATAAAGAGCACGTTAACAATAATGCTTTTACAAACTATACAGCTTATTGGAACATTAAGAAGGCAATAGAATACTATCATTTACTAAAAGAAACTAAGGTAGAATTATTCCAACAGTTAGATAAAAAAATTAACCTTGAAGCGACATATGCGAATTGGAAAAACAAAGTAAATCTTATTTATTTACCAGAACCTCGACAAGAAGATCTTGTCATTCCACAAGATGATACTTATTTAACAAAGGAAATGATTGACTTAACAAAATATAAAAATCAAGAAAACGTTGGCTCTCTATTCAAAGATTATAATTTAGAGCAAGTTAACAATATTCAAGTATCTAAACAAGCAGATATTATGGTGCTATTCTATCTCCTTGAAGATTTATTTGATCAAGAAGTTAAACGAGCAAATTGGAAGTACTATGAACCTAAAACACTTCATGATTCATCTTTATCATTATCCACTCACTGTGTTTTAGCATGTGATATGGGCGACTATGAAATGGCATATGACCTATTCCGTAGAGCATCAGAAATTGACCTTGGAACAAATATGAAAACAAGTGATCATGGAATCCACGCAGCCTCATTAGGTGGTATCTGGCAATGTGTTGTAAATGGATTTGGTGGTGTTCGTATGTTAAATGGTCAACTTCGCATCTCTCCAAAACTTCCAAAACAGTGGAAAGAACTTAATTTCTTAATTCACTGGCATGGTGATATTTTAGAAGTAACAGCAACTGCTGATGTTGTAACGATTGTCAAAAATACAAATATTAATCAAGCAATCAATCTTTCTGTTTATGGAAAAGAGATCACTCTAACAGATACAATCTCTGTTGAATCTATGAAAATATAATAATTATGAGTCTCAAACATGTTCGAGTTGTTTTACTTAATTTGATTAGGTAAAACAACTTGTTTATTTTTAGATTCTAAGCTAGTGGAGGAAGCGTATGACGTGGAAAATAACTACAAATTATTTAGATAAAAATGAGTTAATGAAGGAAGAAAGCATCTATATGCTTGGAAATGGTTATTTAGGCGTTCGTGGCAATTTTGAAGAAGGATATGGAGAATTATCTTCTTCTATTCGAGGTACATATATTAATGCTTTTCATGAAGAAATTGACATTAATTATGGAGAAAAATTATTTGCTTTTCCGGAAACACAACAAAAGCTAGTTAATGTCATCGATTCCCAAGAGATAGAAATTTACTTAGGAATAGAAAGAGAACGATTTTCTTTAGCGGAAGGGGAAACTCTTTCACATAGTCGCGCATTACATATGGATAGAGGAGTTAGCGAGAGAACAATTCATTGGCGTTCCCCACTTGGAAAAGAGATTTTGGTTACATTTCAAAGATTGGTTTCTTTTGTACATAAAGAATTATTCGTCCAAAATGTGAAGATTGAACCTGTAAATTTTTATGGGAAAGTAGAGATTATATCTAAGGTGAATGGAGACGTATCAAACTTTGTAGACAAAAAAGATCCACGTGTTGCTTCTAGTCATGCAAAAATATTATCTACTATTGAGTCCAAAGTAATAGGAGAATATCTTGTAGTAGTAAATGAGACAAAGGCATCACAATTAAAAGTTTGCTGTGTATCAGATTTTGAAGTAAGTAGCTCGCATCTAAAAGAAGTGGAAGTTTTCTCGAAACATGTTGAAGCAAATATTACTTCTGATTTGGAGACGACTATAGAAATAACTAAGTGGAACGTGTTTACGGATACACTACGGCATGGAGAACAAATCATAAATAGTGGTTGTGAAAAGTTAGATTCTGTTCGTAAATACTCTTTTTTAGAACTTGCGGAAGAACAGAAAAATTATCTAATGAATTTCTGGGAATGTGGAGATATTCAAATTGATGGAGATAATAGATTGCAAGAAGGGATCCGTTTTAATGTTTATCAATTACTTCAATCTATAGGCCGCGACAACTATTCAAATATTGCTGCAAAAGGATTATCAGGTGAAGGGTATGAAGGCCACTATTTTTGGGATACAGAGATTTATATTTTCCCTGTATTTTTAATGACGTATCCTGAACTTGCAAAGCAGTTATTACTGTATCGTTACTCTATTTTAGAAAATGCAAAAAATAGAGCAAAAGAAATGGGACATAAACAGGGAGCTCTATATCCATGGAGAACAATATCAGGTACAGAATGCTCAGCATTTTTCCCGGCGGGTACTGCACAATATCATATAAGTGCTGATATTGCATACAGCTATATTCAATATTATTTAGTTACAGAAGACATCGAGTTTTTAGCTAAGTATGGCGCAGAAGTTTTAATTGAAACGGCTCGGTTATGGGTTGATATGGGACATTATCATGAAGGATTATTTAAGATAGATGCTGTTACAGGTCCAGATGAGTACACGTGTATTGTAAACAATAATTATTATACAAATGTCCTTGCGAAACATAACATGAACTGGGCTGTAAAGGTTTGTCATTTGTTACATGAAAATAATCCTGAATTATTTAATGAGTTGAGTAAAAAGTTACGAATAACGGAAGAAGAAATGTCAGAATGGTTACGTGCTAGTGAAAATATGTATCTCCCATATGATGAAACATTAGATATTAATATGCAAGATGATACGTTTTTACAAAAAGATGTATGGGATTTTGAAGGGACTCCAAAAGAAAATTATCCACTACTTCTTCATTATCATCCACTTACATTATATCGCTATCAAGTTTGCAAACAACCTGATACAGTATTAGCGCACTTCTTATTAGAGGACGAACAGGAAGAGCGAGTCATTAAGAATTCCTATAATTATTATGAAAAGCTGACAACTCATGATTCTTCATTATCATCATGTATTTTTAGCATAATGGCCTCAAAGGTTGGATATAAAGAAAAAGCAAATTATTATTTTATGGAAACAGCAAGACTGGATTTAGACAATTCTCATAAAAATACAAAAGATGGACTACACATGGCAAATATGGGGGGTACTTGGATGGCCATTATTTATGGCTTTGCAGGAATGCGGATTAAGGAATCCGGACTATCCTTCTCACCATCACTTCCAGAAGGGTGGAAACAGTACGTTTTCAAAATTAAATATCTAGGTAGATTAATAGAAATAATGATTAATCAATCAGAAATCATTCTTACTCTTCTCAGTGGCGAACCATTTGTTATCAAAATTTACAATAAGGAAACAATGCTTTCAGACCGTATTGTTCGTAATCTAGAAGTTTAAAATTAAACGTAAAGAGGGAAAAGAGCTAGTCAAAATGATGGAAAAAACGCTTAGATTATTGCTAAATCTTAGTGTTTTTTGTATTCAGTAAACAGATTGGTGCAATTTTTATTAACATCTGTCTAAATCTTGCTAAAAAATTGTGAAATAAAATTTTTCAATTTTTAGGGCATGCGACTTTTCTTTTAGTTTCTCATAAAATATAGCATTCTTTCTAATTAATTAAGAAAGGGGTTATATTTTGAAAAAGACAAAGTTAACTGGTCGGATTGTTACACCAAATGATGCAGAATATGTGCAGGCCAGAACAAATAATACTTTAAACAATCCAAAGTTTCCCAAAATAATCGTTTTTTGTCAGAAAGTAAGAGATGTATTGAACGCTTTGAATTGGGTAAAAGAAAACAATATGCCATTTAGAGTTAGAAGCGGCAGACATAGTTATGAAAATTTCTCACTTGTAAATGGTGGTCTAATCATAGACGTAAGTGAAATGAATAAAGTAACAGTTGACCGTGAAGAAATGACAGCAAAAATTGAAGCTGGGGCTAATTTAGGGAAAGTTTATAATGATTTATGGGAAAAGGGTATGACGATCCCTGGAGGAACTGAAAGTAGTGTTGGTCTTGTCGGTCTTACACTCGGTGGAGGCATTGGAATGTTGACACGATTGTATGGACTAACTTGTGACAATCTTCTAGAAGTAGAAATTGTAATAGCAAATGGACACGGAGAGGCTAAACTGATTAAGGCAAATAAGACACAGAACAGTGATTTATTTTGGGCGTGCTGCGGTGGTGGAGGTGGAAATTTTGGCATTGTTACATCACTTAAATTTAATGTACATCCAATCTCTACTGTATCTATATTCTCTATTATTTGGGAGTGGAAAGATTTAGAGGATGCTTTTGATGCATGGCAGTATTGGGCAATTCGTACGGATGACCGGTTAACTTCAGAAATTGAACTAAAATCTAAGGAAGCAAATCAAATTATCGCTCAAGGTGAATTTGTAGGTCCAGTATCGAAATTGAAAGAACTGATCCGTCCACTAACTGAGACAGGATCACCTATAAAAGTGATGGTGAAGCAAGTTCCTTATATAGAAGCTGTTCACTTTTTTGATGAAGCAAGTGGAAACATACCAGCCTATAAAAAGAGATCAGGTTCATTTCTATATGATCCTTTACCAAAGAATGCAATTTTGATCATGAAAAGATTCTTAGAAAATGCGCCAAATGTAAGATCAAGCATATGGCACCAATCTCTTGGGGGAGCTGTAAGTAAACTCAAGCCAAATGAAACTGCCTTCTTTTATCGAAATGCTAAGATCGCTCAAGAATATCTTTCTGATTGGAGAATACCAGAAGAGGAAGGAAAAAGTATTCGTTGGATAGAAGAGTTAAGGAATGCATTAACAAGATATACTACTGGTGACTATGTGAATTGGCCTGATCGATTTATCAGAGATTGGCCAACAGCATACTACGGAGGAAATTTAAATCGTCTTAGAGCAGTAAAAAGAGAATATGATCCATTAAATCTATTTAAATTTCCTCAAAGCATTCCTCCTCTTTTTAAATGGATTTAATTATTTTATTAAAGTTTGAGTGAAAAAAGCAGATCCATCTGGATCTGCTTCAGACTGCCCGCCAAACGCTCGCTTTCTTCGTTGCTTCGCCTGTCTGCGGTGCTCATTACCGTTTAGGGTAACTCCGCTCCTCGCCAGGCTTCGCGTCTCGAAAGACAAGCGTTTTTAATCAGTCTGATAATCAGATAAATAGGACTTTGTCTACACACTGAATCAGATACATATGGATCTGATTCTTTTTATTTAAGACCAGTGTAATTTTTTTCGAATGCCCTTTAATTAAATATAGTGTAAAAACTTAAATCCTTGTTTATAACTGATACTAATTATAAAAGTATAAAAACTAATGAAATAGTAGGTGTCAAAATGAATGATAAACAAATTGTAGGTGAAAAAGCAGTAGAGTTTGTAAAAGACGGCATGGTCTTGGGCCTGGGTACCGGGTCAACAGTGCAATATACAATTCAAAAGCTAGGAGAGCTTGTTAAGGAGGGGCTTAATATTAAAGGTATTCCGACTTCGATACAAACAGAAAGGCTGGCTAAAGAAGTAGGCATTCCGATCACTAATTTTAGTGAAATTCAACGAATTGATCTTGCGATTGATGGAGCAGATGAAGTCAATCCAAATCTGGAGCTAATTAAAGGTGGAGGCGGGGCGCTCTTAAGAGAGAAAATCATTGCGAAAGCAGCAAAAAAATTTATCGTAGTTGCAGATCCTTCAAAGATGGTCATGAAATTAGGCCAGTTTAGACTTCCTGTAGAAGTTATACAGTTTGGTATGGAAATGACTGAAAAACAGATTAGAGAACTTGGTTTAATCCCGGAAATTCGTTTAAATGAAACATCTCCATTTGTTACAGATAACGGTAACTTTATTTTTGACTGTAGTATACCAGATAATGTTGAATCTGAAATAATAGAGCAAGAGCTTAATATGATTCCGGGAGTTGTGGAAAATGGATTATTCGTTGGAATTACTGATCTTGTAATCACTTTGGATCAACAAAAAAAGGTCATTTTGTTAAGTAAATGATTCTTTACTGAAAGTTATTTAATTAGAATGGGTTACTAAGGATTGGTAAAAGTTAATACTTGTTCGTTTTTCCTATTTATCGAATAATAAGATATAAAATATAAATAGTAAATAGGAAGAGGGGATTCGCGTGCAATTAAGAGTTTCAGCGGTTCAATATCAGCTTCATACGATTAATTCTTTTAATGAGTTTGCGAACCAAGTAGAACATTATATTAAAACAGCAGAGGAATTTGAGGCGGAGTTTATCCTTTTTCCTGAATTTTTCACTACGCAACTTATGTCAATCGGTAATGAAAAAGGAAATGCGTTAACTATTCAAGAATTACCTAACTATACTGAACAATATCGTTCTTTATTTAGTAAGTTAGCTAAACAATATAAGATGCATATTATTGGAGGAACACACGTAATCCGTAAAGGGGAACATCTATATAATGTAGCACATCTGTTTTACCCAGATGGACGTATAGGTGAACAAGCAAAGCTCCATATTACTCCGACAGAAGTGAATGAGTGGAATATGAGTGCGGGAGAGTCTCTTGAGGTTTTTGAAACTGAAAAAGGGAAAATTGCTATGCTAACTTGTTATGATATTGAATTTCCAGAAATCGTTCGAATGGCAAAAGCAAAAGGAGCAGACGTCATTTTCTGTCCGTCATGCACAGACGACCGACATGGATTTCATCGAGTTCGTTATACGAGTCATGCTAGAGCAATTGAAAATCAAGTATATGTTGTTAACACGGGTACAGTTGGTTCGCTTCCAACTGTTGATTTTATGAGAGCAAATTTTGGTCAGGCAGTCGTAATTACACCAAATGACATACCGTTTCCTCCGCAAGGAATTATGGTAGAAGGGGAATTTAATCAGGACATGATTGTTACAGCTGACCTAAACTTAGATTTATTATATAAAGTTCGTGAAAAAGGATCTGTTACTACTTGGCGCGATCGACGTACAGATCTTTATACTGATTGGGAGACTGAATAAGCTTATTCTTTTAAAAGAAGAGAGGATTCAAAATGTATCGAAAAGAATTTTTTATTTTCGACCAAGATAAGCCTGTCCCTGAACGATTTGAACACAAAAAAAGAAGCTTATCGAGAAGCTTCTTTTTTCTTAATTCAGGGTTAAATCTTCAAAACAAGTTTTTTAGTCCGTTTGTGTTTGTTTTTCTTTTTCTTTTTCATCTTTTTTATTCACTGAAGTCGTATAAGAAATTTTCTTGTCAGAGCCTGTCAAAAGCTTATATACATAATCAGTTGTTTGTTTATAGCTTTCTTCCAGTTTTGTAGTTAGATAGCTCGCCCGTTCAAAAATAATAGAGCGGACGTGGTTGAGTGAATGGGAAATTCTTTCAATTAACGCCTCTTGGGTGTCTAATCGATCAAGAACTCCGTTTTGGAATTCTTCTTGTTGTAACATTAAATCAGCAACATCTTTTTGTTGATCAATTAGCATATTTAGTTTTGATAAGAGTAACTGTTTATCAGATTCACTCTTTTCTAAGCGACTAACAATTTCATTATAAGCTTCATTTAAATTACTAATTTGATCAATTAACGATTTTTTTTCTAGACTTTCATTTTCTCCCAATGTAGTTATCCGTTGAATCAACATGCTTTCCAATTTTTCACGTTGATGGCTACTCACTATGAGACTATCTATTTGATCTTTAACATGATTCCACTGCTTCGTATGCAATTCTTCTAATTGCTCATATTGTGGTTTCAGTTCAGAGATTGATTTTTCTAAGTTCAGATTAGTTTTTTGTTGCTCTTGGATGAGCTCTGCTAAGTAATTATGCCGAACGAACCCTTGATTGGAGACTTGGATTTTTTCGTTATTTTTAAAGACATCAGGATGTTCATTCTTGTTAATAAATAATCCCACCACTATTTCTCCTTTTCAATATTTTATTTATAAATATTTTATGCTTAAAAACAGATGGGGGAACTTGGGTTCATTTGGTTGGGCTAACTTGGCTAAAAAAACTCTTTTCGATCATTAAGTGGAACAAGACGTATTTATCATTAATCTCTTACTACAATTAATATGTTAAATACAAGGATAAAGACCTCCACAATGGACTTTATCCTATATTTATAATGCTTAAAAAATATTATCTGAAAATTAAGTTAATTTATATCACCAGCCTATTTTCTTTGAATATTATGAGGTAAAAGGTGGTGATAATTATGGATTTAGGCTTCGGACTTGCGGATTGGATGCTATATACGATTTGGGCAATTATGGGATTAATGATACTTGATTTTGTAATAGCATTTATTCGTTCTTTCTGGAAAGGGTCTTTCGGAACATCTTTTATCCTTGGCTATTTAAAAGATATTCTTTACTTCATTTTTCCTTTGAAGTTTTTAATATCTATGTTTCCACTTGATCCTACTGGATGGATTCTAATTGCATTTTATTTCGTTGGTGGAATTGCTGTAGTGATTAAGTATTTAAAAGACATTGTAAGTAAGTTTAAATAAACATTAAGAGCCCTTTTAAATGAAAGGGCTTTTAGACTGCCAGCCAAACGCTTGCTTTCTTCGTTACTTCGCCTGCTTAGTGGTGCTCATTACCGTCTAAGGGTAACTCCGCTCCTCGCCAGGCTTCGCGCCTCGAAAGACAAGCGTTTTCAATCAGTCTGAAAATCAGACAAATAGGCCTAATAGGCAGTGATGTAGAAAACACGTCAATTTTAAGTGTTAAGTATAAGTGTAACTAAGCCTCTTTTTTCCTAAAGGCTCGCTAATCGGCGAGTTTTCTTTATGTCATTAAAAAGTTTATTTAATTTTTTGCATACATATATTTCTAGGCACAAATGGGTTGTATCGTTCATAGAATATTCAAAAAATTCCCTTGAAGGAAGTCATGTCATGAAGAAATATCAATGGATAAAATGGCGAAGATTAATTATTTGGTTAGCAGTTATTGTGATTGTTGGTGTGGTGCTGATACAAGGAGGACCAACATATTGGAATGTAGCTTTGTCGCTAGTTAGTATTTTATTTCAGTTGGTCTTAGCAATGTTGTTTATGATAATACAATTTGTAGCGCTTTTCTGGTTTTTAGCGAGGGGGCGTACCTACTGGATATTACCTGGAGAAACTGGTTCGACTTGGGATGATTATCGAGGCAACCCAGAGATCGTTGAAAATGCGAAACGAATTGTTACTCTACTAAAGGGTGTTAAAGAGTTTAAGGAAATGGGTGGTGAAGCAATCCGCGGATTGCTACTTTGTGGGCCTCCAGGAACAGGGAAATCGTATCTTGCACAAGTAATAGCAAATGAGGCACAAGTCCCGTTTGCATATGCATCAGCACCAAGCTTTCAAAATATGTTCTTTGGCGTAGGGAATTTAAAAGTTATGGGTATCTACAAAAAAGCTAGAAAGTTAGCTAGTATATACGGAGCATGCATTATATTTATTGATGAGGTTGACGCCATAGGTATGTCTCGGCAAGGCGGAGGTGGAGCTGGCGGTGGATTGTTAGGGATGGGAATGGGGTCAGGATTACTTAATGAACTGTTATTACAAATGGACCCGCCAAACATTGACAATTCTAAGATTGCAAAATTGCTTCGTTCATTAGGTTTAAGGAAAAAGAAAGCAGAACGTCCTGCAGTTCTTACGATTGCCGCGACTAACTTACCTGATGTTCTAGACCAAGCGCTACTCCGACCAGGTCGCTTTGACCGTAAGCTTTGGGTAGATTCTCCAGACTATGACGGGCGAATTGATGTTTTCCAATATTACCTTAAAAAGGTGAAAAGCGATGATACATTAACAGCGGAACGAGCTGCTCTTGATACAATTGGTTATAGTCCGGCACAAATTAAACATATTGTGAACGAGACTGTCGTAATTGCTCATCAAAGAGGTGCTGAGGTTACAAATTATAATGATTTTAGGGATGCAATGGAGACATATGAATGGGGTCTAAAACAGCCACTCCGATCAATGAGTGAGGATGAGAAGAGAAATGTTGCCTATCATGAGGCGGGCCACGCAGTAGCCCAGTACTTATTAAAGCCTCACGATCGTGTATGGAAGGTAACGATTATCCGTAGGGGTGACGCACTTGGTCTAGCTGCGACTAAGCCGACAACAGAAAGATATAATAGAAGTGATAGTGAGATTCTGGCAGCTATTCAAGTTTGTTTAGCTGCGAGAGCAGTGGAGGAAGAGTTTCTTGGCAAGAAATTAAATGGAGTTACATCCGATTTACAACAAGCTACATTACTTGGAGGGGCATATCTTGGTTTGGTTGGTATGGGAGATGAATTGTTTAGTTGGCAAGTTTTAGGTTCACAAGCAGAAGGACTTAGAGCACTTCGACCTAAAATCAATCTTCTTTTGAAAGATCAAATGTTACAAGTAAAAAAACTTGTCACGGAGCACGCTGATTTTGTCCATTCAATTGCACAAGAACTATTAAAAAGAGGCGATCTTACTGGTGAGGAAATTGAACAAATTTACGTAAGCTTATATGCACGTACTCGACCAGAACCTCCTATCGTAAAAGTTGGTATTTCATTCGATTTAGTTACTGAGAAAAATATAAAAAAAATTGATCAGGATGATACAGATTACACAAATCGTTTCGAATAAGATAGTATGTTTTTAAAGAACAGTCTAAAAATCAGATAAATAGGACTTTGTCTACACACTGGGCTGCAATTATAAAAATTGCAGTCTTTATTTTGTTTAACAACTCTACAATATTTGCATATTGATTAACATGAATGATACAAAAGTGATACGAAAGCATTATCATATGAATAGCAACTATTTAATGATATAAATAGGGATACAGATTAATCAGTTGATTTTGATAGTAAACGAAATAAAGGTGATTAAATGATACATTCTTACTTAGGTGAAAACATTAATTTTACGATTATGTACAAAAAGCGTTCATCCATAGGTATTTATATAGACGCTTATGGCAACGTTGAAGTTCAGGCTCCGAGAAATACGCCTGAGAAAACGATACTTCACTTACTAGAGGCGAATTGGGAGCAGATTCAACAAAAAATAAAAGAAATGAAAGAGCGACTTCATGGTCCTAAAAAAAGAGCTTACGAAATAGGTGAGACATTTCTTTATTTAGGGAATTCATATCCGATACAAATCTCTCATGATGTAAACATTCTTCAAGATCAGGTTGTATTTGAAAAAGATAAGCTATATATCATTGTGAAGGATTTAGATGATGAAAGGATAAAGCAGGCGCTTAAACGATTTTATTATAAACAGTGTAAGTCATTAGTTGAAAAGAGTATTCAAACGTTTCAAACTAATTTTAAAGTAAAACCTTCTTCGATCAGGATTTCAGATAGTAATACAAATTGGGGGACCTGTGATTCAAAACGACAATTAACATTTAATTGGAAATTGGCAATGGCACCGAAAAATGTCATTGACTATGTAGTAGTACACGAAATGTGCCATATGGTCCACTTGAATCATGACCGTTCATTTTGGCGTCTTGTCGGTAAAATTATTCCTGAATATAAGGAAAGAGAAAATTGGCTAGCAGCATCAAGTTGGAAAATGACAGTATAGGGAATCTAAAATGGGAACGACATTTGTCGTCCCATTTTAGTCTGATACTCTATTTGTGATTTACTTATTTCTTATACAAAAAGTCTGCTAATTCCTTACTTTTTACTCTTCTGTTTTTACGAATTTTAGCTCGCTCTTCGCCACCTTGATACAGGAATTTTTCTTCTTCAGTTTCGGGAACAATTTTAGGTACTTTAATTAGATTACCTTCTTCATCGAAAGCGACAAAAGTTAAAAATGCAGTTGCTGCGACTTTCTCTTCTCCGGTTTTTAGGTTTTCAGCAGTTACTTTTACAAAAACTTCAAAGGATGAAGTCCCCGTGAACGTTACATAACTTTCGAAAAATACAGCATCCTGCATCGTAATAGGGTGAAGAAAATCAACTGAATCAGTAGAAGCAGTTACAATTGATGATCTACAAAATTTCATAGCTGAGATACTAGCGATAATATCTAAGTCATTCATTAATTTTCCACCAAACAAAGTATTATGATTATTTACATCATTCGGCAGTACTAAATTTGTTCGAATAACTCTCGTTTCCTTACAAGTGATCATTGTATTACTCCATTCATTAAGTATCTATAAATTGTACACTATTTATTAGAAAATTTATTATAATTTTTTCTAAAAATACGTATGAAAATATCGATATTAAAAATGAATTGAAATGGTTATTTTTAATGCTTTTTACTAATTGTTTTTTGTTTTGGAAATAACTAAAAATTTATCTTGTAGTTAAAAGAGAAAATGTCAATGAACTTTGTGGGAAAAAGGTTAAATTTTCATAAGTTTATTTCGTTCGTTTACATTGACTTTTACTTCTTAAATCGGTATATTTATATCTTGTTGAAGAGGACGAATACTACATATGGGTGTTCGTGAAGAAGTGGACACCTATATATCGATATATGGTAAAATCGATATAATCTATACTGAGGAGGAACAGGTGATGATAAATACAATAGTTGACGCCGAATTACCTGCGAATATACAGAAATTAAATAATGATATAAAGCATTTTCCAATGATTACACCAATTAATCCAGATATGCACAAAACAACATTTAAAGGTGTATCTAGAACGGTTATGTTAGATCGCTATTCATTTAAAGATATAAAATTAGTGACTTTAGGTGTAGGTGACCTTGTTGTTTTAACTTATAAGGATGATCCAAAGTTTCCTCGTCGTGGATATGGTGAAGTAATTGCCATTGATTCTAATAATGATGAAGTAACTGTTCAATTAGACCCTCAATTTGAAGATGGAGCAATCATTACAGTTGCTTTTAATAAAGTAGACAAGCCACTTGAAATCTTCTATGAACAAATTGCAGACCGTGTTGCACGTGGGCTAGCATCTGCAGAGACTCCAGAAAAATTCTCCGAAGTTAAAGATATGTTTTATGAAATATTAGCAAACAAAACTTTCGTACCAGCAGGACGTGTTTTAGCAGGTGCGGGTACAGGGGCTTCTACTACATTTTTTAACTGTTATGTAATGCCTCATATACATGATTCACGTGATGGGATTGGTGAACATCGTAAGAAGGTAATGGAAATAATGTCACGAGGAGGAGGCGTAGGTACAAACGGATCGACATTACGACCTCGTGATGCAATCGTATATAGTGTGAACGGACGCTCAAGTGGTTCTGTATCTTGGTTGCACGACTTATCTGAACTAACAAACTTAGTTATTCAAGGTGGATCAAGACGTGGTGCACAAATGATAATGATGAATGTAAATCATCCTGATATTGTAGAATTCATTGTATCGAAAAACCAAAATCCAAAAGTGTTACGTTTTATCGCACAAACAACAAAATCAAAATTAATTCGTGAAGAAGTTGAACGTAAATTAAAATTCGAACCAATTAGCGCAACTGAAAAGGCTGCTTATGAAGCATTCATTCATATCGCTGAAGCAGAAGGTAAATTAGACACACCTGAAGTTAAACAAGCCATGGAACTTTTAGAAGATGGTGGTAAGTATTCTGTTCATAATCCAGAATTTTTAACAGGTGCTAATATTTCAGTATGCTTAACAGATGACTTCATGGAAGCTGTAGAAAATGATGGGGATTACAAGCTTCAATTCCCTGATTTAGAAAACTACGATGATGAAATGCGTTCAATTTATGATCGTGAATGGCAAGAATGTGGAGATGTACGTGAATGGGCGGCACGTGGTTACGGTGTACGAACTTACCACACAATTAAAGCAAAAGAGCTTTGGGATTTAATTAATGTGTGTGCTACTTACTCTGCAGAGCCAGGCATTTTCTTTTTAGATAATGCAAACAAAATGACAAACGCTGTATCATATGGACAAAAAGTTGTTGCGACAAACCCATGTGGAGAGCAACCTCTTGCACCATTCTCAGTATGTAACTTAGCTGCAGTTAACTTAGCTGAAATGACGGAAAATGGTAATGTGAACTGGGAGAAGTTAAAACGAACTGTTCAAATTGGAACGAGAATGCAGGATAACGTAATTGATGCAACTCCGTATTTCCTAGAAGAGAACACGAAGCAAGCAAGAGGCGAACGACGTATTGGATTAGGTGTGATGGGATTACATGATTTACTAATCCGTTGCGGTCTAGTATACGGCTCAGAAGCCGGAAACAAGCTTGTAGATCAACTATTCGAAGTTATTGCTACTACTGCTTACGAAACTTCTATCGAATTAGCAAAAGAAAAGGGAGAATTCCCATTCTTATCAACATTCGAGGATGGGCGTGAACGTTTTATAAACTCAGGTTATATGAAGAAAATGCCTGAAGATATACGAAAAGGTATTCTAGAGAATGGTATTCGTAATTCGCATTTATTAACAATTGCTCCTACGGGATCTACTGGAACGATGATGAACGTTTCAACTGGACTAGAGCCATATTTCAATTTTGTCTATTTCCGTTCTGGTCGATTAGGAAAATTTATTCCAGTAGTTGCTGATATTGCTTTGGAATGGCTAGAATCAAACGGATTTGAAGTAACTGAAGAAAATGTATATGAAATGATTGAGCACCTTCCAGAACAATTTGTAGGAACAATGGATCTAACTCCAGAAGCTCATGCTGATGTACAATGTATTATTCAAAGATGGATTGATTCTTCAATCAGTAAAACAGTTAATGCTCCAAAAGGATATACTGTTGCACAAGTAGCAAAAGTATATGAAAGATTACACAAAGGTGGCGCAAAGGGCGGTACGGTTTATGTTGATGGTTCTCGTGACGCTCAAGTACTTTCTCTAACAAACGAAGAAAATGATTTTACAAAAGTAGAATTAGAAACAGATGAAAATATAAAGGTTGAAACACAAAGCGAAGCACCAGTTAAAACAGGTAATGTCGGTGTAGAAGACGGAGACACTTGCCCAATCTGTTTAATTGGAACTGTTGTAGAGCATGGTGGCTGTAATACATGCGATAACTGTCAAGTACAGTTAAAGTGTGGTTTGTAGACAAAAAAAGAAGTCCAATGGACTTCTATTTTTTTTGCCTATTTCCGATTATTGCGGAATAGAGTGAAGAGTATAATTCATTATGCAGAGTAGACACTAAACTAGTAAAACAAAATCATAGTAAAGCTATGATTTTTTTGTTATACATAAAGAAAGTATGAAATAGCAGCGGTGTAGGAAACTTGACTTAGTTGCCTGTATTAGTACACCTAAGCCTCTTTCTTTGCCTAAAGGCATGCCAATCTGCGAGTTTTTTAATATGGTTGTAGAGAGTAAATAACAAAAAAAGAAAAAGCTGAAAAGGGGGATAAAATGAATCAAGGAAATGAAAAAAATAGAGCGGGATGGAATTTTGACAATAGTTATTCAAAATTACCGGAATTCTTTTTTACTATTCAAGAATTAAATCCAGTAAGTTCACCGAAATTAGTCATATTAAATAAACCATTAGCAACATCTCTTGGATTAGATGTTCAAGCACTAGAAAGTGAAGAAAGTGTAGATGTTTTTGCTGGTAATCAGGTTCCAGATGGGGGATTACCACTTGCACAAGCTTACGCTGGGCATCAGTTCGGCCATTTTAATATGCTTGGAGACGGAAGAGCTTTATTGTTAGGCGAACAGATCACTCCAAAAAATAAGCGATATGATATTCAATTAAAAGGCTCTGGTAGAACCCCTTATTCTCGAGGTGGCGATGGTCGTGCAGCACTTGGACCGATGTTACGTGAATACATTATTAGTGAGGCAATGCATGCTCTAGGCATTCCAACTACGCGCAGTCTTGCAGTTGTAACAACGGGAGAACAGATTCAGCGTGATACAAGATTACCAGGGGCAATAATGACTAGAATAGCTGCTAGTCACATTCGTGTTGGTACATTTCAGTATGTTTCAAGATGGGGAAGTGTCAGTGAACTAAAGGAACTTGCAGATTATACAATTCAAAGACATTATCCAGAAATAGATAAAAATAATCCGAATCAATATTTCTTATTTCTTCAGGAAGTAATTAAGCGCCAAGTATCTCTAATTATCAAATGGCAAATGGTAGGTTTTATTCATGGAGTAATGAATACTGATAACATGACAATAAGTGGTGAAACAATTGACTATGGTCCATGTGCATTCATGGATACGTATGATCCTGCAACTGTTTTTAGTTCAATTGATCTTCGTAGTCGATATGCCTATGGCAATCAGCCAAAAATGGCTGGCTGGAATCTTGCACGATTTGCTGAAACTTTATTACCATTATTACATGAGGATCAGGAGAAGGCTCTGGAAATAGCTCAAAATGCAATTTCTGAATATCCAATGCTATATGTTGATAATTGGGTAGCGGGGATGAGAAAAAAATTAGGAATATTCAATGAAGAGGATCAAGATAAGTCATTAATTGATGAGTTACTTGAAATGATGGAGAAGCATAAATCTGACTATACAAATACATTTAGAGCATTGTCTTATGGTAAGCAAGAGGATATGAATCTGTTTACGACACCAGAATTTAAACAATGGGAGAAGTTGTGGCAAGAGCGACTAAGTAGACAATCAGAATCAATGGAAGCATCTCTTCAATTGATGAAAGACAACAATCCTACAGTTATACCAAGAAATCATCGAGTAGAAGAAGCATTAAAAGCTGCAGTAGAAAATGGGGATTACAGTGTAATGGAGAAACTGCTAAAAGTACTTTCTAATCCATATATGGAAACGAATGAACAAGAAAGTTACTGCACACTTCCACCTGATCCAGATCGCCCATATCAAACTTACTGTGGCACTTGATGGAACTAACGCTTCACCCAAATGGAATAGTTAAAAAGTATGCTATCTTATCTATTTAGATAGCATTTTTTTGTTTTAGGCTCTGTTAATGTAAAAGCAGGAAGAGCAGGCAAGGCAGGGAAAGAAGGGGAAAACATATTGAAATTCTCTAAAGTCTTTTAATCTCTTTTCCAGTTTTAAAAAGAATAGTAAGAATAGAAGATTATTGTAATACACTTAAGCTTTAGAAATACAATGTTATAGAAACAAAATGAATCATTTAATCATGTAAAATTAAAAGAAACTATTTTAGTTAATTTGAGCATACATTTTGAATATAACTCGAAAATTTACTATATTAGAAAAGGTATATTACAAGTTTTCAAATTTATAAAGTAAGAGGGAGGATCTTAGTACGAATCTTTTCCCTCTTTTTGTTTTTAATGTTAGGTTAGATAGAAAGAAGTGGAGAAGTTGAAGAAACAACAAATTTACATCATTTTATTCTGTATTATGGTGGTATGGGGGTTTAATGTTATTGCCACAAAAGTTCTAGTGGCAAACTTTATGCCTGTTACGATGACAGCATTTCGTGTTTTTACTGCCGGAGTAAGTGTTTTTATTATTTTATTTTTACTAAAAAAAGTTCGTATGCTTACAAAAAAGGAGTTCGGTTACGTTTTCTTTGCGATGTTACTAAATGTAGTAGCGCATCATTATTTTTTATCAATAGGACTTTCTCAAACTTCAGCATCAAATGGCGGATTAATTCTAGGTATGGGGCCACTTCTAACAGCTTTATTGTCAGTTTTCTTTTTAGGTAGTGTTATGACCTTTGTTAGAATTCTCGGCGTTTTATTTGGATTTGCAGGCGTCGCTTTTATTGTCTTCCAAAGTGGTGGAGGATTTCATGGAGTATCACATGGAGATTTTTATGTATTTTTAGCAATACTTGCTCAAGCATCAAGCTTCGTTTTAATAAAAAAAGTTTCTAAAACTTTAGATCCTCGATTAATGACGGGATACATGCTAGTAATGGGTTCGATTATTTTATTTGGAATTAGTCAAATACTTGAGCCAGGCGGAATGGCTAGTATGGTACATCATTCGGCAGGAATATGGGCTGTATTTTTTGCATCAGCGGTTGTTGCGACAGCCATGGGTCATATGCTATATAATTTTGCTCTTGGGAAGGTTGGTACAACAGAAGCTGCTATATTTTTAAATCTTAATCCGTTCTTTTCATTAATTGGAGCAGTATTATTTTTAGGAGAAAAAATCGTTTTAACGCAAGTAATCGGCTTTGTTTTAATATTAATAGGCGTGATGTTCGGGTCAGGAGTATATGAAGATCTGTCCCGTAAATTTAAGAAAAACCATCAAATGCATGTGTAGTGTTTCTAGTAGACTTTTATAAATGATAAAATCCATAAGGTAAAATTGTTCCTTGTGGATTTTTTGCATATTATTTACCTTTAAATTTATCCCCTACTGAATTAATTTCTTCTCTAAATTCACAAATTTCAGCATAGCAATCTTTCATTTTCATTAAATATGTACATTTTTTCATCTAAATAAAAAAAGTAAATATAGTCAAATACACTAACAAGCAGCCCAAATCGAACATATTGATAGTTAGAAGACCTAAATAATCCAAACATAATGGGTGATACTTGAATGAATAATAGACCTAAGCTAATGAAACCGCCGGGCCCGCCGAGTCCGCCAAGCCCGCCGAGTCCGCCAAGCCCGCCGAGCCCACCGGGTCCGCCAAGCCCGCCAGGTCCACCGGGTCCGCCGTTTCCACCGTGCCCGCCATTTCCGAAGTGTAAATGTTGTTGCGAACAAGTGAAGTGTTGTTGTCATGAGCAAAAGAAATGTGAGTGTAGTGAACACAAGAAATGTAAATGCCGTAAACGCAAGTGTTTTTGCCGCAAAAACAAGTGTGATTGCTGTAAACGTAAGTGTGAGTGGTTTAAACTCAAGTGTGAGTGCCATTGTCGCGGTAATTCTTGGTAGTATCTCAAGGATAAGATCAATATTGATTACAGCATACAGATTACCTTATCTTCTATATCGATAGCGAGAGTATCTATTTGTTCTTTTGAGATGGATAGGTGCTCTTGATATTGAAGTAGCATGTTGAAAAACATAGCATTGTTCTTGTACTACTTATTTTCGAGTTCAAAAAAGGTAAAGTTATCTATTTTTTGAAATTTACATATATTAGTTTTCAAAAATACATTCTATATTCAAACTTTTTTACCTCTTTAAATAAACTGTTAGATAGTAAAAAAACGGCCAGCGCCACGGTTAGAGGTAATTAAAATATACTAATTGTGAATTGACCAGGATGTTAAGTTGAACTTTAGACGCGTATAAAAATAAATAAAACAGCACCTAATCGTTTTTAAGTACTGTTTTCATTTTTTTCTCTTAATTTTTTTTGAGTCAAAGAAAAGATAAGTAATGATATCGGAATAATAAAGTGTAGAGGAATATGTATAAAGTAAGGAACCTTTCCAAAACCTTCATTACGATGTTCATCATGGTTTGATGCCATTAATAACGAAGTAATTAGGATAATTACACAGATTGGATAAATTAACTGGGAACTACTTTTCACATTAAAAAGATCGGCTGCTCCTGAGATAGCACAAAAAGAATAAATAGATAATTTTATGAAACCTCCACAAACAATTAAAAGAATAATAAATGTATCGATTCGTTGGATAAAATCAGCAATATTAATCATACCTGCAGCTACTAGAATTGGATATTCTGATTTGCTTATTGCAGAAGCACCTAAGATAGCTAAACTACTTAAAGTAAATATTACTAATATAAAACCCGAAAAAAGCATTGCAGGTAATCCTACCTTATATGCTTTTTCTTTTTTATTTAGGTATGGAAGGATCATTGTGAATACGATAATTTCTCCAAAAGGGAATAGAATGCCAAATGGAAATACAGCCTTAATAACAGGTTCCCAACCTTGTTCTAAAACCGGTCTTAAGTTATTTATCTGAAATATATTAGAGATCAACTCAAAGCCTAAGGTAATAAAAATAAAAATAATCATAAAAATAAATAAAAATTCAGTTAATCTGGCGAAGGTTTCAATCCCTTTGAAAAGTCCGTACATTACTGCAAACAATAATATTATTCCGATTGAAATTAATGATGAGGCGGTAAATAATGTCATTGTCAACAAGTCCTCTATATCACGTAATATTCTTCCTGCAATATAGATAAAAAAAACGATATACACAATAGCTAAACTTTTTCCAACATATTTACCAAAAATAAATTGTACATACTTTGTTAATTGGTACTCTGGATAAATCTCATATAATTTTATATGTACATAAAATAGCATACAGCCTATGAGCATACTAATAATCATGCTAATCCAAACATCTTGTTTTGCAACATGTGTTATTCCCACTAAGGATGTAGAACCTATTTCAAATAGAAAAATCATACAAAAAAGTTGATAACCACTAATACTTGTTTTTCGATTCATTACTTTTCCTCGATTTTGTATTCTTAAAGAAGAATTATCATCTATTATAGATGTTTTTATTTTCACCCAAATCTCTCTTTTGATATACCGTTTTTTGGAAATAGTAACCCCTAAATCAATAGGATTGTGTGCATAAATAAAAAAGACTGCATTAGCAGCCTAATTGATCATCAACTAACGCATGCGCTAGTTCAATAAGAATTCTAGGAATCAGTTCACTTTTACTAGCTTTTTTATTGAGATATATATTTATGTAATTCTTGGATAAGAATGTTGGCACCATCTTTACTTAACACTAACTTACCATTTTCAAAAACAAAGTTTTTATCATCAATAATTCCTGTAATCATACATGTTTTATCCAAATCAAATTGTTTAAGTATTATTCGTCTTTCATCAATAAAAAACTCTAAAGGTTTATTTTTTTGTAGATTAAACGTATTTCTCAGTTCTTTAGGTAATACAACTCTTCCTAATTCATCTACTTTTCTCACAATCCCGCTCTTACCTACTAAATCATCATACTTAGTAAGTATGATCAAATCCTTTTCTACAGTAATTTCTAAAGGAGCTCTTCCTTCAATATGCATAGTTGTTCTTATTTCTTTCGGTAAAACAATTCTACCTAATTCATCTATCTTTCTAACAATTCCGGTTGATTTCATATGTGTAACTCCCCATTTATCTCTCTTTTTGTAACACAACGTATAGGCAAAAAACATACACGTTTAGAATAGTTTTATAATATCAAAGTGTTTAAATATTCTCTCCTTTTAAGGATAGGTAATTTTTGGTAATTATTTTTGTGTATTAAGTGGATACTCCTTGCCTTAATAAAAAAAGCATGGAATATCTATCCATGTCAGACTGATTGACAATCAGATAAATAGGATTTGGACATATATGTATTAAGTTACTTTCTTCTCAGAGTCTTAAAAAGGGATATTTATGATAAAAAAGCATAAAACACCTATTTTAGGTCATTTTATGCTTTTTGTGTTTTATTAAAGTTATTTTAATACTAACTCAGCAGTTACTGGGTTATGATCGCTATTCTCAAATCCTAAGTTATGTCCTTTCACATTTTTAACTAAAATATTTGGAGAAACTAAGAAACCATCAATAATGGCTTGGAAATTTCTTCCGTTTTTGAAAGGGAAGTCATTTGAACGAGATGTAGGAGTTGTTTTATCTGTAACCCATTTGAAGCCTTCTGGTTTAAATGTAGAAGGGAATATTTGTAGCCAATCAGGCCATTTTTCTGTTGTTTTAAATATGGTCGGGTCTGTTGTTGGAATTTCGTGATTCCAATCTCCACCTAAAATAAAATAATTTCCTTTTTTAATCTCTTTATCTAAGTAATTCGATAAATACTTCAATTGTTGCTTACGAACTTTCCCACCTTTATCGTACGCTGATAAATGTAGGTGGATTAAAATCAGATCTTTTCCGTTTTCTATTGGGATTCTACTTTCAATAAAAGCACGATCTAAATCAAATTGTTGACGTGGCCAACTTTCCTGACCTGCTAATTTATATCGATGACTATTTTTAATTTTGAACTTTGATAAAGTAAGTAAACCACTATTCGCTGAACCCATCGGGTGCAATATTGGAACAGGAACCCAAGGAACCTTATAATTTACTGCAAATGTATTGCTATAGTCAGGTAATCTTTTTGTAAGGTAGTTTACTTCGTTAATATGATAGCTACGCGAAGAGTTTCTATCAATCTCTTGAATTAGATTAATATCAGATTTTTCAATTTTAATAAATGAAGTAATTGCTCTTATATTTGTCGATGTTTGCTTTTTACTACTAGATCTAGACATTGTTCCGCCATCCATAAAAAAATCCTGATTTTTATCCAGTCCTGCATATCCGATGTTAAATGTAGTAATTGAAAAAGGCACTCCTTTTTTCAAAACCTGTTCTTTATTTTGTTTAATATTAAGTGGAATAACTTCAGATGGCTTATAGTCTGTGAAAGTCACATACGCCAAAAAACCAGCGATTAATAATGTAAAACTAAAAATTATGTACAAAACTACTTTTAAAGTTTTTACAATCATTCAATTCCCCCCAAATACTTCACTTTGTAAAAAAAAGTTTTAGTAGCCAATTCCTATTATAAATCAAAATGGAGATTGTATTTTCTTAATTTTACAACAAATTACAAAAGTCGATTATAAGATTTATGCTGAAAGAACTTTTTTACTGAGCAAACTGACAATGAATCTAAACATTAACTAGGAAGTCCAAAAGGTAAAATGTATTACTAAAAAGTTACTTAAATGTAGGCACAATTTTTTGCTTTATGGAAGTTTGGTCTAGAAAGGACTTTTGAATATGAAGGTTTTTTTAGTAATTAAATAGAAGTATTGTTAATGGGAAATTTATCCATAAACTTTGGTATGCTCTTTCTTCGACTGAGTTTATTAGAAACAGCATTTCCATATTATATGATGATTGTATGTTCATTTTTAATAGAATAATAACCTAGGAAACTACTTCCCAAAAATTAACAAATTTTCATATAACAAAAATATCCACTTAGGAATTGTTACGACTTATATAATAAATTACAAAAAGAAGGTGTATTATGAAAAAACGTATTCAATCAAAAAAACTATTATCATTAGTTGCTGGAAGTGCAATTGCAATCACATCATTATTCGGCAATTATCAGAAGGCATTCGCATGGTCTGACGAGGATGTACATAATCAAGATCATAGTACACATCATTTTATCGTAAATGGTAGTGTCAAACTTATTGCGGATAATACGAGTTCTGAAATAAACAAGCCTACAACTCTACTTAATCAGTTTCGTGATCGTTGGGAGCAAGGATTATACGATGCAGATCATATTAATCCTTTTTATGATACGGGCACCTTTATGTCTCATTTTTATGATCCAGACACACAAACAAATTATACAGGACTTTCTTATCCAACAGCTCGTCAATCAGGAGGAAAGTATTTTAATCTAGCATCGGATTACTATAAAAAAGGCGATTTTTACAATGCATTTTATTACTTAGGCGTATCTTTGCATTATTTTACAGATGTAACACAGCCTCTACATGCTTCAAATATTTCCAATCTAGATCACCGCGCACCTGGCTATCATTCGAAGTATGAAACATATGCCGAAAGTATTCAAAACCAAACGACAGTGCCAAATTCAGGTCTATATAATTGGATTTATTCAACTGATCCTGAAGCATGGATTCATCAAGCTGCTGTACAAGCAAAATCCGTTTTACCACAAGTTTGGAATGATAATATCATCAATTGGTTTTGGCAAGCATCTTACAGTAATTATTATTCTGCCATGTGGAAGAACGAAGTGAAAAATCCGACTCTTGCTCAGTTGAATCAAGCAGAACGAGAGACTGCTGGATTCATAGATATGTTCTTTCGAGTAAACGGTGTAGATATGCCTGTGACGGTATACAATGAAAATGCTTTTGGCGGTGTGTCAGAATTACTGGGATCTGGTAATTATGATTATGACCAGTTAGTAAAAGGTATTGGTAATGATACCATTTCTTCAATTCATATTGCACCAGGCTATCAAGTAACTTTATATACCGATGCAAATTACAAAGGAGCATCCATCGTTCTAGCAGGTGATGTAAATGAATTAGGTAACTTTAATCATCAAGTATCAAGTTTAAAAATCGTAAAGAACTAGTTGCCAGACAATTTCAGACTGCCCGCCAAACGCTCGCTTTCTTCGTTGCTTCACCTGTGGTCTGTTTCTTTTCTCAAAAATCAATATTTCATTTTAACATAGTCTTTTTTATAAATGGATGTCTAGCAAGTCTGTACTTTGACTGATGAGACATCTTTCTTTTTTGGAAAAAAAGATTTACATAAATTGGGGTTTCTTGAAAAAAATACAAATGAGAATATTGATACTTAGGAGGTTTAAAATGAAGAAACTAATTTTTCTAAAAGGTCCATTAATTTTTTGGATCGTTTTTGTTAGTTTTTTTAGCAATATACAACAAAACCATGTTAATGCTTTTACAAGCCAAGTCCTTCAAATGGGTGCTACAGGTGAGGATGTGATTGAATTGCAATCTCGATTAAAATATAACGGCTATTACACTAGTAAAGTTGATGGGGTATTTGGCTATAACACTTATTGGGCTGTTAGGAATTTCCAAAAAAATTTCGGAATGCCAGTCGACGGTATTGTAGGTGCTAAAACAAAAGCGATGATCGTAAAAGCTACAAAATATGAAAATGCAGGGAATACAGGGAAATCTGGTGCTAATGTTCCTAATGGTTACTCTCAAAATGATATTCAGCTAATGGCAAATGCAGTTTATGGTGAATCACGGGGTGAACCTTATATTGGACAAGTGGCTGTTGCAGCAGTCATATTAAACCGAGTTAGTAATTCTTCTTTCCCAAATACCGTATCTGGTGTAATTTTTGAGCCAGGTGCATTTACGGCAGTTGCGGATGGCCAAATCTATTTAACACCAAATGAAACTGCTAGAAAGGCCGTTCTAGATGCAGTGAATGGTTGGGATCCAAGTGAAAATGCTCTTTACTATTTCAATCCGGATACAGCGACAAGTGCTTGGATTTGGAGTCGACCACAAATTAAACAAATCGGTAGACATATATTTTGCAGATAAGATAGGGGTGTTTTTGTGATTAAAGAAGCTGCAATAGGAGTCTTAGCAATCGGTATTATTGGTACATCATATTGGGGTTATTCAGAACATAAAGCGAAAAAAGAAATTAATATACAAGCAGAAAATAACTATCAACGTGCATTTCACGAATTATCTTATGAAGTTGATTTACTTCACGATAAAATTGGCGATACATTAGCAATGAAATCAAAAACATCTATTTCTCCAGCTCTTGTTGAAGTATGGGGACTTACATCACAAGCACGTTCAAACGTAGGTCAATTACCACTTAGACTTTTGCCAATTAATAAAACGGAAGAATTTCTAACAAATATTGGTGATTTCAGTTATCGAACTGCGGTCAGAGATTTGGATAAAGAGCCGCTTACTGAAAGTGAATACGGAACACTACAAAAATTATATGAAAACTCTGCTGAAATCCAAGGAGAAATTAGAAAAGTACAACACCTTGTTTTTGAAAATAAATTACGCTGGATGGATGTTGAACTCGCTTATGCAAAGGATCAAAATCCAAAAAATAACATGATTATTGATGGATTTAAAAATGTAGAAAGAAATGTAACAACTTATACAGATGCAAATGCGGACCCGGCACTGACAAATTATAAAGTAAATCGAGGAAATCTTGCGAATGTAAAAGGAAATAAAATAACGAAAGAACAAGCAAAAGAAATAGCCAAAAAGTTTCTAGAATTAAATGGTACAGCAGAGATTAAAATTGAACTGACAGGTGATAAATTAAAAGATCGTTATTACAGTTTAGAAATAAAAGAACCAAAGACAAATAGTGAAATTTATATGGATATTACTGAGAAAGGAGGATATCCTGTTTGGGTTATAGACAATCGTGAAATAAAGCCACAAAAAATTGATTTGAATCAGGCTTCCATTAACGGACTAAAATTTTTAGAACGAAATAAGTTCTTAAATATGGAACTCACTGAAAGCTCACAATATGATACGATCGGAGTATTTACATATGTAACTAAACAGGATGGAGTAAGGATTTATCCTGAAGCTGTTACGATGAAGATTGCACTTGATGATGGAAGTATTGTTGGATTATCATCAAGAAATTATTTATCAGCATTTACAAAAAGGACGATTCCAAAACCAAAAATTTCGGTTGAAGAAGCACGTAAAAGTATCAATACAAGCATAAAAATAATGGAAGAACGTCAAGCAATTATATTAAATAAACTAAATCAGGAAATACTCTGTTATGAATTTGTTGGTATAAGAGGCAATGACACTTATCAAGTATTTATTAATGCAAACACTGGAGTGGAAGAACAAATTAAAAAATTAAATGTTCTTATTGAAAACTATGACTAAAAATTATATCTTCATTTAAAATTAGTAGCCTTAAGTATATGACTTAAGGCTCTATTTATTTTTTTCTTAAACAAGCCAAAAGGAAGGAAGAAGCATTGAAAATAAGGGTATCAAGTGATAAAAAAATTTTTTTTTATTTGTCCTAATGTCCAAAATCATGAATATATATTTCTTGAGATTAAAATTCTAGAGGGAGAGGGGTAATTACGGGATAAATCCTGCTTGTTAGTTGTTTAATTGCGTTGAAAGCGTTTTCTTTAGAGAGAAAGGGGGATATAATGAACATTTTACTATGTTGCGCTGCCGGCATGTCAACAAGTCTATTAGTCACAAAAATGGAAGCTGCTGCAAAAGCTGAAGGCATCGAAGCTAAGATTTGGGCAGTAAGTGCTAATGATGTTAAAAATCATCTTGATCAAGCAGATGTATTACTCGTAGGTCCTCAAGTACGGTACCTACTCCCACAATTAAAAAAAGTAGGCTTAGAAAAAGGAATACCGGTAGATGCCATAAATCCCGTCCATTATGGGATGTGTAAAGGTGCAGATGTCCTGAAATTTGCAATCGATTTAATAGGTTCATAATTTCATATAGGGGTGATTCGTATGGCCAACTTTACTCAAATGTTAGAAGAGAAAGTAATGCCTGTTGCAGGTAAAATTGCTGGTCAAAGACACTTGCAAGCATTACGTGATGGAATTATTTTAACACTACCTCTAATTATTATCGGTTCACTTTTCTTAATTGTAGGATTCTTACCATTTGATGGTTATGCAGATTTTATGGCAAAAACATTCGGCGATGCTTGGTTAACTAAGCTTTTATATCCTGTAAATGCTTCATTTGATATTATGGCACTTATCGCGGGATTCGGTATTGCATATCGACTCGCTGAACATTACAAAGTTGATCCATTGAATGCTGGTGCAATCTCAATTGCTTCATTTATATTATCAACACCTTATTTCACAATGTTTACTCCTGATGGAGCAGCTGCAGCGGTTAAAGTCGGTGGTGTACTACCAATGGCACTTTTAGGAAGTAAGGGACTGTTTGTTGCTATTATTATTGCTTTATTCTCAACTGAAATTTATAGATGGGTTATTCAAAGGAATTTTGTTATAAAAATGCCAGAAGGTGTACCACCAAGTGTAAGTAAATCATTCGTAGCTTTATTCCCAGCATTCTTAGTTATTCTTTGTGTATGGATTATTCGTTTATTAATTGAAAATACACATTACGAAACGTTACACAATGTTGTTGGCGATCTCTTACAAGACCCACTTAGTAGACTTGGAGGAACTTTAGCTGGAGCATTAATAGCTGTTTTATTAATTCAATTATTATGGTCCGTTGGTCTACATGGTGCTGCTATTGTTGGTGGAGTAATGGGTCCTATATGGTTGGCAGCTACGGATGCAAACCGTGTAGCTTTACAAGCTCATCACGCAATGCCAAATATTGTTACACAACAATTCTTTGATATCTTCATTTATATGGGTGGCTCTGGTGCAACACTCGTCTTTGCACTAATGATGCTGTTGTTTGCGAAGAGTCAACACGCCAAACAACTAGGAAGACTATCAATTGGTCCTGGTATCTTTAACATTAATGAGCCGATTACTTTTGGGGCTCCGGTAGTTATGAACCCATTGCTTCTGATTCCATTTATTTTAACTCCTTTAGTTCTGGTTTTAACCACATTTATAGGAATGAAAACAGGTTTTGCTCCAAAAACTCATGGTATTGCAATTCCTTGGACGACTCCACCAATTATTGGCGGTTGGCTGGCAACAGGAGGTAATTGGAGAGGATCTGCAATGCAATTGATTAACCTTGTTATTGCATTCTTAATCTACTTCCCATTCTTTAAAATGTGGGATAAACAAAACTTAAAAACTGAAAAAGGTTCAGCTAACTAAGAAAAGCATATTGGAGCTTGCCCTGCGGCAGGCTCTTGGTATTGTTGCAGTTAAATCTAGTAAAGGAGTGATTCTATTGACAAAGGAAGAATTGTACAACCTATCCTTTCAGCTGATTTTGCATAGTGGGAATGCTAGAAGTCTTGCAATGGAAGGAATTTACGCTGCAAAAGAAAAAAAATTTGAATTAGCTTTAGAAAAGCTTCAAGAGGCAGATAACGAATTTAGTCATGCACATCGCTTTCAAACTCAATTAATTCAAGCAGAAGCTGGGGGACAAGATTTTGATACGCCAATTCTTTTAATTCATGCACAGGATCATTTAATGACAGCAATGACGCTAAAGGATTTAGCTAGGGAGATTGTTGAATTACGGCAAGAGATTAACAACCAATAAAGGAGGTTACATAGAAATGAGCAAAGCGATAAAAATTGCGACAATTGGTGGAGGTTCGAGTTATACTCCAGAATTAGTAGAAGGTTTTATTAAACGATATAATGAGCTTCCATTACGTGAATTATGGCTTGTTGATGTTGAAGAAGGAAAAGAAAAGTTAGAGATTGTAGGTCAGCTAGCAAAACGAATGTTCCAAAAGGCAGGCCTCCCAGTCGAAGTTCATCTGACACTTAATCGACGTGAAGCCCTTAAAGATGCTGATTTTGTAACAACACAATTTCGTGTTGGATTGCTAGAAGCAAGGGCAAAGGATGAAAGAATTCCTCTAAAATATGGGGTGCTAGGACAAGAAACAAATGGTCCAGGTGGCTTGTTTAAAGGTTTGCGGACAATTCCAGTTATATTAGACATTGTGAAAGATATGAAAGAGCTTTGTCCTGATGCGTGGCTAGTTAATTTCACAAATCCAGCTGGCATGGTAACTGAAGCAGTTCTTCGCTATACAGACCATCGAAAAGTAGTTGGATTATGTAATGTTCCAATTGGAATGGAGATGGGTATAGCAAAACTACTCAATGTTGAGCATTCTCGTGTAAGAATCGATTTCGCAGGATTAAATCATATGGTTTATGGACTAGATGTATTTGTAGACGGAGAAAGTGTAAAAGATCAAGTCATAGAGCTCTTAACGAATCCAGAGAATTCTAGTTTTGTAAAAAATATTCAAGGATATGGCTGGGAACCAGAGTTTCTCCGTGCTCTAAATGCACTTCCTTGCCCTTATCATAATTACTACTATAAAACACGTGAAATGGTTGAAAAAGATATTAAAAATGCTGAAACAGTTGGTACACGTGCTGAGGTTGTAAAAAAACTGGAGGATGATCTTTTTGAACTCTATAAAGATCCGAATCTATCAATTAAACCACCACAGCTAGAAAAACGCGGTGGAGCATATTATAGCGATGCTGCAGTCCGTTTAATATCTTCTATTTTTAATGATAAAGGTGATATTCAACCAGTAAATACGATGAATAATGGATCCATTGCAAGTATTCCAAATGATTCAGCGGTAGAGGTTAGTTGTGTGATTACAAAAGATGGTCCAAAGCCAATCGTAATGGGAGATTTACCGATCTCAGTAAGAGGACTTGTTCAGCAAATTAAGTCCTTTGAACGGATAGCATGTGAAGCAGCAGTAACTGGTAATTATGATCAAGCAATACTTGCATTAACGATCAATCCATTAGTAGCATCTGATAAAGTTGCCAAACAAATTGTAGATGAAATGCTAGAAGCGCATAAGGCACACTTACCTCAATTTTTTAAAGAGGTGAAAACAAAATGATTAAATTAGTAGTAAATGCAGATGACTTTGGCTATTCCCGAGGTATTAATTATGGCATTATAGATGCACATAAGAATGGAATTGTTAACTCAGCTACAATGATGATGAATATGCCAGGTGTTAGTCATGCTGTAGAGCTAGCTAAAGAAAATCCTAATCTACTAGTAGGTATACATTTAGTACTAACATGTGGAAAACCTCTTTTAAATGATGTTCCTACACTTGTTAATAAAAATGGATATTTCAAGAGTCGCCGCGAATTCATTGAAGATCGAAATATCTCACTGAATGATTTGGAGAGAGAATGGACTGCGCAAATTGAAAAGTTTTTAAAAACAGGACTGACACTTACTCATTTTGACAGCCACCATCATGTTCACACTATTCCTGAGTTTCTACCAGTCGTTCAAAAACTGGCTCATAAATATCATTTAAGTGCAAGACGTATATCAGAAGATGCCTTGGAAGGAATAACGCCATACACAGATGTATTTCTTCATGATTTTTACGGAGAAGGTGTGACAGCCGATTACTTCGATAAAATTTTAACACGTGTACAAGATGGCCAATCAGTCGAAGTAATGTGCCATCCAGGTTACCTAGATCATGAGATTCTAAATAATTCGTCCTACTCAAAAGATCGTGTAAAAGAGACGCAGGTTTTATCAACAGTTCAGCTACCAAAAGAGATTGTTTTATTATAAAATGCATAGGAAAACACATGCTTCCGGCATGAAATCATCAGATAAGGATTGGATTCCTAGCTTTTATCAACAAATAGTTTGTTTTATCTACAATACGCGCTGTGATATCAACAAAAATCATGACTTTATCAACAAAGTTAACAGCTTTATCAATAAAGTCCACAAAGTGTTCGTAGTATTCGATATTACAAAACAAACACAAAGAACCAGCTCCAATAATAGAGCTGGTTCTTTTATATTAGATCGTAACTGGTTTATTCGTATCGTTTTGCTTACGTTGTTTTTTCGACTTTCTAAAGTAAAGTAATTCATAAATAACTGGGATAACAATTAAGGTTAACAATGTTGAAACCGTTAATCCACCGATTACTACAACTGCTAAGCTTTGAGATACTAAACTACCTGTTTCAGCTTTTTTGAATAAAAGAGGTAACATAGCACAAATTGTTGCGACAGCAGTCATTAGAATTGGTCTAATTCGAGTTACAGCTGCGTCAATAATTGCATCGCGTAAGATCATTTGTTTTTCTTTCTGTTTTACTCGATCTAATAAAACAATCGCGTTAGTTACAACAATTCCAATGAGCATTAATGCTCCTAAAAGTGCTGTCGGTTCTACTGATATACGACTTACGATTAAACCAAGCACTGCGCCAATTGCTGCTAATGGTAGAGAACATAGGATTGCAATTGGTGCACGGAATGTTTTGAAAGTAATAATCATGATTAGGAAAACTAACCCGATTGAGACAAGCATAATCATATATAAATCTGAGAAATCTTGTGATTGTTGAGCAAGAGCACCGCCAATGTATACATTTACACCATCAGCAAGTTTCATACCCTTCGACTTTTTATCTCCAAAAATAACTTTATTTAAATCTTGGTTAATCTTTGAAAGTTTATCAGGTTTTACTTCAGCAGAAATACTTAAATACGTATCGCCATCTTTATGGTATAGAGTAGTTGGTTTTTCTTCTACTTTTAGCTCTGCAATTGATGAGGCAGGAACCATGCCTGTTTTAGTCATAACTGGAATTGATTTGAGATCATTTGGCGTCTTTGGTTCTAATACTGGCTCAAGGTATACGTCAGTTGGTTGCTGCTCAATTGAAACAGTTCCAAGTGGAGTGCGATTCAACATGACAAACAACTGCTGAGATAGCTGCTGTGCATTTCCTTTTGATGGATCTACTTCTAATGAATAAACGTTCTTTTTATCTTCCTCGTTTGTAGTAACCTTTTTAATTCCATCGATAGTTTTAATTTTACCTTTAATATCGCTAGCTGTTTTTTCTAAATCATTTAAATCATTTCCAACAATATCAATTGAGATTTGTGTTTTTGCCCCACCAAATAAAGTGGATGCTGTAGTACTTAATTCTGCACCGGAATACAAAGATTTTTGCGTATTAATTTGTTTTACAACTTTATCAGTAAGCTTTTTATCTTTAAGTGTAATTAAGTAGATTGCTTGTGTAGAAGAGCGTACATCTCCGTATTTTACTGCATCAGATGTGCTTCCTAATTGAGTGTAAACGCCTTTTACACCTTTTTGATTTAAAATATAATCTTCTAGTTTAAGAGTGTTTTCTTTTACTTTTTCAATAGGCGTGTCACTTGGATATGTTAAAGTTGTTTGAACAAAGTCTGAAGATGAATTGTCCGTTGCACCCTTTGGCATCGCAAAATAAGTTCCTATTGAGCCAATAAATAGTAACAATGATACTACAACAATTACCCACTTATGGTTTAAAGACCAAGTAAGAATTTTTTTGTATCGTACTGACGGTTTATGTGCTTTTAATTTAGCGTTCTTTAGGAAAAATGCGCTTAATAAAGGAACGACTGTTAAGGCTACAAATAATGAAGCTAACAATGAGTAAGTAATTGTTAAAGCAAATGGAAGCATGAAATCTTTAAGACCCGTACTAATGATCCCGATTGGTAAAAATACTGCAACAGTAGTTAAAGTAGAGGCTGTTATGGCGCTACCTACTTCCTTTGTTGCATCGATTATCATTTGTATTGAAAACTTCTCTGTTTGTGTTTTTCTAAAAATATTTTCAATTACTACGATACTGTCATCTACTAAACGACCAACAGCTACAGCAACTCCTCCTAGAGTTAGCACGTTTAACGTAATGCCAGATTGTGAAAGTAAGAATAACGTTAAACATAATGATAGAGGAATCGAAACAATTGTAATTAAAGTTGAACGAATGTTTCGTAAGAATAACATAATGACGATTGTTGCAAATAAAGCACCTAGTAAAACCTCTTTAATCATTGCATGTACAGAGGTTTTAACCATATCTGACGTTGCAACCATGACATCAGAATTCATATTTTTATATTTTTTATTTAATTCTTTTGTAGCTTTTCGAATATCTTTTGTAATGCTAACCGCATTAGAGTTACTATCCTTTGTAACGATTAACAATAAACCGTCTTTTCCATTAATTCTAGTAATATTATTTGTAGGTTTTTTTACTTCAACAGTTGCAATTTCAGATAACTTTACATGATCAGCGACTGAAAGATTTTTTACTTTATCTAAAGTATCTATATTTCCGACAACTTTTATATTGCTAGTTTTATCATTTATTATTTCTTCTCCAACTGAAACAGCTGAGTTTTGTCCACGAATAATACCCATGACACTTTCAAGTGAAACTTTTTTCTGAGCAAGTTTAGCATTGTCAATTTTTACTGAAACAAATGATTTTTCTGTTCCGTATGTTTGAACATCTGCTACACCTTTAATGTCTTTAAAATATGGAATAACTTTTTTATTTGCAAAATCAATATTATTTGGACTTAAACCATCTTCGAAAGTAATAGCTATATCTGCGATAGGGATCATGGAAGTATTTAGTTGAACGATTGTAGGTTTGCTAACATTTTGAGGTAAAGTGACATTGCTTATGGACTCTTGAACGTCCTGTTTGGCATCTTTCATATTAGTGCCTGATTCAAAATACAAATCAATCTTTGAAAAACCATTACTTGTACTTGAATAAATATGACTTTTAAATTTTACACCGGAAACGGCATTCTCTATAGGATTTGTTACTTGATCCTCCATCGTTTTTGAATCAGTGCCTTGCCCCATGACAATTACAGATACAATTGGTTGATCTGCAGCTGGTAAAAATTCCATAGGAAGTTTGCTATAACTGACTACTCCGATTAATAAAATAAGAACAGATAAAAAGGTTACGGCGGCTTTATTATTGAATGCCCACTTTGTAAACCAAGACATGAAAAATTTCCTCCTTTGTGGTAAATATACCCAGTAACACACAAGGTGAATCGTAACACACTCTCTAGGAAAATAAAATACATTTTATTGTGAATTTACAAAATATTTACGGGCATAATTCGACATCTCAATACTTACTAATGATGAATTAGCCATGAAAACTCTATTAAAAATCAATCAAATTTTATACTTTAAATTCTCTGTTAATGTGTATTATCGATTTCTACTAAAAATGATTTTTAAGTAAAAATCCGTCAGAATTCAGGAGTTAGAAAGACTTAAACGAATCAATCTTTTTTAGCAGAGTTCTCTGGTTAGAAAATTCTGAAATGATAGCAGGCTTAAATTACATGTGATAAGGTAGAAACATCTGAAGAAATAATTTTTTATTGGAATTGAGGTGCTAAAACTTTATGATTAAGCGTTTTTTTAGTTATTATATCCCTCATAAAAAGCTATTTTATATAGACTTTTTTTGTGCGTTATTAGTTGGACTGATGGAACTTGGTTTTCCTTTAGCTGTTTCATGGTTTATTGACAAACTGCTACCCGAAGGAAATTGGAGTAAAATAATTTCAGTAAGCATTGGATTGTTACTATTATATTTAGTAAGCTCCGGTATGCAGTTTGTAGTTAATTATTGGGGACACAAGCTTGGAATTAATATTGAGACAGATATGCGTCGAGAGTTATTTAATCATGTCCAACGACAATCGTTCCGTTTTTTTGATAATACGAAAACAGGACATATTATGAGTCGTATTACAAATGATTTAATGGATATTGGTGAATTAGCTCATCACGGTCCAGAGGATTTATTTATTGCCATAATGACTTTTATTGGAGCATTTTGGATTATGCTTGCAATCAATGTAAAGCTTGCTTTAGTTGCAATCATTATTGTACCGTTTTTGGTTTGGTTAATTTCATACTCAAACATGAGAATGAATGCATCGTGGAGTCAAATGTATGGGAATATTGCTAATGTTAATTCTCAGGTAGAAGACAGTGTTTCTGGTGTAAGAGTTGTACAATCATTTACGAATGAACAGTATGAGATGAAGCGCTTCAACACTAATAATCAATTCTTCCGTAAAACGAAACTGAAAGCTTATAAAGTAATGAGTTGGAATCTATTAGGGATCTATGTATCTACTCGTTTAATGACGCTTATCATTTTAGTTTTTGGAGCATGGTTAAGTTTTACTAAAATTTTATCTTATGGAGAATTAGTAGCATTCATTTTATACTTAAATATTTTGTTTAAACCAATTGATAAAATTAGTGCATTACTTGAGCTATATCCTAAGGGGATGGCAGGTTTTAAACGGTTTGTTGAATTAATCGATACTGAGCCAGATATTGAAAATACAGAAGATGCAATTGAAGTTTCAACTTTAAAAGGAGACATTGAATTCAAAAATGTTACGTTTAGATATGAGAACAAGCGTACAATATTAAATGATATGTCCTTTTCAATAGAGTCAGGAAAAACAGTTGCTTTTGTTGGCCCTTCTGGTGCAGGGAAAACAACTATTTGTTCATTAATTCCACGATTTTACGATGTGTTAAATGGTGCAATTTCGATTGATGGGATCGATATTCGAAATATGACGAAAGAGTCGTTACGTGCAAATATTGGGATTGTACAACAGGATGTATTTTTATTTACCGGTACGCTAAAAGAGAATATTGCTTATGGTAAATTAGATGCAACTCAAGAGGAAATAGAAGATGCTGCTAGAAAAGCGCACTTAACTGATTTAATTGCTTCACTGCCTGAAGGTTATGAAACTCAAATTGGTGAGAGAGGATTAAAGCTATCAGGAGGTCAAAAGCAGCGTTTAGCAATTGCAAGAATGTTTTTAAAGAATCCACCTATCCTAATTTTGGATGAAGCGACTTCTGCTTTAGATACTGAAACAGAAGCAATTATTCAAGAAGCATTGAATGATTTATCAAAAAATCGAACAACATTAGTTATAGCTCATCGATTAGGTACAATTAAAAAAGCAGATCGAATTCTTGTTATCACTGAAGATGGAATTGCTGAAGATGGGACTCATATGGAGCTACTGTCTCAAGAAGATGGGATATTTGCAAAGCTTCATGCACATCAAATATAAAGTAATTTAGAATATAAATAAGTATTAAAAGAAAGAGGCAGCTTATGTAATACAACGTTGCCTCTATTTTTTTATTTCTTATTTAAAGGCTCTGTTAATGTTAATTGTTGATAATTTACAAAACACATTTTTGAGAAAGATTTTTGAGTGGAAGGTGGGAGAAATAAAAAGCAGGCAAAGCAGGGAAAGAAGGGGAAAACAAATTGAAAGGAATACTTAAAGGAAATTGATTAAACTTTAAAGTCTTTTAATCTCTTTCCCTTTCTCTTTGATCCTGCCTTTCCTTGTTCCTGCTCTTTAGGGCATCCTGGAACAGAAATCATCAACATTCTTTTTTAACAGAGCCTATTTAAAAGCGAAGGTCCCGTCTTTCTACTTTTTGTAAAGATGTAGTTATAAATTGTAATGGAAAATTCAAAAAATCGGATAAGTAAGAAGTATAAATGGGAATATAATTAAAAAGAGATTAAAAAATAGGGGGATATTATGGATCTATCTTTATTATTAGAGTTTGGTTGGGTTTTAATTATTCTAATTTTATTAGAAGGGCTTTTATCAGCTGATAATGCTTTAGTGCTAGCAGTTATGGCAAAGCATTTACCAGAAGAACAACAAAAGAAGGCTATTAATATTGGATTATTACTAGCGTTTATATTTCGGATTGGCGCTATTTTTATTATTTCATTTCTTTTTCACGTTTGGCAGGTGCAAGCAATCGGAGCTGCTTATTTGATTTTCATTGCAGTAAAGCATTTACTAAAAAGGCACAATGATGAAGAGGTAAAAAAAGAAAAGAGTTTCGCTAAGACAGTTGCCCAAATTTCACTAGCAGACATTGCGTTTGCAATTGATTCAATCTTAGCAGCGGTGGCACTTGTTATTGATCTCCCTGATACAAAAATGGGGGAAATTGGTGGAATGGATGGCGCTAAGTTTATTATCATCATTATTGGAGCGATCGCTGGTTTAATTGTAATTCGGTTTGCTGCAGGTATTTTTGTTAAATTGTTAACAACAAGACCGAGCCTTGAAACAGCAGCAATGTTACTCGTAGGTTGGGTTGGAGTTAAGCTGTTAATGCATACTTTAGCGCATCCATCACTCCACATTATTTCGCACCATTTTGTAGAAGGTCCAATATGGAATACGATCTTTTGGTCTGTAATGCTTCTAATTGCATTAGGAGGTTGGTTTCTTTCTAAAAAGAAATCTACTGATCACAACGAGGTATAATATAAAGGAGGAAAGGCAGGAAAAGGGAAAAATTTTTACCCCTTGATCCTGCCTTTCCTTAATCCTGCTCTATTTTATTAATGTAATGAAATCATTCAATTTATCTAGTGACATAATATTTTGATTACATATAATACTATCTTTACAAATATAATTTCCTCTTTGTGTGAAAGTTCCTTCAACTTTTCCTTTTGTTTTAGTCATAAATAATCCTAAGTCTCCATATTTATTGCAAATTGTACAGTTACCTCTTTTATTAATCGGATTAAAAGTACCTTGTAGGCCAATTAGTTTGCCATTGTAATAAGTAACAATAAATTTTGAATTAGAGCCTAAATCATCCCAGCCTAAATAAGTTGTCTCAAACAAATCGATATTGCTTAATACTGGAAGTTTCAGCTTTTTAGCTTTAGGAAAAAGTTTTTTGATTGATTGTTCAGATACTTCTTTAAATGGAATTATATAAGGCTTTAATTGTCTTAAAAAACTATCTGCTTGCTCAGAATTTTTTATTGTACTGATTGGATTAAATAGAAGCTGTTGCTGATCGTCCATGTCAGAAAACAAATTTAATATTCTTTCACTGACTAAAGAATGTAATGCAGTTAACACAGCCATATCATTTACCGTAGCATGTCCCTGTGCTAATATTTGCATTTGATGTTTAATAAAATTATATTGTTCAGTTCTAATAAAAGGTTTCATTTATATCACTCCTAATTTGACAGGAAAGTTTAAAAGGAACTTAACACCTTCTAATTTACCTCAAATTTACCATAAATTATATGTATTATTTAACTATGAAATAAATTAGACATAAAAAAACCACTGATTACAGTACAGTGGTTATTATCAAGCTGTGAACAATAATCTTGCCAAATAACTAAAATTTTCGTAAAGGAAGTTGAGTGATGTTCATTTCCACTACAGGATTCTCGCTTTCCATGGGGCGAAACCTGAGCCTCCTCGGCAAGCCTGCGGGGTCTTTAGCCTTTCCGCATTTCCCATAGGAGTCGAGCATCCTTTCGTTCCAATTAACTTATCCTTCAAAAAAAGTATTCGTTAAAAACGATTTAAATTTAATCAGTTTAACGACAAATTAAAAATAAGCATCGTCTTATCGGAGTTATAAATATTGCTCAAAAATACTAACATTTATATTCTTTAATAGAACATTAAAAAATTTATCCATCAATAAAGTTCACTTAATGCCCTTTTTTATTAATAGGTGTAGAAAATTCATCGTATTTGCTAACTTTAGGCTCTCAAATCAGGAATTTCGATTATAAATGAAATTTATCTAATAAATTAGTTTTAGCGAGATCAATTACGTCACTTGCATGACCATTTAATACAGCTTTCAATGTCCAAAGAGTGAAACCGTGAGCTTGTTCAATTGTGACTTTTGGAGGCATTGCTAGCTCTTGGCGATTCACAACAACATCTAGTAAGGCAGGTCCATTATGTTGAAAAGCTCGTTGAACAGCAGACTCTAAATCTGCAGGATCCTCTACACGAATTCCTTCTATCCCCATTGCTTGTGCTACGTTAGCAAAGTTAGGATTATCTAAGCTCGTTCCTGTTTCTAAATAACCAGCGGCTTTCATTTCTAATTCTACGAAGCTAAGTGCACTGTTATTAAATACAATCACTTTTACAGGTAGTTTATGTTGATGGATTGTTAATAAATCACCCATCAACATGGATAATCCACCATCTCCACATAAAGCAACTACTTGGCAATCTGGCCTTGAAACTTGGGCGCCGATTGCTTGTGGCATGGCATTGGCCATTGTTCCATGGTTAAAAGAACCAAGTAACCTTCTCTTTCCATTCATTTGTAAATAACGGGCTGACCATAACGTTGGAGTACCGACATCACAAGTAAAAATCGCATCTTCATTAGCAAGATCACTAACTACCTTTGTTAAATATTGTGGATGAATTGGTTTTCGACCAGGTTTTCCAACTGCAAAGCTATCCAAATCTTTTCGGACATTTGCGTAGGCTGAGACATACTTTTCTAAATGACTTGATTCCTTCACATCTGTTAATAGAGGTAGTAATTGGCTAATCGTCTCTTTTACATCTCCACATAAACCATATGTCAGTTCAGCTCGTCGGCCTAAATGTTCTGCTCGCACATCTACTTGTAAAATGACGGCATCATCTGGATAAAATTGTCGGTAAGGGAAATCGGTACCAAGCATTAATAATACATCGCAATCCATAATTGCATGGTATCCCGATGAATAGCCAATAAGACCAGTTAATCCTGCATTGTACGGATTATCATATTCAAGGAATTCTTTCCCTCTAAGTGCAATTACCATCGGAGATTTTAATTTTTCGCAAAGCAGCATTAAGTGAGAGTGAGCACCTTCACAACCTGCTCCACAAAGCAAAGTAACTTTTTTTCCATCATTAAGATAACCCGCAAGTTTTTCTAGTTCAGGCTTTGAGGGACTGATTACTGGATTCGTAACATGAATGGTTTGTTCAGGAACAGTTTGCTTATCTTCTAGAGCGGCAATGTCTCCAGGTAAAACAAGTACAGAAACACCTTTTCGAGCGATTGCATGCTGCATTGCAATCGTTGCAAGACGAGGCATTTGTTCTGCTCTATATACGGTTTCACAAAAGTGACTGCACTCCTTAAATAATTGTTCAGGTCGAGTTTGTTGAAAATATTCACTTCCAATTTCAATGCTTGGAATCTGTGCAGCAATCGCAAGCACAGGAATACGACTACGGTGACAATCGTATAAACCATTAATTAAATGGAGGTTTCCTGGACCGCTACTTCCTGCGCAAACTGCGATGCTTCCACTTAATAAAGAATCTGAACCGGCTGCAAAAGCCGCAACTTCTTCATGGCGAACTCCAATCCACTCAATCCTTTTAGAGTTTTTTATTGAATCTAAAACTGCGTTTAATGAATCGCCAACAATACCATAAATTCTTTTAACTCCTGCCTGAATCAATGAATCAATTAGTAAATCAGCAATGGTTTTCCTCATCGTATTCTCCTTCTAGTTCTATTTAAAGTCAGAACTATTTCATATGTATTTTGTTAAAAACTTAAAAATACGAAGTTTAAATAAAATTCTAACTAAATGTATGCTTTGCAGAAATCCATTACGTTATACCATAATTTACATATTTGAGGGCTAAGAAGACTGGAAGAGCAGTTAGAGTTATTTACTCTCTTTCAAAGTTACGATGTAAAAAAGGGAATAAATCATTTTTGTCGAAAGATTCTATCTTGAATCTAACGTTTACGTAAGATTTATAATGAATCTAAGCTTAAAGGAGGAGGGAAATTGAAATTTTATTCGATTCGAGAGATGACTAATGAATTTGAGATGACCCATAGAACACTTAGATACTATGAGGAAATAGGTTTATTACATCCCACTTATACTGAAAGCGGTAGAAGAGAATATTCTCAAAAAGATCGTACACGTCTTTATTTAATCCAAAGGGGAAAGCATTTAGGCTTTAGTTTACAAGAAATAAAGGAAATGATTGATCTTTTCTTAATTGATCGTACTGGAAAAAAACAACTAAGAAAAACAATCGAATATGGGAATCAGAAGATAGAAGAAATAAATGAAAAAATTAATGAACTGAACCTTTTAAAAGAAGAAATTATCATGATGAAGAGTAAGCTTGAAAAAACTTTATTAGAGATTGGGTAATACTTTCGAAAAATAGATAGGGTGGTGGGGTAATGAATTTTTATAATGAAGACCATAATCTAAAAGCGATTCTAAAAAAGTACTTTAATGAAGAGTTTATTTCATGGGCTACTCGAGAATTAGAGGAATTCGGAGAACTTTGTGCAAACGAAATCGATCAACGTGCTATTCATACAGATCGAGAAGGTCAACCTCGTTTAATCAAGTATGATGCTTATGGAAATGATATATCCCATATATGGGTAAACGAAGGGTATAAACAAACTGTAAAAGATACTTATAGTAGAGGAATTGTTGGCTATCTTCATAAACCAATTCCAGAGTTAGGAATTAAAGGGAATTATATTTATTCCTATGCACAAGGTTATCTACTATCGCAAACTGAAGCTGGTTTTTATTGTCCAGTCACTTTATCAATGGCTGCTACGTTTTTAGTAGAGAGATATGCAGATGAATCGCTAAAAGAAAAATACCTTCCTCATCTATTATCAACTGGTGAAACTGAATTATATGAAGGAGCAACTTTTCTAACTGAAAGGCAAGGCGGATCAGACGTTGGAGCAAATGTTGTGAGAGCAGTTAAAGAAGATGAGTATTATCGTATTTACGGAGAAAAGTATTTTGCTAGTAATGCTGGTCAATGTGGTATCACGACAATTTTAGCAAGAATCGAAGGCGCTCCGTCTGGGAGTAAAGGTTTAAGTTTGTTTCTAGTACCTTGGAAAAATGAGGATGGTACAAATAATGGTTTCACGATTCGGCGTTTAAAAGATAAGTTAGGTGTAAGAGCCGTTCCTTCAGGAGAAGTTGAGTTTAACGGTGCAAAAGCTTATTTAATTGGAGATCCCTCTAGAGGAATCAATTATATGATGGAGGCATTAAATTTATCTAGAATTTGTAATGCTGTAGCTTCAATTGGAATTATGAGAAGGGCCTACGTGGAAGCAAAAAAATATGCTGAAAATAGACCAGCATTTGGACAAATATTAACAAAGTACCCAATGATCCAAGAAACATTATCAAAACTTGCCTCGATTCAAGAGGTTCAAACTAGTGCGGTATTTAATTTAGTAGCATTATATGACAGAGTAATCGGGAATGAAAATGGAACATATGAAGAACAAACTTTAGTTCGACTACTAATCGCCGTTTTAAAAATGCGTTCAGCTGATGAAGCAATTCATTTCGCTCATGAGGCAATTGAAATGCATGGTGGAAATGGCTATATAGAAGATTTTGTTACACCACGACTTTTAAGAGATGCTCAAGTACTTACAGTTTGGGAAGGAACCGCAAATATTCTAGGATTAGAGATTTTAAGGCTTTTTAATAAAATGGATGGATACCCAATTTTTAAATCGTTTATTGAAGAAAAGTTATTTAATGCACCTAAATCATTCATAAAAGAAAGTGAAATCGTAAAGAAAAAGCTTGATGAATTAGATGAAGTCGTCAAATATACTTGTTCACTAGATTCTAATCTTCAAACTTATTATGCAAAAAAAATAACAAATAAAATGGCAGATTTAGTAGAAGTTGTAACTGCCATTGAAGATGCGAAAGAAAATGTTCGGAAAGAATACATTGCAAAAATAATCATTCATGAACGATATCAAAAAGATGAATTGAACACAGAACAACTCCATTTAAAGTATTATGATGATATTGTTGAGAGGCAGGAAAGGCAGGAAAAGCAAGTAAGACAGTAAATATTTAGAGGAAATCAATAAAAGATGGTAAAGTCTATTCTTCAATAAAAGTATTTGGAGTTATAAATTTTGCTCAAAACATATTACATTTAAATTCATTAATAGAACATCGAAAAATTAGAACTTTATCAACAATAATGTTCATTAATGACCTTTTTTCATATTGACTGTTATTTATTTCAACACTGAAAAGAAGTAAAATCATTTACTATCTTTTCGCTTCCCTTTAATCCTGCTTTTCCTTAATCCTGCCCTAAAAATAAGACACCCTATTTTCAAGGGTGTCTCAGTGTGTAGACAAAGTCCTATTTATCTGATTATCAGACTGATTGAAAACGCTTGTCTTTCGAGGCGCGAAGACTGGCGTGGAGCGGAGTTACCTTTAGACGGTAATGAGCACCGCTCAGCAGGCGAAGCAACGAAGAAAGCGAGCGTTTGTCAACAGTCTGAGACACCCTTTTTTTGAGGGTGTCTTATTTTTTATTCAAAATATGAACTTTATGGTACTGAGAGATAGGGATATGTTCAAAATGAGTAAATGAGTAATAAACAGTTAGGATCACCAACAGGCTAGAAATCATTATTACTGGAAAGAATGATGATAATAGTTTTGGGAATCTCTCACTTAAAAACATAGTTGAACAAAACAGAGAGGTACAAGTTACCAATAATAAACAAATTAACAATAATGTTTGTGCTTCTGTTATTGAAAGCATAACAACAATCATACTTCCCATCATACCAGCCATCATTCCTGAGAAAATCCCCTCAAGTAATGCGAGGAAATGTAATTGCCAACCGATGAAAAGACCAATGACTGCAGATATGCCCAAAGAGAAAAGTAAGGAATAGAAAAACTGTTGCTGATTAGAAAGTGTGATTAGTACACCTATTGTTAAACCAGATGTCATACTAATCATCATCATATACATCATTTGATGCATTTTGTCATTTTTAGTTGGTTTTAAATAGATGGAAATAACCGTAATTAAAATCGATATGCTAATACAGATCCAACCGGTAACCATGAAATGATACCCCCTAAATAACTCATTTTTATCATCATATGGACAACTGCAAAAAAAAAGAATAAAAAATTGACACCTATACCCCCTATGAGTATATAATGATGGTGAGGTGATAAAATGGAAAATTGTCATGATGATCAAATGGTTCCAAGAAGCGAAGAAGAAATAACTGATTTAATGAAGCGTCTTCGTAGAATAGAAGGGCAAGTAAGAGGCATTCAAAAAATGGTCGAAGAGGATCGTTATTGTATAGATATTTTAACTCAAATTATGGCAGTAGAAGCAGCTATGAAAAAAGTAAGTTTTTCTTTAATTGAACGACATGCAAATCATTGTATGGTTAAAGCAGTTAAAGAAAATAATGGTGAAGCATCAGTAAGCGAATTAATGGATGTTATTAAGCGTTATGTAAAATAAAGGGGTTGATCAGATGAATGAAGCAAATCAGTTAACTCTTACTATTGAGGGAATGACTTGTGCTGCATGTGCAACCCGAATTGAAAAAAGTTTAAATCGGATGGATGGAGTCAATGCAAATGTAAATCTTGCTTTAGAAAAAGCTACTATTTTGTATGATAAAGAGCAATATCAGACAACTGATTTAATTGAAAAAATCCATACGATTGGTTACGAGGTTGCAGTTGATAAAATTACATTAAATATTGAGGGAATGACGTGCGCAGCATGTTCAGCAAGGATTGAAAAAGTAGTTAGAAAAATGGAAGGTATTGTCCAAATAAACGTTAATTTAGCAATGAATATCGCAACTATTTCATATTTACCTGAAGTTCGTTCAATTCAATCGATAATCGATAAAATAAAACAGATAGGCTATGCGGCATCACTTAAAGACGAAGTTGCAGTTAAGGAAAAAGACACAACAAAAAATAAACAGATTCAATTAGTTATTTCAATCTTACTATCTCTACCATTATTGTACTCTATGGTATCTCATCTGCCATTTCGTATGAATCTTTGGGAGCCAGATTTCATTATGAATCCTTGGTTCCAATTACTATTTGCGACTCCAGTACAATTCATTATTGGATGGCATTTCTATGTCGGAGCTTATAAAGCAATTCGAAATTATAGTGCAAATATGGACGTACTCGTTGTACTTGGTACATCTGCGGCTTATTTTTATAGCCTAGTAGAGTCGATCAAGACAATTACTAATCATTTCTATACGCCACATTTATATTTTGAAACAAGTGCGATCTTGATTACTTTAGTCTTATTAGGGAAGTATTTTGAACATGTTGCTAAAGGAAGAACAACTGAGGCAATTTCAAAGCTAATGGAATTACAAGCGAAAGAAGCAACGATTTTAGAAGATGGTAAAGAAGTGTCAGTTCCGTTAGAAGCTGTAAAAGTTGGAGATCATCTATTAGTTAAACCAGGTGAGAAAATTCCTGTAGACGGCGTTGTCATATCGGGATTATCAACTGTAGATGAATCAATGATAACAGGAGAGTCATTACCAGTTGATAAGAAAACTGATGACAAAGTTGTCGGAGCAACTGTTAATGGAAATGGTATTTTAACAATTAAAGCCGAGAAGGTCGGAAAAGACACTGCACTTGCTAATATTGTTAAGATTGTTGAAGAAGCTCAAGGATCAAAAGCACCAATTCAAAGGTTGGCCGACCGTATTTCGAATCTATTTGTACCGATTGTTATTGGAGTAGCTATTTTAACTTTTATAATTTGGTACTTCGTGATTGATCCGTATAATTTACCAAAATCAATTGAAGTTGGAATTGCAGTATTAGTTATAGCTTGTCCTTGTGCACTTGGACTTGCTACACCAACCTCAATTATGGTTGGAAGTGGAAAAGGCGCAGAGAATGGTATTTTATATAAAGGCGGAGAGTTTTTAGAAACGACCCAAAGAATAGATACAATCATACTTGATAAAACAGGTACTGTTACAAAAGGAAAACCTGAAGTAACGGATGTCATTAATCTTAATCAACGTGAGGACTTTTTAAGACTTGTTGCAAGTGTTGAGAACATGTCAGAGCATCCTTTAGCTCAGGCGATTGTACAATATTCGATTAATCAAGGGATAAAATTGGCTGAAATAAGTGGTTTTAATGCCATACCTGGACATGGTGTTGAAGCAATGATTGAAACGAATCAAATCACGATTGGTACTAGAAAATTGATGAAAGAAAAAAATATTGATTTTTCTGCTCTTGAGGAGCAATTAGTATCGTTTGAAACTGCCGGTAAGACAGGTATGTTAATTGCAATTAATGAAAAAATAGAAGGTATGATTGCTGTCGCAGATACAATTAAAGAATCCTCAAGAAATGCGATTGCAGCTTTAAAGGATTTAAATATCGAAGTATTTATGGTGACAGGTGATAACAAATACACTGCAAAAGCGATAGCTGAGCAAGTTGGCATTACAAACGTATTTGCAGAAGTTTTACCAGATAAAAAAGCCGAAATCGTCACGAATCTTCAAAAACAAGGAAAGATTGTTGCGATGGTTGGAGATGGGATTAATGATGCTCCTGCGCTTGCAAAAGCTGACATCGGAATGGCAATTGGCACTGGTGCAGATGTGGCGATTGAAACAGCAGATGTTACATTAGTGGGTGGGGATTTATCACATATCCCTAAAGCTATAGCACTAAGTAGGAAAACGATGAATAATATTCGCCAAAACTTATTTTGGGCCCTTTTTTATAATAGTTTAGGGATACCGATCGCAGCGATGGGATTATTGCAGCCTTGGATTGCAGGTGCTGCAATGGCATTCAGTTCTGTCTCGGTAGTCTTAAATGCATTAAGATTAAAACGCATAAAAATTTAGGAGGATTTAGTAATGGAAAAAATTTTAAAAGTAGATGGTATGACATGTGGACACTGCAAAGCTGCAGTGACGAAAGCTGTAGAAAGTATTTCCGATACAAATAATGTAATTGTAAGCTTAGAAAATAAAGAAGTAGCATTCAATTATACAAACGCAGAAACACTTGAAAAAGTGAAAGAAGCAATTGAAGATCAAGGGTACGATATTCTGTAAAAAGAAAAGCGAACGGATCATTCGCTCAGAGTGTTGAAATATATAACGGTCAATATAAAAAAGGTCATTAAGTGTGAATTTTCTTGATGATAAGTTAGTATTTTTTGATGTTCTATTAAAGAAGATAAACGTTATATTTTTGAGCAATATTTATAACTCCCCATAAGACGATGCTTTTTTTGAATTTGTCTTTTAAACTGATTAATAATTTGTTCTATGAATACTTTTTTTTGAAGAGAGTTGATTGGAACGAAAGGATGCTCGACTCCTATGGGAAATGCGGAAAGGCTAAAGACCCCGCAGGCTTGCCGAGGAGGGCTCAGGTTTCGCCCCATGGAAAGCGAGAATCCTGTAGTGGAAATGAACATCACTCATCTTCCTTTACGAAGATTTGATAGTTATTTGACAAGATTATTTTTCAACAGCGTGCGCGAACAGATCGTTTGCTTTTTTTATAAAAATTAAACTAATTTAGGGAGAGAATTAGATGAAATACCTGTTGTTATTACTTAGTTTTGTAGTGGTTTTTGGGTTAAGTGGTTGTGGAGCTAAGACTCATACAAACCATGAGAATCACAATATGAACAATATGAATCATGAAACAAAGGAAGAAAAAGATTCTACAAAAGTAAGTTTTTCATTTAATGGTAATCCCGTTAGCGGTACGAATACAACATTAAATATACAAGTAAACAACTTAAATGGAAAACCTGTAAGTCAATTTGAACTTGAACACGAAAAGTTAATGCATTTGATTGTAGTTAGTAAGGATTTATCTTTTTTTGACCATTTGCATCCACAGTATAATGGAAAAGGGTTATTTACAGTTACACCAAATTTTCCGTATGGCGGAGAATATAAATTATTTGCGGATTTTATACCTATGGGGTCTACTAAAAATGTAAAAACTAGATTAGTAGATGTGTCGGGGAAACCTAATAAACCTATTCCTTTAATAGCAGATAAAGTATTAACAAAAGTAGTTGATAGAAAAGAAGTTACATTAAAATTTGATCAATTAAAAACCGATAAAGAAGTTAAAATGACGTTTACAATCAAAGATGCTACTACAAAAAATGCCATTACGAATTTGCAACCTTATTTAGGTGCAATCGGTCATGTTGTAGCTATTAGTAGTGATACAAATACGTACTTGCATGTTCATCCAATGAATGAAAAATCAAGCGGACCAGATGCTGAATTCATGACTAGTTTTCCTAAAAAGGGATTGTATAAAATATGGGGACAGTTTAAACAAAATGGGAAAGTCTTTATTGTACCCTTTGTAGTTGATGTGCCATAATAGAACATTCGTTATCCTGCTTTCAGTGTGTAGATAAAGTCTTATTCATCTGATTTTCAGACTGATTGAAAACGTTTGTCTTTCGAGGCGCGAAGTTACCCTTAAACGGTAATGAGCACCGCAGGCGGGCGAAGCAACGAAGAAAGCGAGCGTTTGTCGACAGTCTGAAAGCAGGAGAACTTTTGTTTTCCTGCTTTTTAATTTAACCAACTATTTTATTGTAAAGCTCTTTTGCAACAGAAGGTTCCTTTGTACCATGTATAATCGCCCGACCATCTTTAAATAAAACAATGCGATGGCTTTCAAAAGTACATGACAATAAGTATGGATTTACAATTAAGTCACTTACAATTCCTATTAATCTTTTAGACGTATCTTTTAAAGAGAGAGAGTTTGGAGACATTACTCTTAATTGAATTGCATCTCTTCCACACAGAACATCTGTTTTAAGTTCATTAACAGTAGCCAAATACGGGAAATTTTGATTAGGTCCACATGTTGGGCAATTATCATTTTTTAATTTGCTTATATTGATTTCAGACTTTTCATGTTTCCAAATATCAATCGATTGTAAACTCGTTGGTAACTCACAATTCGTAACATATTGCATTGCATAAGTTACTTGGTAGGCAGCTATGATTTGTACGATTGGACTAATAACCCCAACGGTATCACACGTCATATTTAAGCTTGGAATATGATTTAATAGACAATTTAGGCAAGGTGTTTTTCCAGGAATAATTGGAAAAGTGAGACCATAACTTGCTACACATGCACCGAAAATAAATGGGATTCCATGTTTAACTGCTGCATCATTAACGACCATTCTCGTTTCAAAATTATCTGTAGCATCTAGAATAATCGATTGATCTTTTATTAATTCCTCGATATTAAGACTAGTAATATCTGTTATGAAACTATTAATTACTACTTCACTATTTATTTGTTGAAGACGATTCTTTGCGGCAATTACTTTAGGTAATTTATTTCTTGCATCATCTTCTGTATATAGAGTTTGTCTTTGTAAATTACTCCATTCTACGTAATCACGGTCGACAATTGTGAGATTTCCAACACCTGCTCTTACAAGCATTTCTGCAATTGATGAACCGAGTGCACCAACTCCAATAATAATAGCACTGGCATTTTTTATATTTTGTTGACCAATTTCACCAATAAATAATTCTTGTTTTGCATATCGATTGATCAAGAATTCACCAACCCTGTGAATGGGCTACTAGCTTCACCATAGATTTTTTCTTCCATTCTACCTGCTTCATAACCAAGCCTTCCTGCTTCAATAGCAAGTTTCATAGCGGTTGCCATTTTTACAGGATCCTTCGCGTTAGAAACAGCAGTGTTTAGTAGAACACCATCAGCACCTAGTTCCATTGCGTAAGCTGCATCCTTAGGAGAACCAATTCCAGCATCTACAATGACCGGTACATTTGATTGTTCGATGATGAATTTAAGATTTAATGGATTAATAATTCCTTTTCCTGAACCGATTGGAGATGCACCAGGCATGATTGCATGAACACCAAGGTTTTCTAAGCGTTTTGCTAATACAACATCATCAGAAGTATAAGGTAATACGATAAATCCTTCTTCTAATAATCTTTCAGAAGCCTTCAATGTTTCGATTGGGTCAGGTAATAATGATTTATCACATCCAATCACTTCTACTTTTATCATGTCACATAAACCAGAAGCTTTTGCTAATTTCGCAATTCGAACGGCTTCTTCTGCTGTTTTTGCACCAGCTGTATTTGGCAATAGCTTGTATTTTGTTAAATCTAATTGTTCGAGGAAGTTTGGTTGGGACTCTTCAAAAATATTCATTCTTCTAACAGCAAAAGTTAAGATTTCTGCCTCTGAAATTTCTACAGCCTTTTTCTGAATTTCAAAAGAGGGGTATTTTCCTGTTCCTAATAATAATCTTGATGTAAATGTTTGATTTCCTATTTTTAACATGATTAACCTCCACCTACAAAATGTATTAATTCTACACTGTCTCCATTTGAGAGAAGTGTGTTCGAATATTGTTCTTTATAGATAATTTCTTTATTTAGCTCTACTACAACGATTCGATTTTCTAATTGATATTCTCTAAGTAAATCTTGTATTGAAGTTATCTGATTTGAAAGTGGTATGTTCTTTCCATTTAATTTAATATCCAACTATTTTTCACCTCGTTTAAACCGAAGATGATCGGTTAATTTTAAAAGCTTCTATCCAGGTATTTTCTACTTTATTTTTAAGAATTAAATCTCGAATTAATTTTCCAGTGGCTGGGGCAAGCAAAATCCCATTTCGAAAATGTCCTGTAGCAAATAAGATTTGAGGATCTTCAGGATGAATTCCAATAAATGGTTTATGATCGAGAGTGCGTGGTCTTAGTCCAGCCCAAAATGAATCAATTTTCATATCCGCAATTGTAGGAAGCATTTTTTTAGCCTTTTGAATTAATACCTCAATTCCACCTAAGCTTGGATTTTCATTCCACTCGTTATCTACCATTGTTGCTCCAATGACAAGGCGACCATCATTTCTTGGGACAATATAATTTTGCTTGTGAAAAAGAGTATGTTTTAATATTGCTTTTTCACTTCTGACAGAGATACACTCGCCCTTAACTGGAATCAGTTCATGGACAATTCCAAGTTGTTTAAAAAATGGGTTACTCCAAACGCCACTTGCAACTACAACAGTTTTAGCTATAAAATGGCCATTCGTTGTTTTAATTAGAAAATCTTCATCATTTTTTTGAATTTCTAGTACATGTGAAAATTCAAAAATAGAAGCACCCAACATTTGAGCACTTTTACCAAATGCATGACAAACAGAAGCAGGTAATACGTTTACATCATCTTCAATATATGCTGCACCAATTATGTCAGGGTGAATGTCAGGAATTTGATTTTTTATTTCCATTCGGTTGTACCAGCGTGCTGAAGTTTGAGAAAGAAGTGGATCTAATTGCATTTTTTCTAACTCAGTATAAGCTAGTTTAAAAATCCCACCTTTTTTTAGTTCAATATCAATGCCACTTAATTCTTTTAATTCTTCTTGTAAATGAAAATAAGTTAATTGACTGCTCCTTGCAAAAGTAAAGAAATTCTCAGACTGATCCCATTCAGAATGTGCACCAAGCATACCGGCCGCGGCTTTCGTTGTTTTTTGACCAATTTGTTGGCCTTCTAAAACTGCGACATCAATTTTCTCCTTTGCTAAATAATAAGCTATTGAGCATCCAATAACGCCACCTCCAATTACGACAACATCAAATCTCTTTTTCATAAGTAAGTTTGCACCTTTCGTAATATTTAAGGGCAGAATCTAAAGGGTTTCGAGATGAAAATATCCCAGACATTATCGCTATACCGTTGATATTATTCTCTTTTAGTAACTGGACATGTTCTGGTAAAATTCCACCTATTGCATAAATTGGTATCGTTAAATTTTTTTTCATTTCTGGCAATCGTTCAATTCCGTTAGGTGGTAATCCATTTTTACAATTTGTTTCAAAACAATGACCATATATAACGTAATCTGCTTGATCATTTTCTGCTTGTATTGCGTCTGTAAGTGTGTGGACTGATTGACCAACTCGTAAATTAGGAAAATATTCTTTTACATCTACAAGAGGAAGTCCATGTCCAGGTAGGTGTAGATTGGATAGATTTGTGAAGATTGCAATATCCAACCGGTCATTTAGGACAATTTTTTTCATGTCTACTTTGTTTATTTTTAAGATATTTAAGAGTGTGATAATTTCAATTGCCTTTTTTGATTTCTCACGAATATGTACATAGTCAACAACATCAATAATTTGAATAATTTTGGAAGCGAGTACTTCTATCGGGTGCTGATCGTCTGTAATTGCAATAAGTTCCATCGTACAGCTTCTTTCATAAACAGATTTTTTCAAAAGAAAAACCACTTTCCTAAAAATAGAAAAGTGGTTACATTTGCACACAGAAAATAAATATGTGAGGCGCCACTTTCCTACGCAGGTACTAGCCTGTTCAGGTTTTAAGGGTTTAAAAGTAGCTACTTTATTCTCAGCCCTTATCAAGGGATCCCCTAGTGATGAATTCTATGAAAATTAATTTTAGAATAGCATATAAAAAATAATATTCAATAAAAAATTTATTTATACTAGTTTATTTTTTACCATAAAATGGTCTTGAAGTAGGATGATATCTAGTTTTTTAGTGGATGAAAGATACTAATAATTTTTTTAAATTAGGATTTCTGTAAAAATTTAGGGAAATAAAATGATTTACAATTTATAAATCTAGGTTTATATTAGGTTTGAACATTTTAATAGTTTGACTAGGGGTGTCCAATTAGTTGGGCTGAGAGAGAAACGCGTTCAAGTTTCTTAACCCTCAGGACCTGATCTGGTTCATACCAGCGTGGGGAAGTTAGAAATTTCTCGTTAATGATTACCGTCATTAATGTAGTTATGCTAACAATTAGCCGGGTCTTAAATAATAAGACACGGCTTTTTTCATGCTTAAAATGGATTAGATTTCGTCCTTTTTAAATTTTTTTAAAAGGGGAATGAAATCAAATGAGTAATTCTGTAAACGAAATGAATTTTTCAATCATGTCTAGTTTTTCAGGTAGTAAAAAAGTTTATGTTGAAGGATCTAGACCGGACATTAAAGTACCAATGCGAGAAATTGCATTAAGTCCAACAACTGGGTCATTTGGTGAAGAGGAGAATGCACCGGTTAGAGTATATGATACAAGTGGACCATATACAGATTCAGCTACTACGGTGGATATCCGTAAGGGCCTGAAGCCGATTAGAGAAAATTGGATTCTTGATCGTAATGATGTTGAAGAGTATGAAGGTCGTGAAGTAAAACCTGAGGATAATGGTTATAAAAAGGCAACAGAGAAAAGCGAAGTTGAAATTTTTCAAGGACTAAAAAGAAAGCCGTTACGTGCAAAGAAAAATGGGAATATCACTCAATTACATTATGCTCGTAAAGGGATTATTACGCCTGAAATGGAGTTTATTGCAATAAGAGAAAACATTTCAGCGGAATTTGTTCGCGAAGAAGTAGCTAGAGGGAGAGCGGTAATCCCATCAAATATTAATCACCCAGAAAGTGAGCCTATGATTATAGGCCGAAATTTCCATGTGAAAATTAATGCCAATATAGGGAATTCAGCTGTCACATCCTCAATTGAAGAAGAAGTTGAAAAAATGACTTGGGCTACTCGTTGGGGAGCAGATACAATGATGGATCTATCGACAGGTAAAAATATTCATACTACCCGTGAGTGGATTGTACGAAATTCACCTGTACCAGTAGGAACAGTCCCTATTTATCAGGCACTTGAAAAAGTTAATGGTATTGCTGAAGACTTAAGCTGGGAAGTATTTAGAGATACTTTAATTGAGCAAGCTGAGCAAGGTGTGGACTATTTTACGATTCATGCTGGAGTGTTATTACGATATATTCCGTTAACAGCAAAACGTGTGACAGGTATAGTATCTAGAGGCGGGTCTATCATGGCACAATGGTGTCTTGCTCATCATAAAGAGAATTTTTTATATACACATTTTGAAGAGATTTGTGAAATTATGAAGACGTATGACGTAACGTTTTCATTAGGGGATGGTCTACGTCCAGGTTCAATTGCTGATGCAAATGATGAAGCGCAATTTGCTGAATTAGAGACACTTGGCGAGCTTACAAAAATTGCCTGGAAACATGATGTTCAAGTCATGATCGAAGGACCTGGACACGTGCCAATGCATTTAATAAAAGAGAACATGGATAAACAATTAGAAATCTGCCAAGAAGCACCGTTTTATACATTAGGTCCGCTGACAACAGATATAGCACCAGGCTATGATCATATTACATCAGCAATCGGTGCAGCAATGATCGGTTGGTTTGGAACAGCAATGCTTTGCTACGTAACACCTAAAGAACATTTAGGACTGCCAAATAAAGAAGACGTAAGAGTAGGGGTTATTACATATAAAATTGCAGCGCACGCAGCCGACTTAGCAAAGGGCCATCCAGGAGCACAAAAAAGAGACGATGCTTTATCAAAAGCTAGATTCGAATTCAGATGGCGTGATCAGTTTAATCTTTCCCTTGATCCAGAAAGAGCACTTGAGTATCATGATGAAACTTTACCTGCAGAAGGAGCTAAAACAGCACATTTCTGTTCAATGTGTGGCCCGAAATTTTGCAGCATGAGAATATCACAAGATATTCGAGATTTAGTAAAACAGGAAGATCCTCAGATGGAATCTTTAATTGAAGAAGGTATGAAGGAAAAAGCAAATGAATTTAGAAAAACAGGTGGAGAAATCTACCAATAAGGGTGTGAGCCTTTTATGAACAGGGTAGAAGAATTAAAAACAGAAATAAAACAATTAGAAATCATAATGAATCAGTTAAAAAAAGAGCTAAAAAACCTTCAAAAGAATTGTATTCACGATTTTAAAGCGAAAGATACGATACAAGAATGTAGTAAATGCAGCTTAATTGAAAGTTTATCTTGGTAAAATATAATTTCAGAAACAAGAAACTCGATAAGAGCCAATTAGGTGAACATTATTGATGAAAAAGTTATAACTTTTGATGATCTATTATCGAATATTAAAGTTAATATGTTTTGAGGAATATTTATAACTCCATCAAACTCAAATCATTTTATGAATACTTTTATTTATGAATAGTTTATTGGAACGGAAGGGTGCTCGACTCCTATGGGAAATGCGGAAAGGCTGAGACCCCGCAGGCTTGCCGAGGAGGCTCAGGTTTCGCCCCATGGAAAGCGAGAATCCTGTAGTGGAAATTAACATCGCTCAACTTCTTTTACGAATTTTTCAACAGCGTGAAACAAACCTCAATTCTGAGGTTTGTTTTTTTTTTTCTATGTACAGATTAATGCTCTGTCAAGCTATTGATCGAAACATCTTCTTCTTGATCCGGTTGACCAATCGGATAAATTCTAGCAACTTCATTTGTTTCATCAACATGTTGAATATAAATTGGTACACCATTATACGTCACGTTAGCCATTACCGGTGAAGAAGCAATCTCTTGAGCTCGTTGTTTATTCATAACGTACCTCCTAATTAATAATAAAACCTTATTTAGTATTAACCGAGTAGGGACAGTGTATTCATTTAAAATTTCGTACTTTTATTAGCAATTTAAAAGCCAATTTTCTAAAGCATTCATAAAATAAAAAAACTCCCGTTTAAGCAACAGGAGTTCTATAGTTTTTAATTAATTACCAGTGTCCATATCCACAGTGATCATATCCAGACCAGCAAGCTGCTCCAACAATGATTAATAAGATAAATAAAACAACAATTAACGCAAAACCGTTAAGATGGTTATGGTGATGTCCAGTACTCATATTATGTTACCTCCTTCATGAAGTTATTAAGGGAAATGAATTCCCTCTAGGGTAATGTAACTAATTGAGAAATTACAATTAGGAGAGGTGGATAATGTATCGTATGATTTTTTACGAACTATGAAACTAGTCTATATCGTAATTAGGCTCATACCTATAAAGTAAGTTTAGAGCTTGCATTCAAAGAGGATACTTTGTTTGATAAGAGATAATAATAAATGGATAAAATTCTGCCAATAATCTACAAAAAGGCATTACAAATGAAAGGAACCTCCGAGATCCCCCCACATACGTTACAATGCAAATTTCAAAACCTACAGTCTATTAGCACAGTCCTTTTCAAACTATTTAATACTTACAAAACAGCTTTATTTAAATTTTTTTATAAAATTAGAGGTTGAAATGAAGTATACTAAGTATAATAAAAAAATGAGAACTAATGTTCTGTCTTGGAGTTGGTGTGAAATATCCAATAGGAGAGGCACGTTATGATCACTTAATTATTAACGAATGATATTGGGAACGCTTATAGAGGGCATTCGAAGCTACACAATTGAATAAATAACGAAAATTTCTCGTGTTGTTACTCTTATACAATTATGAGTTACAATTTATAGGGGGCAAATAAATGTTTCCATTGAAGAACTATTACGAGTCTTTTATTAAAGAAGAAATCATTGGAATGAAAAAAGAGGTCGCTCTTAAAAAATTAAGTGAAGTATTAGCTTGTCATGTAATTAGCAAAGATACGAAAACATCTATTCATATTCGCTATTTTACTTGTAACGAGCAAATGCAACCGACTGATAAGTGGATCGGTACAATCGCAGTTAAATTAAAAAATGATATTGTAGTAGAGTCAGCAATTTCAGTCCCAAACAATCAAAAATAAAGTAGGACATCATTTTCTAAGGAGTGTTTTAAATGGCACGTGTTTTATTTATTAATGGGGGATCAGAAGGACATATTAATCCGACTATTGGAGTTGTCCAAGAGCTTATTTCAGTGGAGATGAGGTAGTGTACTTTTCAATTGAAACGTTTAGAGAACGAATTGAGAAGACAGGGGCTACTGTACGAACAATTGATAGTGAAAAATTTTTAAAAGCCTTTCTTTCGGGAGGAAGGAATTATATACATGAAAGAGTCAACGGTCTTTTACATACAGCAAATATCGTCATACCTAGTATCCTTGAACAAATTAAGGGTGAGCATTTTGATTTAATTATTCATGATTCTATGTTTGGATGTGGACGTTTGCTTGCCCAAATTCTTAAACTTCCTGCAATAAATTCTTGTACTTCATTTGCACAAACGAATGCATCGTTTGATAATATGTTGGAACAGCACTCAAAAAATATCCCTGAAGAAGTAATGAAGCAAATCAACGATGAATATCAGAACCTTACATTAATGGTTAAAGAAAAATATGGTGTTGAGATCGAATCACGTTACGAAGTTTTTTTTAATCCTGCACCACTTACAATTGTATATACAACAAGGGAGTTCCAGCCATTAGGAGATACATTTGATAAAACTTACAAATTTGTTGGTCCATCTATTACTTCACGAATAACCCAAGATCATTTCGACTTTAGTGAAATAAAGGAAAAACGTGTTATCTACATTTCTCTCGGAACCGTTTTTAATCGGGCTACTGACTTTTATAAACTTTGTTTTGAAGCTTTTAGAGATAGCGATCACACAATTGTCATGTCAATAGGAAACCAAATCAAACAAGCAGAATTAGGAGAAATCCCTGAAAACTTCATTGTAAAACAATACGTTCCGCAGACCGAATTATTAAAATACACTAAATTATTTATTACACATGGTGGAATGAACAGTACAAATGAGAGTTTCTATTATGGAGTACCGTTAGTAGTCATCCCGCAAAGTGCAGATCAGCCAATCATTGCAGAACAAGTAGCCAAAATCGGAGCAGGTATCCAATTGCAAATGAAAAACTTAACAGCAAGTCAAATGCGTGAAGCAGCAGAGTATGTGTTGGATCAGTCATCATACCATAAAGAGGTCGCAAATTTGAAAGAAGCTTTTCAAAAAACAGGCGGTTATCAACAAGCTGTTAATGAGATTTTTCAATTGAAAAATAGTTTAAATATAATCTAAAAACATACAAAAAAATCCCACTATAGTTACCTATAATGGGATTTTTCTTTTATTATGCTGTTTGATTTGAATCTTTATCAATATTCTTATTATTATTTAGTTTACTATTTCTGTACCCGTAAGTTGCGTAGATGATTAATCCAATGACTAACCAAACTGCGAATCCTTTCCAAGTAAATGATGAAAGTTGTAACATTAAATATCCACAGAATAGAACAGCTAATACAGGAACTACAGGCACCCAAGGAGTTCTAAATCCACGCTTTAATTCTGGACGAGTTTTTCTTAATACTAAGATACCAAGAGAAACAGCAGAGAAAGCGAATAGCGTACCGATATTTGTTAACTCAGCTAATTTATTTAGTGGAATTAAACCTGCGAATAAAGCAACCAATCCACCAGTTACCCAAGTAGAAGTTACAGGAACTTTTGTTTTGTTGTTAACTTTAGATAATTTACCTGGTAATAAACCATCTTTACTCATTGCATAGAATAGACGAGTTTGTCCAAACATCATTACGATTAATACAGTTGTAATACCGATGATTGCTCCAAGTGAGATGAAGCCAGCAGCCCAATCTTGATGAATGAAAGCTAGTGCGAATGCAACAGGATCTTTAACACCAAGTTGATCGAATGGAACGATACCAGTAAGAATTAATGAAACAACGATATAAAGGATTGTACAAATTGTTAAAGCCGAAATGATACCGATTGGTAAGTTGCGTTGAGGATTCTTTACTTCCTCAGCAGCAGTAGATACTGCATCAAAACCGAAATATGCAAATACAACTACTGCAGCTCCAGCTGTTACACCATGGAATCCCATTGGCATAAATGGAGTCCAGTTATGTGGTTGAACATACCAAACACCAACTGCGATGAAAAGTACTACTACCGCTAATTTTACAATTACCATGATTGTGTTAAGTTTTGCTGATTCTTTAACACCTCTAGTAAGAATGAACGTAACGATTAAAACAATTATGACTGCCGGTAAATCAATATAAGTGTGTTTAGAAGGGTCAAACGCACTTGTGAAAGCAGTTGGAAGGCTTATTCCAAAACCATGTAATAAACTTTGGAAATACCCTGACCATCCACTTGCTACTGCAGAAGAAGCTAGTCCATATTCAAGTACCATATCCCAACCTAATATCCAAGCGATGACTTCACCAAAAGCAACATAACTATAAGTATATGCACTTCCAGCTTCTGGAATCATCGAAGCAAATTCAGAATAACAAAGAGCAGCGAATGTACAAGCTAAACCCGCAATAATAAAAGAAAGAATAAGTGCTGGACCAGCGTAGTCAGCTGCAGCTACACCAGTTAATACGAAAATCCCTGTACCAATGATAGCTCCAATTCCTAACATTGTAAGATCAAATGCGCCTAGAACTTGCTTAAGTGAACTTGGTGAACTTCCTGTAACAGATTTTTTTCGAAATAAATTCATAATGGCCTCCTCTAGTATTAAGTTGTTAGTCTTTAATTTTTCTATTTAGAAAGATTAATATTTTCTAATTTGACCTTAAATAATAGAAAATTCTGACAATTAACAACGAAAAGATATAGTTCCTTAAGTGATTTTTATAATAACATACGTTTTTAAAATATTCAAAGAATTTTTCGACATTTTTTTAAATTTTGTGAATCTAGTCTTATTTGCTAAAAGCCAATAAAAAAATAAACCTCTTTCATTGAGGTTTATTTATAGGCGGCCAAATTTTATCTTTCAATGTTCTTTTAAGTGACTTAATGAAACTTCTTTATCATTCTGTGGGTTATCAAGGGGATAGATTCTAGCTGTTCCTTCATTCTTATTAACATGCTGAATATATACAGGCACGCCCTCACATGTTACGTTGATCATTCCTGGTGCAGCTACAATTTCTAATGCTCTTTCAGTATCCATCATAATACCTCCTTTAATTACTAACCGATAGTATTATTTGCTTTGGAATGTTTAAGTATTCATAAATGCACTGAAATTTCATACTCATTTCTTAACTCGTTTCTTTTCTTGTTGTATGATTGCAATTGAAGCTAAGAATAAAATTGAACTGCACATAAAAACTAAACAAAATAATCCAAAAAGTGATTGCATAAAAGTTCCTCCAATAATTTCCAGGCCCTTTAAGAGAGCTTTCATAATATAAATTGAGCTTAAAGTATGGAACTAGTTTCAGAGCAAGAAAAAGTTTTAGGGAAGGTGGAAAATGTCTAATATAAGAGATATTGCAAAAATAGCCGGAGTTTCAGTAACTACTGTCTCACGTGTTTTAAATGATGAACCATATGTTAGTGAAGAAAAACGAAATGCAGTTTTAAAAGCAATAGAGCGAACGAACTATCAACGAAATTATAATGCGGTCAATTTAAGTAAAGGAAAAACGAATTTAATTGGAGTAGTCATTCCATTTTCTCATCACCCATATTTTGGATTTTTAATTGATGGAATTGCGAACGAAGCAATAAAAAATAATTATAAATTAGTACTATTTCAATCAAATTACGATTTAACAAGAGAAATCGAAGCATTAGAGATGTTACAACATAAACAAATTGACTCACTAATTATCTGTTCGAGGGAATGTTCACTTGAAACAATTGAGGAATATAAGAAGTTTGGACAAATTATTTTATTTGAGGACACAAGAAATACCAACATTTCTTCTACTTTTATTGATCATTATAATAGCTTCATAATTGCATTAGAATTTTTATATAAAAAAGGTCATCGAAAAATCGGATACTGTATCGGTAGGAGAACCGGGGTAAATAGTGAGCAAAGAGAATCTGCATATCTTGATTTTCATCGTAAATATCATGAACAGATTAATGCCGATTATGTATTTGACAATTGTTATTATTTTGAGGATGGAGAAAGAGTCGTTCAATCATTGTTAAAGTTAAACAATAGACCAACAGCATTGTTAGTTACTAGTGATCAAGTTGCAGCAGGAATTCAAACATGCTGTAATGAGCTAGGAATTGAGATCCCTAAAGACTTGGCAATAGTTGGATTCGATAATCAACCAATTGCAAAAGTAATGAAATTAACAACAGTCGAAATTCCATTAAGAGAAGTAGGAAGGAAACTTTTTACGCAAGCAATTAAAAATGAGATTTCTCAAGAAGAAATTAGAGTTAGATTAATTGAGCGCTCCACCGTATAAATTAAGATGAAAAAAGCAAAAGTTAGTTTATAAACTAACTTTTGCTTTTTTATTGTGTCCTCATAAGGTAAAGCAGGTTTAAGGAAAATAAGTTTTTTCCTTAAACCTGCTCTTAAAAAATAAAGCGCTTGCATTTTTTGAATTATGTTTTTATAATACTTGTATACAAGTATACTCGTATGAAAATGAGGGTGAATAAATGTCAGAATCAAATCAATATCTTTATCCGGCAAAATGGTTATCAAAAGCTTCAGCGGGTGATCGCGTCACATATGAATTAAGAATGCAGATAATTTCTGGGCTAATTGAAAGCGGTACCAAATTATCAGAAAATAAATTGGCTGCCGACTTTAATGTAAGTCGTTCTCCTATTCGAGAAGCATTAAAAACTCTTGCATCTGAAAATTTAATTCGGTTAGAGAGAATGGGTGCAGTCGTTATTGGATTAACTGAAAAAGAAATAGAAGAAATATATGATGTCCGATTACTTATCGAAACGTTTGTATTCGAACGGTTGGTAAAATTAGACACAAAAGAATTGGTTAAGGAACTGAGTAAAATTCTTGAAATGATGAAAATCGCAATTAAATATCAAGATGCTGATGAGTTTTCATATCAAGATGTCTTATTCCATGAAACAATCATTCGAGCAATTGATCATTCATACATCATGATGATCTGGAATAATGCAAAACCAGTAATGGAAGCGTTTATACTTTTATCAATGCGAGTTCGTTTCAAGGAAAAGTACGAAGACTTTCAACGAATAGTTGAAAATCATCAACTATACATTGACGCAATTAGTACAAAGAATAGAGACCTTATGATTCAATCTTTACATCAAAACTTTGATGATGTTCAAGGAAAAGTAGAAGATCTTTGGAGGTCTCAACAAATGCTTTCAAAAGGAGTAGAACAAGAATAATGAAAAGCTATATGTTAGGGGTAGATATCGGTACCACAAGCACAAAAGCCGTTTTATTTAGTGAAGCAGGCGAAGTCATCCAGCAAGAGAATATCGGATACCCACTCTACACTCCTGATATTTCAACAGCTGAACAAGACCCGGAAGAGATCTTTTCAGCTGTAATACAGGCTATTTCTAAAATTATGAAGCAACATTCTCAAAAAGAGATATTGTTTATTTCTTTTAGTAGTGCTATGCATAGCTTAATTGTCATGGATGAAAATGATCAACCATTAACGCCTTGTATTACATGGGCAGATAATCGAAGTGAGTCTTGGACACATAAAATTAAAGAAGAATTAAATGGTCATGAAGTTTACAAACGAACAGGAACTCCTATTCATCCGATGTCGCCTTTAAGCAAGATTACATGGATTGTAAATGAAAAACCAGAGATTGCTTTAAAAGCAAAAAAATATATAGGCATTAAAGAATATATATTTAAAAAATTCTTTGACGAATATGTTGTAGATCATTCTCTTGCCTCAGCTATGGGGATGATGAATCTCAACACACTAGATTGGGATGAAGGAGCTTTACAGATAGCAGGAATCAAAACTGAACAACTATCAAGGCTAGTACCTACCACAGAGATTTTTACAAACTGTAATCCTATTTTAGCTAGCCAAATGGGAATCAATCTACAAACTTCTTTTGTCATTGGTGCAAGTGATGGCGTACTTTCTAATCTTGGTGTGAATGCGATTCGAAAAGGAGAAATTGCAGTCACAATAGGGACAAGTGGTGCGATACGAACTATTATTGATCATCCACAAACTGACGAAAAAGGACGAATATTTTGCTACGCATTAACGGAAAAACATTGGGTCATCGGTGGTCCGGTAAATAATGGTGGGATGGTTTTTCGCTGGATTCGTGATGAATTTGCGGCTTCAGAGGTTGAAACTGCAAAAAGACTAGGTATTGATCCATATGAAGTATTAACAAAGATTGCTGAAAGTGTAAAACCAGGGGCAGATGGGTTGTTATTCCATCCTTACTTAGCAGGTGAACGTGCACCATTATGGAACCCTGACGTACGAGGATCCTTCTTTGGATTAACGATGGCACACAAGAAGGAACATATGATTCGCTCTGCACTTGAAGGTGTTATATACAATTTATACACAGTATTTTTAGCTTTAATTGAATGTATGGATGGCCCAGTATCTCGAATCCAAGCAACTGGTGGATTCGCGAGGTCAAATGTATGGCGTCAAATGATGTCCGATATATTTGACTTAGAAGTAGTTGTACCAGAAAGCTATGAAAGTTCTTGTCTTGGTGCTTGTATTTTAGGTCTATATGCAATAGGGAAAATAGAATCCTTTGAAGTAGTTTCTGAAATGATCGGAAATACTCACAAACATTCTCCTAATGAAGATGCAGTAAAAGAATACAGGGAGTTATTACCAATCTTTATTAGCCTATCGAGAGTGTTAGAAATAGATTATAGACGAATAGCAAACTATCAAAGAGGATTAATTAATAAAAATAAATAGATTCAATAGGGGGAATTTAAATGCCACTGGTTATTGTAGCCATAGGAATTATAACATTACTTATTTTAATCATGGGTTTAAGATTAAACACGTTTATTTCATTAATCATTGTTTCATTTGGAGTAGCTATAGCTCTTGGGATGAAGTTAGATGATGTTGTGACAACAATTGAAACTGGATTAGGTGGAACACTTGGTCACTTAGCATTAATATTCGGACTTGGTGCGATGCTTGGGAAGTTGATTGCTGATTCTGGGGGAGCTCAACGTATCGCAATGACGTTAGTAGATAAATTTGGAGAAAAAAATATTCAGTGGGCAGTAGTTGCTGCTTCGTTTATAATCGGTGTAGCTTTATTTTTCGAAGTAGGATTAGTATTATTAATTCCAATCGTATTTGCAATTTCAAAACAATTAAAAGTGTCTATTTTGTATCTTGGAATACCAATGGCTGCAGCTCTATCTGTAACACACGGTTTTTTACCGCCGCATCCAGGGCCAACTGTAATCGCTGGTGAATATGGTGCAAATCTTGGTGAAGTATTACTTTACGGTATTATCATTGCTATTCCAACGGTTATTATTGCTGGTCCTTTATTTACAAAGATTGCTAAAAAATTGGTTCCTGCATCATTTGAGAAAACAGGGAACATTGCTTCATTAGGTGAACAAAAGGTCTTTAAACTTGAAGAAACGCCAGGGTTTGGAATTAGTGTATTTACTGCTATGCTTCCGGTTATTTTAATGTCGATTGCGACAGTTATTACTTTACTTCAAAAAACAATTGGATTTGAAGATAATAAAGCACTTGCAATTATACGCTTTATTGGTAACGCTTCTCCTGCGATGGTTATTTCATTATTAGTTGCAATCTACACAATGGGATTAGCTAGAAAAATACCAATTAAAGAAGTAATGGATTCTTGTACAACAGCTATTTCGCACATTGGTATGATGCTATTAATTATTGGAGGCGGGGGTGCCTTCAAACAAGTATTAATTAATGGTGGTGTAGGTGACTATGTAGCCGAGTTATTCAAAGGAACTTCTATGTCACCGATCATCTTAGCATGGCTGATCGCGGCAATTCTACGTATTTCACTAGGATCTGCAACCGTTGCGGCATTAACTACTTCTGGATTAGTGATCCCAATGTTAGGTACAGCTGATGTAAACCTTGCTTTAGTTGTACTTGCTACAGGAGCAGGTAGCTTAATTGCATCACATGTTAATGATGCAGGTTTCTGGATGTTTAAAGAGTATTTTGGATTAAGTATGAAAGAAACTTTCTCAACTTGGACATTATTAGAGACAATTATTTCGGTTTGTGGATTAGGATTTATCCTATTACTAAGTTTATTCGTATAATTATTGCCATTCTATTTATAATTATGGTAGTTACCTAAAATTTATATCATTTACGAAAGGCTGTCTAAATAGACAGCCTTTCAGACTGCCTGCCAAACGCTCGCTTTCTTCGTTACTTCGCCTGTCTGCGGTGCTCATTACCGTTAAGGGTAACTCCGCTCCTCGCCAAGCTTCGCGCCTCGAAAGACAAGCGTTTTCAATCAGTCTGAAAATCAGATAAATAGGACTTTGTCTACACAAGGAAAAGCTGTCTAAATAGACAGCTTTTTTTAATCAGAGACTATTCTTTCAAAGAATGATCCCAACTAGGTGCTTGAGCTCTTACAAGATCCATAAACTTTCTAGCGGCACGTGAATGCCATTTGTTTTTGTGCCAGGACATGATGGTAGACACGCTACCTAAACTTGTATCCCAATGAATTATTTTTAGTTTTTGTTGATTCATTTCATTTTGTACGGTAACAAGTGGCAACATTGATATTCCAAGTCCACATATCACGCATTGTTTAATAGCTTCTACGCTCCAAAATTCCATGGCTGTTTCAGTTTGTATTCCTTTACTTCTTAAAAATGCTTCAAAATAATCCCGATAACTACCTTGCTCAGTTAGAATAATATTTTCGTTATCGTTTAAAGTAAAGGACTGAAGCGATTTATTGTCCGATGAAGGAGGTAATAGAATGACAAGTGGTTCTTCAATTAGTGTTTCCATATGCAAATCGGAATCGCTTCTAGGTGCTTGTAAAAAGAAAGCAATATCAAGGTCGCCCCTTCGTAATTCATCTTGTAAATCCCAACAAGAACCAGCCTTCATAATGATATTAACTTTCGGATATTGCGATCGAAAAGATTGAATGATTTGAGGAAGACGATAGATTGTTAGTGATTCGGGAGCACCAATTCTTAAGGTTGCTATTTCTTCATTTTCTGTTTGAAATACATCTTTTGCTTTTATATACAGTTGAATCATTTCTAATGCGTGAGCCAAGAAGTTTTCTCCTACTTCTGTTAATTGAACCTTTTTTCCTATTCGATCAAATAAAGGTACTCCTAACTCTTGTTCTAGTGCTTGAATATGTGCAGTAACTGTGGATTGTGCATAGCCGAGATGAACTGCAGCTTTAGAGAACCCGCCCATGTCTACAATTGCCTTAAAAGTTATTAAATGACGGATTTCCATAAAAACCTCCTATTATCGGATTTGCCGATAGTTTATATCGTAACTATTCATTTTACCGATTGAAAGTAGCCTCATATAATTAAAGTATACGAGATTTCAATTTGTTTCAATAATTTTTGGAGGGATAATAAATGAGGAATCGAAAAATTGGTTTTCTATTACTCAGTGGACTAATGATTGGCCCCATTTTAGGGTCGGGGATTATTATTTTACCACCTGCAGTATATGAAACAGCCGGTAACTATGCAATTTTTGCTTGGATTATTATGCTTAGTTTGAGTTTAATATTTGCATTAATGTTTGGTAAATTAAGCTTGATGATTCCGGGAGATTCTGGAGTACCTTTAGCAGTTGAGCGTGCATTTGGAAGTCACATAAAAAATCTTTCAGCGATCTTCTTCTTACTTGCGGTGTGTTTTGGGCCCATTGCAGTTACAGGTACGGCAGGACATTATCTACAATTGCTGACAAAACAAACATTCTTTGATGAAAAGTGGTTAGCATTAGGAATACTCTGTCTTGTTTATATTGTTTTAACTAGAAGCATTGCTGATGTAGGTAAATTTGCGTTTTTTATGTCTAGTTTCATTGTTTTAACACTAATAGTAGGAAGTATTCACACATTATTTACAGTCGATGGCAGCTTCACTTTAGGGAATCAAATCACTGTTACCGATTTTGGTGAAAGTTTACTTTTATTATTTTGGGCTTTAATAGGCTGGGAAGTCATTGGTAGCTATTCTTTAGAAGTGAAAACTCCTGAGCGAACGATACCGAGAGCAGTTATATTAAGTTTTTCGATTATAGCAATAGTCAGTCTGATCGTTGCTTTTGCTTTCCAATGGGTTCATTCGAAAAATGGAAATGGCATGGATCAATCTTTAGCACCATTACTTCAAAGTTTATTTGGAAGCTGGTCAACTCCAATTATTTCAACAATAACGATTGCACTTTGCATTAGTACAATTCTTCTAGTAATAGGGGCCGTTTCAAGATTAATCGCTGATCAAGCAAAAAACGGACTATTACCTTCATGGCTTTCTTTTAAAAGTAAAAATAATGTTGCAACTCGAGCATTATTTAGTTTGTTCAGCATTCATGTAATTGTATTTATACTTTACTTTAATGATCTCGTTACGATTCAAACGCTTGTAGCAATTGCAAATGCATTTTTCCTATGCAACGCTTTACTAGGCGTGCTAGCATGTTTACGATTATTTGATTCCTTATTTTTTAAAATCGGTGCATTTATTTTATCACTTTGCTTCTTAGGAATACTGCTGTTTTCTTCACCGATTATTCTAGGAATTATCACATTAGTCTCATGTTACTTTATTTGGCTTCAAAGAAGAGATTCCAAAAAACTGCATGATCAGATGATTCGAGTAGGGAATGAATAAAAGAATAAAAAAAGAAACTTCAATGGAATGAAGTTTCTTTTCAGAGTGTTGAAATATCTATCGGTCAATATGAAAAAAGGTCATTAAGTGAACATAAGAAAAATGATTTATAACCTTTAAAGATTGTGCTTTTTTTGAAATTGTTGTTTAAACTGATTCAGTTTAAATCGTTTTTAATGAATAACTTTTTGAAGGATAAGTTAATTGGAACGAAAGGATGCTCGACTCCTATGAAAAATGCGGAAAGGCTGAGACCCCGCAGGCTTGCCGAGGAGGCTCAGCTTTCGCCCCATGGGAAGCGAGAATCCTGTAGTGGAGATGAACATCACTCAACTTCCTTTACAAAATTTGGTCATTACTTGACAAGATTATTTTTCAACAGCAAAAAAAGAAACTTCAATGAACTGAAGTTTCTTTTTTTTGAATTAATTTCCAGAATTTATCCATTTGTTTTAAGACTATATACCTAAATTAAGATATAATTATATTATACAAAAAAGGGGGGAAGCTGATGGTGTCCAAATCCAAATTAAGTTTGCTTAGTTTTTTTGTATTAATAATTGTTTCAAATTTTTTAATCTATCGACTTGAAATAATGCAGCCACTTCCTGATGGAATTGTAATTGCTACTTTGTTCGACTTCCTTATATTTATTCCTCTTCTTGCATATTTGCTTGTGATTCGAAAACGATACTCACTAAAATATTTATCGATTGTTGTAATCTTTGGATACGGTTTTGTTAATTTAATTGTTCCAAAAAGTCAGCTGTCTTCTTATTCATTTCTAAACAATTTATTGATTGCTTGTGAAGGTGTTTTTGTTATTTTGGAATTATATATTTTTTATAAAATAGTTAGAAAACTCCCTAAAATTATTAAAAAATACCGAGAAAATAAATCAGAAATCCCCTATTTTCAATTTCGTTTAGAAAAAGCAATGACCTTTAAATTGAGCATATCTAGAATACAAGAAATAATCGTTTCAGAGTTAACCGTATTCTATTACGCTCTATTTTCATGGAATAGAAAAAAATATCTCGATCAATCGAATAGTCAATTGTTTACTTATCATAAAAAAACTAGTGCAATTGCATTATATATCATGCTAATTCATGCGCTTATTCTGGAATCAGTTGGATTCCACTTTCTACTACATTCATGGAAACCAATCTTTTCTGTGATTGCATTAATATTGAATGTTTATGCACTTTTAATACTGATTGCACATATTCAAGCTATTCGAAATTGTCCTTTCATTGTTACTGGTCAGTCTCTTCATATTCAGATAGGTATGATGAAGCAATTAACAGTTTCACTGGATGATATAAAGTCTATTGTTTATCTTAAAAAACCTGGGGTAAGTTCGAAGAATGAAATAAAAGAAGTTTTTAATGCGATACTCCCAGATTTTATAGCTGATGATTCTATCATTGAAATTGAGTTTTTTTCAAAGCAACAAGCTAAGTTTATGTACGGATTTAAGCAAAATGTCATAAAACTACATCTGCGACCTGACGAAATGGAAAAATTTTATGAATTAATATCCTCAAAGGTAAACTGCAAAAGCAAATAATTTAAAAATTAATATTTTAACTAAAGACAAAGTGAAAATACCGTTATATCTATGGTTTTTTCACTTTTTTTAATCAATAATTTAATTAAAGTCAATTTACTCAAACTCAAAATTGGATCATAAATTCTTTACAATCAAATAATTGCTCGTTATAATGAAACCAAATTTGATAATTAGTGTGTCCTTCGGGGTCGGGTGAAAGTCCCAACCGGCGGTGTTGTATATTTTTATACTAAGCCCGTGAGCTTCATGTAGTTTTTTTATATGTTGCTGATCTAGTTAGAATCTAGAGCCGACAGTATAGTCTGGATGGGAGAAGGATGGAGTGCATATATAGTTAGTTATTTGTTGTTTTTTGAAATAATTAATTATATAGGCTTAGTTTGTTGTACCAATTTCTTGGTATAGCAATAGACGCGTTACAATATTGCATTTTTACTAAAATCATATTGTACTAGCGTTTATTTAAGTATGCTTCCTTTCTTAAACATCTAAAGCCCCCTAGGAGTTTTTTCTAAGGGGCTTTTTCACTTTTTCAAATTAATTTGAATTAGAGGATGTGAAGAGTTGGATCAACTATTTATGAAATTAGAAATTGATCTTAAAAATTCGACTAAAGGACATGTAGCTAGTGATAGCCGGGTGTTTCTCCGAAATGAGGTGAAAATAAGTTGTTTACTGGAATCGTTGAAGAAATAGGAACTGTAAAAAATATCGTAAAAAAAGGTAAAACATTGGTGATGACTATTCAGGCTACAAAAATTTTAGAGGATGCTCATTTAGGAGATAGTATCTCTGTAAATGGAGTTTGTTTAACTGTTACAGATTTTACTAAAAATGAATTTTCTGTTGATGTCATGCCGGAAACATTTCAAGCTAGTAATTTAAACAGTTTAGCTACAAGTCAAAAAGTAAATTTGGAAAGAGCAATGGCGGCAAATGGACGATTCGGCGGTCATATTGTATCAGGACATATCGATTGTACGGGTGAAATACAATCCGTTAACGCTATGGAAAATGCGGTGATTTATAAAATTAAAATACCAATTCAATTTGCTAAATATTGTATTCAAAAAGGCAGTATTACGATTGATGGAACAAGTTTAACGATATTTGAAGTTGGAACTGATTGTATAACAGTTTCGTTAATTCCTCATACTCGTTCACATACAATCTTAGGTAGCAAAAAGGTTGGAGACATCGCTAATATTGAATTTGATTTATTAGGAAAGTATGTTGAAAAGATGCTTGGAATGAATGAGATGAAAAAGGAATCACCAATAACAACTTCATTTTTATCTCAAAATGGCTATTTATAAAGGAGTAAGCTCATGTTCTCTAAAATAGAAGAAGCAATTGAAGACTTGAAAAATGGAAAAATTATTATTGTTTGTGATGATGAAGACAGAGAGAATGAAGGGGACTTTGTTGTCATTGGGGAATACGCAACTCCTGAAAATATAAACTTTATGGCGACACATGGCCGTGGATTAATTTGTGCGCCAGTTTCTGAAGCGATAGCAAAAAAGCTAGATTTATTTGAAATGGTAGCTAAAAATACAGATTCTCATGGTACTGCATTTACGGTAAGTATTGATCACATTGATTCTACTACTGGTATCTCGGCTTTTGAGCGCTCACATACAGTCTTGCAAATGTTAAATGATGAATCAACTGGAGCAGATTTTCAAAGACCTGGGCATATGTTTCCTTTAGTTGCTAAAAACGGAGGAGTAATTGAGAGACCAGGACATACTGAAGCAGCTGTTGATTTAGCTCGAATGGCAGGTTCAAAAGAAGTTGGTGTTATATGTGAAATTATGAATGATGATGGAACGATGGCAAGAGTTCCTGAACTAATTCAAATCGTAAACAAGTTTAATTTAAAAATGATTACAATTAAAGATTTAATTCATTATAGACGTCAAACAGAGAAACTTGTACGAAGAGAAGTTGAAATTAAATTACCTACCGATTTTGGTGATTTTAAAATGATCGGTTATACAAATGAGATAGATGGTAAGGAACATATCGCAATTGTAAAAGGGAATATTAATGACGGTGAACCAGTGCTTGTACGTATTCATTCAGAGTGTCTAACTGGAGATGTATTTGGATCATGCCGATGCGATTGTGGACCTCAGTTGCATTCAGCATTATCAATGATTGAAGAGGTTGGCAAAGGTGTAATTATATATATGCGCCAAGAGGGAAGAGGAATTGGTCTACTTAATAAGTTAAAAGCTTATAAGCTTCAAGAGGAAGGGTTTGATACTGTTGAAGCAAATTTAAACTTAGGATTTGATGCAGATTTAAGAGACTATGCAATAAGTGCTCAAATTATTAAAGAGCTAGGTATAGCTAGTATCGATCTAATAACAAATAATCCTGTAAAAATAGAAGAGCTTACATCTTACGGAATTAAGATTAATAATCGAGTGCCAATTCAAGCTGACATGAAGGCTGAAAATGAAAAATATTTAAATACTAAAATAGAAAAAATGGGACATTTACTAAACTATTAAAATGGGAGAGATTAAAATGAAGTTTGAAGGAAATTTAGTAGGATCAGGACTTAAAATTGGAATAATTGTAGGACGCTTTAATGAATTTATTACATCAAAACTACTTGGCGGTGCACAAGACGCTTTAATTCGTCATGGTGTAGAAGAATCTGATGTTGATGTAATTTGGGTACCAGGAGCATTTGAAATTCCGTTAATTGCAAAAAAACTAGCAGATTCAAAAAAATATGATGCAATCATCACGCTTGGAACAGTTATCCGTGGATCAACAACTCATTATGATTATGTTTGTAATGAAGTAGCTAAAGGTGTAGCAGCAATTACGCTACAAACTGGCGTACCTGTAATCTTTGGTGTATTAACGACAGAAAATATTGAACAAGCGATTGAAAGAGCTGGTACGAAATCAGGTAATAAAGGCTGGGACTCTGGTATTTCAGCTATTGAAATGGCTAATTTATTAAGAGCTATAAACTAGTATATATAATAGAAGAAACTGGTAGTCTGATAATCTAAATTAGGGTACTTTGTCTACACACTGGGAGGTTAATTTAACCTCCCTTTTTTTATGAATTATTCATTCAGAAGAGTGACTTATATTCCACTTAAACAGCTTATTTCCACTATGCTATTAAGAATATTTTTTATATGAAAAACCATCTGATTATTTGTTAAATCTTCTGAATTTGTGGTAGTGTAAATTTTATTAAAGGTTTAATTTGGAGGGGGAAATTTATGCTGTTTTTACTTTGTTTAGTTTTGATAGTGATCATTATAATGATGTTTCTAAATACATATCCACATTTCGGAAAGAAGTACTCAAAAGAGCAAATGGGATCTTTTAATACTTTAGATAATTATAAAAATGGAAAGTTTATAAATCAAATACCGACAAGTATGAATATGAATTTTAAAACAAATCTATCTATGATTAGAGATTTTGTTAAGAAAAGTCCAAATCGAACTCCTAAAGATCATATACCAATGGAGAAAATTGAAGCTTCGACTTTATTCAATTCAAATAAAGGAGATACGAAAATTACTTGGTTTGGACATTCAGCTTTATTAATTGAAATAGAAGGTAAAAATATTCTAGTTGATCCAATGTTTGGGAATACTCCGACGCCGTTTCCACAGTTTGGTGGTAAAAGATATAGTGGAGGTTTACCAATTGAAATTAGTGATTTACCTAAAATTGATGCCGTTATTTTATCTCATGACCATTATGATCATTTAGACTACGGGACAATTAAGAAAATAAAACAGAAAGTAGATCGATTTATTGTTCCACTTGGAGTTGGAAGTCACTTAGAAAGCTGGGGAGTTTCTAGAGAGTGTATTTCTGAACATAATTGGTGGGATGAGTTTAGGTTTGAACACTTAACTTTAGCTTGTACGCCTGCAAGACACTTCTCTGGAAGAAGCTTAACCGATCGTAATGCTACTTTATGGTGTTCTTGGGTTATCTTAAGTGAGAAAACGAAAATTTATTTTAGTGGAGATAGTGGGTATGCTCCTCATTTTAAAGAAATTGGTGAAAAGTACGGACCGTTTGATATTGCATTTATGGAATGTGGACAATATGATGCGCGTTGGTCAGTAATTCATATGTTGCCAGAAGAAACCGTTAAAGCATTTACTGATGTAAAAGGCGAAGTTCTTGTACCAATACATTTCGGCGCATTCACGTTAGCATTTCATGACTGGAATGATCCAATTGAACGAGCTGTAAAGGCTGCGAAAGAAAATGGCGTTAAATATGCCACTCCTAAAATTGGTGAGACAATCAATCTAACTACTGGCGATTTTCCTAGTTCAATTTGGTGGAAGTAGGGAGAAATAGATAGAGAATTTTTTCTAGTAAAATAATGAAAATTAGCAGGAATGTATTCTTTCTTATGGAATAAGTAAAAAATTAATTTATTTAAGGAAGTGATAAAGGTGGAAGGATTAAAAGAAAGTGCACAAGTAGTACAAGATTTAATAATTGAATTAGGTTATTCAAACAAAGTTATTGAGCTATCAGATAGTGCAAGAACTGCTAAAGAAGCAGCGGATGCATTAAATTGTGAAGTAGCTCAAATAGCTAAATCAATCATTTTTAAAATAGAAAGTTCAAATAGCCCTGTCTTAGTAGTAGCAAGTGGAATAAATCGTGTAAATGAGAGACAAATTGAAAAATTACTTAATGATCAATTAGGTAAAGCCGATGCCGACTTTGTACGTGAACAGACTGGTTTCGTAATTGGTGGAGTAGCACCAATAGGGCATAAAAATGAACTGATTACATTTATTGATGAGGATTTACTACAGTATGGAGAGGTATGGGCTGCTGCAGGTCATCCGAAAGCAATATTTCAATTAACACCGAATGAGTTGATTGAAATGACTAAAGGTAAGGTTGTTTGTATCAAGTAATTTTTGTTTTTATTAGAGGATCTTTTGGACATACATAATTTAGGACACCTTTAACCTACTTAAGTAACAGGCTAAAGGTGTCTTTTCTATTTATTTAATAAAAGTTATTCGTATTCTATTAAAAAACAAACTCGTTTTTTCTAAATTAGTCTCTACTTAATCTAACTTTACTAATACGTGAAATCGGCATATGCTGGAGATGCATTTTCTTTCCTAGTTGCACCACTAACTGAGAAACTGAATTGGGGTTTACTATCGCTTCCAAGGGAGATTACTATAGTCGGATTAGAAGGAGACATAGAAGTATGCATATACTCAGTTTTAACTGATCCAACACCTGTTCCGTTATTTTTATAAACTTTCGCAACTAATATTGTTTTCCAATCATCATAACCTGACTTTAAATCAACATCATATCCTACACCAATCTGATTTTTGATAGTATCACGGGTACATGACCATGCATACTGTTGAGCACCTAACAATCCATAATGAGTTGCATAGTCATTGTACATTACAAAGTTATCAGACCAACCAACCGCAATACTATCTGTTAATTCCCAAAAAGGATTGACATGCCATCTTCCTTCTGCTGTGAATTTAAAATTATCATAAGAAGAGCCCTTTTCAGAAATTCGTTGAGCAACAAGAGTCATACTATAATCGGTTTTTGGCATTGCTCTTAATTGAGAAAGAGTCACTTCTTTCGAAGAGTCTTGTACTGTCGAATCTTGCTGTGTAATACTAACAATTTCTCCATCATCTTTACTCAATTCTTCAATCATTTCATCACTTAATTCATCAATTTGTTCTTGTTTAACTTTACCAAATGAGAATTTTATTTTTTTTATTTTCTCTTTGCGTTCTTCTTTGGTAAGAGGTTTGTGAAGCTTTTTCTCTTCTTTTTGTTCATCTTTTGTAAAGGAATCTTGTAATTTGGCATCTACAGAATAAATGCTTGTACTTAAAAAAGGAGTTAAAAATAGAGTTAATACAAAAATTAAGGTGATTTTTGTAAGTTTAATGTTTTCCATAATATTCCTCCTTGTTATTTAATTTCATATTACACTGAAAATATTGTAATAGATTGTTAGAATTTGAATAGTTTGTGTAGATTTATCTTAAATAGAAAATAAAGACTAAAAATTGTGTAATATGAATAGTAAAGTAACGTAAAGGAGATAGGTTATGGATTTATTTCTTGGTTTTATGGTTATTTATATTGATCCAATATTATTAGCACTTTTCTTTGCAAACAGCGTGGCTTTACTTAAAAAAATTAAAAATAATGAGCGTACCTTATTTAACACTGTTGTAGGGTCGATTATGTTTTCGATTTTAGTAATTACCTTCTATTTAGATAGTTTGTAATAAAAAAGCTATAAAAATTTTGTTTATTAAACGAACAAAGTTTTTATAGCTTTTTATAAAGTTTTAGTCTTTAGTTTGCAAGATTAGTAGATTGTTCTTTAGAATTTTTACTACCTTTTAATACTGAAGAAAGAAGTAAGATAGTTGAAATAGCACCAATTGAAATAATTACATTCATTGGATGACTTAGCGATAATCCTTTATCAAAATAGAAAATTTCTCTTAATCCGTCTGCACCAAATCGCATTGGAACCCATGAATAGATCCAATCCTTCGAGAATGTTGGTAGTAGTTCTTTCGGCATGCCAATTATTGAACCTGAGAAGAAGAAGATTAACGCAAAGATTGCAACTCCACCGAATCCAATCCACGACATGACAGCAGAAATTAGTATATGGAAACAGAAATAAGTGATGGCTAAATAGATAGCTACATCAAGGAAATTTGGAAGCGTAAAGCCAATCCATGTTGCCATTAGAGTTATACCAAAACCAACTAGTAATGACAAAATGACAGCTAATATTAACTGTTCCAAAACAATTTTAAATTTATTTATTGAATTAGATGGTTTTGTTTTTCTTTTCGCTAAAAAGACAATGACTGCTCCGATTAAACTAGACATCCAAAGCGGTGTAATTAATATAACTGGAGCATTCCCTCCTGCTGTATGGGTGCCAATTGCATTTACATTTTCAACTTTTGTTAGTATTGGGTTAGCCAATACTTCAGCCTGATTGATTGGGATTGAATTACCATTTTTCTTTAACTCATTAAAAATTTCAGTATGAATAGTCATATTAATATTTTCCACTAAATGAGACAATATTTGACTGGCCATTGTGGACCCATTCGTATTCTTCCCTTGATTTACTAAAATTTTAATCGTAATAGGAGAAGGATTTGCTGTTTTTAATGATGCTTGTTTTTGACTGAAGTCTTTAGGGAATATTAAAGCAGCATAATATTTTTGATCTTTTAGCTCCTTACGTACTGTCTTTTCATTTGGAACATGTACCCAGTTTATTGCTGGCTTTTCACCGTTATTTGATTTAGATAGCTCAGTTATTTTTGAAACCATCATCTTTCCTAGGTTAACAGTTCCTTTGTTAGGTATCATGATGCCTTGATCTTCGTTTACGATTGCAATCGGAAGATTTTTAGGAGTTGGATTTACAGATGATGCTAATGTAAGACAAAAAATAATCGCAACAACTATCACTAGTAAAGGAGCTAAAATAGCTTGTTTTTGTTTAAATAAATTCATATAATTGCCTCCTTATTTTTATTGATTAATGAACAACGTGTTGACTAACGTTATGAGAAGATATTACAATGAGCTTTATTCAATCACAATAAGCAATACAATTATATGTGTTCATTATTAAACACATTTATGAAAATTGTTCAGTTATTACTAAATAGTTTAAAGGATGGTATAAGGTGACACAGTCATTGAGGGAAATAAAAGTTGCAAAAACGAAGGATTTAATAAAAGAGACATTGTTAGATTTAATAGAAGAAAAAGGGTTCGAAGCTATATCAGTAAGAGATATTACATTAAAGGCGGGATTAAATCGTGGAACATTTTATCTTCATTATCGAGATAAATATGATTTAATGGAAAAAAGTCAAAATGAGATACTAGAAGGATTACAAGATAAACTCAAGTATTTAAAGCCAAATGAATTTGACGAGTTTTATTCAAAAGATATGATTTATCCACCCATTCTTAAGGTATTCCATTATTTAATGGAAAATCAACGCTTTATTAAAATACTTCTTAGTTCAAAGGGAGATCCAGCTTTTCCGAAAAAAATGAAGGAATATATAAAAGGGGCTTTATATGATAAGCTGGTCGATATCATCGAAAATCAATATATGATTGATATACCACATGAATACACTACTGCGTTTATTTCTTCAGCATTTTTTGGTGTGATCGAACAATGGTTAGGAAATGATGAACCAAGTTCACCTGATGAAATGGCTATCATGCATATGAAGATGTTGAAATTCATGAAGATATTTATTGGTCAAATAATGAAGTAAGAAAGTGATAGAGACGAATCGTCACCACGCTTACTAAGTTCCTCTTTTACAAAAATTTAAATGAAAAAAAACCACAAAGGAATTAACTTTGTGAGTTTTTTTAGTTTATTATGAACTATTGAGATCGTTTCATTTATTCCAATCGTATAAATTTATGATCTAGTTTCTGAAATAGCTGTTCTAACTTTTTCAAAAGATGTTTTAGCTTTGTGCGAATTTAAGATCATAATATTCACGTATAATGCATCAATAATACTTAATTGTGCAATTCTAGAAGCAAGCGCTTCTGGTCGATATTCCGTTTCCTCAGAAGATGTATAAAGTGATACATCTACATTTTGACTTAATGGTGATTTTGGAAATCCAGTAATACCGATTGTTTTGGCACCGTTTTCATTTAATACATGCAAAATACGAAGAATGTCCTTATTGGACCCAGAATGTGAGATAACAATAGCGACGTCATCTTTTGTTAGTTGAGAAGCTGACATCAATTGAAAGTGTAAATCAGCGTATGAATTTGCTTTTATACCTGTTCGGATGAATTTATGAAATGCATCCATTGCAATAACAGATGAGCCACCTACGCCATATACTTCAACTCGATTAGCATTTAGGATTAGATCTACTGCTTTTTTAAAAGATTGGCTATCTAAAATTTGAGCTGTATTTTCTAGAGTACGAATATTTGATTTAAATATTTTATTAGCAACTGATATTTCATCGTCTTTTTCACTAATTTCTTCGTGAATTTGCTGAATAGGTGTCATTATTTCTGTTGCTAATGCGATTTTAAGTGCTTGGTATCCTTTAAAACCAATTCGTTTACAAAATCTAAAAACAGTCGCGTCAGCAACATTTAAGTCTTCAGCTACTTCTGTTATTGTACTATGAATAATATGCTTAGGGTTTTGTAATATATAATCTGCAATTTTTTTTTCTTTATCACTTAACCTTGCGTAATAAGAACGAATTTTACCTAAACTGTTCGCTTGTACCATGTTATAAACACCTTTCAAGGAATTGTTATTTTGTAAATAAATAAGTTTTTAAAATAGTTTAATTTGAGTAAAGTATTCTGTTGAAAAGTTAGAAATGCAAAGTAATTTACTTAATTATTATTATATAGGAAAAGAGAGTTCTATTTAATAATAATATGAAAACCCTTTCTTGTAAAAATATTTCGTATATAATCATTATTATCGAAAAAATTTTTTTAATCCATATTTTAATTAGGAATAATTTTTCTTTTAAAATCGCTCGGATATATAAATAAGCGAGCATCCTAATATCGGAAATCGATCAGTCTAATAAAAATATTATTAATCTCAAATAAAGAAAAATTTAGTAAAAGAGCAAAATAATGTTCAAATATTCAAGGATCAGGTGAATAGTAAATGATAAATACAGAAAAATATTATTTAGGAGTAGATATCGGTACAACTAGTACGAAAGCAGTTTTGTTTAAAAAGAACGGGAAAGTCGTAAGTTCGCATAATGTTGAATATCCCCTTTATAGTCCTACGCCACAAACTGCCGAACAAGACCCAGAGGAAATTTTTAGGGCAGTAGTAGAAGTAATGAAGCAATCAATTGCAAATAGTAAAATTAGCAAAGATGAATTAGCACTTGTTTCATTTAGTAGTGCGATGCATAGTGTGATTGCTGTTGATCAAAATGGACAGCCATTAACGCAATGCATAACTTGGGCAGATAGTCGTGCTGTAGATTGGGCAAATAAAATCAAGAATGAAATGAACGGGCAATCTATTTATTTAAGAACAGGTACTCCAATCCATCCAATGTCTCCACTAGCTAAAATAACTTGGCTGCGTCATGAAAAGCCGGATGTGTTCTCTAATACAAGTAAATTTATATCGATTAAAGAATATGTTTTTTATAAGTTTTTTGAGCAATATTTAGTAGATTATTCAATCGCATCAGCTACTGGATTATTTAATTTACAAAATCTAAATTGGGATCAAGAAGCATTAGAAATTTGCGGAATTACTGAGCAAAATTTATCAGAGCCAGTGCCGACTACATATTATTTTTCTAATTTAAAAGATGCATATGCTAGTGAAATCGGAATTAGTCAATCGACTCCATTTGTAATTGGAGCAAATGATGGGGTGTTATCAAACTTAGGAGTAAATGCGATTGAGCCGGGAGTTGTCGCTGTAACGATTGGCACAAGCGGTGCAATTCGAACCGTTACTGACAAACCGGTTAGTGATCCGAAAGGTAGAATTTTTTGTTATGCTTTGACTGATAAGCATTGGGTTATTGGTGGACCAGTTAACAATGGAGGAATGACATTTAGATGGGTTCGAGATCAATTGGCATCAGCTGAAGTTGAAACAGCAAAACGCCTAGGGGTGGATTCTTATGAAGTTTTAACTAGAATTGCTGCAAGAGTGACTCCTGGTTCAGATGGATTAATATTTCACCCATATTTAGCTGGAGAAAGAGCGCCGATTTGGAATGCGAATGCAAGAGGGTCATTCTTTGGATTAGGGTTACACCACAAAAAAGAACATATGATTCGAGCGGTATTAGAAGGAGTAATACTAAACTTATATACTGTACTTTTAGCCTTGCAGGAAGTAATAGGAATGCCTAAAAAGATTCAAGCGACAGGTGGCTTTGCGAGATCTGAATTATGGAGACAAATGTTAGCTGATATTTTTAACCAAGAAGTAGGGGGTCCAGAAAGTGTTGAGAGTTCTTGCTTAGGTGCAGTCGTTTTAGGACGATATGCACTAGGTGAGATAGAAGATTTTTCAATTATGTCTGAGCTTGTTGGAACAACATTCAGTCATAAACCGAAAAAAGAAAATGTAGAGATTTATAAAGACTTAATTGGTATTTATATTAGTTTATCTAGAAAATTAAATGAAGAATATGAAAGTATCGCAAGTTTCCAAAAAAAATGGATCAAGTAATCTAGAAACAATATTTCTGCAGTTACATTTTCAAAATGACCTTAAATGTATTTGTCTAATAATCTAAAAGTAACAGGCGGATTGTAAGGTAGTAGTAATTAAGATAGGGTTCTATATAGGAACTCTATCTTATTTTTTATCTGTTTATTAACTCGTTAGGTAAATCGCATTAATTAGTAAATTCATAAAAGGATATTAAAATTTAGTAAAGAATAAATAGATAAGTAGATAGAGATAGAGGAGGGTACATATGATTGAGGGGGAAATCATTAAGTTTTATCGTGAAAAAATGGGGCTAACTCAAGCGATGCTTGGAGAAGGGATATGTACGACTACTCATGTAAGCAAAATCGAAAGAGGGAAAACAGCATATTCAGCTGATATCATAGCTATGTTTTCGGATCGTTTAGGAATCAATATTCATCATGAAGTCCAATCTTTTTTTAATTTAGAGAAAAATTTACATCTATGGCATGATGCATTAATTATGAAAAAGGAAGCTCAAATTGAAGAAATAAAAGCTGAACTAGAACAAATGCCCTTTATTGAATATTCACAATACGCAGCCCACTATTATTTACTGAGAGCCAGATATTATTTCAACCATTCAAATTTAGAGATGGTTAACCAAACACTCACATATGTAAAAAAAGAATTTCATAACTTATCTAGCTATGAGAAAAATTTATTCTATCATCTTCAAGGCATGTTTTATATCTCTAATTACGCAAGTCTTAGTAACGAAGATCACCAAAAGGCAATTAAAGTATTAAAAAAGATAAATATCGATGAGTATAGGAATGAAGAGTATTATCATCATCTTGCGCTTGCCTATCATTTTGGAAGTTCGAAAATATTAGCATATAAATATGCAGAAATGGCACTTAAATTTTTTCAAAGAACAAATAATTATTTATTCGCAATTAGTTCTGAAACACTTATGTTATTACAATATGGTAGTGAATTAGAAATAAATTTTAGTGAAGTAGTAGAGCGATATAAAGATTTAATTCATAATTGTGATGTACTAGGTGATCGTGAACGGAAAGCTATTTTATTAAATAATCTTGGGGTTAAATATTTTAAACGTCAAGAATATGAAACTGCATTATATTATTTTGAAGAAAGTATTAACGTAACAGAAAATAAAAAGTCTGTAGCTTATTTGCGACGTTTATGTAACTATTTAGAAACATGTACTGAAGGAGCACTTATTGAAAAAGAAATACTTTTAAATATATTAAAAAGAGCTGCATCATTAGCGAAAGCGTTAAAAAGTCCGGTACATAGCACGCTAATAAAATTATTTAAATTGAAGGCTGAGGGAAATTTGAATAAGTACTATCAATTTTTAGCTGAAGAGGCTCTTCCGTTTTTTTATTCTACTAATAATAAGTTTTACATCGAACAGTTCGGAAAAAAGCTATATAAGTATTTTGTAGAAGTAAAAGAATATCAAAAAGCTGCCGAATTGTATGAGAAAATTGAAGATAAAATATAAACGTTTAAAAAGTAAAAACATAGACTCGTTAAGAGTCTATGTTTTTTTTGTTATTTCTAAATTAATAACGTTAATAAAAATACTGATTATCTACTAAAGTTGGTTTATTTTCAATAAAAACGATGTAGATATTTGTCGGTTTTCTTACAATGTGAAATAAGCATTGATAAATTAAGGTTTTTATAACCCAATTGATTAAAAAAAGAAAATTCCTAATAATGTAATTAATACATATAAATGACTAGTTCATTTTATTTTTAAGTTTACTTGAGAAGTTTGTCTAAAAAAGGTTATTTTTAGTAATTATTTATTGAAAAGAAACTGGAGGAAGAAAAATGGGGAAAAAGAGAGAGAAAAGTAAAGTTTTAAAAAGTTTTACTGTTTTAGCTTTAACATCTGGCTTTATTTTAGGATCACTTGGACAAGCATCAAATGTATCAAAAGCAGCAAGTCCGAGTAAAGCAGAAGATATTCTAGCAAATTTAACTTCGGAGCAAAGGGCTGCTTTAAATCAGCTTTCAACAAATGAAAATACTGGACAAGAAATTTCCTCTGATATTAATTTGGAGTCTTCAGAACAAACAAGTGTCATTGTTGAATTTGCTAATAAACCTGTTAAAGTCGCTCAAATTGAAGCGAGTGTGGAAGATAAATCATTAACAGAAACAGAGGCACAAAAATTAATTGATCAAGACCATGAAACTTTTTCAGAGGATGTTAGCCAATTATTAACGGATGGTAATAGTAAAAAAGTAGATTATAAAATTAATCGTTCATATAAACATGCATTCAATGGAGTGTTAATGACATTACCAGCAAATCAAATTAAAAACTTATTAAAATCAAAAGCTGTTACAAAAGTTTGGAGTAACCAAACATTTACAATTGATCCTCCAAAAGAGGACGATCAACTAAAGGCTGATGAAGCAAATGTTGCAAACTATACGCCATATGATGCTTTAGATCGTTTACATGCTGAAGGATTTACAGGTAAAGGAATTAAAGTAGGAATCTTAGATACTGGGATGGATTATAATCACCCAGACTTAAAGGATGCATTTAAAGGTGGGTATGATTTCGTTGACAATGATAATGATCCAATGGAAACGACTTACGCAGATTGGAAAAAATCAGGTAAACCTGAGATTAGTGGAACATCAACCTATTACACTGAGCATGGTACGCATGTTGCCGGAATCATTGGTGGTCGTGGTGTAGCAAATAGTGAATATAAAACTGTTGGTGCAGCACCTGATGCAGACCTATATTCTTACCGAGTATTAGGAGCATATGGCTCTGGAACTGAGGGAGACATAATTGCTGGAATCGACCGTGCAGTACAAGACGGTATGGATGTTATTAATATGTCATTAGGTGCTTCATTGAATGATCCACTTTATGCAACGTCCCTTGCAGTAAACAACGCAGTATTAAGTGGAGTAACAACAGTTGTAGCAGCAGGAAATAGTGGGGATCAAATGTATACGCTTGGTTCACCTGGAGCAGCAGCTTTAGCTTTAACTGTAGGTGCCTCATCAATTGCTTTAGATGTCTATCAATATACCGGCGTAAATAATGGGGAAAACTACTCAGTAAGACAATTAGCGCAAAATTATTCTGACGATATGACATCTTTAAAAGGAAAAACATATCAGTTAGTTGATGTTGGACTAGGAAATCCTGCAGACTTTAATGGTAAGGATGTAAATGGAAAAATTGCTTTTATTAAACGTGGAACGATTGCATTAATTGATAAAATCAAAAATGCAAAAGCTAAAGGCGCTGTTGGCGTATTAATGTATAATGATGAAACAAATAAAGCTGAAGGTGCAATTCAAGCATTCCTTGGCGAATCTGTAGATGCTATTCCTGCATTCTCAGTTTCGAATGATGAAGGTTTAGCAATTTCGGCTGCAATAAAAGCAGGTGCGTCAGATTTTACATTCGGCGACTTTAAGAAACTACAAACTGCATCAGATGAATTAGCGGGGTTTAGTTCAAGAGGTCCATCTCGTATAAATTATGATATTAAACCGGAAGTAACTGCTCCAGGTGTAGCGATTCTTTCAACTGTACCATTTTATGTAAATAATAAATCAGCTGATGGAACAAAACCTGAAGATTATAAATATGCATATGCGCGTTTATCAGGAACATCAATGGCAACTCCTTATGTAGCGGGTGTGTCAGCGTTATTACTTCAATCAAATAAGGATTTACAACCAGAAGATATCAAATCAATTTTAATGAATACTGCTGATCCATTATCGAAAAATTATAGCGTATTTGAAGAAGGTAGTGGACGAGTAGATGCATATGAAGCAATCCATTCAAATGTAGAAATAGAAGTAGTTGATCAAACGCCAATGATTATTAAAGGCAAACAAAAATCAATAAAAGAATTAACAGGTGGTATTAGTTTCGGTTCATATGGATTCGATGATCAGGATATTACAGACTCCCGTAATATTACTTTAAAGAATCGTAGTGAAAAGGCGAAAACGTTTAATGTTGACGTGAAATTCCAAAGTGGATTAAGAGGCTCTAAAGACGCGGCTCAAAATAATGTAACATTAACAGGCCCTACATCTGTAAAATTAAATGGAATTAGCCAAAACACAGTTAAGTTTAACTTAAATATTCCAAAAACAGCAGAAAAAGGAACATACGAAGGCTATATCACATTTACAAACACAGCGGATCCAACTGAAAATTACCAAATTCCATTTGGTGGTCGTGTTGTAAGTGAAGGTATTGATTACTTAAAAATCGACACTCCTATGTTTAGTACTGATACAAGTTGGCCAACAAATGCTTTCCCGTTTTTATCATTTGATTTATCATTGAAGTCCCATATGAAAACATTGGATGTATTACTACAAGATGCTACAACAGGTGAAGATCTTGGACTAATTGGCTCTTTTACACCAATTGTAATGAATGAAAATCAGGATTACTACGTTGGAAGAGGATTTAGTTCAGTTTATTATCCATTTACTGGTGATGCTAAAAATCCGATTAGTAATGATCCGGTTGTAGCAAAAGCTGGTCACTATAAATTAAAAGTAGTAGGTACAAATGATAAGGATAAAACATTTACGAAGACTGCTGATTTTATTTACGATGTAGCAGCACCAAAAATGACTTCAAGTTTTGATACATTAGATCAAAAAGTAATTGAATACAAAGATAATCAGTTTGATTCAAATGGACAATTCTTATATGACTTTAATATTAATCTAAATGATCCTGAAACAGCGGTAGCAAGTAGTTTAGGTTTGCCAATTGATCAATCAACAAATGCAGTCGTATCATTTTACGATAGTCCATTCTCGACTAAACCAATTAAAACAGATAAGAATGGAAACTATACTGACAAGATTTTAGTTAAGAAGCGCTCTACACCGTTACAAGTTTCATTTTATGGTATGGATGCAGCAAGGAACTTTACTGGAAATGCTACAAATATGTTAAGAGTTGTATTTGTGGATCAAAATTTCCCTTATTACTACCTAAAAGCAAATAAGCAGGTAGTCACAACAGGTGATACTGTAAATTACAGTGTTCGTTCAAACAATATTAAAAACTTAAAAACTACTAAAATAAATTTTAAAGTAGATCCAAATCTTGCAACAATTCAAAATGTAGTTGTAAATGATGCGGTAAAACAATACGGTGATGCACAAGTTTCTATGACTTCAGCACCTTCTGGAATTAGTCAACTTTATACATTAACATTTACTTATACAGGTACGAAGACTTTACCAGAAGACTTACAACTATTTAATTTTGATATGAAAACAGCAGAGAAATATACAAAAGCAGTACCACATGATTGGTATACAATGACTGCTTCTACACTTGATCAATCAAATGTAGTAACGAACAATGTCTATACTTACATGGAATCTTATAACATTAAGAATACCTATTCAAAGGTAGATGGGGCATTAAGATTAGAAGGGACAATTGATCCAGTTACAGGTCAGCAAAATTATAAGCTTGATCAAAGTGCAATTGGTGCAAAAGTTACAGTTACTTCTTATGATGGAAAAACAACTGTTCAAGCTCCAATCTACAATAATGGTGGACAATATACTGCTGAAGGATTGAAGGCTGATCAAAAACCTTATAATTTAGTAGTTGATGTACCTGGCCATTTTACAATGAATAAACAAATACTATTATCAGATGAAGTTCGTGGTGAGACTTTAGGAAAGAGATATAATTTGAATTTACTAACCGCTGCAGCTGGAGACGTGAATAAAGATAATGTTATCGACATTTTAGATGCGGTAGCTGTACAAACTTATTGGGGTACTAATAAAGCTTCAGCAGACTTTAACTTTGACAAAGTAGTGGATAAAAAGGATATGGACTTCATTGTGAAAAACTTTGGTTTACAAAATCCTACAGTTGATAACGCACCAAAAGCAAAAACTACTTATAAAGGTATGACGTTAGATAGTATTTTAAAAGAATTAGGATTAGAATAAATTTGATTTTTTTAATTAATTGAGGAATCCATCTTATGTGGATTCCTCAGACTGTTGGCAAACGCTCGCTTTCTTCGTTACTTCGCCTGTCTGCGGTGCTCATTACCGTTAATGGTAACTCCGCTCCTCGCCAGGCTTCGCGCCTCGAAAGACAAGCGTTTTCAATCAGTCTGATAATCAGATAAATAGGACTTTGTATACACTGTGGAATCCAACTTATTTGGATTCCTTTTTTCTATAAAATTGGGTTATTTACTCTTTAAATTAATGATGAAATTAGGGGAATCCCGTCGATAAATGATGTAAATTAAATAAAACATTGATAAATCAATAAAAAAATAACCCAATTGACCAAGTTTTTGAAAATACAGATAATTTAATAAGGAAGGAAATTAAATGTATGAGTTAAAATATATGACGAAGAAAATAGAATTCTATTTAGATTAATCATATATTACATGCTTTTTTAGTTTACCTTTAGATAGAAAGAAGCCAGGAGGAAGTTAAATGGGGAAGAGATTAAAGAGAAGTAAGTTGGCAAACGGCTTTACAGTTTTAGCTCTAACATCGAGTGTTGTTGTTGCACCGATTGCTCATGTGACGAATGTTTCAAAAGCGGCAGGGAAAACGAATACGGAAACTATACTTGCTAATTTAACATCCGAACAGCGGGCTGCTTTAAAACAGATTTCGACGAACGAAGCAAGAGGATTACATATTTCTTCTGAGGTCGATCAAAAAACTACAAAACAAACATCTGTTATTGTTGAGTTTTCGAATAAGCCTGCAAAAGTTGCGACGATAGAAGCTCAGTCTGAAGGCAAATCGTTAACTGAAGCGGATGCAGCTAAGTTAGTAGATCAAGATCATGCAACTTTTAGCAATGATGTAGGACAAGTTCTAAAAGATGAAAATAATAAAAAGGTAGATTTTAAAATTAAGCGCTCATATAAGAATGCCTTTAATGGTGTATCTATGAGTCTACCAGCAAATCAAATAAAAAATCTATTAAAATCAAAAGCTGTTAAAACAGTTTGGAGTAATGAAAAATTTTCAATTGATCCTCCAAAAGACTCTGATAAGAATAGCAATTTAAAAGCTGACGAGTCGAAAGTAGCGAACTACACTCCATACGATGGATTAGATAAACTACACGCTGAAGGCTTTACGGGCAAAGGAATAAAAATAGGTATTCTTGATACAGGGATCGATTACCATCACCCAGATTTAAAAGATGCTTTCAAAGGTGGATATGACTTTGTAGATAATGACAACGATCCAATGGAAACTACTTATGCAGATTGGGTAAAAGCTGGTAAACCAGGATATGAAAATGGTTCAGATTATTATACTGAACATGGTACTCATGTTGCTGGTATTATCGGTGGGCGAGGGAAATCAAATAGTGAATATAAGCAGTTGGGCGTAGCTCCGGAAGCCGACCTATATTCTTACCGTGTTCTTGGACCTGGTGGGATGGGCGAAAGTGATAATATCATTGCTGCAATTGATAAAGCTGTAAAAGACGGCATGAATGTCATCAATATGTCATTAGGTGCATCGCTAAATGACCCACTTTATGCAACTTCGGTAGCCGTAAATAATGCTGTACTTAGTGGTGTAACAACGGTTGTAGCTGCAGGGAATGATGGTGACAATATGTACACATTAGGTTCACCTGGGGCAGCCGCGTTAGCATTAACTGTAGGAGCATCATCTGTTGCAATTGATCTTTATCAATTCAGTGGAACGCAAAATGGCAGTAACTATACTTTAAGACAATTAGCTCAAAACTACTCAGATGATATACCAGCATTAAAAGGTTCAACAAATGAATTAGTGGATGTTGGTTTAGGATATCCAGAGGATTATACAGGAAAAGATCTTAAAGGAAAAATAGCCTATATTCAACGCGGCGAGTTTGCGTTAATCGATAAAATTAAAAATGCCAAAGCAGCTGGTGCAGTAGGCGTTTTAATGGCTAACAATGTAGCTAACAAAAATGAAGGGGCGATTCAAGCGTTTTTAGGAGAGTCAGTTGACGCTATTCCTTCATTCTCAGTGTCATATGATGAAGGGTTAAAAATTACAGAAGCTATTAAAGCAGGTAAAAATGATGTGTCATTCGGTGATTATTCAAAAGTACAAACTGCATCAGATGAATTAGCGGGATTTAGTTCAAGAGGTCCATCTCGTATGAACTATGATATCAAACCAGAAGTAACTGCTCCAGGTGTGTCCATTCTTTCAACTGTACCATTTTATGTCAATAATAGTACGGCAGATGGATCAAAACCTGAAGATTATAAATATGCCTACGAACGCTTATCAGGAACATCAATGGCAACTCCATATGTAGCGGGTGTTTCTGCATTATTACTTCAATCGAATCAAGACTTACAGCCTGAAGATATTAAATCAATTTTAATGAATACTGCTGATCCATTATCAAAAGCTTACAGTGTATTTGAAGTTGGAAGTGGACGAGTAGATGCGTATGAAGCGATCCATTCAAATGTAGAACTTGAAGTAGTTGATAAAACACCAACAATTGTAAATGGAAAACAAAAAACAATCAAAGAATTAACTGGCGGAATGAGCTTTGGTTCATTTGGATTTGATAATAAAAATATTTCAGAGTCTCGAAACGTAACATTAAAAAATAGAAGCGAAAAAGAAAAAACATTTAGTGTAGCTGTAAAATATCAAACTGGGTTAAGAGGTTCAAAAGATGCGGCAACAAATAACGTAACTCTATCAGGGCCTACATCCGTTAAGCTAAATGGAAATAGTTCAAAATCATTCAAATTTGATTTGAATATACCAAAAAAAGCTGAAAAAGGAACATATGAAGGATATGTCACATTTACGAATAATGCAGATCCAACCGAACAATATCAAATTCCTTTTGGTGTTCGAGTAGTTGATGAAGGAATCGATACTTTTGGTTTATATAATCCAATCTTCACCACTAAAATTACGAATCCGACATATGCATATCCTTTCATGGATGGATATTTATCTATAAAATCTTTTATGAAAACATTAGATGTGGTTATCCAAGATCCAACGACTGGTGAAGACATAGGGTATGTGGGATCATTTAATACTCAATACTTAGATGAAAACTATCTTTATTCAATAGGAAGACTAGTTGGTGCAATTTACTATCCGTTTACAGATGATCCAAAAAATCCAATTAGTAATGATTACAAAGTCTTAAGACCGGGGCATTACAAATTAAAGCTTGTTGGCACAAGCGAAAGTGGAAAAACATTCTCAAAATCAACTGATTTCATGTTAGAGTTTGGTACTCCAAAAATAACTTCTAGTTTTGATACATTAGATCAAAAAGTAATTGAATACAATGATAGTCAACTAGATTCTAATGGAGAATTCTTATATGACTTTAAACTTCATGTAAATGATCCAGAAATTGATGAGGCTGCAAAATATGGAATTCAAGCAGATCAATCACAAAATACGATTGTGACAAGATGGGGAGAATGGGGATTCCCTTCATCACCAATAAATGTCGATAAAAATGGAGACTTTTCTGATCAGATTTTAGTTGATAGTAGTATGCCTGAATTACCAGTTACATTTTATGGATTGGATGCTGCTTTAAATGCATCGTCACAAATTAAAGTTGTATTTTTAAAAAATACGACACCTTACTATTATTTAAAAGCTAATAAACATACTGCTACAACAGGTGATACGATAAATTATTCTGTTCGTTCGAACAATATTAAAAACTTAAAAACGTCGATTGTGACAATGAATGTCTTTAATCAACAAGCATCGATTGAAAATGTAAAAGTGAATGATGCAGTAACACAATATGGTGATGCTAAAGTAACCGTTTCAACTGCACCAACAGCTTGGGATGATACTACTCAATATTCATTTACATTTAATTATTTAGGAAGTAAAAACCTACCAGAGGATCTACAATTGTTTGATTTCGATGTTAAAACATTAGATAAGGCATACACTGCAGGAACAGCGATTCAAACTTACAATGTGAATACAGCTACAATTGACCAATCAAATGTTAGAACAGAAGATGTATATAACTATACTGAGAATTATGATTTAACAGCGAAAGTTTCAAATTTAGAAGGTTCACTTCAATTAGAAGGAGAAATTGATCCAACAACTGGTGAACCGAATTGGTCACTAGATAAGAGTAAGATTGGAGCTAAAGTCACATTGAAATCATATGACGGGAAAACCGTCCTTAATGCACCAATCACATCAACTGATGGTCAATATTCTTTTGATGGAGTTAAGGTAGATTCAAAACCATATACGATTACAGTAGATGTTCCAGGACATTTTACGATGAGTAAATCAGTCGACTTTTTATCTGATAATATACGTGGAGTATTAACTGGAAGATATATGAGAGATCTACTACCGATTGCTCCTGCAGGAGATGAAAACAAAGATAACGTAATCGACATTCTAGATGCATTAGCTGTACAAACATATTGGGGTACAAGTAAAGCTTCTGCTGACTTTAATTTTGATAAAGTAGTAGACGCAAAAGATATGGATTTTGTCATTAAGAATTATGGATTACAAAATTCAACCGTACCAAATCCTCCTAAAGCTAAGAACACATACAAGGGTGCTACTTTAGACAGCATCTTAGCTCAATTAGGCTTGAAGAAATAATGTTAGGATAAATAAATTTTAAAGAAAACTTCTCTCATTTGTATTTGGGAGAAGTTTTTTTGTGCATTGGCTCTGTTAAAACTAGTATTTTATATTCGTTGATTTATCTCAAAAGTAGTGAGAAATAGAAATGAAGTGTAGCGCCAAATATAGTCTGAACTGCAAATAAATTCCGAAAATCGTAATAAAAAATGGCAAAACTGCAAATAAAATTAGTAAAATTACAATTAAAATCTAAAGAAATGCAAATAAAGGAAAAAATTTCCCATACCAGTTAGATTATAAAACTTAGAAAGTGCACAATCTATATTCTTTCAAATCAGAAATAGCTCTTTTTAAATAATTTAATAGAGCAAAATTATTTCATATCTTTTACTTTCTCCTTGATCCTGCCTTCCCTTCATCCTGCCCTAAATAATTATATTGGAAAATTTATACATAAAGAATTTCTCTACGGGTTAACTTAAAGAATAAAGGTTTTGTAGGGAGATTTTTTATGAATAAAAAGATGATTCAATCAGTTCATATATATGTCCTACTCATAATGTCAACTGGGTTTATGCTGCATGTTTTTATCGTTCCAAGTGTATTGACATCTTCACTACGCGATTCATGGGTAACAGTAATTGCTAGCGTGATCCCATTTATGATTTGGATTTCTTTAGTTAGCTATTTATATAAAAAGTTTAAAAATGAAGACATTTTATCTGTCATGTTTAAAGTATTTTATAAACCAATTTCTTATTTGCTTTCAACTATTTTTGTCATTTACTTTTTAATGTCTGCGTATGTAACTTTACGTTTTACACTTATTTGGGCAAATACAAACTACACACAGGATATTCCTATGTTCGTTGTTATACTTTTAATTTCCGTTATTTGTTTTTACGCTGCATATAATGGAATTCGTTCGATTAGTGCAATCGCATTTATGATCTTACCAATTGTTACATTTTTTGGTTTCATTGTTGGAATAGGCAATGGAAAGAATAAAAATTATGGTCTATTATTTCCTATTTTTGAAAATGGATATCATGATTTTTTTTATGGATTTATCTATACTTGCTCAGGCTTTTTCGAAATTGTTTTTATCTTATTTTTAAACTCTTATTTGAACGATAAAGTAAAAGCTAAATGGTTAGTCGTAGTTAGCTTTATTTTATTATTGCTAATTTTAGGTCCACTTACAGGAGCTATTACGGAATTTGGAACGAATGAAGCAGAAAAAATGAGAAATCCAGTTTATGAACAATGGAAGTTACTAACTTTAGGCGTTAATATTACGAGATTGGATTTTTTATCTATTTTTCAATGGCTGTCGGGAGCTTTTATTCGGATTAGTTTAAATTTATTTCTTGCAAACTATATTATTAATTATAGTGGTCGCAAAAAATGGAGTTTACCAATGTTTTCATTCATTTTATTGGTGGGGGCAATGATTCCGTGGAATGCAACGTCATTTTATAATTTTTTACAAAACTACTTTTTTCCAATCAATTTAATTTTTTTACTATGCATGATGCTCATACTATTAATTATGTCAAAATTAAAAGGTGATTCAGCATGAAAAAGGAAACCACTACGATAGACAATACAGATCTATTAGAGTTTCTTGAATCTTTTAATCATTCATCAGATATTGCTTTTAGAACGAAAAAGTTTAAAGATGGTGAAAAGTTACATGTTGTCGTCATAATGTTTTGTCCAAATTTGATCGATAATCAATATAGTAATCAAATTATCACCGACATTTTTAATGTCATACGTGAAGAAGAAAAGTTTAATTTCGAGTTATTAAGTAATTTGGTCGAAGCTAAAAAGTTAAGATCAACAAAAAATTTAAAAATGGAAGTTGAAGAAAATCTATTTTCTGGAGAGCTTGTCTTATTTAATTCCTATTTAAATGAAATATTCTTTATTCCTGTAGCAAATCCACCAAAACGTAATCCTGAAGAATCAAATTTGGAAAATTCAATTCGGGGACCAAGAGATGGATTTGTTGAAAATATTTCCGATAATATGGCTTTAATTCGTCAAAGACTTAAAACATCGACTTTAAAAAGTATTGAGTTTCAGATCGGTATACGGAGTAGGACAAAGGTATTGCTAGTTTATATTGATGATATTATTAATCCAAAAATTTTATCAGAAGTAAAACACCGTCTAAGTTTGATCAAAAAAGACATCGTAGTTAGTAGTTATGAAATTGAGGAGGCGTTATATGACCAACCGTTCTCCATTTTTCCACTTCTTGATAATATAGGTAGACCTGATTTCGTTGTTCAATCTTTAAATCAGGGGAGGTTTGCGGTAATTGTTGATGGGAATCCGACTTGTTTAATCGGTCCAACAAATTTAAATCAGCTTGTCTATTCGCCTGAGGATATCCATTCAAGTTTTTATTTTGTGAATGTGGTCCGTTATCTTAGAATACTTGCGGTGTTAACAACAATATTATTACCTGGATTCTATATTGCAATGGTAACGTATCATATGGATCAATTACCGTATCAATTTCTTGCTACGATTGCTGTATCTAGAAATGGATTGCCTTTTTCAGCACCACTTGAGGCTTGTTTAATGCTAGTATTTTTTGAATTGTTTAAAGAAGCGGGAATCCGATTACCAAAAGCAGTAGGGCAGACAGTTGCAGTATTAGGTGGACTATTTATAGGTGATGCTGCAATACGTGCAGGACTAACATCTCCTGCAATGCTTGTAATCGTAGCATTAACTGTTATTTCAGGCTATACATTAATTAATCAAAATATTGCTGGGAATATCGTAATCCTGCGTTTTTTTGTATTGTTATTATCATCAATATTAGGATTAATTGGCTTTTTTACAGGTTTTTTTCTAATTACTACGATGCTTGTTTCACTAGAAAGCATCGGCCAACCATATATCACTTTATTTTCGGTACCTAGTATCTCAGACTTTTTTAGTGTACTCATTAAAATTCCGCAAGAATATAAGAAAAAAAGAAATCAATCACTCCATCCAGTCGATGTAGACCGTAGGAAGGAGTGATGAATTGAGTGAAAAAATTACTACTCTTCCTATTGATGGTCCCTCAATTATTGATCTTAACAGGATGCTGGGGCGATCGAACGATAATCGATCAGACATTGATTACAGGTTTTGGTATTGATTTTAAAGATAATCAGTATATTGTAACTGTACAAGCACTTAACTTTACGAATATAGCAAAGCAAGAAAGCGGAGCACCACAAGTCGCAGCTCCGCCATTAATAGGTCAAGCGACAGGAAAAACGATTCTCGCAGCGTTTACTAAAATCGAAGAACGGTCTCCCATTCCGTTATACTATGGTCATGTTAGTGCTGTTGTTTTAAGTAAATCAATCATTAAAAGTAAGATGAAAGAAATTAGTTCATTTATTAGTGGGCGCCCTTTATTAAGATATACATTGTGGATTTATGGCACAGATAGGGATATAAAAGATATCTTTATGAGCCAAAGTTTTTTTAATTTGCCATTTTTGTATACAGTTGTAAATACTCCGGATGAAAGAAGTAGAGGCAGTTTAATTTTACTTAGCTTGAAGTTTCATCAATTCATTTCCAGGTATACTCAACCAGTTGGAACAATTTTACTTCCATCACTAGATATTGACGATAAGGGTTTTAAAGAAGAAAAAGAAGACAAAGTGGCTTATATAAATGGTGCATACGTCATTTCTCAGAAAAAGTTTAAAGGACAAGTGTCATTAAAAGATGTAAATCCACTAAATTTTATGAAGCAAGAAAATTATAATAGGCCACTTTACCTCGAAAAAGATAAAGTTAACTTAGAGATAAGAAGTTCGAAAGGTTCAGTTAAAGTGGTAAAGGGTGGCAAGAAGCCAAAATACATCATCAAAATAAAAACAGAAGTAGCAGTTGCACAAAATGAGAATCATTTAAGTAACAAAAAAATAAGCTCAGATGCTAGTAAAAAAATAAAAAAAGAAGTTTTAAAAACAATCAAACAAGGTGAAGAGCTTCATGCAGATCTCCTCAATCTATCAGAAAAGGCTTATCGATTTTATCGAAAAGATTGGAATATAAAAGCACTAAACGAAGTAAACAGTGATTCAATAAAAGATATTCAAGTAAATGTACATGTATTAGGAAGTAAAACTTATAAAAGATGAATAGTGAGCATGAAAAGAAGGCCAAATTTCTTACTAAACCTTCTTTTTTATGCTCATTTTATTTAAAAATGAATTATGATAGAAGTGAACTGAATAAAAAGGAGAAATTAACGCAAAGAGGTGATCGGGTTGATTCTTATAATAGGGGGAGCTCGCAGCGGCAAGAGTTCTTACGCAGAAAGACGGATAAAGGAATTGCAAACAAATTCTAGTGATGTAGTTTATATTGCTACAGCTATTCCAACAGATGGAGATATGAATGATCGAATAAAACGACATCAAGAAGATCGTCCATCTGAGTGGCATACGATCGAACAATATAAACAATTTGAATCACTTAAAAGAAATGAGAATTTTTCACATGCAAAATATGTGATAGTAGATTGTATGACGATAATGATGACGAATCTAATGTTTGATCATTACACAGATTTTGACACAATAACAAATGAGCAAGTAGATCAACTAGAAAAAGTGATAGAAAATGAAGTTTACGAATTAATAGATACTTGTAAACAATGCGATAAAAAATTAGTAATTGTATCAAATGAAGTAGGTTATGGATTAGTTCCTTCATATAGACTAGGAAGAATCTTCCGAGATCTAGCTGGACGCATGAATCAAAAAATAGCTTCACAAGCAGAAGAGGTTATACTTGTTACAGCTGGTATACCCTTAAGAATAAAATAGGAGTAAGTAAATGAACCGATTTAAAATGATCCTAGGTTTCTTCTCAACGATTCCAGTTAAGAACTATGAATTTATAGAATCTGATTTAGGAAAAGGAATTAGAATGGTACCACTAGTAGGGGTATTGTTTGGAATTTTACTAGTGTGTATGAATAGTATCTTATCCTTTGTATTAGGCAAAGATACAAATGCATTTCTTACAATAGTATTTTATCTTTTCTTAACAGGCGGATTGCATTTTGATGGGGTAGCTGATACGTCTGATGGGATATTTAGCCATCGTTCAAAAGAAAGAATTCTAGAAATTATGAAAGATAGTCGCATTGGTGCATTTGGTGTCATTTCATTAATTATTCTATTTTTAGGCGATTGGTTATTTTTATCAAAAAGCTCATTATTTTTGATTTTTTTATTTCCAATTATAGGAAGATGCATTGCTTTATTCACGTGTAGGTTGAGCACTTATGCTAGAAATGAGGGATTTGGTAGTCAGTTTATGATTGAGGCTAAGAAACCTAGTTCCTTATTTGTATTAATTAGTTTTATTTTATTAATATTTCTAGGTAGTATCTTTTTAAATGAATTAGCAGTAATTTTTGCAATTTGTTTAACATTCTTGTTGATCGCCTTCGTAACGAAAAGAATTAATCAAAAACTTGATGGGATTACAGGAGATGTGATTGGTTTTACAATTGAAATATCTCAGTTATGCTTTTTAATATTTGCGACGATTGGTGAGAGATTACTATGAGAATATTTTTAATAAGACATACAGAAAGCATCGGTAATAAACAACAAGTTTATGCAGGAATGACAGATTATGAGTTAACAGAAAATGGTTTAAATCAAATGAAAAATGTGGTTGCTCAATTTTCCAAAATAATTGATCGTACTTCGAGCTATCATTTATATTCAAGTCCACTTAGTCGCTGTACTTTACTAAGTGATGAAATTGAAGCGATAATTGAGAAATCTAAAATGATCGATAACCGATTAAGGGAAACGAATTTTGGTTTATTCGAAGGAAAATCGTATGTTGAACTAGTAAATGAATTTCCAGAAATCATTGATGCATGGAATGAGGATTTGATACATTATCAAATTCCAAATGGAGAAAGTTTATTTCAGTGTTCGGAGCGGGTTAACGAATTTTGTAATGAAATAATTTTAAAAAATGAAGATTCGATTATCGTTTCACATGGAGGAATTATAAAACTATTACTCTTAAGTATACTTGGTTTGGATTTAGATCATTTTTGGAAGGTTTATACGGGTAATGGCTGCATTATCGAAATTGAATATAATAATGGTTTTGGATTTTTAAGAAACATCATTCAACTAAATTAAGAGGATGGAGAAACTTGAACACAAAAAGAATTGTTTTACTTTCATTATTCATCGCACTAAGTGCAGTATTAGCTAATGTAAAAATTTTCTCTACAATTGCATTTGATTCATTGCCGGCATTTCTTGCTGCTATGATTTTATCGCCAATCGCAGGTGGTATTGTTGGAGCGTTAGGGCATCTACTTACAGCTATTACGTCGGGTTTTCCGCTTTCAGTACCAGTGCATTTATTTATCGCAATTCAAATGCTTGTTATTGTTTGGATGTTTGGCGTATTATTTGAAAAATTGAACCAATACATAGCAATGGCAATCGCTATTATCTTAAATGGCCCAGTTGCTACGTTATTAAGTGGGATATTAATTGCCTTATTAAATCACTCATTTACAATTAAGACAGTTAGTAGTTTTTTTCTATTAATGGTTCTCCCATTAACTTTAGTTTCAGCAGCAAATATTGTTTTAGCATTTATAATTCAAAAGGTGATGAAACGTGCACGTATTAAACTATAGAGATTTGACATTAATGCAAATAGATTCAACACGATATTTTACAATCGTTTGTGATAGTTGCGGTGGAATAGGTATGAGCGAGCATGATTTAGTAAAAGTTGATGAGGAAATCGTCGGTTATTTAACCGCAAAAGTGTGTCTTGTGGAAACATTAGCATTTCGGTCAAAGCCTACCGTTTTAATTAATACTTTATGTGTTGAAATGGAAGGTAGAGGAAAGAAAATTATAAGTGGGATCGAAAAAGCGATAAAAGAATATAATGAGGCTCAATTTTTCAGTGAGAAATTGGAAATTAGTATTACAGGAAGTACAGAAGAGAATATTCCAACAAAACAAACAGGCTTAGGAATCACCTTAATGGGAGAAATTCACAACCCATTTTATAAAAAAGAAGTAACACCAGATGATTTTGTTATATTAGTAGGTTTTCCAAAAGTAGGACAAGAAGTATTGGAAGATTTAAATGAACATAAAAACGAAATTATAAATTTTAATTCATTAAAGCATTTAACTAATTGTGATGAGGTTTCTGATATTTTACCGATTGGTTCAAAAGGTGTAGCGTATGAATTGACTCAATTGATGGAAACACATAATAAAGAAATAAAGTTCATTAATCAATCTAGTATCCAATTACATAAATCAGCAGGGCCAGCGACATGTGCCCTAGCAATTATTAAAAAGGATTCCATTGAACAATTAAAGAGTCAAATCACACAACCGATCACTTTAATAGGTGAGATAATTTAATTTAAGAATAAAAGTATTGGAGAATTAAGATGGCAGAGGCTTTAAAAAATATCTATAATCATGATTTAATTCTAAAGATTGCAAATGAGATAAGTAAGGTTTATTCAGATTTTAATCGCGATACTTTTATAGAAAAAATCTTTGATGAAAAATGGGAAGAAAAAACACTTAAAGAAAGAATGAGACATATTACAATTTCTTTAGGTGAAACTTTACCAAATCATTTTGAAGAAGCAATCGAAATTTTAACGAAAATCAAGGGTCAGTTTCCTGAAAATAGTTTAAGTAGTATCTTTTTTCCAGATTTTGTTGAGGTTTATGGATTAGAAAGTTGGGAAAGGTCGATGGAGGCTTTGGAGTTATTTACCCAGCACTCGACTTCAGAATTTGCTGTTAGACCTTTTATTGTGCTAGATCAAGAGCGAATGATGGCACAAATGTTGAAATGGTCTACAAGTTCAAATGAACATGTCAGAAGACTCGCTAGCGAAGGATGTCGTCCGAAATTGCCTTGGGGTATGGTCCTTAAAAATCTTAAAATAGACCCTACACCGATTCTTCCGATTTTAGAAAACTTAAAGGAAGATGAGTCACTATATGTACGTAAAAGTGTAGCAAATAATTTAAATGATATTTCAAAAGATCATCCAAATTTAGTTTTAGAGCTTGCTAAAGAATGGTATGGAAAAAATCCACATACTAATTGGATTATAAAACACGCTTGCAGAACATTATTGAAAAAAGGCAATAAAGAAGCTTTAACGATTTTCGGATTCCAATCAACAGAAGCAATCACTATTGCTAATTTTCAATTGTATACAGATCAAATTAAGATAGGGGAAGATTTGAACTTTTCCTTTGAGATTCTTAGTAGCGCACCATCTCCTACAAAAATTCGAATTGAATTTGTCATTGATTATGTAAAATCTAAAGGCAATCGTTCAAAGAAAATATTCAAAATATCCGAAAATACAATTGAAAAAAACAAAACATTAACCTACAACAAAGTGCACTCATTCAAGGATCTTTCAACTAGAAAACACTACCCAGGTCAACATAGCATCAGCTTATTCATTAACGGATTGGAAAGTGGAACGAAAGATTTCTTTTTAGAATAAAAGTAAGTCTGAAAATCAGATAAATAGGACTTAGTCTACAAACTGAGAGATTCCAAAAAAATATCGGAATCTCTTTTACTTTATCAATTTGCTTGTTCTAATTATCTTACCGTTTATGCATCATCACATCTTCAGTTAGTGGGGTAAATCCTAATTTTTCTTGCAAGATTCCTTTAGGAATTTGAGATTTTGTTATTGTAACACTTTGAACTTTTCGGTTAACATTCTCATTATGGATGATTGACATAATATCGTAAAAATATGGAATGGCCGCATCAGAATAGGCTACTGCAAGTATTTCGGAATAGCCTGTATCCGGTCTTATAGTAATACCAAAATATGCAATGGGTTGATTTTCTAACTTACATTCAACAGCATAATCGAAATCAATTGAGCTATAATACTCGTTCATCATTTTGATTTGTTCATTTGTAAGAATTTGTTGCTTCATTTTTAATTCTTTCCAAACGTTAAATTGAAATTGATCCTTTATTTCAAATGTGAAACCAGGAATACTTTGAATGTTTTTTATGAGGAGTGGATAGTGTGCTCCAACTATTTGGGAACGACTTGTAATGGCAAAACCTTTTGATAAAAAATAGTTTATTTGATTTTCCCATTGTGCTCTAAAACGTTGTGCAAGTAGTTTTCCACCATATTCTTCACTAATGGCAAATTGAAAAACTTTTTCAAACAATTCATCTTGAACTTTACCTTCGTATTCAGGTAATACCCACGGATAACCTAATGAAACAAACTCACCTTTACCAGAAAAACTCATATATCCTACAAGCTGGTCTCCGTCAAAAGCAAAACATCTAGATTTCGGATTAAACTCTGATTGCTGTTCAAATAACTTAGGAGATAAAGTTGGCTTCCAAGCGTATGGTAAAGATTTTGTCATCTTATTCCAAAAATCATACTGTAAATCAAGATCAGAAGGACTCTCATAAAAACGATAATTGACTGTCATTTTAGTATCCTTTCCTAATTCATACTAACTTTATAGTATCAAATTTTTTGAATTGTATCATAAAGATTTCCTAATTGATTTCAAAGAAATCAATACCCATTAAATAAAGTATGATTTAGTAGGCGTTCTGTTTCCAACAAAAAAGTATTCGGTATATCTCCCAACTTTCATGATGTTAAAAATAAAACTAATGTGTTGGCTTTACTACTATAAGGGGATAAATAAAAGTAATACGATTTGAAAGCAACTTGGAAACCATTTTATAGTAATAATATTTCGGGAATTAGAAAAAATAGTGTTAAAGACTAGGGAGGGGAGGGATGCTCTGTGAAAAAGTGGTTAACAGGATTGTTTTTTTTACTTGCAATGTTTGTTGTTACGACAAATCTAGCATCAGGAATCGTATTTGCCGAAACCCAATCACCAATTGAAATCAAGTTAAATGACGATTACTTTAATCCGGATGTCATAACAATTCTCAAAGGAAAAACGACGACATTGGTATTGAAAAATGTGGGTAGCAAAGAACATACTTTTACAGTGAAAAAGCTGGGAATTGACGAAGAAGTTCAGCCCGGAAAAGAAAAAAGTATAAACGTGTCACCTAAAATGTCCGGTACATATGAACTAATTTGTCGATACCATTTAAACAATGGAATGGTTGGAAAATTAGTAGTCAAATAACAAGCAGGGCCAATAGGTCTTGCTTTTTTATTGGCAGTAGTAGGCGTTTGTTTGCATAATAACTAAGTAACAAAAAAAGCCAACATTACATGAATGCTGACTTTTATGATTAACTTGTTCAAGTAGTTGGTTGTATTGGTTCAATCTTCGGTTCAGTTGGCTGTGTTGTTGTCTCACTTGGCTGTGTTTCTTCTTCTGTTGTTTTTGGAGCTGAAGCTTTTTCTGTTAACGTTTTAACTCGTGTAATTTCATCAGCTGCCAATTTCTGAAGTTCTTTTGACTTAAGCTCTAGTGCTTCTAATTCCGCAGAAATGGATTTGTATTTTTTCTTATCTTTAGCAAGCTGTTTGTCTACTGCACGTAACTTATTAATTTCCGCATTAAGTTTTCCTTTATAGCTATTGTAAGTGGATGATGCACTCTTCTTGCTCAATGTTTTATCTGTTGTACCATCCTCATTTACTCCGAAAAACGCGTTTATGGACTTAGTAATATTATTTATAGAAGCTTCTGAAGTTTTTAAACGCTTTTCCAGGTTTTTTCCTACATTTGATTTAATAACAATTTTTTTCTGTGTTTGCTCGTGGTCTTTAGCAGGTTTCTCATGGGATTTACCTCCTTCTGGCCCTTTCGCACTTGCGATAGACACTGAACCAAAAATCAGTGTTAAAGCAAATAAACTACTCATTACATTTGAAACCCATTTAATTTTCATTACCTTTTCCTCCTCTTGGTAACGGCAGCTGGCTGGCATAGATTTTCATCCTTAGCCCCGATGGCTTTGTGACATCAAGTTTCCCTGATTGTACCCTTTTTATTGTATTTCATATAATTTATCGGACTTAAATACAAAAATTTAAGTGGAATTTTAATCTAACACATAACTTGTTCAACTAATACTTGTTTAGTGAAATAAGAATACGGCTCTTAGGTAGCTCATTTTATTATTGAATCAAATGCAGGTTAGTTGAACAAGTAATTAACTCTAATTGATAATTTTTTTAAAATAGTAGAAGGGTTTAGTTCTTTTAATTAGAATATTACAATTTCTGGGGTATAAAAAAGAAGGATTCTACGAACACGTATCAGGATAATATGTAGTTTTGATAAGGGGTAATATATGTTCAAAAACACAATAAATAATTTAAAATTAGACATTCTAGGAGAGTGTGATATTGATTCATTAATAACTTTATCTGAGTCTGTGGGATGGGATTATGATCGAGATGAGATAGCGACAGTGATGAAATCTGGAAAAATTGTAGGACATAGAAATAAATACGGACAATTAGTATCTAGTGCAGCAATTATTCATTATGACACCAAATTAGCATCTATTGGAATGGTCATCGTACATAAAGATTATAGAGGACAAGGCCTAGGTAAACAAACAACACAGGCGTGTTTGAATCTTGTACCAGAACAAACTGCTATCTTATTAATCGCAACCACTGATGGAAAGCCATTATATGAAAAAATGGGATTTATTGAAGTAGGGAGTGTAACTAAATTTATTTGTACTCACTATTATGTGTCAGATGAACCAATAGATGAAAGGTATCAAATAGTTCAATTAGAAAATAGTGATTTTGAGGATGTTGTAAAATTAGATAGTGAAGCTTTTGGTGACTCACGAAGAGGGTTCTTATTAAATCGAATGAAACAGTCCAAAAAATCTTTGGTCATAAAAGATGGGGTAGGTAAGATTGTAGGATATGCTTTTTCAGTAATTGGTCCAGTAAATATGATATTAGGACCTATTGTAGCACCAAATTATAAAGCGGCTACCTATTTAATTAATCAATTGGCACTTAACCATATAGGAAGCTTACGAATCGATATACCATTAATGGATGAGAAATTTATGAAATGGTTAGAAAATAGAGGGTTTGAGAAAGTTAGCCAACCTCCAATCATGATAAAAAATTCGAACTCAATGCCTACTCGAAATAATCATTTATTTGGTATTGCTGCACAAGTATTTGGATAAAGTTTTAAGTAATTTAAGGAATTAGTTAATTACAACTAATGAACAAGAAATGTAAAAAGTAAAACACTATTCATACTGATAAATAAGCTTGGTTCACAGAGCTTACATATTATGAGATTCCTGTAGAGTATTTAAAGAGTCCGTTACAGGGCTCTTTTTTTTGAAATTGTTGAATTTATGAGTAACTATACATAAATAGGTACATATTTAAAAAGCAAAAGGTAACATTATGAAAGTGACTTTAGGATGAGCAAGATGAGAGCTGTGTAGGAATGGATGGGAAAAAATCACCTTTAGAATTTATTGAGCAAAAATAAAACTTCAAGGTGGAACATTAGGTCCAATTCAAATTGCGACAAAAGCAGTTCAAAAATGTGGTACCGTTCAAATTACAGGAGTTTATGGTGGGAATTATAACGCATTTCCATTAGGAGCTTTTTTTAATCGAAATATTAATTTACGAATGGGGCAAGCACCAGCTAGACAATACATGCCATACTTAGATGAACAAATTACTAAAGGGAACATTGATCCAACTAAAATAATTACCCATAAATTATCATTAGACGAAGCAGACCATGCTTACCATATCTTTAATAATAAGGAAGATAATTGTATTAAAGTGGTCCTTAAGCCATAAAAAAGGCAGGAAAAACAGGAAGGGCAGGAAAAACAGGGAAAACAGGAAAATCAGGCTTTTAATATCTTTTCCTTTCACTTTCCCCTTGATCCTGCCTTTCCTTAATCCTGCTCTTAAGCATGCATCCTGTATTGGAAATGAACATCACCCAACTTCCTTTATGAAAATTTGGTGATTACAAGATTATTTTATGTTGTAAAAAAGAATCATCGATCATTTTTAGAATAAACCACTTAAGGAGTACCCCGTATTGATTAATTTCAACGTTTCTGTTTTTCTTTCTTAAAGCGAAAGTTTATCGTGTTTATAATCTAGTTCATTTGAATGTGACATTCTATATGCCATAACGCCAAATAGAACGCCAGCCAATCCTCTAAAAATCGTTGATATAATCATAGCGATATTCATACTGTATGTTTCCAGTAGAAATACTCCGACTTGTGGTGCAATAAAAGCAATAATCGATAGTAAGAAATTATAATTCGCAATATAAGAAGTTCGATGTTCTTCTTCAGTAGCTTCTAATAAACTATTAAATAAAATTAAAACAGTACCAGATACAAAAAAACCAGAAGTAAAGTTTACAATAAATAAATAGACATAATTCGTAGATAATATATTTAGAATGGGTGCAGAAGCCATGCCGATTGAAATCCAAATTAATAATTGAGTATTACTATATCGGTTTGCCATTTTCGCCCACCAAGGAAAACTAACAATTTGTGATAACTGATTACTTACTGTAAATAAACTTATCCAAAAAGCAGTTGCGTGAGCATATCTAATTTGATAAATCGAAAATAAAGACCAAGCCATTTGCCATGCGAAGTTAAAAAAAAGTGCACAAATTAAAAATGTAATATAAGGCTTATATTTGAAAAGATGTTTCGAAAAAGGGGAGTAATGATTTGATGGTTTAATCTCTTGCTTCTCCTCTTTATGTTTCAGAATGTAAAAAAACTCGATCATTCCAAATAGAAACGCAAATAAAAATAGTAATTGATATGGTAGAGCATTCGAAGAATTAATTGATTTCATACATATACCAGCGACAAGTGTCACAATCATTCCAGTAAATGTTAATATTCTATTTCGTTGACCAAAAAATGTATTTCTTCTTTCTGCAGGAATTAAATCACCAATAAATGCTTGCCAACTCAAATTCAAAAATGTGCCAGGAAAGTTCATCAACGCAATTAAGATAACGAAAAACCAAGCCATATGTTCCGATTTAATAAATGGAAGAAAAACCATAATTAGAAGAAAAAATCGTGTAAAGAAAATGGAGTAAGCTGTAAATTTTCTTTTTTCTTCTAACTTGTTAACCATAAACGCTGCTGGAAGCATTGCAGCCATTCCGACAATTGAAGGTAAGGAAGAAATTAAACTAACTTGATAATTGGTAGCACCTAATATTGCGATTGCAAACAAAATAAAATAGTTATTAGATAAACTGATTGCAATTGTAGATGCGGCTCCGTTTTTAATACTTTGGGATTCATTATGTAGTACGTCTTGTTTACTGTAAATCAACTGACTTTCCTTCTTCCTATTTAGTGATTCTTAACTTGATGAAAAATACAGATAAAATATTCGATTTTAAATTTTTAAATAATTCATAAGAACAATAGCATATTTATTGGTAAAATTCTATGATTTGGATTTGAAGTTTTAATGTAAAATAATCCCTTTATTTTAATAAGGGAATTTCCAAAAATTAGTTATAAATAGTAGTGTATTAAAATTGCAATTTCATTAAATTTTTACTAAACTATAAGAATCTGTCTGAAATACAAGGAAATAGAATTTAAACATATTAAAAATTGGAAAGTACATTTTTTAATCGTTTAGCCATACTAATAGTAGAATTGACGCTAAAATAATTTAAATTATTTCATCGTCAATTTTTTATTTCATTTTAAGAAAGTATAAATTGCAGCGATGATGAGTACTCGACGTATTGGCCAATTCTAGGAATAAAGTATAAGTGCAACTACGTCTCTGACTTCGCCTAAAAGGCTGACCAATAGACAAGCTTTCTTTATTTTACATAGTTGAGAATATACAGCAAGGAGAAGAGACATATGTTTTCACCAGTTTACAAAGTAAATGATCAAGGAGAAATTTATTTAAGTACAAATAGTTTTTCGGTATCATACGACCAATTTAAAGAGGATGAGTTAGGGAACGCATACGTTATCGTAAAAAGTGATCAGGAACCTATTATGAAAGTAAAGTTACTTCTACATAATATAGGTAATGCACGAACTCATGAATTAGAAGTAAAAAACAAATCTGGATTAGGTCTGGTGGAAATTAGATTACTTCAAGTGAAAATTAAAAAGTTTAAAAATGGTTGGGGAGCAAAAATTGCTCTATCTAATGGAGAAGTTACTGTTAAAGGCGATATACCAAAACATGTTAAGTTACAAGTAGTTCGAAAAGTTAAATTAGCATAAGAATTATTTGCTAATATGATACTAAAAGTTTCGTTGCAAGAATCCAGTGGGAATAACGTGAAAGGTTAGAGCAGGAAAGACAGGACGGGAAATAACTTAGAGGAAATCAATAAAATTCACTAAAGTTTTTCTTTCTCCTATCTCCTGCCATTCCTTGTCCCTGCTCTTTAAAAAGCGAGCATCCTGTAACGGAAATCAACATTCTTATTTGACTAAACTTAAAAAATATCCTGAGATCGATCAAAAAATGATTAGACTCAGGATATTTTTTTACATAAAAAGGATTTAGAAAAACATCGACGAATATGTAAAGAATAAAATATAAGAATAATATTTTGTTTACTGAAATTATGAGATTAAGGAAGTGAAAGAAATTAATATAGAAAATATAGAGGCATTTATTCATGTTATTCATTACGGTAGCTTTAATCGAGCTGCGGAATCACTTTTTTTGTCTCAGCCAACGGTAACAGCAAGAATTCAGACATTAGAAAGAGAATTAAATTGTAAACTTTTTCATCGGATTGGAAAACAAGTAAATATTACAGAGGAAGGTAAGCGTTTTTTACCGTATGCGCAACAGTTAGTACAAATTTATGAGAAAGGGAAAATGCACGTTAACCCTAAAAAATCCCATAATAATGAGTTGAAAATTGGCTGCACAGTATCGGTATCAAATTATGTTTTATCAGAAATTTTACCTAAACTTTCCGTAAGTAATAAAGAAATACATTATAAAGTGATTACAGGAAAGAGCGATGAATTGATAAATAAAGTACTAAATAATGAAATTGATATAGGATTTGTTCGAAATATTAGTCACCCAAGTTTACAATCAATTAAATTATTTGAAGATCCAATAACACTTTATGTTTATCCAGATCACTACTTTATATCAAAGGAAGTCATTACAATCCAAGATATTGCAAAGGAAAATCTCATTTTTTTTGAATGTGGTTCTTTAGATTGGCTTAGAATACATAGGTTATTTGAAAACTTAGAAGCTCCACCAAATATAAGAATTCATACAGATAGCTCAGAGATGGCCAAAAAACTTATTTTAGAACAATTTGGAATTGGCTTTTTGCCTAGCATAAGTGTGAAAAAAGAAGTGAACGAAGGTTTACTACATCCAATAAAAATTGAAGAAACAAATGGAATTTATCTACAAACGAATATTTTTTCGAATCGCGGGGAGTATTCTGATTTGGTGAATGAAATAGTTAGTTTAAGTAAAGAGTTGGTAAATTAACCAGCTCTTTTTATTTTATTAAAAAAACAATTTTCCTAGCTAATTCAAATATTTAATAAAACGATAGAAAAGTTCTATTGGAAAACTCATTGACGAAATTTTCTGTCAGTGATAAAGTTTAGTACAATTAATTCCTAGTTAACCTATAAGGTATTATGGTTTTAAATCAAAAGGAGGGAGAGCTTTGAAGGATATTGTTATTATTTCTGCTAGTTCATCACCAAATTCAAGACTAAATGGCATCATTCGATTTATAAGAGAAAAGTGGACGAAAGAAGGTATTAATGTATGTCAAGTAAATATTACAGATTTACCTTCGGATGCTTTAATGAAAAGCGACTTTAACAATGAAGAAATTAAAGAGGCTTTAAATAAAATTGAAAATTCGATTGGGGTTGTAATTGCTGGACCTGTCTATAAGGCATCTTACTCTGGGGTGTTAAAAACATTTTTAGATCTGATACCTGAAAAGGGTTTAAAAAATAAAGTAATATTCCCTATCTTTATAGGCGGAACAATCGCACACTTTCTAAGTTTGGAATATGCATTAAAGCCAGTTCTCACAGTTCTTGGTGGAAATCATTTTATAACTGGAGTATATGCGATTGATGATTGGGTTAAAAGAGAATATTCGAATGAGTTTACGTTATCAATCGAACTTGAAGAAAGGTTAAATAAATCAGCAGAAGAACTATCGGAAGAGTTAATTTGGTTAGCAGTAAGACCGTAAGTCAAATAACGATTTAAATAAATTGGGAAATGGGGATATCAAAAATGAAAAAATTTGTAATTACTTTGGCATCATTAGCAGTATTGGCTCTACTTTTAACTGTTGTTCTAAAGCATTATAAAAAAGATGAAGGCGCTGAAGCAGCAAGTACGAAAGCAAAAGTGGAGAGCATTGTTGTTGGTACAGGTACACAATTTCCAAAAGTTTGCTTTATCGATAAAGATGGAAAATTAACTGGGTTTGATGTTGAACTAGTAAAAGAAATTGATAAAAGATTACCTGAATACAAGTTCAATTTAAAGACATACGAGTTCTCGAACTTATTACTAAGCTTAGAAACTAAAAAAATAGATTTTGTTGCTCACGAAATAGAAAAAAATCCAGAGAGGGAAAAGAAGTATTTATTTAATAAAGAAAGCTACGCACATTGGAAAAATAAAATCGTTGTTGCGAAAGGAAATAATTCAATTCAATCAATCGATGATTTAAAGGGGAAAAAGGTATTAACATCAGCTACAAGTGCAGAGGCTCAAATTCTTGAAAACTATAACAAGGAGCATAATAATGCGATTAAAATTGTCTATCAAAATGGCGGTGCGAATGATACTGTGCAACAAATTACTTCAGGCCGTGTAGATGCGACAGTTTCTGCTGATTTTGTCTTATCTTTAATCGATCCAAAAGGTGAATTGAAAACTGTTGGCCCAGCTTTAACAGAGGCAGATGTTTTATTTGCATTTAGAAAAAATGATACGAAAGATCAAAAATTAGCAGATGCAATAGACAAAGTAATTTTACAATTAAAAGCTGATGGAACACTTGCTAACTTAAGCAAACAATGGCTAGGTTCGGATTTCACATCAGATAACTAAAGCTAAAACCAGAGGGTGAGAAGGAATGGGTGCTGAGTTTAAAGCTGGATTAGTCTTTGAATACTTTATTAAATTACTTCCTTTCATAAAAATTTCTTTAATTATAGTAGGAAGTTCAATCTTAGTAGGTTTGGGCGTTGGACTACTCATCGCCCTACCAAGGATGTACAAAGTTCCGGTTTTTCAAAGAATTTCACAAGTATATGTTTCGTTCTTTAGAGGAACGCCAATATTAATTCAATTGTTTTTAATTTATTATGGTGTGCCAGAAATATTGAAGCAAGTAAATGTAGATGTTAGTAAAATTGATGCTTTGTATTTTGTCATTTTAACGTATGGATTACACAGTGCCGCTTTTATTTCAGAAGGAATTCGAGCATCAGTAAGTGCCGTGGACCGGGGCCAAATTGAAGCGGCATATTCAGTTGGAATGGATGGCTATCAAGCTTTTAAGCGAATTATAGCACCACAAGCATTTGCGATATGGATCCCGATATTAGGAAATCTATTAATTGGAACGCTAAAAGATACTTCATTAGCATTTACTTTAGGTGTAATGGAGTTAACTGGGCAATCTCAAACATTAGGTTTACTAAATCGACATTTTATTGAGTCCTATCTTGCACTTGCAATTGTTTATTTTATTCTGAGTGTATTTCTTGAAAAAGGATTTAGCTTACTTGAATTAAGATTTGGTAAATACGAGGGATCAACTGTTGAAAAGCCAGAAAAATCTTTTAAAATTCGAAATCTATTTGGAAAAATGAACCGCGATGTCGTTGTAGTGAAAGAGGGTACGAGATTATGAAACTAGATATCTCATTTATTTGGCAGGCATTCCTTCAAATTCTGCCAGCTATTCCAACAACACTTTTCATTACGGTTTTATCAGTCCTTATTGGATCTATTATTGGTACGTTTACTGCAATTGTTCGTATTTATAATGTCCCATTACTGAGTCAGGTGGCATCTGGTTATGTAACGATTATTCGAGGAACACCGATGATCACCCATTTGTTAATTATTTATTATGCAGTATCGATGTTGTTAGATTCCTTTTCTAAACAGTATCATCTTGATTTTAACTCATCATCAATTCCGATGATGGCCTTTGCAATAATTTCCTTTTCGATTACAGCGGGAGCGTATTTATCCGAGGTGGTTAGGGCGGGAATTTTAAGTATTGATCGAGGCCAGTTAGAAGCAGCGTATTCTGTTGGAATGACAACATCTCAAACACTTAGACGAATTGTATTTCCGCAAGCATTTGCTGTTAGTTTACCAAATTTATCAAATACTTTCATTGGAATGTTACATGGATCAACCTTAGCTTTCATCGTGTCGGTTGTAGATATAAACGCAAAGGCTCAAATTGTAGCATCTACGAACTGGAAGTTTTTTGAGGCGTATATTGCAGCGGCATTAATCTTTTGGGGGATTACATTTGTTATCGAAAGAATGACTGGTTTACTAGAAAAGAGATTTAGTGTATTTAGTCGAGGTGGAGTGAAATGATTACATTATCGAATGTTACAAAATCATTTGGAAAAAATCTAGTGTTAAAAGGAATCAATCTAAAAGTGAATAAAGGTGAGGTTGTTGCCATTCTAGGACCAAGTGGATCAGGGAAAACTACCTTACTACGTTGTATAAATTATTTAGAAAAACCAAGTCATGGGAGAATTTCAATAGATGATTTTAACGTAGATTTTAGTCAAGCTTCAAAGTCGGAAATACTTTCGTTACGAAAAAAAACAGCAATGGTATTTCAGCAATTTAATTTATTTAAAAATAAAACAGTAGTTGAAAACGTCATGGAAGGTTTAATAGTAGCCAAACAATGGTCTAAGGAAGCGGCATACAAGAAAAGTGTTGAATTGCTAGAGAAAGTAGGATTAGGAAATAAGTTAGACTCTTACCCTGTTCAATTATCAGGCGGGCAGCAACAAAGAGTAGGAATTGCTCGGGCACTAGCATTAAATCCTGATGTTATCTTATTTGATGAACCTACATCTGCATTAGATCCTGAATTAGTTGGTGAAGTATTAGCGATTATTCGAAAAATAGCAAAAGAAGGCATTACGATGATTATCGTTACACACGAGATGGCATTTGCTAGGGATGTAGCCAATCATGTTGTTTTTATGGATGGTGGCATAGTGGTAGAGGAAGGCAATCCGAAAGACATATTTCAATCACCAAAAGAAGAGAGAACGATTCAGTTTTTAAAACGCTTTTCACAAGAAGATATGTACTATATTTAAATGAAAAATGGAGGAAAGGTATATGGGGCTTAAATATGGATTTTTAGATCAAAGTATTATTTTTCCAGGTCAAACTGCTAATGAAGTTCTACTAAATACTATAAATCTAGCGATAGAAGCAGAAAGATTAGGCTTTAATCGATTTTGGGTTTCAGAGCACCATAATTCGCAAGGAATTGCTGGTTCTTCACCAGAAGTACTTGTATCTCATATACTTGCCAAAACTGAACGAATTTCTGTTGGATCAGGTGGGGTAATGCTCCAGCATTATAGCCCGTATAAAGTAGCTGAGAATTTTAATGTATTGGCAAATTTATCACCTAGTAGGGTAGAGCTTGGCATTGGTAGAGCGCCAGGGGGCTTTCCGAAATCAAGTCAAGAGTTACAAAAAAATATGAAAGAAGTGCAATCCCTTGAAGAGAAAATTAATGAACTAGAGAACTTTTTGTATCAAGATGCTTCAGAGGTCAGTTCATCTGATTCTTTACAAGCTTCTCCTTTACCACAGATTCGAGTTCCTTTATTCCTATTAGGAACAAGTGTATCTAGTGCAGAGTTTGCAGCTAAAAAAGGTTATCCATATGCATTTGCTTTATTCATAAATAATGATCCAGATGCAGCTAAGGAAGCAATAAAAGTTTATCATGATTCATTTAATTATGAACTTGGTAGAGCACCGAAGTTTATTTTAGCGCTATCTACGATTGTAACAGAAACAGAAGAAGAGGCACAAAAGTTATCAAGCCATTTACAAACTGTCAGAGTAACGTTAGGAAACGGTCAGATCGTTAACGTAGGTACACTTGAGCAAGCTGAGATTTATGCCAAACAAGCAGGTCAATCGTATACAACTGAAATACGTGATGCAGATGTTCTTAAAGGAACGAAAGAAGCATTTCAGAAAAGAGTTTTTAACTATAAAAATGAATTTGGCATTGATGAATTTATTTTTACATCATTAATCCCAGATTTTGAACGAAGAGTACGCTCTCTTCAATTAATTAAGGAAGCATTTACAGAAATAACAGTATAGGGCACTAGTTAATGGGGGGGAGATCATGAATTACGATATACCAACTGATTTAATTGAAAGATTGATCGAAATAAGAAGAGAACTTCATGCAAATCCGGAGTTAGCATTTGAAGAATACGAAACAACAGCTAAACTTGTTCAACTATTAACAGAGTATAACATTCGTATACTGCCTTTACCTTTAAAAACAGGGCTAGTTGCAGAAATTGGCGATGAAAACAAAGGCCCTACAATTGCAATTAGAGCGGACATTGATGCACTACCAATTCAAGAAGAAACTGGATTACCTTATTCATCAAAAAATCCAAATAAAATGCATGCATGCGGTCACGATTTTCATACTGTTGGAATTTTAGGCACAGCTATTTTATTGAAGAAATTTGAAAAAGATCTACAAGGAAAAGTACAAATTATTTTTCAACCAGCAGAAGAAATTGGGAAAGGTGCATTAGAAATAATTAAAACAAATGTCCTAAAGGATACAAAAGTTATGATCGGTATGCACAATAAACCTGATTTACCCATTGGAACTTTAGGAATCAAGTCTGGTCCCTTAATGGCATCTGCTGATGGTTTTACTGTGGAAGTAAAAGGAAAATCGAGTCATGCTGCAGTCCCGGAAGCAGGTTTAGATTCAATTTTAACTGCTTCACACATTATTACTTCTTTGCAATCAATTATTAGTAGAAGTATAAGTCCTCTTGAAAGTGCAGTCGTAAGTGTAACCAAATTTCACAGTGGCAACGCCTGGAATGTGATTGCAGATAAAGCGGTTTTTAGCGGAACAGTTCGTACGTTTAATCATGAGGTTAGGCAGACCATCAAGGATAGATTAGGTGAAATTAGTGATTCAGTTAGTAATGCATTTAACTCAGAGGTTAAGGTCATTTGGAATCCTGGTCCACCACCTGTTATGAATGATGATAAGTTAGCTCTTATTGCACAGGGAATTGCACACCAACAAAATCTAAAAGTAATTGAACCAAAAATGACAGCAGCGAGTGAAGATTTTTCTTATTACTTAAATGATATTCCTGGATTATTCGTATTCTTTGGAACTGAAGGAAACTATGAATGGCATCATCCACAGTTTGATTTAGACGAAAGAGCGATTCCGTTAAGCGTAAAATTCTTTACAGATTTTTCAATTGCTCTTTTAAATGAGCTATCAAAAAATGTAGTTACTATATAGGAGGAACTAGATGAATACTTTATCAATTGATTTAAGTGAATATCTTCAAATATATGAGCTACTGCGTCAAAAAACAATCGATATTCCAAAAGAACAATTACACTGGAAGAAAAATGATAAATCATGGAGTATTGCAGAAGTATTAACGCACTTATTGGATCATTTGTTTGTAGTGAACTTCCGATTAAGAGAAGTTTTAGCAGGATCAAGCGTTAAATTACCGGCTTTTAATCAAGATGAATGGATTAAAGGTCAGTATGCAAATGATGGGAATGTTGCCGACGTGCTAGAAACATACCGTGTTGTTCTAAATTACAATGCTCAATTACTTAAACGATTAACAAGTGATGATTGGAATAAAAGTGGGATAAATCCTCAAAACAAACATGTTACGGTTGAAGAAATTATTCAGTCTTTTATTTCACATGTAAAGCTTCATTTAAAACAAATTCAACGTATTTCATATGAATATAACCTAGTTAGTTGAGGAGGTAAAGATGTCTACACAACGCTTAATTATTAGAGAAGCTAAGCCAAATGAAATAGATAATATAAAAAAAGTATTAGTAGAAGCGTATGAGCAATATGCTGCTATTCTTTCTAAGGAACAGTGGGAAAACTATAAAAATAGCATTATTGATGCAACTGATCATAGCAATACGAAAACAAAGCTAGTTGCGCTTGCTGATAATGTCATGTTAGGTGCATGTTTTATCTATGATTCTGCCGAAAAAGCATATGGATTGTCAAAGTTAGAAATTAATGATCCTATTATTCGGCTACTAGGTGTCTCTCCTAAAGCACGAGGATTAGGAATTGCAACAGAACTAATTCGAGCAAGCTGCAATCTTTCTTTAGAGTGGGGAAATGATCGAATCGTTCTTCATACATCAGATATAATGAAATCTGCTATTAAGTTATATGAAAGAATAGGGTTTAAGCGAGCACAACAATATGAGTTTATGAATGGGGACACTTTAGTTAAAAGCTATGAACTAAATATAAAAGATACTGCAATCTTAACGAAATAATGGAGGGGAAAAAGATGACAAATCGAAAAAAACTAAAGCTTGGTGCACTAGTACATGGCGTAGGAGGGAGTATGTCAGGATGGCGTCATCCAGAAGTACAGACCGATGCAAGTGTTAATTTTTCCTATTATCAAGAGCAAGTAAAAATTGCTGAACATGGAAAATTTGATTTAGTTTTTATTGCAGATGGGTTATATATAACAGAAAAATCGATCCCGCATTTTTTAAATCGTTTTGAGCCCATTACAATATTATCTGCACTAGCAGCAGTAACAAAGAATATTGGGTTAGTCGGTACGCTATCTACTACTTATAGTGAGCCATTTACAGTAGCAAGACAATTTATGTCAATAGATCATATAAGTAATGGTCGAGCTGGATGGAATCTAGTTACTTCACCACTTGAAGGTTCAGCTAAAAACTATAGTAGAGTAGGTCACCCTACACATGATGATCGCTATAAAATTGCAGATGAGCATTTAGAAGTAACTAGAGGATTATGGGATTCTTGGGAAGATGATGCATTTATTCGTGATAAGGAATCAGGTGTGTTTTTTGATCCAGAAAAACTGCACAGATTAAATTTTAAAGGGGACTACTTCCAGGTTGAAGGCCCTCTAAATATTGGACGTTCAAAACAAGGTCAACCAGTTGTATTTCAAGCAGGCTCATCAGAAAGCGGTAAAGAGTTAGCTGCTAAGGCAGCTGATGCAGTATTTACTGGACATGATAATATTGAAGAAGCAAAAGAATTTTATAGAGATGTAAAAGAAAGAGCAGTAGCATACGGAAGATCAAAAGATGATATCGTTATTTTCCCTGGAATTGCTCCAATAGTAGGTCGCACAGATGAAGAAGCTGAACAGAAATATTTAGATCTTGTTAATTTAACAAGTATTGAAAATGCGTTGGATTATTTAGGTCGCTTCTTTGAGCATCATGACTTTTCTCAATATCCGTTAGATGAACCATTTCCGGATATTGGTGATTTAGGAAAAAATAGTTTTCGAAGTAATACAGATAAAATTAAGAAAGAAGCGAAAGAAAAAGGATTAACACTTCGACAGGTGGCTTTACAGGCTGCTACGCCTAGAAGTGCATTTATCGGTACGCCAGAAAAAATCGCAAATTTAATTCAAGAGTGGTATGAACAGGAGGCAGCTGATGGACTGATGATCTATTCCGCAATTCCAAGTGCATTAAAAGATTTTACTGAACAGGTCATTCCATTATTACAGGAAAGAGGAATTTATCGATCAGAGTATGAGTCTTCTACTTTAAGAGGAAACTTAGGTTTGCAAGTACCGCAAAATCGAAATGCTGCTAAACTAGTTAAAACAAATAATTAATTAGCTTATAGATAAATGGGAACTGTACTCATTTGTCTATAAGCTTTTTTTGTGCTCGCTTTAATCATCTCAAACATATTTATCAATTTTGTTTTGTAATAAATATTTTTTAAGTAAAAATTAAGGATTCTATTCCATAATTCAGATAATCATTTCAAAGGAGTGAAATTCAATATGGAAAATTTGGAATCAAATGAAACGAATTTTGTAGAAAAAAATCAAAATACGAATTTAAAAACTCGTTCTACAACAGGCGCATTTTCCCCTAAAGTACTTTCAATTTTATTAATCATAAATTTAGTGATTGGTGTATTTACATTAATCGGAGTTGGCTATTTGAGTTTTAAGTATTCAGATTCAGCTTCAGATTCCCAAATTTTACTATTAATGCATTTTTGTAACACTTTATTTGGTCGATCCATCAATTTGCTTACTCCAAGCAGTACTACACTTAAGATAAATATACCTACAGCAATTAAGATCGTTATTTCTCCAATTGTAAGTGTATCCATTATTTGTATCACCATCCTAGTAACCATTAGAAAAAGATTGTACAAAAGTACATCAGGATTCCTTGTTTTACTCTTATATCGGCTAATTGCACAAGTATAAAAAGTATAAATTTAAATTTATCCAAATGGTAAAGTTATCCATGATTTACAGAAAAAAACCTATCCTCATGGATAGGTCAAAATAGCTATTATTACGATTGCCCACTAATTATTTGAAGTTAATTATTTTTGAATCTATAAAAGGAATAATTGTAAGGATTTCATTAATCCCTTTTTTGGATATTGCATCAAGAGAAAGTTCATTTATAAGCTCTTTATCAATAAACGGACAAATTGCAGTTAACGACTTAATTCCGTGTAATTCATAACTTTTGCGGGCACAATCATTTAATATATTTTTACTAATAAAAGGTGCCATTTCAGTTAAACCTTTCATACCGTTTACTTCAAAATCCCTCATTGCACATTCATTCATAATTTCTTTGCTTATAAACGGAGCCAAATCTGTT
>NZ_NCTA01000029.1 GCF_002156865.1 Gottfriedia luciferensis | reverse complement strand
GTGGGAGACTCCTATGGGAGTAGCGGGAAGGGTGAGACCCCGCAGGCTTGCCGAGGAGGCTCAGCTCACGCCCCATGGAAAGCGAGCATCCTGGAACGGAAATCAACCTTCTTTTTTAACAGAGCCCTATTTTTTTGAAATGTCTAAACTAAATCTAATGTAAATTTAAGAAAAAGTCTCTTTACAAATAGATTCTGAAGTTATATATTTACTTTTATTAATTCTATATTTTTATTTATAACCTAAAATTGCTTAATCTAAAAAGAGCGGGGGAACCATTTCTTATGGGGTGAATCCTTTTTGTAAAGGTAGGGGTATTCTTTAATCCCGAATCCGACAGCTAACCTCGTCAGCATTTAAAGAAAGGGGTTTATTTAGTATTTTTCAAACACTAAGTAAAGCTTAGTGTTTTTTTGTATGCTTTTTTAGGGGAAAAGGGGAGAAAATTCATGCATCATCCATCCGATTATATGGAAATTGGATTATTTATTTTAGCAGTTTTTGGTATTTGGTACTCAATTTCAAATTTTAACAGTGTAAAACGAGTGTTTATTGGAAGACCAATGAGAACTGCCGAAATTCATGCTCAACACAATAAGCTGATCTGGTTTATTGCTTTACCAATTCTTGCTGCTGATTTGTATTCATCAGTTTCTTACGGTCCAGAGGCAGGTATGACTGAACTTATGGGACTTGGATCAAAGGCTAGTTGGTATATTATACCGATAACAATCGCAACAATATTGTTATTAGGTTTATTAATTCTTTCCTATATAATGGGGATTTTAGCGTATCCAAGTGGTGGGGGAGCATATGCGATCGCTAAAGATAACTTTAAACCACGATGGGTTTCATTAATCGCTTCAAGTTCACTTCTAGTTGATTATATTTTAACAGTTGCCGTTTCGGTTTCAGCAGCACTGGAAGCTGTTTCCTCGGCATATCCAGCAGTTGCACCTTATGAAACTGTTTTAGCAATATTTTGCGTATTTATTTTATTAGTTGTTAATCTTCGTGGGGTTGCTGAATCGGCCAAAATTTTTGCGTGGCCAACATTTGGATTTATGATCTGTATGCTACTTTTAATCTTTACTGGATTCTTTGATGAGTTCCAAAATGGGTTTATACAGAGCCATACTCCGTCATTTGGAACTGTACCGCAAAACTTAAGTATTTTACTTGTTTTAAAAGCATTCAGTTCTGCATGTTCTGCTTTAACTGGTATCGAAACAATTTCTAATGCAGTGCCTGTTTTCAGAGAACCACGTCAACGAAATGCAATTAAGACGTATATCGCACTAGGCGTTATAACTTCAATAACACTTTTAGGCTTTGCTTATCATTTATATGTGAATGGGATTTCTCCAAATCCAAATGATACGATGTTATCTCAATTAATTAAGGTCTATTTTGGACACGGAGTCCTTTATCAAATCATTATCTGGTTTACTTTTATTATTTTAATTTTAGCAGCTAATTCAACTTTTACAGGATTTTCACAATTAGCTGCAATTGTAGCAGCTGATGGATTTTTACCTAGAGGTTTTACAAATCGGGGAGATCGATTAGGGTATTCAAACGGCATTATAGCACTTGCGGCAGCTGCAAGTATTTTAATCATAGCATTCCAAGCTCATACAAACGCTTTAATTCCTTTGTATGCTATTGGGGTATTTCTCTCATTTACAATTGCCCAATTAGGGTTAACAAGAAGATGGAAGCGGGTAAAAGGGCCGAATTGGCAAGTGAAATTAGCGATAAATATAATCGGTTTAATCGTAACATCTGTTGTTACAGTAATCTTTGCAGTTACTAAATTTATGGATGGCGCGTGGGTAGTTTTAGTTGTTATCCCATCAATCATCTTTTTCTCTTTAGCGATCTATCGACATTATCAAAACGTGGCAAGTGAACTACGTATTGATTTAAACTCATTTAAACCTGAAGCAAGTAAAGTTATTACAGTCGTTTTAGTTTCAGGTACGCATCGAGTTGTTCATAATACATTATCATTTGCAAAGGGAATATCTGAAGACCCCGTGGCCGTCTATGTTGGCTTTGATGATGAATCAATTGAAAGAATGGAAGAAAAGTGGGAAGAGTGGGGGAATCCATGTCGATTAGTTGTACTAAAAAACCAATATCGTTCAGTTTTAGCACCACTTTCTAGATTCATTAAATTAATCGAAGCAAAAGACCCGGATAGTCATATTCAAATTGTAATCCCACAATTTATTCCTAAAAAATGGTGGCATAATCTTCTTCATAACCAAACAGCACTTTTACTTCGCCTTTGGTTAATCAGACAGAAAGATGTAGTGATTACGACTGTTCCGTATCATTTAAGAAAATAGAATATCAAAAAGTTTGAATCTGAATTAAAAAAGGATTTTGTAAGCAAGGAGCATGAAATGAATAATTTCATGCTTTTTTTAACACATTAAGATAGTATAAAAAGGCTAATTGATTGAGTGGAGGCTAGGTCATGCCCCATGGAAAGCGAGTATCCTGTATCGGAAATCATCAACATTATTTTTAAAAGACCTTGAAGTATAAAACTTGCAAAACTTAGAATGATTCATTATCATTTGTATGTACAAACAAATGTAAAATAAAAGGAGAAAATGAAATGAAAACTTTAGTAATCGTAGCACATCCTAATATTGAACAATCAAAAGTAAATAAAACTTGGATGAATCGTCTTCAACAAGAAGACGTTACAATCAATAACTTATATGAAAAGTACCCACATTTCGAAATTGATGTCGAAAAGGAACAACAATTATTATTAGATCATGATCGAATTGTTTTTCAATTTCCTCTTTACTGGTATAGTACTCCAGCATTATTAAAACAATGGCAAGATTCGGTCTTAACATATGGTTTTGCGTATGGTTCAGAAGGTACTAAATTAAGAGGAAAAGAGTTTATGCTTGCCATTTCTACTGGTGGTCCTGCACAAGCATACCAATCAGGAGGCTTAAACCATTACTCGATGAGTGAATTGACTCGTCCTTTACAAGCTACAGCAAACCTATGCGGAATGCACTTTTTACCTTCATTCCTACTACAAGGAGTAATGAATGTGACAGAAGAAGTTCTTCAAGAAAGTGCAGAAGAATTAGCAGCATACGTTACAAACCCTAATTTACGAGTTAGTCGATAAGAATAGGAAAAGCAGGGAAAAGGATGCCTTACTCCTTTTTCCGTGTTCCTGCACTTAAAATTAGGAGATGAGCAAATGGAACAATACTTTAGTAACTGTTTATATTTTACTGCGAACCATTTAGCAAGATTAATGAATAAGATGGCTGAAGAGGAGTTTGCTCCACTTGGTATTTCTCCTACTTATGCATTTTTGTTAATGGCTGTAAATGAACAACCGAATATTACTCAAACAGAATTAAGCAATATCTTGCATATTGCTCCTTCTACAACAACAAGATTTGTAGAGAAATTGGAAGTGAAAAAGCTAGTAGAACGAAAAAGTGAAGGCAAATTAACATTAGTTAATTTAACAGAAAAAGGGATATTAATCCAAGACGAAATTAAGAAATGTTGGAAAAACCTTTATGGGCGTTATGTGGAAATACTTGGTGAGGATGTAGCAAAACAAATAACGCAACAAACTCTTCACGCTGCTACAGAAATCGAAACAACAAAATAGTCTATAACGAAAAGAGTCCTCTATGGACTCTTTTTTTTCGGTGTAGAAAACTCGACGTAGTTTCCAATTTTAGCAATTAAGTATAAATTCAACTAAGCCTCTGTCTCAGCCTTCGCCAATCAGCAAGTTTTCTTTATGGAATAAAACTAAAAAATTTTTTTTAACTCCTAAAACGATTGGTATTTCAAAAAATATTCTTAATATTAATGAACGAAACATACAATATATGAGGAATTAATTACTAAATTGATACCTTAAAAAGTAAATGATGAGGTGACACTATGTATTATGATCAGAATTATGGGATTACGCACATGAGGGATCAAAAATTAATAAGTAATGTTGAAAAAGCAATTAATGGAGAATATTCAGCAATTAGCTGTTATACAAAATTAGCTAGTTTAGCAAAAAAAGAGGATGAGCGTAAAACGATTTTAGAGATCAGAGAAGATGAGGTAAAACACTATCATCATTTTGTCTCGATCTATGTCAATTTAACTGGAAGGCAACCACATCCGAAAATAATAGAAAATTGTCCTGATAATTATATTGATGGACTAGAATTTGCTTTAAAAGATGAACAAGAAACTGTTGATTTTTACTTAAGTGTTTCAGATGGAACGTCGAATCAACTTATAAAAAATACCTTTAGTCGAGCTGCAAAAGATGAACAAAATCATGCAGTGTGGTTCCTTTACTTTTATACGAAAAATAGATAAAGACAGCAAGAGCAGGGGAGGCAGGTCATCTTAAAACGGCTATATTAAAAGAGGGTGTGGAGAAATGAATCTCTCTGGCAAAAGGAATAGTTTAAACAATGAAGAAGCTATATTACTTGCTGCATTTTGCTATCAGACATATGTGCTTTTTCTTAATGGGTCAATAACTTTACCAAAGGGTTACGAGTTAAAATATGTTATTCGTGCTGATGTAAATGTGGAAAATCCTACTAACGAAGTATTTGGTTTTATTGCTGAGTCAAATAAGAATATCATAATAGCATTTAGAGGATATGCATTATACCCCGCAGATCTTATTGCAGCATATGATATACTGCAAATTCCTTATCCTTATGTTGAAATGGGAGGTAATACATCCCGTGGTTTTACATGTATCTATCAATCAACAAGAAATAAATTAATGAAAGAAATAAACAAATTTCCGAAGCATAAAAAGCTATTTGTTACTGGACATAACTATGGAGGTGCCTTGGCAACATTAGCGGTATTCGATATTGTAGCCAATACAAAGTTTAAGGATGCTTTCGCATATACTTACGGTAGTCCTCGTGTAGGTGATCCTGAATTTACATTTCGATTTAATCAGTTAGTTAAAAATAGCAAAAGAATTGTTAATATCCACGACCCGTTTACAACTTTTCCAGAAAAAGTTTATCCTCCACCATTTACAGATCGTGGTCTATACTATCAACACGTTAACACAAAATACCCGATTTCATTTCAATTAAATGATACCCCACGAAATGATGGAATTGGGTGTTATTTTAAGAATCTTAGTCATTTGAATCGAGATTACTCTTCCAAATTATGTTCTGAGAATCCGGGTTTTTGTCCTGATTCTGAAATGTGTTTTCCATTTCAACGATCATGTAATTGTCCGAAACCTTGTATGTAAAAAGGTGGTGGTTAATATAAATTTCTCAATGGTTAACAATACATTTAATAGTAGAGATGCAATCTTGCTTGCTGCAATGTGCTATCAGTCAAATCAATTAATCGAAAGTGAGAACATGATATTACCTAAAAACTTTAAACTACGTCATTTGATTTATGCTTATGCTGGAGTTGAAGAGCCAGAGGCTGAAGTATTTGGTTTTTTAGCAGAATCAAAAGATGAAATTGTGATCGCTTTTAGAGGTACAGATTCTTTTAAAGATAATGAATCCGATCAGGATTTATATCAAGTTGACTATCCATTTGCTGAAAATGTTGGAAAAACGCATCGTGGTTTTACATGTATTTATCAATCCGCTAGAAATGAACTGATGAAAGAATTAATGAAGCTTTCAACTGATAAAAGAGTGTTAATTACAGGCTATAGTTTAGGAGGGGCATTAGCAGTTTTATCCTCTTTTGACATAGCGGTAAACACAGATTTTAATCATCCTTTTGTATATACTTTTGGTAGTCCGAGAGTGGCAGATCCTGAGTTTGCATATCGGTTCGATCAAAGAGTAAAAAATAGTGCAAGGATTTTCAATGTACATGACATCATTCCTACTTTGCCAGCAGAAGCGTATCCTCCACCTTTTACAGCTAAAGGATTATATTATCGGCATGTAAATAATAATTATCCAGTTTCTTTTCAATTAAATAGTATTGCACGTAATCATTACATTAGTTGTTACTTTAATACGCTCAGCAAGCTGGATCCTGAATTTACTTCAGCATTATGCGCTAAAAATCCTGGTTTTTGCCCGAATATAAAAATATGTACGCCTTTTAAAGGAGATTGCATTGAAAAAAGTAACTAATTTGAGATCGAACAATTGAAAAAAAGAGCACATCGATTGGTCGCTTCAATGAACAATCAGTGCTCTTTTTATAAGGGAGATTTATGGTAGTTTAAAATAACGATAATAACACGCCACTAATAGCACCTGTTAAAACGATGCTCCAAGGAGGTAGCTTCAAAAATACTAGCATACTAAATAGTATTGAAGTAAGAGCAAAGTCTTTTGGCGTTAAAACGGAACTAGTCCAGATTGGATTATAAAATGCGCTGATTAAAATTCCTACAACAGCAGCATTTACTCCAATAATTGCACCTTTCAGTTTAGGGTTTTGGCGTAAAGTATTCCAAAAAGGTAATGTACCAGCGATTAGAAGGAATGCAGGTAAGAAGATTGAAATCGTTGCCACTACTCCACCTTTCCATCCTTTCATAATCGTACCTAAATAAGCGGCAAAAGTGAATAATGGACCTGGTACAGCTTGTGTGACACCATAACCAGCTAAGAATGATTCTTTAGTAATTAAGCCTTTCGTTACAAATTCACGCTCTAGCAATGGTAAAACAACATGCCCCCCACCAAAAACTAATGATCCGGAACGATAAAAGCTATCAACTATTGCAATCCAAGTGGAATTAGTCATTTCACTTAAAATAGGCAAAAGAATAAGCAATGCAAAAAATAATGTTAAACAAAATAATGCAAAACCTCGTGAAATGGGAAAATCTAATTTAGCCTGATCTTTTTCTTCATATTGTTTATACAAGTAAAATCCAATAACAGCAGAAATCAAAATTGAGCCAATCTGAGATAAAGCAGTTTGCCAAAGTAGAGTAGAAATTAATGCAAATAATGCAATGAATTTCCTTTTTAAATCAGGTGTTAAGTTAGCAGCCATACTTAAAATGGCTTGTGCAACAACTGCCACTGAGACAAGTTTTAATCCATGAATCCAACCTTCATTCCCAATATGTAGTCCATGCATACTAATTGCAAAAATAATTAGCGCTAAAACAGATGGAAATGTAAATCCAATAAAAGAGACAATTCCCCCTAAAATTCCCGCTCTGAAAATGCCAATTCCAATGCCCACTTGGCTACTAGCTGGACCAGGTAAAAACTGACATAAAGCAACCAAATCAGCATAATCCTTTTCTTTTATCCAGTTTCTTCTATTTATATATTCTTCATGAAAATATCCTAAATGAGCGATGGGTCCACCAAAAGAAGTTAATCCAAGCTTTGTTGATACAATCAGTATTTCTAATAGAGATTTTATTCTATTCGTCTTAATTCGATTCATATTCCCCTCCAAATGCTCTGCTTATTCAATAGTACATTATTTTTCGGAGTTTAATCATCTGTAATCTAGTAAATTTACATAACCTTAATATTCAATGTTATTTAATAAGAATGAAAACAAGTTAATAGTACAAAATGCGTATTATGACGAGTTTATAAATGGAATATTAATCTTTTTATAACTTATTTTTATAGTTTTTCTTATTTTCCCCCAATTTTGAGTTAAGATATTCCTCAAATAAAGTTGGAGATTGTAAATAAAAAATTATAAATTACCTAGAAAAACCGAATGATTCTACATTAAATTTTTAAATACGACAATTCTTTTGAATAAATTATTGAATCGATAAGTCTTTTGAACTAGCAATGAATACTAGAATTTCCCCAATTTACTCCACAGTTATTTTTTTTAATAATTTAGGTACATAGTAGATTGTAATGAAGTAGGTCTTAATTAAATGAGAACTAGATTATTTAGTTGGTTCATTTAAATGATCATCACTTTTCATGAACACTTACATATGTAATAAAGAGACGCGGAGGTTAGAAATGGGGAGAAAGTCATATAATCGTAAAATTGTAAAAAGCTTATCTGTTGTAGCACTATCATCTGGTTTTTTATTAGGTTCACTTGGACATTCAAATTTTACAAAAGCTGCAGGGTATTCCAAAGTTGAAGACATACTATCAAACTTAACTTCGCAAGAAAGATCTGCACTAAACCAACTATCAACAAATGAAGTAACTGGACTTCAAATTTCATCGGATATAGACCAAAATTCATCTAAACAAGCATCAGTCATTGTAGAGTTTGCTAATAAACCAGTAAAAGTTGCTCAAATCGAAGCGAATCTTCAAGGGCAAACGATCTCTTCAACTGAAGCAGCAAATTTAATAGATCAAGATCATGACACATTCAATCAAGATGTAAATCAAATATTAATCGATGATAATAATAAAAAAGTAGATTATAAGATTACTCGCTCATATAAGAATGCGTTTAATGGTGTTTCGATGAGCTTACCTGCTAATCAAATAAAAAATCTATTAAAATCAAAGGCAGTTAAAACAGTTTGGAGCAATGAAACATTTTCAATTGAGCCACCTACTACGGATGATAATAAACAATTAAAAGCTGATGAGGCGAAAGTTGGAAACTATACACCTTATGATGAATTAGACCGTTTACATGATGAAGGGTATACAGGTAAAGACATAAAAGTAGGAATCTTAGACACTGGAATAGATTACAATCACCCAGACCTAAAGGATGCTTATAAAGGTGGGTATGATTTCGTTGACAATGATAATGATCCAATGGAAACAACTTATGCTGATTGGAAAAAATCGGGAAAACCAGAACTAAGTAATTCTTCACCTTATTATACTGAACATGGTACACATGTAGCTGGTATTATCGGGGGACGTGGCGAATCAGATAGTGATTTAAAAATGGTAGGTGCAGCACCAGATGCTGATATTTACTCATACCGCGTACTTGGACCATATGGTAGCGGAACAACTGACGCGATTATTGCTGGTATAGATAAAGCAGTAAAAGATGGTATGGATGTAATTAATATGTCTCTAGGAAATACACTAAATGACCCACTATATGCAACATCAGTTGCTGTAAACAATGCGGTATTAAGTGGTGTAACAACAGTTGTAGCTGCAGGAAACAGCGGAGATCGAAATTATACATTAGGTTCACCAGGGGCAGCTGCATTAGCTTTAACAGTTGGTGCATCATCTGTTTCACTTAATGCATTTCAATATGCTGGAATACAAAACGGCAAAAATTATACTGTAAGAGAATTAGCAAGAAATTATTCAGATGACCTTACTCAGCTAAAAGGAAAGACATTCCAACTTGTAAACGTTGGATTAGCAGGTACTGCATCTGATTTTAACGGGAAAGATTTAAATGGAAAAATTGCGTTCATTAAACGTGGAACATACGCATTAATTGATAAAATAAAGAATGCTAAAGCAAGGGGTGCTGTCGGTGTATTAATGTATAACGATGAAGCAAACCAAGCAGAGGGGCCAATTAACGCATTAATCGGCGAATCAATTGATGCAGTGCCTTCATTTACGATTTCGAATAGTGACGGACAAGCAATATTAGCTGCAATGAATGCCGGTAATACAAGCTTCACATTTGGCGATTATTCAAAAATTCAAACGGCTAGCGATGAATTAGCAGGATTCAGTTCAAGAGGTCCATCACGTGTAAATTATGATATTAAACCAGAAGTAACAGCACCTGGTGTTGCAATAATGTCAACAGTACCGTTTTATGTAAATAATAAAACAGTAGATGGGACTGGGACTCATACTGAAGACTATAAATATGCATATGAGCGCTTATCTGGTACGTCAATGGCAACGCCGTTTGTAGCAGGTGTATCGGCATTATTATTACAGTCAAACAAAGATTTACAACCTGCTGATATTAAATCTATTTTAATGAATACAGCAGATCCTTTATCAAAAGCATATAGCGTGTTTGAAGTTGGAAGTGGACGTGTCGATGCATACGAGGCAATTCATTCAAATGTAGAATTTCAAGTAGTGGATCAAACTCCTACATTAAATGGTAAAGGTAAAGAAAAAACAATGAAGGAATTAACAGGTGGCATGAGCTTTGGTTCATATGGATTTGATGATCAAGATATTTCAGATGAACGGACGGTTACTTTAAAAAATAGAAGCGAAAAAGCAAAAACATTTACTGTGAATGTTAAATTCCAAACAGGCTTAAGAGGATCATTAGATGCAGCAAAAAATAATGTAACATTAAATGGACCAAATTCTGTTAAATTAAATGGCGATAGCTCAAAAAATATTAAGTTTAATTTAAACATACCTAAAACTGCAGAAAAAGGAACATATGAAGGATATATCGTCTTTACTAACGATACTGATCCATCAGAAACTTACCAAATCCCATTTGGCGGACGGGTCGTAAATGAAGGGATTGATAAACTTGCACTAAGCACTCAAATGTATTCTGGAGATACTTCAATAGTTGCAAATGCGATACCGTATATTTCATTTAATTTCTCTTTAAAATCGCATATGAAATATGTAGACGTAGTATTACAGGATGCAACAACGGGTGACGATATTGGTTTCCTTGGAACATTTGATGGACGCGTAATCAATGAAAATGTCGCATATGGAATTGCTAGTGGTTTTTCTGGAGCTTATTTCCCATTAACTGGTGATCCGAAAAATCCTATTGGTAATTCAATTGTAATGGCTAAAACAGGTAAATATAAATTTAAATTAATTGGAACAAATAATGATGGTAAAACTTTCTCTAAATCAGTTGATTTTATGTATGAAAAAGGTGCACCAATTATGACTTCAAGTTTTGATTCTTTAGAACAAAAAGTAATTGAATCGAAAGATAGTCAATTTGATTCAAATGGACAATATTTATATGATTTTACTATTCATTTAAATGATCCAGAGACTGATGAAGCGAAACAATTTGGTTTACCAGTGGATCAATCAAGTAATCAAGTTATTTCTCAATACGATAGTCCATATTTTGCTTCACCTATTAATACTGATAAAAATGGAAATTATCATGATCAAATTTTAGTGAAAAAACGATCAACCCCATTAAAAGTGCAGTTTTATGGTATGGATGCTGCTCGAAACTTTACTTCAGACTTATCAACGATGGAAAGAGTTGTGTTTGTGTCAGATTCGTATCCGTATTATTACTTAAAGGCAAATAAACGAACTGCTTCATCTGGTGATACAATTAATTATTCAATTCGTTCAAATAACATGAAAAATTTAAAAACAGCTAAACTGACAATCCCAGTTCTAATGATGGATGGAAAGGAATTGGCAACGATTAAAAATGTAGTCGTAAACGATGCTGTTAAGCAATATGGAGATGCTCAAGTTAATGTATCATCATTAACTGATGGCAATCAAACATACTATACAATTACGTTTAATTATTTAGGAAATAAATCATTACCAGAAGATTTACAACTAGTTAATTTTGATTTAGAAACAGCCAAGAAATATGCTATTAATTTCCCAATCAACTGGTACAATATGGAGTTTACAAGTTCAACAACGGATCAATCAAATGTTGTAACGAATAACGTTTATACTTATGTAGATGCATTCCATTTAAAACAAACTTTAACAAGATTAGAGGGAACAATGAAATTAGAAGGTACAATTGATCCTACAACGAACCAAACAAACTGGGCGATTAACCAACAAAATATTGGTGCAAAAGTAACTGTTACTTCGACTGATGGAACTGTTTCAGATGCTCAGTTTACGAATAAAAATGGAAGTTATGTGATTGATGGTATTAAACCTGACAGTAAGCCTTCAACGATTACGGTTGATGTACCAGGACATTTTACAATGAAAAAGTCTTTAGTGTTGTCAGATGAAGTTCGAGGCGAAGCACAGGGAAGAAGACTAGGGTTTAACTTAAACCAAGCAAAAGCTGGAGACACGAATAAAGATAATGTGATTGATCTTTTAGATGCGTTAAATGTCCAAAGATATTGGGGGACAAATAAATTAGGTTGTGATTTGAACTTCGATGGTGTTGTGAATAAAAAGGATATGGATTATATCGTTAGGAACTACAGTATTCAGAACGATACTGTTCCAAATCCACCTAAGGCTAAGACAACTTATAAAGGTGTAACTTTAGATGATGTTTTAGCACAATTGGGATTAAAGTAAAAGGTGTAATTAATAAGAGAAAAAGTATAGCAATACTAAAAACTATCAAACAATTGATTTTAATTGTTTGATAGTTTTTTTTTGAAAAACGAAAATTTTATTTTTTGATTTTTTCGACTAAAAAACCTCAAATTCCCCCAAATAACTTTTAAGTTCTTCTTCCTAAAAAAATAAGGTTTTTACAAGGAGAAACTATCAAAAATTTCCAAAAAAATATTTATTTCAAGAATTTTTGATAAAAAAGTAATGAAAAAGTGTGATTTTTCCCCAATATACCCCATGCAAAACATAGAGTAAACTTTAATTAATTAAGTATTAAGAAAATTATTAATACTCTAATTTAAAAAAATATGTCGGGCAGATAATTCCAAATGAATATGAATTATTTGACTCTTCGGTGGGGGGAAATCATGAAAGATAGAAAAAAGTCTAGTAAGAGGATCAAGCCTACAAAGAAGATGATTTCAATCTTTGCATTAAGTACCATGTTTCTAAATGGTGTATTACCTCAAACTTTAACACATGTAAACGCTGAAACGAAACCAGAACAGAAAAATTTATCAGGAAATGCTTTTAATGCAGAAGAAGTAAATCGTATTCTAGATGGTCTCACTGCTGAACAAAAGGCGAATATTAATAAATTAACTGGAGCAGATTTAGGTCAAAAAATCCACGTTGATCAAAAAGATTTACATGGTTCAAAAAAAGTTAATGTCATTGTTCAATTTAAAGAAGATCCAGCTAAGATACAAATAATAAAGCAATCGTTAGCTAAAGGTGGAGCAACTGCAAATAGTCAATCATTTGCAAGTGAATATTCAGATGCACAACAAAAGGTTAAAGATTCTCATGCAAAATTCAAAAGCTTTATAAACACACAGCCTAAAACTCAAATAGTAGGCGGAAAATCGATTGAAACAGATATAGGCATTACACGTGAGTATACAGATGCGTTTAATGGAGTAGCATTATCGCTTCCTGCAAATTTAGTTAAAAAAGTTGCTGAAAATCCGGAAGTTGCTTCGGTCTGGTCTGAAATAGAATATTCCGTAGCTGAGGATAATACAACTCCAAAAGAATTAGCCACACAATCGGTAGGAAAGCCTACAACAGCTCTTAGTTTATTGGGAATTGACAAACTTCAAGCTGAGGGCAATACGGGGATTATTAAATCTGGTCCACGTGCAGGACAAAGAATTAAAGTTGGTGTATTAGATACTGGAATTGACTACAATCATCCTGACTTAAAAGCGGTATATAAAGGCGGACATGACTTTGTTAATAACGAAGGAGTAAATGCAGATGGAAATGTTAAGTATGTGGATGACCATGATCCAATGGAGACAACTTATGAGGATTGGGTAGCTGCGAAGGACAATCCAGATGTCATTGCTGGACCGCCTCCTTCAGATTATAAACAGTATATTACATCTCATGGAAGTCACGTTTCCGGAACAATTGCTGCGAATACAACAAACAATAATGATGTTTACTCAGCGAATGGTGTAGCCCCAGACGTTGACCTTTATGGATATCGTGTCCTTGGACCAGGTGGTCATGGTACATCAGACTCAGTATTGAATGGTATTGACCAAGCAGTTAAGGATCATATGGATGTCATCAACCTTTCACTTGGTGCTACAATTAATGATCCACTTTATCCCACAAGTGTCGCGATTAACAATGCAACTTTAGCAGGTATTGTGTGTGATGTCGCAGCAGGAAATGCTGGTCCAGGACAAGCTACTGTAGGTTCACCGGGAACTGCCCCATTAGCAATTACTGTTGGTGCAAGTACAATCCCTGAAGAAATTGCAACAATGACTATAAAGAATGGGTCAGATTCTTATAAAGCACGTTTATTCGGTAAAAATTTTTCACAAACAGATGATGCTCTAAAAGGTCAAACAATGCCAATTGTTGACGTTGGATTAGGAAGTGCAGCAGATTATAGCGGAATTGATATGAATGGAAAACTTGCTCTAGTAAAACGTGGAGGAGAGTACCTGAGTACCAAAATGGCAAATGCTAAAAATGCTGGAGCAGCTGGTATGATTATTTGGGATAATACGGAAGATTCAGATTCCCAAGGATATATCCCAACTTTCTTAGGTGTTAGTGTAGATAACGTTTATTCAGTTTCATTGACTCAAGTACAAGGTCAAGCATTGTCAGATGCTATTAAAAAAGATCCAAAATCAGCAACGATTACATTCCCATCGACACTAGATGCCCCAATTAGTAAGATTGGGGATGACTTAGCAGGTTTTAGCTCTACAGGACCGGTTAAAGATTGGACAATCAAGCCAGATGTTGTAGCTCCTGGTGTAGACATTTTTTCAACAGCCCCATATGATATTTGGGAACCGCAGGACAAAGGAACACATGACTATAAAATGGCATACCAAGTTATGTCAGGTACTTCAATGGCAACGCCTCATGTTGCAGGGATCTCAGCTTTGGTTTTAGCTGCTCACCCTGACTATACTCCTGCAGATGTCAAGGCGGCATTAATGAATACAGCTAAAGATATTAACACAGATTCAAAGACTTATAGTGTATATCAAGTAGGTGCTGGACGAGTTGACCCAGTCCGTGCAATTAAAGAGAATGTCAGAATTCAAGTTTTAGATACAGCAACTACAGTTGATCCGGATACTTCAACGCTTCATCAAGTTGATAATTTAACAGGGAGTATGTTCTTCGGATTTAAAGGCAGAGGAGCAGGTGCTACGAACGGTTCGGATGATGTCATTTCATCAAAGGACTTTAACGTAACGAATCTTGGAACAAGCAACAAAACATTTAAAGTAAGCACTGAATTTATTTCAACAAAATTTGCTGCATCAAATAAAGTAGGTACCGGCACAGGAAATGATGTTAAGATTGATTTTTCTACTGGTGGAAAAAACGTGACTTCAATTAATGTTGATGGAGGCAGTAGTGTAAAAGCAACAGCAAAGATTACAGTTCCTTCTAATTCATTAGACGGCACATACGAGGGATATATTCATCTAGTAAATGAAATAGATACTAATGAAACGTATCGCATTCCATTTACAGTTACAGTGGCTGAAAAGGGAATTAGTACTTTCAATGTTGCGATAAAAGCGACCTCATTAGGAAATCTTTCAGCATATAACTTATCTGTAAATAACGAAATGGAGAACTACTATATTGTCGTTAAAGACAAAGATGGAAAATATATCGGCGTAACTAACACATTATCCAATGGTAGTGATTTGATTCCAGGTGTCAAATACGGTCCTAGAATAACACTTTTTAATGGATGGTATCTTCCATTTACAAAGACATATGATGGAACATACGACACTTTAGGCATTTCAGATAAAGTGCAAGTGCTACAAGAAGGTGCATATTCACTTGAAATGATTGCAACTGGTAAAGATGGAAAACGTTATACAGCAGAAGATACGCTCTATGTTGATGCTACACCGCCAACAATGACGATGGATAAAGACTCAAAAGGTGGAATATATGAAATCGATCCGACAGGATACCTACCTGGACAAGAAATTAAAGGATTCTATGGCACAGTTTATGATTCGAATGTAGATGTAATGAAAAATAATGGCGAAACGTCAGTTCCAAGCCCTAAGGATGGCATTACGCCAGTTCCAGTTGATCAAGCTTTGAGTAGAGTAATCGGTTATCAAGATAGTCAATACCCAACAGTTTATTTTAATCCAGATGCAAAAGGTCGTTTTCATTTTGGAGTATCAGCTGAGGATGTATCAAATAGATTAGGTAGTCAATTTGATATTGAACCTTCTGATTATTCAGGTGAAAATGATGGAAGTCTTAACGGACAGACGTATTATTTCATCAAAAAGGGCAATCCATATATTACGGTAACTTCATCTGATGGAGTAGATGCAGGTGGAGGTAATGAAGATAAAGTAGTTGTCGATGCGAATAAACCATTCAAAGCGACAATCGCAACAAAGTATGGAGTAGGAATGACTGGAGGTAAATTTCTGCTGAATACTAATCAGGTATACGAGTTTAGTAATATCCGTCTAACTGATGAATATAAAAACTATCTGATCAGTAAGGGAGTCGATCCTTCTAAAGTACTGACAGTAGGTCAACCATATACACATCCAATCTATCAAGTTGGAAAAACTACAGATGTAACGATTTCTAATATCGGTTCAGCGGGTGCACTTGACCACGATATGCCTATTATAGAAGCAGATGTGACTTATACAAGTACTGATCCGATTACAGGACAATTCCCGTATCAGTTATTGCAAGCTAATTTGACGCTATCGGGCGAAGATACAAAAGTCGCATGGTTCCCGACGAATGTTCCTTATGTACGACAGTATACTTCTCTTATTAGAGGTCGTGTAGCAGCAGAATCTTTTGCAAGAAACAATGTAAACAATAACTATCCTCAATTCACTGTGGATTCAGGAGCGAAAGTTACAGTGACGAATGATAAAGGTAAAAAATTCACGACAGATCAACCGACAGCATTTAATAATACAATTGCTTACACGTTTATCAACCCGTATTATGCTGTGACAGCGGATGTAAGTGACAAACCATATTCAATGGAAGCAAGTGTTCCGGGACATTTCAAAGGATATGCACAAACGCCTGTAATTGGTGAAAATAAATACGGTTATCAATCAGGAACAGTTAAAGATTTACCAGGAATCTTCCCAATTCTATTAGGTGGAGATGTAAATGGTGATAACGTCATCGATATGAAAGATTTGATGAAAGAAATCGATGTGTATTACCAGTATAAAAACCTAAGTAATTTTAACAACCCAGCGAATACACTAGCGAATAAAACGGCATTCTTAAACACGAATCGCGATGCAGATATTTATTGGATTAAGCCATCTGGTTTTGGTTATGGTATTGATTACAATGACTTTTATTTCATCTTTAAAAACTTTGGTAAGAAAAACCAAAGTGCGATTGATGCAGGATTAAATGTACCAACACCTCAAACGACAGTGAATCAAGATACGACAATTACGACTGATTATGGTGGTTCGATCACGTTAAATGCTGGTGACACAGTGCAGCAAATTATACAAAAGCTTAACTTTACGGCTCCAGCTCAAACAATTGCATCAACACCGAAGTTACAGGACTTACAAAATGGAGCAACGATTTCTCTTTCTCCGACAAGCACTGTATTTGTTGATGATGTAGTATGGAGAAATGCAATTACGAAAATCATGCTTGGTTCAACTGATGTCACAGATAAAGTGACAATTACGCCAGCTTATACGTATAATGATGCAAATGGTGTGACACAAACAATGCCATCTAAAATTACGTTCCCAGGTTCTTTATTCCCGACGGCAACGAATTATACGATTACAGTGAAGGCGACAGGTTACCAGGATGTTACTAAAAATTTAACGATATCAGCTGTTCCCATTGCTACGCCTACAATTCCAATCATTACAGATTCAACAGTAGCTCACATCGGGCAGGATTTAACTTTATCCTTCCAAGATGATGCGAAATGGCGAAACGGAATCAACAAAGTGATTGTAACGACAAACAATGGTAAAAGTATAGATATTACGAATTTAATCAATCCAGAAACGAATCAAAAATATTACGACATTAGTAAACCAGGAAAAATCACATTTAATGCAAAAACGTTTATGACGAATTCAACTCTTGATCCGAATAATGGTTCAACATATGGTTCAGCTACGGTAAACCCTGGTGGAACAAGCTACTTGCCACAACTTTATAAATTTACGATTGGATCAACTGGTGCGGATGGTACAGTTTATCCTGAAGTATTCGCAGGTTCAGATCCTACTTACACAGCTCAACAACCTGTAGGATACACGGTTACATTTAACAGCCAAGGTGGATCATCGTTTAACCCAATGGTGATGGGATACAAACCAAGTTCAAGTAGATCAAATGGCCCGAATAGTGAATTAATCTCATCATTTACGCCTGCACCAACAAGACCTGGTTATAAATTCCTTGGATGGTTTAATGAACCTGAAGGTATTACACAATGGTTAAGTGGGACATCTCAATTTTTAACGGCTGACAAAACAGTTTATGCAAAATGGCAAATGAATACGACTCAAAGCTATTCACCGGTTGATAAAGCAAACCCGAATGGATTAAAATTCGACGGAAGTAACGGGTCTGTAAGTGGAATAGGATGGGTACTTGGTGAAGGCGATTTAAAAGTGAACATCCCAGACTATCTAACAAATGTTTCTTGGTTAACAAGTAAAGATAAAATTGCAAAAATTGAAGCGAAATTCTATCTAATGAAGAGCGATGGCTCAACGGAAACGACACCAACTACTTATGCATTAGACCCAAGTACCTATGATTTATCGTCTAATGGAAGTAACGGAATCCTGTCATTTAAAACAGCGACACACGATCAAGCTGTTAAAGCAGGTCAAAATAACTTAGGTGAGAAATACGCCTTTAGTGAAATGCCAAGTTCGACTAATAAGGACGCGCAAAAAGGATACATTTTAACGTTAACTTCGACAACAGGAGAAACGGTTACAATTCCGGATATTCAACTTGGTTATAGACGTCATATTGACTTAAACGGTGGAACGTTGAAAAATGCCAATGATACTTTCTTTGCGGATGCCTTGGTGACTTCGAAGGTAAGTGCACCAAACATGCTAACAGGTGCATCACATGTAATAAAAGGAGATTTGACGATCAGTACAGACCTTTATTTAGACGCAGCAGGTTCTAGTGATAAGAAGTCTGATATTACAACAAATCCAAAAGTCCTAACCGATAACTCAATTTTCTATCTATGTTGGATTAAAGTACCTCCAACTGTAAATAAAGATACTGTTGGAAACACAGTTGGTAGCGATATTACGTTAACATTTAACGATGATGGAACATGGAAAAATAATATCAAGGCTGTTCAAATAGGCGCAAAAACACTAGAGTTAAATAAGGATTATACGATCACGAATAATAATATTACCCTAAATTCTACACTTTTCACAAACGGGCAAAAGTTCAATGTTACGATAGTTTCAGAAGGTTATAAAGATGTCGTTGTAACAGACCAGGTAGTTGGTTATACGGTAAGTTTTGAGTCAAATGGTGGAGATCCAGTTCCAGCTCAAATTGTTGACAGAAATGCGACAAAACCAATTGACCCAACTAAAGTAGGGTATAAGTTCTATGGTTGGTATACGGACCAAAATTTAACAGTACCATTTGATTTTGACAACATAATAACAAAACCAATCACTCTTTATGCGAAATACGCGTTAGCTGGTTCTGTAGTAACAGCAGATACAACAGACAATGCATTAGGTAACGATATGACATTAGAGTTCACTGACAAAGAGTGGGCAAATGCAATTACTGGCATCACCATTAATGGGCTTGCAGTAGACGTATCAAAATACAATGTGGATAAAGAAAATCGTATGATTATATTAGATAAGAGTCTATTCTCAAGAGTGAGAGATTATACGGTTACGATTAAGGCTAAAGAATATGCAGATGTGACGTTAGTGCAAAAAGTGGTAAATGGATATAATGTACATTTCGTTCTTCCAAGTGATGCGCCATCTGCAGTAAAGGATGCAACAAAGGATCAAATTGTAGTAAGAAGGATTACAGCACCGACTGTAAATGGCTATGATTTGACTTGGTTCGCCGATGAAGCACGTACGATTCCATGGGATTTTACGAGCTCAATCTATTCAGAAAAAACACTTTATGGAAAATGGGCAGTTCATCAGTTCACAGTAGTATTTAACAAGCAAGATGGAAGCCTAGTAGAAACTAAGAAAGTAGATTTTAACACGACAATGACAGCACCTACAGCACCTACGAGAACTGGATACACTTTTGTTGGATGGTATAAAGATGCTGCAGGTAAAACACCATGGAATTTTGTTACAGATAAAGTAACAACAGATATAGAGTTATTTGCTAAGTGGAACATTAACTCGTACACAGTTAAATTTGATAGCCTAGGTGGAAGTGCAGTAGATGCTATAAAAGCAAACTATAACACAATGATTTCTCAGCCATCTGTACCAACAAGAACAGGTTATACTTTTGCAGGATGGTATAAGGATGCTGCGGGGCAAACACCATGGGATTTTGCTACTGATAAAGTAACGAATGACATAACAATCTACGCAAAATGGACTCTAAACAGACCGAACGTTAACCAAATTGATGATAATGATCCAAAGATTTCGGGATCAACTTTAGCAAATGCAACAATTACTGTAAAAATCAATAATGTTGTAATTGCAACAGGAAAAGCTGATTCGAAAGGGAAATTTAGTATCCAAATAAAACAACAAAAAGCAGGTACAGAGTTATCAATCTACGCAAAGGATTCAACCGGAAATGAAAGTTCTGCATCAAAGGTCAAAGTTTTAGAACATACACCACCAAAAGGACCAAATATTTATATAATGGATGATAATGATTCAAAGTAATTTGGTTTATTCAGGGAAATGCAAACAATTTTTCATTAAAATGTAAATTACAAATAACATATTAAACTGCTTTAGATAAGTTCAATTAAACCCCAAAATATAAAAGACAAGAATACAGATAAATTAGTATTCTTGTCTTCTTTTTTTTGACTTGAGATCTGTTATAAAAATGATTTTAATTAAATATAAAACTTATTGTTACGCATTTCGAAGTTAGATATGATAATAATATGAATGAAAAGATTTTTTTAAATCACTACAATTAAGTCGACTATAGTTTTCTTTAAGGAGAAGTTGAAAAAATGAATTTTGAGCAAATGGAACATATAGTCTGTGCGGCAAAAGAAATGTCAATCACGAAAGCAGCGGAAAAATTATTTATCTCTCCTTCTGGAATGAGTCAATCAATTACACAATTGGAAAATGAGCTTGGTATTAAAATCTTTAATCGTTCTAAGCAAGGTGTTATACCAACTTTTGAAGGAGAAATTGTTATATCAAAAGCAATTACTTTATTAAGTACAATTAAAGAGCTTAATAAAGAAATAGATGAAATAAAAAATAGAAGCGACACCCATTTGAAAATTTTAACAGCACCAACCTTTTCTTCTATTCTTCAGGAAACGATGGTTAAGTACAATTCGAAAAAAAATGATGTTACTTTTGAAGTAGTTGAAGAAAATCCTACTAATATGATTCAGAATTTCAGTAAACTAGATTATGATTTTGCTCTTATACCTAGTACAATCAAAGAATTAAAAAAAGAAAAATTTATAAGATTTGAACATTTATATAAAGGACATATTTGTATTGCAGTAGGCAAGAAATCACCATTTTACTCTTATGAAACTGTATCACCTAGTGAACTAATTAATGCAAAAATCGTTATGTATAAAAACTCAGATTATAAGACTTTGCAAAAAATATCGAAAATGAACCCTAAAAATGTAGTTCTTAAAACAAATAGAAGTAGCTTGCTTTATGAGCTTGTTAAAGAAAGCCAGGCTATTTTATATTTACATAATTTTTCAATTAGAAATCGTCCAATGGTCTTAAATGGCGACATTAAAATTATTCCTCTAAAGGAAGATACGTTTTTCGAGCTAGATTTTTGGTTGATATATTTACAATCAAAAAATAGATCGTCACTTGCAATAGAATTTATTGAAGAATTAAAAAATCAGTTTAAAAATAATATTTAAAAAAGATAGTGAAGCCAGTAAATGAATCTGACTACACTATCTTTTTTTATTTTTCAAGCTGCCCCTAACAGGGAAATCTTCCTCTATTATTTAAGTTACAGTTGAAAAGATGCCTGATTAGCCAATCTGGGCATTTTTTTTGTTTTTAAAACATAAATTTCTAAAGAATTTCATATTAATTAAAATTTATAAATCATATAAGAAATCAAAAAGTAATTGATTACTAGACACATAATATTAGGAGGTTTACAGAAAGTCTTACGTATATGTTTTTCAAAGTAAGGAGATGAAAAAACATTATGCATATAATTGGGAAAGGAATTCCTCGAAAAGAGTCTTTCGAAAAAGTTACGGGGCACGCTAAATATACAGCCGATTATGAAACGAATGAAATGCTCCATGCAAGATTGGTCACCAGCCCATATGCGCATGCAATTATAAGAGATATTGATGTATCTGAAACTCAAAATATCCCAGGAATTCGTAAAATCATACTTGGAGATAACCTACCTTTAGTAGGGGAAGGGTTAAAAGACCGTTATCCAATCGCTTTTGATCGTGTACGATTTTATGGTGAAGTAGTCGCAATTGTTGTCGCAAATAATCCATCTGAAGCACAAAAAGGTGCTGATGCGATAAAAATCCATTATGAATTACTTCCAGTTGTTAATTCACCATCGGAAGCTCTAAAGCCAGATGCAACGCTTCTTCATCCAAATCTTGGTGAGTATAAAAAATCAGAAGGTGTTTATCCAGAGCCAGGTACAAATATTGCCACAAAAATTAAAATTCGTAAAGGTGATAAAGACAAGGGATGGGAAGAAAGTGAAGTAGTGGTGGATGAAAGTTTTGCATTTAGACCGTCTGATCATGCCGCGATGGAGACTAGATGCTCGTTTGCTCAAATACATCAAAACGGCACAGTTGAAATTACAACATCCTCTCAAGCTCCATTTATGGTTAAGAAATTAATCGCTGACTATTTCGGAATTAAACCTGGTAAAGTCATTGTAAATACTCCATTTGTAGGTGGAGGCTATGGTGGTAAAGGAGCAATTCAATTAGAGTTACTTGCATATATTGCATCTAATGCTGTAGATGGTAGATTAGTAAAGATATTAAATACTCGGGAAGATGATATGCTGTCGTCTCCTGGACATATTGGTCTTGAATCAAATGTAAAACTTGGTAGTACAAATGAAGGAATCATAAAAGTTGCAGAAATTAATTATTTTTGGGATGGCGGAGCTTATGCTGATAAATCAATTGATTTGACTCGGGCAGGGGCAGTTGATTGTACGGGACCATATAATATAGAAAATATTTGGTGCGATTCGTATTGTATGTATACAAATCATACGTATCCAGCTCCTTTTAGAGGATTTAGTCATTCAGAAGTGCATTTTGCTTTTGAAAGAGCAATGGATGTTCTGGCAAAAAAATTGAATATGGACCCTCTCGAGCTTCGAGAGCTAAACGCAATTATGCCTGGGGATCAAACACCTACACAAGTTGTATTAAATTCAAGCACAGTCGGAAATCTACCGAAATGTATTGAGAAATTAAAAGGGTTAATGAATTGGCAGGAAGGTCAAATGATTGATTTAGGCAATAATAAACTTAGGGTGAAAGGGATTAGCTGTTCCTGGAAAACCTCGACAATTACACCAAATGCAAGCTCTGGTGTTATATTAATCTACAATCCTGACGGTAGTATCAATTTGATTTCCGGAGTTGTAGAAATTGGAACAGGTACAAAAACAATTCTTGCACAAATGTTAGCTGAAGTTCTAAAAATGGATGTCAACGATATTCATGTTCAAATGAAAATCAATACGTTAAATACTCCTGAACATTGGAAAACCGTAGCGAGTAGAGGAACCTTTATGGCAGGAAGAGCCTTACTAGCCGCTGCTCAAGATTTAATCAATCAAATAAAAAATATAGCTTCATGTGTATTGCGTGCTCCTGTTGAAGACTTGGATGTTGGATATGGAAAGGTATTTATAAAGAGTGAACCTGATAAATATATCCCCATAAAGGATATAGCTTACGGTTACACGTTTCCAAATGGTAATTCAATTGGAGGGCAAATAATCGGAAGAGGACATTACATTCTAACTGGCTTGACGTATATAAACCGAGAAACGGGAGCTGGCAAACCAGGACCTGAATGGACAGTATGTGCGCATGGTGTAGAAATTGAAATTGATACAAAAACATATACTTATAGAATTGTAAAAGCTGTATCAGTAGTTGATATTGGAAAAGTATTAAATGAAAAGACTGCAGTTGGACAGGTAAAAGGTGCGATGAGTATGGGGCTATCGTTTGCTGCTAGAGAAACTTTTTATTTTGATACAATGGGCAGAGTTTTAAATCCGCAATTACGAACCTATCGACCGATTCGCTTTGGGGAGCACCCTAAATATGAAGTAGCATTTGTCGAAACTCCACAAATCGATGCCCCATTTGGTGCTAGGGGAGCAGGAGAGCACGGTTTACTTGGTATGCCAGCCGCTCTTGGAAATTGTCTCTCAACTGCACTATCTGCAAACGTTAACTATTTACCACTGATTCCAGAACTATTATGGAAAGTAAAAGAAGGTGGGATCTAGATTGTTATCTTCTAATATAGAATACTATAAACCAATGACGATTAAAGAAGCATTGGAACTTTTTTATTTCTTTAGGAATCAAAATAAGAAACCTATGTATTATGCTGGTGGAACAGAAATTTTAACACTTGGTCGCTTAAATATAATTGATCCTGACATCATTATCGATATAAAAGAGATCAAAGAGTGCAATTTATTTGAATTTAATCAGGACTACTTATTATCAGGTGCGGCACTTACACTTACTTATATTGAAGAAAAGAACTTATTCCCTTTGTTAACAAATACCTCCATGGAAATCGCCGACCACACCGCAAGAAATAAAATAACACTTGGTGGGAATGTATGTGGTCAAATTTTTTACCGTGAAGCGGTTTTACCATTTCTACTTTGCGATAGTCAGGTAATTGTGGCTGGTATAAATGGAATACAAACTTCTCCAATTGAGCAAATATTTCATCAAACGTTTCAATTTGAAGAAGGGCAATTTCTTATTCAATTTTTAACAGAGAAACAATATTGTTCTCTACCATTTATAAGCATAAAAAAACGTCAGCAATGGGATACAGGTTATCCATTACTAACGATTGCTTCGATTAAAGTGGAAAATCAATTGCGTTTTGCTTTTAGCGGCCTATGTGCTTACCCATTTCGTTCGAAACAAATGGAATCAGAATTAAACAATTCCAGTTTGACGATTGAAGAAAGAATCCAAAATGCACTACAGTTTATTCCTGGTGAAGTGCTCAATGATGTCGAAGGATCAAATGAATACCGCTTGTTTGTATTAAGAAATACACTCGAAGAGATTATTTTAGAAATGGAGGTAAGGTGATGGACCAGTCTCCAATAAAAAAAATAAGTGTTACATTAAATATTAACGAAGAAAATCGTCAAGTTGAAATACGTCCGGCTGACACACTTCTTTATGTTCTTAGAAATAAGCTTGGTCTAACGGGAGCAAAGCCAGGATGTTTAAATGGAGATTGTGGTGCTTGTTCAGTAGTTGTAAATGATACTATATATAAGTCATGTATTATGCTTGCCATAGAGGCAGTTGATCAAAAAATCACGACAATTGAAGGATTAAAAGACTCGCCAATTCAAAAAGCATTTGTTGAACATTTTGCATTTCAATGTGGTTATTGTACACCTGGTTTTATTATGAATTGCCATGCCTTATTATTGAAACATCCTCAACCAACCTTTGAGATTATGAAAGAATGGCTTTCTTCGAATATTTGTAGATGCACTTGCTATGAAGAAATTGAAGAAGCTGTTTTATCTGTTATTGAACAAAGTGAAAATACAAATGAAATAAGTTAAGAAGAAGTAATAGAGTCACTCGGTTTACGTTGAGTAAAGAAGAAAATAAATGTTATTACTGAAATAGCCATCAGAAAAATTTGAGTATCAGTAGGTCTAACTGTAGGGATATCAGTTAAAGACATTCTCATCATTCCTTTATTTTTTACTAAAGAATAGTGGATCAATTTCAAAGTGTTTCGATACAATTTTTTTAAAAAATTTATAGCCTTTTTTTAGAAATGGTAGTGTCGGTTCACTAACTGGGGCACCAAATATAGGACCACTAACATTGACGGTAAATCTACTAGGACCAACAACAGAGCTTACAACTCGTACTTCGTCAATTAATAAAAGCACTGCGATGATTATATCGATTACATCTATTAAGGAATTCGTTAATTGATCACCAAATTTACTTTCAACCCGTTCTCTACCAAATAAGGGACCACTTAGAGAAAGACTAAATTCACCTGACGTTACAAATACCCCAATAATAGTAATTTGACCAGTTAGTAATAGTGCAGCAGTTGCAATATTTAATTCCCGTTGAAGAGTAGCGATGACTCTAATTTCTTCCGTAATGGTAGAGTTATTCATTGGATCACACCCTTATGCCTATCTTATTCATAAAAGGCCCAAGTGTGAATAGTTGGCGAGTATAGGGATTAAAAAAGACATTATCATTAATTGACATAAAACTGTAAAAAATTAGATTAAATACAAGTAGACACAATAAAAAGATGCTGCTACACTTACCTGGTTAGCAGCATCTTTCATTTTGACAATAGAATTGGTAAAATATATTGTGACCTTTTTCTTTTAAAATTAAACTAACATAAGTAAAGATTTTCCTAAATAAAAATGAATTGAGAAATGACTTTTAAACATACTTTTTGAAGATTTCTGATTTTATAAAATAGTAGATGATGATTTTTGAAATAAAAGCTTGTTTAACCACTTCCTTATTGGATGTGGTTATGTTTGTATAAAATAAAAGTATAAGAGTTGTCCATTCTACTCAACAAATTAAAAAGAAAGTGAGGGGGTTGTGAGATGGAAGTAAAAAAATATTTTCAAAATGGCACGTTTAGACGCTTAGCGATGATCTTTTGTATCGTACTTGTTTTGATCTTAATTAGGAAAATACTAAACTTAGTATTACTAATTTTCATATTTACTTATTTAATGAATCGAATACATAAATTTATTATGGCTGCGTTAAAAAAGATCATGCCAGTTAACCGGTTGGTTATTGTGTATGTTTTATATTTACTAGTTGTGGCGGCAATTGTTGTAGGGATATATAATTATTTACCAATCGTTTCTTCACAGGTTGTGCAACTGTTGGTTCAAATAAAAGTATTTTATATGAATCCACCAAACGATCCGATTATTAATTACATCGTTACTGCAATTAAGAAAGTTGAAATATCAGGTTATACAGAGCAGGGATTGGATTTTTTATATAAGTATGCGACTAATATTAGTAAATGGGGCATTGAGGTATTAATAGCTCTTGTCTTGAGTTTCTTTTTTCTACTTGAAAAACCTAGAATCGTCGCGTTTACAAAACGATTTGAAAAAAGCAAAGTATCACTTTTTTATCATGAAATGGCATACTTTGGTGAGCGATTCTCTCGTTCTTTTGGTAAAGTAATTGAAGCTCAGTTTCTAATAGCTCTTGTTAATTGTTTTCTTTCTGTTATTGCATTAAAAATAATGGGATTTCCACAATTAATTGGATTAGGATTGTTAATCTTTTTACTAGGTCTTATACCTGTGGCTGGAATGTTTATTTCATTAATTCCACTGTGTACGGTAGCATATACAATCGGTGGAATGTCTCATATCATGTACGTTATATTGATGATATTAGTCTTACATGCACTTGAAAGTTATTTTCTAAATCCAAAGCTAATATCAGCTAAAACAAATTTGCCAGTTTTTTATACATTTCTAATTCTTGTTTTTTCAGAACGCTTTTTCGGAGTATGGGGTCTGATTATCGGAATACCTGTATTTATCTTCTTATTAGATGTTTTAGATGTAAATGAAAACGAAGCTAGTGAAAATGAAGTGAAAGAATAAAATAAAGATGATATCGATCTTTTATGAATCGGTATCATCTATTTTTTTTGAGTTTTAAATTTATTGTTTACTCCTGTACTATATGCCTTCTAGCTTTTCCTGCTCTTCCTGTTCTTTCCTGCCCTTAACAGATTACATAATTTGGAAAAATGAGGGGATGCTATTCAAAAATCTGTTAAAAGTACTTGTCATGAAGTTTAACTAAAAAACAATTTCTGGAGTAGAATCATGTATAAAAAAATAGTTTTAAACGGTTTGACTACGTTACTCACTGTTCTAACGTTTATGATTAGTTCATCAATATTTTGCAAAGCTATCTCTCAAACGATGCCTCCTACAAAATACACAACGAAATCATATTCAAAAATGACTAATCAATTAAATTTTTCAGATAAAAAAGATTTTGGAGATGCACATAGAGGCTTTATCGCACCACTAAATCTCGAGCCAATTAAAAATTCACAAGGGAAAGTGATTTGGGATCAACGTCAATACACATTTATTAAAGAAGGAAAATTTTCACCAATTACTGTTAATCCAAGTTTGTGGAGACAAGCTCAACTTCAAAATACGTCTGGGCTTTATAAGGTTGTTGACGGAGTGTATCAAGTTCGTGGACAAGACATTTCTGTTTTGACGATTGTAGAAGGAAAAACAGGATTAATCGTTTTAGATACTTTAAGTTCTGTTGAGACTGCCAAAGCAGCAATGGAACTTTATTACGCGCATCGTCCTAAAAAACCTGTTAGTGCAATTGTTATTAGTCATAGTCATGCAGATCATTTTGGAGGCGTTAAAGGGATTATACAATATGCAGCAAATCCTAAAAATGTCCAGATTATCGTTCCAACTAATTTTACGAAAGAAGTATTTAGTGAAAACGTCTTATTAGGAAACATCATGTCTCGACGTGCTGGCTATATGTTTGGAAGTCTCTTACCTATAAATAAGCACGGGTTTGTGACTGCAGGCGTAGGTCCCGGACTTAGTACAGGTACAATTAGCTTTCTTCCACCAACTATTGAAATCAAGGATCCAATCCAATCAATGGAAATTGATGGAATCAAGTTTAAATTTTTATTAACATTAAACACGGAAGCTCCTTCAGAAATGCACTTCTATCTATATGATTTCAAAACTTTATTCGTTGCGGAAAACACAGGCCATACAATGCACAATTTATATACACTCAGAGGAGCAAAAACAAGAGATACTTCTGACTGGGTGAAAGCACTAGATAATACGATTGATCTATTTGGAAAAGAAGAAATCAAAGCGATGGCGACAGCTCACAGCTGGCCGACATGGGGGAAGGATCGAGTGTTAGAACATCTTTCGAAACAACGCGATTTATACAAGTTTATACATGATCAAACCATTCGATTAGCAAATCATGGTTACACAGCAGATGAAATAGCAGAACAAATACAACTTCCAAAAAGTCTAGACCGTTATTGGGCGAATAGGGGCTATTACGGAAATTTAAAACAAAATGCTAAAGCAGTTTATAATTTTTACTTAGGCTATTTTAATGGGAATCCATCAGACTTAGATCCTCTACCACAGGAGGAAACCGGGGCTAAAACGATTCAATACATGGGTGGGGAGAAAAATGTATTGAAGCAAGCGAAAGTTGACTTTTCAAAAGGAGAATATCGCTGGGTGGCACAAGTATTAAAAAATGTGGTGATGACGAATCCTAGTAATAAAGAAGCAAAGGACTTACTTGCTAGGGCATATGAACAATTAGGGTATCAAGCGGAATCTGCTGTTTGGCGTAATTTTTATTTAACAGGTGCACAAGAGTTAAGAAAAGGCGTTGTAAAAAATAAGTCGAAGGAAGCTCATACGGTTAACCTCGAAACACTTTTAAGTATGCCGATAAATGATTTTTTAGATTATACTTCAATTAAATTAAATGGACCAAAAGCGGAGGGGAAAACTTTTACATTTAATGTGAATTTTACTGACATGAAAACAAACTATTCAGTAGAGGTAAGAAACTCTGTTTTAAACTATAAACCAAACACGGTAATTGAGAAGCCTGATGCAACAGTAACTTTAAATAAAGTAACTTTTTATTTAATCGTTCTTGGAAGAATAGATTTTGAAAAAGCAGTAGAAAATGGAAAAGTATTCGTTGAAGGTAATCAAGATAAATTTGAAGAGATGGTAACCTTATTTGATCAATTTGATCCTTGGGTGAATATCGTGACTCCATAAAAGAAATGGAAGTTTTTTTGGGGGAGTTAGACTCCGAAAATTTTTTTGTTCATTCATAAATTGGAAAAAATTTGAAAATCGTAGGTACCATGCTACGAAATCAACAGTTAAAGTTGTTTCATTTTAAAAGAAAATGAAATTATTTTTTATTTTTTTTATGTAGTTGAATTTTTTATGTGGATGAATACTTCATCCACTTTTGTTTTATTTTCCACTTCACAAAACTAATAATGATTCGTTATAATGTAAAAATATGCAATGCTATTTGAAAATACTATTCTTGTATTACTCTAAATAGTCTAAATTGTAAAAAAATTACTTCTATTTTTCGTCAAATTATGATAGTTTTAATTAAGTGCATCTCACTAATGAGAGTAAAAAAAATGAAAACGCTATCACTTACTAGATTCTAAGAAAAATTTATGATTAATCGATTGGCAATTTAGAGAAGGGAGGATTTACATCTTTACATCGTCCAAGATTCAGGATTAGTATAAAAATAGGTAGTTTAGATTATGACTTGCCACAAGTCGCCAAATTTATGTGATTTTTAGATTAGTAGTGTAATGAATTAATCGAAAATAAAAGCAGTCTTTTTCGTAATAGGGGAAATTTCAATTCAAACATAAAAGAGGTGTATTCATGCAAAATACGAGCCGTAAAAATGATTTTATTCAAAGTTCTGCTCCTAAAAAAGAGCATTTAGAGAGAAAACTTAAGACAAGACATTTAACAATGATCGCGATGGGTGGTACGATTGGAACTGGACTTTTCTTAGCAAGTGGAGCAACGATTCATGATGCAGGTCCAGGTGGAGCCCTTGCTGCTTATTTAATTGCGGGAATCATGGTTTATTTCTTAATGACAAGCTTAGCTGAAATGGCGACTTATATTCCAATTTCAGGTTCTTTTAGCACATATACGGCAAGATTTGTTGATCCTGCACTAGGTTTTGCAGTTGGTTGGAACTATTGGTACAACAATGCAATTATTCTCGCTTTAGAGTTATCAGCTTCGGCATTGATAATGAAATATTGGTTCCCACATACTCCAGGTATCATGTGGAGTGCTATATTCCTTTTCCTAATTTTTGGATTAAACGTTCTATCTGTAAAAGGATATGGAGAGTCAGAATTTTGGTTTTCGATTATTAAAGTAGCTACAATTATTATCTTTATCGTAATTGGTTTATTAATGATTTTTGGTATTATGAACGGTCATACTGGCGGTTTTGATAACTTTACAAAAGGCGAAGCACCATTTAAAGGCGGATTGATGTCAATCTTTAGCGTATTTATGATTGTTGGATTCGCTTTCCAAGGAACTGAAATGGTTGGGGTTACTGCAGGGGAAAGTGAAGATCCAGAAAAAAATATCCCGAAAGCAATTAAACAAATCTTTTGGCGTATTTTATTATTCTACGTTTTAGCGATTTTCGTAATCGGTTGTTTAATTAGCTATAAAGATCCAAACCTATTAGGTGGAGATCTTGAAAATATTGCGATTAGTCCTTTTACATTAGTATTTAAACATGCTGGACTAGCATTCGCAGCTGCGGCAATGAATTCAGTTATTCTTACTTCAGTATTATCTGCTGGAAACTCAAGTTTATACGTTGGTTCTCGTGTATTATGGGTATTAGCAGAAGAAGGTAAAGCACCAAAATTCTTAAAAAAAGTTAACAAAGGTGGCGTTCCAATCAATGCGTTAATCGCTACTACACTAATCGGAATGCTTTGTTTCTTAACTTCATTCTTCGGTGACGGAACGGTTTATAATTGGTTACTAAACGCAGCAGGATTAGCAGGTTATCTTTCTTGGTTAGGTATCTCTGTTACTCACTATCGATTCCGTAAAGCATATCGTGCACAAGGAAGAAAATTAAAGGATTTACCATATTTAGCGAAATGGTTCCCATTTGGTCCAATCTTAGCAACTGTTTTATGTTTAGTAGCAATGTTAGGAACAAATTACCAAGCATTTATTGGAAATCATGTTGATTGGTATGGCATTGCAGTTTCTTATATTGGACTACCTTTATTTATCCTTGGCTATATTGGCTATAAAGTAGTCAAGAAAACAAAAATGGTTCCTTTAGAAGAAGCAGATTTTAGCAGAGAATAAGAATATAAATAATGTAAGCTCAATCTATGTATAACATGGATTGAGCTTTTTTATTTTTTATATTTCAGGACTTTTCATGTATTTTTTTACAGAATTTAGGAAAATTAAGAATGTAATTTTTTGTACGAAAGGAGAAATTAATATGAATCAGTCATTAACAGAGCTTGAATTAGAGAATCTTCGTCATTTAATCGGAGGGCATGGTACGATCGTTAACAAATTAGAAGCATATGCAGAGCAATGCACAGATCCTGAATTGAAAGCACTTTTACAAAGAGATGCTCAATCTGCAAGACAATCAAAAGAACAATTATTAAATTTTTTAGGATAAGGGGAGTTTTTCTATGTTTCAAGATAAAGATATGGTTAGTGATTATCTAGCAGGACTAAATGCAAGTTTAACGGCTTACGCTGGTTTTATTAATGAGTCTAATAACTCTGAGTTACGTCAACAATTAATCCAATTACGCAATCAAGATGAAGCCCGTCAGCGTACAGTATATAACTATGCACTTGAAAAAGGGTACTACAAGCCAGCAGCACCGGCTTCGCCCGATGTAATCCAACAGTTTAAATCAGAATTAACTTCTAATCAGTAAATAGATTTTTTGAGATCTTGTTTCAAAACAAAAAGGCATTTGAATTAAGAATGCTTCAGACTGTTGACAAACTCGATGAAAATCGAGAATGCCGACAGTCTTTTTTGTTTTAGACTCTGTTAACGATTTCCGTAACAGGATGCTCGCATTCTTAAGAGCAGGAACAATGAAGGAGGATCAAGGAGAAAGAGCCCACAAGGGGTTTGGAAAAAAACGTTCCGAATCTTTGCAGACAATCTGTGGTAGGAATAACTCGTTTTAAATATCCATGATACGATAATTAAAACAATCTGTTCATGAAGGTTAATAAGATGAAATTTTTGTAAAGGTTTACTATTTTATTAGTAATTCTAGTAATCACTTGGACAGTGAAAACAACATTGTATGATTTGAATACCTCCGGAAAAGATGGAAAAGCTTACGTTTGTGGTACAAAATTGTACGGTGCAAATGTGTGGAACAAGCAGTAGGTTATAATAAATCTGTTAATTATATTTCTATAGAGGAGTAGGATGAATAAATCGAATGTAATTGGTTTGATATAGCATACCAACTTGGAATAATAGTATTAGTAATTACAATTTTCGCATTTGTCATTAGGGAAGTAAGAAAAAATAAAACGAAAAGGTAAAGAACGAATTTAAGCCATTAATTAACTGTGAAAAGCTGATAATCTTACTTATTAAGGTAAGGCTCCTATAATGTTAATTTTGAATTTTTTCAATACACATATTTGAAAAAGATTTTATGCAATTTAAAGACATAAATTGGAGTGGAAGGTGGGAGAACTAAAAAGCAGGTAGAGCAGGCAAGGCAGGGGAAGAAGGGGAAAACAGATTGATAGGAATACTAAAAGGAAATTAATAAAATTCTCTAAAGTCTTTTAATCTCTTTTC
>NZ_NCTA01000028.1 GCF_002156865.1 Gottfriedia luciferensis | reverse complement strand
TGCTGCCTCCCGTAGGAGTCTGGGCCGTGTCTCAGTCCCAGTGTGGCCGATCACCCTCTCAGGTCGGCTACGCATCGTCGCCTTGGTGAGCCGTTACCTCACCAACTAGCTAATGCGCCGCGGGCCCATCTATAAGTGATAGCCGAAGCCATCTTTCAACAAAGGAACAGGAGTTCCTTTGTGTCATCCGGTATTAGCTCCGGTTTCCCGAAGTTATCCCAGTCTTATAGGTAGGTTGCCCACGTGTTACTCACCCGTCCGCCGCTAACTAATTGGAGCAAGCTCCAATTAGTCCGCTCGACTTGCATGTATTAGGCACGCCGCCAGCGTTCGTCCTGAGCCAGGATCAAACTCTCCATAAAAGTTAAGTTTAAATCTTGTATTGCTCAAAAAACTAATAATTGACGTTTACTTCATGTTTTGTTTAGTTTTCAAAGTTCACTTTGTCGCTCTATCTCTTGGCGACTTCTATATAATATCAAAGGTATTAGATTAGGTCAATATATTTTTATAAAATAATTTCAAAAAAATTTACGTTATTTTCATTTCCTTAGAACAACCTTGCAATTAAGCAGTTATTAACTCTAGCGATATGAAAATAACGCAATTCTTTTAAGTTTAAATAGTATTAGCAGATAATAATATCTTTATTATAATATTTCCTGAATCGAAACTTTTCTTTCTTTCATTAGATCGATTACTGTTTCACTATTTTCGTCTTTAATTACCGGTCTAGTTAACTCAACATTTGATCTATAAATAACTTTTCCAACTATACCGTTTGATAATAATACTCGGTCTCCTAGTTGGATATTAATTACGATTTGGTTTATTGCTTCTATTACACTAGGATGAAATTTCCCAAAACATTCCTTGTTTAAATGCTCAATTACTTGAAAATCACTTAAGTGTTCTTTGGTGAATAATACTTTGTTAAAGTAATATGCGCAGGCTCCCAATATTGAAGCATATTCGTTGATATGTGTCGATTTTAGCTTTAATGGATAGCCACTGCCATCTAGTCTCTCTTCATGTTGCAAGATTGCTATTTTCATAGGGTCGCGTAAAAATTGTACCTTCTCTACCATTCGATAGCTAAGTGTTGGGTGATTCTTATAGTCAGATTTTCGCTCAAGTTCTTCAATCGTTTTAAATTGATATTTTGCAAATCCTGCATTACATAAAGCCGCAGAAACACCGATTTGAATAATATCTCCCTTTTGATAATCTAATTTTAGAGCAATGAGTGACGCTAACATTGTAGATAACAAACTGTGATGATTAATTTTATCTTTATCATCTTTTAATGTAACGCTTGGTATTGGAATTTGTTTCATTTGTGAATTTTGAATGTAATCAATCAATGGCATTAGTACTTTTCTAAACTCAACGATATTTAGAGATACTCCCGACTCCCAACTTGCATATTGAGATTTATACATCTTCATCGCATCTTGATAAATTTTAATAAACTCAACTGAATTAGTATTACTTATTTCTGAGGTCATCTCATTATTGTCTTTTTGTTTAAGTTCTACTTCAATTTCATTAATTAAAAAAGCACGAATAACTTCTATATCCTCTTTTGTTAATTCCTTTCCCATTTCTACGATAGGATATTCTGTATTCAACTGAACAGGCTTACTTAAAATCCAACCTTCTTGCAACATTTCCGCTCGAACTCTCATTAGTTATCCCCCATTATAATAGTTTTAAAAAAAGAGAGAACTAATATCTGTTCTCTCTTTTCTTGTTATAGGATCAACTTAAAGTATTATTCTTCTGTTGTTTCAACTACTTCTTCCTCGTCATCAGATAGATCAACTTCCTCTTCTTTTGCTGCAATTGCAACAGTCGCAACATGACCCTCTTGATCGAGTTTAATTAATTTTACACCCTGAGTAACACGGCCAAGACGTGAAATTTGATCAATTGGCATACGAATGATTACACCAGATTCAGTGATTAGCATTAAATCCTCTTCATCACTTACACATTTTAATGAAATCATCTTACCGTTTTTCTCAGTAACGTTAAGTGTTTTTAATCCTTTTCCACCACGACTTTGAATACGGTACTCATCTTGTGCAGTTCGCTTACCATAACCCAGTTCTGTAACAACAAGAATATCTAAGTGTTCCTCAACTACTTCCATTCCTACAACATAATCATCGTCAGAAAGTGTAATTGCTTTAACACCAGTTGCTGTTCTTCCCATAGATCTAACATCATCTTCATTAAATCGAATCATCATACCTTTAGAAGTTCCGACAACGATATCCTTAGTACCATCTGTTAAACGAACGGAAATTACATCGTCATCTTCTTTTAGATTAATTGCAATTAATCCATTTGTACGAATATTTGCAAAAGCAGATAATGGAACACGTTTCGCAATACCTTGTTTCGTCGTAAAGAATAGATACCAGTTATCTAAAAACTCACTTACTGGAATGATTGCGTTAATACTTTCACCACGATCAATTTCTAATAAGTTAACAATAGGAAGTCCTTTAGCTGTACGGCTGAACTCTGGAATCTCATACCCTTTTGATCGGTATACTTTTCCCTTATTTGTAAAGAATAAGATCGTATCATGAGTTGATGTAGTTAGTAAGTGTTCTAGGAAATCATCCTCATTTGTTCCCATTCCTTGAATACCACGGCCACCTCTACGTTGTGAACGGTAAGTAGATATAGGCAGACGCTTAATGTATCCGTTATGAGTTAAGCTTACAATGATATTTTCAACTGGAATTAAATCCTCATCCTCTATGACTTCGAGTCCGCCAGGAACAATTGCAGTTCTTCGTTTATCATTATATTGCTCTTTTAATTGCGTTAATTCTTCACGAATAATATCAAGAACGCGCTCTTCATCAGCAAGAATTGCTTTTAATTCAGCAATTAATTTAATTAATTCTTGATATTCTTCTTCAATTTTTTCACGCTCTAAACCAGTTAAGCGTTGTAATCTCATATCTAAAATTGCTTGAGCTTGCTTTTCAGACAGATTAAATGTCTCCATTAAACCGTTTTTAGCGATTTCTGCTGTTTGAGATGCTCTAATTAAGCTGATAACAGCGTCTAAATTATCTAAAGCGACTTTTAAACCTTCTAAAATATGAGCACGAGCTTCAGCCTTTTCTAGCTCAAATTGTGTTCTACGTTTAATAACGACAATTTGGTGATCTAAGTAATGTCTTAAACAACTCTTAAGAGATAATACTTTCGGTTCACCATTTACTAAAGCTAGTAAGTTTATTCCAAAACTTGTTTGAAGTGCTGTTTGCTTATAAAGGTTATTTAAAAGAACATTAGCATTTGCATCTCTTCTAACTTCGATGACAACACGCATACCATTTCGATCAGACTCATCTCGTAAATCTGTAATACCTTCAATCTTTTTATCACGAACTAATTCAGCTATACGTTCAACTAGCTTCGCTTTATTTACTTGATATGGTAGTTCAGTTACGATGATTGTTTGTCTTCCGTTTGCTTTTTCTTCTATTTCAACCTTAGCTCTGATAATAATTGAGCCCTTACCAGTTTCGTAAGCTTTACGAATACCACTTTTACCTAAAATCATACCTGATGTAGGGAAATCAGGACCTTGGATATACTCCATTAGTTCTTGTGTAGTAATCTCTGGATCTTTACTTAATGCTAGAACTCCGTCAATTACCTCACCTAATTGATGTGGAGGTATATTAGTCGCCATACCTACCGCAATACCTGTAGCACCATTTACTAATAAATTAGGGAAACGTGCCGGTAATACAATAGGCTCTCTTTCAGAACCATCATAGTTATCTTGATAATCAATCGTATTTTTATTAATATCACGAATCAATTCCATCGAAATTTTTGACATTCTAGCCTCTGTATAACGCATTGCCGCTGCAGCGTCTCCATCGACTGATCCAAAATTCCCATGGCCATCTACTAACATATATCTGAAGTTAAAATCTTGCGCCATACGTACCATTGTTTCATATACAGCAGAGTCACCATGTGGATGGTACTTACCAATTACTTCACCGACGATACGTGCTGATTTTTTATAAGCTTTTTCGGCCGTCATACCTAAATCATTCATTGCGTATAATATTCTTCGATGTACTGGCTTTAAACCATCTCGTACATCAGGTAATGCTCGTGAAACAATTACACTCATTGCATAATCTAGGAAGGAATTACGCATTTCATGACTAATATTTATTTCTTTGATTTGTTGATTTTCACTCAACATCGGCACCTCCCTTTATTTAACGTATAACGTATCTATGTAGGAAAAGGAGCATATAGCTCCCATTCTATACTTTTATTAAATATCTAAATTCTTTACGTATTTAGCATTATCTTGAATAAAGTTACGTCTTGGTTCTACTTTTTCACCCATTAATGTTTCAAACGTCTCATCAGCTTCAATAGCATCTTGAAGATTAACTTGAAGTAATGTTCTAGTCTCAGGATTCATCGTTGTTTCCCATAACTGTTCAGGGTTCATTTCACCAAGACCTTTATAACGTTGAATAACTGGTTTTGGTACTGCGGATATATTCGACATAATTTCTTCCATTTGTCGATCATTGTAAGCATATTGTATTTTTTTACCTTGTTGGATCTTATATAAAGGCGGTTGAGCAATGTAAATATAACCACTCTCAATAATTTGTCGCATATATCTATATAAGAAAGTTAACAATAAAGTACGGATATGAGCTCCATCGACATCGGCGTCTGTCATTAAAATAATTTTATGATAGCGCGCTTTTTCAATATCAAAGTCGTCTCCAATTCCTGTACCAAAAGCAGTTATCATTGAACGAACCTCGTTATTTGATAAAATTTTATCAAGTCGAGCTTTTTCAACATTAATGATTTTTCCGCGTAAAGGAAGGATCGCTTGGAAGTGACGGTCACGCCCTTGTTTAGCACTTCCACCCGCTGAGTCACCCTCAACGATATAAATTTCGCTAATAGATGAATCTTTTGATGAACAATCTGCTAATTTCCCAGGTAAACTTGAAACCTCTAAAGCACTTTTTCTTCTCGTTAATTCACGAGCTTTTTTAGCAGCAACACGCGCTCTAGCTGCCATTAAACCTTTTTCTACTATTTTTTTAGCCTCAGTTGGATTTTCTAATAAAAACTTTTCAAGGTTTTCTCCAAAAATTTGTTCAGTAATCGTACGAACTTCACTATTACCTAACTTAGTCTTTGTCTGTCCCTCGAACTGTGGATCCGGGTGTTTAACAGAAACAATAGCTGTTAATCCTTCTCGTACATCTTCCCCTGATAAATTGCTATCTTGATCCTTGATTAAACCATTTTTACGGCCATAATCATTAATCACACGAGTTAAAGCCGTTTTGAAACCAACTTCATGCGTACCACCTTCGTGTGTATTAATATTATTTGTAAATGAGTAGATATTACTTGTATAGCTCTCGTTATATTGAAGTGCAATTTCGACACTAATTCCATCTTTTTCACCAATTACAAAAATTGGCTCATCATGAATTACTTCTTTTGAACGATTTAAATGTTCAACGTAAGATTTTATTCCACCCTCGTAGTGAAACTCTTTCTTTTGCTTGTTTTCTCTACGATCTTCAATTGTTAAGCGAATACCTCTATTAAGGAAGGCCAATTCTCTTAAACGATTTGCTAATATATCAAATTCATAGACAGTAGTTTCAGTGAAAATTTCTGAATCAGGTTTAAAATGTGTAATTGTCCCTGTAACATCTGTTTCGCCAACAATGCTCATATCTGCAACAGGTATACCTTTAGAAAATTGTTGGTAATAAATAGTACCTTCACGATGAACGTGAACTTCCAACAGAGTAGACAATGCATTTACTACTGATGCACCTACACCATGTAATCCACCAGATACTTTATATCCGCCACCGCCGAATTTACCACCAGCGTGGAGGACAGTCATAATAACCTCTAAAGCAGGTCGACCCATTTTTTCATGAATACCTACTGGAATTCCACGACCATTATCCTTAACTGTGATGCTGTTATCTTCTTCGATCGTAACATTAATCTCATCACAATATCCTGCTAATGCTTCATCTATACTATTATCAACGATTTCCCATACTAAGTGATGTAACCCTTTTCCGCTTGTAGATCCGATATACATACCAGGTCTTTTACGAACGGCTTCTAATCCTTCAAGAACTTGTATTTGATTTTCATCATAATTATGTTCCTGCATCTTTTGATCCATTGTCATGAACACTCACCTACTTTTTTTATTTTACATAAAAGAATTAGTAAATTTCAGCTATGCTTTTTAGGCGGCGTAGTAGAAATTTGATAAATTACTTAAAGAGATGTACTAATAATTGTTCCATGTGAAACATTAATAATATTTGCTTGCTTTATCGTTTCGTGTTGAATCCCGTCAACACTTGTCGTTGTTACGAAAGTTTGTACTTTATTTTGAATAGCATTTAATAAATGCGTTTGACGATAGTCATCTAACTCCGAAAGAACATCATCTAGTAATAATATCGGATATTCTCCGACTTCTTCCTTGATTAGTTCAATTTCAGCTAACTTTAATGAAAGTGCTGTTGTCCGCTGTTGTCCTTGTGATCCAAATGTCTGGACGTTTTTATCATTTACCATAAAAACTAAGTCATCTCTATGCGGACCAAGCAAAGTAGTACCTCTTGATACTTCACGCTCTTTTTCAGCCTCGAACTGTTTTATGTACTCATCTTCCATTTTCGTCAAATCTGTTAAATCTGATACATTAATGCTTGGTTTATATATAATTTCTAGTTTTTCAGTATCTCTAGAAATTTGACTGTGAATTGGCGATGCCCAATCTTGTAATAATTTGATAAACGAAATTCGCTTTTCTATTATTTTTACTGCATGTTTTACCAGTTGAGATGTTAGGACCTCAAGCATTAAATAGTTCCGGTCTCGACTAGTTTGTAATGTTCTAAGTAGTGAATTTCGTTGTTGGAGGATTCTTTGGTACTGACTTAATTCATGAAGGTAAACCGGCGAAACTTGTCCTAACTCCATATCGAGGAATTTACGGCGCACCTGTGGACTACCTTTTACTAAATGTAAATCTTCTGGTGCAAACATAACGACATTCATTACGCCTATATATTGACTTAACTTCATCTGTTCAAGATGGTTTAGCTTTGCTTTTTTACCTTTCTTTGAGAGGATTAATTGCAGCGTTACTTGTTGATTTTTCTTTTGTAACGTACCCTTTATTGTACCATATTCTTCGTCCCAACGTATCATTTCTTTGTCATTACTTGTTCGATGTGACTTTGTTAAAGCTAGCACATATATGGATTCCATTAAATTTGTTTTGCCTTGTGCATTTTCTCCGATAATGACATTAACATTATTTTGAAAATTCAACTCTAGGTTCTCATAATTACGATATTGTTTTAATTGTAAATCTTTAATATACAATGGGATTCCCCCAAAACTTATGAAGTTATAGTATACGAACCTATTCCTGTAATAGAAACAGTGTCATTTAAAACTAATTTTTTTCCTCTTCTATTTTCAGGTTCATTGTTTACAAAGATCTCATGCTCCGATAAAAACCATTTCGCCATTCCACCTGTATCAATTACACCTGCAAGTTTTAAAAATTGACCTAACGTAATATACTCTGTATTTATTTTAACTTTTTCATTTTTCATTTTTATCACCCTCAAATATCCATTTCTTAATTGTACTAAACTTCTGAAAGAAAAAAAACAGTATTCCCTTTTTTTCTCTTTAAGTAAAAAAAGGGTGACCTATTGTACTTTGCTTTCTCCAAGGATCAACAGAATAAATGACATAATTCATTCTAATAAATCTTTAGAAATTGCTAGTACATTCCGCTAGGTCAGCCCCCTTTATTAGAATTTACTAACTAGTATGTGCGAACTGGTAAAATTAATTGCAGCGTTCTTGAATCATTTGCAGTACGAATTAAAAATGGTCTCATTGCACCTGTAAATTGAATGTAAATTTCAGGGCTTTCAATTGCTTTTAATGCATCCATTACATATTTCGCACTAAATGAAATTTTTAACTCTTCACCTTTTATGTCTTCACAAACAATTTCATCTACTACTTTACCGATTTCAGGTGAATAGGATGAAACATTAACAACCGAGCTACCCACTGTTTCAAGGTGAACGACATTATTTCTTCCTTCTCTTGCTAATAGTGAAGCACGATCGATAGCTTGTAAGAACTCCTTCGTCATTACAGTAAGTTCAGTTTTACTCTCACTTGGAATTAACTTTGATGTATCTGGATAATTTCCTTCTAATAGTCGTGTAAAGAACAATATGTGTTTTGTTTTGAACAATGCTTGATGCTCAGTTAACACAATTTCTACTTTTTCATTGCCATCATCAAGGATTTTACTTAATTCATTAAGACTTTTACCAGGGATTACAACACTTGCTTTAAACTCATTAGATAATGATCCATTTTCAATTTTAGCTTGTCTTAGTGCTAAACGATGGCTATCCGTTGCGATACAAGTAAGTTCTCCATTTTCAATTTTCCAATTAACACCTGTTAAGATTGGTCTAGTTTCTGAAGTCGATACGGCAAATACAGTTTGACGAATCATAAACTTTAATAAATCTGCAGAAATTGAAATTGTTTCATGTTCTTCAATTTGTGGAAGTAATGGGTACTCCTCAGAATCAAATCCATTTAAGCTAAATTCAGTTTTTCCAGATCTAATAGTAGTTACATAATGACTGTCAGATTCTAATTCGACAAAATCAGACGGTAATTTTTTTACAATGTCACCGAAATATCTAGCATTTAATACAATACTTCCAGGTTGTTTTACATCTACTAATTGTTGATCATCTAATACTGTTGGTAAATAAGACTCTATAGAAATGTCTGAATCACTACCTGTTAATGTAAGACCTTCATTTGTAACGACTAATTTAATACCAGTTAAGATTGGTATAGTTGTTCTAGAAGAAACAGCTCTCATAACATCTTGTACAGCTTTAACAAGATATTCTTTTTGTACAGTAAATTTCATGATTTGTACTCCTTATATAATTTATAAAATAATATAGTAATAGTAGTAGGGCCTGTTAATTTGTGGATAACTATAGTTTAGTCAAGAAAAATAAGTCTATCAACATGTGGATAGACTGTGTAAAAAAAAGTAAAAGTTATGCACAGCTTAATGAGTCTACTGATTTAATTTTTCATTGATCTCTTTAATTTGAGATTGCAGCTGTGAGTCAGATTCGATTAGTTTTGAAATTTTTTCGTGCGCATGAATAACAGTTGTATGATCTCGTCCTCCAAACTCTTCTCCTATTTTAGGTAAAGAATGGTCTGTTAGTTCTCTTGATAGATACATAGCAATCTGTCTTGGAAAAGCTACAGATTTTGTACGCTTTTTTGCTTTAAAATCCTCTAGTTTAATGCTAAAAAATTCTCCAACTGTTCGTTGAATATCATGTATTGATACTGTTTTAGGCTTTGAAGCTGTAATTAAATTTTTCAAGGCTTCAGCGGCTACACTTGCGTTAATATCTTTATTGATTAAAGAAGAATACGCTACGACACGAATTAGTGCACCTTCTAATTCACGAATATTTGTATCAATTTGATTTGCAATATATAACATTACCTCATTTGGAATATCTAGACCTTCAGCTTTTGCTTTTTTGCGTAAAATCGCAATCCTTGTTTCTAAATCAGGAGGAGTTATATCCGTTATTAGGCCCCATTCAAAACGTGAGCGAAGTCGATCTTCTAGTGTAGGAATCTCTTTAGGTGGTCTATCGCTTGAAATAACAATTTGTTTACTTTCTTCATGAAGAGTATTAAAAGTATGGAAAAATTCTTCTTGAGTTTGTTCTTTCCCAGCTAGGAACTGAATATCATCTATAAGTAGCACGTCTACATTACGATATTTATTTCTAAATTCGATTGCTTTATTGTCACGAATTGAATTGATGAACTCATTCGTAAACTTTTCAGATGATAAGTAAACTACTTTTGCATTTGGATTATGTTCGAGTACATAATGACCAATTGCATGCATCAAGTGGGTTTTACCTAAACCTACGCCCCCGTAAATAAATAATGGGTTATAGGCCTTTGCTGGAGCCTCAGCAACCGCTAAAGATGCTGCATGAGCAAAACGATTCCCAGACCCAATTACAAACGTATCAAACGTATATTTAGGGTTTAACATACTTTGTCCGAATTCTACTGGTTCGTCATACTTAACCTTTGCCTTAACAGCTGGTATATTCATCTCAATCTCTTCGACGTGATTTTGAGGAAGAATAAATTTAATTTCTAGTTCCGCTCCGGTAATTTCTAATACTGTGTCCATTATTAAAGATGAATACTTTGATTCAAGCCAATCACGTGCAAATTCATTAGGAGCGATGATCGTTAATATATCGTTTTTTAATGAAAATGCCTTAGTAGATTTTAGCCATGTTTCAAAGCTTGGTTTACTTATTTTTTTCTCTATTTCGTTTAGAACTCTAGACCAAAGATCCCCTATATTCTCCAAACAATAATCCCTCCCTACAACGCGTGTTCAAGTTTTGTACAAGTACTTTATTTTAACGTAAATTTTTATTCAGTTAATTGAATATGCGTAATTTCATCCATCTGCAAAATTCCACTTTATTTGACAGTATTCACCTATGTGGATAACTTTAAAAGAGCATAAGTGTAAAACCTGTCCACAAGTTATCAACAGTTGTGGACAATTATTAATAATGAACAACTTGTCAAAAGTGGAAAACAAAATAATGATATCAAAAATCTTGAGCTATTTCAATGAGTAGTTCGTGTTATCCACATGCTAATCCACTTGTTTAAAAAAATTGTCCACAGAAAAATAACTTGTGTAAAAATTGTCGATAACTGTTGTGGGTAAAAAAACTGTAGAAAAATCTTATCCACAGAGCATTTCACAATTATATAAAAAGAGGTAGGAGAAACTTTTTAACGATTTTTTTATTCATTTAAAAAAGTGTAAAAAAAATCTTTCGACACCCTTAAATTTTTAAGATGATTTGATTGTTTATAAATTTATTGAAGGGAAAAGATAGGAATAAACTATTATTTATTAAAATTTTTTCCTCCAAAAAACTAACAGAATCAAGTATTCTTCATTAATTGGAAAATAAATATTCGTACGTTTTAACATCTTACATTGACATTATTAGTACTTATTCTTTATAATTTATAGGACTGTCTATTACAGGAATTCCTCAGGGAGGTGTCATATAATGAAAAGAACATTTCAACCAAACAAACGTAAACGCAGCAAAGTACATGGTTTCCGCAGCCGTATGAGCACTGCAAACGGACGTAAAGTTCTAGCGGCTCGTCGTCGTAAAGGAAGAAAAGTATTATCTGCGTAGGCCACTGTCAACAGTGGTCTTTTTCACTAATAAGAAGGCCTTTTTTGCTCTCATGTCACAATTTGTAAGTAAAAAAGGCCTCATTTTTTATAAAAAAATTGTTATGATTATTGAAGGAATCTTTTGAGGTGTCAGTGGAACATGAACAAGAAAAACAGAATAAAAAAGAATGCAGATTTTAGTCGCGTTTTTCGAGAGGGATCATCAACTGCAAACCGACAATTTGTAATCTACACATTAAAAAAAGAAGACCAAAAACAGTTTCGTATAGGATTATCTGTTAGTAAAAAGTTAGGTAATGCTGTAATGAGAAATCATATAAAGCGATACATTAGACAAGCGCTTAATGAACTAAGTAATGATCTTCAAATAAATTTAGATTACGTTGTAATTGCAAGAAAGCCCTGTACTGAGCTACCTTTTAATGAATTTAAGAAAAGTTTAATTCACGTTTTGAAAAGGGCTGAAGCACTTAAAAATCGTGATTCAAAAATTAAAATAGAAAAAAAACAAATTAAGTAATTACATATTTAAATGTAACTTCTTAAAGGAGGAGCTAGTTTGAAGACTAAGAAGTACCAAATGCTAGTTGCAGTTCTTTTCTTAGTAGTTTTGTTAGCTGGATGTTCGCAAACAAATCAACCAATTACACCTGAGAGTACAGGGATTTGGAACGAGTATTTCGTTTATCCATTATCATGGCTAATTACAGCCGTATCAAAACTATTTGGTGGAAGCTACGGTATGTCAATCATCGTGGTAACAATTTTAATTCGTTTAGCATTATTACCATTAATGATTAAACAAATTAAGAGCACAAAAGCGATGCAATCGATCCAACCTGAGATGGCGAAATTAAAAGAAAAATATTCATCTAAGGATCAAAAATCAGTTCAAAAATTAAATGAAGAAACAATGAAGCTGTATCAGCAACATGGAGTAAACCCACTTTCTGGTTGTTTACCAATTTTCATTCAAATGCCAATCTTAATTGCTTTCTACCATGCGATTATGAGAACGATGGAAATTAAAGCACATGATTTCTTATGGTTCCAATTGGGCCATCCAGATCCAATCTATGCTTTACCAATCATTGCTGGTATCACGACATTTATACAACAAAAAGTTTCTATGAGTACTGGTTCTATGACTGGACCTGCTGCACAACAAATGAAAATTATGCTTTATGTTATGCCAATCATGATTTTAGTATTTGCTGTTAGACTACCTTCAGCATTAGCATTATATTGGGTAGTTGGTAACACATTTATGATTCTTCAAACGTTATTTGTTAATAGAGGTAATACTACTCAACAAAAAAACAATGTAGGAGGGGCTAGTAAGTGAGAGAAGTAACTGCTACTGGTCAAACAATCGAACAAGCAGTTCAATTAGCACTTCAGCAACTTAGTTCAACAAAAGAAGAAGTAGAAATCGAAGTAATCGAAGACGGCAAAAAAGGATTTTTAGGATTTGGTGCTAAACCTGCTAAAGTATTCGTTGTAAAAAAGAAAACTTTAATTGAAAAAGCATATGATTATCTTTCAAATATTGTTCAAAGTCTTGATGAGACTGCAGATATAAGCTATGAATTACAAGAACAAAAAGAAGAATCCTTCGTATTTACAATTAAGGGTGAGAAAGTAGCTCTTATTATCGGAAAAAGAGGGAATACTTTAAACGCTCTTCAGTTCTTAGTGCAAACATTTGTAAATCGTCATTCAAAACAATTGATTCATGTTGTGGTAGATGCAGAAAATTATCGATTAAAGCGTAAAGAATCGCTCGAAATTCTTGCTAAAAAAACTGCTCAATCTGTTTTGAAGACAAGAAAAGCAATCTCTTTAGAGCCGATGCCATCTTTTGAAAGAAAAATTATTCATCACATTCTTACAGATATGCCAAATATCACTACAAAGTCAATTGGCCAAGATCCATATCGTCAATTAGTTATAGATTTCAAAAAACCAATTAGGGGCTAATCCTTAATTGGTTTTTTAATGTTCATCATTCAAGCATTTAAGTTTACTTGTACTTTCGTACGGTTATAATATAAAAACATTCAATTATAAAATTCTTTATGCTATGCTATAAGTTTAGAAGTAACATGTTAGCTTGAGTTAACATGCTCCGAGGTGATTTTTGATGGAATTTGATACAATTACAGCAATATCAACTCCAAAAGGCGAAGGTGCAATTGCAATCGTTCGACTAAGTGGTGATGAGGCTGTTCAAATAGCAAATAAATTATTTAAAGAAAAAGATTTAAATATAGTAGATTCACATACAATTCATTACGGTCATTTAGTTGACCCAAGCTCTGGGAACACTGTTGAGGAAGTAATGGTATCTGTTTTAAGAGCACCTAAAACTTTCACACGTGAAGATGTTGTCGAAATTAATTGTCATGGTGGTATTTTCTCTGTTAATAAAGTACTTGAATTAGTACTGTCTCAGGGAGCTAGACTGGCAGATCCAGGTGAATTTACAAAAAGAGCCTTTCTAAATGGAAGAATCGATTTATCACAGGCTGAAGCAGTAATGGACTTAATTCGTTCAAAAACTGATCGAGCAATGGCGATAGCAATGAATCAGGTAGAAGGTCGATTATCTAAATTAGTTAATCGACTACGACAAACTTTGCTGGAAATTCTCGCTCATATCGAAGTGAATATCGATTACCCTGAATATGATGATGTTGAAGAAATGACTAACACTGTTTTAATCGAAAAAGCAAAAGAGGTTCGAATTGAAATACAAAAGCTTCTTGAAACATCAAAACAAGGGAAAATTCTACGTGAAGGTCTTTCAACAGTAATTATAGGTAGACCGAATGTTGGGAAATCTTCTCTTCTAAATACACTTGTGCAAGAAAGTAAAGCAATTGTAACAGATATCCCAGGTACTACGAGAGATGTAATCGAGGAATACGTAAACGTAAAAGGAGTTCCTTTGCGATTAATTGATACTGCAGGTATTCGTGAAACGAAAGACGTCGTGGAAGCTATTGGTGTCGAAAGGTCAAGAAAAGTTCTAAATCTAGCTGATCTTGTTTTATTTGTATTAAATAATAATGAGCAATTAAGTGAGGAAGACCGCAAGTTATATGAGCAAATGAGCGATAAGGACGTAATCGTGATTGTTAATAAAACAGATTTGCCACAAAATCTTGATATGAACGAAGTAAGAGAGTTAGTAGGAAATGCTACAATTGTAACAACTTCACTAAAAGAAGAAAAAGGAATTGATGATTTAGAAAAAGCAATTGCTGATCTATACTTCGAAGGGCAAATTGAGGCACAAGATTTAACTTATTTATCTAATGCTAGACATATTGCTTTATTAAAACAAGCTGAACAAACAATTAATGACGCAATTGAAGCAATGAAAAATGGCATGCCAATAGATTTAGTACAAATTGACTTAACTAGAGCGTGGGAATTATTAGGAGAAATCGTGGGCGATACGGTTCAAGAAAGTTTAATCAACCAGTTATTTTCTCAGTTCTGTTTAGGAAAATAAAAGGTTAGGAGGAGAGAAAAATGAGTTTTGAAGCAGGCAATTATGATGTAATCGTTATTGGTGCTGGCCATGCTGGATGTGAATCTGGTTTAGCAGCGGCTCGAATGGGTGCAAAAACACTAATGTTAACGATTAATTTAGATATGGTAGCATTTATGCCTTGTAATCCTTCAGTAGGTGGACCTGCTAAGGGGATTGTAGTACGTGAGATTGATGCGCTGGGTGGCGAAATGGGTCGAAATATCGATAAGACCCATATCCAAATGAGAATGTTAAATACAGGTAAAGGTCCTGCAGTGCGTGCATTACGTGCTCAAGCGGACAAATTTGCTTACCAACATGAGTTAAAGAAAACAATCGAAAATACAGAAAACCTAACACTAAAACAAGGGTTAGTAGAAAAATTAATTGTAGAAGATGGTCAATGTACTGGAGTAATCACTCAAACAGGTGCGATTTATCGTTCTAAAACAGTTGTTATTACAACTGGTACATTCTTACGTGGTGAAATTATCGTTGGAGAATTAAAGTACTCTAGCGGTCCTAATAATCAACAACCAGCAATTAAGCTATCTGAGCACTTAGAGGAATTAGGAATTGAACTAGTTCGTTTTAAAACAGGTACTCCTCCACGTGTAAATAGTCATAGCATTGATTATTCAAAAACAGAAATACAACCAGGTGATGATGTACCGCGAGCATTTTCATTTGAAACAGAACCGGTTGAAACTGAACAAATTCCTTGTTGGTTAACATATACAAGTGAAACTACTCATCAAATTATTGACGATAACTTACACCGTTCACCTATGTACTCTGGTATGATAAAAGGAACTGGACCTCGTTATTGCCCTTCAATTGAAGACAAAGTTGTCCGATTTAATGATAAACCGAGACATCAAATCTTCTTAGAGCCAGAAGGAAGAAATACACAAGAAGTTTATGTTCAAGGACTATCTACTAGTTTACCTGAAGATGTTCAAGAAAAAATGCTTCAATCGATTGCGGGTCTTGAAAATGTTCAAATGATGAGAACTGGTTATGCTATCGAATATGATGCGATTGTACCAACTCAATTATGGCCTACACTGGAATTAAAAAACATTAAAAACCTTTATACTGCAGGTCAAATTAACGGTACTTCTGGTTATGAAGAAGCAGCAGGTCAAGGATTAATTGCCGGAATCAATGCTGCATGCCGTTCTTTAAATAAAGAAGAGCTTATTTTGGATCGTTCGGAAGCTTATATCGGAGTATTAATTGACGATTTAGTGACAAAGGGGACAAATGAACCATATCGTCTACTAACTTCTAGAGCGGAATATCGTCTACTATTACGTCATGATAATGCTGACTTACGCTTAACAAAAATAGGTCATAAACTTGGTTTAATTTCTGACGAAAGATTTGCAGACTTTGAACAAAAGAAAATGCTGATTGAAGAAGAAATTGCTCGATTAAAAGCAACTCAATTAAAACCGACAAAAGAATTACAAGATTTAATAGTTGAAAACGGTGGAAGCGAATTAAAAGATGGAATTCGTGCAGCAGATCTTTTACGACGTCCTGAAATGATTTATGAACATATTCATACAATTAGTCCATCTGAGAAAGATTTACATCCGGATGTAAAAGAACAAGTTGAAATACAAATTAAGTATGAAGGTTATATTGAAAAGTCATTAAATCAAGTAGAACGTATGAAGAAAATGGATTTGAAGAAAATTCCTGAAAATATCGATTATCAAGCTATTAATGGTATTGCAACTGAAGCAAGACAAAAGCTTGAGCAAGTACGTCCACTATCAGTTGGTCAGGCTTCTCGTATCTCTGGAGTAAATCCAGCAGATATTTCAATTCTACTTGTTTATTTAGAACAAGGAAAAATTGCAAGAATATCGAACTAATATAGATAGGGGAATTACGAGTGAATAAAGAACAGTTTATCGCTGCACTTAAAGAAAAAGGAATTCTATTATCGGATTTTCAATTAAAACAATTTGAAATATATTTCCACACTTTAGTGGAGTGGAATAATAAAATGAACTTAACAGCTATAACAGAAGAAACAGAAGTTTATTTAAAGCATTTTTATGATTCGATTAGTGCTGCTTTTTATTTTGACTTCTCAGGTGAAATGACAGTATGTGATATTGGTGCAGGAGCGGGCTTCCCTTCGATCCCAATTAAAATTTGTTTCCCATCTATCCGATTAACTATTGTAGACTCACTTCAAAAAAGAATTACGTTTTTAAATCATTTAGCGAAAGAGTTACAATTAGAAAATGTAACATTTGTTCATGATCGAGCAGAAACTTTTGCTAAAAAAGCTGGTATGAGAGAATCTTTTGATGTTGTAACAGCTAGAGCGGTTGCTAGAATGTCAGTCTTAACTGAATTATGCTTACCTCTTGTAAAACAAAACGGTTACTTTGTTGCACTTAAAGGTGCTGCCGGAGAAGATGAGTTAGAGAAAGCAAAATATGCTATTAAAACACTTGGTGGAGAAGTTAAATCAACTAATCACTTTACTCTTCCTGGAGAAGAAAGTGATCGAAATATTGTTATAGTAGAAAAGAAACGTAAAACGCCAACTAAGTATCCACGTAAACCGGGTACTCCTGGTAAAGAACCATTAGAAATTTAATATGATAAACTAACAAATGTTTCACGTGAAACATTTGTTAAGTTTATTCTATTGTGAACGAAATTCTAAAAGGGTGGGAATCACATTGAAAAGCACATTATCTAGGTTATTTGGCTTATCAGAAAAAGAAATTAATGATGATGTTCAAGGCTCGGTTTCAAATAATGAAGTTATACGCCAAATTCCAGTATCAGAAATTGTACCAAATCAGTATCAGCCTAGAACATTTTTTGATGATGAGAAAATTAAAGAACTAGCGCTAACGATTCGAACTCATGGTATTATTCAGCCAATAGTAGTAAGAGAAATCAGACCGAACTTTTATGAGATAATTGCCGGGGAAAGACGATTCAGAGCTGTTTCATCTTTAGGGTGGGACACAATCCCTGCAATTGTGAAAACGTTTAACGATACAGAGACTGCTTCAGTAGCTCTAATCGAGAATTTACAACGCGAAGAATTATCTCCTTTTGAAGAGGCGGTAGCTTATCAAAAATTAATAGACCTACATAATTTAACTCAAGAGGCATTGGCTCAACGATTAGGAAAAGGACAGTCGACAGTTGCTAACAAATTAAGACTTTTAAAACTTCCTGCTGAGATTCAACAAGCCTTATTAGACAAGACAATTACAGAACGCCATGCTCGAGCACTTATACCATTAAAGTTACCACAATTACAAATAACGCTACTTCAAGAAATCGTTGATAAACAATTAAATGTAAAACAAACTGAAGATCGAGTAGTAGCATTATTGACGGAAAAAAAACCAAAACCAAAACCAAAATTTAAAGCAATTAGTAAAGATATTAGAATAGCTATGAATACAATTCGTGAATCTTTACAGATGGTTACGAAAACTGGTATGAATATTGATAGTCAGGAAGAAGAACACGATGACTATTACCAAATAACGATTAAAATTCCAAAAAAATAAGTGTAAAATTCACCTCTTTTGTAGTGGTGAATTTTTTTTGTTCATTTATAAATCTAGACACATTGACGAATCTATTCATGGTAGAATAGAAATTAAGAATTGTTTGTTGTGGAAGGAGTAGATTACATAGTGGTTAAAGTAATCTCTATAGCTAATCAAAAAGGTGGTGTTGGTAAGACTACAACATCAGTTAATTTAAGTGCTTGTTTAGCTCATTTAGGAAAAAAAGTATTATTAGTCGATATAGATCCTCAAGGCAATGCAACAAGTGGTATTGGTATTGAAAAAGCTGATGTAAATCAGTGTGTATATAATGTATTAGTTGATGATGTTGAGGCGAAAAATGTCATTTTAAACACTGCTATTCCAAATTTCGATATTATTCCGGCAACAATTCAACTTGCTGGAGCTGAGATTGAGTTAGTACCAACTATTTCAAGAGAAGTACGTTTAAAGCGAGCTTTAGATACTGTAAAAGGAAACTATGATTATATTTTAATAGATTGTCCTCCATCTCTTGGATTATTGACTCTAAACTCATTGACTGCATCTGATTCAATTATTATTCCTGTTCAATGTGAGTACTACGCACTTGAAGGATTGAGTCAGTTATTAAGTACAGTTCGATTAGTTCAAAAACATTTAAATAAAAACTTAGCAATTGAAGGCGTTTTGTTAACGATGCTAGATGCTCGTACAAATTTAGGGCTTCAAGTGATTGAAGAAGTAAAAAAATATTTTCAAGATAGAGTCTATAAATCAATTATTCCAAGAAATGTACGCTTAAGCGAAGCACCAAGTCATGGAAAACCGATCATTACTTATGATCCAAAGTCTAGAGGTGCAGAAGTATATCTCGAACTAGCAAAGGAAGTGATTGATAATGGCTAAAGGTTTAGGAAAAGGTATAGGAGCATTCTTTCAAGATATCAATCAACAAGAAGAATTAGTCCAAGAAATTGCGCTTAAAGAACTTAGACCTAATCCGTACCAACCTCGAAAAGTATTCGATGAGACAGCAATGTTGGAATTGACACAATCTGTAGTTGAACATGGGATTCTTCAACCAATTATTGCAAGAAAAAGTATAAAAGGTTTCCAAATTGTAGCTGGTGAAAGACGTTTCCGTGCTGCAAAGAACGCAGGACTAAATACAGTTCCTGTAATTGTTCGAGAGCTTTCTGAAGAGCAAATGATGGAGTTAGCTGTTTTAGAAAATTTACAACGAGATGATCTAAATCCTCTTGAAGAAGCGGAAGCATATCAAACATTAATTGAACAACTGCATTTAACACAAGAACAATTGGCGAAAAAACTTGGGAAAAGTCGCCCACATATCGCTAACTATTTAAGGATTTTAACATTACCTAATTCTGTTCAAAAAATGGTTGAGGAAGGTACTCTTTCTATGGGGCATGGAAGAGCGCTTTTAGGACTTAAACGAAAGGGTTTAATCGAAAGTACTGCCTTAAAAGTAATTGAAAAGAACCTTAGCGTTAGAGAAGTAGAGCACTTAGTTAATGAGTTAAATGATAATGTTTCACGTGAAACACCAAAGAAAAATGCTAACAAGAATATTTTCTTTAGTGAGTATGAAGAAGTGTTACAAGAAAAGTTTGGTACGTCAGTTAAAATTAAATCATCAAAAGATAAAGGGAAAATCGAGATCCAATTTTTTAATAAAGAAGATTTAGAAAGAATCCTTTCAATCATAAAATGAGTTATTTAGGGAATATTGATTGTTTTGGTCTCCAATTCAATTAATACTCCCTTTTGTTTTTGTAGGATTTTCAGATTGATAGTTAGTAAACTAGTTTTATAGTGAGTAACACTACGTAATAAGTCTTTTTTCAGTTTCCTTTATTGAGTTTGCAATGAATTTGGCCATTTTCATTACTAGGCTTAATCTTGTATTTTGTAGTACATAAAACTCCATAAAACCACTAACGTTAACTACACCTGTTAAATTAATTTCACCTACTAAGGGTAAATCTTTTTTCATCGCTGCGCCTGGTTTTAGTGGTCCATTTGATAGACGAACGCTACCAATACTTTTTACTCTGCCTAAACAAGCATCAATAGCAATGATAAAGGGATTGTTATACTTGTTTTTAATTACTTCAAGCTGTTCCGAAAGATTTAACGCATGAATTGGCTCGTCGAGAGTACCATAATAATGAAATCTACTTAAGTTCAATTCTCCTAACATAGATCCAACAAGGGGACCGAGTGAATCTCCAGTTGAACGGTCAGTACCAATGCAGACAAAAACAATTTCGTTTGTATAAAGACTAGGAAGCGACTTACTTAATCGATCTGCAAATCGATTTATTGCATTTTCATCATCTAAAAATACAGAATAATCGTCCTTAAATAAGCTACGTAAAGGATTTGCTGAAAATTGCATAATATCGCCTACTTTTCTTTTAAGAGAGTAATAACAGTTTATGCAATTTTTAGAAAATTTATACTCTAATCAATCTATCTTTATTGCTAAATTAAACTATTATTACAATTGTTTATATTTATGGTTTTAAGTAGGTAATTCGGTTAGTATTACCATTAAAGTAATTGAAAAAAAGAGATAGGGGGATTCTAATACCAAATGGGTAAGTTAAATGCAGTAGATCAAATAGATGCAGCTGAAAAAACGATAAAAGATAATATGATAACTCAAAGTCAATGGGATGCTTTTTTAAGTGCCTCAATAAAAATCGCGCTAATTATTATTGTTTCAGTATTAGCCGTAAAAATTGGAAGAAAATTAATTCGTAAGCTTCTAAAGGTTAACGCTAGAGGACCATTACAAGTATCAGAAAGAAGGTCAGTTACACTTATAAAGCTGATGGAAAATGTATTAGCCTACGTTATATTTTTTATCGCAGCTTTAACCATTCTACCAATATTCGGAGTGGAGATAAAAGGTCTTTTAGTTGGAGCTGGAATTGGTGGTGTAGCAATCGGTTTTGGAGCACAAAGTTTGGTAAAAGATATCATTTCAGGATTTTTTATTTTGTTTGAAGACCAGTTTTCGGTTGGGGATTATATTAGAGTACAAAATTTTGAAGGCACAGTATTATCAATTGGTTTAAAAACAACTAAAATCAGAAGTGGAACAGGTGAACTTCATATTATACAAAATGGTATGATTACTGAAGTTACTAACTTTTCTTTGCATAATGCAGTAGCGATGGTTGATATTAGTATTTCATATGAAGGAGATATCGAACATGCTCAAAGTGTAATCGAAAGACATTTAGTGACGATGCCTGAAAGATATGAGGACATGGTAAAGCCTCCAGAGTATCTTGGAATTCAAAATTTGGGTCCTTCTGAAGTAACGTTACGAATAGCTTCAGAGGTTAAACCGATGACGCAATTTAAAATTTCTAGAGCAATTCGAAAAGAGATAAAAGAAGTACTAGAAAGAAATAACATAGAAATTCCATATCCAAAAATGGTATTATATAAACAACGAGAAGCTAAAAATGAAAATGCGAATGTATAGTTTGTATGCTACTATTTTAAGGAAGTGAGTTTTTCGCGTGGAAGAAAAAGTTTTTAATTTAAATGATGTAGTAGAAATGAAAAAACCTCATCCATGTGGTGTGAACAGATGGAAAATTATTCGAATGGGTATGGACATTCGTTTAAAATGTGAAGGGTGTGAACATAGCGTATTAATACCACGCAGAGAGTTCGCACGAAAATTAAAAAAGGTTTTAGTTCGAGCTGAAGAGTAGAACGATTTTAAAATCAAAGGGTATCTAGTAGAGCAACATTTAGGATTGCCTCTACTAGATACCTTTCGTATGTTCAGAAATAATAATCAGATTTTCTTGTTATTTTTTTTCGAAATCAATATAATTGTGAAAGATTAACTAAGTTCGTATAGGAGTGGAAATTATGGCATTAACAGCAGGTATCGTAGGATTACCAAACGTAGGAAAATCGACTTTATTTAATGCAATTACACAAGCGGGAGCTGAATCAGCAAACTATCCGTTTTGTACAATTGATCCAAACGTAGGTGTGGTAGAAGTACCAGATTATCGTTTAGAAAAGTTAACTGAATTAGTTCAACCTAAGAAAACTGTTCCAACAACTTTTGAATTTACTGATATCGCAGGGATCGTTAAAGGTGCAAGTAAAGGTGAAGGTTTAGGAAATAAGTTTTTATCACATATTCGCCAAGTAGATGCAATTTGCCAAGTAGTACGTTGTTTCGCAGATGATAATATTACGCACGTTTCTGGTAAAGTTGATCCGATTGCTGATATTGAAACAATTAACCTAGAGTTAATTCTTGCTGACTTAGAATCAGTTGAAAAACGTATTGATCGAGTAGCGAAATTAGCTAAACAAAAAGATAAAGATGCTTCGTATGAGCATGAAATTTTAGTAAAACTAAGAGATGCGTTTGAAAGTGACATGCCTGCTCGCTCAGTAGAATTTACTGAAGAACAAATGAAGGTAGTAAAAGGATTACACCTATTAACAACTAAACCAATGCTTTATATTACAAACGTTGGTGAAGATGATATCGTTGATCCATCTTCAAATGAGTATGTTCAAAAAGTAAGAGAGTTTGCAGCTGCAGAAGGATCAGAAGTAATCGTTATTAGTGCAAAAATTGAAGAAGAAATTGCTGAGTTAGATGATGAGGAAAAACGCACATTCCTTCAAGAATTAGGGATTGAAGAATCTGGTTTAGATCAATTAATCCGTGCAGCGTACTCTTTATTAGGACTAGCAACTTGCTTTACTGCAGGTGTACAAGAAGTAAGAGCTTGGACATTTAAAAAGGGTATGAAAGCTCCACAATGTGCAGGTGTTATCCATACTGATTTTGAGCGTGGTTTTATCCGTGCAGAGACAGTATCTTTTGAAGATTTAGCGAACTATGGTAACATGACTGCTGCCAAAGAAGCTGGTAAAGTACGCCTTGAAGGTAAAGAATATATCGTACAAGATGGAGATGTAATGCATTTCCGATTTAATGTTTAATAAATTAGCTCTAAATTTATTGATTTGCTATCTAAAAAAAACTATGCTATAATTTTAACTCGTGAGTGATTAAATAAATTGCTCCTTGCCCTTTATTGGGCCGTTAGACCAAAAGGAGGTGACATTGTGATGAATAAATACGAAATCATGTACATCGTTCGACCAAACATGGAAGACGAAGCTCAAAAAGCATTAGTTGAGCGTTTCAACAACGTTTTAACTGAACAAGGTGCTGAAATCACAAACGTTAAAGAGTGGGGTAAACGTCGTTTAGCTTATGAAATTAACGATTTCCGTGATGGACACTACATGCTTGTAAATGTTTCTGCTAAACCAGAAGCTGTACAAGAATTCGATCGTTTAGCGAAGATCAGCGAAGATATCATTCGCCATATCGTTATCCGTGAAGAAGACAAATAATAATTTTTGAAATGCCTTAGGGAGGTAAGAATCAGATGATCAATCGTGTTGTGCTTGTAGGTCGTCTAACAAAGGACCCAGACTTACGTTATACACCAAGTGGGGTTGCTGTAGCAACGTTTACTCTAGCAGTGAATCGTACCTACTCAAATCAGCAAGGTGAAAGAGAAGCAGATTTTATTAACTGTGTTATCTGGAGAAAGCCTGCTGAAAACGTAGCGAATTTCCTGAAAAAAGGAAGCTTAGCTGGAGTTGAGGGACGTATTCAAACTAGAAGTTTTGATGGTCAAGATGGCAAGAGAGTATATGTAACTGAAGTTGTAGCTGACTCTGTTCAATTCTTAGAACCACGAAACGCGTCAGGTAACCAAGGAGGTTCATTTGGTATGAACCAACAAAACCAAGGTGGATTTAACGCTGGAAATCCTTTCGAAGCACCATCTCAAAAGCCTAGCTTTAATGATGACCCATTTGGTGGGACAAGCAAAACAATCGATATCACTGATGACGATCTTCCTTTCTAAATAATATAACTGTAATGTTGAACGGTAAACATTACTAAAAACTAATTTCTAAGTAGAGGAGGGAAATAACAATGGCAATGGGTGGACGTAAAGGTGGACGTGCTAAGCGTCGTAAAGTTTGTTACTTTACTTCAAATGGCATCACTACTATCGACTTTAAAGATACTGAGTTATTAAAACGTTTCGTTTCTGAGCGTGGTAAAATTTTACCTCGTCGTGTAACTGGAACTTCAGCAAAATACCAACGTAAATTAACGATCGCGATCAAACGCGCTCGTCAAATGGCATTATTACCATACGTGGCTGAATAAGCTGAATAATGAAAAGTACAGCATTCTCGTGCTGTACTTTTTTTGTATTTATGAAAAAATACGTTTTATGGTAAAATAGTAAATAGTATGCTTATCGAGAATAAGTTAGGGAAATTGAAAGGAGATTTGTTTTGAAATCTACTCGCTTTATAACTGAAGGAGCAGTACTTTTAGCAATATACTCAGTACTGTTATTAATGATTACATATGTACCATTTCTCTCACTTATTTTAACCTTTCTTATGCCACTGCCATTTATCGTTTTTAGTTTAAAATATTCAATTAAAGAGTCACTACTGCTTTGTTGTGTAGCAATTGGTATAACAATGGTTATTACATCTGCTACCGTAATTCCAAGTACTTTAATGTTCTCTACAATTGGCATCGCATTGGGATATCTAATAAAAAATGAGAGAAGTAAAGGTGAAATATTAATTACTAGTACTTTCTTATATTTAATACATATAGTACTAATATACTTATTGGCCAAGACTCTTTTTAATATGGATATTGTAAAAGATATGATGAACTCTATGACAGATGCTATTGAAAAAAGCAAGGAAATGTACTCAAGTCTTGGTGTCAAACCTAATCAGAATGGACTTGATGATCTATTAGCTGTAATTAAACTAATCCCTACATTATTCCCGACATTATTATTAATGTTTAGTTTTACACTTGCCTTTTTAACTCAGTTAGTAACTTTTCCATTAATAAAAAGATTTGGTTATAAAACACCAAAATTTAAACCATTTAGAGAATTTAGACTCCCAGCAGGATTCATGTGGTTCTTTTTAATCGTAATGATTATTTCATTTTTCAAATTAAAACAAGGAAGTTTCTTCAATGTAGCAGTTATTAACGTAACGTATGTACTTCAAGTTTTAGTTATTGTTCAAGGATATGCATCGATTTTTTATTTTAGTTATTTAAAGCAATTTTCTAAAGCGGTACCAATTATCATAATGATTGCAAGTCTTATTATTCAACCATTAATTTATATTGTTTTACTAATCGGGATCGTTTCAATTGGAATATTTAATAGAAGAATAAATTAAATTACACCAGTGTTAGCTGAAAAGGTGGAGTAAACTTTAAATGGAAGTAAGATTTTATTTGATTTAGGGGCTGAACTTATGCAAGATTTTCATAAGAAACAAATGTTTCTTATTCCCGTCTATCTATTAACTGCTCTTTCAATATTTCTTATCGGTACCGTCGTTTATATACAACCGAAATTAGGGATAATCTTTATTGTTATCTTCTTATTGGTTATTTTTCTAGTAGTTAAGATAGAAATAAAGTATCGCTACATTTTAGATATGTATATTGAATCGGTTATGTCGAGAGTGAAAAATTTGAGTAATGAAGCAATTACGGATATGCCTATTGGAGTTTTACTGTATGATAGAGAATATCATATTGAATGGGGTAATCAATATATTATTAATATTTTAGACGATCACTCATTGATTGGAAAACACATCTATGATTTATCAGAAGGATTAATGGCTTTAATTTCGAAAAAAGAAAAAAAAGAAGATGTAATTAGTATAAATAAAAGAACTTATCGTGTAGTGATTAAAAGAGAAGAACGATTTATTTATTTGTTTGATGTCACTGAACAAGCCCAAATGGAAAAGCTATATGAAGATCAGAGAACTGTAATTGGTATCATTTTACTTGATAATTATGATGAATTGACGCAAGGTTTAGATGATCAGGAGCGTTCTAGTATAAATGGGGCAGTTACAACAATGTTAAATAGTTGGGCAAATACACATGGTATTTTCTTAAAGCGTGTTTCATCAGATCGATATAGTGCAGTTTTAAATGAAGGAATTCTAGGTAATTTAGAAAACAATAAATTTTCTATTTTAGACCAAGTAAGAGAAGAAACAACAAAACGAAATTTACCTATTACGCTAAGTTTAGGTGTCGGTGTTGGAAGTGAAAGTTTACCGGAACTTGGACAACTAGCTCAATCTGGTCTTGATTTAGCTCTTGGACGTGGAGGAGATCAAGTAACAGTTAAAAACATTAATGGTAAAGTAAAGTTCTTTGGTGGGAAAACCAACCCAGTTGAAAAGCGAACAAGGGTTAGAGCGAGAGTAATCTCCCATGCTTTAAGGGACTTAATGAAGAGTAGCTCTAATGTTATGATAATGGGTCACAAGTTACCTGATATGGATGCGCTTGGATCAGCAGTAGGTATCTTAAAAATGGTCATGCACAATGAAGTGAATGGTTATGTTGTAATTAATAAAGATGAAGTAGATCGAAGTGTTAATCGTTTAATGAGAGAGATGTCAAAAAACGAACAGTTTATGTCTTGCTTCATTTCGCCTGAAAAGGCAAAAGAGCTTGTATCAGAGGATACGCTAATTATTGTGGTCGATACTCATAGGCCAACAATGGTAGAAGAAGAATCACTTTTAGATGAAACAGATAAAATTGTAGTTATTGATCATCACCGAAGAGGTGAGGATTTTATCAAAGATGCAATTCTTGTTTACATGGAGCCGTATGCATCGTCTACAGCGGAACTAGTAACTGAGTTATTAGAGTATCAGCCTAAGAAAATTAAATTAAATATGTTAGAAGCTACTGCTTTACTTGCAGGTATTATTGTTGATACAAAGAGCTTCACTTTCCGAACAGGTGCTAGAACATTTGATGCTGCTTCCTATTTAAGATCAAATGGTGCTGATACGATTCTTGTTCAAAATTTATTAAAACAAGATATGAATGAGTATATTCGTAAAGCTGAGCTAATAGAGGAAGCCTATATGTATAAAAATGGCTTTGCGATTAGTTATGGAAAAGAAAACGTTAATTATGAACAAGTTTTAATTGCAAAGGCTGCAGACACATTATTAACAATGACGGATGTAATTGCATCGTTTGTAATCGCGAAAAGATCTGATGATCTTGTTAGTATTAGCAGTCGTTCATTAGGTAATATAAACGTTCAGTTAATAATGGAAGAGCTTGGTGGCGGTGGGCATTTAACAAATGCTGCTGCACAAATAGAATCTTCATCAATTAAAGAAGTAGAACAAAGCTTATTAAGAATAATTGATCAATACATTGAAGGGAGAACAAACAAATGAAAGTAATCTTCTTAAAAGACGTAAAAGGAAAAGGTAAAAAAGGAGAAACTAAAAACATTGCAGACGGATATGCTAGCTTTTTAATAAAAAATGGCGATGCAATTGAGGCGACTGCTGGAAACGTGAAAACACTTGAAGCGAAAAAAAATAAAGAATTAAAAGATGCTGCAATTGAACTAGAAAATTGTAAAAAACTGAAAGAGACGATTGAAGCTTTAACGGTCGAATTAAAAGCTAAATCTGGTGAAGGTGGTCGCCTTTTTGGTTCAATTACAAGCAAGCAAATTGCAGACGAACTTCAGAAAGTACACGGAATTAAATTAGATAAACGTAAATTTGAAATGAACGATGCAATTAGAGGTCTTGGAGTAACGAATATAAAAGTAAAATTACATCCAGAAGTAAGTGCAACGTTAAAAGTACATGTAAAAGAACAATAAGAAACAAGCATCTGGAGGACTAGAAATGAGTGATTTGTTAAACGATCGTACTCCACCGCAGAATATAGAAGCTGAACAAGCTGTATTAGGAGCAGTACTGTTAGACTCGGAAGCTTTAATACCAACTTCAGAACGGCTTTTACCAGATGACTTTTATCGAGCTGCCCATCAAAAAATTTTCGAAGCGATGCTTAAAATTGCTTCAAGAAATGAGCCACTTGATGTTATCACTCTAACTTCTGAACTAGCCAACCAAGGGGTGCTAGAAGAGGTAGGTGGAGTATCTTACCTAAATGATCTATTGGCTTCTGTTCCGACTGCTTCGAATGTTGATTATTACGCAAAGATTGTTGAGGAAAAATCAACATTAAGAAGATTAATCAGAACGGCTACCAATATTGTGACGGAAAGCTATACGCCAGAAGTACCAGTAGATGTTATTCTTAATGAAGCAGAAAAAAGTATTTTAAAGGTTTCTCAACGTACAAATGTTTCAGGATTTCAAAGTATTAAAGATGTAGTAATGACTACTTTTAGTAAAATTGAAACATTATTTAATCAACGAGGAGAAATCACAGGTGTCCCAACAGGATTTACTGATTTAGATCGAATGACAGCGGGATTTCAACCCAATGATTTAATTATCGTAGCTGCACGTCCGTCAGTAGGTAAAACAGCATTCGCATTGAATATTGCACAAAACGTAGCGACAAAAACAGACGAAAATGTTGCGATATTTAGTCTTGAGATGGGTGCAGACCAGCTTGTCATGCGTATGCTCTGTGCGGAAGGTAATATCAATGCCCAAGCACTACGTACTGGTAATCTAGAACAAGAGGACTGGAATAAGCTTACGATGGCTGCTAGTAGCTTAGCAGGTACAGGAATTTATATCGATGATACTCCTGGTATTAGAGTAAATGATATTCGTGCAAAGTGTAGAAGATTGAAGCAAGAGCATGGATTAGGAATGATCTTAATTGATTATCTACAGCTAATCCAAGGTAATGGAAAAAGTGGAGAGAATCGTCAACAAGAAGTATCCGAAATTTCGAGATCTCTTAAAGGGCTAGCAAGGGAATTAAAAGTACCTCTAATTGCCTTATCTCAGCTGTCACGTAGTGTAGAATCAAGGCAGGATAAACGTCCAATGATGTCTGATATTCGTGAATCAGGGAGTATTGAGCAAGATGCGGATATCGTTGCGTTCTTATACCGAGACGATTACTATGATAAAGAATCAGAGAACAAAAATATAATTGAAATCATTATCGCTAAACAAAGGAATGGTCCTGTAGGAACTGTTTCCTTGGCGTTCGTTAAAGAATATAATAAGTTCGTTAACTTAGAGCGAAGGTTTACGGATGAACAAGCACCAGGTGCATAAAAATAATCACATAGATTATCTATGTGATTATTTTTTTTTGTTAGGGTAAACTAGTAATATCAATTTCTTTATTAAGTATTTACGAACAAATAAAACTAAAAACAGAAAAAATCAACGAGATTTATTGACAAATTCCGTAAGTTTGATATACTAGTTTTGGTTTTAGTTCGGAAATAGCGTATTTTAATCGGAGGTGCAATACATTGTCATCAGTAGTAGTAGTTGGTTCTCAATGGGGAGACGAAGGAAAAGGAAAAATTACTGACTTTTTATCACAACAGGCAGAAGTAGTTGCTAGATATCAAGGCGGTAACAATGCAGGTCATACGATCGTTTTTAATGGTGAAAAATACAAACTTCATTTAATTCCATCAGGTATTTTCTTCTCAGAAAAAATTTGCGTAATCGGAAATGGTATGGTTGTAGATCCTAAAGCTTTAGTTCAAGAGCTGGCATACTTACATGATAAAGGAGTTTCAACTGATAACTTACGTATTAGTAACCGTGCGCATGTCATTTTACCTTATCACTTAAAACAAGATGAGCTAGAAGAAGAGCGTAAAGGTGATAACAAGATTGGAACAACTAAAAAAGGTATTGGACCGGCTTACATGGATAAAGCTGCTCGTGTCGGAATTCGTATGGCAGACCTTTTAGATAAAGAAGAGTTTTATGAAAAATTAAAACGTAATCTTGAAGAGAAAAATAACTTATTCGAAAAAATGTATGATTCAAATGCATTAAATATCGAGGATATTTTTGAAGATTACTATGAGTTCGGACAACAAATTAAGAAATACGTTTGCGATACTTCAGTTGTGTTAAATGATGCAATTGATGAGGGCAGACGTGTACTATTCGAAGGCGCACAAGGTGTAATGTTAGATATTGACCAAGGTACATATCCGTTCGTTACTTCTTCAAACCCAGTTGCAGGTGGAGTAACAATTGGATCTGGTGTTGGCCCAACTAAAATTAATCATGTTGTTGGCGTATGTAAAGCATATACAACTCGTGTTGGTGAAGGTGCTTTCCCAACTGAACTTCATGACGAAATTGGAAACACTATTCGTGAAGTTGGACGTGAATACGGAACAACTACTGGAAGACCAAGACGTGTTGGTTGGTTTGATAGCGTAGTTGTACGTCATGCTCGCCGTGTAAGTGGAATCACTGATTTATCACTTAACTCAATTGACGTTTTAACAGGACTAGAAACTGTTAAGATCTGTGTAGCTTACAAATTCCGTGGAGAAACTATTACTGAGTTCCCTGCTAGCTTAAAACAGCTTTCAGAATGTGAGCCAGTGTATGAAGAACTTCCAGGTTGGACAGAAGATATTACAGGCGTAAAAACACTTAATGAATTACCAGTTAATGCAAGACATTACGTTGAGCGTGTGTCTCAATTAGTAGGGATCCCATTATCAGTGTTCTCTGTAGGTCCAGATCGTAATCAAACAAATATTGTTCGTAACGTATACGGAGCTTAATAATAAATTAAAGCCCTTATAATAAAATTTAAGGGCTTTAATTATTTTTTTTAAAAAAACTATTGCAAAACTGTTGGTTAATATGATAAGATAAATCTTGTCGTCATAACTGATACATAGTTTATGAGATTTAATCTTAATATGAGCCATTAGCTCAGTAGGTAGAGCATCTGACTTTTAATCAGAGGGTCGAAGGTTCGAATCCTTCATGGCTCATCTTTTCTTTATTACCATGGCCCGTTGGTCAAGCGGTTAAGACACCGCCCTTTCACGGCGGTAACACGGGTTCGAGTCCCGTACGGGTCATTTTTTTAATAAATTATATTGGTCCCGTGGTGTAGCGGTTAACATGCCTGCCTGTCACGCAGGAGATCGCCGGTTCGATCCCGGTCGGGACCGCCATATATTGGCTCGGTAGCTCAGTCGGTAGAGCAGAGGACTGAAAATCCTCGTGTCGGCGGTTCGATTCCGTCCCGAGCCATCATAAAAACTACTGTTTATACAGTAGTTTTTATTTATATATCAACCTTTTTTATTGAATTTCTAGATTGGTAGAATGATGTTCGATTTTACAAAAAAACCTACTTAATTTAAAATAGAAGTATGTGGAATAGACCTCTAGCAACAAGCTAGAGGTTTTTTTCAAAAAATATCAAATCAAAAATCTAGTGATTAAACTTATAAACAGGATTAGTAAGATATTAGTCGTATTGTATTTAAAGAGAAAATCCACAAAACGAAATTACTATGAATAGTTTATTTGGTGCCTAATTTAATATTAAATTGCAAAAGATATGAATAGAATTGATGGCATCAAAAACTGACTAGAAAAGGAGTGCGGGGAATGAATAAGAAAATATTAATAGTCGATGATGAAAAACCAATTGCTGATATATTAAAGTTTAATTTAGAAAAAGAAGGTTTTGAAATTGTTTGTGCATATGACGGAGAGGAAGCATTACAAAAAGTTGACGAGTTTCTTCCAGATCTAGTTTTATTAGATATCATGTTGCCTATTCGAGACGGGTTAGAAGTTTGTAGAGAAATTAGAAAGAATCATGAAATGCCAATCATTATGATTACAGCAAAAGATTCTGAATTAGATAAAGTATTAGGATTAGAAATGGGAGCAGATGATTACGTAACAAAACCATTTAGTACACGAGAGCTATTAGCGAGAGTTAAGGCTAACTTAAGAAGACATCAAACAGGTGCTACTTCTGAAAAAGAAGAATCTGTTGAAGTTATTATCGGTTCTCTTGTTATTAATCCAAACGCATATATTGTCACAAAACGAGGTGAGAAGATCGAATTAACTCACCGTGAATTTGAATTACTTTATTATTTAGCGAAACACATTGGTCAAGTTATGACTAGGGAGCATTTACTTCAAACTGTTTGGGGTTATGATTATTTCGGAGATGTTCGAACTGTCGATGTTACAATTCGAAGACTTCGTGAAAAAATTGAAGACAACCCTAGCTATCCACTTTTCATTGTAACGAGACGAGGAGTAGGTTACTATCTGCGTGATCCGGAGCAAGATTAATGGCGGCTTATAATAAAGTTGGTTTATTTAAATCAATCGTATTTAAATTCGTATTAGTTTATATCTTACTAATATTAGTAGCTATGCAAATTATTAGTGTTTATTTTTCTAGGGAACTTGAGAAACAACTCGTAAATAGTTTTTCAGTTGCGATAAATGAACGAGCAAAACTGTTAGCTTATAATATTAAGATTGAGTATGAAAAAAAGAAAACATTAGATGATCCTGAAATAAAAGCAAATATACAAAAGATAGTGTCAGATTTTGGAAAAAACATTGGGATTTCTGATGTTAGAGTTTATAACCAAAATAGTGAAGTAATCGCTACGTCAGATTCTAGTAATCGTTCAATTGTTGGCAAAAGGACGACTGATATCTTAATTAAAAGAGCTCTGTTAGTAGGTACAAGAACAGAAAAGGTATTAATTGATCCTAAAAATGGACATCGAATGAGGATAATTGTTACACCAGTAATGGAAGGTGACGAAATCGTTTCTGCAATTTTTACAAGTGCTTCAATGGAAAGTACGTATGAGAGAATGGAACTTATTAATCGTATTTTTACAACTGGTACACTTATTGCAGTTGCAATTACATCGATTCTCGGCATTTTATTAGCTAAAGCAATAACGAAACCAATCTCTGAAATTAGAAGACAAGCTCAGGAAATGGCGAAAGGAAACTTCTCCCGTAAATTAAGAGCTTACAGTGAAGATGAAATTGGAGAATTAACAATTTCATTTAATAATCTTTCACGTAATTTGCAGCAGGCCAGAGCCTCAACTGAAGGTGAAAGAAGAAAGCTGCAATCTGTCTTAGAGCATATGACTGATGGTGTAATTGCTACTGATCGTAGAGGGAAAATCATTCTATTAAATGATCCAGGTGAAACGATGTTAAATGTTTCACGTGAAACAGTTTTAAATCAGTCAATTTTGGAAGTCTTAGGAATTGAAAAGATTAATACTTTAGATGACTTATACGAAGAGCCAGATTCAATTATGTTAGATTACAGCGATAATAAAAGACCAATGATTATACGAGCTAGCTTTTCAACTATGCAAAAAGACACTGGTAAAATTAATGGTTTAATTGCTGTACTATATGATGTAACTGAGCAAGAAAAAATTGAGCAAGAGCGTAGAGAATTTGTTGCAAATGTGTCTCATGAATTAAGAACGCCTTTAACGACGATGAGAAGTTATTTAGAGGCATTAACAGATGGTGCATGGGAAAACAAAGAAATAGCACCAAAGTTTTTACAAGTAACCCAAGATGAAACAGAAAGAATGATTAGACTAGTAAATGATTTACTCCAATTATCGAAATTAGATAGTACGGAATATCGTTTAATGAAGGATTGGGTTAACTTTACAGATTTATTTAATCGTATAATCGATCGTTTTGGAATGAGCAAGTCTCAAGCGGTCTCATTTAAACGTGAGTTTACGAACAAAACTAGATTTGTTTTTATTGATGAAGATAAAATTACACAAGTGTTAGATAACATCGTTTCAAATGCTTTAAAGTATTCACCTGAAGGTGGGACAGTGACTTTTCGAATCAAAGAGTCTAGAGATCAAATATTAGTTAGCATTACAGATGAAGGGATGGGAATTCCTAAAGAAAATCTATCTAAAATCTTTGATCGATTCTATCGAGTGGATAAGGCAAGATCAAGACAAGTTGGAGGAACCGGTCTGGGACTTGCTATTGCAAAAGAAATGATTTATGCGCATGATGGTCATATTTGGGCTAAAAGTGAGGAAGGGAAAGGTACTACCGTTTATTTCACACTTCCTGTAGCTGAAGACCAAGAGGATGAGTGGGAATGAGAAGAGAACATATAAAATCAGTTATATTAACTACTCTTGTTATATTAAGCTTAGTTCTTTCATATAGCTTATGGTCATACCAGCCAAATTACGATGTCATTCAAAATCAAGACTATGTACAAAAAGTCTCGATTGGGGCAAAAAGAGACTTTAAAGACATCATTATTCCAAATCAGCTAGTTGTCCACGAATCAAGCAAAAATTTTGTGACAACCAAACAAAATAATATCTCACCAATATATAGAGCATTACAAAAAACAGAAATTACGAATTTCGAAAATCTAACGAATAAAACGTCAGAAGATGCTTTCCACTCAATAACAAAAGGAAAAAATAAAGTAGAAATTATTTTTCCAACTGTAGTGCCTGTTGAGACTTTAAATAAAGTTTTAAGTCTCGATGCAAAAAGACTACAAAATATAGTTTTTGATCGAATTGTGATTAATTTATCAACGAAGCAAGATTCTTCAGCGAAAATCTATTTTTCAAATGAAGAACAAAATGTAATTTATGAAGCTACATTTGATAATTCGCCAATTATTTCAGCGGTTGAAAAGTTGAGAGATAGTTATCAAAACTTTACAGAAAGCTTAAGATATAAATTAGAATCAGGTAAAGTAATCTATTTACCGAAAAAAACGTTGAAATTAACAACAATGGAATTCTTAACTACAGATATAGATGTTGATAAGTTAAAAAATGCGATTTTTAGTGATCCTTCAAATGTACGTAAAGAGAGTACAGATTCAGGAGATACTTATACAGATGGTACGAGATTGATGACAGTTTCTCCATTAAATCGTACGATTTCATTTGTTAATCCAACAGCTCCAGAGGATACTAACCAAAGCCCTAATCTATTAGTTCAAAGAAGCGTTGACTTTATTAACGCACATGGCGGATGGACAGATGGGTATATCTTATCAGGAGTAAAACCTGAAAGTAATGAAGTATCATTTAGACTGTTTATAAATAATTTACCTGTCTATAAAAACTCAACGATTACGACTGGATGGGGAGTAGACGATATCGAAACTTTCAAACGTCCATTGTATAAATTTAGAATAGCGGATAAAAAAGAAAGTGAAATCGAGTTAATGTCTGGTCCACAAATCATGGAAGTAATAGCAAACAATAAATCAATTAACAAATCCCTAATTAAAGATATTAGTTTGGGATATGAAACGATATTTGATGATAGTCAAACATCAATCAATCAGCCTTACTATAACAGAGCGATCCAATTGAAACCTGTATGGATAATCAATTACGGTGATTCTTATAAGAAGATCGATCAAGATTTGCTCAGCAGAACTGGGGTGAATATTGTTGGATTGGAGTAGAATCAAAACAATATTTATTTTAACTTTTTTAGTATTAGATTTATTTTTAGCCATTCAATTTTATCAAAAGCGTAGTAGCGATCAATTCGATATGATGGCAGAATCTAGCATTGAGGAGCAATTGAAAGAAAATGATATCACGTATGTGACATTACCAAAAAATTCTTTGAAGGAATCCTACATTGCTGGAAATAGCAAAGATTTCTCAAAGAAAACAATTCCCAATAAAAAAGGACAGACCATAGAAATCTATAAAGATGTTTTGCAAAGTACTTTAAAAAAGAACGTTCCAATACCTGATACGAACAACAAAACTTTTTTCTTAGAGAATTTTGTAAAAGAGTATGTATGGAACGGAAGTAATTACCGTTTTTGCCGATTAGATACAAATTCAAAAACGATTTATTTCTGCCAAACCTATAAGGATCGTCTAATCTATAATATCGAAAGCTCGGTTGTTGAATTAAAGTATAATGATAAAAATGAAATATACTCTTATCGCCAACGATATTTAGAAGGCTTAAAGGAAATGGTAGATAAAAAGAATATACAAGAGGTATTACCAGCAATTAAAGCGATTGAAAATCTGTATGTTAAAGATGAGTTAAAACCAAGTGATCGAGTTACAAAAGTTGATTTTGGGTATTATACGGTAATTCCATTATCGACTGGGGTAAAATTCATTGCACCAGCATGGCATATAGTTGTCAACGAACAAGAAGATTACTTTGTAAATGCAATAGAGGGACAAGTAATAAAGATTGATAAAGAGCAATGGAGTGAGTAGAGATGAGTTTGCATTTTAGTGTACTTGCAAGTGGAAGTACCGGAAATGCGTTATACATTGGGACGGAGAAAACTAAGCTTTTAGTTGATACTGGGCTAAGCGGTAAAGCGATGGAATCGTTATTTAAAGATATCAATAGAGATATTAAGGAAGTCTCTGGAATTCTTGTTACTCATGAGCATAGTGATCACATCAAGGGACTTGGTGTACTGGCTAGAAGATACCAAATTCCAATCTACGCGAATGAAAAAACATGGAGAGCAATGAACCACTTAATTGGAGAAATTCCTACTGAGCAAAAGTTCATTTTCAACATGGAAACAACCATTCAATTTGGAGATATCGAAGTTGAATCATTTGGCGTATCGCATGATGCTGCTGAACCAATGTTTTACGTATTTCATCATAATGGGAAAAAATTTGTTACAATTACAGATACGGGTTATGTAAGTGATCGTATGAAAGGAATCATTTCTAACGCAGATATGTACATTTTTGAAAGTAACCATGATGTCGAGATGCTGCGTATGGGAAAATATCCTTGGAGTATCAAACGTCGTATTTTAAGTGATGTTGGTCACGTATCAAATGAAGATGCTGCACTTGCAATGGCAGATGTAATTGGAGATAAAACAAAACGTATTTATCTTGCGCATTTAAGCCAAGATAATAACATGAAAGAGCTTGCCAAAATGTCTGTTACTCAAACATTAGAGGGAAAGGGATTTGAAGTTGGAAAGCAATTTGCACTTCATGATACAGATCCTCAAAAACCAACAGATATAGTGTATGTATAATAATGAACGTATACTGAGGGGAGAGTTTACTTTCTCCTCTTTTTTTTTGCTAAAAAAAAGGAGTTGTGTATAAGTGGAAAAATTAATTTTAAGCTGTGATGAACATGTAGAGTGGGCTTTAGATGATTTTGTGGATAAGTATAGCGAAACACCTTTGTTGAATAAAGTCGAAAAAACGCAAAATATATCCACAACCTGTGAATATTGTCAAAATGATGCCATATATATTGTATCGAACATAGATTCCCCCACTAAATGTGGATAGAAATTGTGGGTATGTGGATAACTTTTGTGAATAACTTGTTTGTAAAGTGAGGATATAGTGTGAATATCTCAATAATCAGTGTAGGAAAGCTAAAAGAGAAATATTTAAAAATGGGGATAGATGAATACATAAAACGATTATCTAGTTATGCAAAAATGGAGATAATAGAAGTTCCAGATGAAAAAGCACCTGAAAATTTAAGTGAAGCAGACATGTTGATCGTAAAAGAAAAAGAAGGCGAAAGAATTTTAAGTAAAATAGCTGAAGACTCATATGTGATTGCACTTGCAATAAAGGGGCAAGAGCATACGTCTGAATCACTCGCAAAAAAAATTGACCAACTAGCTACATATGGAAACAGCAAAGTAGCTTTCGTAATTGGTGGATCTTTAGGTTTAAGTGATGCGGTCATGAAAAGAGCGGATGATACATTATCATTTTCAAAAATGACTTTTCCACATCAATTAATGAAATTAATTTTGGTGGAGCAAGTATATCGAGCTTTTCGTATAAATAGGAATGAACCGTACCACAAGTAGGTATTGGTTTTTGGTATAAGGTAAACCTCGTAGAAGTAAAGAGGTCTGTTCTGAATGAGTATGTAAAGAAGGGTCATCGTGACCCTTTTTGTTTTCTTGAATATGAGCAATAAAAGAAAAATGAATGTGTTTTAATTCACTTTTTGTTGCTTCAATCTTCTCAATGGTTGCTTGTAATAACTGTCGGAATTCCAAAGGTTCTAATTTATTAGCAAAATCCAAGAATTCTTGTATTTGTAATCTAATCATATCAGGTGAAACAGATTCAATGAGGGTGCCGTTATTGGAATGTTCTTTTTGTGATTTTAATAGTAGAACCTGGGCTTCATTAATTTCAGAACGAAGATTAATCATACGATCTCTGGCTTCTTCTTGGGTATAAATTCCCGACTCAATCAATTCCTGAATACGATTTTTGCGAATTTCTAAATCTGAAAGACGTTTTTGGAGTATGAGTAAGTCACTTGGTTGCTCGTTTAAATCAGGGTGTTGTTTTATTTGATTGTTAATACGATGTGTTATATCTGCAATTATAGCTTCAGAAAGCAGGGCTTGTGTTAGTCGTTCGAATACTTCTCGTTCAAGCCAATCTGCACAAATTGTATTAGGATTACATACTGCTTTTCCTTTATTATGATATTGTCCACAAGTATAATATCGCTTTTTTGTTCCATCTTTTCTTCTGGCCCCTCCGTATTGACTTGTCATATAGCTTCCACACTCAGGACATTTTGCAATCTTTGTTAAAGGAAAGGTACCAGAATATTGACGGGGAATTCCAGATGCTCGCTCTTTTGAAATTTGTTGAGCTTTATCCCATATTTTTTCATCAATTATTGGTTCATGAATACCTTTAACTAATATATAGTCAGGGTTCTTGCCTTTTCTACGTTTCTTTTCCCAATCAATCACTTGGTTAAAACGAATATATCCTTTATAAAGCGGATTTCCCAGAATTATTGATACAGTATTAGGAGTGAAGTTCTTGCCTTTTTTTGTATGAATTCCAAGAGAGTTTAAAAAGGTAGCTATTTTTTTAAATCCCCATCCTTGGTTAACGTATTTATGGTATACAAGTTGTACTGTATCTGCTTCATTAGGGATTACTATTAATTCCTTTTTTCCAGCAGTTCCATATCCTAAAACTTGTCCGCCATTCCATTTTCCTTCTTTTGCTCTCTGGGTCATACCAAGTTGAACGTTTTCTACAAGTTCTTCACGCTGGTATTGGGCAACGGAAGCTAAAATATTAAATTGTAAGTTGCCATGGGGAGTGCCATATTCGCCTTCTTTAATACTTATGAAACGAACATTAGAATTGTGAATTAGTTCAACTAATTTAAGTGAGTCGGATAGAGAACGACTTAATCTACTTACTTTAAATGTAATAATTGCATGGAGTTTACCACGCCTTACATCATTCATCATTCGATTTAATTCAGGTCGCTTTTGTATATTTTTTCCACTTATACCTCCATCTACATAAGTTTCAATTTTTATATCGTTTCCAAACATTCTATTAGCAAGAATAGTGCCTTCTTCTTTTTGCCCTTCTAATGAATATCCTTCATGAAACTGCTTAGATGTCGAAACTCTCATATATAGACCAATAACTTTCATTGTATTTTCCATATTATTTATCTCCATTTCTATTTGGTTTTTTAATATTTGAACGTTTTAAGCTTTGATAAATATAATAGGCAAGTATATCTATGGGATCTGTTTTTTCTGCAAGGCATGAAGAATAGGGAAGATCAGGAAGTTTATTATTAAATAAGTGAGGATGTTGTGAGGTGGTATTGATATTATTCATTGGAATTCTCCTTTTTCATTTTTATTGGGGCTAAAAGGGGGGATTAAAGAGGCTCTACAGAACCTCAGATTGAAGTTCTGTTATTGTCTTTAATTATTTTAGTAAGTTCATCAAGAGCTACAAGAATTTCAAAATCACTTTTTCTATTAGGATTTAGTATAAAAGGTTCCATTTTATTTAATGTGCTAACCAATTTTTCCTTAATTTCAATTGTGGCTTCTATTTCACATAGGGAGAATGAGGACATTAAAATGGTTTCAGTAATTACATCTGAAAAACTTTTAATTTGAAGTTTGTTTTCATTAGTGTTAACCGTATTTTCGTCTCCACTAATGGCATTTAATAAAATTTGTTCATTGACCTCTAATGCTATTGCTAATTTTTGAATGATTGAATAACTTGGATTACCTCTGTCCCCACGTTCTATTCGATTTATATAAGAGGGAGTAATTCCAGTTAAACTTTCTAAGTCCCTGTATGTCATTTGTTTCTGCTTACGGAGTATAGATATTATTTCTCCGAGCTTATTTTTACCATTTTGTTTTGATTGTTGATCTGTCATAATAATCATCTCCTTAATACATAATTTACCAATAACTTTAACTATAGTCAACAAGAATGTTATTTGTTGCCAAAGTGAGAAATGAAGGATAGTTAATTATCTTAATTAAATAAATGTTGGAGTAAAAGGATTTTCAAATCGGGAAGGATATTCTTTATTATCGTGGGGAATTGGAAAAGGGTGAATGTTTAATTGTTCTAACTGTTTTAATCTTAATCGAAATGTTGGAGCAGATAAATTTGACTTAGGGTAGTCTAATCCATACTTATTTACTTTATTTAAAAATTGTATTAATTGTTTTTTTGTGTGTTTTGTAAAATTTGAGGAGTTAATAATTTTTTTGTATACCCATGGTTTATAAAATGTACCTTTGTGTAAAATCTCAGGGAAACATTTATTCATAAAATGATAATAATTGTAATCTGTGAAGTAATATTTAAGTTGTGAAAAAAGAGGATTTTTTTGGATTTTACGTTTTTTCTGTAAAATATAATTTCTATATAATCTCCATTCAAATCTTATAATTTCTTTTTCATATTCAAATAGGGAATACTTTTTATCTTCCTTCTCTTTTTCTTTGTCGTAAATAATTGCTTCGGAAGACTTATTTCCATAATATATTCCTCTTTCGTAATTGATAATTTCGCCTGTTTCTTTATGCACATGCTCTGTTTTTTTTACTTTTTTCCTCACCTGTGATCTTGATCTGGTCATTAATGCAAAATATAATTCTCGAAGCTTTTCATCAGGAACTACAATATCTTTTCTATAATCTATTCTTAGTAGAATGTGTGTATCAAAGTTCCTATCATGACCTAAAATTGTTATTAAAATATCTCTAATTTTATTTTCAACCATAGGGTATGAAGCTTCTGTTATGATAGGGGTCTTAATCAATTCAATCACATTAATTCTCAGTGTAAAATAAGGATTATCGTTGTTTATATAAAACCGAAAAGATGTACCTCCAAATGAAGTTGAAATATCTCTTCTAATTTCTTTAATTTCATAAACGCTTTTTTTCCTTATTAGACGGACATCCTCCATATCTAAATATATTAGTAAATCAATTGTGTGTATCATTTTATAACCTCCTATTAATTTATTTTTGTACTTGTCCTTCTATCAATCGTATCAAGGGTTTAAACCTATTTTTCAGCAGTTTTTTTTTCAATATACCTAAGAATGTTAATCTGGAGTGATTTATCAAGTTGTGAATTATACTTTATACAAAAAAAATCTTTTAATAATTATTTTTGTAATTAATCTGGTTTAAGAAAACCTTACAGTAATAATTGACAAATTACTGAATAATTACGATTTGAGAATCTATAATTAATAAACAATTAAAAAATAAATGAAAGAGAGGGCGATAAGTATTGAATGAAAGTGAGTTTTTTAATATGAATCTAACTAAAAGAGTATTAATGGTGAATAAATTATTAAAAGAAGAAAAGGAAGATCAATTAAAGATAACAGCGGATAAAATAGGAATTACCTACAGTCAATTTACAAAAGAAATGCAAAAGGGAAACTATGTTTATATAAAAAGGTTGAATAAATATTGTAAGTTTATGGATGAAGAGACTGAGAATAAATCAAATTTAAAAGAATCCAGCGGTACATTGACTATAGAGTTTGAAGCATTTTTACAGGAGAATTTCGAGGTGTTACAAAAAATTGTAGAGATACACGAGAGAAAACAGTTAATCCTTTGTGAAGCTATCTTCGATGGGGGAGCATCAAATAAGAGTTTTAAAATAAATGATAATGTTTACCAAAAATTTATAAACTTATGCAAGGAAAAATTTCCGATGTATCGACAGATGGATTTAATGGGGCAAGCTCTTTATGATTTTCATTTGAAGCATATAGGATAGTTGAAAATATAATAAGCAGAATTCATGTCTTTAAAGACATGGATTCTACCTTTTGGTATCAGCACCAAATAGAAAACAAAGTAAGGTAATAATAGAGTTGAGTTGTTGAACTAACTTTGCATTAATTAAACAACCCGATCATCTGTATAGTTGATTTATTTATTGTACTAAATGGCAGAATAGTCGCATAAGACAAGGTTAATTATTATAAAAAATATCAGATGAATTATGGTAAAATTCAAGTAAATACAACTTCTAAGGAGTTATCTCATGCTATCTTTCATTAATAAACTAAGGCAACAGTTTTTAAAAAATAGTTTAAGACCATATGTCATTATTGGAATAATATATGCCATTTTATTATTAAGTGGAAAAGACATAAATTTAACAGACGCATTTTTTTATGTAGTTATGTATCTTATCGGAAAGAACTCTATTTATTATTTCGAATCAAAAAAAATAAATTGGAAGCAAAGTATCAAAGACGTTTCAATATTTATTTTTTTAACATATTTGTATCACATTATTTATCTAATCTTAGTGTCAGTTGGTTTAAAGCCGATTAAATTTTTATCAAAAGGTATTGGATATACGATAACTATATTAGTAGTTATATCATTTATTTACGTTTCATTTGTTGTTCCAGTGGAAATTCTTAAGCAAAAGAAAAGTACCAATAAAAATTAATTGATACATAACAATTTAAGTCAACCTTATGCACCTAACGTAATGCTTTAGTTTGATAAGGCTTTATATATAATCCATGTTGGAATAAAAGATTAAAGTAGGTGAATTGATGAATAAAACAAGAGAGTTACCAGAACCACATAAGTATTCAGTATGTGCTTCAGCTGATATGTCTATTAAGGAATTTTACAAAGGAGTATTCGAGGAGGTTTATATTTTTTTTCATCCTTTTATTAAGCCTAAGACTTTAGATTATGATTTATTTGATACAGATACATATCCAGGTAAAAATGACATTATTAATAATTGTGAAATGATAAGTTGGAAACAATTCCTAAATATTTCTGGAATTAAAAATTATAAACAATTAGATATAGGCTTAAGAACTCTCATATCAGGTTTAAGGGAAAAATACAAAAATGAAAAAACAGCAGAAGTAATTCAAAAGGTTTGTGAAGAGCATAAGATAATTACTCCAACAGAAGGCTTCTTCCCAGAGTTTGTAATGAATTCAATCCTAAGTGTTTTAAAAAATCAAGGGCATGATTGGATTTGGGTTGGAGATGAATTTTGTACTGAACGTAAATTAGAATATATCGCAGACTTAATTGAAGATAATGAAGCATTGCGAAATGAACATTTAAATCTTTTTACCCATGATAGTAAAGTCTTAATAACAACTCATTGGGATAGCCACTTTTCTATGCTCTGTTCGGATAAACTTACTATTGATAAAATAGTTAAATTATGTAACTTAGAAGGGTTTTACTGCGATGAATTTACAGAAATATATTGGAGTATCTTCAACTAACGCATGCGATAGTTGAAGATCACGAGTCACAAAAGTGGCTCTTTTTTTATTGAACAAACTGGCAGTTTAGTTCAAATAAGAAGGCTTCCCTAAAAAATGAAAAAACACGCTCAATTACACGTATTTTTAAACCTCCAAGATATTTTTTGATTTTGTTTAATGTGTTTTTTCCAATAATCAGGTGGTTGATAATTAATCAGTGAATAATCGAGTTCATAACTGTTAATTGCCAATTGTATAAGTAACATTTTCTTAAAATCAGACGGATGTATATCTTTTGTTTTTACAGTTATAACTTGAACTCCATTGCGTTGTGGATTTCCAACAACAACAATTTGATTTTCTTTTGTATAAACTTTAGTAACATTTGTTTGAAAAACAATAATATATAAGTCAAGATCGGTTTTATTTTGAAATGTTGGGAAACCAATACCTAAATGATTTCCAATATTAAATAAACCTGAAAGTCCAATATCATAGATTGGGAATAAACGATGTTGTGCGTAATATATCCTACTTGGAATATAACTCCATCTTCCATAGGTGCTGTGCCATTGCTCTTGATATACAGGTCTTTCATAATTTGGTTCATTTTTAATTATATTAAAAGGTATTTTTGTTCCTTTAATTAAAATTTCAGAAATAGAAAAGGTGTTTGAAGGATAATTCCCCTCTATTTCTTTTTGTTCTGGAGATTTTAGTATAGTAATTGGCTTTGGAGGTTCAAGCCTATTTAACCGTTCTTGCAGTTCAAAGCATTCATTATTATCTTGCTTATTAATAGTCTTAAGAGAGCTCATTTTTGCGTTAGTGGTTGTACTAAAAAAATCACACAAAAAAATGGAGTATAAACAGATAGTAGCAATACTTGTTTTTAGCAAATACCTTCACCTCTAAGTTATTATTGGTGTACTAAAGGTAATATATTCAAGGAGTTAATATGGGAATTAAATAAAAGTGAAGTTTGATATCAAGCTATATTTAAAGTAACTTGGTGAAACATTCTTATTGAACTAAGACATTCAATAGTTGAATAAGAGGTATTAATTTTCGATTTAATTGTTTCTTTTTTTATCTTCTTTAATTCTTTTAGATGTTGTGAATGACTCCTAAAAAGGAATAAAATCAAAAAACTACAAAACTAAGATAGTGGTTATTCAATCAAAGGAAATTGCCAGTAATTTGTCGAATATGTAAATTTATCAATTTATAAGGAATGATAAGCGTGGATATTTATGATTACGCAAAGTACCCCTCCAAAGAAGAGTGGGTTAAGTTATGTGGAGATAAAGTCGATATTTTGGATAAGCTGGGTCTTGAAAACAATAAATTTTCAATATATTAAACTTTGATGAAGGGTATTACGGGATCAAGCTTAGCTATTGGCTACAAGAGTTTAACAACCGTGCTTTTGATTTAATTACAAACTATACACTTTTGAAATCTTATTATGACTCTGGTATTCCAGATGAGGAATGGTACATATCGCCTGGAGAAAAAGGGCAAAGCGTTCAATATTTCCCTCATTTTGAGGAGGAGCATTTCGGAAACCTTTACTGGTTTAGTTTTTATATGGAAAGTTTTTACACAAGGTTTGAAGGTCTAATTGATACTGTTTATCATGTAATAAATATAAAGTACAAATTTGACTTTGAACCAGCTTTAGGTTTTAGAAAAAAAGTGTTAAAGGGACTCAAAGTAGTTGATAAAGACCTTTTTGATTATCTGGATGCTTTACCCGACAATATCGTATTTCAAAAAGTTAAGGATTTCCGTAATAACATTGTACATAACTATAGACCAAATCAAATTGATTCAGGCTACACAAAAGTAAAAAAAACAGATGGCTCACAAAATATAAGAATGTCTATTGGGAATTACACGACATCAAGTGAGTTCTTAATTAACATATATGACAGTTTAGACCTATTAGGAGAAATAACCGATACCATTAGGGGGAAAGTAGAATTAAAATAAAATTGCTAAATTGTAAAGCAGTAGCAGTTTATTTGCCCCTAAACTCAATACAACTAACGAATGTGTTAAGTAAGAAAGATTAAAGATTGTCTAATTAGACAGTCTTTTTTAGTTCAAAAATCAATAATTTAATTTAACATAGCAGAGAGGATTAAAATATTTTTTTTTAAAATGTAATATAGTATCCCTAAGTTACTTATTTTAAAATTAGATAGTTACTATATAGTAGGTTAAGAATTTAGTAAATTATTTTTTACTACAAATTATTATTATGTTCAAACAAATGACTCTTTATACGATTAAAAAAAAATCTCCTGGCCATAATGGGTATCAGGAGGTGGTTAGAATTATTCTTATATGTCTAAGAGAGGGTTGTAACAATGAATTTAAAGTTAAGCCAAGTCTTTTAAAAACAGCTAAATATTGTAGCAGACATTGCAAGGGTTTACATAGGAAAATGGTTGAGTTTGGAATTAAACAACAACTACCAGAGGCTAAGGATATTATTTGGACAAAAAGATTGGCTTATGTAATAGGAATTATAGCAACAGATGGGACTTTAAGAAAAAACAGAAAGACAATAAAAATAGGTTTAAAAGATAGAAGAACAATCAAATTTATTAGAAAAGTAATTAAGGAAGAAGTTATTGGTAGAGAATATGCTATTTATATTGATAAAAAGAAAATAGGAAAAAAAACATTTCTACTCCATACCTATCAATTCACGAACCATCTTTTTTATGATTTTTGTATCTGTATTGGGTTAATACCAAATAAAAGTTTAATTTTAAAGGACTTACTAATCCCTACTGAGTTTTTTCCTTACTTCTTATTAGGAGTTATTGATGGTGATGGTAACTATAATACTTTAGTAAGAGAAAGCAAACAGGGTGTAATTAAACATTATCATATAAGAATAGTATCCGGGTCAGAGGATTTTCTTATTTGGCTTAATAAAGAGGTTTCAGCAAACTTTGGTGTAAAAGAAGGTTCCATTGTCAAAGATGTAAAAGGAAGAAAGAATCCCAAGTTTACATTGTTTTGGAGTAATAAAAAAGCAGTTAAAACAATCTTAGACTCTATATATGTAGATGATTATATAGGGATGGCTTCAAAGAAGAAAAAAATTCTGATATTACTAAAATAATTCTTCTAATTAAATTAAACTATTGGAAATTATTGAAACGGTTTTTATGTTGAAGGAGTTGGAGGTTCAATTAACCGATGACAAATCAGGAAAAATACATATTACTGGGACAATTATTGAAAGAGCAACACTATGCAATAGAGCTTATGTCAGAGGAACAGCTAAAAGATTACGTTGAATTAATGTCCATTTTTATAAAATCTAATGATAGAATTAATCAGGAGGCTTCTCTTTCAACAATGGTGCTAATTGTAAAAAATGCCCAGCGTAACGTTAATTATTAAATAGTTTGTAGTGATATCTCTCCACCAGATAGATGACCAGTCTTCTTTGAGAAACCGTAGATTACTAAGAATCGACAATATTATTTAATAATGAAATAAAAGAGGGATTAAAATCCCTCTTATTTTAGATATAACCGATACCTTTAAATCATTTCAGTGAACCATATCATAAATAAAGGCAATTGGTAAACTCCTAGCGGTCTTAGTAGGCGCGTCGCTAGGTTGGCTCAATACAAACAACTTTGTGCCTGTCTTTCATAAAAGGGAAGGGATATCCAACACATAGGATGGCCCTTCCCTTTTATAGTTGTTGTTATAGGCACTGATGAATTGTACGACAAAAAACAAAATTCATATTCGGGAAACACTTCTAACTATTTGATGCCCTGTTCCTGACGAAAGCGCTCTGCGGCTGCCAGAGCAGTCCGATAGCCACCGGCATCGCGGAGGGATTGACCGATGGTAGTGGCACTCCTCTTGAAGCGTTGTTCGCTAATGACCTGATTTACGGCATCCCGCAGCTTGGCGGCGGTAAGCTGCGATTTGTTCAACACGACACCGGCCCCCAGCTGATCTACACGTGCCGCGATAATAGGCTGATCAGCCGCGTGGGGGATAAGCACCAATGGAACATCGTAGTATAGTGCCTCAGACACGCTGTTCATGCCGCCGTGACTCACGAAGACTGTCGCCTGTTGCAAAACTTCCAGCTGTGGCACATACTGACGGACAATGATGTGGGACGGTGCGTTTCGGAAAAGTCCCATATCCATAGAGCGTCCTGCTGAAATCACCACCTGATAGCTTGCATCACGAAAGGCATCCATGCATAACTGGAAGAAGTGCTCGCTCTTGGCTAATACAGTTCCCATAGAAATGTAGACTACTGGTCTGTCATCCCCTTTCAGAGCGTCTAGCGAGAAGTCCGAAAGGCTTTCACGTTTGGAAATGGATGGCCCCGAAAAAACGTATGAACTGTCGAGGCGGTCGTAATCCGGTTGGAAGAAGGTACTAGTATAGACCAGATTCAGTTGTCCGGTCTGACAGAATACCTCATTGATTGATGGTGCCGGTACGCCGTATGTTTCGGCAAACTTGGTGGACAGCCTCTTGATCTCGGGAATGAACTTCCCTCCCTTCAGGAGGTCGACGACTTGCTTCATCAGAGTATCGCCTGCCATCTTAGGTTTCTTACCTGTAGAGGCAAAGGAAGCATGTGAGGCGATGTTTGGTAGCCTTAGGTGCCTTGCTATTAAATTACCCCAGCCGAAAAGGGAGTCGTGGAACACATAGTCGTAACCCTCTTTTTGGGCTTGTTCCACCACCGTTGGCACGACTTGGTCGGCGGAGTTTAGTAGCAAAACAATGAATTCTAAAAAATGAGAGATGTCCTCTTGGCGTACACCCCCTAGGAAGTTGGCGAAAGGCCTGAAGATTGCTCCTGTGGCCTCCACTTTGCTACGGGCATCCTCAGTGCTGTAGAAGTGTACCTCATCCCCGTTTTCGCACCATGCCTTGATAATCGGCAGCATGGGATTCACATGTCCATCGCCAATTCCACCAATTACTAATATCTTAGCCACGTTTATTCTCTCCTTATATGTAATCTTCAATATTTAAGCAGTAAGTGCTCATTGTAACTACTAATTCTAGTGTGTTTGAGTGCTTATGTCTACCTTGCACATTGGTGAATTAATTGGTTCCTTGCCTAGTGAATATCTATCCAGATGCAAGAAGGTAGTATTAGATTTATCTAGTTCTAGAGAACAATTGCACATAAAAAAAGTAAGACAACTTCTTTATAAGATGTTATCTTACTTTTTTTGTGTATTAGTTTGACTAAATTTTCGAGATTTCCCTTTTCAAGGAAGAAAAGGCATTACAACTTTTTAGTAACTAACCAATCTTTAGAACTATTTTTTTACATCATTAGATAGATTATTCTAATGATTTTTAACAAACTGTCGATATGTAATATGAAAAAAGTCTTAGGGAACTTAAGTTGGAGGTCGAAAATAATGGGAAGATTGTTTAAAAATACTTTGATGTCTATAGCGCTTTTACTAGGCTTCACTGTTTTTTCATTAGTTTATTCTGAAACGTCAGCCTACGCAGCTTCGGATAGTGCAGCAAGTGTAGAAGAATATAAGAGTAAACTAGAGAACGCTTTACAAAATAGGGTGACTTCGTTCAGCATCGAATATACGGGGGGATCTTTAAGTACAGAGGCTCTTAAGGGGATGATTTCAGATATCTTGAATTCTGATGATTACTTAATGTATAGTCTTAAATCTTACTCATATAGCGGAACATCTAAAACAGTGAACTATACTTTCTCTTATTGGGAATCTTTAGATCAAACCAATGCAGTTTCGGCAAAAGTTACTGAGGTTCTATCTACTATTATTACACCAAATATGAACGATTTTCAGAAAGAAAAAGCAATTCATGACTGGATAGAGACGAATGTATCTTATGATACTACTCTAGTACAACACTCAGCTTATGCTGGATTATTTGGAAATAAGAAAACGGTTTGTCAAGGGTATGCACTAATTACATATAAGATGTTAAAAGAAGCGGGCATTGAGAATAAAATTGTTGAGGGAATGGCTGGAGCAACACCTCACGCTTGGAATATTGTCAAGATTGATGGAATTTGGTACCACTTAGATACAACCTGGGATGATCCAGTACCGGATATAGCTGGAAGAGTCATATTCGACCATTTTAACTTAACTGACAATCAAATTAAAGCTGTCCATACTTGGACTAAAATATATCCATCAGCTACTACTTCCTTTGAAACTACACTTAATGACAAAATTATTACAGATGCGGTTAACGCACCATTTTATCAAGAGCTTAAGGGATTGATAGATTCACAGTATTCTCAACCAGAATATACAGTTAATAATTCTATTGAATTAGCAGCTAAGATTCAAAATGCGATTAGCACTCATCAGCCAACTTTTAAAGTTCGTCATACAAATAAAGCTGCTGCCTTTACCGATTTAAAAGCCGCAATATCTGGGTTTAGTAATATTTCATCTTATAGATACGAAATCTCAGATTATTTAAGAAGCGAATCGTTAACAGACGGTATTTTAACAGTTAGTTTAAATTATAGCGATCCTATCGCAGTTACTGGTATTACCTTAAAGCCAACTAACACAAACGTACAGATTGCAGGCACCTTAACGCTTGCACCAAGTATTGAGCCGGTTAATGCTTCAATAAAAAACGTAACATGGACGAGTAGCGATACAAATATCGCAACAGTAAGTGCAACTGGCGTTGTAACAGGGAAAGCAGTAGGAACAGTGACAATTACAGCAACGACAGTTGATGGCGGTAAAAAAGCTGAATCAACAATAACAGTACTTCAGCCGGTAACAAGCATAGCATTAAATAAAACAGCATTAACGTTTAAAGTTGGAGATCCAGACTTTAAGCTTGAAGCAACAGTTGGTCCAAATAATGCATCCGATAAATCACTTACTTGGACATCAAGTAATCCATCTGTAGCGACAGTCGACGCAAATGGAGTAGTTCATGCGGTGGCTTCAGGATCAACAACGATCACTGCTAAATCTGTCCTTGGTAATGCGGTAGCTACTTCGGCAGTGACAGTAGCTTATAATGTAAGTTCAATTTCATTAAATAAACCGAGTCTTACAGTCAACATAGGTACACCTTCGACACTGACTGCAACAATAAGTCCGACAAATGCTACGAATAAGAATGTAACATGGACGAGTAGCGATACAAATATTGCAACAGTAAGTGCAACTGGCGTTGTAACAGGTAAAGCAGTAGGAACGGCTACAATTACAGCAACGACAGTTGATGGCGGTAAAAAAGCTGAATCTACAATAACAGTACTTCAGCCAGTAACAAGCATAGTATTAAATAAAACAGCATTAACGTTTAAAGTTGGAGATCCAGACTTTAAGCTTGAAGCAACAGTTGGTCCAAATAATGCATCCGATAAATCACTTACTTGGACATCAAGCAACCCATCTGTAGCGACAGTAGATGCAAACGGAGTAGTTCATGCGGTGGCATCGGGATCAGCAACGATAACAGCTAAATCTTTACTTGGTAATGCAGTGGCTACATCGGCAGTCACAGTAGCTTATGATGTGAGTTCAATTTCATTAAATAAATCGAGTCTTACAGTCAACATAGGTACACCTTCGGCACTGACTGCAACAATAAGTCCGACAAATGCTACAAATAAAAACGTAACATGGACTAGTAGCGATACAAATATCGCAACAGTAAGTGCAACTGGCGTTGTAACAGGGAAAGCAGTAGGAACAGTGACAATTACAGCAACGACAGTTGATGGCGGTAAAAAAGCTGAATCAACAATAACAGTACTTCAGCCGGTAACAAGCATAACATTAAATAAAACAGCGTTAACTTTAAAAGTTGGAGACCCAGACTTTAAGCTAGAAGCAACGGTTGGCCCAATTAATGCATCCGATAAATCACTTACGTGGACATCAAGCAACCCATCTGTAGCAACAGTTGACGCAAATGGAGTAGTTCATGCGGTGGCATCTGGAAAAACTACGATAACAGCTAAATCTGTCCTAGGTAATGCGGTAGCTACTTCGGCTGTCACAGTATCAATACCTGTAAGTAACGTAACTTTGAACACGACAAACTTAACGATAGGCATAAATAAGACTTTTTCATTAATTGCTACAGTTGAGCCAGTTTTAGCTACAACAAAAAGCGTAACATGGACTAGTAGTGATACAAAAATTGCAACTGTCAGTTCAACTGGAATCATTACAGCTAAATCAATAGGAACGGCAACGATCACTGTAACGACGACAGATGGAGCCAAGACGGCAACAGTTACAGTAACGGTTACGAACTAAAATAGTATAAATACTGGGAATAATAGAATAGGTAAGTTACAAGAGGGTAAATTGTCTTTTAAAGATGATTTATCTTCTTTTTTTCTGTAAAGCATTGTAAACGAGAAAACTTTTAAGAAAGAAATCAAAATATGAAAAAGGATGTAGAATAAATGAAAGCTATAAACTAATTGTTATCAGATTGGGCTACATTTTAATGAATCAAATTAGGAGTGATTCCATCTCACTTCTCACCACCAAAAAAAGGTCTCAGCAAGACGCTGAAACCTTTTTTATAATATAAAATTTAAGATGATCATCTGTTATTTACTTACACAGTTTCGTCCTTTTTTCTTAGCTCTGTAAAGGGCTTTGTCAGCTCCTTTTATTACATCGGTAGGATCCTTATATTTACTGGTTTTCTCACATACTCCCATGCTTATAGTAACAAATAATTGGCTGGAATTTCCGCGTTTTGATTTTGAACTTTGAGCTTTTGATGATTTTTTAGTGTACCCTGATTTTGATACTTGTTCACGTAAGCTTTCTAAGTGTGGAATGACATCATTTATCGATTTACCAGGAAATAAAATTGTAAATTCTTCCCCGCCATAACGAAAGGCTTTTCCACCACCTGTTACCTGCACTAAATTAGAAGCTACTAATTTTAAAACATCATCTCCAACATCATGTCCGTATTTATCATTGAATTTTTTGAAAAAGTCAATATCTACCATCGCGATAACATATTTATTTCCTAGTTTCATCAAGTTCTCCCTAAGGGCACGACGAGAAGGGATCCCTGTAAGTTCATCAAGATATGCCATAGAGTAGGAGTCCTCAATGATACTGATAATTAACATTAAACCGGCGGCACTTAGAAATATAGAAAAAGATATTTTATCATTAATGAAATAGAGAGCTATGAAAACAGAAATAATAACGCCAACTAATCGTATTTCAAAGACACTATTTTTCACATAAGCTTTTAGTATAAAAAATATCAGTGTTAAAAAGAATATTAGCAAAGTTGTTTGATTCATAATCGTCTTCTCAAAAGGGATATTTATGAATTTATAATTCAATACCTTTTGTATTGATGAAGTATTCGACACCGCAATTTGATATATCACAAACAGCTCGATTAGTAAAAGAGAGATCCGTATTTTTCCCCAAAAAGAGAATATGCCTCTTTCCTTTAAGTTCGAGAAAGTAACGATATTAAGAGGGATAAGTAAGCACATAACAGGATAAAGGATCTGAGAGAAAATTGTATGGTTTATTGATAACTCTGAATAATAGTTTAAAAATAATTGAGATAGAGTAAGCAGTAATATAATTAGGAAGACTCTCCCTCGATTAAATCGAATGCTTAAGGTGATTCCTAACCCGAATAGTACATAAGAAGAATACTTAATAACAAGTATGACAGGAGGAGTAAATGAAGGGCTTTTTTTAATCAAGAAATAACATCCTAAAAGAATTAAAATATAAGTAATATGTAATAAGACAGTTTTAAAAGTTAAAGTAATTTTCACTAAAGCTGGACCTCCTATAATTATGGGCACATATTCAACTATTTGTAATTTAAGAAGCTAATTCGTCGATAAAGACTATACATTAAATTTCGGTTATTTAAATCGAAACTTTAACTTTGGATTGTATTGTAAAATAAATAAATTTTATATTTGTAATAAGATATAATAAAGTCGATGTTGTTTTGTTTACGGTGAACCATACAACAAAAAACACCCATATAGGTTGTAATGTTATTTACGAAATTAATAAAAAATTCCTTATTAAAAGAGGCTTAAGAATGGATAAAAAGAGTTTTAGAGATTATAAGTTAAGCAATGAAATTAAAAACGCTCTTGAAAGTTTAGGGTATGAAAATCCAACCGAAGTTCAAAGTAAAGTTATACCTTTAGTATTAGAGAAACATGATCTTGTTGTTAAATCACAAACTGGAAGTGGAAAGACTGCTTCATACGGGATTCCCATTTGTGAATTAATTGATTGGAATGAAAACAAACCACAAGCGTTAATTTTGACACCAACGAGGGAACTAGCAGTTCAGGTGAAAGAGGATTTTATAAACTTAGGTAGATTTAAACGAATTAAAGCTACTGCGGTATATGGTAAACAACCTTTTTCAATTCAGAAAACAGAATTAAAACAAAAAACACATGTAGTTGTCGGTACTCCTGGACGAGTGTTGGATCATATTGAAAGGGGTACTTTGACTTTAGAACAAATTAGCTATCTTGTAATTGATGAAGCTGATGAAATGTTAAATATGGGCTTTATTGAACAAGTGGAAGCCATTATCAATGAAATACCTCGAAACCGAGTGACAATGTTATTTTCAGCTACTATACCAGAAGAGGTAAAAGAGCTATCTACTAACTATATGAAGTCACCTATTAACATTGAAATTAAGGCAGCGGGGCTAACAACAGATAAAATTGAACATGCTCTTATTGAAGTTGCTGATGAAAATAAAATCACTATGCTAAGAGATGTAACAATTGTTGAGAATCCAGATAGTTGCATAATCTTTTGTCGAACAAAAGATAGGGTAGATATGGTATGTGACGAGTTAATTGATTTAGGTTATAGCAGTGACAAAATTCATGGTGGAATGGTACAAGAAGATCGCCTTGACGTAATGAATGACTTTAAAAGGGGACAATTTCGCTATTTAGTTGCAACAGATGTAGCGGCTAGAGGGATTGATATTGATAATATTACTCATGTTATCAACTATGACCTCCCGTTAGAAAAAGAAAGCTATGTACATCGTACAGGAAGAACTGGTCGAGCAGGTCAAAAAGGGAAAGCAATCACCTTTGTAACACCATTCGAAGATAAGTTTTTAAAAGTAATTGAAGAATATATTGGCTTTGATATTCCTAAATTGGCAGCTCCAACAAAAGAAGAAGTTTCTAAAAAAAGATCAGAATTCGAAACTAAAATGAATCATAAACCAACAATTAAAAAAGATAAAAGTGAAAAATTAAATAAACAAATCATGAAATTATACTTTAACGGTGGTAAGAAAAAGAAACTGAGAGCAGTAGATTTCGTTGGTACGATTGCTAAACTCGATGGAGTATCAGCTGAAGATATTGGGATCATTACAATACTAGACACTGTTACATACGTAGAAATATTGAATGATAAAGGAGCACTTGTATTGAAGAAAATGAAAAATACCACAATAAAGGGTAAGTTATTAAAGGTACATGAAGCGAATAAAAAGTGAGTTAGTAATGGTTGCTAGAAGAAATTAATCGAAAATGGTAGCGCAGGTGCTTATGCCTGCGCTACCATTTTTTTAATTAACTATGATTTTAGCTACAAGGAAGTTATTTCTGCTATGAACTACCCAACTATCCTAAAAACGACTTGTTGTTGTCTATTTTTTCGGACTAGCCAAGTACATTAACATGTGGAATTTTTCACCTATTACATGATAATCAAAAAAAGGTCCTGGATCTTTACAGTAACCGATATTTTCACTATGCTCGATTTGAAATCCGTTAAATGATAAGTTTTCTTCCATATATTTTGGATACAAAATACGCTCGTGGGAATTTGGATATAAGGCTGAGATATTTTTCAAGGATTTAGCCGAGCTATCATAATAGGAGTAACCTCCAACAATCGTTGAACTGTTATGTAAACTGTTTTTAAGAACGTGAATAGGGAATTTCGGATTGAGCAATGAAAAATCAGTTACTGTAAAACTATCTACAAAAACATCTATGCAAAGTGGTTTCAATGGCAGATTTAAATCAGAATTCAAAATATAAAGGACGTTTAGCATAGGATTTATTCGCTCAATTCTTTTTTTTACTTTCTTGAGCATCGCAAGCGAATAGCCACAGAAAACATAGGATGCACTTGTTTCAAGAGTATCGATATATTTGGGTAGTGTCACAAAAACGTCAACGTTTGTTTCCACAATTAATTTGTTTTTTAAATCTGTATTTTGCAGAACTTTTTGAAACCAAAAGTTACTTTTTTCAAATAAATTAATCATTTTAGGACTAATCTCTTTAATTGTTTCTTTATCGTAAAAATAGGAAGGATAAGGAGACGTCTCGTATAAGTTCGATGTAATAATAATTCCTTCCTCGATAACTGCCTCGTATCCACAGGTACAAGTTAAATTCCCAGTTTGAATATAGATTTTTTTAATCGTTACGTCTTCCATTTCAAGTGGAATGCGGCACTTCGGACAATAAAGTAGATTTACAAAGGAAAGTGGAATCCCTGTATAATTCTCTTCATTAAATGAGGGCGAACTGTTTTGAACCGCTTTTTCAATCAATTGGATCGCTTTTGATATATCTTCTTTTTTCTTGGTAAGCTGGTTCTTTTTATCCATGAGCAAATTGTTGTAGTAGTCGATATCCTCATGGTCCGAAAAGTTTGTGACACGTTGATAAGATAAAATTTGTTGTATTTCTAGCAGCGAAAAATGAAATTTTTTAAGCTCAGTAATAAAGGCCATGTCGTCAAGACATAATTGGTTCATTTGATACTGTGTGTTTTTTTTGTCTGCTATTAATAATCCCAGTTCAATGTAATAACGTACGGTATCAGTCGTAACATTAAAAAGCTTTGCAAACGTACCAATTTTCATAGATACTCTCCTATCGAAAAAAGTGGAGTTATTCCACTTTTTTTAGAAAATGAATTTAAAAAACTCTCAAATGGCTATTGACTTGGAGGAAGCTTCAAGTTATATGATGGACCCATGAAGTTTGAATAATCAGAATAATCTTGACAGTATTGTAACATACATGTCACATAAGGAGAAGCGAGCTATGGATAAGATGGATCGAATGGATACTCTCTCACTTTGGGCAGCGACTGCAAACAGCTATGAAAAAGGGAAGATTCTTGAAGGAAATGAAGAGGCAGATGTTGTCATTATTGGCGCAGGTTTCACAGGTCTTTCTTCTGCTTATCATTTGCAAAAACTAGGAAAGAGTGTTGTTGTCCTTGAGCAAAAAACGGTCGGATATGGCGCAAGCGGTCGCAATGGCGGGATGGTATTGCCAGGCTATAAGCCAACGATGCAGGAGCTTGTCAAAAAGTATGGAGCCGAAGAGGCGAGACAACTAAATGATCTCTCATTGTTGAGTGTTGAACTGGTTAAAAACATCATTGACGAGCATCAAATCAAGTGTGACTTTAGAAAGACAGGTCACATAGTAGCGGCTTACAAAGCCAAACATTTTGAAGCATTAAAATATGAAAGCGAATACTTAAACAAAAATTTCGGATATGAATCAAGTGTGCTTGATCGAAGTCAGTTGCATCAAGAAATCAATTCAACACTTTATTATGGCTGCTTAGTTGACAGTTCGAGTTACTCGTTCCAGCCGCTGAACTATGCAATTGGTTTGGGAGAGGCAGCTAAATCGATTGGTGCAAAAATTTTTGAGCATTCAAAAGCACTATCTATTGAGTACGGCCAAAACAGTGTGAAGGTAGTAACAGAAAAAGGTACTGTTATTGGGAAAGACATTATTGTGGCTACTGATGGTTACTCCGGAAAAATCGTGAATGAACTGAACAAAGGCGTACTGCCACTTTCGGCACGTATTATTGCTACTGAACAGCTCCCAGAATCACTTGTGAATACTGTCATTCCTAAAGATCGCATGGTTTTTGATACAAGCAATTTCCTTTACTACTTCCGACGTACGCCAGATAATCGGATTGTTTTTGGTGGTGGTGATGTTCGTCCAAACTTAGGTGATGCCGTTTATCAAAGTGTTTACGATGCCATGGTTAAAATAATGCCAAAACTGGCAGGAAGCAAGATTGATTTTCATTGGGGTGGATTTATTGGGGTTACAATCGATACCTTCCCGGTGATCGGTAGATCCAAAGAAGGTGCATATTTCGCAACGGGTTATACTGGTCACGGAGCTTCACTTTCGACATTATTTGGTAAGTTATTGGCACAGTGGATTGTTACGGGAAGTGCAGGTGGATATCGATTTGAAAAGGAACGCCTCAAATCATTCCCGTTCTATAATCAGAAAACGATGCTAGTAAATCTAGCACATTTCGGTTTCAAACTGTTCGATATTATTTCATAAAGGAGTTTTGTTTATGAATATTAACATGTTTATTGATGGGAAATGGGTTGAAGCATTATCCGGTGTTAGAAGAAACATTATAAATCCTGCGACTGGAGAAGTGATTGCATCGGCTGCTGATGGATCAGTAAACGATGCAAAGATTGCGATAAAAGCGGCTCGTAAAGCTTTTGACAAGGGGATTTGGTCGACCTTATCGGCTGATGAAAGAGCTGACTATCTCTATAAGATTGCAGACCGTCTTGAAGAGAAGGCAGTTGAAATTGCAAGTTTGGAAACAGCAAATAACGGTAAGGTTATTCGTGCAACCAACTATGTAGATATTCCGGTATCGATTCAATGCTTCCGCTATTACGCTGACTTAATCAAAAGCATGAAAAATGAATCTTACACTCGTGCTGACTCTTCGGAAACAATTATTATTCATGAACCGATTGGTGTTTGTGGACTGATTGTACCTTGGAACTTCCCGCTTATGTTAGCTGTTTGGCAAATTGCCCCTGCACTCGCCGCAGGGAATACAGTTGTCCTTAAGCCTGCTGAGGCCACTCCTGTAAGCGCATTCAAATTATTTGAAATTTTCGAAGAGGTTGGGCTTCCCGCTGGAGTGGCAAACTTGGTATTGGGACCTGGATCAAAAGTTGGGAATGAGCTTGCAGAGAGCCATGATGTTGACAAGATTGCCTTTACTGGTGGAACAAAAACAGGTCAAAGCATTATTCGCGCAGCTGCAGGCAATATGAAAAAAATCACACTTGAGCTGGGTGGGAAATCTCCACTTATTGTGTTCGAAGATGTGGATTTTGAAACTGCAGTCGAGAATGCGATGTTTGGTATTTTCCACAATGCTGGCCAAGTTTGTTCAGCTGCGTCTCGTTTGCTTGTACAAGAAACTATTTACGATAAGTTTGTTGAAAGATTAGCAGAGCGTTCAAGTAAAATTGTAGTTGGCAATGGTGAAAATGAGAACATTGAAATGGGAGCTCTCACAACCGAGTCTCATATGAATGAAATTTTGAATTACATCAAGAGCGGAATCGAAGAAGGTGCAAGATTAGTTTGTGGTGGTAAGCGCTTAACAGAAAATGGGCTTGATCGCGGATTTTTTATTGCCCCAACGATCTTTGCTGACGTAAATGTGAACATGGCTATTGTGAAGGAAGAGATTTTTGGACCAGTCCTTGTTGTACAGAAATTTAAAGATGAGGAAGATGCCATCCAAAAAGCGAATGATTCCATTTATGGATTAGCAGGTGCTGTGTTTACTGAAGATATGGATCGAGCAAAACGTGTGATTAGTAAATTACGTGCGGGAATAACTTGGATTAATAGTTATCATCTCGCTTATGTTGAAGGTCCTTGGGGAGGGTATAAGCAAAGTGGAATCGGCAGGGCGTTAGGTGCTGTGGGGCTGGAGCAATTTATGGAAACGAAGCAAATCAATATCCACCAGTATGCCAAGCCTGTAGGTTGGTACGCGAATTAATTGGGCTTAACGTGCTACATAAATTATGTTATAGGGGGATATGCTCATGGAAATAAAAGCCAAACAGCCTTCATCGACGATAGTACAACTAGAAGAAACGAATAACTCAGCATATGATTCAGCGCTGGGAACTAAAAGCATTCCGATATTATATTTACGCTTTGCTTTGGCAGGGATTATGGCTAACGCGATTTTAGGAGTTGTAGCGGTTGTCGATGGCTATTTCGTTAGCGGCTTTCAGGAGCTGGAAATCGAAGGGGTCGGAATTGGATTTACGGTAATGGTTATTACTCGTATGTTTGGCGTTCTTTTGGGAGTTGGGGCAGGTGCAGTCATTTCACTTCGACTTGGAAAAGGGAGGATCGAAGAAGCTAGAAGTATTATGGGGCAAACGTTATGGTTTACTCTTTTCTTCTCCACTTTGCTAGCTGTACTTGGATTAGTATTTGAAAATAAAATTATGACCTTATTCGGAGCTAGTGATGAAGTACTTCCATATGCGGTGGAATATAGCCGTCTGCTATGGATTTCATTGCCATTAACGATATTGGCAGTTGTACTAAGTATTTTAACCAATATCGATGAAAAACCTGTATTATCGATGAACAGTTGGTTAGTCGCAGCAATCGTTTCTGCGATTACAGAATGGATCATGATAACGAAATATGACATGGGAATGATGGGTTCCTCATGGGCTAATACGATTTCACAATCGATCCCAGTTTTATTAATTTTTTATTTCTGGTTCGGTAAAACAAAACTTAAGCCAAAAATGAAAGATATGATCATTAATCTCAAGACAATCGGCGAAGTGGCCTGGACGGGTTTTGCATCTTTCTCCAGTCAGTTCATGATGTTTATTGCAATTATTTTCTTCAACAATTTACTGCAAAGCTACGGTGGTGGTCTGCATGTTGCAGCCTTTACGATTCAAAATGGTTATATTACTAATTTACTCGCCTTGGCAGCGCTCGGAGGGATGACAGGCCTTCAACCAATTATTAGTTATAATTACGGTGCGGGCAACCTAGATCGAGTTAAACAAGCTATTAAGATGGGGCTCATTTTTACGATCGCTTTCTTTGTGAGTTTGACTGCCATTCTAATTGTTTTTGCAGATCCAATTGTTTCATTTTTTTCCGGTGGTAATCCTGAACTGCAGAAACTGGGGATATGGACGACAGTTGTATTCAATTCCATGTTTACACTTAATGCAGTCAGCTTACTTATTTCTGGTTACTTCGAATCGCAAGAAAGAAACTGGTCAGCTACGTTTATTAGTGTTAGCAAAGTACTGCTGTTTTCGTTCCCATTTCTATTTATTTTCCCTAAATTCTGGGGTGTTGAAGGTATATGGTACGCAGGTCCTGCAGCAGAAATTCCTGGCATTCTCGTTGCCATATACTTTATGAAAAAAGAGTTTAAACGTTTAAAAGATACCAATGGGGAAAAAGTGCATTTATGAACAAATTACAGAAAGTGGGGAATTATCATGTTTTTTGCGAAAAAAATTACAGTAGAGGAAGCGCAACAACTAGGGGTTGACACATGGGAACCATGGGTAGGCAAAACAGATAAAGGAACGTGGCATCTAGAAGAACAGGAAGTTTTCTATGTGACGGATGGTGAAGTGTTTATTACTGTTGATGGAGAAAAATATCATATTACAAAGGACTGGGTTGTATCCTTGGCTAAGGACCTTGTCTGTGAATGGGACTGTCCAGTCTTTTTGAAAAAGAATTATAAATTGAACCATGAGATCAAGCTGAAATAATGTGATATGGGAGTGGGAAAATGAAAGTAGATGACTGCCCCATTTAAGTAAAGGATAAAAAGTTTAGAATAGTAAAGTAAAGCGAAGAAGCATAGTGGACCAATTAATCGATATTGTTCCCATAAGTAAAGTCTACACAACGAGATTCCTTTAATAGAGTTTATATTTACTACCATTATTGATAAATCTCAATAGAAAGCGGAATAGCCAATCGAGAGATATAGCTTTAAATACTAAACTGGTTACTCAGAAAGATAATTTCGAAAGGTAGGGAGTTTATGAAAGCTGATATTGTATTGATAAATGGAGAAGTTATTACCGTAGACCAAATGAATACAGTAGTCGAAGCTGTAGCAATAAGAAATAATCGTATTGCAGTTGTTGGTTCAAATCAGGAGGTTAAGAGTTTTATAGGAGAAAAAACAGATGTAATTGACTTGCAAGGAAAAACACTTCTTCCTGGATTCATTGATTCTCATATTCACCTTATTTTTTATGGAATCAATCAATTGGCGGTAAGTTGTAAAGCTGAACATATTGATTCCATTGAGGCTTTGTTAGATGACCTGAAAAAGAAAGCATTAGAAACTCCTAAAGGTGAATGGATACGCGCTTGGGGATTTAATGAAACTGCTATGAAGGAAAAGCGTTACCCAACAATCGATGAGCTGGATGAAATTTCAGTTGAACATCCCATTATTGTATCCCGTACTTGTGGCCATATAAGTGTGGTGAATAGCAAAGCATTAGAAATTGCGCAAATTAACAAGGATACACCGAATCCTAATGGCGGAGTTTTTGAAAAGAATCAGGCAGGAATGCTCACGGGAAAATTAATAGAAGCAGCAAATATGGGGATAAATGAGATTACTAGTTATACGGAAAGTGAACTAATGAAGTCTGTGAAAATTGCATCAGAGCATTTCGTTGCAGCGGGCATAACAAGTATACATGAGGCAGGTGGACATGGTCCTGAGAGTTACCGTTTGCTGCAACAAGCTATAAAGAGTAAGGATATTCGTGTACGGATTTATGCAATGATATGTCAGTTAAATAACTCTCATGAATTTGTTAATAAAATGATCAAAGCTGGTGTATTAACTGGTACTGGAGATGATAGATTCAAAGTTGGACCAGTTAAACTCTTTACAGATGGAAGTAGCACCGGGCCTACAATTGCAACCCGTGAGTCGTACTCCAGTGACCCTAACAATTATGGCATTCTTTATTATAGTGAGGAAGAGATCTACCAGATTTTAGGTGAAGCACATAAAAAAGGCTATCAAATTACTGTACATGCGCAAGGTGATAAAGCGATAGAAATGTATTTAAATTGCGTAGAAAAGGCGTTGGAGGAATTACCTAGAAAAAACCATCGTCACCGGATTGAGCATGCGGGAATTTCTTCACCGGATTTACAAGAGAGAATGAAAAAACTCGAGATGATTCCTATTCCGAATCCGCCATTTCCATATGAATTTGGAGAGATATATGTTCAACACTATGGTGATCGTGTTAATTATATGTACGCAGTTCGTGATTATATTGATCGAGGGATCATGGCAGCAGGTGGATCGGACGCGCCAGTCACTGACTTTAATCCATTATTAGGAATTCAAGTTGCTGTCAACAGAAAAAGCCAGTCTGGAATGGAGTTCGGTGTTAATCAAGCTATAGGAGTAATGGAAGCTATTAGACTATACACCTGGAATGGAGCTTATGCGAGTTTTGAAGAAGAGATAAAAGGGAGCATAGAGGTAGGAAAGTTGGCCGATTTAGTTATATTAAGTGACAGCATTTTAAGTGTTAACCCAAACCAAATTAAAGATTTAAAAGTAGAAACAACTATTATTGATGGTGAAATTATTTATAAACGGGAACAATCAGTAAAAATTTGAAGTATCATGGTTTGCATGCAAAAAACAGAGGATTACGTTAAAGAGGATAAAAATAGACTGTCAGGTTTTTCCCGACAGTCTATTTTTTGAAAGTATACGATCTATTTTTAACTATTCAAAAACAAGATTTATGCAGAATCATGTCGATTAAATTTTTAGAAAAATACAAAAAAAGTGTTCAGATATTAAAAAAGTGGTGATATACTATCAACAACTGGTAATGACATCATTACTAATAAGGTTTTATCAAAGTGAATTAGGGGGGTGATAAAACTTTTGTGTAAACTAGATAAAACATTTTTTGTAAGCCTTTCCAATCTAACTGGTAATAACATCATGATGACATAACTTAAAAAGCTAATTAGGTTGAAAATCTATCAAAACTTATAAGAGAAAGAAGGGGAATGGGATGAAAAAATGGCTTGTTATGCTTTTAACCTTAACTTTAGGATTACTAGGGTTAGCGGGTTGTGGTAGCAATGATACATCGGGTGATGCGAAAGACGGAAAAGTTGAAATTACTTATGGATTTTGGGATAAAAAACAAGTCCCTGCGGTTGAAGAAATCATAAAATTATTTAATGAAAAAAATCCAAATATTAAAGTAAAAACTGAACTTACGCCTTATGCACAGTATTTCCAAAAGCTAGAAACAGCTGCAACAGGTGGAGCACTGCCTGATGTTTTATGGATGAATGGTCCGCACGTGGTCCAATACGCAGAAGGGAAAGTTATTATCCCACTAAGTGATTTAGCTAAAAAAGATAATTATAGCCTAGGCAATTATCCGAAGTCACTAGTTGATCTATATACGGTTGATGGAAAGTTATATGGCATTCCAAAAGACTTTGATACGACAGGATTATGGTATAACAAAAAGATTTTTGATGAAGCAGGTGTACCATATCCAGATGACACTTGGGACTGGAATAAGTTAAAGGAAGTAGCGAAGAAGCTTACAAATAAAGATAAAGGAATTTATGGCTATGCCGCTTTAATGGGGAACCAAGGCGGGTACTATGATTTAATTTGGCAAAATGGTGGTCAAATCATTTCGAAAGATGGGAAGTCTGTAGGATTTGATCAACCGGAAGCAATCGAAGCTCTTAAATATAACATTAGTTTTATTAAAGAAGGATTGTCTCCAACTCAAGCTCAAATGACGGAAACAGCACCATCTGAGTTATTCTCTTCAGGAAAAATTGCAATGATGTTTGATGGACCTTGGATGGTTCCAGAGTATAAGAAAAATCCAGATTTAAATGTTGCAGTTGTACCAAAAGGGAAACAACGTGCTGTTGCAATCCATGGCCTTGCAAATGTTATTGCAGCAAATACAAAACATAAAGAAGCTGCTTGGAAATTTGTGCAATTCTTAGGTTCGAAAGAAGCAGCAGAAGTTTATGCAAAAACAGGTACAGTCATTCCTGCTTATAACGGCACCCAAGATGCTTGGTTAAAATCTGTACCGAATTTAAATCTTAAGGCCTTTATTGATGGTGTTAACTATTCAGTTCCACTGCCAAGCGTGAAAAATACGGGAGAAATTTGGCAGTATGAAACAGATATCCTTAAAAAAGCATGGAGCGGTGAGGAAAGTGTTGAAGATGCTGTAAAAGAATTAACGAAAAAGGCAGACGAGGCACTAGCTAAGAACTAAAAAAATAAGGAGAAGTTACATCTTCTCTCAGTCCGATCAATAGGTTTTGACATGAGAGAAGTTATTCTTCTCTTTATTTTCCTTAAAAGGAGTGAGCACATTGAAAGAAATGCCTCTACAAGTTGAAGTGAAAACAAAGAGTAAATTAAAAATACCGAGTTTAGCAAAGACAAGAAAACGTTCTGATTATTTTTGGGCATATCTGATGATAGCTCCAACTATGATTGGATTAACAATTTTCTATTTATGGCCTATCATTCAAACGATTTACTTTAGTTTTACTGAATGGGGAGCATTTGGACAATATGAGTGGACTGGATTAGATAATTATAAACGGATGTTAGAGGATGCAAACCTCTTGCAGTCATTTAAGAACACAGGAATTTATATTATTTTTACAGTTCCAATCGGTATTTTTCTATCCATTCTTATTGCAGTTCTTTTAAACCAAAAAATAAAGGGAAAGTCTATCTATCGTACATTATACTTTTTACCGGTTATTACCATGCCTGCTGCGATCGCAATGGTATGGAGATGGCTCTATAATTCGGATTATGGGCTATTAAATTATTTATTATCAATTTTTGGAATAAAGGGTCCGCAATGGGTAAGTGATCCGAAAATAGCATTATACTCAATAATCGTAGTAGCAATTTGGAGTGGACTTGGCTATAACATGGTCATCTTCCTTTCTGGCCTACAAGGAATTCCAAAAACTTATTACGAAGCAGCGGAGATGGACGGTGCTGGACCAGTCAAGGTTTTCTTTAAAATAACACTGCCGTTACTTTCCCCGGTTATTTTCTTCGTTACAATCATGTCTTTTATTGGAGCATTCCAAGTGTTTGATTTAATTTTCATGATGATTGGTAAAAGTAGTACGGCCTTGGAAAAGACGCAATCGATCGTTTATTTATTTTACCAGCATGCATTCGTATTAAATGATAAAGGCTACGCAGCTGCAATAGCAGTTTTGTTATTAATTATTATCTTGATTATCACTGCAATTCAAATGGTTTTACAAAAGAAATGGGTTCACTATGATTAAAGGAGGAGTAACCATTGGAAAAAGCGAGACAGCTTGTTTCAAGTAAAACAATCTTAATCCATATCATCTTAATTGTTGGATCCTTAGCGATGGTCTTCCCTTTTATATGGATGTTCCTAACTTCACTAAAAACCTACGCTGAGTCAATCCATGTCCCACCTGTGATTATTCCAAAGAATTTTCAATGGGTGAACTATAAAGATGTTTTTGATTTACTTCCGTTTTTTAAATTTATGTTTAATACACTAGTTATTACAGTAATTCGTACTGTTGGACAATTGTTACTATGTTCTATAGCAGCATATGCCTTCGCGAGAATCGAATTTCCAGGGAGAAATATTCTCTTTTTAATAGCATTATCTGTTTTAATGGTACCAGGGCAAGTTTTTTTACTACCACAATATATGATTATGGTGAAATTAGGATGGTTAAATACGTTGCAAGCAGTTGTGGTCCCGGGTTTATTTAGCGCGTTTGGCACATTTTTATTACGCCAATTTTTTATGGGGTTACCAAAGGAATTAGAGGAAGCAGCTAGATTAGATGGCTGTAATCATTTTCAAATATATTGGCGAATCATGCTTCCACTAGCAAAACCAGGTTTGGTTGCATTAGGAATTTTTACAACACTATGGAGTTGGAATGAACTGATGTGGCCAATGATTGTCAATAGTTCACCAGATTCAATGACTTTATCAGTTGGATTATCATCGCTTCAAGGTCAATACTTAACAAACTATCCAGTTTTGATGGCAGGCTCTTTTTTAGCGATATTACCAATGCTTATTTTATTTATGATTTTGCAAAAACAGTTCATTGAAGGAATTGCAATAACAGGAAGTAAATAAAAATTTTATAGAGCTTGGAGGAATCACATTATGAAAGCAGCTTTAATTGGTGCAGGAAGCAGAGGGTTTTATGCGTATGGATCATATGCTCTTGAATATCCTCATGAAATACAATTTATAGCAGTAGCAGAACCGAACAAAGAAAAGCGAGAAAAATTTGCAGAAGCTCATCATATTCCTGAAAATATGAGATTTGAAGATTGGACTGAGCTATTAGAAAAAGAGCAGCTTTGTGAGGCTCTATTGATTTGTAGCCCAGACCGTGATCATTATAAGCCAGTGATGAAAGCAATCGAAAAAGGATACAGTATTTTACTAGAAAAGCCGATGTCACCAAAACCACTTGAGACATTGGAAATTGCGGAAGCGGCAGAAAAACACAATAGCTTATTAACTGTTTGCCATGTTATGAGATATGCGCCATTTTATCAAGCACTAAAAGAAATCGTTGACCGAAAATCAATTGGTGAGATCGTATCAATTCAATGGAATGAAAATGTAGGCTATTTCCATCAAGCCCATAGTTTTGTACGTGGCAATTGGCGAAATTCAGCGGAATCAAGTTCAATGATTTTACAAAAAAGCTGCCATGATATGGATATGTTAGCATGGTTAGTTGGAACAGAATGTAAGAGTGTGTCCTCATTCGGAAGCTTAACATATTTTAAAAAGGAAAATGCTCCAGAGGGTTCGACATATCGATGTTTGGATGGATGTAAGGTAGAAAAGGAATGTCCATATTCGGCAGCAAAGTGGTATTTACACGACCGTGATGTTTGGCCAGCGAATACGATTTCCGCAGAATCTAGCCTAGAAAGTAGATTAAAAGCGATTCAAGATGGCCCATATGGACGCTGCGTATACCATTGCGATAATGACGTTGTTGACCACCAAGTTGTTAATTTATTATTTGAAAATGATGTAACAGTTGCGTTTACAATGACGGCATTTACGAATGAAACCTTTAGAAATTTCAAGATTATGGGAACAAAGGGTGAAATTATAGGAAATGATGCTAAAAATCAAATTGAAATCAACTACTTCTCAGGAAGGAAGGAAATAATTAATCCTGATACAGTGGACGGAGGACACATGGGTGCAGACACTAGCATTATGGCTGATTTTATCCATAATGTGAATCTTAAGAATAGCAGTACCTTAACATCAGCGATTGTTTCGGCTAAAAGCCATATGATTGCTTATGCAGCTGAAGAGTCAAGAGTATCAGGAAAAATGGTTTCAATAAGTGATTATATTAAAGAGTTAAAAATGACGAAAGAGGAAGTTCTGTAAAAAAAATCAACTATGACATATTGTGGTAACTTTATGTATAATATATTTATATTTAACTGGTTATGACAAAGATACCACCAAAGGAGCAGATCATGGTAGAAAAGGATTCCCGACTTCCGTTGTATTATCAATTAATGGATATTTTACTAGAAAAAATTGAATCAGGTGAGCTTGCTGAAAATGATCAACTCCCATCTGAAAGAGAATTATGTGATTCATATAAGGTCAGTCGTACAACTGTAAGGCAAACTATGCAGGAACTAGAGAAGCAAGGATATATCTATAAAGTTCATGGTAAAGGCACGTATGTATCACCAAGAACATATAACCAAAGTCTTGTGAAATTTTACAGTTTTACAGAGGAAATGAAAAAGGCTGGTAAAACGCCAACTACAATAGTTGTTTCGTTCGAAAAGATCAACTGTGATAGTAAAGTAGCAAAGGCCATGAATCTATCTGTGGAAGAAGAAGTATTTAAGATTATTCGTTTGAGACTTGCAGACCAGGAACCAATGTTATATGAAACATCCTACGTTCCAGCAGAGGATTTTAAAAATCTTTCAAGCCAAGAATTGCAACATACACCGATGTATGAAATATTTCGTACACAATACAATGTGAAGATTTCTAGTGCATTAGAAAGTTTTATGGCAGTTAGTGCGAATATCGTGGAAGCAGAGATGCTAAATATTATAGAGGGTGCTCCTTGCCTAATGTTAAAACGAATTACGTATGATCAAAATAAAGTAATTGAGTATACGATCTCCATAGCAAGAGGAGATAAATTTACTTATACGGTAGAGCTAAAATAGATACAGAATGTATCTATTTTAATTCAACTGGTAATGATGACACGAACAGTTGATAGGAGGAAAGAGTATGGAGCTATTAAAATCAAATGAAGTTGAAAGAATGAATGTCGGCGCTAGCCACACAGCTAAAGAAATAGCTCAGCAACCTAGATTATGGAACGAAACAAAGGAAATCCTTTTATTTAATCGAGATCGAATTCTTTCCTTTTTAAAAGGAATTGAAAATAAACATGAGCAAATTCGAATTATTTTAACAGGTGCCGGTACCTCTGCATTTGTTGGTGATACAGTACTTCCTCATTTGAAACAGATTATAAACAATAAAAAATTAGTAGTAGAAAGTATTGCCACAACAAATATAGTTTCAAATCCTTATTCTTACTTAAACAAGGACATTCCGACAATCATGATTTCCTTTGCACGTTCAGGAAATAGTCCGGAGAGCTTAGCAGCAATTCACTTAGGTGAACAAATTATCACAGAATTTTATGGAATCATTTTTACTTGTAACCAAGACGGGCTATTGGCATTAAAAAAGAAGGATGACAAAAAGCATCTAGTCATTTACATGCCAGAAGAAGCGAATGATCAAGGATTTGCGATGACAAGTAGTTTTACCACCATGCTGCTATCTGTCTTACTTTTATTTCACGTGGAACAGATTCATAAGTGGGAGAAAACGCTGGATGAACTGATTCAAGCAGGTCTTTCAATCATAAGTAAAAGTGAACAAAGTATAAGGGAGTTAGCTGCCTCGAATTTCTCAAAAGTTGTTTACTTGGGTTCTGGGGTATTTGAAGGATTGGCAAGAGAAGCCTCTTTAAAATTACTAGAGTTAACAGGGGGAACAATTCCTTCTACATTCGATACTTCATTAGGATTCAGACATGGTCCTAAGTCTATTTTAGATAAAGAAACAGTCGTATTTGTTTTTTTATCCTGTAACGCTTATACAAGGCAGTACGACCTTGATATTTTAGAGGAAATTTATGGAGAACATAATCGAGGAAAAGTAGTTGCGATTTCGTCTGTAAAGGATGAGGTAGCCGAAAGTTACAGTGATCTTTTCTTCCACGTCGATCTTCCAAATATTAATGAAGATATATTACTTTCATTTCCTTATATTTTATATGCCCAAACATTTGCAATGTATAAATCTATCAATCTAGGTTTTTCCCCTGATAATCCATCACCATCGGGAGTGGTTAATAGAGTTGTCAAAGGTGTTACAATCCATCCTTTAATGGACGAAATGAAAAATGGAGGAAATGAATCATGATTACTTCAAGAAGTTCAATTCTCTTAGATGCACAGTCAAATAGTTATGCAGTTCCAGCTTTTAATGTTCATAATCTTGAAACAATGAAAACTGTATTAGAAACAGCTCAAGAACTTCGCTCACCTGTTATGATTGCTGCTACACCAAGTACAATTAGTTATATCGGTCAAGATTTCTTTATTGGTATGATGGAGGCCGCTAAAAAAACCTATGATATTCCAATCTGTTTTCATTTAGATCATCATGAAAAAGTAGAAGATATTAAGACTTTAATTAAAAGTGGTGTCCCATCCGTTATGATTGATGCTTCACATCATGATTTTGAAGAAAATATTCGAATTGTTCGTGAAGTGGTAGAGTATGCAATACCATTTGGAGTAGCTGTGGAAGCAGAACTTGGCCGACTTAGTGGAGTAGAAGATGACTTAGAAGTAGATGAAAAAGATCAGATTTATACAAACCCTACCCAAGCGAAAGAATTTGTGTCACGTACAGGAATTGATTCATTGGCTGTTGCAATTGGTACGGCACATGGACTTTATAAAGGAGAGCCAAAACTGGATATTGAACGCTTAGCTGCTATACAAAAAGAAGTTGATATTCCTCTTGTTCTTCATGGAGCTTCAGGCTTATCAGATGAATTGGTTCAAAAAACGATTGAACGTGGGATATGCAAAGTAAATATTGCCACGGAATTAAAAATGGCCTTTGTTAAAGGTCTTCGTGGATACTTACAAGATCACCCAAGCGCTAATGATCCGAGATACTATTTCAAAGATGCGGTGAAAGAAATGAAAAGAGTAGTTGCGGATAAAATGAAAATGTGTGGCAGTGTGAATCGGGGTTAGGTGTATGATTGCTACTATTACAATAAATCCGGCTATTGATATTAGATACGGTCTTCAAACTTTTCAGTTAGATGGTGTGAATCGGGTTACAACTGTTGATAAAACTGCTGGTGGAAAAGGACTAAATGTTTCCCGAGTATTATCACAACTAGGGGCCGAGGTTACTTGTACTGGGTTTCTAGGAGGAAAAAGCGGTGAGTGGATAGCTGACCAGCTTCAAACCGTGAAATTAACTAATCGTTTTATAACAATACAAGGTGAAACAAGGTTTTGTCTTGTAGTTGAATCAAAGGAAGGTCATACAGAAATCCTTGAACAAGGTCCTAACATATTGGACAATGAAAGAGAAGAATTTTTGAAAAATTTCGATTCTATTCTACAATCGAATCAATATATCGTGGCTTCTGGTAGCTTGCCAAATGGAATTGAAGTAGATTTTTATCGGAAACTAGCTGAACGAACAAAGCAAAAAGGAAAATATTTTCTATTAGATTCAAGTGGAGAGTCATTATCCCAAGGTTTAAAGGGTAAACCTTTTTTAATTAAACCGAATAAGGAAGAATTTTGTAAAATAGTTGGCCTGAACAAACCAACATTAAAGGAAATGATATGGCATGCTCAAGAGATATGTCAAAGTGGAATCGAAAATGTTTTACTTTCTTTAGGTAAAGATGGTGCTCTTTTAATAAATAAGAGCAAAGTTCTACAGGCAGTTATTCCGACTTTGACGAATGTTCATCAAGTAGGATCAGGAGATAGTATGCTCGCCGGCTTCACGTACGCTTTTTCGAAAGGATATTTAATTGAGGATGTATTCAAGTGGTCATGCGCTTGCGGAATGGCAAATGCAGCTTCAGAACGAACAGGATCAATAGATTTTTTACAAGTGCAGGATTTCTATACTCGCATTAAAGTAAAGGAATTAATAGGGGGCGAATAAAGGTGGACTATATTGTTTGTTTTGACATTGGGGGCACATTTATCAAATACGGGGTAATCAACCGTAATGGCCAGATGCTCTTTAAAGATAAAGTGGAGACTCCTAAAAGCGATATCCAAAAGCTTCTTCCTGAACTTCTTGTTGAGAAAATAGAAATCCTTCAAAATGAATTTTTAATCGTAGGGATTGGAATCTCTTCTTGTGGTCTAATAAATCATGAAAAAGGAGAAATTTTATTTTCAAACAATCTACCTGGCTACTCAGGAATGAAACTGTCAGAAATACTATTTAATCACTTTAAACTACCGGTTAGTGTTGAAAATGATGTGAAAAGTGCCTGCTTAGGTGAAATGTGGAGGGGTGCAATTCAAGGAAAGAAAAATGTCGTATTTTTAACTTTAGGAACTGGAATAGGAAGTACAATTATCATAGATGGAAATATTGTGAATGGTTCAAACTATTTAGCTGGAGAATTAGGTCATACCGTAATCGTAAACGGTGGACGCCAATGCGGCTGTGGTAGGAGAGGTTGTTATGAACGATATGCTGCCACGTCTGCTTTCGTCAATGACTTTATAGAAGAAACGAAAAAAAATGGTGAAGACGTAGAAAATATTTCTGGCGAGGAAATTCTGAAGCTGGTGGAGAAGGGAGATCCGATTGCATCAGCTGTATACACAAGATTTATTCATTATATTAGTTTAGGATTATCGAATATTGTTCATCTCCTAAATCCAGAGGCCATTATTATTGGTGGCGGAATTGCCGAACGGGCTGACCAATTTATTCAAGATATCAACGCAGAGATTAAAAAGGAAGTTATGCCAATCTACCATCAGGATCAGGATGTTTTGGTATTTCCTTCAATCTTAGGAAATGATGCTGGGTTATTTGGGGCTTGCCATTTAACATTAAAGAAATTAAGTCACCTACAAGTATGACCATAAGAAACAGGCAGCATCAAATTATGGTGTTGCCTATGTTTATTTGATAAGTAGATTTTTTAACTTAGGGGGAAGGAATTGAATGAAAGCGATAAAGGTAAAGAAAGTTTATACACCTGAGCAAGTAATTGATATTGGTTATATCGTGATTGAAAACGGAAAAATCAATAATGTAACAACAAAAAAGCCCTCATGTGAGATTCTAGATTTTTCTGGCTATAGAGCTATTCCTGGGATGATAGACATTCATATTCATGGAATTTCTGGGTACGATACAATGGATGCAAGTATCCACTCACTTAAAGAAATGTCTACGGCACTTGCTCGGCATGGGGTTACTGGATTTTTACCAACTACACTTACTCATGATTTCGATAGAATAAAGATGGCTATAAAAATTGTTAGTGAAGCGATGGGTCAGACCAGTGGTGCAGAAATTATTGGTTCCTATGTAGAAGGTCCTTATATTACACCTGAGCATCGTGGAGCACATCCAGTTAAATACATGCGAGATCTTTCAGTAGATGAACTAAACGAGCTGATAAAAGTCTCAAACAGTACAATTAAAGTAATGACGATTGCTCCAGAAAAGGAAAATGCTGCTGATGCAATTCAGTTTTTAACTGAAAAAGGAATTCACGTATCAATAGGGCACACCAATGCGGACTATGAACAAACAAATAATGCAATTGAAAATGGGGCGAAAATTTCTGTACACACTTTTAATGGGATGAGAGGGTTTAATCATCGTGATCCAGGGTGTTTAGGAGCAGTCTTAACAAATGATGAATGTTTTTGTGAATGTATTGCTGATTTACAACATGTTCATCCTGGAGGAATTAAGCTTCTTTATCAGGCAAAAGGGAAAAATCGCATAATCCTAATAAGTGATTCAATGGCGGCCGCTGATTTGCCAGATGGAGACTACACACTGGGGACATTGACAGTGAAGGTGGAAAATAAAGTGGCTCGGACAATCGAAACGGGTTCGTTGGCCGGAAGTACGACTAATTTACTGGAATGTTTGAAAAATACAATTGAAGTTTTAGGGATACCGCTAGAAGATGTTTTACCAATGGTAGCTCTCAATCAAGCAAAATTGCTAAAAATTGATCATGAAGTCGGAAGTATTGAATCTGAAAAAAAAGCTAATATTGTTTTAGTCGATGAGAATTTAAATATTCAAGCTACGTTCATTAACGGAGAAATCGTATATAAGGTGTGATTTTTAACTTTTTGGTATGAAGAGTGGTTTTTTTATAATAATAAAGGTGTGATCGTAATAAAATTGCAAAAAGAGGCTTTAGTTTGCAGAATGTAATTCTTTCGTTATAAAGATAACTCGTCTGACCTTACTTAAAATGAGTAGCATTTTTAGTGGGTCTTTTTATTTGTTATGTAAGTAAAAGAAGGATTTAATAGGGATGAAGAGAACAGTATTTAACGAAAAGATCTATTGATTTAAATGAAAAAACGTGGTAGATTAATACAGTATATATATAAAGTTGTTTGTTGTGGTCATATTTTCCCTACTTTAATTGTACTATACAAATCCACTTCAGTCAACCCCTATTTTCATCTTTTAAAGGAGTGCATGATATGAACAAAGATCTTCGTCAGGAACAAGAAAGAGTAGATGGTGTACTAAAGATTATTTCGGAGCAGATCGACAAATCAGCTGACGAAACAACCCAACGTCGGAATGATGTAATCAATGTTCGTAAAAACTTTTGGGATGAGGTGAAAGTAAATACTGATAGTTTTGATGATTATCTTGAAACGATTATTAGTTTAAGACAACAAGCACAACAATTAGCGATTGGGCAAATCAATCACAAGCAAGCATCCAACCGATTGGCTGCTTTACGCCGCATGAAGGAAGTACCATATTTCGGGCGAATCGACTTTATAGAAGAAGGTACTACAGATTTAGAGCGTATTTATATTGGTGTTTCTACACTCATGGACAATAGTGGAGAAAATATCTTAATCTACGACTGGCGAGCACCTATTTCAAGTGTCTACTATGATTATCCACCAGGTCCAGCTGAATATGACACTCCAGAAGAAGGTACGATTCATGGTGTATTAGACCAAAAATGGCAATATATTATCCGTAACGGTGTAATTGAATCAATGTTTGATACTAGCCTAACGATAGGAGACGAGATTTTACAGCATGTACTAGGCAAAGGCACAAACAAACATATGAGGAGTATAGTAGCCAGCATTCAAAAAGAACAAAATCAGATCATTCGATATGACAAAGGTAGATTGCTTATTGTTCAAGGGGCAGCGGGTAGCGGTAAGACCTCAGCTGCTTTACAGAGGATTGCTTACTTACTTTATAAATACAGAAATTGGATTAAGGCCGACCAAATTATCCTATTTTCTCCTAATGCAATGTTTAACAATTATGTATCTAGGGTGTTGCCTGAGTTAGGTGAAGAAAATATGCAACAAGTTACATTTCAGGAATATTTGGTTCATAGGTTAAGTGACTCATTTCAAGTAGAGGATAATTATGAACAACTAGAATATGTACTAACAGGTATAAATGATTCAACCTACAAGACTAGAACGGCTAGTATTCGATTTAAGGCTTCAATACGCTTCTTTGAAACAATTAAAGAATACAGACAAACTCTAGAGCAATCAGGCATGATTTTTAAAGGTATTAGATTTAGAGGAAAGCCAATTGTAACGGGAAAACAAATTTCTGAAAGATTTTATAACACGGACACTACTTTACGATTTGGCAACCGATTGGAGAAGTTGACTGAATGGCTACTTAAGCAAATAGATGAAACAGAGAAGAATGAACTGAAAAAACCTTGGGTACAAGATGAAATCGAGTTACTTAGCAAAGAAGACTATCAAAAGGCGTATAAATATTTACAGAAAAAACAAGGGTTTACAGAAGAATCTTTTGATGATTATGAAAGAGAAACTAAGATACTTGGTAAAATGATCGTTCGTAAGAAATTAAAACCATTGCGTGAATGGGCTCGAATGCTTCGCTTTATTGACTTTAAGGGAATATACAAACAGCTCTTTAGCGATTCAAAAAGAATTGAACAATGGATCAAAGGGGATACCCCTACTGAATGGAAAGACATATGTCATTTAACGATGGAAATGCTTGATGAAGGCAAACTGTATTACGAAGATGCAACGCCATTTTTACTTTTGAAGGAGTTAATTCAAGGGTTTCAATCAAATGTTTCAATTAAATTTATGCTTATAGACGAAGCGCAAGACTATTCGCCATTTCAATTTGAGTTTCTGAAGCGATTATTTCCATCTGCTAAAATGACGGTTTTAGGGGATTTTAACCAAGCGATTTTTGCTCATGCCAGTGAAATAGTTGATTTTAATATGCTTAAAGGATTATACGGGCCAGACGAAACAAGGGTCATAAACTTGACCCAAAGTTATCGCTCGACAAAACCGATTGTTGAGTTCACTCGTCGACTAGTGCCAGGAGGCGATTTGATTAATGCTTTTGATCGCGAAGGTAAAAAACCTGTCCTAACGCAGTTGTCTAATAAAGATGATTTGCACAGTAACATTATTTCTAAGATTGAGGAATTAAAGGGCAATCAGTTTAATACGATCGCAGTTATCTGCAAATCTGCTGCGGAAAGCTTAGCGGCATATGAAGCTTTACGAGATGTAGAAGGAATTAAGCTTGTAAAAAGAGGCTCTGCTGAATACGAGCAAGGAGTTGTGATTATTCCGGCCTATTTGGCAAAAGGCATTGAATTCGACGCAGTTATTATTTACGATGCGTCCGCAAAAGTGTACGGGGAAGAAAGTCTACGCAGATTATTCTACACAGCTTGTACACGAGCAATGCATCAACTATATTTATATAGTTTAGGTGAAGTGAGTCCATTTTTGCACGAGATAAACGCAGACCTCTTACTTTTAAATCAGCCTATTACAAATGAATAATTTGCATAACTTCCCTTTATTATTAAAAGGGAAGTTATTTTTTTTAAATTGATCTAGTTCATACTTAATTCACAATTTATGGATATATTCAACGTGTAATAAGTTGAAAAGGAGGAAATAAATTGGAATATTTAAATAAAAGAATAATCACTCCTGAAAACGGTGATTGGGCAGTTGAAGCACGTGGACTAGTTAAAGTATTTGGCGAGAATCGTGCAGTTGATGGTGTAGATTTAAACGTTCGTGCAGGAAGTATTTATGGTGTACTTGGTCCAAACGGCGCAGGGAAAACCACTACAATTAGAATGTTAGCAACATTACTGAGACAAGATGAAGGTTATGCGCGTATATTTGGACACGATGTAATGAAAGAAGCTCAGATTGTACGTCAATTAATCGGAGTGACTGGACAGTATGCATCTGTCGATGAGTCTCTTAGTGCTACTGAAAATCTGGTCATTTTTTCAAGACTACTTGGTCTAGGGAGAGCGGAAGCAAAAAAGAAGGCATCTGAATTATTAGAGGAATTTGGCTTAACTGAAGCTGCAAAAAGACCATTAAAAAATTTCTCTGGTGGGATGCGTCGTAGACTAGATTTAGCAGCAAGTCTAATTGGTCAGCCGCCACTTATCTTTTTGGATGAACCTACCACTGGTTTAGATCCTCGCACGCGTAATCAAATGTGGGATACGATTCGTCGATTAGTAGACAGTGGCTCAACTGTGTTACTGACAACACAATATTTACAAGAAGCAGATGAATTAGCTGACAGAATTGCAGTAATTGATCGAGGTCATGTGGTCGCGGAAGGTACTGTAGATGAATTGAAATCATCAGTAGGTAGTTCATCATTGCAATTAAAAATCCAACATTCTGAGGATATTTATAATGCTCAACTAACTGTTGAAAATGTACTGAAGGTGAAGTCGAATATTTCGTTAGAGGAAGGCAAAATCACAGCTCCAATGGCTGATGCAGATAAAGTAACTGATTTACTTATCGCTTTACGAGATTCTGGTATTCATTTAGCAGAAATGAGCGTCCAAAAACCAACACTTGATGAAGTATTTCTTACGATTACTGGTAAAAGTGTTGATGCAAGTGATTCAAAAGAGTCAGACTTGGAGGGGCTAAGAGTATGAGTACATCAATAAAACCAGCGGCATATCGTGAATTGAAAAATAAAGCTAGTTTTAGTCAAACAGTAAAAAACTCTTTTACAATGGCTTATCGTGGTCTACTGAAAATTAAACGTACACCTGAGCAATTGTTTGATGTTACACTACAACCAATTATTTTCACGTTAATGTTTACGTATATTTTTGGAGGGGCAATCTCGGGAGACGTCAAAAGTTATTTGCCAGTCATTATTCCAGGTATTTTAGTGCAAACTGTCATCACTACTTCGATTGTAACCGGTGTGCAACTTCGGGAAGATATGGATAAGGGAGTGTTTGATCGATTCAAGTCACTACCAATTGCTCGTATTGCGCCACTTGCAGGAGCTTTGTTAGCAGATACGATTCGATATACAATTGCTACAGTCCTTACGTTTACAATGGGATACATTATGGGCTATCGACCTGAAGGTGGACTGGGCTACGTAATCTTAGCTGGACTACTTGTAATTGTGTGTTCATGGGCGATAAGCTGGATTTTTGCTTTCTTTGGTGTCATTGCTCGTACTGCATCAAGTGTACAGGGTATCTCGATGCTCGCACTCTTCCCACTAACATTTCTTTCAAATGCCTTCGTACCAGTCGATACTATGCCAAATTGGCTGCAAATATTTGTTAAAATTAACCCAATTTCACATCTAATTACCGCGGTTAGAAATCTTACGAACTCGCAAACAATAGGATCTGATTTAGTCATTTCTCTTATTGGTGCTGCTGTCATTGTAGCAATATTTGCACCACTAACTGTAAAAGCATATATGCGTAGAACATAATAAAAGGTGTTCCATTTAAGTTACTGCCTACTGGAACAATGTATAAAATAGCAACGGCGAAATAGTTGCCAATTTTTAAGCCTCTGTCTCCACGTAAAGACTCGCCAATCGGCGAGTTTTCTTTATTCAATAAGAATGAACATTTTCGACAAATTATACGTTTTTCTACTTGAAATTATTGAGTAGCCTGTGTAACATATTCAAGGTACAAGTATATATAAACTCATATAATCATGGGAATATGGCCCATAAGTTTCTACCGGACGACCACTATAATCGACCGACTATGAGTGAAAGCACATCTAGGGTTCCGCATCCTTGTCTATTAAGCATAGATGGCAGGTCCGAGCGATGTGGGCACAGGATCGTTCGTGCTACACCATTAGGGATAAAAACCCAGAAGGACAGGTTTCACTTGAGAGAAACAAACTCAAGTGGAGCCTGTCCTTTTTTATATTCTGAAAGGAGCAATAATCGTACGTTGTTTTGAAAGATAAATTGGTTCAATTAGAGTAAGGGAGAGATAAGTTTGTTAAGTAAACAAAAAGCATTTACATTAGGTTTTCAACACGTAATGGCTATGTATGCAGGTGCAGTAGTCGTCCCTCTAATCATTGGTGGTGCACTGAAACTAACTGCGGCTCAGATTGCGTATCTAATTGCAGCGGATCTATTTACTTGCGGGATTGCAACGATTTTACAGAGTATGGGAACGAAGTATTTTGGTAGTAGATTGCCAGTCGTATTAGGTTGCACTTTTACCGCGGTTGGACCAATAATTGCAATTGCATCCACATCAAATTTACCGACTGCTTACGGAGCGATTATTCTATCTGGGATATTTGTTATTTTAGCTGCTCCGTTTTATGGAAAACTATTAAAGTTTTTCCCAACGATTGTAACCGGTTCAGTTGTAACAATTATTGGACTTTCTCTAATTCCTGTTGCGATGAATAATGCAGCGGGAGGACAAGGGAGCAAAGACTTTGGGGAAATACACAATTTATTGCTAGCTCTTCTTACACTTACAGTTATTTTAGTAATAAATCGCTGGGCTAGAGGGTTTTTACGTACGATTTCTGTACTTGTTGGTTTAGTTGTAGGTACAATAGCTGGATATATGATGGGCATCGTCCATTTTACAAATGTGTTAGAAGCTTCATGGTTTAGCATTGCTCAACCATTCTATTTCGGGGCACCAAAATTGGATATTACTGCAATTGTTACAATGATTATTGTTTGTATTGTAAGTATGGTGGAATCTACTGGAGTATACTTTGCGGTAGGAAAAGCGACTAATCAAAAGGTTAAGCAGAATCAAATTGTAAATGGTTTACGTTCAGAAGGTCTTGCAATTATGCTTGGTGGAATTTTTAATGCTTTCCCATACACTGCTTTTTCTCAAAACGTCGGTTTAATTTCACTTACAAAGGTTAAATCACGAGAAGTTATTTATGCTGCAGGTGGTATCATGGTTATTCTCGGTTTGTTACCAAAATTAGCGGCATTAACTACGGTCATTCCTAATGCTGTACTAGGTGGAGCAATGATTGTAATGTTCGGATCTGTTGCAGCTGCTGGTATATCAATTCTTTCAGAAGTTGATTTAGGTAAGGGAGAAAATTTACTTATCGCGGCCTGCAGCATAGCGATAGGATTAGGTTCGGCAACACTTCCTCAAATGTTTGAACAACTTCCAGGATTTTTAAAAATGCTAATGCAAAATGGAATCGTAACAGGTTCATTAACTGCTATTATTTTAAATTTATTTTTATCAAAAAGAGAAACATCCACGGAAATAAAGGCTACGAAAAAAGTATCATAACTGATTTAGAGTTCGTTCTCGTACGTTTCAGACTGCCCGCCAAACGCTCGCTTTCTTCGTTGCTTCGCCTATCTACGGTGCTCATTACCGTTTAGGGTAACTCCGCTCCCCGCCTGGGTTCGCGCCTCGAAAGACAAGCGTTTTCAATCAGTCTGATAATCAGATAAATAGGACTTTGTCTACACACTGAAACCCCCATCTCTAAACGTTGGGGGTTTTTATTTCAAAGTACCAATGTAAATGAAACGGGAAATGATCGTTTTTACCACTTGTTACTAATTAATTTTGATTTTAAATAATGAATAATCGTATACAACCCAACGACTAGTCTGGCTGTACTCGAATAAATACTAATGTATTTAATTTGTAACGACGATATTTCTAAATTAAATAATAAACGCTCAGAGTAGCGATCCCAACATGCAAACAATACGACCGTTAAGAATCCTATTTGCGGAGAGAATAATGGTTCATCAAAAAAACCAGTAAACAAAATAATAGGCAGAGAAAGCAAAAAGCTATTATATAAGTATCCTTTCCTTGTTAAAAAAATCAATTGGGTACATTTTACAAAGTTTATACTAACAAGAGTTAGAAAAGATAGACCGCCTAATAAACCATATTCTGAGAACATTCCTAGTAATAGATTATGTGCATGAGGAATATAATGATTATTTTGTAATAGATATTCTTGTCCAAAACCAAGTGGTGTCACACCAAACAAAGGGTTGTTTTTCCATATAAGATAGGCGTTTTTCCATATATCTAGCCTATTTTTACTTGCTTGAAGAACTGAGTCAGCTCTAGGCATGATTGATATCAGCCATTTTGAAAAAGACAAACCCAATAATGTACAAAAGAAAAAAATGATTCGATTTAGTCGATAAATAAAGATTAAGTAAATTAAAACCAATGTTGCGAAGCCGGCTCTAGAACCTGTTTGAAAAACGCCATAGCTAAGTAAGAGTAATATAGGAAGTTGCCACATTAATCCTGTATGTTGTTTTTTCTGTAAACTTGTAAGCATCTTTGCAAGAAGAAACGAAATCGCGATCAACAAAATATAGACAGTAAAATTCGGATTATACTCACAGCCAATTAGACGGTTGAAATTTTTAGGTTTAACTTCACCGAAAAGTACAGTACCCAATAAATACCCTAAGGTTTTAGGGAACATAATCCAATTAGACAGCCATCCAATCACACAGCTATAAACGCCCCCGAAAATGATAATAGATTGATACCTCTGAAATAATTGATTGTTCTCTGATATCAAAATTCTGCAATACAAACCCCAGTAACCAAGAATCATTACACTAATTAATAAATATGAAACGTTTTTAAATGAAAGAGCGGCTCCAACAGTAGCTAAAAATAGACATAAGAAAAAATAAGAACTAAAAGAATAAACGATTCTTTTTTTTATGTACCATTGATAATAAAGTGTATGAAGTCCGATAATTGATAACGATAAAATACCTATTGGTGGCAATAAAAAGCAGAGAAGTATGCTTTTTTCCAATTGTGTAGAGTTAGTATAAAACTGAAAAAGCTTTTTCATAAATACTCCTAGTTAAGTGACATAAATACCCTTAATCATTTGGAGGTTGCAGTATAGTGTGATTGATTATAAAACTTGGTAAAGGAAGTAAATTATCATAGGTTTAAAATACCACATTAGTTTATTAATTATGTTTTATAAATGTAAATTGAATTTAAAATTAAAAGTCCTAATAAATAAAAGAAAGTTATAAGATTAATAATAAATTTTTAAATATTCCATTATTTGGGTTTTATTAAAAATACGGATGACTAGAGTAAATGTTTGATTTGTACTGTTAGAAAGCATATTTTTTAGTTTAGATATGACGTTTGTGTTAACGAAAAGAGGAAATAAATTATGAAATTTATTCCTTATGAATTTTTATGATTGAAATTTTATTTCAAAAATAGTTATAATATAGTTGAAATTAAATTTAATTACAAAGTTTTAAAATAATTACTTGAGGTGAAATAACCATGCTTGAGAATTTAACAACGGAAACAAGAAATGAAAAAACGATGAATTTAGATGAGATGTCTATAGAGGAATTTTTAACTGTAATGAATGAAGAAGATGCAAAAGTTGCTACCGCGGTTCGAAATGAAATTCCTAATATTTCTAAGGCAGTTGAAAAAATTGTAACTGCTTTCAAAAATGGAGGTCGCTTAATTTATATAGGTGCAGGTACTAGTGGACGTATTGGTTTGCTAGATGCAGTGGAGTGTCCTCCGACATTTGGAACTAATCCAGAAGAAGTAGTTGGATTAATTGCAGGTGGAGAAAAAGCTTTTATTAAAGCAGTTGAAGGTGCGGAAGATAGCGAAGAGCTTGCAATCCAAGATTTAAAAGACACTAAATTAGATAAAAACGATATTGTAGTTGGAATTGCAGCAAGCGGACGCACTCCTTATGTTATCGGCGGTTTAAAATATGCCAAAGAAGTTGGAGCTTCTACTGTAGCAGTTAGTTGTAATAAAGGTTCAAAGATTGGCCAAGAAGCTGAAATTGCAATAGAAGTAGTGAATGGTCCTGAGGTTTTAACTGGGTCAACCAGATTAAAAGCTGGTACTTCTCAAAAATTGGTTTGTAATATGTTATCGACAGCATCTATGGTGGGTATTGGAAAAGTATACGGTAATTTAATGGTTGATGTTCAATCGACTAATGAAAAATTAGTAGAGCGTTCTAAGCGAATCGTAATGGAAGCAACTTCTTGTACGTATGAAATCGCTGAAGAATATTTAACCAAGGCAAACCAAAGTCCAAAAGTAGCGATTGTTATGATTCTAACTGGTTTTACTTATGAGCAAGCGATTGAGCAATTAAAAAAATCAGAAGGATTTGTTCGAAAAGCGATACAAAAATAAATTAGATGGAGGAGAAACAAGATGGATAAATATCAAAGAATAGCTTCTGAGATAGCCGATGCGATTGGTGGTACTGAAAATGTAGTTTCTTATACAAACTGTATGACAAGACTTCGCGTTAATGTAGCAGACCGTAGTTTAATTAACGAAGATCAAGTTAAAAAGATTAACGGTGTGTTAGGGACAGTTGACGATGAGACGTACCAAATTATTTTAGGTCCTGGTGCAGTAACAAAAGTAGCTGAGCAATTTGGACTTTTAAACAATAGTTCAACAGGAAAAAAAGCTGATGCATCATCAGACGCATTAAAAGAGAAAGGTTCAGATATTAAAGCTGAATTAAAAAAGAAAAATAATACACCTTTTAAAAATTTCTTACGTAAAGTAGGTAATATCTTCATTCCACTAATTCCAGCATTTGTTGGAGCAGGTTTAATTGCAGGTATTGCTTCAATCTTATCAAATAATATAACAGCAGGAAATTTAGATGGTGCAACTTGGTCACAATACGTTACAGTTTTAGGTGTAATTAAAAATGCAATCTTCGCATATTTAGCCATTTATGTTGGTATTAATGCTGCTAAAGAATTTGGTGCTACACCATCCCTTGGGGGAGTTATTGGTGGGGTAACTTTATTAACAGGTATGCTTCCTGAACAACCAATCAAAAATATTTTTAATGGCGATCCATTAGCTGCTGGACAAGGTGGAATTATTGGGGTACTACTTGCGGTATACCTATTATCACTAGTAGAAAAACAATTACGTAAAATTGTCCCAGATTCTTTAGATATTATTATTACACCGATGATTGCTTTACTAGTAGTTGGATTGATTACAATTTTCTTCATTATGCCATTTGCAGGATTTATTTCAGATAACTTAATTGGCGCAATTAACTGGATTATTGCAAAAGGCGGTATTTTTGCAGGATTTGTCTTAGGTATGGGATTCTTACCACTTGTTATGTTAGGTTTACATCAAGTATTAACGCCGATTCATATCGAATTAATTAATACAACAGGTGCAACACAATTACTACCAATTCTTGCAATGGCAGGTGCTGGGCAAGTTGGTGCAGCTCTTGCACTTTGGTTACGATGCAAAAAGAATAAGTCTTTATCAAACATGATTAAAGGGGCTCTTCCAGTAGGTATTTTAGGTATTGGAGAACCATTAATTTATGGTGTTACATTACCTCTAGGCAGACCATTTATCACTGCATGTATCGGTGGTGGTATTGGAGGTGCAGTAATCGGATTGTTTGGAAACGTTGGTGCCATCGCAATTGGTCCTTCAGGTGTAGCGTTAGTTCCACTTATTGCAAACGGAATGTGGCTACATTACTTGATTGGATTACTTGCTGGTTATGCTGGCGGTTTCGTCCTTACGTATTTCTTCGGAACTCCAAAAGATGCAATGGCTGAACAAGAATAAATAACTTAATAAACCCGAATAATAGACCGTTTAATGACAAGTCTATTATTCGGGTTTTTTTATCTACTGCAATACTTAATTAAGCATTTGAATCAATCGATTTAACAATTCTTTCGCAAATTTCATGCGTGATGAATGAATCATTTATCGAAGGATTTGGTACTTTATTAGACTGAATGCAATCAAGAAAATGGTCAATTATTTGATAGAAGCCCCGTTTATACAAAGTTGATTCCCAATCTCCGAATTTTTTAACCGAAATATTTTTATTGTGATAATGAGTTGTTTCAACAAGACTGCTCACAACAAATTTATGCTGAGGTGTCATATATTCAATGATTTCTTCCGTGACACCATTGTTTCGATTCATAATTCCTATAGCAGTACATCCATCACCAATGAGTTGGATAACTAGTTGATATAGCATACCATCTCGTTGTAGGAAATCTACTTTTAGATCAATAACATCTGTAGCCATTAAAAATCTAAGCGTGTCTACTACATGGATAAAATCTTCTACGACAAATCTTCTAGTTTGTTCAGGGAAAGCGAATCTATTTTTTTGCATGATAACCAAACTTGGTTTCCCGGAATCCGAAAGCTCTTTTACTCTTGGAATAAATCTTCTATTAAAACCAACCATAGCTATTTTTCCACTTTGATTTGCTAGATTCACGATTCGTTCAGTTTCATGATATTTCATTGAAATTGGTTTATCTATGTACACATTTATATTGTTTAACAATAATTTTTCAGCTATTTCAAAATGGGCTTCAGTAGCTGTGCAAATAAACGCTGCGTCAATCTTCTTTGCTATTAATTCATCAACAGTTTGAACCGTTTCCTGAAGTCGATATTTTTTAGATAGATGGTCTAGTGTTTGCGAGTTTCTTGTACAAAGGATTAATTCTAGATCATCTTTTTCAGAAAGGACTGGCAAATAAGCTTTTTTAGCTATATCACCTAAACCGATAATTCCAACTTTCAAAACAAACACCTCATTTGTATTCTCATCACAACATTAAGTTATGATCTTTAAATAATTTTACAATAAAAAAAGCACATGAAAAAATGGAGTTAGAGAATTTTCTATTTCTATTTTACTAGAGCAGTCGTAATTTAAAGTTTTTTAAATTTTCTAAAAACTATTTATTCATTTGAACTTATCCAGTATAATAGAGTCTAAAGTTTAATTTTTAGCATAATTTAAGCCTTTATAAACAATTCACCATTTTCCACATAAACCTTGCAACGACGACCACTTAGTTTATCACTTTCAATAAAAAAACTTTATTCAACTAAACAAGCTAAATAGTTCTCGAATACAACAAATTGTATGCGCTTTCTAACGTTTTTTATGAAATTTTTTAACATTTAAGTAGTAAAAATATTTTACCGTTTGTACTAAAAAATTATATAAAAAATTATGGTAAATAAGCGGAGGGAAAAAGATGAGTTCATCACATTTTGCGTATTGGCCTAAAAGGGTTTCAAAATCTCTAACTATACCAGAAGCAACACTTTATGATAACTTAGTTGTTTCAGCAAAAAGATATCCTAATAAAACAGCAATAGAGTATTATGGAGCATCCAAAACATATAAGCAGCTGCTTCAGGAGGTTGACTGTTTAGCTGGTTATCTTGAACATAAATTAAGAGTAGAACCAGGAGAACGAGTTATGCTTTTCATGCAAAACTCACCTCAATACGTGATTGCCTTTTATGCGATTTTAAGGGTAAGAGGAATCGTTGTCCCGATTAATCCGATGAACACTACCCATGAGCTTGAATATTACATAAATGATTGTGAAATAAAAACGGCAATTATAGGTCAAGAGCTATCGCCTCAAATTGAACCATTACAAGGTACATCAGGCTTAAAGCATTTAGTTGTAGCTTCCTATTCAGAATACTTACCTGCAATGCCACTTGTTACGGACTTAGCGGCGGAAATGATTGCACCAAAGAAAGTCTATGAAAATGATCATATTTTTTACTGGGAAGATGCGATTCATGCTGAGCTAACACCTTCAAGTTATGAAGGTAAACCCGAAGATACCGCAGTCCTCCCTTATACATCAGGAACGACAGGATTACCGAAAGGATGTATTCACACACATAAAACTGTTCAAGCGAATGTAGTAGGGTCTGCAGTTTGGATGAATATTTCTGCAAATGCAGTTAACTTTTCGACCTTACCACTATTCCATGTTACTGGTATGGTTCATGGTATGCATACTCCGATTCTTACAGGATCAAGTATGGTTATGTTAACGAGATGGAATCGAAACCATGCTTGCAAACTAATTGAAAAATATAAGTGTTCGCATTGGGTCAATATTAGCACGATGCTAATTGATTTTCTTGGAAACCCAGCATTAAATACGGACGATATTAAGTCGCTTGAGAATATAGCTGGTGGAGGAGCACCTCTACCAGAAGCTGTAGGTGAGCAATTATTTCAACTTACGGGTCTAAAATTTGTAGAAGGCTATGGTTTATCAGAAACAATTGCTCAAACGCACTTTAATCCACCAGATCGACCAAAGCTTCAATGTCTTGGAATCCCGTCGTTTGACGTAGATGCTCGAATTATCGACCCAATAACGACGAAACAATTAAATGTTGGTGAAGTAGGGGAAATTGTAGTTAATGGACCGCAAGTATTTAAAGGGTACTTTAATCGACCAGAAGAAACAAATGATGCTTTTATCGAAATAGATGGAAAACAGTTTTTCCGAACTGGGGATATCGGTCGCTTTGATGAAGAAGGGTATTATTTTATCGTTGATCGAGTGAAGAGAATGATTAATGCTTCTGGATTTAAGGTCTGGCCAACAGAAGTCGAAAACTTACTTTATAAACATCCAGCTATACAACAAGCATGTGTAGTTAGTAAGCCTGATGAAAAAAGGGGTGAAACTGTAAAGGCCTATGTAATTTTGAATCCAATTTATTCAGATAAAGTAAACGAGGAAGATATTATCGAATGGGCAAAAGAACATATGGCAAGTTATAAATACCCGAGATATGTTGAATTTATCGATAAACTACCTACGACAGCAAGTGGGAAAGTTTTGTGGAGAACGCTACAAGAAGCGGAATGGAATAAGGTAGAACAACTTAAGGAATAAGGATAGAAAAAAGTGGAATCTAAACATTGAATAGTTTAGGTTCCATTTTTTATTTTTAGGTTCTGTTAATATTAATTGTTGAAGATTTTATGGAATCTAAAATATAGAATATTTAAAGAGGTTGATTGGAGTGGAAGGGCTTGAAAAGCTTAGGACGAAAAATACATAGAGGAAATAAAAATAAACTAAAGTTTTTTTATATATTTCCTTATTCCTGCTCTTAAGAAAGCGAGTATCCTGAAACGGAAATCAACATTCATTTTTAATAGATTCATTTTAAAAACCTGTTTCTAAAATTTTCCTTGTCATTTAAAGATAAGAGATTATACGATTGAATTACCGAAAACTTGTGAGCGATACAAATAAAAAAAGGAGCGAAATATGAAGTTACCTAAATTAAAGTTTCCAAAGCTACATTATCCTTACATATTAATTGCTATATTAGGATCATTTTCAATCTATATTTGCATTAAGATTTTCCCATTTAAAACGACTACTGATCTCATTAATTTCACGATTACGTTTCTTTCCTTAGTTTTAGCTTTTATTGCATTCATTATTGCAACTCAAACATACGTATCAATCGATAGTGTAAATTCCATTTCACAAATGGAAGGAAATGTATTGGAAAATGAAAATTATGTTATTTCAATAACGAGTTTATTGAGAGAGTATTATATGCAGGATCCAAAAGATGTAGGAACTGCTATTTTTAATCATCTAGAAAATAAATTTAAAAAGAAGCCAAAATCAGCGATTGAATTTGCTGAAAGTCTGCAGGAGTTTATTGATTTAATTGTATTCTTTCCTTCCCTATTTCAATCAACAGATAAACACCAAAAAGAAAATATAGAGAGAATGAACAATCTACTTAGAACGATTGATAAGAGAAAGGTTGCGTTAATTGCAGTAAGTACCGGAAACTTAATTTTAATTGAAGAAACCGTAAAACTAATAAAATGCGTTATGAATTATCAAGAATTAATCCATACAGATCAGTATAAGATTGCTTCATCACTACTTGACGTTAGGGGAGCAATGATTAAAAATTCAGTAACACAAACTGTTTATTACAACTATTTAGGTCTATTTTATAATAAAAAAGCAATGTACATAATCCGTCAAAAATTCGAGTTAGGAAATAGGGACTTTTTCGATGTGGAAGTACTAAAAAAAATAGTTGCTCAGATAGGTGAATTAACTTCAGAAGAGATTGAACTGTACAAGATGTATTTAGACGAATCAAGAAGCGCATTTAAAAAAGCAATAGAATGTTGTAAAAATGATATAATGTGGACTGGTTTTATTAAATATAATGATGCAAGATCAGCGTTCTTCTCCCAACTTGTCTTTACTGAGGAATACAACAAAGATGCTAATGAAAATTGGACTTCAATTATGAATGAGGCAATTACTGCGAGAAGTAAACTTAATCTACTAATAAAGGATACATTTCAAGAAAGCATTAAATCGCATTTACAAGAAGCTTTTATCTATCAAGAGTATTTAGCTAGGCTAGTGAAAATCAATATTTTAATTGCTGAAAACAAAGATATTACGGATACTCTAGGAAAAGTAATTTATCAATACCCTAACTACGAGGGATTAGAAGATGATAAATACATAAATGGCACTTACACTGGAATGTTTAGGAAAATAAATGATTACCAAAATGAAATTGTTCGTTATTGTAAAGTTCAGCCTGTTCCGATTAGTAAATAAAAAAATGGAAGCTTTTAGGATATAACTGGACAGATCATTCAAGATGACATTTTTATTTACGATTAATAAAAAAAGTTCAACCACTGGTTGAACTTTTTTCATATTGATTATATTAATTCTCTGCTAATTTTTTCCCAAGATTAGCATTTATACTTTTATTTTCTTCTACTGATTCTTCTGCTGGCTTTGCTGGTTTAATAAAGAATGCAAGGACCAGTGCAATAGCTGCAACGAAAACAGTCACATAGAATGAAAAGTTAATTCCTTCTAACATCGATTTCATTGTAATCTCTTGTTTAATCTGAGCAAGCATTTCTGGTGAAGGCTTACTAGTTACATGCTTCATCGCTTCCGCAGCTAACTCTTTAGCTTTTGATTCTGTACGATTCGACATAACTGTTATTAGTAAAGCTGTACCAATCGCACCTGACACTTGTTGTAATGTATTATTCATAGCAGTACCATGAGGATAAAATCGTTTAGGCAACTGATTTAAGCCATTCGTAGATACTGGCATCATTACCATTGACATCCCAAACATACGCAATGAGTACAGAACAATGATATGAGTATAGGTTGTATCCATCGTTAATTTACTTAAAAAGAAAGTTGTAACCGTCATAATAATTAAACCTGTTACAGCCAATATTCTTCCACCAATTTTATCGAATAATTTACCTGTAATTGGTGACATGATTGCCATTAAAAGAGCACCTGGGAGTAACATTAAACCTGCATCAAAAGGTTTAATGCCACGAAGTGTTTGAGTATAAATTGGTAAAAGCATCATAGCAGAGTACATTGCCATTGTTACTACAATCGAAATCGCTGATGATAATGCAAACATTGGATAACGATAGATTGTAAAGTTAAGCATAGGCTTATCAAGTTTTAACTGGCGTACGATAAATAATACTAATGAAACCACGCCTACAATTAAAGTAAGATAAGCTTCTGGACTATCCCATCCCTTAGTTCCCGAAGTACTAAAACCATAGAGTAATCCACCAAATCCTAAACTCGATAATAATACTGATAAAAGGTCGATATGACTATCTGTTTTTCCTTTTTTATCTTTCAATAAAAAGAAGCCCACGATTAAGATCGTTACAGAAACAGGAGAAACTACATGGAATAGCATTCTCCAGTCATAATGTTCAATTAACCAACCTGATAATGTTGGCCCAATTGCTGGTGCACCCATCATAACTAATCCAAAGAATCCCATTGCCGTTCCTCGTTTTTCAACAGGGAAACTAGTTAACATTACATTCATTAATAATGGCATTAAAATAGCCGATCCAGAAGCTTGAACCATACGCCCTGTTAATAATAAAGGAAAGACATGCGCAAAACCTGCGGTAAATGTACCAATATTAAATAATAAAAGTGCTGTTAAAAATAGATGTCGAACTGAATGTTTTTGAATTAAGAAAGCAGTTGTTGGAATTAAAATTCCATTGACTAACATGTATCCAGTTGACAGCCACTGAACAGTTGATGGACCAACGTCCAAATCCTTCATAATTGAAGGTAATGCAATATTCAGTAATGTACTATTTAAGAAAGCAATAAACGCCCCGGTCATTAAAATCGTAATGATCCCATACGGTGGGCGAACCGATTTATTCATGGAATGTTCCATGAATCCCCCTCCTTTATACCTACAGTTCAAATTTTTGAACTCTATTTCCATATTCTATATAAGATAATATGATATACCATTCATTCATTAGATGCAATTATAATAACCATTAGAAATCCTTAATAATCTAAACAGATATTTACTAGTTTTAAATGCTAAAATAATGTACTATGTTTTTTAAGCAGTAATTAACTAGAACCAAGGTGATTATATGAATGATCGTAAACAACATGTTGTAAAAATAGCTCATGAATTGTTTATAGAAAAAGGATATCAAGCAACGTCTATCCAAGACATATTAGACTATAGCGGTATTTCTAAAGGTACATTTTATAATTATTTTTCATCAAAAAGTGATTTAGTAGTCGCATTATTTAATATGATTTATAAAAAACTTGAACAAGAAAGAAATGAGTTATTGATTGGACAGAGTCCTTCGAATATTGAAATTTTCATTAAACAAATCACTTTATTAATGGAGGCAAATAGAGATAATAAATTAATTTCTCTATTTGAAGAAGTAATTTATATAAATGACTTGGATATAAAGCAGTTCATAAGAGAGGGTAATTTCAAAACATTAAATTGGGTATATACGCGTTTTTTAGACATTTTTGGCCACGAGAAGAAAGCTTTTTTATTAGATAGTGCCATCATGTTTTTAGGAATTATCCACCATAATGTGAGATACTTTGACCTTGCGAAAGACATCAATATTAGTATGGATCAAGTCGTCCGTTACAGTGTAAAACGAATGATTAAGATCGTAGAGGACGTTGAGGAATCTGGTGAGCAATTGTTCAACTTAGGATTGTTAGATAGATGGTTACCAGTAAAAAAGACCGAAGAAAATCTACAACAAAAGCTCTGCACAATCATTTGTACAATGAAAAAATCTGCGTTAAACAGTAATGAACAAGTAAAATACAATGAGTTACTAGACTTTTTACAAAATGAATTATTGCAGTCTAAAACACCGCGCAAATTTTTAATTGAAAGTGCACTAACATCCTTAAATGAAGGAAAAACGTTACTAGGGGAAAAAGAACTACAAAGACTGAGTGAACTGATTGACATTAATTTTATTCAACCTGTTAAGTAGCCTGAAAATATAAAAGAAAACCATTCTTTTGCTTTTTAATGCATAGGATGGTTTTCTTTTGTGTTTCATTAGCTTTTAAAACTTCTAATGCCTAAAAGTTGATTTTTCCCTTGAAAATTTTTAAATGGAAAAGTTCAATACAACTTTAGTCTATTTTTTTGAAGAGACCGCAGCTTAAAATCAGTATAAATGTCGTCATTATACTTTTTTTACCAGTAATTTACAAAAAATTCTGAATAGGTGGTATACTTTCTTTTATAAAAGAAAAAGGAGGGTACTTGTTTGTGAAATCTTTAAAATCAATAGTAGTTTGGGGATTAATTTCAATACTTGGGGCTTTCTGTTTTTCTGTATTAGCTTTAAAAAGAGGGGAAACAATTAATGCAATTTGGCTCCTCACAGCGGCTGTTTGTACATATGCGGTAGCTTATCGTTTTTACAGTAAGTTTATTGCACAAAAAGTATTTAAACTTGATGAAGATCGCAAGACACCTGCTGAAATTAATAATGATGGTAAAGACTTTGTGCCAACGAACAAATGGGTATTATTTGGTCATCACTTTGCAGCTATAGCAGGTGCAGGACCATTAGTAGGACCAATTTTAGCTGCGCAAATGGGTTATCTACCTGGAACAATTTGGATTATTGTAGGGGTTGTACTTGCTGGTGCAGTACAGGATTTTGTCATATTAGCTGCTTCGACGCGTAGAAATGGTAAATCATTAGGAGAAATGATTAAAGAAGAGATTGGCCCGATAACTGGGGTCATCGCTTTAATAGGTATTTTAGGAATTATGGTTATTTTATTGGCTGTATTAGCACTAGTAGTTGTAAAAGCGCTTGCAGGTAGTCCGTGGGGAATGTTTACGATTGCAGCGACTATTCCAATCGCACTCTTCATGGGTATTTATATGCGATATATTCGTCCAGGCCGTGTAGGGGAAGGATCCTTTATAGGTGTCATTTTACTTTTAATTTCATTAGTCGCTGGACAACACGTTGCAGAAAGTTCAACTCTAGCAGCAATGTTTACGTTTAAGGGTGAAACAATCGCTCTTATGTTAATTGGTTATGGATTTATAGCATCAGTTCTGCCAGTGTGGCTTTTATTAGCACCACGTGATTATTTAAGTACATTTTTAAAGATTGGTACGATTTTAGGTTTAGCAATTGGAATTATTATTGTAGCACCAGACTTACAAATGCCGGCCGTTACAAAATTTATTGATGGAACTGGTCCAGTATTTGCTGGGAATCTATTCCCATTCTTATTTATAACAATTGCTTGTGGATCTGTTTCTGGATTCCATTCATTAGTTGCTTCTGGTACTACCCCTAAAATGATTGAGCGTGAGACACATGCCCGTTTCATTGGATATGGTGCGATGTTAACGGAGTCATTCGTTGCTGTAATGGCTATGATTGCTGCGTGTTTATTAACGCCAGGAGCCTATTTTGCTATTAATAGTCCACCTGCCATCATTGGAACAGATGTAAATCAAGTAGCCCAAGTAGTTTCGAGTTGGGGATTTACAATAACGCCTAATGAACTATCCACGTTAGCAAAGGATGTAGGAGAGCAAACAATTCTGTCTCGTACTGGAGGTGCGCCAACTTTAGCAATCGGTATGGCAGCACTCTTTTCTAAAGTTATTGGCGGAAAGGCATTAATGGCTTTTTGGTATCACTTTGCTATTTTATTTGAGGCGCTATTTATATTAACGACAATTGACGCAGGTACTCGTATTGGTCGATATATGACCCAGGACATCTTAGGTAATGTATACAAGCCATTTGGCAAGACAGATTCGCTTCCTGCTAATCTAATTGCAACAGCTATTTGTGTATTCGGCTGGGGATATTTCCTTTATCAAGGAGTTATTGATCCACTTGGAGGAATCAATACTTTATGGCCTTTGTTCGGTATCGCCAATCAAATGCTTGCTGCGATTGCATTGTTACTCGGTACAACGATATTATTGAAAATGGGGAAAAAGGCGTATGCTTGGATAACACTATTGCCAACGATTTGGATACTAGTTGTTACGATGACCGCTGGCTGGCAAAAGCTATTCCATTCCTTACCAAAAATAGGATTTTTAGCGCATGCTAAGGTTTTTAAAGAAGGTTTAGATGCTAGCAAAATCCTTGCTCCGGCGGCTAGTAAAGCACAAATGAACCAGATTATCTTAAATGATTACATTGATGCAACGATTTGTGGATTGTTTATGATCATCGTACTTCTAGTATTAATTGCTTCGATTCGAAATTGGATAAATATATTGTCCAATAAACCAGTAAAATTACATGAAACTCCGTATATTAAACGAGAAGAAAGTGAAACAAATAATTATGCGCTATAAAATAAAGGAGTTCAAAAAATATTACAAACAGTTCATTAGCTTACTTGTAGGTGTACCAAGCTATGAAAAATATGTTGAACATATGAAAAGCCATCACCCTGATCAACCAGTTCAGTCTAGAAAAGAGTTTTTCATAGAAGCACAAGAATCACGCTTTAATTTTAAAGGTGGTAAAGTTACTCGCTGTTGCTAAAGAGTGCCTAATAGATGAAGAAAATCCACAAGGAAATTCCTTGTGGATTTTGGCATTTCAACCTTATTTTTTACTTCTACGATATAAATCCATCGTTTTATAACCAGCGCTTAAAGCCATTTTCATTTCTTCGCGCCTTTTTGCTTTCGTTGCTTCTTGCTTAGCGCTATATATGTGACGGGCCCAATCTTTACGATAGCCAGGAGTAAGAGAATTATAGACTGTAAGCAATTCAGGAGAATCATCCAAATCCTTTTCAACATTTGGAATCAAGTCAATATAGTCATCTACACATTGACTTGCTTTCGATGAATTTGCAGCTCTTGTTTTTGATTCGTCTTTTAACCCAACTACTGTAAAGACGTCATCCAATCCAACCATACGTGCAAATTTAATTGTACTTGAGCCAATATAGCCACTTTCATCCGCGCCTAATCCTTCAAATAAATCGTCACGATGTATATAAGTCGGATATATTTTGTTTCCTTTTTTCGGATAAGCAATAAAAAGATAACCATTTTTGTCTAAATAATGATTAGGTATAATCTGTGATACAAGTTCTTTAAGCGAGTCCATATCAAGTACGAAAGCAAATATCAGATCATAAGGATGGTTTAGTAGATTCGTATCAAAATGGGGTAAATCGGCGAAATAATTTGTATCATTTGGTTGGTTTAAAACTGCAGCTTTTTTATATTTTTTTAAGTTTAGCTTTTCAACGATTGTTTTCGTCATCCAGATCCACCTTTAAAGTAGTTTTATAAGGCTATTATAAATCAAAAAAAGCAAAAAAAATAATAGAAGCTCAATTTGAACTTCTATTATTTATAAGGAAGGAGAAGAGTAGGGGAAGAGAGTTAATCAAATCATAAAAAGTTTTTCCCTATCCTTTTCAACTTTGCCTTTACTTATTTTAAAGGGCCTCTTTAATTACTTTTTTATAATAAAGAACGGATAATATGCCAAATACAGAGTATAAAACGGCATATAAAGCCATAACGATAATCATTGGTGTCCATAATTCCGTACCAAATAAGAACCACCCTGATTGGACAGCAAAATAACTATGCACCAATCCGATTATTAATGGAATCCCGAAGTTAAATAGTTGCTTAGAACGAATTCCTCGTAATAAATCACTATGGGAAAAACCAAGTTTACGTAAAATCGTATAATTAGGCTTTTCATCAACACTTTCATCCATTTGTTTAAAATATAAAATGCATCCAGATGTTATTAAAAACGTTAATCCTAAAAATCCGACGATGAACATAATAAGTCCCATATTTGCTTTCTGACTATTAACGATTTCAAGTCGTGAAGCATTAGGATAATTTTCATCGAACTTATGATCCACATAAATGTTATTTGCTTTTTCGATTAATTTCTCATCACTTATATTAATGCCATTATAATCAGTCGTATCTTTTTGAATTGATGAGTCAAGATTCTGCTTTAAAGTTTTAAAAACTTGATCGTCTACAATGACTGTAGGAAATCCTCCGTTTGTAAAGTAGGAAGGTATAATCTTTTCACGCTTTAAACCTAAATAGTTTAGTTTAAATGTTTTCTTGTTGCTAGTTAATTCTAATTGCCCCGAATCCTTCAATGTCATAAATTTTTGAAGGATATCATCATAACCAGTAAATAGCGCTTCATTTGAAGCAAGGTTCACTTTAACAGCTTTTTCACTTACGACTGCTAGTGGGAACTTATTTGCATCCTTCATCATTCCATCTAGCTCTTTTTCTAGTATATTCTTTATATTTACATTAACTTGAATAACTTCGATGTGTTTTTCAGTATAGTTTATACCATTGTTATTAAGAGCAGATGTGAAGGTCTGTAAATCTTTCTTATTGCCTAAGAAAAAATTAGCAGGGACATGGCTTTCCGCCGTTTTTTCTGCAGAATAGTAAGATATATAACTTAAAGATAATAAACCAATAGCTAGACCTGACAAGGTTGTAATAATAGTTAGTAGTAATGCGTTAGACTTCATTCTAAACATGATTGAAGATAAAGATAGGACGTCATTTATATTCAAATACCCATTTTTCTTTTTACGAATGATATTTAAAATAAAACGAACTGAACTTTTATACACTAAATAAGTTCCAATAATGACTGATGCTAAAATATAGATCATTGCCGAAAACAGCTGAGTCACCGTCGTAAAATCACCATCAAATAGTTTTGATGATAAAAAGTAGCCAGAGAGAATTAATAAAATACCTAAAATCCCAATAGAAATCTCAAAAATAGACATTTTTCTAAGTTTTCCTTCAGTCGATGAGACCACTCGGAATAAAGATAAAATCGTTTGTCTTTTAATAAAACCATAATTCATTAACATAATAAATGCATAAATCACAATAAATACAATTAATGTCTGTACTAATGCTTGTGTAGAAAAATGTAAAGTAGCAATTGCTTTAACCCCAGTGATTTTATATAAAATCATAATGATTAGTCTTGAAATGGAAAAACCTACTAAGATACCAAGGACCAATGAAGTAAAATAAAGAATAAAATTCTCAATCGTTAGAATGCGAAAAATCCTGTCTTTCGTCATTCCGATTAATTGGAACAACCCAATTTCCTTACTTCTTCTTTTAATAAAAATCATATTTGCATACAAAAGGAAAATCGAAACAATTGCGACAAGTAAAATGGACGCCGAGCGAATTGCAGCTGCTCCTTTGATTGAACCCTTTGTAGCATCCATTGATGGATCATACTGTAATGTGACAAACGAGAAGTACAAGGCTGCACTAAAAATTAAAGCAAAAACATAAAGATAATAGTTCTTTAAATTCTTTTTTAAATTTCGGAATATCAAGTGATTAATGCTCATGGTGAACACCACCTAATACGCCTTGAGTTTTCATAATATCTTTAAAGAAATTCTGTCTTGTTTCATCACCTTTGTGAAGTTGGGAATAAATTTGTCCATCTTTAATAAAGACAACACGATTACAAAAGCTTGCTGCTACTGGATCATGTGTAACCATTATAATAGTGGCATTTCTTTTTTCATTTAGCTCGCTTAATTTATTTAATAGATCTGATGCAGACTTTGAATCTAAAGCTCCTGTAGGTTCATCCGCGAAAATGATACTAGGTTCATGAATAAATGCTCTAGCAGCTGATGTACGCTGTTTTTGCCCTCCAGAAATTTCGTTTGGATACTTATCTTTTAATTCATAAATACCAAGTTCTTTCGCAATGACATCGAATTTTTGATTAGCCTCATTTGGTGCAGTTTTTGTAATTGATAAAGGGAGAAGAATATTCTCTTTTACAGTTAATGTATCTAGTAAGTTGTATTCTTGGAAGATAAAGCCTAAATAGTGTTTGCGAAATTCTGCCAATTGCTTTTCTTTCATATCCGTAATATCCTTACCCTCAATTGCAATCGTACCACCGTTGATCTTATCAATCGAGGATAGAACGTTTAATAAGGTTGTTTTACCCGATCCAGATGGACCCATAATACTAACAAATTCACCTTTTTCGATGTTTATATCAATGCCGCTTAAAACTTCCTGTTTATTAAATTTATTTCCGTAACTTTTATGAATTTTCTTTGCTTCTAAAATATTCACTTCGTACACCCCTTTATTTTCATTTGATAAAACTAGTATAAAAGGTTACTCAGACGGTTTCCTTTGATTAACCGAACATTAAACAAAAGCATGTGACAATTTTGTCACATGCTTGTTATTTTTACAAATTCATTACGGATAGGGAAGGTTAACGTGAAAATTGAGCCTTTCTCAATTTCCGACTTTACTTGAAACGTAATATGTAAGGACTGTGCAGCCTTCTGTGCTAAATATAAGCCCATCCCAGTTGAAGCATTGTCTTGATGCTGGGTAGTAGAAGTAAAGCCTTTTTCAAAAATACGTGGTAAATCTTTTGAATGAATACCACGACCAAAGTCTTCAATTTCTAGAATCACATGCCCATTTAATTTCTTACTTGTAATACGAATGTCAGAGGATGTACTATATTTCACTGCATTTGTTAAAAGCTGTCTTATAATATAGGAAAGCCATTTTGCATCACTAAATACTTCTAGTTCTTCTAGTTCAATATCAAATCCGATTCCTTTATGTATACACCATGACTGTAAGGTTTTAATCTCTGGAAAAATGACATCTTCAAGCTGAACTTGTTCTATATAAAGGTCGTTTTCAATAGAAGGTATTCTTTTTTGATGGAGTTGCTGATCCAGTAATAAGTGAATACGCAGCCATTCAAATGTTAAATTTGACTTTAATTTTTCATCCTTCATACGATCAATCATTAAGTGCATTGCAGTTAATGGTGTTTTTACTTCATGGATCCACGATAGGAGATCATCTTTTTCTTCTTCTAAGGTAGTTTGATTCTGAATCGCTATTTTTTTTAATAAGATTGTTTGATTTGTTAAGCTATTTTCAATAATTTCTTCAAATGGACTATTGGAATCTACAATTCCTGTCAAATCAAGGTCATCTTCACGATCGATCAGACTCTTATAGAATCTAGTTTCTTTAGGATACCGAACAATTAAAAAAATGATAAATAATAATATTGATAAGAAGACAATATAAAGCAGGGATGTTAAAGGTATGGAAGAATCAATAAATGAAACAAATACTATGAGTACCTGTGTTAGTAGAAAAAAAAGAATCCAACTAAATCGCTCAATTAGATAGGTTTTAATCATCAGAATTCCTCTTCTAGAGCAATATAACCTTGCCCTACCTTTGTCTCAATAAATTGTCCTAAACCAATTTCATCAAGTCTTTTCCGTAAACGATTTACATTTACTGTTAGTGTATTATCGCTAATAAAACGCTTATCTTCCCAAAGTCCATTTATTAATTCCTCGCGACTTACAATTTTGTTCTTTTGTTCAATTAATAGTTTTAAAATATAAATTTCATTCTTTGTGAGTTCAATCGATCCACTTTCATTTGATACCGTATTTTTTTCATAGTCAACTGTGGCACCACACCAAGTTTTAAGAGCAATTTTTTCAGTATTATAGTTATAAACTCGACGTAAAGTAGCCTGAATTTTAGCGATTAGAACGTCAAAATGAAACGGCTTTTGAACAAAATCATCTGCTCCAAGCTGCATCGACATAACCATATCAGAAGGATGGTCCCTTGAAGATAAAAAGATAATCGGAACATTTGAATGAGAACGAATCATGCGACACCAATGAAAACCATCGTATTTCGGGAGTTGTATATCAATGATGACTAAGTCTGGTTTAATCTCTGTAAATTCTTGAATTACTTTACTAAAGTCTGTTATCCCATATACCTCATATGACCAGCCAGTTAAACGATCTTCAATCTCAGAAAAGAGAGAAGAATCATCTTCTATAAGTAATAGTTTAAACAAATGTATTCACCACTTTTTTTAGTTCTTTTCCATTTATTGTAAAGTAAAAGATGGTTGAGTGCCACAACCGTATAGAAAAGGATATTTTAAAAAAGAAGGTTGATTTTCGTTACAGGATACTCGCGTAAGAGCAGGTTCAAGGAATGGCAGAATCAAGGAGACAGGGAAGGTAGTAAAAACTTATCTTTTTCGAAAATGTCTTTTATGATATATATAATTAACATTAACAGACAGAGCCAATTAAAAAAGTACACTGTAAAAATTTACAGTGTACTTTAATCTTTTTATCGATTATCAATTTTTTCTGGATATAAATCATGGTTCATCATACGATGTTCAGCCATCTTTTCGTATTTTGTACCAGGGCGACCGTAGTTGCAATAAGGATCAATTGAGATTCCACCACGTGGAGTGAATTTTCCCCAAACCTCGATATAACGAGGATCCATTAATTTAATTAAGTCATCCATAATAATATTCATGCAATCCTCATGGAAGTCGCCGTGATTACGGAAGCTAAAGAAGTATAGCTTTAATGATTTACTTTCAACCATTTTTTTCTCAGGAATGTAACTAATATAAATTGTCGCAAAGTCAGGTTGGCCAGTTTTTGGACAAAGTGAAGTGAATTCTGGGAAATTAAACTTTACGAAATAGTCACGGTCAGGGTGAGTATTATCAAATGTTTCTAAAATTCCTGGGTCATATTCAAATAAATATTTCGTATTGTTGCTGCCAAGTAATGATACATCTTCAAGTGAACCTTTTGATCTTCCTACCATTTGAGTTAAACTCCTCTCTTATTTCCCCAAACAAATGCATGTAATTGAGGTAAAACTTTTACATTTTTAAACACATTTGATTTCATTGTTTCATCTATAAGCCATTCATAACGTTTTAACATGTGTTGTAATAATGATTCATTATCCGCGTTCAGCCAGCTATTTCCGACTTGTAAAAAGAACGGGATTTGCGGGAATCTTTGATGAACAGTTTCTGCATAAGCGAAATCTTTTTCATCAAAAATTACAACTTTTAAGCAAACTTTTGGATGGTTTTCTAAGTTTTGAATAATATTTTCCAACAGATCAAAGTCAGTATTCATTCCACTACTAGGTGGTTTAGGTGATAGTGTGACTTCATCAATAAAAGGTAACCAAGATTGCCATTTACTTCCTTGGGTTTCAAGAGCCAAAGTCATTTTTTTCTCTTTTAAAAACTCAACTACAGGCCCTAAAGAAGGAAGTAGGGCAGGGTTTCCGCCGGAAATCGTTATATGTGAAAACGTGTCACCACCTAAATTCACTAAACTCTCCCAAACTTCTTCAGCGGTCATCCATTTTATGTTTTCTTTTTCACTACCGTCCCATGTGAATGAGGAATCACACCAACTACATGAATAATCACAACCTGCAGTACGAATAAACATTGTTTTTTGACCAATCGCCATACCTTCACCTTGAACAGTTGGTCCAAATATCTCAAGTACAGGAATTTTATTCATTGATCATCCACTCCCTACGAGCTTCTGCGTAGCTTGTAGGCGTTTCATATAAGCGAACAAACTCAACTCTAATATCTTGGTCAGGATTTGTTTCATTTTTAAGCGCATTTTCCATTTGCTCAAAAATCCAAACAACCATGTTTTCAGCTGTTGTATTCATTGGAGGAAGCATTTCATTTAAATAACGATGATCTAAATAGATTTCAATTTTTTCTTTCCAAATTTGTTTAATATCACCGAAATCAATGACTAAACCAATCTCATCAACAAAGCCGCTAATACCAAAAATAACTTTATATGTGTGTCCATGTAAATTCTTACATTTACCTTCGTAGCAATGAAGATGATGTGCAGCATCGAAAGTAAATTCTTTATTAACAAGGACACGTTTATGATGATATTTTAACTCTTCTTTTTTGATGTGCTCATCAATTTTATGAAGTCTCTCTACAATCCGAAAGTCAAACATGCTCTGAGGCTCCTTTCGATTGTAGATAACGATCTAAACCAGCTTGACGAAGTTCACAAGCTGGACATTCTCCACAACCATCAGAAATAATGCCATTGTAGCAAGTAAGAGTTTTATTTTTAACGAACTCAAATGCGTTTAATTCATCAGCTAATTTCCAAGTGTCAGCTTTATCAATCCACATCAGTGGAGTATGAATAACAAATGGATAATCCATTGATAGATTAAGAGTTACGTTTAATGATTTAACAAAGATATCTCGGCAGTCAGGGTATCCGCTAAAGTCAGTCTCACAAACACCAGTAATAATGTGCTTTGCGCCTTTTTGTTTAGCAAGTACAGCTGCAAAAGATAAGAATAATAAGTTTCGTCCATCGACAAATGTAGAAGGTAATTCGCCTTCTTCATGCGTTATATCAATATCCGATCTTGTTAAAGCGTTTGGAGCAAGCTGATTTAACAAGGACATATCAAGAATATGATGAGGAATATTTAATTCCTTACATATATCTGCAGCTACGTCTAATTCTAGTTTATGACGTTGATTGTAGTTAAAAGTCACAGCTTCAACTTCACCAAATTGTTGCATAGCCCAGAATAAACAAGTAGTACTGTCTTGGCCACCGCTAAATACTACGATTGCTTTTTCATTTTTCATGTTTCTTCTCTCCTTTACATGTTTAAAAAGAAGAGGGCATCCCAAATAACAAAAATAAAAACAATACGACAAATATTGTTTTTCGCCTTATTTTTTTGTAGAGGGGAGTTTGCGACCTCTACCATAAGTTAAAAAACTTATGGATTTTTTTATTTAATTATCTTTTATTAGATTGTACGTTCAGCGCACAATCAACATTCCCATTATAATCGTTTCGTGACAAAAGAACAAAAACTTTTGTAAGAAAGTAAAAAATTACAAGTCTTTTATCAAAGGAAGAGCAGGAAGAACAGGAAGAACAGGGAATGCAGGGAGAGGCATGGAGGACAGGAGATATTTAGAGGTTAATAAAATTCTCCAATGTTTTTTAAATCTTTTTCCTTAAATCCTTGATCCTGCTCTTGAGCAAGCATCCTGTAACGGAAATCAACCTTCTTTATTAAGAAAGTATTAAGGAAAAATAATCTAAACTAGCCGGTATACATTTTTGTGTACAAGTACACGTATTGTAAACAAATGTATACATTTTTGTGTACAAGTATACATTTTGTAAACATCAGTGTACAAATCTGTACACAAGTTTATGTGTTTACGGTTTTGTATACAAGATGTCAATTTAATTACATTTTTATAATAGTTCTGTAGGGAACATTGACCTGAAGGGGAAAGTTAGATAATCTATTATCAGAATTATCTATAAATATAGGAACCTACAAATGAAAGGGATGATTTTGATGGTAAAAGCACGTATTGCGGCGATTGATGTAGGAAACGATTCACTCAAAGGAATTTTTGGGAAAATGGAAGCTGAAATTAATATTCCTAATATTATTGCAAGAGATACGGAAGATCGTCCAATCATTGGGGTAGAGGAATTAGACAACCAAGATCCGGTTGATGGGATTCATATTCGAGTGCATTCCCCTACTTTAAAGGATAATAATGCAATCTATCGGGTAGGATATTTGGCAACAAAAAGTAGCAATGCAACCGAATTAGACCCGGGAAGCAATAAATCAGAAGAAGACCAAACGCTTATTATGTTATTTGCTGCATTAGCATTAGACGCAGCTCGAGATGAAAATAAAAATAACAAAACTTCAAACAATGTGATTGATGTTACATATATTTTAGGGACAGGCCTTCCACTTAGAGAAGTTAAGGAAGGTAAGGATGTAGGGTACCGCTCGAGACTACTAAGCTCAGTTCATCAAGTGGAGTTTCTAGTGACTCCAAAACACCAAGGATTAAAGGTGAACATTCGATTTGAAGAGGTTAAAGTTTATCCAGAAGGATTTGCTGCTTTTATCAATCTAGTAATGGATAATGAACTAAATATTATTAATAAAGCACTAATTGATAAGAGAATCCTTATCCAAGATATTGGGGGATTATCAACAGACATAGCTGTTATTAAAAATAGGAAAGTAGATGACGATAAAGCGCAGGGCTTTAATTTAGGAGTAGCCGAATCACTTGAAGCGATTCGTGAAGAAATTCGTTCAAAGCATGGAATAGAGTTAGATAGTCGTAGAGATGTAGTTGAAATAATTACAAAGAAAAGTGACCGCAACCATATCATGGTAAAAGGTAGTCGGACAAGCGTTCATGATATTGTTGATCGAGTCCTTTTAGAATTGGCAAAGAAACAGTATCGCCATTTGCGTAATATATGGCAAAAGAATTCGCAAACGGAAATATGCTATTTTATTGGTGGTGGGTCCCTTATCTTAAAGGACTATCTTAAGACATTAAACAATAATCTAGATGGCTACAATATAGACTTCTTTGAAGATGAAAAAGAGAGCATTTGGATGATGGCGAATGCATATTTCAAACTAATTGCAGATTATAATAGAAGAACTCAAAAAGAAAAACAGCCTGAAGAACAAAAACTAGCTAAAACGAAATAAGGTGATTTTATGAAGGAAAAAGAAATAATGAGGGGGCAACCCATAACCTTTCGTATTCCTTCAGATACTCCTGATCAAATCGTTAAGCAATTACAACATTTGAAGGAATCTGAAAGGAGAAATTTTTCAAGTAAAATTGCCGAGTTTGTTATTGAAGGAGTAAATCAAGCTCTTTCAAAACAAAAGCAAACAATTACGATTCCACTTCCAAAAAGCCTCAGTAAGGCTCAAAAAGATTGGTTAAAGCATGAACATTCTGAGGCATTATTAGGGAGTATTGTCTATCAATTATTAACGAATCCAGTCAGAACCGCGGCCCTTCTTACATCCATTAATAGCAATTCATTGGAAATTGATGAGGCGCTTTATTTAAATGAAGAAGTTGCAGCCATTCATGAGTTAGTGGAAGAAAAAAATTATATGAATAACCAGTCCGTTAATAGCAATCTAATGGATGATATAGAGGATGAAGTAGTAAGTACAAACCATGATGATCTAGATCAATTTGATTGGGACACTGCAAGTAAGGATGTAGTTGATTCTAATCAAGAATTAGAAGAAGATATGGATGATCTTCTTGGAGAGTTTCTTGCTCAAATGAATAAATAAAGAATGGGACCGGATAACGTTGTTCGGTCCCATTCTTTATTTCTATTATTGGATATCGTTTTGAGAGATTTGTGACAATGCTTCTCCAGCGCTTTCGTCTGACTGCTGTTGAACAGCTAAATCACCTAATGAAAGCATACCAACAAGATTTCCATTTTCAACGACTGGCAATCTTCTAATCTGATGTTGAGCCATTAAATTTGATGCCTCTTGAAGGCTTGCATTACCGTCGATTGTCACAATATTATTTGACATTACTTGAGAAGCGTTTGAGCTTTCATTCCCAATTCCTCGTAAAGCTAAATCTCGATCTGTGATCATTCCAACAACTTGCCCATTTTCAACAACTGGAATTGCACCGACATTTAATGACTCCATTTTACTTGCTACTGATTGTAAAGAATCCTGATTTGTACAACATTCAACATTTTTTGACATAACATCTCTTACTTTCATGAAAACACCTCCATTGAAATAACAAAGATATTATTTGGAATATCAAATTTATTATTCAGAATATTAATCGTGTAATGGGGCAGTCTGTCATGAAAAGCGTAAGCCTTATTAGAGAAAAATAATGCTGTATTTTACGCTGTTTGAAGTGACCTTTTTCTCAATAGTTCAGGTAAAACAATTCCAATTAGTATTAAGATAATCCCTACATATTGAGAAATTCCAATCGTTTCTTTTAATACAAGAGCTGACATTAGGGTGGCTGTAGGTAATTCCGCAGCTCCTAAAATTGAAGCAAGACCTGAGCCTGTTAAAGGTACTCCTTTTGAAAACATTAATGTAGAGAAAAAAGGTCCAAGAAATCCAAGTATTAAACCATATTTTATCGCCAATTCAACAAATAAACGTCCATTAGTGAAAAAGGTAGGCGGTAGGAAGATCGCACAAATTATAAAGCCACCAGTGATCATTAATGCTGTTTTGGTCATTGGATTTGTTCGTAAAGCAACTCTACCACTAAGTAAAACGAAAATACTATATGAAATAGCTGATAGTAAGCCAAATAAAACGCCAAACCAATTTAATGAACTAATTCCTTCTGTTAATACATTTGTTGCAAATAGCGTACCAATTAGAAGTGGAATTAATGAGAGTAATTTGCTCTTTTCAGGAAGCTTGCGATTAAATATTGATTCTAATAAAACACCGATCCATGTGAATTGGAACATCAATACAATCGCTAAAGAAGCTTGAATATATTGTAAAGCTAAGTAATAAAACATACCTGTTAAACCGGTAGTAGACCCTAAGACGATAAGCAATAAAACATCCCTCTTAGTCGGTTTTATAAACTGTTCACTTTTTAATTTAGACTTTCTACTTTTATTAATCAGCACGATTGACCATAGTAGAATAGCTCCGATAAACATTTGAATTCCAACTACATCATTTACAATAAATCCGTCATTATAAGCTAATTTAACAAAAGTCGATAAAACACCATAACAGGCAGAGCCTATGATGATATAGAATATTCCCTTCAAAATGACACCCCACTTTAAAATGCTATTTTTGTGTATGCTATTGCTAACTCAGTAAAATCAAATAAAAAGAAGTAAAGAGGGGAATCCTCTTTACTTTAGTGTGTAGACAAAGTCCTATTTATCTGATTTTCAGACTGTTTCATATTAATCCATCTCTGTAAGTATTTCTCCGGTAATAAACCTTTCAGAGCTTAATCATTACATTTCTTCTAGTATACCTTTAACTAGGTTAACAAATTTAGAACGTACCATGCTTGCTACTTCGATTACTTCTTCATGGTTTAACGGTTGATCTAAAATACCGCAAGCCATGTTCGTTAGACATGAGATACCTAACACTTTCATACTGCCATGTACTGCAACGATTGCTTCAGGAACTGTTGACATTCCGACAGAATCAGCGCCAAGAGTACGGATCATACGAATTTCTGCAGGCGTTTCGTATGAAGGACCACTCCACCAAGCATATACACCTTGTTGTAATTTAATATCTTGTTTCTCAGCAACGTTTAGAGCAAGACTACGTAATTCTTTATTATATACTTCTGAAACATCTGGGAAGCGAGTTCCTAATTCAGGATTATTAGGTCCAATTAAAGGATTTGTTCCGACTAAGTTAATGTGATCAGTAATTAACATTAAGTCACCAGGGTTAAAGCTTGTATTAACTGCACCACATGCATTTGTTACGATTAATTTTTCAACACCAAGAGCTTTCATTACACGAACAGGAAAAGTTACTTCATCTAAAGTAAAGCCTTCGTAATAATGGAAACGGCCTTTCATCGCAACAACAGTTTGTCCTTTTAATTCACCAATTACTAATTCATTTGCATGTCCAACTGCTTCTGATTTTGCAAAGTGAGGGATTTCGCTGTAAGGGATTACAATTGAGTTTTCAATTTCATCAGCTAAAGTTCCTAAACCTGACCCTAATATTAATCCTACCGTAGGACGGTAATTCGTTTTACTTAAAATAAAATCTTTAGTTTCTAAAATATGTTCAGTTTTATGCATTAATTTTTCCTCCTAAAATGAGTTAAAAATATGATGAAAGTTTGCTTGTTTACATCCTTAGTCTAAATGATATTTTCTAGCTTGTAAATAAACTAAAATTCATTTTGGTAAAAAGTTTTTGCTTATTGACTAAAAACATTGTAAAACCACAGTATAAATAGCTATACTTAATTCATAAAATATAAAAAGTTGAACCTGGATAATAAATAAACACGTTTGATTAAATGTTTTGGAGGCTATCCATGATAAGAGATTTTGTGGGCTATCAATCGCCTAAAACTAAAAGTTTGAAGCTTTTATATAGCTTGATTCGAAAGTTAGGACCAATTAAGGTTAGTTCGTTAACTGAAATGACTGGTTATAAACATACAACTTGTGTTCGATTAATAGATGAATTAGTACAAGCTGGTCTTGTATATGATAGTGGTTTAGGAGAATCAAGTGGTGGACGGAGACCAGTAATGTATGTAATCAATCCAACTGCATTCTACTTAATTGGTGTAGAGATTACGAATTTATTTACAACAGTTCTGCTACTGGATTTAAATTTAAAAATTTTAGAAACAAAAAAATTAAAAATGGACAGCCAAAGTACCGGGGAATATACGATAGATTTTGTAACGAAAAGTGTAAGTGAACTATTAGCACGAAATCATATCCAAAGGGAAAGATTATTAGGGATTGGTATTGGAATATTAGACCCATTTGATGAAGAAAAAGGCGTAATGACGAATTCAGATTCATTTGTAGCTGGTGGATGGGAAGATTTAAACATTGTTGACTATTTAAGTGAAGCAAACCAATGCCCAGTTTTAATTAATAACGGCACTAATTTAGCTGCCTTAGCAGAATACCGTCTAAATTATAGTAAAGAAAATAAAAACATTGTTTTTGTTTCAAGTGATATGGGAATACGATGCGGTATGATTCAACAAGGAAAATTAATCAGTAATAAAAATGAAATGGATGATGCTTTCGGACATATGATTATAGATATTCATGGGCAACGTTGTTCATGTGGTTCGTATGGTTGTCTTCAAGCTTACAGTAGTTTACCAGCTATTCGAGAAGAAGTGGTTAAGCGTATTAAGCGTGGTGAGACCTCTTATTTGAAGGATATTGTGAATGATTTGGAAGAAATAAGTTATCATCAAGTGCTTGAAGCATTAGAAAAAGAAGATCCGCTCTGTTTAGAAGTAATAAAAGAGGCTGCGTATTATTTTGGAATTGGTTTAACGAATCTAATCTATTTAGTACGAACAGATATCGTTATATGCGGTGGGACTCTAGTTCCGAAACCGTTATTTTTTGATGTAGCATCTGAAATAGCACAATCAAGAATGAAAAAATATCCAAATAGTCCTGTGAAAATTATTAAATCAACAACAGCTTATCATATCGTTGCACAAGGTGCAGGGTGTATGGTACTTGATTATTTTACAGAGGAACTTTTGTCATAACTGATAAAAACCGTTAATGAACACATCTAGAATGGATGGTTATTAACGGTTTTTATTTGTTTCAAAGTCCTTTCCATTGATTGTAATGGGTAATCTAAATAAAACGAAAAGAATAGATAGTGACCGACCGTAAAGATCAAGTGAAGATAGAAGAATTGGCAACGTTTTCAAAAAACGCTTGCAATCCTGTACGTACAAGAATATACTAATCTTGTACGTACAGGATGTAAAGTTATAGAAGAAATAGAAAAATAGACGATTTTAGAGGAGGGGGATACTTATGAAACGATTTAGTGAAGATGCAAAACAACTTCTAGAAAGTATTGGTGGCAAAGAAAATATCGCAACCGTAACTCATTGTGCAACACGTATGCGTTTTGTATTAAAAGATGTTAAAAAAGCTGATGAAAAGAAAATTCAAGAAATCAAAATAGTAAAAGGTACTTTTACGCAAGCCGGTCAATTCCAAGTAATCATCGGTAATGAAGTATCAATGTTCTATAATGACTTTGTTAATATTTCTGGGGTAGAGGAAACTTCAAAAGATGAAGCAAAAGTAGCTGCAAGACAAAATATGACATGGCTACAAAGATTGCTTGCACATTTGGCAGAAATCTTCTCACCACTAATTCCCGCAATTGTTGTAGGGGGTCTTATTTTAGGCTTCCGTAATATTATTGGGGATATGAAACTATTAGACCATGGTACAAAAACACTTGTTGAAACCTCACAGTTTTGGGCAGGAACCCATTCATTTTTATGGTTAATTGGAGAAGCAATCTTTCATTTCTTACCTGTTGGTATCACTTGGTCAATTACAAAGAAAATGGGTACTACTCAAATATTAGGGATTGTCCTAGGTATAACACTTGTATCACCGCAATTATTAAATGCTTATGCAGTTGCTGGCGGAGCAGTGCCACCAGTCTGGGATTTCGGTTTTGCTAAAATCGACATGATTGGTTACCAAGCTCAAGTAATTCCAGCTATTTTAGCAGGTTTCACATTAGCAATTTTAGAGACAAATATCCGAAAGATTGTTCCGAGTGCAATTTCGATGATTGTTGTTCCATTCTTTGCACTAGTACCAACTGTGTTAATCGCACATGTAGTATTAGGACCAATAGGCTGGAAAATCGGTTCAGCTATCTCTCACGTAGTATATTCAGGATTAACTTCATCATTTGGATGGTTATTCGCTTTAGTATTTGGTTTCTTCTATGCACCACTTGTTATAACAGGTCTACACCATATGACAAATGCAATTGATCTTCAATTAATGAGTGAGCTTGGTGGAACGAACCTTTGGCCTATGATTGCCTTGTCAAATATTGCACAAGGATCAGCGGTATTAGCAATTATTTACTTAAACCGTAAAAATGAAGAAGAAAAGCAAGTATCAATTCCAGCTGCAATCTCTTGTTTCTTAGGGGTAACTGAGCCAGCCATGTTTGGGATTAACTTAAAGTACGCTTATCCTTTCTTAGCGGCGATGATTGGTTCTGGAATCGCAGGGATTGTTTCAGTTGGTTCAGGAGTAATGGCGAATTCAATCGGTGTGGGAGGCCTTCCTGCAATTTTATCTATACAGGCGAAACATATGGGCATGTTTTCTCTCTCTATGTTAGTTGCTATTGTTATTCCGTTCGTATTAACAATACTCTTTAACAAAAAGAAGTTGCTAGTAAAAAAATCATAATTATTTAAGAGGAAGGAAAGCGTAATTTTCCTTCCTTTCAGATTATTTACAATCAAGGAGTTTAACAAAATGAAGGATTTTAAGAACAGTGTTGTATACCAAATTTATCCTAAGTCTTTTTATGATTCAAATGGAGATGGTTATGGAGACTTAAGGGGGGTTACAGAAAAGCTTGATTACTTAAAAGAATTAGGTGTCGACTACATTTGGTTTACTCCATTTTATGTATCTCCTCAAAATGATAATGGTTATGATGTCGCAGACTATCGAAAAATTGATCCTGCATATGGAACAATGGAAGATTTTGATGAATTGGTGGAAGCTGCTAAAAGTTGTGGAATAGAAATAATGCTAGATATGGTGTTTAACCATACATCTTCTGAGCATGAATGGTTTAAGAAAGCCCTTAAAGGGGAAGAAAAATATAAAAATTATTATATTTTTAGGGAAGGTAAGAATGATCGAGCTCCTACTAATTGGATTTCCAAATTTGGTGGTTCTACATGGGAAAAAGTAGAAAATTCAAATGAATTTTATTTACATTTATTCGACAAAACGCAACCTGATTTGAACTGGGAAAATATTGATGTACAAAATGAAGTATTTGATATCGTTAATTTCTGGATCAATAAAGGAGTAAAAGGATTCCGTTTGGACGTAATCAATCTTATATCAAAGCCTGAAACCTTTATTGATGACGAAATTGGTGATGGTCGAAAATATTATACAGATGGTCCTAAAATACATGAGTATTTAAAGAAATTAAATAAAGAAACGTTCGGAAAAAGCAAAGAGATTATGACAGTTGGTGAAATGTCCTCAACTTCAATTGATCATTGTATCCAATACTCCAATCCTGATGAAAAAGAGTTATCAATGGTCTTTAGCTTCCATCATTTGAAAATTGATTATAAAGATGGACAAAAATGGTCATTAATGGATTTTGATTTTAAAGCGTTAAAAACGATTTTGGATGAATGGCAAAAAGGGATGCAGTCAGGGAATGGTTGGAATGCTTTATTTTGGTGTAATCATGATCAACCACGAATTGTCTCTAGATTAGGAAATGATCAAAAGTACCATAAGGAATCTGCTAAAATGCTAGCTACTTCAATGCATTTGTTAAGAGGGACACCGTATATTTATCAAGGTGAAGAAATAGGGATGCCTAATCCTAAATTTGATCAAATAGAAGACTATCGAGATGTTGAAAGCTTAAATTACTATAAAATTCTAAAAGAAAACGGAATTCCAGAAAACGAGATTATGACAATTTTAAAAAGTAAATCTAGAGATAATTCTCGTACCCCTATGCAATGGAATGATTCAGTAAATGCTGGATTCACTACAGGTAGACCATGGATTTCAACAGGCAAAGATTATAGACACATAAACGTTGAGAAGGCATTAAATGAAGATGATTCTGTGTTTAATCACTATAAAAAACTAATAAAACTAAGAAAAGAATATAAAATTATTGCAGAAGGTACTTATGATTCAATTTTAATGGATCATCATCAAATATTTGCTTATACGCGTAGTTTAGGAAATCAGTTGTTACTAGTAATCAATAATTTTTATAGCCACGATACTGTATTTAAGTTGCCAGATCATATTGACATTAGTGGATGTGAAAAGAAGATATTACTATCTAACTATAACGATTCTAGTCTAAATTTAAATGAATTGACGCTGCGTCCATACGAGTCCGTTTGTTATCTTCTTGAGAAAAATGTGAGAATATAATAAAATTTTTCTAGGTGATGAGAATGAACGCAAAGTATATTTCGATCTATCACAAGCTAATTGAGCAGATCGAAAAGGGTATATTTGCTGTCGGAAGCAAAATACCTTCTGAGAAAACTTTAATGGAACAATTTGATGTTTCCAGAGATACAATTAGAAAATCATTACAGATGCTTGAACAAAACGGGTATATAAATAAGATTAAAGGTAAAGGCTCGTTTATTTTGGATACTGCCAAATTTAATTTTCCCGTTACAGGTTTAATTAGTTTTAAAGAATTATCAAACCAAATTGGTAGAAAAGCAGAAACAATTGTAGAGATTCTTGAAAAGAAAAAACCTAGTAAGTTTGTAAAGGAACAATTACAAATTGACGATCAAACAGCTATTTGGAAAGTTGTTCGTGCTAGAAAAATTGATGGAAAAAGGATTATTTTAGATAAAGAGTACTATAATGCTGAATATGTTGAATTACTTACAAAAGCCATCTGTGAAGGATCAATCTTCGACTACATTGAAAATACATTACATTTAAATATTGGCTTTGCAAAAAAAGAAATCGTTGTTCAATCTTGCACAGAGGATGATCAGAAATATTTGGATTTAGATGGATATGATATGGTAGTTGTTGTAAATACTTTCGTTTACTTAGATGACGGTTCACTATTACAATATGGCCAATCAAGACATCGTCCTGATAAGTTCAAGTTTGTCGATTTTGCGAGAAGAATTCAACAAGTTAATGAATGATATAAGAACCTTATTCAATTGAAATAGGTCAGAGTGTTGAAATATATAACGGTCAATATAAAAAAAGGTCATAGTGAACTTTATTGATGATAAGTTAGTATTTTTTGATGTTCTATTAAAGAATATAAATGTTAATATCATTAGCAATATTTATAAATACGTCAAGCTCAAATCATTACGTAGATCATCTTTTTATAATTTTAAACAATAAGTTGATTGGAACGAAAGGATGCTCGACTCCTATGGGAAATGCGGAAAGGCTAAAGACCCCGCAGGCTTGCCGAGGAGGCTCAGGTTTCGCCCCATGGAAAGCGAGCATCCTGTAGTGGAAATTAACATCACTCTACTTTTTAACAAGATTGTTTCCAATAGCGTAAAAAAACTTCAGCTCAAAGGCTGAAGTTTTTTTATTATCGATCAAGAGAAAAGATTAAACCCATTGCTGAAACTTCTAAATCCAATTTAATTATTTTATAAACGGGATGAGTATCACTTATTTTTCTACTTTGAAGTTCTTGCTTTACTTCATTATATAATGTAGTAGAAAGCAATTTACTTTTCTCATTAAATGATTGACCTTGATTTTCATTGATTATGCGAGTAGCAGCATTCATAAAACGATCTAACTTAGTGATGAGAGATTCAAATATAAATTGTGTATTACTCGATAATCCATAATGTCCGAAGCAAATAGCATCTGGATTAAATTCTTGAATTTTTCTTAATGAATTAAGCGTCGACTCATATGAAAATTGATTAGGCGATGTAGATGGTAAAATATAGGTTCCAATTTCATTTTGAAGTTGAGGATAATAAATGCCAAGTGTGTCCCCAGTATACATAAACTTACTAGCTGAATCGAATATAGAAATATGGTGCTTTGCATGACCAGGTGTATATAAAAATGTAAGTATACGATTTTTACTGAGTTGAAGCTCTTCTCCATCTTCAACTTGACGAATCCTACTTGCTTGAATCGGAAGGATAGGATTAAATAAACGATCAAAATCATCACCATAAACTTGTTTTGCACTCGCAATTAGTTTTGTTGGATCCTCTAAATGAGGTGCACCTTTAGGATGTACAAAAAGTGTAGCATTAGGACATTTCTCCATTAATAAGCCAGCGCCACCTGAATGATCTAAATGTATATGAGTTACAATGATATTTTTTATTCTTTCAAAAGGAATTTGTAATTCTTTTAAGCCTTTTAACAAATGTTCATGAGAAGGACTTGCACTTGTTTCAATAATCGTTACATCATTATCTAATATAAAATAACTACCTGTTCGTTCTTGAAATGATAAATCGAATAAATCAATTAAATATGTACTAAATCCTAAATTTTGCATGATCTACCTCCATTTATGATTAAAAAGCTCGAAAAATTGGTTTAATTTTACTATAAAATAAATATTCATAGGTTTGAAGAGTTTTTTAATTAAATTGGTATTTAGAATTAGACTTTTTCATGGAAAATAATTACTATTACTATATAAGGAAGTAGGAGGAATGTAAAATGAGTATTTATGATTTTCAAGTTAAAGATAGCAAAGGCGAAAGTATAGCTCTTTCAAAATATGAAAATAAAGTGGTTATTGTTGTAAATACTGCAAGTGCATGTGGTTATACTCCTCAATATAAAGATTTACAAGCATTATATGAAGAATACAAAGAGCAAGGATTAGTTATCCTTGGATTCCCATGTAATCAATTTATGAATCAAGAGCCTGGTTCAAATGAAGAAATTCAAAGCTTTTGTGAATTAAATTATGGTGTTACATTCCCGGTTTTCGGAAAAATTGATGTAAATGGCGAAAAAGCAGACCCTTTATTTAAATATTTATCTGCGGAAGCACCTGGAATTATGGGATTAAAATCAATTAAATGGAACTTTACTAAATTTATCATTGATAAAAAAGGTGAAGTAATTGAAAGGTTTGCTCCTCAAACGAACCCACAAGAAATGAGATCAGTAATTGAAAAATTGTTAAAAGCATAAAACCTTCACTTTTGTGAAGGTTTTTTTACTCTCTCTCTATCTGTTTTAAATCAAGCATGCGACCTTGAATTCCACTACAGGATGCTCGCTTTCCGTGGGGCGAGACCTGAGCCTCCTCGTCACGTTCGTTCCTGCGGGGTCTCAGCCTTCCCGCATCTCCCACAGGAGTCGAGCATCCTTTCGTTCCATTCAATTTGTTATAAATTAAGGTTATTTCTTTTAAATAAATTAACCTCAGTTCTAATACTTTATTTTGAACTATTTTAATTTCTACGAAGTTCAGTTTTAACAATAACATTCACTTAGTCTTTTTCATTACAAAATTTGCGGGTTTCAATTGTTTTACGATTATAGAAAAATGTTATAATATCACTAGTCAATATATGGAGGTACGTAGTATGAATAAGCAAGAAATCATTTTACAATTAGAGCAATATGTTCGTAATCTACATCAAGGGGATAGTAGTGGTCATGACTGGTATCATATAGACCGTGTTAGAAATTTAGCCGTCCATATAGCAGAAAAAGAAAATGCCAATGTATTTATTGTAGAATGTGCAGCACTTGTACATGATGTAATCGATGATAAATTACATGATGATTTAGCTTCACAAAAAATTCAATTAGAAAATATCCTAAAGGAACTTTTAAATAATAGCGAAGAAGTAAATGAAGTATTGTACATAATTGAAAATATCTCCTATAAAGGGGGGAACGGGGTTATTCCAACTTCTTTAGAAGGTAAAATTGTGCAAGATGCTGATCGTTTGGATGCAATCGGTGCAATTGGTGTAGCTAGAACTTTTGCCTACGGAGGTAAAAAAAATCGTAGTATGTATAATCCTGATTTTAAAATAAGGGAAAATATGACGATCGAGGAATATAGAAGTGATCAAAGTTCGTCATTACATCATTTTTATGAAAAAATCTTAAAACTGAAAGATTTAATGAATACAAAAGTAGCATATGAAATTGCAAATGAGAGACATCAATTTGTAGAAAATTTTATTGACCAATTTATGAAAGAGTGGAATTTCAAGATATGAAGATTTTAAGTGTAGAAAATTTAATGAAAACATATGGTGAAAAAACTTTATTTGATAAAATTTCATTCACCGTAAGTGAAGGTCAAAAAATTGGTTTATTAGGTATAAATGGTACCGGAAAATCAAGTTTATTAAAAATTATTGCGGGTGTTGAATCAGCCGATGACGGAAAAATAACAACGCCTAAAGATTATGTGATTAGTTATTTACCTCAGCATGAGGATTTTAATAAAAACCAAACGATTCTTGAAGCAGTTTTTGAGAGTGAAGATAAAGTAATGGTTTTAGTACAATCTTATGAAAAAACATTACAATCTCTTCAAGAAGATCCTTCTAATCAAACCTTACAGAATGAATTATTAAAACTACAGGCGGAAATGGATACAACAAATGGTTGGGACCTTGAGGCAAATGCTAAAACAATCTTATCTAAATTAGGACTAACTAATTTAAATTTAGATGTTTCTTTGCTTTCTGGAGGTCAGAAAAAAAGGGTAGCCTTAGCAAAGGCATTAATACATCCTTGTGATTTATTAATATTAGATGAACCAACTAACCATTTGGACTATGAATGTATTGTGTTTTTACAAGAATATGTAAAAAGACTTCAAAATGCAGTCTTATTTGTTACGCACGATCGCTATTTCCTAGACGAAGTAACTACTGCATTATTAGAACTTTCAAACGGTAATATTTATCGTTATGAAGGAAATTATCAATATTATATTGAACAAAGAGCTTCTAGAGAAGAACAAGAAGCTGCAACTAACGAAAAAAGAAACAATTTATTTAGAAGAGAATTAGCCTGGATGCGCAGAGGGGCTAAGGCTAGAACAACAAAACAAAAAGCTCGAATCCAGCGTTTTGAGGATCTTTCTGGTAAGATTGGTCAAAATGAAAAAGCAGAAATGGAAATGAACTTTCAACAAACGCGCTTAGGAAAGAAAGTTGTAGAATTTAAACATGTTAGTAAATCATTTAACGAGAAAAAGATTTTAGATAATTTTAATTTACTATTGCTACAAACTGATCGCATTGGAATAATTGGCGAAAATGGTGCTGGGAAAACGACTTTACTTAAAATGCTTGTTGGAGATGAACAAGTTAATGAAGGAGAAATTGAAGTTGGGCAAACAGTTAAAGTAGCCTATTATACTCAGATTCAAGAAAATATAAATCCTACAATGAGGATGATTGATTATATAAAAGAAGAAGCAGAGGTCATTCATACCCCGGATGGAAAAACGATTTCTGCTTCACAAATGCTCGAAACTTTCTTATTCCCTCCACATTCGCACGGAGTACAAATAGGGAAGCTTTCTGGTGGCGAAAAGAGAAGATTATATTTATTAAAGCTATTAATGACTGCTCCTAATTTATTATTACTAGATGAGCCTACTAATGATTTAGACATAGATACATTAACAGTGTTAGAAGATTATATAGAGAATTTTTCTGGAGTAGTAGTGACTGTTTCACATGATCGTTATTTCCTTGATAAAGTTACAAATAAATTATTAATTTTTGAAGGAAATGGAAAAGTTTCAACTACTTTAGAAAGCTACACAGAGTATTTAGAACGTCTATCAAATGAAAAACGTGAAATAGAGTTGGAAAAAGTAGCGATTGAAAAACCTGTATATCAAAAAGAACAAAAGAAAAAACGATTATCTTATCAAGAACAAAAAGAGTGGGAAAATATCGAGTCAGATATCGAGAAAATTGAAAATGACATCGAATTATTAAATGAAAAACTTCTTGAAGTAGGTTCAAATTTTGAAGAGGCTTTTAAACTTTCTAAAGAAATCGAGGAAAAAGAAGCCCAATTAGAGTTTAAGATGGAACGATGGTCGATTTTAAGTGACCTTGTTGAAAGTTTAAAGTAAAACATTAATTTTGAGTTTTAAGTAAGTTACACTCTTAATTAATAAATCATTTTTATTTCATAATGATAATTTTGTTTCAAGAAGCTACTAAAAATACCGTTTTCTCTTTTTTACGAACGTACAATAATTTTGTATTGTAGTAAAAAAGTAAAGGAGATGGTAATAATGATTAATAGTGTAGTGATTGTAGGTAGATTAACGAAACAACCGATTTTACAAACTACATCAAACGGTAAGAAAACTACTTTTATTAATATTGCTACGAATGTCTATTCAGAGTATTTGAGGAAAAGTAGAACAAATTATGTTTCCGTAAAACTATGGGGTCAGATCGCTGAATACGCTGCGAGCAAAGGCAAAAAAGGTATGGAGGTATCAATCTCAGGGGTTATTAAAACTTCTAGTTATGTTAACGAAACCGAAAAACCGGTTTATGTTACTGAGATTGTAGTCGAGAAATTTCATCTCTTTACAAGTCAAATAGAAGAGTTAAATCATGATGAAGGTAACGCAAATTTAAAAGAATTTGAACAATTTGTGAAGGCGTTACAATAGTGAGAATCTCCTCTTTTTGATAAAATGGATTAAAATAACAAAAAGAGGAGATTAAAATGAAGATTAAATCAATCGAACCAACACCGAGTCCTAATACAATGAAAGTGTTATTAGATGAAGAATTGCCATCAGGAAGCAGAAATCATTATTCTCTTGATAATATTGAAAAGGCACCGATTATCATTAAAGAAATCTTAGCAATAGAAGGTATAAAAAGTGTATATCATGTTGCTGATTTTATTGCGATTGATCGTAAGTCTAATGCAAATTGGCAAACAATCTTACTACAAGTCCGCAATGTGTTTGGAGAAGAGCTTACCGATGAGACTTCAGAAGAAGCGGTTATTGATAACCACTTTGGAGAGGTCCAAGTATTTGTTCAAATGTACCATAACATTCCAATGCAATTAAAATTAATTGTAAATGGTGAAGAACAACGTGCTGCTTTACCACCATATTATAAAGAAGCAATCATGAAGTTAACGACTTCATCGTTGAATGTTGTATTTGAAAGACAATGGATTGATTATGGAATAAGGTATGGAGAATTAGCGACAATTGAAAAAGAAATTATTGATGAATTGACTGCAACACATACTGAAACAGACATAAAGAATATTGTTGATCAAGTATTGACGAATGATTCATCTATTTCAGAGAAAGTAGAAGTTCCAAAATTTGAACCATTTACAGCGGATATTTTTGAAGAAAAAGATTGGAAAAAAAGATATGCAAGGTTTGTCAAAATCGATCCAAAAATTGAAGACTTACCATTGTTAAAAATAGCGCTAGAAGATGAGCATGTTTCGATAAGAAGATTAGCTACAGCTTATTTAGGTATGTTAAAATCTAAATTAGTGTTACCATATTTATATGAGGCATTAAATGATAAAGCAGTAGGTGTTCGACGTATTGCTGGAGACTGTCTATCAGACTTAGGTTTTGAAGAGGCAATGCCCGCTATGATTGAAGCATTAAAAGATCCAAGTAAAATAGTCAGATGGCGTGCAGCAATGTTTCTTTTTGAACTTGGAGATGAAAGTGCAATTCCAGCATTAAGAGCTGCTTTAGATGACCCAGAATTCGAAGTGAAGTTACAAGTTCAACTTGCACTACATAGAATTGAAAATGGCGAAGAAGCATTAGGATCTGTATGGAAACAAATGACTGAACGAATGAAACTAGAAAATGATAAAGGAGAAACAAAACAATGAATGCATACGATGAGTATATGAAAGGGATTGTAAAACCAATGAGAGAGGAACTAACATCTAATGGTTTTACAGAGTTAACGACTGGAGAAGAAGTAGAATCATTTATGAATCAATTAAATGATACAGCTTTTTTTGTAATTAATTCAGTTTGTGGATGCGCAGCTGGTTTAGCTAGACCCTCAGCAGTACAAGCAATCGTTGAGGCTGAAAATAAACCAGCTCATTGCATGACAGTTTTTGCAGGACAAGATAAGGATGCTACTGCTACATTAAGAGAATATTTAGCTGAATTCCCACCATCTTCACCATCAATGGCTGTATTTAAAGGGAAAGAGGTTGTTGGATTTATACCACGTGAACAAATAGAAGGTTCAAGTCCTGAAGAGATTAAAGCTAGAATTCAGTCAATATTTGAACAAATGTAAAAAGAGGATATTTCCTCTTTTCAGACTGTTGACAAACGCTCGCTTTCTTCGTTACTTCGCCTG
>NZ_NCTA01000027.1 GCF_002156865.1 Gottfriedia luciferensis | reverse complement strand
AGCCTTTCCGCATTTCCCATAGGATTCGGGCATCCTTTCGTTCCATTCTACTCCATGAATAAAAGTGCTTCACTCAGTCGATCAATGTTTTAATTGAAGTATAAACATAAATTTTAATAAAGTCATTTCAATGAATAAACATTTGTCTTTTTCAATTTTTTACGTTAATTGCAAATCATTAAATTTTAAATCGATGTGTTAATGATTTTAGTTGGTTAGACATTTCAGCTAGTTTTTCAATTGATAAACTCATGTTTGATACTAAATGATCTTGGTTAGTTGTTACGGTTACAGTATCAGTTGTGCTTGCAACTGTATTTTTGGCGATATTTGCAATTTCAATATTTGCTGCGGTAATTTCTTCAGTGGATGACGACATTTCTTCGGATGAAGCTGAAACATCTTGCATTTGACTTACAACGCCTTCAATTGCATGTAAAATTTTATCAAATGCGGTATTCGTATCTTCGACAAAATCAATTCCTTTTTCAACATCTTCTGAAACGGTGTTCATGTTGTTTACAGTTCTATTTGTATCACTTATTATTTTTTCAATTAATAATTGGATGTTTTCTGTAGCGTACTCAGATTGCTCTGCTAGTTTTCGAACCTCATCTGCGACGATTGCAAATCCTTTTCCATTTTCACCAGCCCTAGCTGCTTCAATTGCAGTATTTAATGCTAGTAAATTTGTTTGAGCAGAGATTTCTCGGATAATTGTTAAAATAGAGGCGATCTCACTGGATTGCTTTTCTAATACTTTAATACTATCAGATGAATTCTTAACTGAACTACTAATCTTTTTCATTTGTTCGATTACATTTATTAGCTTCTTATTTCCATTTTCTGCTTCTTCTAAAGTGAAATTCGAGAACTCGGCAACTTTAGAAGCTGATTGAGCGATTTGATTAACACCCTCGGTCATATTTTCCATTACAAACACATTTTCTTCTAAACTTTTGAATTGCATTGTTGAATCATTCGATAGAGAATCCATCGTTGAAGCAATCAACTTACTTGCAGCTTTAGTCTCATTCGTTTGCTCTAATAAATCAGAAGTAATTTGGTGAACTTCTAATGTATTAGTATTAATTGCCAAAATTACTGATCTTAAATCAGTAATCATTTGGTTTACTGAAGTTGCTAATCTACCAATCTCATCTTTTCGATGAATACTAAAAGAATTAGAGAGATTACCTTGGCCAACTTGTTCAAGGAATTTCGTTAACTTTGTAATAGGGCTTACTAAATAATGAGTGAATAAGTAAATAGAAAGTAGACTAATTAGTAAGATTAATCCAGTAATAATGAACATTCTAATTTTATTATGTTGCATTGTTTGATAAATTTTTGTAGCGTCAAAATCAGCACCTAAAATTCCTAATACTTTACCCGAATTATCTTTTATCGGTACATATGTAGAAAGTACAGCCCCGTATTTTTTTGAATAACTCAGTTCACCAACAGTAATTTTACCTGTTTTAAATGAATTTGCTAATTGGGGAAATTCACTCACATCTTCTTTATCACCTAATGAATTAGCGTCCTTTTTGTCCATCGGCATACCATCAACAACATAACGATATTCATAACCATTATTTGTTTCAGTTCGATTCATCGTATAAAGATACAAAAGGCCATTCGTTTCACGAATTTCATTTAATTTAGTTCTCAGTTCTTGATAATAGTCAGTTTGACTTGATGTTGAAATGATTTCTTTGTATTTTGGGATGTCTACTTGTTCAACAGCATTTAATGCAATCGTTTTGGCTTGATTACTTACTGACTGAATGACTAACTTAGATGAGGTAAGGTAGGAAGTAATACTTAACAAAAGTGCAGAAATTAAAATTAATGTTGTAAAAACAAATAGCATTTTAAACTTAATGCTTTTATTCATGTGCAAACCTCTTTCTTTACTAAAAATAAATTGGAATATTATGGTAAAATAGACACTTACTTATTATATGTCATTTTAATGAATAGTCAAAATAATTTATTAAAATTAGTAATTTTTAATGCTTAGATTGTTATAAAAGAATTAGAGTATTTCGGATAAATTAGTAGTGAAGATACTTATGGTGATAGTGAATCGGGTAGTATCGTTTGGTAGAGAATTAGCTGGAATTGAATTTAATCGTAAAAATGAAAGGGGTTAATAATATTGTTATGTAAACTAGAAATTGAAGCTATTTACTTAACTCTAAAAACTGATCCCAATCACAGATTGACTACTCCGTTAAAATACTTTAAAATTATCTTTAATTCGAGAGATATTTTGAAAGGTGTTGAAATGAAATGACTAGTAAACAAATTTCAACTAATTCGCTCCAATTATACACCGAAATCAGTAATGCAAATCGATTTTTAACTGATGCTTCTATAAATAATATAAAATGTTTTGGACTAAATTTAACAGAGTTTGCTGTATTAGAATTACTTTTCCATAAAGGAGACCAACCGATCCAACAAATTGGAAAGAAAATCTTAATTTCAAGTGGCAATATGACGTATGTCCTAGATAAATTGGAGTCACGAAGGTATATTAAGCGAATTAATTGTCCCAAAGATCGCAGAGTTATTTATGCGGCCTTAACAGATGAAGGCAGAAAGGTAGTTAGTTTAATTTTTCCAATACATGAAGAAATGATCAATAATTTATTCTCGGAAATAAATCCTGTAGAAAAAGAAATGTTAATTTATTTATTAAAAAAGGTTGGATTACCAAATAATCAACTTCAAAGTTGAGAATTCTTAATTCGAAATGATAGGATTAAAAGTTGCCGGATGGTAACTTTTTTTTTAAAAAGCTGATGACATTTATTTTTTTAGTTGGAAAATATATAAGTAATACTAAAAAAAGAGGTATATAATATGATGGATAAAAATTTTAAAGGAAAATCAATAATTATTACAGGAGCTGCAAATGGAATTGGCGAGGGTATTGCATTGTTATTTGGAAAATTAGGTGCAAATATCTTCATAGCTGATCTTGATGAGAATAAAGGGAAAAATGTCATTCAAAAAATTGAAAAAAATGGTGGAAAAGCTATTTTTCATAAAACAGATGTCAGTAAAGAGGAAGACATTATTAATCTGATTCAGACTGTCATAGAAAAGTTAGGTAGATTAGATATTTTAATTAATAATGCTGGAATATCAGTATTTAAACCATTATTTGATTTATCAGTAGACGAATGGGATAAAATTTTGAATACAAATTTACGTAGTGTTTTTATTGCTTCTAGAGAAGCTGCTAAAGTGATGGAACATGGTGGAAGAATCATAAACATAGCATCAACAAGGGCATTAATGTCCGAGCCCAACTCAGAAGCATATGCTGCATCGAAAGGTGGGATTGTATCGATTACACACTCACTCGCTTCTTCACTTCAACCAAAAGGGATTACAGTTAACTGCATTAGTCCAGGATGGATCCAAACGGAAAATTATGAAGGATTAAAGGAAACAGACCATCTACAACATTGGTCAAACAGAGTTGGAAAACCAGAGGATATTGCAAAAGCCTGTCTTTACTTAGCACACCCCGATAATAATTTCATAAACGGTCAAAATATTATCATAGATGGTGGAATGACAAGAAAAATGATGTATGAAGAATAGGATTTTTGAAAGTTTTCTTTACTTGACGAAAGAGTTGTTTCTTAGATAAAAAAGTACTTTATGGAATGTAATATACTGGTAACTAAATCGTTCTAACCACTAATGCTATTATTTGAATTGCGTTAGTGGTTTTTATTATGCCTGGCCTTTTAGATTAGTAAAATTTATTCTTAGATTGTGAAGGATTACACTTAAACTAAATGGCAGTTTAGTTGAAGAAGGATTTGCTGTAAATATATGGAACTTATATTAGAGATAATAAAAAGATTGGAGTAAATCATGCTTTCAAGAAAATATTTTTTAACAAATTTTTTATTGAGTATTTCGTTTGTACTAGCTTTTTTAGTAACAGCGTTTCTTATGAATGATACTTTAAGAAGTACTCATTTTGCTGGCGCTTTTGGAGGGGGAGTCGCACTTTTTATTTATGGTATATTTAGAAAGAATTCCTCTACTAAGAAATAGGTATTTATGTATAAGTATATAATTCTTATGCAACTAACGAGCGCGTTAGTTCAACAAGATATATTAAGTTGATAAGTTTATGATGTAACTTATTACTATGAATTTTCTGGAGGTAATGATGGAAGATAAACAAAAAGTTCAAACAATAATTACTTCAAAACAATTATCTTCAGTAATGAATAACACTAAATGGGAAAAATTATACAATGCTATTTTGGAATCCTTACCACTCCCACCTGCTTATCAAGTTAAGTACGTTACTGAAGATACGCTTTTTCCTGAAAACTTTGAAGATTTATGGACATGGGGAGATTGGAAACAAGGATTACGCCCGTTCTATTTAATAGAATGGATTAGAGTTAGACCGAGTTACATTGAAGAACGAGGGGGACTACTTGAACCTAAAATCATTGATATAAAAAAAGAATTAATAGCGATATTCAAGGAATTTAAGATTCCTTATCTTGATAAAAATAATTCAATTTACATTTATGGATACGTTAAAAGTACTGAAAACCTTACCTACTGATAAAACAGTGAACCATTCTTTATTATTCTCTTATTCAACTAACTGGCGCGTTAGTTACATAAACTTTGAAACTGAATACTTAAGAATACTTAACTACAAATAGGAGTAAAAAATGGATTGTAAAAAATATAGAGATAATTACAAAAGATATAATAAGTTTCCATTAGACCAATCGGTTTGGGATACGGAAGAATATAAACAATATCAAGAGCATTATTATGATTGTGAATTATGCGGAATTTGGGATATGGAACAGAAAGCAATTGAGAAAGGCATGGATGTTAACAAATATTGTTGCACTGAAATGGCTTACCATCTTTCTAAAGGTTTAGACAAGGACCCTTATGAAAATCCTGATGTAGTCATAATTCATAACAAAAAATTTGATGAGTACGGTATTCCAATTCAAGATGGTGGAAACTCATTTATTATGATCAAACATTGTCCTTGGTGTGGAAATAAACTTCCACAATCAAAAAGGGATATGTGGTGGGAAACACTTGAAAGTTTAGGTTTAAATAACCCATTTGAACAAAATATTCCTGAAAAATTTGAGACTGATGAATGGTACAGATAAGTGATTTTATGTAACTAACGAGCGCGTTAGTTGTACAACTTTATCGACAGTTTAGTCGATTTTTTTATCGGGTTGGATCGATTAGAATAGTTTGAAACTCTATGGAAAGTACAATAATTTAGTTATAATTAAGAAAAAATTAGGGAGATATTATTCATCATGAATTTATTTAGTTATATAGCAGTTAGCACTTTATCAAGCTTTATTTTTTATATTTTGTATTTTATATTTGCTGCCGGCAATGGAGACACTGACATAACTCCCTATGGTTTAATTAGTATATTATTGGGTGTAATTATTGGTATCTTACTTTCAATTAATAGTAAGTTAACTAAAACGAATAATTAAGTTTTTTCTCCAACCTTATGCAACTAACGAGCGCTTTAGTTGAAGAACATTTATATAAATAGCTATTAGATATAGAACGGAGCTTATAATGAGAATCGAAGAAAAAGATGACTTTGTAATAATAGATGGATTTGAAGTAGAAGGTTTTATTGATAAGACACAACACTGCTCTAAATGTAAGAGTAGTTTTATTTACTATGAAGATTTTGATGCGTATTTCTGTCCTAAGTGTAATATATGGACAGAAGATAAATGTGGAGATCCTACATGTTATTATTGTCCGAATCGGCCAGAAAAGCCACTTCCATAAATATAGTGTTGTTGAACTAACTGGCGCGTTAGTTTAAGATCTAGAGTCACTTTTGTGGCTCTTTTTATTGTGCAAACTGACAGGATTTTCAATAAGGAATGATATAATTAGACTTATAGATATACAGGTTTTAGCGAAAATAAATGAGGTGTTCTAATTGTTAAAAGAGGAAAAAATTATCAAGTTAATTTTCCAAGGAGACAAACTAATAGAAGTACTAATAGAATTATATGAAGAAGCACCAGAAGATGAAGATATGGTTATGCTGAAAATTAAATTAGAACAAAAAGAAAGAAGATATATTGGTGATAACTTTTTTGAGGCACTAGAAAAACTGAGACAGGATTTAGAAGAAGAGAATATTCAAATTATCTGTAATGGATCTGCATTAAATGTGTATCCATATCCAATGGCACTATCAATGGGTAGCGGACGTTTAGCATATAAATTAAGTTTTGGCAAACAAGCCTTATTAAAGGATTTAGTTGATATTTTTGATTGCGATAATACTTTAAATTTTGTTAGCATTCTTGAACAACGAAATTTCTATAATGATTGGCTAAACAGCTTAAAAAGTCATCGAAATTAATTTGAAACTATTACATAGTAATTCAACTAAAGAGCGCGTTAGTTAAACAACATGATCGACTATTAAGTTGGTCTTTTTTTTATTGTGCTGGCAATATGGTTCAATAAGAAGGACTAAACTAAATGAAAATAGAAATATGAAAAAGTACGAAAAAAGGGGGAGATTTTATTAAACTCGTTTATCATATGGTTCCAAAAAATATGAGTGGAGAAACACTCATGTCCTTAAATAAAATAAAGCTTTTGGATTCAGAACTATATAAACAGTATGCAAGCAAATACTATGACCACCCTGAACGACCAAAACTTTTGGAAAAAGAAATTCCAAAATTGAATTGCCTGTGGAATGATGTTATTCATTTATTACCCTTACATCCGCATCTTGTTTATGATGCCCTAAGAACTGTTGGTGTTAAAATGAAAACGGATTTAATGTTTTATAAGATCCCGACTAAAAACTTAGTAAATAATAAGAATGTGGTTTATTTATACAGTAAAGAAAAATATTTAGGACCTGCTGAGAAAATAAATAGCGAAGATGTTCATTTTATAGATATAGAGGAATATGAAGAAATGTATGAGCTTCCAATAGATACCCGAAATTACTATGAGGAAGAAAATAAGAAAGGCAATAAGTTTGGGATGTTTCCATTTATTCCTCACATTTTAAGTTTAGGAGAAGTAAGTGTATTAGATGCAGAGGTAATAAATTGGAGTGAGAGCTACAAGTAATCATTATTATTACTTATTGAAATAACGAGCGCGTTAGTTAATAAAGATTCCTAAGACCACATCTTTGTGGTCTTTTTCTGTTGTTTAAATTACAGCTTAAAAAATAGTCCTGGATTGATATTTGACAATTATGGTTAGAAATTCAAATAAAAAAATCTGTTTAAATAGGCATATGTAGTCAGCAAAATTTACATTTAAGAATAGATATATATTTGGCCAGGCTGCTTTTAAATCATTATGAGGTGGTAATAATGAGTATTTTAACAAACTTAATTGGAAAACAAGTTAATGTAAAATTAGCTGGAGATAAGTCTTTTGAGGGAATCCTTACTGATGAAGGGCAGAACATTTTAGTTTTATACAATGGACAAGAGTATTATTATATTCCTTTAATTCATATTATAAGCATAAGTAATGTGACAGGAGACAAAATAGTGAATTCGATTGAAGATTCAATTATGAAAGAAATGAATGTTATATCATATCGAAATATATTAACAAATGTAAAAAGAAATTTTGTTGAAATTAGTGTGAAAAGTAATCTTACTTTTCATGGATATATTTTGAATATCTTAAGTGATTATTTAGTTTTTTATTCCCCTGTTTTCAAAACTATGTATTTGTCTTTAGCTCATTTAAAATGGCTAAGGCTCTACAATCAAAATAGAAATCCATATAATTTAACTAAAGAAAGCTTTCCTGATGATCTGATGAATGGACCTATGTCACATTCTCTCGAGTCTCAACTAAAAAAAATAGAAGGGAAAATAATAGTAATTGATGGTGGAAGTGATTCAATGAAAATAGGTTTGCTTAACAAAGTAGATAATAGTTTGATTGAATTGGTACAAGCCAGTGGAGAAATCAATTACTTAAGGCTTAGTCATATTAAATCCATACATGTTCCATAAAATGAAATAAGATGTTATTGCAATTAAATAATACGAGTGAAATTTTTACTTGAGATTTCAACAGTAACTCAATCGAGTGTAACGATTCTAAATCTTCGAATTGAAATAAAAATGATATCATATAAAAAGAACTTCAATAGAAGTTCTTTTTATATTTCTAATGAAAAATTACAAAGTGTTTTAGATTTGGTGATTGATTTAAATCTAACTTTTTTTAAAGAAATGTTACTCTAAAGACAGAACAAAAATATGAAATCAGGCTTTGTAATTTTTCCTAATAATCTAAGTCAAAGTTGGAATTGATATTTCACCATTTAATCTGCAGGGTTAGATATTGGATTATACCCGATCACCAACTTTATTATTAGATTATCAGTTGAGGTTCAAGAGAACATTAATATTATGCATAATTGGCCTTAAACATTCTCATGGTAAATATAGTTAAAAACAAAACTTGATATGAATAAAGTTTCCTTTTAAATAAATAATATACCTTGTGACTGTTCTTTTGGAAGGAGAATAGAATGAATCTAATAATGAAGGGAAGTCAGATTATAATGGGCATTTTAAGTGATAATCCAATAAATGAACCTTTACATTATGGAGAAGTATACGGATTATGGAGCGCTTTATCTGTTGCAAAAGCAGCACTTGATGGGCATCAAGTATATATAAACCATACTGGTGATCAGGAGTTAAAATCTTTTTTAAAACAAGTGATTGAATCATCAATCAAACCTTCAATTAAAGAAATCGAAGAACTATTATTAAATAATGATATTGTGGTTCCTCCTACTCCAGCTGAACGACCTGAAGCTGACTTAGAACAAATACCAGTAGGAGCAAGACTGCAAGATGCTCAAATAGCTTATATGGTAGCTGCAGATATTGCAGCAGGTGTTGTGGCAAGCAGCCAAGGAATGAGTCAATCAATTCGTGAAGATGTTGCTTTATTGTATGGGCAAATGGGTGCGAAAAAAGCAAAAGATGGTGCAGCATTATTACAAATTATGAAAGATAAGGGGTGGCTAGTTCCACCACCACTTCATCATGAAACAAAACAACAATAAATAATAGAAGTTTGTAAAAGAGTAGAAAAACAGATATAAATATCTGTTTTTCTACTCTTTTCTTATTGAACTCACGAGCGCTTTAGTTGAACAAAAATGAAAAAAATTGGATGATCATAAATCGATCTTCCTCTTTTTCGATATAAGTTTGGTTAAACAGAATAACTTCATTAATACTTAGAGAAGAGAATATCATTTAATAGCAAGAATTAACATATTATGGTATAGAGGGGATGAGAAATGAGAAAAATTTACTTATTAATTTTGGTTACTGTGTTAGTGTTAGTTGGTTGTACCAATGAATCCCTTCATTTCAAAGGTGAAAGCGAGCATTGGAAAGGCATAAATACAGCAAATATTGCTGGGACTAGGGAAGATGGTCAATTTGAATTTCGTTTCAAAGATGGAGTAAAAATGAAAAAAAATTTAGAAATTAATATCGAAGGACGTACAGGAGACAGTAGCCGAACAGCAAGTGAAAGTGATGAACCAGTCATTACAATGAAAACTACTTGTTCAGGTTGCTCTGTCACTAAGGATTCAGATGTTTTTAAAGTAACAATAAAGTGGGACCATAATGTAGAATCTTTTGAGTTGAAATAATAGAACTAACGATTGCGTTAGTTCAATTACATCGAGTTGCGAAAGCAGCTCTTTTTTCATATTTAAGTTGATAAGATTCAATTGGCACACCACTTCATGTGGTGTGTTTATTACGATATGTCTTGAAATCTCTTAATATTAGGATTTAAATTAAAGTAGAATTATTAAACTTCTGGAGTGTATTCAAATGAAAATATCATTTAAAGCAACAATTTTTTATTGTTTACCATTTATTTTAACTGTTATTGCGGCCTTTGGATTCGACATATTAAAGTCACTTGATCTATTTTATGGATATTTGCTTATAGCAATTTTTACGTTTTTTATTCCTGTCGCAGTTTTTTGCCCACCATATGCTTTGTATTTTTTTATTCTTTCAAAACTCAATAAAATCTCTAAAAAGGGAGCCATTATTGCCTTTGTTTTTACGATGATAGGCTTTATTGGGATTATTGTAGGTGTTGAGAAATTATATAAACCTATTGAGAAAAAACTCTACTTTAACGAACAAACAACAATAGAATTAGAGAAACGTTTTTAAAACAATTTAAAATGGATACTGGACTTGAAGGGGAAATTAAAAAAATAAGGCAATAAGTAGAAAAGGATCTTGGGATGAAGGAGATATGTCAGGTATTGAAGAACGAAAATACACTTTTATTGTAGTAACAAGAGATTCTTCAAAACAGTTTGTTAAAAGACAATATACATTTACTAATAAATATGGAGGTTGGACTGGAGTTTAATCAAATTAAAAATGGGAATGATCCCCCTTTCAATTTTATATTCTTTATTGAACTAACGGATGCGTTAGTTGAAGATAAAAAGTAGCCATTGGCTGCTTTTTATTTATGTATTTAGCAGTATAGTTGCGAAAGAAATGATGCTAAAATTATAGTGCCGAGGTACATATGCTGAAACTAGAAGTTAGGAGAATGAATATTGTCAGTTATAAATACAAGTGAAAAAGAAGATATACTATTTATTGTAATAGATTTCAGTTTACCTATTTTTGAAAATGATGATGATGAAATTGGCTTTATTGATTTTTCGATTGGACAGAAAGTTTATTTTGTCGATGCTTTTAAAGATCCCAACAGTGTCTTTTCACAGGATCATACTTCTTGGATGGTTCGATTTAGAGATGAACTTGGAAACGAGTATTGTGCAACGCAAACTTTATTTGTAACTGAAGAAGAATGGAGAAATCTCGTGAAATTTATCAAGGATAAATGTTAATTCTTTGATATTCATACAATTAACGACTGTTATTTTTTAATTTTAAAGGGATGAGTATCAGTCTTTAAACTTGTTTGGAGGGAATAATTTGAATGATTTAATTTTTGATACTCTTGTATTTTCAAAAGTAGAATCTAATTTTGAGAAGTACGAAATAATAGATGCAGATTGGAAAGATGAATATGGACTAATAGTACTTCTTAAGGAAAAAAAGAAGTATATTCTCTTCTTTAATGATGAAAATTTTCTTTCAATTAATCTTAAGGTAGATTTTCCAATTGTAAGATGGGTAGATGGGGAGACAATTGTTATTGTCGATTCTCGGGAAGAGTTAAAAAAGGATAATGTTTTTATTTTAAATATAGATGGTAAGATAGTAGATTCCTTTAATTGTGGAGATGGTGTAGAAGATGTCGAAGTAGGTAAGGAAGGTATTTGGATTAGTTATTTTGATGAAGGGGTTTTTGGAAGTGGAATTTCTACAGAGGGTTTAGTGTTATTCAGCTTAGAAGGTAAAATTATTTTTAGGTATCACTCTGACTTGTTAAAATGTCCGATTATAGATGATTGTTATGCAATTTCTAAAGGAAAGGGTTCGTCTATATGGGTATTTCCATATTCTGAATTTCCATTGTTACAACTATACCCTGAATCAAGAGAAATAAAAATTTATAAAGTCCCAGTAAAATTTCGTGGTTCACATGCTATAAGCATAAGAGGTAAGTATGCATATTTTTGTGGTGGCTATGATTCGAAAGGCAAGCTTTATTGTTGGGAAATTGGGAAGGAAAAATATGAAATGATAGGGAGAATCGATGGCATAACAAGAGGTTTAGCTAATGGAGAAAGTAACCATTTCATGTCTATTTCAGATAAATTTATAAGATTACATAAGATAATAAAAGATGATGAATTCAATTTTTCATAAACATTGATTACAGTTTTTGTAATACGAAAAAGTTAAAGATCTAATTCAACTAACGAGCGCATTAGCTCAACAAAATCAAGAGTTGCTATCTGCGACTCCTTTTTTATTGTAGTTTATTGGAGGAATGTGGAAGAAGAAAAAATATATTAACTAATGCTGTTATAATTAATGATATACATTATTTGATTAGGAATCGGAGTTATTTAAAATGAAATTAAAATTAAGATATATACTTTATCTATTATCTTTTATTGTTGTTTTCCCGTTTAGCATACCAGTTTATTTAATAAGTGGATTTATGACTGATAGTTTAGAGTCTGAACAAACAGTAAATCTTATCTTTTTTGGATTTCTTGCGTTCATAGCCATTTTTGGTTCAATTATATTGAAATATTTATTTGGATTTGCTAGTAAGAATAATAAATATTCTTTGTCGATATTTATAGCACATTTAGTATTAATTCCATTAAGTTATTTTGTTTATAACTGGATTTTATTTTATTAAAATGTAATTTTCTAATTCAACTAACGAGCGCTTTAGTTGAACATCATGAGCTGCATAATGCAGCTTTTATTATTGAAATTACATAAAGGTAATATTGGAATTAAATGGAATATATAAATACGTGTCATAATTCTTAGTACTTGAAATAATAACTTAAATAAAAAGGATGAAAAAAATGAGTTATTTATCTTTTATAGTGTTTAAATTGAGACCACTTTTAGAGTTGGTCAATACTATTGCTTTAGTGTATATAGCTATTACGTTAAGGAAATTAAAGAAATGAATTAGAACCAACATAATTTAGAACATTTTTGTATTCGAAACCTAACAGAAGGAAATGGTGAAACCTGGAGTTAATTATTAAACTGTTATAAAAGCCAAAATAAGTACCTTCTTCAACTAACGAGAGCGTTAGTTGAAGATTAAGAGTCACTTTTGTGGCTCTTTTTATTGTGCTAACTGGCAGTTTAGTTGAATAAGTGATGATATAATTAAAGTGAATTTAAAATAAATAAAGAAAATATTTTGATGTTATTAGGAGGACTCATTTTGAGATTAAGTTCTGAAAATCTTATGAAACAGCTTGATACAACCTATATTGATGCACATTTAAAAGACTTATCGTATGACCATTTATCTCATACAGTAATTATGAAATATGGAGAATACAAAAACGTGGATAGTGATTGTACGGTTATTTTCAAAGACTGTTTTTCGGTAAATATAAATACTTGGCTAGAAGGAATGAAAGGAACTGTTCCTCAAAAACCAGGTGAGAGAGACTTCTTTTTTCATGATATAGAGATAGAGGACATAGAAATTAACGGTATAAACCTTTATAAGTGTTCAATGGTAATACCAATGATGGATTGCCAGATTACCTGTGTGAATATCGAAATTAAATCTACTTAATGAACTATCGAGAGCTTTAGTTGAACAAAACTTATTTACTGAGTGAGGTAGATGACATGAAACAATTTGATGTAGTTAGAATTACAAAGGACTCCTCTTCTAAAGGTATTACTAAGGGACAAATTGGAACGATATTAGAGGTTTGGGATGAACACCATTTTGAAGTGGAAATATCCGGCAGTAAGGGGATAACTATTTTCTCGGGTGCAATAAAATTGGTAATTAACTAACGAGAGCATTAGTTGAAGTTCATGAGCAGCCAAAGGCTGTTCTTTTTTTATTATAGTAAATTTAAACCCGAATATTCTATTTGAATTTATTAAGAGTGTGATTTGAACAATCTTGTTAAATCACACTCATTCTTTATTTGTGGAAACGAAACTAAATTTACATACGTACCGAAAATGATTTATGAAGATAAAAACAAAGACAGACTGATTCTATTAGCAATTTTACCAATATCAACTAATAAAAATTTTTTTTGGTCCGTATAGGTATACTATGTTGTTAAGTAAATGAAGATATTTTTGGATGATACAAATAAAAGGATGGAATTACAGAAGAATATTTTCTGCTTCCATTCCTTATTTTTTTGCCTTTATTAAGTGTTTTATTAATTAAAAACACTATACTTATCAATCCACTTACTGCCTCATCCTCTAATTGCATTAGACGAAATTGTTCTTGAAGGACATGTTTCATCTCCTCATAATCATAAAGCAATTCTTGAAACCGAGTATCTCGTAAAAATACAACCTAGCTTTATAGGAAGATATTTCAAAAAAATGTTTAATATCTTCAGGTGCGAAATATCTCTATGCTTTACGTAAGGTAACCCAACGCGCTTGTTAGGGCTTTCCCCAGTCCCCTTTTTCAACCTCATTTTGGACGGATAATTGTCAAATACAGGAATGAATTATGGAACTTCCAAGTTATATCAAGGTGTATTCTGGTACAGCCTCTATCCTTTCGGTTGTAGCCGAACCATCCGGAGGTTATTATAAAACTTATTCATGGGACTATACTAATCCCTTCACTGGGCTTAAAACTGGAACTTTTACTTCAACTTTACATTTTGACAGAAAATCATCTTCTGCCAATATTGACGGAGTGACAGGTTCTGTATGGGATATTAAAGCATTTAACCAATTCGAAGCAACATATTATAGAATAAATATCCAAAAGTCACGTATGGATGTAAATTATTCTTCTCAAAAAATCCTATCATATGGTCCATATGATGACGCAGGCTTTGATGTATCTGTAAATCTTTCAGGTATTACTACAGGTAATGCTTGGAGTTTTAATGTAGGTTCAGTATATACAGATAATGTATCATCGATTGCTGATAAATATGGAAGATGGATATGGACACATACATGGGATTATATGCAGGATCCATTTGTAACAAGGCCTGGACTGCGAGTAAGCAATACTTCTGGGAGTCTAGCTATAAAAACCAGCCATACCTTCCATACTTCATTTTCTTATGAACACCAAACTGGTGTTATTACAACGTATATTCCAGATAGATGATATTAGTTCCAAATTGGTAATATTACTCAGACTGTCGACAAGATTCGAAATTATTGAATTTACCGGCAGTCTTTTTATAATCAAGATAAAGAGAGCTGAAACAAAAGATTTTAAAACTAAAGAAATAAATACAGTCATTGGTAGATAAATTCACCCATTCATCCAACTTCCTTGTTGTGTACTTAGAACTAAATTAAAATGTTCTTTAAGATAATTTCTTGTCCTTCTGCAAAAAGACGATCCTTACCTTCAAATAGCATTCCTTTACAATAGGCTTATTTTGACAGCTTCCAATAAATCATTTGTTGGTAAAACAACTTTTCCATAAGTATTTTTCACCCAATACATTTATCCGCCAACTTTGTTTGCTCTAAATAAATTTTATTTATTAAGGGATGTTGAAACAACAATCTGTATTTTACAAAAAACCACAAAAAATTAAGAAAAAAATCGATTCAAGGTTCATTTAATATTTTTAAGTACCAAGATATAACTATACTATTTATTAATAATATAGTTTTCCTTATTCAACTAACGATTGCATTAGTTGAATATTAAGAGCAGCCATTGGCTGCTTTTTGTTTTAGTATTTGGCAGTTTAGTGAAATAAGGAGTGATATAATTGAAGTAAAATAATAGAGTAGAGGTATATTTTAATTGAAAAAGATAGCAAAATTCAAGATGAGCATAGTATTAATTGCATTATTACTTTTATCCTGTTTTATATTTGTCAACTGCAATAAACCGGATAAGGAAAGAGAGCAAATTTCAATTAAAAGATTGAATCTAAAGTATGTGAAAGAAAAAGATCCAGATTTTTTTATTGATTCTTTAAGTGTGAATATTAATGACGAAAATATTGGCCAGAAAGTAAATTTAAATAATACTGATTACCAGTGGGCACTAGATTTATTAATGGAAGGTGAAAACAATAAGGAAATATATGAAATAAAAAAACCAAATACGTTCAAAGTAAAATTAATCTTTGCTGAATATGGTTGGACATTTGAACATGATACAAGCAAGTATGACGGGAAACAGTCTACATTTTATATAAGTAAAAAATTGAGAAACCAATTTATAGAGCAGTACTTGTCATTTTATCCTATTAATATAGTATTAGAAAAGACAAAATATAACTGGGATGACGAAATATATGGATTTATATCTATAAGAGAGTATACTCCTGTCGACCAAGGGTTAATTCTATTAATAGAGGGCAATAATGAATATATTCCAATTAAAGTAATTGATTTAATTCCTAAAAACACTCCTACAATGGATGTGAAAAAATTTATTTCATTTACTTTTAGATTATCAGACTATCGTAAGGTATTAAAAAATAGTAGTAATGTTTATCTTGATATAAAAAGTAGTGATGGCACTCTTGATTATGAACAGTACGAACTACCATTAATGACAAATAGGTAGTAAACAGATTTTTTTGAAAAACACATACTTCAAGAAAAATGCCGCAAACTTTTCGAGGAATTTTTCTTTAAAGCATAAGAAGGATAGGAAAGCAGGAAACATTTTTCTGCAATTCCTATCCTTTATTGTACTATTAATATCTTCATTTACTTTATCGACATTGTTGAACTAATGAGTGCGTTAGTTCGATAACATAAAGACTGCTACGTGGTCTTTTTTATTTTTTAAACTGACAAATTAGTTTAATAAGGAATAATAAATAATTATAAAAAATCAACTCACTAATAATTCAAAAATGATAAAATCACATTAGAATATTTTAATCTGTGTGTTCTAATTCAATATTAATAGAGGTAGTATAGTGAAAAAGATTTTATTAGCCATTTTTGTTTCCATTTTATTGATATATGTAGTGCCATTTTATATGGGTCCAGAGAATTATAGTGAAGAAAATTTAGCATATGCACATGGGATGGGTGTCCTATTTGTATCATCTATAATGTTTCTAGTCTATGTTGTGATAGGTATTCCAGTTACATTAGTCATTGACTTAATTGAAAGGAAAATAAGTAGTCAGAGATTACTTTACACCTACTTAATTCAATTGTTTCTATACTCTATCGTACCTATTTGTATTGGAGTAGGTTTGTTTTTATTTGTTTATGTATATTTTCATTTGCTTTTTTTACTTAGATTACCAAGTGGAAAAGCTGACCTAACTATACTTGATATATTCAGTAAAAGGGGCAAAGTTAATTAGAAAAATAAAAATAGCTTATTGAACTAAAGAGAGCTTTAGTTGAACAACATGATCGGCGATATTGTCGGTCTTTTTTGTGCTATATGACTGAATCGTTGTAAGAAGAGTTTACTTTTTTAGAATGAAACAGGTAATTAATATCTATTTCTTATAGAGAAAATTTGTTATGATAAGAGTTGTTTATTTCTAATTTTCAGAAAAAGAGGTTGTATTTTATGATGAAACTTATTAAGCACTAGTATTATTACAAAAAACAAATTTGAGGAATTGTTGGGGTAATAGTATGAGTGAATATCAATTAATTAGCGACTATAAACATATAAACAAGTATAGAGAAAGTTTCAACAAACTAGCTAAACAAACATTCGGAATTGATTTTAGCCATTGGTATAACAATGGGTTTTGGACAAATAAATATATTTGTTATTCATATATTAAAGATGATTCAGTGATAGCAAATGCTTCGATTAACACGATGAAGGTTATTATTAATGATCAGGAATATAAAGCTATTCAAGTTGGCACTGTTATGACACATCCAGATTATCGTAATCAAGGATTATCAGCTAAATTGATGAACCATATAATCGAGAAATATGAATCAGAATATGATTTTTTATATTTATTCGCAAATAAAACTGTTATGGATTTTTATCCAAAATTTGGCTTTACCAAAGTGGAAGAAAGCAGTTATTATATGAACGTTTCTGATTTCAAAAACTCGTCTAGTTCATTATTTTCAATACGTTCATTAAATCCTACTAATAAGGATGATTTTACTATTTTGAAAAGATTAGCCACCGAAAGAAAATCAATATCATCAATATTAGGCGTAGTAGATTTTCAGCCATTAATGATGGTCTACATTATGTACTTATTTAATAATTCGATTTATTATATTGAAGAAAAAGATTCAATTTTAATTTATAAACACGAAGGAAAAGAACTACATTTATTTGATTTTTTAACTAAGGATGAAATTAATATAAATGAAATTCTATATCAGATAGTTAATAGTGATACAGAGTCTGTTCATTTTCATTTTACACCGGAGCATAATAATAGTATTAAAACAGAACTTATAAAACAAAGCGATGATACCTTATTTATTCGACCTTATTTAAAGGAATTGCCTAAACACTTTTACTTTCCAATTACATCTCATGCATAAATAAGTATTATTGTTAATCAACTAATGAGCGCTTTAGTTCATTAATTAATTGTAGTTAAAAATGATATTTAAGGAGAATTCCGATGGATTCACAGTTTGAAAAAGCACATCGATTTAGTAGTCATCATAGAAATGAATTAAAAAAAGACAACTTATGTGGTTGTTTTTACTGCATTAAAATATATAGTCCCTCAGAAATTACGGAATGGTGCGATAATGAAAAAACTGCAATATGTCCATATTGTGGAATAGATTCTGTTATTGGAGAAAGTTCTGGGTTCCCTATCACAGAACTGTTTCTAAAAGGAATGCATAAGGTTTGGTTTTAAAATTCTTGTTAAACTAACTGGCGCGATAGTTACTTAAGAAAATGAGCGAATATAAAAATTAGTTTTTAAGGTGGAAATAAACTTGAATGAAATAAGTAATCTATTACCAAGAGATAAATTTGATTTTGAAAGGGTAAATGAGCTAAAACAATTAAATAAATCTGATCTTATTCCTGTGTTGCCGAATCTTCTTGAATGGATACAGGATATGAATTGGCCAATTGCTAAGGAGACTGCTAAATTACTCTTAAATTTTCCAAGTGAAATTGTTCCTTATATAAAAATTGTGCTACAAAGTGATGATTATATTTGGAAATACTGGTGCTTATCTGAATTAGTTAAGAAATTGCCAATAGACTCAAAGATTTTATTTAAAGATGAATTAGAGAAATTAGCAAATTCACCAACACCAGATGAACAATTAGAAGAACTTGATGAAATAGCTCTAGAAATATTAGGTACATTATAAAGAAATATGTAATTTCCCTTATTAAACTAACTGGCGCATGAGTTGAATACCAGCTGCCAATTCAGGTGGCTTTTTCTTTTTCAACATAATGGCAGAATTGTTTAAGTGGATAATTTCACAAGAGGAAGATATATAAATAAAAAGGCAACTGCCCACAATCAGCTACCTTTTTATTAAGAAGAGGTGTATCTATATATCGTATGTTATTAAGAAAAATTTGCTGGTACAAGCCCCTAATTTTTTCAAAAAAAATTATAAATAACTAAGATAGAAATTTATTGTTAAATTTTATAAGTAATCAAATATGGTTTTATACTTATGTAAAAGATTAAAGTACTTTAAAAATATAAAAAGAGAGGTGTTCTCTGAATAGGCACACATCTCTCGTAAATGAACAGGTTTTTTATTTAGTTTTTTCCTCTATTATTTTAAATAAATTATCAATTCTATTAGAAAATGTATTTTTTCCTTTAATCTTAGGGTGTAATACATTAATTATGTTTTGCCTATATGAAGGGGTGTTAAGATACTTTTTAATCAAATTGATGCAACTATTCTCATCCGAATAACGGATCAATTTTTCAATTTTTTCATCAATAAAAATATCTATTTCATTATTAATTAATTGGAAGCCTCCACTTAATGCAATATCAAAAAAACGATTATTTACACTACGATTTAACACATTATCACTATTTTTATTCCAATGAAAAGTAGATTCTCTATGAGGATTTAAGATGATTTTTGCTTTATTGTACCAAATGTTTACTTCGTTAGGAGGAATCCAGTAATTAATAAACTGGATTTTTCTTTTTTTATGGTTGGGAATACGTAGATGCTTTTCCCAATTTTTTCCTATTAATACAATTGAAAAATTTGTGGAATTTATTATTGATTGTATTAATTTGATTCGGTTTGGATATGGATAACCTACTAGCAATAAATCTATATCTTTTTCAATATTGATAGGTTTGAATACATTTTCATTTGTTGCTAAAGGAAAGTAATGAATATTTTTATATCCAAGTTTGCTATAGAAGTCACACGATGACTTATCTATTGAAAGAATATAATCTGAATATGGTAGCACTTCCAAACTAACATCATTATAAAAAGGATCTTCTGTAAACCACGTAATAATTTGTACATTAGTCTCTTTAATAATTTTTAAAAGTTGTTTCGGATTTTTATTTCCAATCATGATTAGTACAAATGAAGGTTCAATGGTTAGCAGGATATTTTTTAATATATTTAAATTTATATTAACTGGAATATCTATAATATTTATTTGTTCTGAGGTTAATTCTTTAATCCACAGGTCAAAATATGAATAGATTCCCTTGTAACCGGAATTAATGTACAAAACATTCATTCTCTATTGAAATCTAATTGATTCAATTTTAGATGCTATTAAAAATACAACCACTTCATCACTAGGAGATAGTGAACTAAATTCTTTCAATACAACTATTCCTGTCTCTTCATTAAATACAACAAACTGTGCTGGTCCAATAGTATCACCTGAATCCGTTGTAATGATGATAACTTGTCCAGGAATTAGATTCTCTAATAAATGTTCGTAACTTTTCATTTTATTATTCACCCTTTTTTAAATTTTCAATTCAACATTACTATATGAGAAAAATTTAAAAAGTTTCTGTGCATTTGTTATAGTTGAATATAAATTGATGAATTTAACTAGTAAAGTTTTAATATATGAGGATTGCATATATTGTCTTGGTAATATAACGACACAATATATTTTAAAAAAGAGTGATTCTATTTGCACAATGTGCAAATAGAATCACTCTTTTTTCGTCTAATTTTTATTAAACACTTTTAAAATAGATTTCTTTCCTATTACAAATAAAGTAAATAAACATACAATATTAAGAATATCTCGAAAAAGGTGTGAAAAATTTGACAAAGGTTTCAATAATTATGACTAGTTATAATAAGCCAGATTATATTACAAAATCTATTCAATCAATTTTAAATCAAACGTATTCTGATTTTGAATTAATTTTAATGGATGATAATTCAAATGAAGAAACTCTATTAAAAATAAAACCATTTCTGAGCGATCAACGAATACGTTTTTATCAAAGTGATGTGAAATCTATAGAAGAAAGAGTTGAGAAAATTAGATACGCTGAATTAATAAATCAAGCACTAAATATAGCTCAAGGTGAATATATATCCTACGCGACTGATGATAATTGTTATAGAAAAGATCGTATAGCAAAAATGGTTCATTTTTTAGATGAAAATCCAAATGTAATGGTTACTTATTCTGCTTCATTAGTAAATTTTTTAAATGAAAATAAAGAGGTAGTTAAAACAAAATTAAGAGCAACTCAAGGGATTGTTTCAATAGCGCCGTGTCAGATCGATCATTGTTCTATAATGCATAGGAGGTCTATATTACCAGTAATAAAAGAAAAGTTCGGTTCTTACTGGGATATCGATCCGGCGTTTTATAGAATTGGTGATGCTCGATTTTTTTGGAGAATAAATCATTTTTGGGACTTTTACCCAATTAGAGAAATATTAGATGATAATTTTATTACTGAAAAATCCATCCACTTTCAGTTGGCACAAAAAGAAAAGAGCGAGTTTATCCAATTGTTACCACCACAAAGAACATGTAAAGAGTTAAGAGAGGACTTAAGATTGAAGAAAAAAACTCAAAAGAAAATGGGGGGATAATATGAGTGTTTATCTCTCGAACTACTGGTTACTTTATAGTGAGTTTTTAAATATTTTTAAAGAACTAAAATATAGAGATATACCTATAGCAATCATGACAAATTTTTATCAACAAATCGATGAGGATCTTAAAAAGCTTATGGTGAAAAATGATTTTCATCTTCAATTAAAACATGCAAATCTTACTACATCTAGTGATATACAATCTTTTTTTGAAGATTTGCTAAAACCATTAAATAATCCTATTAAAAATCTAGAAAAGGGCAAAACACTTATTAATCTAGATTATATTAGAATATCTGGAAGAAAAATGAATGAAATCTTTAATAAAGAAAAGACAGTCATTTTATCTCGTTCAAAAAATGAAACTTACTTAGAAATTCCTAATCTATTTATTGGAAAGTTTAAAGTTGATACGACTAAATATTCAAGTAAGTTAATTGAAAGTGCAAACGAAATATTAAATAATTATCAAGATCATCCTGCACTCGGAAATTCATATTTTAAAAATACTTTCATTCAAAGGATTCCTTTAATTGTAGATACAATAGAAACAGTTTTTAATTTATATGAGCAAATAGTCATTGCTACAGTTTTAGTTGGTACTTCAGAGGATATGGTCAGTCGAGCTCTTGGTATAGTCGGATTGATGAAAGGCATTCCAAGTATATGCCTACAACATGGAATACTTATGGGAGAAGAGGCTTTCATGCCAGTATTTACCAGTCATATAGCTGTTTACGGTGAATATGAAAAAAGATGGTATATGCATCGTGGTGTACAAGCTGAAAGGATTGCAACGATTGGTCACCCTCGTTATGATGATATTTTTAATTATCCTAAATCCAGTAAAAATGAATTTTTAAAAAAATACAAACTTGAAGAAAACAAAATTACTATTTTAATTGCAACAGGTCCAAATACTGATTCAAATAAGTTTAAAAAAATGGTTAGTTTATTAGTTAGAAATAAAATATTCCAAATTTTAATTAAACCACATCCATGGGAATTAGCGAAGAACCAAGTTAAGTTATATATGGATTTAAAGCGACAATATAAATCAGTCCATGTAGTAACAGATCGTAGTGTACTAACACATGAATTAATATCACATTCTGACTTAGTAGTAGCATCGTTGTCTACTGTAGCACTAGAAAGTTGCTTATTTAATAAACCAACCTTTGTATATTATTTTGTACAGAGTAATCGCCATTATGATTACTTTGATCGATTAGGAAAATACATTCAAAGCGATCCGACTGAAATAGTAAACATTATGTCCTATTACTTTTATAGCACAGATGAAAAACTTAAATATGAAGAAGTTAAAACCAATTTTTTAATTGATTCCTATAATGTTAAGAATTCAGGAAAAGAGCTTTCTAATTTAGTTAATGAATTAGCAAGAGGTGAAAAACTTTGTTTTTTAAAAATAAAAAAATTTTGGTTATAGGTGGTACAGGCACTATCGGAAGCAATATCGTAAAACATCTATTAAAAGAAGAACCGGAAGTAATAAGAATATTTAGTAGAGATGAATATAAACAATTTAAATTAAAAAATGAACTTAGTAATGATAAAAGACTAAGATTTTTAATTGGCGATATTCGAAATTATGAACGAGTATTAAGTGCAATGGAGGATATTGATTATGTATTTCATACTGCTGCTATGAAACACGTTGAGTTTTGTGAGTATAATCCATTTGAAGCTGTCCTTACTAACGTAATTGGCACATATAATGTAATTTCTGCGGCGAAAAATCAGCATGTAAAAAAGGTGGTTTTTACAAGTACAGATAAAGCTATTTCACCTACAAATAATTATGGAGCGACTAAATTAACCGCAGAGAAACTTATCTCATCAGCGGAATACTCTAAGGGATCTAAAAATACTATTTTTTCAAGTGTTCGATTTGGAAATGTAATAGGGTCGAGAGGTTCAGTAATTCCTTTATTTGTTAATCAAATAAAGGAGAAAAACTTTGTTACTGTAACTGATTTATCAATGACTAGATTCATGATGACATTAGAACAAGCTACGAAACTAACAATTGAATCACTTAAAATAGCTCAAGGTGGGGAAACTTTTATTTTAAAAATGCCGGTCATTAACTTAAAAGATCTTGCTGAAACTGTAATTGAAGAAACTTCAATAAAATATGGAATTGAACCAACTAATATAAAAATTACCGAAATCGGATTAAAGCCTGGAGAAAAAAAATATGAGGAACTAATGACATATGAGGAATCGCTAATCTCATTTGAATTGCCTGATTTATATATTATACCTTCGTTTTTTTCACCGAAAAGATCTTATGATGGAGCAAACAAGACAAAGCCTGGAACTTATAGCTCGGATGGTGAGATTCCTTTAACTAAAGATCAAGTAAGAAAAATAATTTTACAAGAAAAACTTATCTAAGGAGGAATAATATGAATGTTTTAGTTACCGGTGGTACCGGTTTTATTGGTAGATGGGTAGTTGGACGGTTATTGAGAGATGGGCAAAATGTATGGATTGTCGATAATCTATCCAATTCAAACATAGAAAATATAATGGAATTTATTGCTCATGAAAACCTTAAAGGTTTAAGGATTATGGACCTAAAAGATAGAGAGTCAATACAAGAACTTTTTAGTAATATAAAATTTGATATTTGTTACCATTTAGGAGCAAGTATAAATGTACAGGACAGTATTGATGATCCAGAAACAACTTTTCAGAATGATACGATTGCTACCTTTTTTTTACTAGAGGAATGTAAAAAATATCGAGTGAAAATTGTTTTTATGAGTACATGTATGGTTTACGATAAAGCGAACAATGATGAAGGTATAAATGAGAGTTCGGCAACTAAGCCTGCTTCACCTTATGCAGGTTCAAAATTAGCTGCAGAAAATATGGTGCTGTCTTACTTTTTTTCATATGGATTACCAGCTGTAGTGTTAAGACCTTTTAATACCTATGGACCATTTCAGAAAACCGGTGGAGAAGGAGGCGTAGTTTCTATTTTTATTCACAATAAATTAAATGGAAAACCTATTAATATTTATGGTGATGGGACTCAAACTAGAGACTTACTATATGTTGAAGATTGCGCAGATTTTGTAGTAGAAGCTGGATATAATGATCTCTTAAATGGGGAGATCATTAACGCAGGTAACGGAAAAGATATATCAATTAATGAATTAGCAAATAAAATATCTCAAAAACAAGTGCCTATTTATCATATTCCTCATATTCATCCTCAAAGTGAAATCCCAAAATTATTATGTAATTTTAAAAAAGCAGAAAATGTTATGCGATGGTCACCTAAAGTGTCTATTGAAGAAGGAATATTGCGAACTGAATATTGGATAAAAAGAAAGCTATCACAAGAGAGCGATTCTACAAATGAATAAAGAGAAATTAGCCATTCACGGTGGACAACCGGTACGAGGAAATATCTTACCTTATGGAAAACAAGTTATAAATGAAGAGGATATTTGTTCAGTAATCGAAATATTACGTAGTGATTTTATTACAACTGGTCCGACAATTGAACAGTTCGAAAGAAATATAGCTGAATATACAGAAGCTAAATATGCGGTGGCCTTTTCAAGCGGAACTGCCGCTTTACATGCAGCCTGTTTCGCAGCTGGAATAGGTGAGGGAGATGAAGTTATTACTTCTCCAATGACATTCGTAGCATCTTCTAACTGTGTATTATATCAAGGAGGCATTCCGATATTTGTTGATATTGATCCGAATACGTATAATATTAACCCGGCTCTAATAAAGGAAAAGATAACTAAAAATACAAAAGCTATTATCCCTGTACATTTCACAGGTCAGCCAGTTGATCTTGACAGTATTATGAAAATAGCAAAGGAAAATAACCTGATTATTATTGAAGATGCAGCACATGCCCTAGGAGCTAAATATAAGAATAAAAAAATTGGCTCAATTGGTGATATGACTATGTTTAGTTTTCATCCTGTCAAGCATATTACAACTGGAGAAGGCGGGATCATTACAACTAATAATAAAGACTATTATCAGAAATTATTACAATTTAGAACACACGGTATTAGTAGATCTAAAGATTTTTTTAATCATGGTCCTTGGTACTATGAAATGCATTCACTTGGCTATAATTATAGGCTAACAGATATCCAAGCAGCTCTTGGAATTTCACAATTAAAAAAAATAGATTCGTTTATTGAAAGACGCAAACAAATTGCTAATTTTTATACAAAAGAACTAAAAGAATTAGATGAAATTAAACTACCTTTTCAAGATGTCAATGGAGATTCAAGTTGGCATTTATATATAGTAAAACTTCAACTCTCTAAATTAACGGCTAATCGAAAAGAAATTTTTGAAGCAATACAAAAAGAAAATATAGGTGTAAATGTACACTATATTCCAGTATACTATCATCCTTATTATCAGAGTTTAGGCTATATGAATGGTCTTTGCACGATTGCAGAAAAATGTTATGAAGAATTTATTACTCTCCCATTACACGTTGGAATGAGTGATCAAGATTCTGAGGATGTTGTGAAAGCAATTAAAAAAGTATTAAGTTTTTATTCAAAAACTAATCGTTAATGATGCAAATCATTGATAACTCTATTTATAAGGGAGTGAAGAAATGAAAGTTGTAGCAATTATACAAGCTCGAATGGAATCCACGAGATTACCTGGAAAGGTACTTCGAAAAGTATTAAATAAGACTTTATTAGAGTATCAGATAGAGCGTGTAAAACGGGCAAAATGTATTAACGAAATTATTATTGCGACCACTACAAAAGAAAAAGATCAAAAAATAGTGGATCTTTGTGAATTATTGTCGCTGTCTTACTATAGAGGTTCTGAAGAGGATGTATTATCTAGGTATTATGAGGCAGCTTCTATTTACCAAGCAGATATTGTCGTACGTATCACTGCTGATTGTCCCTTAATTGACCCCGATATTATTGATCTTATAATCGAAGATTTTATTAAAAATCAGAGTCGAGCTGACTATGTTTCAAATACTGTTCAGAGGAGCTTTCCTATTGGAATGGACGTAGAGGTGATGTCATTTGCTTTAATTGGTTCTATTAATCGATTAGATCTTCCTCAATCTTATAGAGAACATGTTACGCCATATATTTATAAATCAGGTAATTATAGAATTAGACAAGTACTTCAAGAAACGAATAAAAGTCATATACGGCTTACGGTTGATACTCCCCAGGATTTAAATTTAATTAGTAGGATAATAGAAGAAATTTATCCGAATAACCCCTTTTTTTCTCTGCAAGATATTTACAAATTATTGGATAGAAACCCTACATTATTATTGATGAATAATCATATTAAACAAAAAAAGATAGAGGATATAAATGATAAATAGACATATTTTTTTTCGAGTAGATGCTTCATATGAAATTGGGACTGGTCATGTAATGCGTTGCTTAACTTTAGCCAAACTTTTCACTAATTTTGATATAAGTATTAGCTTTATTTGTCGAGATTTACCTGGGAATTTAATTAAATTAATAATGGACTTAGGGTATGAAGTACACATATTACCTAGTTCATCTAAAGTTAGCGAGACCAAAATTGTCAAAAACCCTTATGGTGGTTGGTTGAATGTAGATTGGAAGACAGATGTAATTCAAACAGTAGGTATTATAAGTAAGGTAACAACGAACTATTGCTTACTAATTGACCATTATGCGATTGATTCTAACTGGGAAAAACTATTTTATAGTTATACCGGTAAACAAATAATCGTTATTGACGATTTAGCAAATCGTAGTCATTTTTGTAATATCCTTCTCGATCAAAATATTACTAATAATAAAGAAAGATATGATGACCTTGTGCCAATAAATTGTGTTAAGTTTATTGGCATTGAATATGTAATACTACGCACTGAATTTTATGTAGAAAAACAGAAGGTAAAGGAAAGAGACGGTAAAATACGAAGAATCCTTGTTTTTTTTGGAGGAAGCGATCCTACTAATGAAACACTTAAAACAATTCAAATTTTAAAAAAACCAGCGTACTCGGACATACACATTGATATCGTTGTCGGAAATACGAATTTAAATAAAGAATTAATTAAATCATTATGTGACAATGTACCAAATTTTTATTTTCATTGTCAAATTAGCTATATAGCTAAATTAATGAGGCTTGCTGACATTTCAATTGGTGCTGCTGGAACGACTACATGGGAACGGTGTTACTTAGGTTTACCAACTTTAACAATAGAAACGGCTGAAAATCAAAACGATATTACAAATATAGCAAATGATATCGGAGTAATATGTAATTTAGGTAAAAGCTCTTTAGTTACAAAAGAAAGAATTGAACAAGAATTGAATTTTTTGATGCAAAATCCTATGAAGGTAATAAAAATGTCTCAAAAAGCTTTAGGACTTATGGGTGGAAATAAGCTAAATAATTTTATAGAGAGGGTAGTTGAATGTTTAATTGAGCAGGATTGAAGACTTTGAACTTAAAGATATTGAATTGAAAGATTTAGATATATTGTTATCTTGGAGAAATACTGAGCGTATAAGATCAGTTATGATTAACGATGAAATTATCACTTCTAGTCAACATGCTCAATGGTTTAAATCATTAAAGGATGATCCTACGAAAATAGCAAAATTATTTCTTTATAAAAATGCCCCAGTTGGTTTTATACAATTCACGAATATAAATAAACTAAACAGAACATGTGAATGGGGTTTTTATATAGGGGAAAATCCAACTCAACGTGGTTTAGGGACAATAATGGGTATTTTAGCCTTGGATTATCTTTTTAAAGAACTAAAAATGAGAAAGTTAAATGCCTTTATACTTGATTTTAATATTATTAGTATAAATTACCACAAGAAGTTAGGCTTTATAGAAGAAGGAAGATTATTAAAACATTATATAAAAAACAAAAGTTTTATAGATTTAGTTTTAATGGGTCTGTTTAAAGAAACTTGGTATAAACAAAGTGAACAATTAAAGAAGGAGGTTTTTAGAGATAGTGAAAGAGATAATAATAGGGAATAAAAAAATTGGAGAAAATAATCCACCTTTTATTATTGCTGAAATGTCAGGAAATCATAATAAATCACTTGAACGAGCATTAAAAATTGTAGAAGCTGCTGCAAAAGCAGGTGCACACGCGTTTAAAATTCAAACTTATATGCCTGATACTATGACACTAAACATTCGTAGCAATGAATTTATGGTAAATCGAGGTAATGATCTATGGAAGGGTAAGTCCTTATACGAATTATATGAAGAAGCTTTTACACCTTGGGAATGGCATGAGCCAATTTTTAAAAGATGTAAAGAATTAGGTATGGTGCCTTTTAGTACACCATTTGATGAAAAATCACTAGAATTTTTGGAAAAGCTCGATGTACCTTGTTATAAAATTGCGTCATTTGAAAATAATGATATTCCACTTTTAAAAAAAGTTGCCTCCAAAGGTAAGCCTATGATTATATCTACTGGAATGGCTACATTAGCAGAGATTAGTGAAGTTGTAAAAACAATAAGTGAGGCAGGGTGTAAAGACTTTATTTTATTAAAATGTACTAGTAGCTACCCTGCCACTCCGGATAATTCAAACATTCGAACAATCCCATATTTAAAAGACTTATTTCACTGTCAGGTAGGGTTATCTGATCATACATTAGGCTGTGGAGTTGCTATAGCTAGTATTGCACTTGGTTGTACAGTAATTGAAAAACATTTCACATTAGATCGCTTAGAGGGTGGGGTAGATGCTGCTTTCTCGATGGAACCAGATGAATTTAAAAATCTTGTAACAGAAACTGAATCAGCATGGAGAAGCTTAGGATCCATATTATTCGGACCCACAGAGGAAGAGATAAAATCATTACAGTTTAGGAGATCCATTTATATTTCAGAGGATATTAAAGCTGGTCAAGCATTAACTAAAGATAATATCAAAATTGTTCGTCCAGGTTACGGGCTTGCACCAAAATATTATGAATTAATCTTAGGAAAAATAGTTAATAGAGATATAGTCAAAGGAACTGCACTTAGTTGGGATGTTCTATTGAAAGCAATGCATGAGTAAAGTAGTCACTATTAATCATTACAAATATTTATAATTATAGAGATAGTAATCTAATCATAAACTTATTATTTTAATATAATATATTGAAGTGAAATTAAAAGGAGATGATTTTAAATGAGTTCAAAAAATGAGCATCATAGAAGTATCTGCGAGTTGTTAGCAAGCTTACCCCCTAAGTATCCAGTTAGTGATTTTGTTGCAGACGGAGTAACTGAAAATGTTGAATTTTTTATTACATTAGATTCTAGAACTAGATTAGCTTATTTCTCTGGAGTAGGTGGAAGTTTGGTAATAGTAGAGTGCAGAAAAATTTCATCTATTGAGTTTCCAGGAGCATAGAAGAAATTTTAAAATATCCCTTGCTAAAAGCAAGGGTTTTTTTTGAGAAAATATTAGCCATGGATTAGCCAGTACTTTACATATAGAGATTTACGTAAATAAAAAAATAAAATAAACAAACTTTCGTTTTGAAAAGGCGAATGGTTTAAACAAATAATTATAAATTTAAATATTATATAGTACACATTTCTTTTTCCAATATCACTTTTTTTAAGGAAAACTCATTATTTTGAGTATCTTTTTTTTATTCTTGAATAACTGCTCATTTGCTAGTTCATTGTATAAGATCATGAGTCAAAAAAGTACATTAAATTTATCGAAATTTCTTAATTTTTATTATTTTCAATGTTAAGAATTAATTATGTTACTATCAAATTGGTAACTAATTGGAAAAATGTTTTTTTAATAGAAAGGATGAATATAGTGAATAAAAATATTAACGTCTCTTTCTTTAATACCCGAAAAAACCCCTTAGTCATAAGTCTAAGTTTAATTTTAATCCCTATAGGAGTACTATTAGATTTTTATATATTTAGAGATAGAACTTTAATTTTAACCTATATTCCGATGATGATTGCGGTTGGTTTGTTTTTCCAATCAACTCTTTCAATTATACTTTTCTCTTTCGTATCCACTATTTTATTATTTATAAATTCTCCTGAAGAATGGACAATAGAAGTTTCGTTAGCTAGGTGGTTATTTTATTTTCTTATTGCATTTGTAATAAAAATTCTAATCGACAATTTGAGAAAAGAAAAAGAAACATTAATTAATTTGACTTCTACTTTAGCAGTTTCTTTAGATGCAAGAGATCAATACACTGCCTTCCATTCTCGTAATGTAGCGTATTACTCACGTGAAATAGCGAGAGCTATGAATAAAACCACTAAAATCTGTGATGATATTTATATTGGTGGTCTTTTACATGATATAGGGAAAATAGGTGTACCTGAATCAATTTTGAACAAACCTTCCCGATTAACCGAAAGAGAGTTTAACCAAATAAAGCAGCATCCTCAGATTGGATACGATATACTACAATACATTTCATATTTTAAGAAAAATGGCATATTGGATATAGTCTTATACCATCATGAAAAATATGACGGAACAGGATATCCTTATGGATTAAAGGGGGAAAATATTCCTTTGGTAGCAAGAATTATATCAGTTTCAGATGCTTTTGATGCTATGACTTCACAAAGGACATATCGAGAGAGAAATACCATAGAGCATGCTTTACAGGAAATAAGAAATGGAAGAGGGAAACAATTTGATCCTTATATTGCAAATGTTTTCCTGAACCTGATAGAGAGAGGGCAAATTGATGTATGTGCTACAAATAATGAACCTATGAAGCAAGAGTCTTAGTTTTTTTTTTACGTGAAATATGTTTCTACTGTTTTTTCACTTGAATCATCGAAATGCGGTTTTTAACTTATTTGGAAAGTTTGAATAAATGTACAATTATAAGAATCCAAAGCACTATAAAGGAGTTTTTTATTAATCATTAGCAAGATGGAAATATAGAGCGACGGCTATAAAAAGTAAGTATTAGGTATTACTAAACTTAAATTTAAAATGTTTAAATAATTTTTATTAGAGAATGTACAATATTACAACATGTGTTTTCACATAAGGAGAAAGTTTATGAAAAAGTATGTAGATATACAATACGTTATAGACGCTTTTAATAAGGTTGAATTTGTAGAGGTTAAAAAATATAAGATTGAAGGAGATACCCACTCTATAAGTGAAAGTATATGTTTGAAAGAACAAGGTGTGTATACTCTAAAAAATAAAAATGAAAAAGAAAAAAGACTAAGAGAACGTAGTGTAGTTCTTCAATCATTTATTTTAGATGATTTAGGTAACCCTTCTGAAGCAATGGTATTTTTTAGAGATGATAATTCGTTTGGAAAAGTAAACGTTTTTGAACTTTCATTAGCATTTAAACAACAAACTTGATAAAGAACATGTTTATTCTTATAGAACAAATTCACTGCGTTTGTTGAACAAAAAAACTACATCTAAATTGATCGCATCAAAGGAGGATTTCATTCATGAGATCCCTCTTTCTTTTTGTTGAGATTAAACGATTATTTATGTAGTATTTTATACAAAAAAAGCGAATTGATTAGAATGGATAGTACTCAAAAAACTTGTTGGATCAACTTAGAGTTAATTGTAGATATTGAAGTTGGTCAAATCTTTTCAATCATTTTTCGACTCGATAAAAAGATAAGTTTATGAGTTCCTTATTCAACTGCTATCAACGAAAACTAATAAAAAGCAGGCGATGACCGCTATAAACCGTCAACTAAAGAGCGCTTTAGTTGTGTAAGATTGTGCAGAGAATCTTGTTAATTAGGAGGATTTAATGAAAAAATTACAACCTCTTCGGATTCAATCTGGGTGGAAGGTTACCTTTAACTCTTTCGTGGAATTGGATCCACAAGAATTAATTGATGACGATGATGAAAAATGGTGGGAATTTAATGAGGATTTATTGCAACTTGAAAACATTGATAAGAATCTAATTTTAGATTTAGGTTGGTATGGGGAGCGCAATTTGAATTCTGGATTTTTTAAAATAAACCTAATAAAGAATCTTAACTGGGAAAAGCCTTTAGTAGAATTTATCTCAAAGGAAAAAAATGAAATTATAGATAAAATTGAAGAGTGTATGAATTCTTATTGAACTAACTGGCGCTTTAGTTGAACAACATGATCGACGATTTGTCGGGTTTTTTTATTGAGCAAACTGACATTGCATAAGGTTTAAAGGAATATCTAAATTGGAGACGAATAAAATATTAGGATTGGAATTATATTCTTGAATGACTATTTATTAAGAGAGGAGTATTCTAATGAGAATTAGGAACACTTTAACCCGAATAGGAAAAATGCTATTAATATGTATTATCTGTTTTAGTTTATTTGGTTGTAATAAAACGATAAAGAGCATTAAAGTCTCTAATAACCAAGAATTCAAAGTTTATAAGATTTCAAATAAAAATGAGCTATCAAATTTTCTAAAAGAATTATCATGGAAAACAGATAAAAAACCTAATATTACTGGATTACCGAATATAACATTGAATGTTAAATATAAGAATCAAGATAAAACTGTAAAATACTCTGTTTATATTAAATCAGTTGGTACTGCTACTATTTTTAGCAGTGATTCAAAAGAAGGCTATGCTAACTTAAATAATACTCAAACAAAAAAATTAAAAGAAATTGTTAAACAAAATAAGTAAATATATAGGATTTTTCATTTGAGAATTTATAATAGAATTTGAAACTTTTGCAACTAACGAGCGCGTTAGTTGAATAAGATCTCGAATCGCAGCTGCGGCTTTTTTTATAGGACAAATTTGCGGTTTAGATGAATAAAACAAGGATAAAATATAACAATTAAAATATATTTAACGGTGGGATCATGTGCTTATATACATTTTTAGTGGGTTAATTTTACCTTGGCTTGTTGGATTTATTTTACTAAAAAAGGTACCAAAAATAATGGTTGTCTTTATACCTATTTGTGTAGCAATTGCTTTCATCATAAATACATGGGGATTTAATTATTATTGGAGTTTAAAGGTTAAATTTAATGAGTTGGCCTTGTCAGCATTTCCATTCAATCTTGGACTTTATCCAATATTAGGCTGTATATATATATGTACTATTTATTTTAAGAAGTTAAATATTTTTATTGCCATTATTCTGTTCACAGTAACTACTACATTAATTGAGTTTTGGGCTTTAAGTGAAGGACATGTAATTTATCGAAATGGATGGACGATATATTTGACAGCCTTAAGTTATTTAATTGCTTATGTAGTGGTCTTAGGATATTACAAATTAGTACTTTATTATGGAATATTAAATGAAGATGAATAAAATTCTACTTCAACTAACGCATGCTTTAGTTGAATAACACGATCGGCAATATTTTCGGTCTTTTTTTGTACTAACTGGCAGAATAGTTAAATAAGGTAAGGGGTATTATGGATGTTTATCAAACTGAAAGTACATACTAATTTTAGTATTAAATATTAATAAAATTAGGGGATACTTATTCATGCACAATGAAGAGTCTTTTTTTTCAAAGAATATACATAAAAATATTAATATGATTAAAGAACATTTATATAATTCTCCAGAATTATCTATACGATATATCCAATTTGATACTAATCGAAAACATTCTGGTGCACTTTTATATATTAATGGAATTGTGAATACAGAATTAATACGAGAAAGTATTATTGAACCATTACTTAATATTAGAAAAATAGATGAAGATACATTTATGAGCACTTTAGCTTTACATCATATTCGTTCTGAGTCAGTTGAGGAAGTTACATCTATTTCTTCTACAATTGATGAAATCGTTAGAGGAAAAACGTTAGTAATCATCGATGGGTTCGAATGTGGAATAATTGTTGATACAGCCGAATGGCAACAACGATCAATCGAGCAAAGTTCGAGACAACGTAATATTCTTGGTCCGATGATTGCTTTTACAGAACAATTAAAAAGTAACTTAAATTTACTACATAATATGATTTTATCACCTACTTTAATGATTGAGAAAAAACAAATCGGAAGAATAAAAAAAACAGATGTAGCGATTGTATATCTAAATAATAGAGTTGATCAAAGTGCTTTAAAGGAAGTTCGACTTAGAATTGATACATTGCAAGTTGATTACGTGCTTGAGTCAAGAGTGATTGAAGAAGCGATTGAAGGGAAACAAAAAACCATTTTTCCATTGGCTTTTCAAACTGAATTACCTGATGCTGTCACTTCTGCGTTATATGAAGGAAGAATTGCAGTTTTCGTGAATGGGACGCCATCTGCAACCATCATTCCGAATTTGTTTGTTCAATACATGCAACATCCAAGCGATTATTACACGAGACTTAGAAGTATGTCCCGTTTGCTCACGTTTTTTTGTTTTTTTGTAGCATTTTTGTTACCTGGATTATATGTGTCAATCACCAACTTTCATGAAAATTGGTTTTCGAAAAAAGTAATCAAGCACTTCTTTACCCATTCAGATACGTTTCTACCTTTTTGGCTTGAAATATACGTACTACTTTTATTATTACAAATAATAAGTATGAGTTCCTATAGAATGTCAAAAGAGATGTTAATTCTTGTTTCATTAATATCAACAATTACAATTGGGACGACGGCGGTTGAAGCAAAACTAATACATCCATTAAGTCTAATAATAATTGGAATAGCATATCTTTCAAATACAATGATTTCCAACATTGCTATGTCCTTTACAATTAATAGTTTACGTTACATATTTTTATTTTTAGGGGGGGTATTTGGTATTGTTGGAATAGGTATCGGATTGTTTATTCTAATAATCCATATGGTTCGTTTACGTTCAGTAGGTGTACCATATTTAGCTCCGATTATTCCTTTTCATTTCAAAGAATTCAAAGATGTGTTTTTTAGAGGTGATTTACGAAAATTAATCAATAGTCCAAATACATATCCTCATGATGAAAAAGATAAATCATCACAATAAGACATAGTTAATATTCAAATAAGACATAGTTAATATTCAAATAAGACAAACAACCATATTCGGAGAAATAATAATAGTGCAGTCTATTGAAATTTTATATAAGAAAAATGGTATAACTTCTGTAAGGATGTAGCTATTTTTGATAAAATCTTAAAAAATGTGTTCAACTAACATGCGTTAATTTAATAAGATAGATAGCCTGTATTAATGATTACTTCGGAATCTATGATACATGCTATTTATATCAGGAATTAATTGTACAAATATGTCTTTAAGATTAACCTGTGATTTTAAGTGTTTACACTCAGATTTTTGACCTAAATGATATAAAACCTTGGTCCTCAATTTTTAGTCCTAATACATGCCATTAAACAAACTACTCAATTCGTTTCAATTCTTTCCCATCGTGCTTACCTAAGTTTTAGGCTCTCGATTTCTTATTCTTGTCCTTTGATTAGTAGGTTTCGTTCCTTGTCTAGTTTGCGATATGACCAATCGGAGCCGAGTAAATCTTCTTCTGATGCAATTGCTTATTTAAATAAAATCCATTTCATTGTATCTTCCACCTTTAAAAATGATTAGTTATATTAATTGTTTTCTGAGAACTATGTCCGTTGGGGTTATAGTATATTTAGCCAATAGTGTGGTTCAAATAAAGTTGGAATCATATTTAGAAAAATCGCAATCTCACTATGAAAAGAGTTTGCGGTTTTTTTGTGCATTTTTATTAGAGTTTTGAAAAAATAATATTTATTCCAATACAGCATAGCTAATAAATCAATATTGATTTCCTTTTACAAATTTACTGGAAAATCCCACCTAATGTTTAATTGAACCCAAGCCCCTCAGTCCGGAGCAATGAATTGATTATTAAGAGTTGATTTAATGAATGGAAATCCCAAACATTTTAACTTTTCTTTACTTTAATTAGAACTAGAATTTAACTTTTAATTTTAAAATGTATTTAATAAGGATCATTTTAATAATAGGGATTGGATAAGCTATATTTTCTTTTTATTATCATTTTATTTTCATGAATTTATTGAATCCAATTAGATACAAACTTTTGTTCTAATTAATTTTGTTTCAAGTAGGAATGGAGGAATTAGTGTGAAGGAAATAGAAGTTGATGTGGTTATAGTTGGAGCAGGATTAGCTCCTGGTGTTTGGTCTAAAGATGTGAATAAAGCTCTTCAAATTTTTAATCAATTAAAAGCTGGCACAGTATGGATCAATGACTGGCATATGCTAAGAAGTGATGTGCCATTTGGTGGCTATAAATATAGCGGGTTTGGCCGCCTATTTTAATGTGAATGTTCATAATATGGCTTACATTATTGCATTAGTACACAGTGATCCGAGTGGACTACCTGATTTAAATGCAGGGTACTTCTATGCACGTTTCTTTTTTACATAAATCGGTATCGGTATCTACGACTATATGATTTCGACTTGAGCACTTAAAGACGAAACATTCATATCCGTGGAAATGATGAATTAATGATAGTTCCACACCTTATCCGACTCTATCGTCGTCGTAAAGATGAAAGATCAACATTAAAAAGTTGATCTTTTTTTCGTTATAGGGTAATTAACATTTTTACTTTAATTATTTTGTTTAGAAATAGTAGCGGAGGAATTTTTGAAATTTTAACTTTATTTTACCTTAATTGGAATTGAAGTTTACCTTAATTGGAATTGGATTTTACCAAACAATTCTAAAATTAATTTATGAAAGCACTTTCATTATTCTCGAAAACTAAACTAATAGATTAGAATGGAGGAATTAGTATGAAGGAATTAGAAGTTGATGTCGTAATAGTTGGCGCTGGTCTAGCAGGTCTAACAGCGGCAAGAAAACTTGTAGCTCAAGGTGTTGATGTAGTAGTACTTGAAGCAAGAGATCGCGTGGGGGGCCGTACATCTACAAAACAAACTTCGGACGGTACGTACGTGGATCTTGGCGGTCAATGGGTTGGACCAACTCAGGATCGAATAATGGCACTAGCTGATGAAGTTGGCGTTAAAACATTTAAAACTTACAACGAGGGAAATCATCTTGAATATCGTTCTGGAAAGATTACGCTATATTCGGGTGCATTTCTAACTGCTGATAAAGAGATTGCAATGGATATAACCGAAATACTTTTAAAACTAAGTATTATGTCAGAGGAAGTTCCATTAGATTCTCCTTGGAAGGCACCACTTGCGGAGATTTGGGATTCTATGACAGCGGCTACTTGGATAGAACAAAACGTTCCAGCAGGACCGGTTCGAAATTGGATGACACTTATGGTTCGCGGTATTGTATGTTGTGAACCTAAAGAAATTTCATTGTTACATTTTTTATTTTACATTCATTCGGGTGGGAATTTAGATAAGATAATCAGTGTTGCAAAAGGTGCTCAAGAAAGTCGGTTAGTAGGTGGAGCTCAAGTAGTTTCAAATCGAGTTGCAGCTGAACTAGGTGAAAGAGTAATTCTTAATTCACCAGTTCAACAAGTGATTCAAAGTGATGAAGATATTGTAGTTAAAAGTGAGCATTTGTGTGTGAAAGCAAAAACTGCGATTATTGCAATTCCACCTACACTTGCAAATCGAATTCAGTATTCACCAAAATTACCTGCCAAAAGAGATCAACTTATGAGTCGGATGCCAATGGGGTCAGTCATAAAAGTACAGCTAACATTCTCAAAACCGTTTTGGAGAGAGAATGGATTGTCGGGTCAAGTACTTAGTGACAAAGGGCCAATTCAAATTACATTTGATAATTCTCCTGTAGACGGAGACACTGGCGTATTAATAGGTTTTATTGAAGGTGAAGACGCTAGAACTTGGTGGGAAAAATCACTTGAAGAACGCCAAAAAGGTGTTTTAGATTGTTTAAGTGTTTATTTTGGAAATGAAGTACTCACACCAAACGACTATATTGAACAATACTGGGCTGATGAGGAATTTTCTCGAGGATGTTATGCAGCATTTATGCCTCCAGGAGTTTGGACATCTGTTGGCGATGTGATTCGTCAACCTGTTGGGCGTATTCATTGGGCAGGAACTGAAACTGCAACGAAATGGTATGGTTACATGGATGGTGCCGTTGAATCCGGAGAACGCGCTGCTAGTGAAGTACTTGAAGTGATTAGTGTATTTGAAAGTCAAAAGTAATTAATTATTAAAAACTTTTTAAACGTTAAGGAGATATTTTATATGGCTACTCAAATGGAATTATTCGAGGCACTTGAGGATTATACTGAGCGTTCTAGGTCGAGTGAAAGAGTAAAACGAACTCTTGCAAATTGGAATTGTGTTCTCCATATTCAAGCTAACGATATAACTGCAGATTTTACTTGTATCATAAAAAATGGTGAATTCATTTCAGTTGAAATTGGCCTACATGAAATACCTGACTTAATCGTTAAAGGGGACAGTGAAGATTTAGCTAATATTTTCTGGGGAGATGAAAACCCTGTATCAAATTATATGCAGGGTGCAATTCAAACACGTGGCTCACAGGAAGATGTTCTTCGACTTGATGCGATGGCGTTGTTTATTTATTTAGAACTCGGAGGAGCTTGATATGAAAGAAGAACTTCGACGAATGCTCAGTTTGCGTTCAATTGTCAGTATTGGAGCAGGTTTAGTATTTTGTGCACTGGAATATAATGTCGCTGCGGGAGTAGCTGGTTATGTTTCAGGTGATTCAGCTTGGATACCGATTTTAATAACTGGAATGATCATGCTAATTGCTTGGGCTAGTTTTAGTGAATTGAACGGTTTATATCCAACAGCAGCAGCGATACGATTATTTATGGCTAAGTCGATGAGCGATCGTGTCTCTGTAACCATTACGTTTACCTACATGCTCGCTGTTGTATTAATTATAGCCGCAGATGCCTTTATTGTTGGAACTACATTAGATTTTGTTTTCGGTGGCGGTTTATGGTTATCGATTTTGTTTATCGTGCTAATTCTTGGACTTGCAACTTATACCAACTTAAAAGGTATAAAGATGGCTGCTAGTTTGCAAGACGTAGGTACATATATCGTTCTTCTAGTCACGTTGATTGTGGTCATAATTGGTTTTGCAAGACATGGATTTGAATTAAATCAACCTTTTAATCCGCTTGAAAAACACGGTACTGTTGGATTACTTCAGGCAATCGCGCTTGCGATTTTCGGTTATGCAGGATTTGAATGGGTAACTACAAATGCCGAAGAAGTTCGAAAACCCTCTTATATTCCCAATGGGATGTTATTAACGATCATAGTCTGTTTTATAGTATTTACAGCAATCACTGTTGGAATGGGACATTTCCTAAGCCCTGCTCAATTAGAAACTCCATATCCGCAAATCTATTTTGCACAAAAATGTCTTGGTGTAGTAGGCGTTTACATTATGGTTGCAGTAACGTCACTTACTGCAATTAACACTTTTAATGGTGGGTTTCTTACAGGGTCTAGATTCATGTATGCAATTGCACGTGAAGGAGTCCTTCCACCGTCATTTTCAAAGCTAAATAATCGAGCTGTTCCATATGTTGCAGTATGGACACTTTCAATATTGTCTTTAGTCATATCAGTTTACGTTGGAATTACGGGAAATTGGCAAGTAATTGTTGCGTTAGGTGCTGTTTTAGAAGCAATGATTTATGCAGTATCTTGTTATTGTGTAATTCGCTTACGACGCAAGCAACCAAGTCAAACAAGAACGTTTAAGATGTTTGCAGCTCGTTTATTAGCACCTTATGGAATAATTATATTCTCTACTTTAGCTTTGATAGCTAGTGTTACTGTTGGTGTAGAAATTAATCCACTACCATTAATAATCCTACTCGTCGTTATTACACTTTCTGCAATTTATGCTATCTATGTACTACCTAAAATAAGAGAAAAAGAAGCAGCTCGAAAAGCAAGTAGACCTAAACGACGTCCAGTACGTGAGAAAACAGAAGAAAATATTAATATCTAATTCACTATTATAAATTCATAAATAAAAAAATAACTGTTGATAATCCAACAGTTATTTTTTATAAATTTAATGTTGTTATACTAAATGATTATATCCTTTTAGTAACATATTAGAAACTAATGGAATTAATAGTTTGGAAACTCAAACACAATTTTGTAAAGTATTTAAAAAGTAATTAATAGAACGCCTAACGCTTTAAAGTTATTTACATTTTAATATTTTTGCCAATCAAAGGAGAGAAGTTAATTGGAAGATTTACTAAATGTAGAGATCAAACAGTCAGATTATAGTTCTGAGATTTCAGCTCAAAGAAAATTCTTTCAAAGTGGTGCAACAAAATCTTATCAGTTTAGAATTAGGCAATTAGATAAATTATATAAGGTAATCTCAGAAAATGAAAAACTAATTTTAGAAGCTGTTAAAAAAGATTTAAATAAAAGTGTATTTGAAGGTTTTTTTGGAGATGTTGCACTAATTTTGCATGAAATATCATTTGTGAAGAAACATTTATCGAAATGGATGAAACCAGAAGCTGTACGTACTCCAATTACTCACTTTGGAAGTAGCTGTAAAATTTTTCACGAACCTTATGGAGTAAACTTAATTATTTCCCCGTGGAATTATCCATTTCAATTATCATTTATCCCACTAATTGGTGCGATTGCTGGGGGGAATACTGCAGTCGTAAAGCCTTCAGAGCTTTCACCAAATTCTTCGGCATTAATCGCTAGATTAATAAAAGAGACTTTTTCAAATGAATATGTTATTTGTATCGAAGGTGGAATTGAAGTAAGTAATGCCTTATTGAATAAGCAATTTGATCACATATTTTTTACAGGTAGTGTTCCAGTTGGAAAGATTGTTATGGAAGCAGCAAGTAAAAATTTAACTCCAGTTACACTAGAGCTTGGAGGAAAGAGTCCGACGATTATCGATTCTAGCGCGAATATAAAGCTAGCTGCTCGAAGGGTTGCATGGGGCAAGTTTTTTAATGCAGGTCAAACATGTGTTGCACCAGACTATCTATATGTACATAAATCAATTGAAAATGAGTTTCTAAGTACTTTAAAAGATGAAATCATAAAATTATATACAAATAATGCACTAAATTTTAGTGACTATGCACATATCATTAATGTAAGACATTTCTCAAGGTTAAAAAGTTTATTGAATGGACCATCAGTATATTTTGGTGGTAGAACAGACGAAAATACGTTAGCGTTTGAGCCGACGATATTGACGAATGTTTCAAAAGACCATCCTGTAATGAAGGAGGAAATATTTGGTCCAATTCTTCCAGTATTATCGTTTGATTCAATAGAAGAGGTAATTGCTGAAATAAATAAAAATCCGAAACCTTTAGCACTTTATTTATTTACAGAAAATAAATCAGTAAAAGAGAAGATCATTAAAAATATACCATTTGGTGGTGGAAGTATAAATGATACATTGTTTCACTTAGCAACTCCACATTTACCGTTTGGAGGAGTTGGTTCAAGTGGACATGGATCATATCATGGTATCCATTCATTTAAGTGTTTTACCCATGAAAAAAGTGTTCTTTCTCAAACAACTAAATTTGATTTAAGTGTACGTTACCATACAACTAGAGGTGCTCTTAATATTATACGTATGTTATTTAAATAATCATAAGAAAAAAGCCGTTATTATTTTAAACGGCTTTTTCAATTTATAAGACAACTTCTTTGAATTGAATATTCTTATTAACAGGTAAATAAATCATAAATTCCGAGCCTACATTCAGTTTACTTTGTACTTCAATAAAGCCACCGTGTGCATTAACAATTTCTTTAACAATTGCTAGTCCTACTCCGTTTCCTTGAATAGAGGAATTCCTTGCGTGATCAACTCGATAAAAACGATCAAATATGAAAGGTAAATAATCTTCTGCAATACCCCATCCATAATCCCGAACAGATACAACAACATACTCTTTATCCTCAAACACATTGATTTCGATTGGACTGTTTTGGTATGAATACTTTTTCGCATTTTCAATCAAATTCAAAATTGCCCGTTCAATATATTTATGATCCATAAAGATGAATGGTAAATCATCAGCAATTTTAAAATGAATAGTCTTTTCATGTACGAATACCTCACTAATTTGTATGAAATATTCATTAGAATCAACCATTTCATAATGAAATACTTGTTCATTCAACTCGACGTTATTTAATTCAGATACACTTTTTACAAGCTGATCAATCGAATGTAAATGTTTTTGAATTCTTGCAAGATATTCATCAATTTTCTCTGAATCAATCATTCGATCTTCAATCGCATCAATATACCCTAATACGATAGTAAGGGGAGTTTTTATGTCATGTGCAATGTTAGAAAACATAATTTTTCTTGCCTGTTCCATTGATTTTAATTTCTCATTTGTTTCTTGCAAAGAGCCATTTACGATGCTTAATTGTTTTGTTCTTTCTAAAACCTTTTCTTCGAGTTGTATATTTAAACTTTGGTATTTTGAAATTAAATCATTCATTTTATTTGCCATCAAGTTAAATGATTGACTGAGTAATTGAAATTCTTCTAATGATTGATCCTTAATTTTAACTTGAAATTTTTCATCACTTATAGAGCTAATTCCTTTTAATAATTCAAGAATAGGTTTTGTAAAATGTTTCCAAATTGCTATCGTTACAAAAACTAATATGGAAATAACTAGACAAATTAATCCAATAAATTGAAGAGAAAATGATTTAATATATTCTTGTAATTGACTCTCCATTACATATCTAACATGACTAATAATTTCATTTTTAGGTATGACGTATGCAATTTTCCAATTTGTCTCTTTTACACCAGATACTAAAACGATTTTTTTCTCATTATTAATATTAATAAACATAGGTTTTTCACTGTTATATAATTTCTGTTTTAGATCATTTGTAAGATATTTTAGATCATTATCAGCTTTTTTTTGGCTGGCAATTAAATCATAATTTGAATCAAGTAAAATTGCATAAGCAGTAGGTTCTTTAAAGTGAAAATTTAAAAAGTGATTAACTACTTGTGAAATTGTAATATCAGTAACTAATGCTCCAGCAAATTCATTATTATTTTTATAGATTGGTAAAGAAAGAGAAAATACTTTTTTTCGATGTGTTAAATCAATTAATGGTCTTGTCCATTTTGCATCCTTAAAATTCGAATTTTTAGAAGGATAGAAAGGTAATTTCGTTATATCAATCTTTGGATTAAAGTACTTGTTGTTAACTTCCGATTTCACATTTGCATTTGGATATGCCCGCCAATAAGATTGCGGCCCAATATAATAGATACTTGCAACTCTTGAATCTTGGTTTAAAAATCTTCTAAATACACCCTCAAGTGACTTGGATACGATCAAATTATTTATTACATTCTTAGAAAGATTTATGTTAGCGCTTACACCTGCGTTTGAATAATCGCCTTTTATTTGTTCCCAATAATACCCGTCATTTTCTTTTGTTAAGGAAAGCTTATAATTTTTTTGAATGATAGGATTTGAAAACAAATCATCTGCTACAGTTTGAATGATTTGAACCTGATTTTTAATGGAATGTAATTGTTCATTTATGATATCAGCTTGTTTAACTAAGTTCTCTTGATGAAGAAATATAGAATAATTTAAAAGTATATTTTCAATCTTATTACCAGTATTTGAGAGTGTTTTCTCAGAACTATTCATCGCAAAATAAAAAATAATAATGATTGGAGTAATAGTTATTAATAAAAATGTAATTAGCATTCTTCCTCTGAATGTGGAAAGAATTTTCTTTAAAAGATTAGTAGGATTTTTGTATTTCTTCATTAAACTTATAGCCTACCCCTCGAATGGTCTGGATGATTGGAGGATTTCTCGATTCGCCACCGAGTTTTTTCCTTATTTTTCCGATATGTACCATTACGGTTTTAAGATCTGCAAAGGATTCATAACCCCAAACTTTCTCTAATAGGTGTACTGAGCTAAACACTTGTTGTGGGTGAGACATAAAAAAGCTTAGTAGTTGAAATTCTTTTGAAGTTAATGAAACTAAATTACTTTCGAAATAGCACTCATGTTTTTCGATATTAAGAGAAATTGATTGTGAACGTAATTCTTTATCTTCCTTTGGTACATGAGCATTCCCATATAAGTATAGGTTTCTTCTTAAATGCGCCTTAATCCTCGCAATTAATTCATGGATACTAAAAGGTTTTCCGATGTAATCATCAGCTCCAACACTTAAACCTGTTACTTTATCAATTTCAGAATCCTTACAACTAAGGAAAAGGATGGGGGAGGACGTCATATTTCTTACTTGGCGACATAACTCGATACCATCTAAATCTGGTAAAAAAACATCTAAAATAATAAGATGAGGATTAGAATTTTTAACTTTTGTTATAGCTTCTATCGCATTACTAGCTTCAATGATAGTAAAACCTTCTTTTTTTAAGTAAATACTAATTAACTCCCGTATTTCCTTTTCATCATCCACAAGCAATATAGTTGAATTATTCATTTTTTAGATCCCCTCTAGTAGTCAGTCTCATGTTATTTTAAGGTAATTCAATGATTAAATGTCGAATTATCAGATTTTTAAGATAATAATAACATATTTTGCGATTTATTTATCATTTAACTTTAGATAGACTGTAACTAGTTTATTTAAGGTAGAAGTTTTGTTTCTTATTCAACTAACGAACGCGTTAGTTGAAGATCATTAAGGCTGCTCCGGCAGTCTTTTTCTTATTTAAGTAAATGGCAGGATAGTTCAATAAGGTTATATAATCTAATATACTATTTATGGTAGATGTTTATAGTAAATCATAGGATTACTAAAAGTAATTTCAAGGGAGAACTAACCAATGAATATTGTTCAAATTGTAGATAAATTAAAAGAAAAAGGTGTAAAATTTTCAGAAGGTTTAAAGGAAAAAGAGGTAGTTGAAATAGAGGAGTTATATAAAATAAAGTTCCCGCCAGACTTAAAAGAATTCCTTATGTATGCATTACCAATATCAGATGAGTTTATAAACTGGAACGATAAAAGTAAAGGAAATATTAATAAAATAACTGATCGTTTACAATGGCCATTAGAGGGGATTATTTTTGATATTGAACATAATGAATTTTGGTTGAATGATTGGGGTAAAAAGCCATCAACTTTTAAAGATTCTGTCGATATTGCTACATTTCATTATAATAAAGCACCAAAATTAATACCAATATGTTCGCACAGATACATTCCTTCAACCCCATACGAGTACGGAAATCCCATTATGTCTGTATATCAAACAGATATTATCTACTATGGTGAAAACTTACTTTCTTATTTGTTAGTTGAATTTAAAATAAAGAAATATGATGATATAGATTTTGAAAATATAAAAAAAATACCTTTTTGGAGTAATATTATAGATTTGTGGGTTGATGAAGAATAATTAGCTAATTTAGATTCATTGGTCAAAAACTCTTAATTCCTTATTCAACTATCGAGCGCGTTAGTTGAAGATCATGAGTCACAGAAGTGTGGCTCATTTTTTATTGAACAAACTGGCAGGATTGTAGAATAATGATTTTATAAGACTTATATTAAATAATGGATAAATATGGTAATGTTATAAGGTGAACAATTTGCAGATTTAAGTGTAAATGGAGATGAGCATTAAGAAAATAAACAATTACTTCATTCAATTAGCAATTTTGATAATAGTTATTTTTGGAGGTACTTTCGTTATTCGTTATTTTAGAACGGGAGAACTTTTATTAGATCAAATTATAGGTCTTTCAATGGGCTTATTAATCTTAATTTTTTCATTAATTTGGAGAAGTACTAATAAACTATCCTGAAGTTCATATATTCTCTGCGACATTATAAATACTTTTCTAATACAACTAACGAGCGCATTAGTTGAACGACTTGATCGACTTACTTTTTAGTCGATTTTTTTTATTTTACACTCGTTTTTAGATAAATAATAAATGTTATTATATTGCTAACAGAATTAATAGAAGGACGGTAAAAATCAAATGAATAAACCTTTTGATTGTATTACAGACTTTATTTTTGTAGAAAACGAGATTGAAAAGGCAGATGTAATTCTTATTCCAGGTTCTGATCATCCTCAACTAATGGAAAAAGCCAGTTTATTGTATAAACAAGGATTTGCTCCTTATATATTACCTTCTGGTGGATATAAAGATAGTATTGGGACCACTGAGTGGGATTATTTATGTAAAATTGGAATTGAAAATGGAGTACCAGCAAATGCCATATTGAAAGAAGATAAAGCACAACATACTTTGGAAAATGCACGTTTTTCATTTGAGGTTCTACAGGATAAAGGAATAAAGCCTAAAAAGGTTATAATTGTCTGTAAAGCTGGTCACTCACGTCGTGCACTATTATGTTATCAATCCGAGCTTCCAATAGAAACTGAGATTATGGTTTCGCCAGTTATTGATAGGTTTGGAATAACAAAAGAAAATTGGTATTTATCTGAAATAGGTATTAATCGAATAACATCTGAGGTTGAGAAAGTTGGTAAGTACTTCAAAGTTATTTTTCCACATATGGTTAGCCAAAAATAATTTTTATTCAACTAAAGAGCGCTTTAGTTGAACCAAAATAGCCTACTTTGGTAGTCTATTTTTTTATTGCTCCAATTGGCAGTTTAGTGAAATAAGGAATGATATAATAGAAGTAAAATAATTGAGTAGAGGTATATTTTTATTGAAAAAGAAAGCAAAATTTAAGAAGAGCATTATATTAATAGCATTATTACTTTTATCCTGTTTTTTACTTATCAAATGCAATATACCGGATAGGGAAAGAGATCAAATTTCCATTAAAAGACTGAATCTAAAGTATGTAATAGAAAATGATCCAGATTTTTTTATTGAATCTTTACGTGTGAATGTGAATGACAAATAGTTAGGAAAACACGTTGATCTAAATAGTGCAGATTACGGATGGATGTTAGGATTATTGCTGGAAAATAAGAAAGAAATTTACGAAGAAAGAAAACCGAATACATACAAAGTAAAGCTAACTTTTATGGAGTATGGATGGACATTCGAGCACGATACAAGCCCATATGATGGCAAACAATCTACATTTTATATTAGTCAAAAACTGAAAAATCAATTTATCAAATCCTACTTGGTTTCGTATCCTAGAAATATCGTTTTAACAAAATCGAAATATAGCTGGGATGAAAAGATAAATGGAATAATAACTATTGCGAAATACACTTCACTTGACCAAGGCTTAATCCTTGCAATAGCCGGTAATAATGGTGATTTTTCAGAAAGACTTATTAAAATAGCTGATTTATTTTCTAAAAAAACACAACCAAATGATGAAATAATAACGATTCCATTTAGTTTTAAGTTGTCCGATTATCAAAAGCAATTGGGAGACAGTAATAAAGTTTATATCGAATTAATAAGTACTGACGGTGAGTTGGTCTATGTTGAAGACAAATTACCATTAAAAACAAAATAATATATTAATTTATATTTTCTTATGCAACTAACGAAAGCGTTTGTTGAACAATAAATGACTACTTCGGTAGTCTTATTTTTTTCGTTATTGGGTTGTGTAGTTGAACAAGAAAAAAGGAAAAACAGCTATTATATAGAATAAAAAAATAACAGAGAATTGTAAAATATTGGAAAAGTTTACATTCTAAGATGGATATTCAAATTAAGATAAATTTTACAGGAGGTTTTTATGGGAGATTCTGGAGATTCTTTATTTTATATTATACTTTTAATCTTATTATTTATTATTAATAGTAGAGCCATTAAACAATATAGAAAGAAAAAGAGTAACTTAATGTTATTAGGCTTATTAATTAGCATTCTTGCACCAGTAATTGCCATCTTAATTGGCCTAATTTTTGTAGCCTTAGATAAGGGTACCGGAGGCGACGGAGTAGGTGGAGCTCTAGCAACAGCAGCTTTAGGATGGGTAATTGTGTTAAATGGGATTATTTATATTGTAATTGGTATTATACTTAAAATAAAAAGTATGATCAGTAATAGAAAACCTTTATAAAATTTAATTATTTCTTATTCAACTAACTGGCGCGTTAGTTGATTAGGATATTAAAATATTCTTATATGGAGAATGGACATATGGATAAAAACATAAACAATGAGGTTATCAATCAAATATTTTTTGTAGATGGAAGTCTAAGAGATATTTATGTTTTTAACGTAGATTTAGAGGAGTGGCAAAGATTATATGAATTAATCCAGAGTACTACTTGGGATATTATTTTATATAAAAATGGACAGAAATCTGAGAATGAGGATACAACTATTTATAAGTTATTTAAAGAAAAAGAGAACCACAGTATTATGATGACTATTAATATTAAAGGTATTTTTATAAATTGCTATTTCTTTTCGAGCACAGAAATTGAATTTGATATTGATCCAAAAGAAGTTAAGGGTGTGTCTGATGTAGAAATAGTTTTCGATTTTATGAAAAAAATATCAAAGGTACTTGGAAAGGAAAGTATTCTCACTGTAGAAAGCGATCCAGATAATCCATTAGTAACAGTTCACTCAGATGGAACTTTACATATTAATATTTAATCCATGTTACTATTCAACTAATGAGCGCGTATTTGAACAAAGAGATTTAAATAATAATAGAGAAATGACCAAATAATAAAAGGTTGGAAATTATGAAGAAAGAAATTCATGAATTGTTTAATGATCTCAATTTATTCGCAGAACAAATAGCAAATGTAAGCTTAACGAATTTATTGTTTGATGTATATGAATTTAAAATTAACGCAATGCAAGTAAACTTAATCTTTACAGAAAAAGGTCAATTTGATAATGTTCAAACTGCATTTTCTGCATTATTTAAAAAAGAATTGTTCGACTCAGAGGAATGGAATATTAATGATGATCCAAGCCCTTCAGATAAAGAATGGAAAACAACACTTAAAAATCTATGGATTAATACATATTATCCGAAAGAAATTATTTGCATAGAGACAATAAACAAAGGTGATTTTATACATAGATTTAAAAATGAATTAGTTGCGGTTAATGCCCCAAAAACAGCAATTAGAGAATTTTTAAATAGATTAAAATATGCTGAAACAATAAAAGTGAAAAAAGGATATATTTATGATTACTTTTTTGGACAATCTGAAGACTATTACTTTGTTTTTGAATGGGGAATTTATGCTTGAGTCGCATTCGTTACTCGTTACGTTATTGAACTATTGAAAGCTTTAGTTCAACAACAGATAGGCTGCATAGGCAGCCTTTTTATTATGCAAACTGGATAATTTTTTATGTTTTAAATTAAAAAATAAAACAATTAACTCGATATATAATTTAATAAGGATGTTACTATTAGGAATTCAAGTGTTGGTATAATTTCGTGTTGTTTGAACAGGGATTGGAATTAATTATACATTTGGATACAGAAAGGATAAATGAAATTGAGTGAAAACATTAAAATTAGTATTGATAGTCATCTTTTCATTTAGTGTATTATCGATAATTTCCCTCTTCTTACCAGGGACTTTTATGTACTACACTTCACTTTGGGAGGACAAAGTAGCTGATTTTGATACTTATAAAGATGATTTCCAGACTGTAGCGAACGTGGCTTATCGTGAATTTAACAAAGGTCAAATGATGGAATCTTATTTAAAGGTAAATGAGAATCCTGATGGAACAGTCTATTTAAAGTATATAGATGTGAACACTGAAGATTACGTTGAAGTAAAGATGAGCCAAAAAGAGCAAGAATCTCTTGAGAAAATTGTAGCAAATGCTTTTCGTCAAAGTGATGGTAGGAGGTTATCCTTAATAAGAGTTTATAAGAACCAAGTGCAATTTGAAATCGAAAATGGTCGATATTCATTGGTATACAGAAAAGATAGGTATAAACCTAAATATTTAACTAAATCGTATACAAAAAGAACCTTTAAGATAAAGAAAATATCAGATCACTGGTATCATGCAAGGGTCGTAGAGGATTAAAAGTCGATTTGATTTCTCTCTTTATCCAAAAATTAAATGATTTTCTTATAGAACTAACGAACGCAATAGTTGAACAACATGATCGACGATCTGTCGGTCATTTTTTATTGAACAAAATGGCAGGATAGTTCAATAAGGAAAGACGGATTAAATAAAAAATTGTATTATAGAAATACATTTAGCTTTAGGAGGATAACATGAATCTTTCAAACTTAAACATAGATATTATAAACAAAGGTGCGAGTAAAAAAGAGGTTTGCGAAGTTGAACAAGAGATGGATTGTGCTTTACCTGTGGTATATACAAATTTACTTCAACATGTGAATGGATTTTTAACTGATGAAGGAGTTCTTATTTACGGCACAGAAGAACTTGTAGAACGCAATCTAACCTTTGAGGTTTCTGAATATGCTACAGGGTATGTTGCAATAGGAGATGACAGTGGAGGAACTGTATTTCTTATGTTACAAGGAAAAGAGTCGAGTCAGTTAATAACTGTTGATGTTGGTGACATGAATCCTGCAAATGGAATAGTACTTTCTTCTGATTTTTATGAATGGATAACTGAAGGATGCCCACTTCCAGAATGATAAAAATATTAGTATTTTCTTATGCAACTAAGCGCGTTAGTTGCACAACATGAGTTGCTTAGGCATCTCTTTTTTGTTCAACTAAATGGCAGTTCAGTTCAACAAGAAAAAATTGGATTTGAAAAATTTTCCATAAATGATTAAGGTAACAAAGTAGAATTACGGAAAACTTTAAGGAGTATAGCTAATGAGGAAAATATTACTTCGATGGAGTATTGCTCTGTCAGGTTTGTACATGATATGTCATGTTTTATTTGATTTTAACAATACTCGAATCCTAAGAATTTTAACTAATCTAATTGATTTAGTCTTTTGGTCAAGTATTCTTCTATATTTATATTTGAGAGAAAAGGAGAAAAAAATTAAATAGCCTTTTGTTCAAACTAAAAATCAATAAAGGGAAATACATCATGAAATATATCAAATTCTTTTTTTTTCAGTTCATATTAATTAGTTGTCTATTTTATATAAATTTTTATACTGATAAGTATATTAGCAATCCATTTAGCAGAGAAGATTTAATAGGAATAGTCCTCGGTATTTTACAGATACCTTTTTTCTTACTAATTTTTAAAGTATTCACACGTTTCAACTTTATCAGTAAAACGGTAAGAGTCTTTTTATCTCTACTTTCTGGTCTGTTCTCTGCATTAATAATCGGAATGCTTCTCGGACAAGTTTTACCTGACTTATTCCACTAACGAGCGCGTTAGTTGAATATTTAGGCAGCCGGTGGCTGTCTTTTTATTTTGTATTTGAAAGTTATACAAGAAACCATCTAAATTGAACTTGCCAGATTTTAAAAAATGGTTTGTTAAACCGATATATAATTAATAAGGATGGACAACTATGAAGGAAAGTGGACTATTTGATAGGTCTGTATTAAAAATTAGTGTATTACGTACTTTAACAAACTTTGGAGTTGAATGATGATGCTCATATTTGAATACTTAATAGAATTATTTCCTATTATATCAGGTATTACAATATTAATGATTTATACTTTGTTATACCTTATCTCTAAAAAAATGATTGTAGAATTTCCTTTTATTTTAAGTGCAATTGTAAACTTATTGTTATTTCCATTATCTTTTTTATTTAGTACTTTGCCAACAGAAGATACAGACGGTAGGACGTTTTTTACTAATCTGGCTACTTTTTTACATTTCGAAGGAGTTCCATTAGTTTGGTTTGTTTTTTCATTCTTTATTTATAAAAGATTTTCGAAAAAATCAAAATTGCCAATTTAACTTTGAGCGAAATTTATATGTACAATATATATGTACTTATTAAATTTTATTGTTATAAAACTAACGAGCGCGTTAGTTGTACAAACTTAGGAGTTGATAATGATCGACTCCTTTTTATTCGTCAGTAATATTGAGAAAGGAGTTTTATCAATATTAATAGAATCTATTAAATTGTGTATTTAAATTAATTATGGATCACTTATAAATAGGAGCCTTTTTATGAAAAATAAGAAAATATTTTTTTATGTTTGTACATTGTTAGTTGTTTTATTTTCAATTAATCTATATAACCATAAAACGGATAAAGTACAGGTAAAAATAGAAAAATCTAACAAGTTTACTGAAGATGAAATAAATTCAGCAATAACTATTGTGAAAAAAAATTTCAAGTTTCAGGGATGCGAGCTTACAGATATATGGTATTCTGAAAAAAAATCTGAGGCGTTAACCAAAGCATATTTGAAAAATGGTGGAGGTTATGAAAAAGGGATAAAGGAAGACAACGTAATTGTATTACTATCTAATTTTAATGTAAATTCTTCTGGTGGTGATGGTAGTTTCGAGCCAAATTCAACTCAGTCTAACTGGAGTTGGACTCTAATTAGGGATAATAAAAAAGGGAGATGGAGTGTTGTTGGTTCGGGATATAATTAAAGATATAAATTCATATTTGTTCAACTAACGAGCGCTTTAGTTTAACTACATGATCGACTGTATAGTCGATTTTTTTGCGCTATATGGCAGATAAGTCAAAGAAGGAAAGGTCGTCGATAAAAGGAATATAATTAAAAAACCAAAAGGAAGGAAGTCTAGTATTGTTAAATTTTATTAAAGTTTCTCTTGAACATATTGATAAAATAATAAGTTTGCGATTGGCACTTTTAAAAGAATTGGGTGAATTGAAGTCTGCTGAAGAGGTATATCTTATTGAAACTTCTACAAGAGAATATTTAAATACAGCACTTTCAAAAAATGAATTTATATCCTATATGGTAGAAATGGATGGGTTACCCGTAAGTATTAGTGGTATGGTTTTGTTTAAAAGACCGCCATATTTAGAGAATTTGCAAGGGATTGAAGCCTATATTCTAAACATGTACACAGTTCCAAAATATCGTGGTAAAGGTTTTGCACGAAGATTGCTTGAACAATGTATCGATGAATGCAAAAAATGTGGTGTTAAACGAATTTGGTTACACGCTTCCGAGGATGGCGCACCACTATATAAAAAAATGGGTTTTACCAACAAAGATCATGAAATGCAACTATTTATATAAACAATCTACTCTTCAACTAAAGAGAGCGTTAGTTGTGGTTCTTTAATTAAAGGATTAAAATATCTCTTTGTCGAAATGATTAAAGAGGTGATGATATGAAACTAGAAGTCAAATATAGGTTGTTTAATTGGAACGGTCGTAACTACATAGCAGAAAACTATAATAGAAGCTCTATAATAGAAATTGCTCATACAGAAAATGAAGCTGAAATGGATAAACTTATTAAATCTGAGTTGTCAATTGAAATTAACAAACCAATAAATGAGATTAAGGTCTTAAGATTTAGAAGGCTTTTATAAAATGATGGAAATATGAGATTAACCTAACGATTCGATAGTTGAAGATCAAGAGCAGCCATTGGCTGTTTTTTTATTTAGGTATTTGGCAATAAGGATAAAGGTAATTATTTGAAAAATGTCGAAATATATAATCCTAGAAAAAAGGTATTTTGCGTGGAGGAAATAGTATGAAACAAGATTTAAAAAATAAAGTGGATATCACTGTTCGTCCTTATGTTGAAGATGACTTTTCTCATATTCATAATTTAAACATAAAGGAAAAATGGAATAATCTCGTTGAAAAAAGTGAAGATACACAAAAAGCTTGGGAGAATTCGAATATTAAATATGTGGCGTGTTTTAATGAATCGATTATTGGATATATCAGAGGATTAACGGATGGTAATATTACCCTATTTGTATCAGAATTATTAATAGATGAAAATTATCGAGGGTTGGGAATTGGTACGAAATTGTTAAAACATGTTCATAAAATATATCCTAAAACTCGAATTGACCTTCTAGCGACAAGTTCATCTCAAACTTACTATGAGAGCAATAAGTTTAGAAGTTTTTATGGGTTTAGAAAGACAATAATAGAATGGGATTAATGTATAATCTAACGCTAGCGATATTTACATATGATAAGATTCATTACTTATTTTTAAACTAAATGAGCTAACTAATTTGAAATAGAGGTTCTGCAATAATAATTGAAAATCAAAAAGTTGTTTTGATTAAAAGAAATAGAAACAATTGTGTTTATTATGTATTTCCAGGTGGAGGTATCGAGGAAGGAGAAACACCTGAACAACCCAAAGAGAAGCATTTGAAGAATTAGGAGTTATGATCAATGTTAAAGAATGTATAGAAAAGGTTGAATTTAATGGGATACAATATTTTTTCATATCTGAAATAGTTGAAGGTGAAGTTGGTACTGGTAAGGGTGAAGAATATACCGATATAGATAGAGATAGAGGAACGTACAAACTAATTTGGATGGATATAAAACAGCTTTCTTCGTTCGATGTCAGACCTAAATTAGTAGCAGATAAAATTAAATCCTTATACAACTAACGAGAGCATTAGTTGAAGATCACGAGTCACTTTTGTGGCTCTTTTTATTGTGCTAACGGGCAGTTTAGTTAAATAAGAATACGCAAATATATGTTAAGATTATAAAAAAAGTAGGTGAAAAATGGTGGAGAATATTCTAGTAGATGGAATTAAAGAATTGATTGTTAAACATAAAATAAAGGAACGTACGATAGAAGGATTTTGGCTAAATATAAATAATGCAAAAATTAATGATGATATTGAGCTTGATGACATTTTTAATAGTGTAAATAAAAGCTGGATATGGTTAGAAATCCATAGTGTCTCGCTTTCCATAATAAATAATTATTCTGAATTTATTAAAGCTGAATTACGCGTTTATTTGAAGGATTCATACATAGGTTCTTATTTTAGTGTGTTTACACTAACTGGCGAGGATGAGGATGACCACTATAAGTTTGAGGATTATACATGGATTCGAGGTTTAATAGCAGTAGAAGAAAGAAATGAAGAAATAGCTATTGCTGCAATCGATGAAAATTTATCTGATGAAATTATAAATAAAATTACTGGACTAAGTATTCAAAGAATCGATGAGTTAAAATTAGAAAAGAAAGAATAATCTTCTAATACAACTAATGAGAGCGATAGCTTAATAAAACAAAATTAAAAGAAATAAGGTGGAAATAATGTTAGATACTAACCAAGTTAGGAAACTAATAGAAGAACGTTCTAACCTTGATATAAATGATCCTAAAGTATATGACTATTGGGATAGAATAACAGAATTACTTAGTATTAATGTGAGTGAAACAATCAACTTTCTTAATAGTTGTTCTGAAGGAGAAATTTATTGGATTAGTGAAATTTTTGAAGACGTTTCAGCTAAAGTTAGTAGTATTAATTATATTAAATGTCTAAAGAAATTAGATAAGAAATATCCAAATCTAATGTTATCAAAAGATATTAAGATTGCTGAAGAATGGATGTAAGGTTAATAAAATATTTCTTATTGAACTAACGAACGCAATAGTTATACAACAATTGGGAGGGATAATTCATGCAGTGGTCTCAATGGTTACAAGGAGGTCCTTTCCTTGAGGTTAGCTTCTTGTTAGAACTTAAAAAGAGCAAAAAAGAGACTATACAAGAAATAATCTTAAATTTATCAAAGGTCAGAAATAGAATTGAGATCTATGATAATAACATTGAAGAAATTATCGATTTTTTTGATAGAGGCTATCCTTTTGATGATGAAGACACACAATCAATTTACATGCATTCTCTAAGATTAAGATTATATGTCTATTTAACAAGGAAACGAAAAGCAACACTACAAATTGAAATGGTCTCTTCAAATACAATAATGGTTAACTTCTGGTTTTATGGTTCATACTTTGATTCCAAGGAGTGGGATCAGATTGGAATAGAAAATGAAGAAATTACGGAGTTTACAAATTTTCTTAAAGAGTTGTATTTCGTTTATGAATTTAAAATCGGTGGAATGGCAATTGAGGAAGATGTCATCTCTTTATTTGGATTCGATGAAGCTTGTCCTAATGAATGTTATCGCTATGAGAACATTTCACCTAATCGATTTCTTCAAGATACATACGGTTTTATAGATATAATTTGGAACGAGAAATATAATAAATTAAGCCAAGTTCCTTACAACCATAAAAGGCTTGATAAGGAAGGAATCCTAATTAATATCGGTAGTTTTCAAAGATAATCTTATTGAACTAAAGACTGCGTTAGTTCAATAAGAATGGACTAGATTAGTGCAGGAAGGTATTTCAAAAACGAAATTGAATAGTATGTTAAATAGTAGTACTAGCTGAAGTCTAAATGGAACTGATTGAGTAAGGGGGAGCTGATGAGACGATTAAATAAGTTTTTAGTATTGTTTATCTTATTGCTATTCTTATTAGTGGGTTGTCGCTCTAATCCATTAGGAGGTCAAGCAATCATCGATTGGGTTGACTTCGTGAAATGGGATGGAATAGAGTATAACGGAATCCATTCAGGCATTTTAGCTGATG
>NZ_NCTA01000026.1 GCF_002156865.1 Gottfriedia luciferensis | reverse complement strand
GCTGATAAAGTTAAGAGAATACCTGGAACGACTAATAATAGTGCTGAACCAGTTTTAGAGCTTACAAAATTTAATGCATAACCAACGTAAGGTATCGTAAAATTTGAATAGTTTCCTATAATATTTTGTGGATAAACAGTCCACAAGTCTGGGGCATCGTTGTTATCTCCTTTCGTTTTATATGAGATTTCCCCATTTTTATTGTGGACAGCTGAAATTCTATGAGTAATTATTCTCGAAATAGGTTTTACAAATAAAAATTCAGCAGTCTTATCTCGTTCTTCTTTTGCAATTATATTTGAACCTATCATAGCTGCATGTATTGTCGCCATTAAAAATAAATATAAAACTAAAATGCCAAAGTAGCCGCTCGCTTTTGATAAATCTAATGCACCTGAGCCCATAATTGCTTGAAGTGATTTTGGCATTTGATGAAATAACTCAGTAATTTGTCCGTTCGAGGCTGTTGCTTTATACTTTGCCATTCCAGTTCCAACTAAAAAAATGATCCCGATGCACCAGAAAATAATCGATTTTCGATACGTTCTCATTTCCCTCATAAAAATATTCATTTTCACCCTCCCTTTCCTTGAAATCAAACTGCATGAATATCATTTTTTGTATAAATTACGTAACTTGCAATGATTGACACAACAATAATTCCAACTGCAACAATTAAATATTGGATCTCGAATTTTGAGTGAGCAATTATATATTTTGGATCAAAGTATTTAAAAGGTGATAAAAACCGCTCGGCATTGCTTGAACCCGTCGATACTACCATACCAATTACAAAGAATCCGAATACTGTACCAAGCGATACTGATAAAACTGCTTTTATTTTTGGAAATACTACCGAAATTAAAACACCAATTCCAAAAAATAGTAACTGGATGATAAACAGAGAAAACGAGATTAATATGAATTGCTTAATACTAAAATCCGCTGTTTTTACATGCTCCGCCATTATACTAGCTGCAGCTAGATAGAATATATTTGTAATCAATAATGAGACAATTCCTGCTAAAATTTTAGAACTCATTACTTTTGTGCGAGTTACTGGTTTTGTTAATAAAAAATCTGCTGTTTTTTCACGTACTTCTTTCGAAACGATTGAAGTCCCTAAAATCATAGCTTGGATTGCACCACAAAGAGTTATATAGATAAACACATAGGAATAAAACCCCAAAACAGTTCCAAAGCTTTCTATTTCAAGTCCAAGTGCTTTTCTCACTCCCTCAGGATAACCTTCTAACACTTTAGAAAATCCGGCATAGTCCTTTGCTATAGCTGGAAAAAGTGATAAGAAAAAAACTGCAACCGCCATTAAAGATACAGTCCAAATGAGAGTGGATTTCCGATAAGCTTTTAATTCATGTAAAAATATATTCATAGCTTATTAGGCCTCCTTTTCGTAATAATGTAAGAAAATTTCCTCCAGGTCTGGCTCTTCAATCCATAAATTTTCAATTTCAATTTCTGCTATTTTTTTTAAAACATTATTTATATTCCCTTTAAATAAAAAGCTTATGGACTTATCCTCTACTTCAATATTGTTAACACCAGGCATATTGAAGAACTTAGGATCTAATCCATTTTGAATATCAATTTTAAAACGCTTATAATTGTTTTCTTGTAATGTACTAATTTTTTCGACGGTTACAATTTTTCCCTCTTTAATGATTGCCACTCGATCACATAAACGCTGAACTTCACTTAAAATATGAGATGAAAATAAAATTGTAGCTCCTTTTTTATTTTCCTCTTCAAGCAAATCAAAAAATCTTTGTTGCATTAATGGGTCCAGGCCACTCGTAGGTTCATCCAAGATGATTAATTTCGGTTCATGAAGTAATCCTTGAACAATCCCTACCTTCTTTTTATTTCCTAAAGATAAGTCATCAATTTTCTTTGTTAAATCGAGATCCATTATTTCTGCTAACTCTTTTATTCTTTTTGTACAATCTTTTTTATAAAAACTAGCTGAGTATTTTAACAAATCCTGCACTTTCATATTGTCATAATAAAAAACTTCTGATGGTAAATAACCGATATCTTTTTTTATTTCTGGAGCAAACTGAATACAGTCTTTTCCAAATATTTTTGCACTCCCACTAGTTGGATATATTAAAGATAGTAAAGTTCGAATCGTTGTAGATTTACCAGCTCCATTTGGTCCGATAAACCCAAAAATTTCACCTTCTTCTATTTTAAAACTAATGTCATTAATCCCTCTTGAATTGCCGTAGGTCTTTGTTAAATTGTTAATTTCAATTGCATACATAAGTGAACCTCCCGCATTGTTTTGAAATATACCAATATGATTATTACAAAACTAGTATATACCTCAACACTGAAAATGAGAATACATTTTGAAATATTTTTAATAAAATATTTCAAAACATGATATACTATTGTATAGATATTGACGGGGGTATTTAAATTGGACGGCTACAAAAAAAGAACTCTACAGAAAATGGAAAACATTGAATTAAGTACGGTTAAATTATTATCGCGACCACTAAATGATATAAAAATTGCAGATATTGCCAAATTAGCTAATGTTTCTCAGGTATCAATTTATAACTATTATGGAAGTAAAGAAGCATTACTGAAGGCCGCAATTATTCGATTAATGGATCAACAATTTGAGGAATTAAAGCAAGTATTTTCAAGTGACATTCCATTTAATGAAAAAATTAAAGAGCTATTTATTCGTAAGAAAAACGGACTTGAGATTATGAATCTAGAAATGTTTACAGCGTTAATGCAAAAGGATCCTGAACTCCAAGGGATTGTATTAGACTTTACGAAAAATAAATCATTCAAATTACTCACTTCACTAATCGACGAAGGACGTTCTCTCGGTTTAGTTCGAAACGAGATTCAAAATCAAACATTACTAATTTATATTCAAGTATTAAGCCAAGCTTTTCTAAATATGGATTCGACCACCTCACAATATATCCAACAAAAAGAAGTAATTGATGAAATTATGAATATATTCTTATATGGATTATTAAAACAGGAGGACTAATTATGGCTAGAAATATAATCTTGTATATCGCCACAAGTCTAGATGGTTTTATCGCACGAGAAAACGGAGAGATCGATTGGCTTTTTGATCCAAGTGAGATGGACTACGGTTACAATGAGTTTATCCAAAAGATCGATACAGTATTAATGGGAAGAAAAACATATGATAAGGTTCTTACATTTGGCGAATATCCTTATAAGGATAAAAAATCATATGTTTTCACTACAAAACAGAAAGAAAATGATGTAAATGTAGAGTTTATCTCAACTGACATTATGCCTTTTATTGAAAACTTAAAAAAAGTAGACGGTAAAGATATTTGGCTAGTAGGTGGAGCTGAACTAACTAAATTCTTCTTAAAAAACCGACTCATTGACGAATTAATCTTATTTGTTCAACCAACTATTATTGGAAGTGGCATTCCTTTGTTCCAAGATATTGAAAAAGATCAACAACTTACCTTACAAGCTCATAAAATATATGAAAACGGAATGGTAGAAGTAAGATATGAGTGGATAAACGTTTAGGAAAAGAAAAAGAAAGCTTCTTTGATTTTGCAAAGAGGCTTTCTTTTTTTTGGTAAATTCTTCTAGACAAACTTATCCATAGATTAGTATTATCCTACTTTATTCAAACATAAAATGAATTACCTATATTTTATTTAGGAGGATACTATGAGCCGAACAATTTTATGGATAAAGGAATACTCAGATGAAATTAAACGTGGACTAATTGGTGGATTTACAATTTTTAGTCTCTTTACGATTTTTTTTACAACTGACTCAACAACACAATACAATAAAAACGCATGTTTGAAATGGGAATATAACAAAGAAGCAGAAGTAAACGTCTGCTCGATTTACAAAACAAATTCAACAAATACGATACCTTATGGTGCAATTATTAAAAAGGATTAAGGTAAGGAGTATAAATCAGAAATTCAAAGATTGTATGTGGCAATTCTAGATTCATATTAAGAAAACACTTTTTAAAGACCGCTCGATTTCCTAAAGAGCCGGAAAAAGGAGAGGCAGGATCAAGAAGAACATAAAAAGACTTTGACTCTCCTCTAAGTAACTCCTTTCCTGCCTTTCCTGCTTCCCTGCTTTCCCTGCCATTACACGTCTCTTTTCTTAAAGAGTTCCCCAGCTGTAATCAGGAATAGCAGAGTATAAATTACAAGTATGGTGATTGAGAATTCAATTCTCATGCCATTTTCAATATTGATCCCCTTTGTGTAAACCGTTAAGTCAGTATGCATAAATGGTAAAAACTTAGACCAACTTTTTGTTCTTAATAATGTTGCAATTACATCGGATGTAGCAAGTAAGATTATGCTTATTAGCAAAGAAATACTGCTTGTTCTTAAGACTGTTGACAAGAAATAAGCAACTGCTACAAAAAATAAATACGGTAAAAAATTAATTAAATAATCGTTCATTAAACTTGGTAATATACCTTGTTCAACTACGTGGTTATTCACAAAAAGTAAGATCGGTTGAGTGGTAAAATTAAAACTGTTTATAACGCTTCCTATAATGAAGGAATAGATAATAATTGCAAAAGAAAAAATAAAATATAAAATTGCTAGACTGATAAATTTAGCATAATAGATTGCTCTTCTAGTTGATGGTTTTACTAATAAGAAATTAATTGTTTTCCATTGGTGTTCTTTAGACATCATATTACTCGCAAAATAAATGAGTAGTATTCCAATAAAATTAGTTATTGCTGCACCTTTTTTCATAAAGTCTAAAACTGTATGCTGTTGAATTGGCGAGATATTATGTTCAAGTCGATAATTATTGATCTCATATTGTTCTTTTTGTTCTTTTGCAAAAGCAGGTAAATTAGATGAATCTTGTTCAGCTAAGATCTCCTCAATTTTTTTATTTTCTGCTTTCAGTTCTGTTCTCCAATTTTCTGCTTTGGTAGTACCTCTTTCCTTTTCTACGTGATCCCATCTCCCTAATATAATAATAGGAATTAATAGAATGATTAACGAAATGATAAATGATTTTTGGACAAAAATTTTACGTAGTTCGTTATCGATTAAATGGATAAAATTACTCAATGACATTTCCTCCTGTCAATTGAATGAACAAATCTTCTAGACGCTCTTTCTTACGCGTTACATAATAAACCTCGATTCCTGCCATAATCAAATCTTTCATTAATAATGGGATATCTTCTTCATCAATTTCAAATACAATTGTACGATTATCGATCATTTCGAACGTGTAGTTCATTTTTGATTCAGAAAAACTACTTTCAAAATCTTGAATATTTTTAACAACTACTTCTATAAATAATTTTTCTCCAATTTTATCGCTCATCTCAATTGCTTCAACAAACTGACCATTTTGAATAATAATTGCACGGTCGCAAATTAATTCGATTTCTGATAATAAATGACTAGATAATAAAATTGCTGTTTGTTCGACTTCAGCAATGCGTTTTAAATAATCTCTTATTTCCCTTACTCCAGCTGGATCTAACCCATTTGTCGGTTCATCTAAAATTAAAATGGAAGGATTATGTAATAACGCTTGTGCAATTCCTAATCTCTGTTTCATTCCTAATGAATAAGTTGAAAACTTTTTATGTATAGCGTTCGAAAGTCCAAGTAAATCGATTACTTCTAGAACTCTTTCTTTGGATACCCCTTCTAACATTCGTGAGAAGTACATTAGATTTTTGTAACCACTATAAAATGGATAAAAAGCAGGTGTTTCAATCATAGCGCCAATATGTTTAATAGACTCTTTAAAGTTATTCTTTATTGAATGGCCTTTAATATAAATTTCGCCACTAGTAATCCCCATTAGTCCAACAATCATCCGCATTGTCGTAGTTTTTCCTGACCCATTTGGACCTAATAAACCTAAGACCTCACCTTTATATAATTCAAAACTAATATCTTTTATGATTTGTTGATCTTTAATTGTTTTATTTATATTATTTAGTTCAAGAACAATATCTTCTTTCATCTTGAGACCTCCTATTTTTTGAGTAATCTCTAGGTACCTTTTACGTTTTCCTCTTCCTTTTCTGAATAATTAATGCTATTCTCATGAAAGGAATTGAAAGGAGAACTTTATGAAAAGAATACCATATTACTTAGTATTTGGCTCATTTATTCCATATTTATTAATCTTCACTTTACCCTTTTTACCTGTTTCAGGTGGTTTAAAAGCTGGACTGATTGCTCTATTTGTTATTCTTGGAGAAGGTATGTTTTGGATTGGTGGAATATTTGTTGGTAAAGATGTTATGACTAATTATCGTCAAAAAATGAATCCTGCAAAATGGTTTAAAAATAAAAATAAACAAGGTTAAAAAGCTCATTGGGAAAGAGGTTTATTCTCTTACTCAATGAGCTTTTTAGTGTAAATAGACTATTAAAATTAAAAAAACATTAAAGTATAATATTATTTGGCAATTCAAATAACTACGAGGAGCAAGCAGATGAAAAAATTATTGTCATACGTGACTTTAGTATTTTTGCTAATATCACTAATCATTCCAATGAATAAGGCACTAGCATATGAGGGCGATCCTCCACCTAGTTTCGACAGTTTAACATTAAGTAGTAAACAAGTAGGTTTAGAAGATCAATTAGAGTTTAATTTAGAACAAACTGGTTCACCTTATTTTTTAACAGATGCTATATTAACTTATAAAAAACCAAATGGTGAACTTTATCCTATCAATCTATTTAATACGGATACAATGTACCATTACAGTAAAGACATTACTTTTTATAACCAAGATGATATCGGTTCTTGGACTTTAGAATCAATAGAATTAAAAGATGACGGAGAAAATCATATCTTTCTAACAAAAGAAGATATTCCTAACATAGAAAATTACAATTTTGAAGTCATTCAAGGTACAAAAGATACGACCAACCCTACAATTCATTCAATTACGTTTGATAAAGCTGAAGCAAATGCTGGAGAAACGAATACAGTCTTTGTTGATACGCAAGATGAGTCTGGAATAAGCAGCGTTACAATGGGATTAATTAGTCCTTCTGGTAAAAAACGTATCGAACTATACGACTTCCACGAAAACTCAAATGGTTTATGGGAAAATAGCTTCGATATTCCAGCATATACTGAAAATGGTCAATGGAAAGTAGAATATGTAAATGTTTGGGATCAAAAAGGAAATCAGTTATCTATCAATACATACGAGTCTTATCCCGAAAATTTCTCAACATTTTTAGTTCATTCAGAAAATGAAGATATTGATGGTCCGGTTTTCCAAACAGTTGAAATTGAAAAAAGTGAAATGACAGCTGATGAATCTAACAAAATAAAAGTTAAAGTAACTGATAATCTTACTGGTGTTTCTGAAATTGGTCTCACTTTCGGGATTGACCGCGGGGAAGATTCATCTGGTGTTCCATTAGAGTGCAAAAAAACTGATATAGACTCCATTTATGAGTGCGAATTAACAATTCCTTATTATTTTGCATCAGGTGAATATCAATTAATTTCTGCATATGCGACAGATAACGCTGATAATATTACGTATTTACAAGCAAAGGATATACCGGTTGTAGGTACAAATTTGATTAAATTAACGAATGTGCATGAAGATATTATCGCTCCAGAATTTAAGCGATTAATCTTACCAACAAAAGTCGTTAAACAGACAGATACTCAAATGAATGTTCAAATAAATGCAAAGGATTTGGGATCAGGAGTTAGCGGAATGGAAGTTATGTTCGAAAATGAATTTGGAGATTCAGTTTATGGCTACGATTTTAATCAAATCGATAATAATACATGGTCTTCTGAAATGAATATTTATCAAAACTTCCATGAAGGTACATATAAAATTAAGAGACTCTCAATCTATGACCAAGCAGGCAATCAAACAGTACGTGAATACACAGATAATGGCGTGATTGAATACAAAGGAAGCACTCAAACTAAAATTGAAAATGCACCGGAATATTCATTCTTAGTGTTAAGTCATTCAAAAGCAATTCATACTGCACGTACAAATATAAAAGTTCAAACGTATAGTAACCAAACGGTTGAAGTTTATAATGGTAATCTTCTATTAGGTTCTTCCGCAGCAAATAGTAATGGAAAAGCTTCAATTTCATATAATAGTTTACCAAAAAATACCCGTTTAAAAGTCGTAATTAAAGACGCTGACGGAAACATTACTGAACAGTTTTTCACAACAATTGGTATCTCTGATACAGATATTATTAATCCAGCATAATAAAAAAAAGCAGACGTTCAGACTGTTGACAAACGCTCGCTTTCTTCGATGCTTCGCCTGCCTGCGGTGCTCATTACCCCGTCTATGGTAACTCCGCTCCTCGCCAAGCTTCGCGCCTCGAAAGACAAACGTTTTCAATCAGTCTGATAATCTGATTTATGTGACTCTATCTACACACTAAGACGTTAAAAAACTTAACGTCTTTTTTATTTACCTTCAAGTTGTTTCCATTTATTTTGCATAACTGGCGGTGTGTAGTCCTGCATTCGTTTTAATAAGTCCTCTGCATTTTCTGCCATGACAAATAAAGATAATGTGTTTTCATTCATAAATCCTTCATTTACTGCATGTTTAAGTAAATCTAAAACAGGATTAAAAAAGTTATCAACATTTAATAAACCAATAGGCTTATGGTGGATTCCGATTTGAGCCCAACAAATAATTTCAAATAATTCATCAAATGTTCCAATTCCACCAGGTAGCGCGATAAATCCATCTGACATCTCGTTCATCAATGCTTTACGTTCGTGCATTGATTCTGTTTCAATAAATTGTGTTAAACCTTTATGTGCTACTTCTCCACGAAATAATCCACCTGGCATAATACCTATGACATTTCCACCTTGTTTTAAAGCTTCATTTGCAATCTCTGCCATAATCCCAAGTCTAGATCCACCGTATATTAAATCTATATTATTTCTAGCAAAAAGTTCACCTAGTTTTTTTGCTTGAACACTATATGACTCTCTATTCCCAAGATTTGAACCTGCATAAACACAAATTTTCTTCATAAAAATGTCACTTCCTTCGGTGTATTTTACTTTATTTTATCATATGTTTCGATTAGGATTGTAAAGATAAAGTTAACTAAGAATATAGGAGTTGAAACTAAATGAAATTAGGTACAATTGGAACTAGCTGGATTACAGAAAGTTTTATCGAAGCTTCCAAAGATAGTCAATTACTTACTTTAACAGCTGTCTATTCAAGAAATGCAGAAACTGCAAAGGCATTTGCTGCAAAGCATGATGCACCAATCTATTATTCGAATATTGAAGAATTAGCTACAAGCTCTGAAGTTGAAGTAGTATACATAGCATCACCAAACTCACTTCACTATGAACAAACGATCTTATTAATGAAAAATAAGAAACACGTCATATGTGAAAAACCAATCTTCTCGACTACAAAGGAACTAGATCACGCATTTAAAATCGCAGAAGAAAATGGAGTTTATTTATTTGAAGCAATAAGAAACTACCACTCCCCAAACTTTACGATTTTGAAGGAAAATCTAAAAAAAATCGGACAAATTAGAAGTGCAAATCTTCATTACCTACAATATTCTTCTAAGTATGATTCATTCCTAAGTGGCGAAAATCCAAATGTATTTTCTCCTGAGTTTTCTGGAGGGGCTTTAGTAGATTTAGGTGTTTATCCACTTTACATAGCGATAGGCTTATTCGGAAAACCAACGTCTGTAAACTATACACCAGTAAAACTACGTACTGGTATTGATGGTAGCGGGACTCTAGTCTTAAATTATGAAAACTTTACATGTAGCATTCAATGCTCTAAAATCTCCCAATCATATATAGAAAGTGAGATTTCTGGTGAGGTTGGATCTTTCGTTCTTGATAAACCATCACCACTATCAAAAATTACATTCATTCACCATAAAACAAAACAAGCTGAGTCATTAGAAGTTAACCAAGTACAAAATGATATGCTATATGAAATCAAAAATATTACTCAAATTATTAGACAATCAAATCAAGCTGAATATGAAAACTTAAGAGAGCTTAGTAAGCTTGTATTAACAGTAACTGAAACTGCTAGAAAACAAAGCGGAATTATTTTTGGAGTAGAAAAAAATTAGACTGTAAAAAAAAAACAATGTTGAAGGCTTCCGTTACAGAATGTTCTTAAGAACAGGAACTAGGAAAAGCAGGTTCAAGGAGAAAGGAAGAAAGATTAAAAGACAATAGAGAATTTTATTGATTTCAGTATTCCTGTCCTATATGATTTCCCTTACCTTCCCTGCCTTTCCTGCTCTAAATATCAGTTTTCCAAAAAACTCTTTTGGACGACTGGTATTTTTATTTCTAGACTACGAAAAGGTTACTGAGGCTACTCTTTTAAGTTCTTTAGTAATGTTTTCGCTTTATTTGCAGTCCATTCTTTACCATAGTGATTAACGATGTCATTGAGTATGGTTTTTGCCTCTACAATTTTATGATTCTTAATGAAAGACTCCGCTTGCAGTATTAATACATCATCATAATATGGAGAATCTTTAAAGGACTTATTCGATTGGTTTATAAATTCAGTTAGATAAGAATCAACATTTACTTTTGGGTTAATCTTTAACTGAGACATTATTAAATAATATAATGCATCATCGCTGCTAAAATTCGTTGAATCTAATGTATAACTAATCTTAAATTCTTTTATAGCTTCCTCATATTGCTTTGCTTTAAAAAGTTCAAGCCCTTTATTGTAAGCTGCAACGGCTTGATCCACTACATTTGTAGGTTTTAAAATGTTCGTAGCGGCATTTCCCTCTTTATCAGCCTTCATTTTTTCTTTCTTTCTAGTCGCATCAGATTCTTTTTCAGTTAACTTTTTTTGCGCTTCATTCACTTGGGCTTTCATCGTTTTATTTTGATCCTCTAGCGTTTTAATTTGTTTCTGCAGTTGACTTTCTTTACCATTAGATTTATTCGTTAGTAAATCGGACTTTACGATTCCAAAAACAGAAAAACAAATTACTAAACCTCCAATCAAACTAAAAATCACTTTAGTCGATAAAAGTTTCTTCGTCTTAAGAGGTTTTTCATCTAAAGTTAATTGATATTTTTGCTGAATTTGTAACATTTCACCAGCATATTTAATTTCATCAGGCGCATTTCCTAAGAATTGTTGAGCCAATTTTTCTTTCTTATTTGTGAGCAATAATAAAATATATGTTTTATAAATTTCAATTGGAATTTGGATTTCTTTATATTCATTAAATATTTCTTGTAATATTAATTCTGCACTATCTAAATTATCTTCTTTAATTAAACGTGATGCTTGATTGTACATCTCGTAGACTTGTTTATATTGTTCAAGCAACGAATTATTAATCTCACCAGTTTGAGATTTTAATTTCCCCATCATTCTGCCACCCCAATGTATACTCCCTCTTAAAGTCCAACTATTGTTTCGAAAAAATAAACTTTTTTACGATATTAATTTTATCATAACCTTAAAATTAGAACGTGCTTATTTCATAGTTCAAAAGCATCATTTCCGTTTCAAGCTTCATTTTTATCCCTGTTAAATTTATCTCAATAACAAAAAAAGCTACAAATATGGTCCTCCCATACTTATAGCTTTTGTCTTTCGTTTATTGGGCGTTAGCTGCTTGTTAGATATTGGATAATTGTAAACAATTTTTCCCACTTTGATCTCTCACTCTTTACGATATGTAAAAGCTGACTAAAATAAACTTAATCAGCCTCAATAATTTTTTATGCTACAATAACCCATCCAATTCCAGGGACATAATGCCATCTTCTACCTTGGTAAATATAATATCCCCCTGACCAATAACCACCCGTTCCTGGAAAACCGTGTCCGTATCCCGCTCCATATCCTGGTACATGTCCGTGTCCATATCCTGGTCCATACCCTGGTACTTGCCCATGTCCATACCCTGGTACTTGCCCATGTCCATACCCTGGTACTTGCCCGTGTCCATACCCTGGTACTTGCCCGTGTCCGTACCCTGGTACTTGCCCGTGTCCGTACCCAGGCATCTGTCCGTGCCCTGGCATCTGTCCGTGTCCCGGCATCTGTCCATGTCCTGGCATCTGTCCGTGTCCAGTTCCTTGACCTTGACCTTGTGAATACCCTGGTCCAGGATATCTCTCAAATAGATCATAACTCATAAGCTCACCACCTAATAGAATCAACTTCACTATAATTTATTAATCCTTTGGGAAGTATGAGCATGTACTTTGATAATTATCTAAATTCAGAGCCATAATTGATGATATTGCCTATTTCAGAAACGAATAAAATTCAAAATTAAGCTATATATTCTTCAAGTTCTAAATATAACGCTGTACATTTTAATTCTAATTTTTCTTTTTCTTCGTGGTATTTTTGTAGCCTAACCAGATCACCTTCAACCATCATTAACTTATTCAATTCAGCAATCTTTTCTTCCACGTCGTTTATTTCACTTTCAATGTCTTCAATGTTACGAGATTTTGGCTTCGGTTTTTTTAACGGTTGAGAAATAGAACTTGCCTTTATTACTACATTCTCAGTCTCTCGCTTACTTCTTAAAATAGCCATTTTTTCTTTTGCAATTTGGTACTCTTCAATAAATTCAAAAAGTGATCCGTTGTCTAACCAATAAATCTTTGAAAAAAGTTTATTTATAAAATAACGATCATGTGAAACGGATAGAATTGTCCCGTTAAAATTCTCGAGTGCATCTTCTAAAACTTCCCTAGATTCAATATCCAAATGGTTAGTAGGCTCATCTACAATTAATAGATTTATATCTTGATACATGAGTTGAGCAAGTCTTAATCTCATTCGCTCTCCCCCACTTAGTTGACTAACTTTTCGGTAAACCATATAACCATAAAATAAAAACCCTGCTAGTATATTACGTGCTTCACCTTCAGTAACGTGTACTTCTTCCCTAAACTCTTGTAATACTGTGTGTTCTAAATGAATTGGTTCATAATGCTGGGATAGGTAACCAATCTTCACATTACTGCCAAGTTTTAATTTACCTTCATCCACGGTGGTTTGACCTAATATCATCTTTAATAGTGTTGATTTACCAGTACCATTGTTTCCTACAATAACCGCTCGTTCACCGTAATATAATGAAAAGTTAAGCTGTTTAAATAAAACTTTGTCCTTAAAAGATTTTGAAATATTTTCAGCAATAATAACATCTTTTCCGCTTCGCCCAGATTCTTCTAACTGAAATGCCATTTTCTTTTTTTGCAATATAGGACGCTTTAATCGTTCAATACGCTCTAATGCTTTTTCCATACTTCTAGCTCGTCTATGCAAACCTGCATTTGGTGGATTCGCTTGATTAGCCCATTCTCTTAGACGCTTAATCGTTTCCTTCATTTTTTGTATTTTCTTTTGTTGCTCTTCATAAGCTTGGAATTCTTTTAATAATCTTTCTTCTTTTTGAATAACAAATTGAGAATAATTTGTGTGATATACGTTTATTTCTCCATCCTCTAATTCAAGAATTTGGTTAACTACTTCATCTAAAAAATAACGGTCATGTGAGATAACAATAATGGTTCCTTCGTATTCCTTTAAGTACCCCCCTAACCATTCAATAGCAGATAAATCAAGATGATTCGTTGGCTCGTCAAGTAACAATAGATCAGGTTGTTGTAAAAGAACGATTCCTAAACCTACTTTTGTTTTCTCACCACCGCTTAAATCTGCAAATTTTTTCGAAAGCAAATCATTGATGCCTAATCCATTCGCAATTTTCAAGAGGGCGGCCTCCATCTCGTAACCACCATTCGTACTAAATTTCTCTTGAAATGTACCGTAGTTTTCTAACAATAGCTCAAGGGTGCGTTCATCAACCGTGTTGGACATTTTAATTTCTAATTGCTTCATTTCATTTTCTATTTTTCGTAATTCATCAAAAACTGTTAACAATACATCTCTACTTGTCATTTCATTAGGAAATACAGGAATTTGAGCTAAATACCCTAACTTCATTCCTTTTTTAAAGTGAATTGCTCCACTGTCCGGCGATTCAATCCCGGTTAAAAGTTTAAATATACTTGTTTTGCCACTACCATTTGCACCGACTAAACCAACTCGGCTTCCTTGATGGACTTGAAATGTTAATTCTGAAAAAAGTGAATTTCCGCCAAACATTTTTGAAATTTTATCTATACTACATGCAATCATGATTATTCTCCTTCTATTACCGTACCGTCCCATAGAAAAAAGCCATAGACAACTGAACTCATCCATGGCTTAAATAATCATTCAAATAGAAACTTGCTTTCAAGCAATCATTTTTATCTATTGAAGTTGTAGGAAAGAGTACGTTTTGGTTTTATTTGTGTTTTTAAATTGTTAAAAAAGGACAGACCTATCCCGTTAACAGCTAAGAACGCAAATTTTGCACGACAAAAATATAAAAATTCTATCATTTGTGCGCAAACCATTTGAAAACGTAACATCTTTTCTACACCTCCTTTTCGAACAGAATTTAACTAAATTATAAAATATTTTAACTTTTTGCACAATACCTATTATATCTGGTTATACTTAAACTGTGACTTATTATTTGATCACTTTTCAGTTAATAATTTCTATGTAACATATCAAAAATGCTAAAACTAAAAGAGAAAAAAGTCAGAAATGAGGAGAAAAAAATGAAAAAACTATTACCACATATTTATATCGAAAACTGTAAAGAGGCACTTGAATACTATCAGTACATATTTGGCGGAGAAATTAAAAACGTACAAATTAGTGATGGGATAGAAATGTTTAAAGGACATGAAGGTAAATATATTCATTCTGAATTACATATTAATGAAAACTGCGTAATCTATTTTGCAGATGTTTTTAGACCATTAGTTAAAGGGGATAACATTTGGACGGCGCTTGATATGAGCTCTGAAGAAGAGCTAAATTCAATTTATGAAAAATTATCAAAAGATGGCGAAATACATATGGAACTTCAAGAAACGTTTTGGAATGCAAAATTCGCAGTTGTAAAAGATAAAAATGGATTTACATGGGAATTAAACTATCAGAAACAAGGGTAAAAAATAAAAAACGGAGAACATGTAGTTCTCCGCTCAGACTGAATCAGATAAATAGGACTTTGTCTATTGTCTAAAAGCTCTACTCTTCAAGTTGTGTTAAAATGATCGGCTCGCCTTTTGTTACAACAATAGTATGTTCACATTGGGCCACTAAGCTTTTGTCTGGTGTTACAAACGTCCAGCCATCCCCTGATTCAATAATATGATCCGCATTTGCAGAAACAAATGGTTCGACTGCTAAAACAAGACCATCTTTTAATAATGCTTTATCCATCGGATCGAAATAGTTTAAAATATGCTGCGGCTTTTCATGAAGGCTTTTGCCAATTCCATGACCGGTTAGATTTTCAATTACATTGAATCCGTTCTTGCTTGCTTCATTGTATACTGCTCTACCTATTTGGTTTTGCTTAGAACCCGCTTTTGTTTTTTTCATCGCTGCCCAAAATGCATCTTCAGCACACTTACAAAGCTTTTCTTTTAATAAGTCACCTTTTCCAATTACGAAAGAGATTCCAGTATCTGCATAAAAGCCATCTAAAGCAGCAGATACATCAATATTTACTAAGTCACCTTCTTGAAGTACACGTTCTCCTGGGATGCCGTGAGCTACTTCTTCATTTACACTAATACATGTAGTGCCAGGAAAATCGTATTCTTTTTGTGGAGCAGATGTTGCACCATGCTCCTCTAAAACTTTTCTTCCAATTTCATCAAGCTCTTTAGTTGTCATTCCAGCGACAGCTCTCGATTTCATTTCTTCTCTCGCTATCGCTACTATACGACCAATTTTTCGTAAAGCTTCTAATTCTTGTTCATTACTTATTATCATTTTTTAAATTGCTCCTGATTCTATTTAGTAATTTGACTTTCTTTTATTATGCCATAATATTACTATGTTATAGTCTTTTAAGAACTTATACAAATTTTTTTAAGAAAATGTCTTTTTTAAAAAAGAAGGTTGATTTCCGTTACAGGATGCTCGTTTTCTTAAGAGCAGGTATAAGGAATGGCAGGATTAAGGCAGGATATAAAAAGCCATTAGTTTATTTATACTTGGATTTTCGTCCTCAGCTTTTCAAGCCCTTCCTTATCCCTGTCTTTCCTGCCTTACCTGCACTTAACACCTTCCATTCCAATCAATGTCTTTAAATAGTCTATACTTTATATTCTATACAATCTTTTTCGAAAATGTCTTTTGAAAAATATTAACAATCAACATTAACAAAACCAAGAAAAATAAAAAGAGTACCTCTAATTTTTTAGAAGACTCTTTTTAAAATTTGCCTTATTTTATTCATTCTTGAAATGTATACGGTATAGATGTCTCTAGTAAGCTATGTATTCCAAGTTTATAGTATGGCATTAACTTACTTGCAGTTTCAAGATCAAACCATTTTATTTGTAAAATTTCCTCTTCATTATGAATTGCTAAATTTCCACCAACTATATTTGCTGTAAATGTGATCATAACCGCATGATGGCCTCGATCTGGAAAAAAAGCTTCATTAATTGCTACGATATTGCCTACTTCAACTTCCAATCCAGTTTCTTCTATCGTTTCCCTAACTGCTGCTTGCTTTAATGTTTCATTTTGCTCTACAGCACCACCAGGTAAAGTCCATACATGATTTTCATTCTGTACCATTAATACAGTCTTATTTATTTCATCATAGATCAGTACATAAACTACTTTAACATTTTTCATTGTACACCAACTCTAGGCTTTTAATATGACTTGTATCATTTAGGAATCGCACAAACCTGCCTTTTTCATTTATCTCAAGTAAATGGATACCTGTATCTCCAGTAAAAAATCCAAACTCTGTATGGATTGGCATTTTAAAAAATGAATGGATTAAATTATGAATTACACCGCCATGGGCTACGATCGCGATTCTTTCTCGGTTTGATGAGCTTGCTACTATTCTCGAAAAAATCATTTCCATTCTCATTCGAAATTCAATTGCAGACTCTCCATTTTCAACACTTTCATGAGGATATTTAGGGCTTGGTATTTTCTTAGCATCTTCAAATGATAAACCCGCTAGTACGCCATTATTATGTTCCATTAAATCGTCTTCAAATATGATTTCACAATCTGTAACTTTTGAAAGTATTGTTGCAGTTTCTTTTGCTCTTTTTAAAGTACTTGCCCAAATTATTTCTGGTACAAAATCATTTTTTACTCTTTCAGCCATTTTTTGAACTTGTTTAACCCCTAAATCAGTTAAAGAAAAATCTGCTCTTCCCTCATGAACATTTAGAATATCAGCTTCTGATTGTCCATGACGAATTAATAAAATTTCCACTAAACCCCATCCTCTCTTTTTAAACATTTTTTAAGACGAAAGAATGCAATTATACCACTGAAGACTAAATAATCAAATATTTCTGTATTATATTTCAAAACAAAAAGCGTTCTTTTCATAAAAACGCTTTTTAGAATCTATTTTTCTAAACTATTTGGTAGTAATTTAATTCGTAATCTCTTTAAATAAAAGACTGTACCACTTTACCTTTTCCGTCCGTTACTTCTACCTCAGCAAATGCACCATTAATGAACGTTATTTGAGGTGGCACATGCCCGCAATCTATATCGTAGATAATCGGTATTTCTAATTCTTCACAAAGTTCATTATACACATCGTCTATCGTATAATTTTCCACAGTATCATTTGCAGAACTACGTCCAAATAATATCCCCGAACAATTGTCAAACCATCCTGCATATTTCATTTGTACGAATGTTCTTCTTAAATCTGTTGTTTTTAAGTGACAATTTTCAAAGTACCAGATGATTGGTTCCGTTCCAATGAATTTACTTCTAAACAATCGGACATTACCAAATGGTGTCCCAACAAGATGTCTAATAATATCAATACAGCCGCCAAGTAATCTGCCTTGAATTTTTTCGCTTTTATTTGAAACAGTTTTCCAATTTGTTTCTTTATTTAGATGAAATACATATGGTGATGGATTTTCGTGTTCCCATTTTTCTTGATACAATGCAGATGAATTTTGTGTAATTGAGCTACCAGACTTCGTAGCTAAAACTTTTTGCCACATTGCCGTAGTTTCATCGGAATAATCGCCTCTTAAATCAATCAAATTCGTCCCGTGAGCAGTAGCAATTCCGGTCATTAGCGTAATCGCTAATAAAATAATACTTGTATCTGAATAACCTACTATCCATTTTTCTTTGTAGTTTTCATATTCTAATTTGTCTAGAATCTCAATCGCAAGCTCGCCACCCCATGGTGGAAAGATTAAATCAATGGTTTCATTATTCATCATTGAATTAAACTCATTTGCTCTTATGAATGCATTTGCTGATTTAGCCTTTTCCTGTGTCCAAAGTACATCGCCACATTCTACATTAAAGCCTTCTCTTTTCATACGGCTAATTGACTGATTCATTAATTCATGAAACTGATCCTCTAATCCCGATGATGGCGCCGTTACTCCTATTGTTGCACCGCTTCTTAAAATTGGATACTTTATCATCTACTCACCCATTTTCTTTTATTCGATTCTAATCGAATCATTCAGAATAGACAACATATTTTTATTTTATTAAGAATATTTTGTCAATAAATCCTTCAAAATTTCATACATATTTTCATTTTATTTTCATAAAACTTGTTTACATTTTATCTAAATCCATTAAGGAGGATTATGAAATGGAATCAATTGAACAAAAACAAACTAAAAATATAAATCCACAATTAGGAATGATGTTAAAAAAAGTACCAGAAGTAACAATATTTTTCTGGATTACTAAATTATTAACGACTGGTATGGGCGAGGTTTTTTCTGACTATATCGTAAAAACTTTAACACCAGTAATCGGAGTTGCAGTTGCGGGGATTGTTCTTGTTATTTCTTTAATATTGCAGTTTAAAGCACGTAAATATGTACCAAGTATTTATTGGTTAGTAGTTGTCATGATTAGTGTATTCGGTACTGTAGCTGCCGACGTTGTCCATGTAGGTCTTGGCGTTCCTTATGTTGCATCGACAATATTTTTTGCTGCCGTCTTGGCTATTATTTTTATCATTTGGTATCGAATGGAGAAAACACTTTCTATTCACAGCATCTACACACGTCGTCGCGAGATCCTTTATTGGTCAGTTGTAATGGGGACTTTCGCTCTAGGTACTGCAGCAGGTGACATGACTGCCTCAACAATGCATTTAGGCTATTTTTCATCAGGACTATTATTTACAGCTTTATTAGCTATACCAGTAATCGGTAAAAAATTCTTCAAATTAAATGAAATTTTTTCTTTTTGGTTTGCCTATATTATGACTCGACCTGTTGGAGCGTCATTTTCTGACTGGAGTTCTGTCTCTCAAAAACATGGTGGACTTGGTTTCGGTGGAGGAGCAGTTAGCCTTGTTTTAACAATTGTTATTGTAGCTTTAGTTGGATATCTATCAGTAACAAAAAAAGATGTGCAAGATGAAAGTGATTTAGTAAGTTCACAAACAACAATTGCATAAATCAAATAAAAAAAGCTGATGTAAAAATGAATTTACATTAGCTTTTTTTATAACTACATTTATTTTAATTTTGATGGTTTTTTTGGAATACACTAAATCGTTTTTTATAAGAAAATATAATTAATCCGACGATAAATAAACCTAAAATTATTTTGCCAAATAAAGTGAATTCTAAAACCTGATTCAAAGAATACGATTCAAAGAGAACAACAGGTAACTTACCGATCAAACTAGCAAAAAAGAAACTAGTCAACGATATCTTTCCAAAAGCAGCAAATAGTGTAATTAAACTTGAAGGAATAAAAGGGATCAAACGTAAAAATAACACTCCGTTAAATGCATCCTTGCCTTCTAAGCTTAAAAGTTTATCAACAATCTTAAATTTACTTGTATTTTTTAAAAATCTTTTTTGAAGACCCTTTCTAAATATAATGAAAGATACCAATGTACCTAATAACTCACCAATAAATGAGACAAAGAATCCACCAGTCAATCCAAATATTTTTATATTTATTGCTGTCATAAACCAGCTTGGTACTACTCCAATAATACTGATCACTACATTAATCAAAATACTAAGTAAAGCAGAGTAGTCTTTGTATGTATTTAAAAAATGTTCTAATGCAGATATTGTCATAATGATCTCCTAATTTTTATTAACGTATTAATTTTACAACATTAATAAGATATAAAAAGCTAATATTATAAAAATACATAAAATTGCCATAAATAATTTCTACTTACTATTTTACACAAACTTAATTTATAACTATACCTTTTATCAAAAATACTTTATTTGGTTCATTATCTATTATTAGCAAAATAACGAACATTAATAGTTAAAAAACATTAATTAATTAAACAAGTAAATTAAAAAGATGATTTCATTAGACAAACGAAATCATCTTTTTCAAATTTTAAAATTGAAGGTATCTGTATTAACCCACTCCTATAGAGTCTTCAAATCAGATTGTGTAGTGCAATCATGACTAAAATAATCCCGCTAATAATTGAACTAAATTGTCCAAGTGACCATCCACCAATTTTCACGTTAGCAACTTTTTTCCCTGAAATGACCCCTAACCAGATCGCTAGAAAGCTAAAAATACTTGCTGAAATTGAAATTGCAAATGGAGAGAGCCCAATTAATCCGACACCTAAACCATTAGTAAGTGCATTCATTGAAACTGCGGTTCCAAGAATGATTGCCTCAAAGGAACTAATATCTCCTGATTTATCAACATCAGCTTTTTCTGGTGAACTTAAATAATCAGTTACCATATTTGATACTGATTCCTCATCATTATTTTTATTTTCTAAGACAATTTTATTTTTTCTAGGAATTGTCAGAAGTACAATCCTTAGTCCAATAATTAGCAGAAAAAAAGCTCCAATAATATTAGACAATGTTCCAGGAAAAACTTTTGAAATATATTGCCCTGAAATAATCCCTACTTCACTAAAAACAAATGCAATAACTGATATGATTAAATTTGCTAATAATCCTACCTTAATCCCACGAATCCCATATGTTATCCCTACTCCAAAGTTATCTATACTAGATGAAAAAGCAAGAAATAAAACAGTAATCCAAGCTGAATATTGCATATTTTATGCTCCTTACTATCGCCTTTTTGCCTTTAAAAGGTGTTTGCCTAGTTCTTTAATAAGCTATGAAATATTTATGAATAATCAACTTGTACAAAGTTTAAATTTTTATTAATAAAAGGATTATTAAAGTTTAACTTTTTTAATAATCCTTTTCAAAACAGATTTTAAGACGATTTTATATTAAGGCTCTCTTAGAAAAGAAGATTGATTTCCGTTACAGGATGCTCGCTTTCCATGGGGCGTGAGCTGAGCCTCCTCGGCAAGCCTGCGGGGTCTCACCCTTCCCGCTACTCCCATAGGAGTCTCCCACCTTCCACTCCAATCAATTTCTTGATATATTCTATATAATTTTCTTAGAAAAACTTCTTTTGTAAAATATCAAAAAATCGTATTTACAAATTCAAAAAAATAAAAAGAGGTAAATGAGTTTTTACTCATTTACCTCTTTTTTTCTATAAACCGCTTTTGATGTAAATACACTTAGTTCATACAATAAAATTAATGGAATTGATACTGAAATGTGAGAAACAAAATCTGGTGGTGAAATACAGCATGCCACGATAACTAATATAAAATAAGCATATTTTCTTACTTTCTGTAAGTAGCTTGGCTTTACAATACCGATCTTTGTTAAAAACATAATCACTACAGGCATATCAAAAAACACTGCAAATGGTACGACTAAATTAAAAATAAACGAAAAATACTTTTCTACTGTGTAATGTTGCGTAACCATATCTAGTCCCATTAATGTTAGGAACTTGAGGATATTCGGAAAAACTAGATAATAACCGATGACAAGTCCAAGAATAAAAAGTAAAAACAATGCTGGAATATAGAATCCTATTCCTTTTTGCTCTGAAGGACGCAATCCCGGCTTAACAAACATCCAAATTTGCCACGTTGCAACTGGAATTGTAAAAACTGCTGCAAATACTGCTGAAATGGAAAAATACACCCATAATATATCACCAGGACTAAGTACAACTAGTTTATACGTCAAATCCTTCGTTAAAAATCTATAGATTGGTTCTACATAAACGAGTCCAATTATAAATAGAACAATAAAAGTTACTGCTGTAATAATGATTCTTTTACGCAGTTCTTCAAGATGATCAACTACTGCCATATCTTTATTCATACGAATTCTCCATTTTATCGTTTACTAGAACAATTTGTATAAAATACTTTTGGTCCAATTATGATTATTTCAAATTGACACAATAAGTTCAATTAAAAATTTTTTAATAATAGACATTAGTATTAAATAATTTCAAATACTACAAAAAGACTGCTCTCTTAAAGATAAAGAGCAGTCTTTAGATTTAATATATTTTTCAATAGACTTTGTTAAAAAAGAAGGTTGATTTCCGTTGCAGGATGCTCGCTTTCCATGGGGCGTGAGCTGAGCCTCCTCGGCAAGCCTGCGGGGTCTCACCTTTCCCGCTACTCCCATAGGAGTCTCCCACCTTCCACTCCAATCAAAGTCTTTAAATAGTCTATTATTTTATTCTCTATAAAATCTGAAAATGTAACATCCACAAAGCCAATCGTAAAATATAAGTTCTAATTAAGTTTCACTAAATTATTTAATTAGGGAAGTTAAAAAATCTTCTTTTGGAGTCGATCTTCTTTTAATATTTCTACTGCTTCTCTAAATCTTTGTGAATGAATAATCTCTCGTTCTCTTAAGAATCTTAATCCATCATTTAAATCTGGATCGTCAGATAAATCGATTATCCATTGATAGGTTGCTCGTGCTTTTTCTTCCGCTGCAATGTCTTCATACAAGTCGGCAATCGGATCTCCTTTTGCTTGAATATATGCAGTAGTAAATGGTACACCGTCAGCATTATGGTAGAACAATGCACTATCATGTGAAGCGTAATGAGTATCTAGTCCAGCTGCTTTCATTTGTTCAGGTGTCGCGTCTTTTGTAAGCTTATAGATCATCGTAGCAATCATTTCTAAATGAGCAAATTCCTCTGTACCAATGTCAGTTAAAAGTCCAATAACTTTATCGGGTATCGTATAACGTTGATTTAAATATCTTAATGCGGCTGCTAATTCACCGTCTGCCCCTCCATACTGTTCAACCAAATACTTTGCCAATTTTGGGTTACATGTACTGACTTTCACTGGATATTGTAGTTTTTTCTGATATATCCACATTCAGTTCCCCTCCTTCTAAACTTGCCATGGCCAAGGGCCTTTATGCCAGTTCCAAGATGAATCAGAATAGCTATTTCCGTATTGAAACAACGGACCATATTTAGACTCGAAATTCGCTTCGATTTGTTTTTTATATTGAACATATTGATTAAATTGGTTAATCGCAGACTCATCGTGAGGATGTGTATCTAAATATAAAGTTAATTCTACAAGTACAAAATCAACAGCTTGAAGTTCCTCTAAATCAGTATAATACTCTGGAGGAAGTTGCTGAGTCATTTTTAATCCCTCCCAACTTCTTTATATGGATTTTCATAAAAGTCATAAAAAACCTTCCATAAAGTTCCTTTCATTAAAGCCTCTTTATACGAAAATTGCTCTAATCCTGGTGGTTGAAATCCTAAATATAAATGCGGGGGTGTTGAGTAAAATTTTTTTCCAATTGGCGGACACGGATCATTTGGACCGTGAAAAACACTATATGACTTAACAGGGGTAAATTGGAGACCTTGATTACTAACGTTCAAACTTATCACTCCCTCGAATAAAAAAGCATCCACTGTTTTCACTATATTCGAAAGAAATATAAAAAATGATTCCTATTATTCTTGGAAAGTTCGGCTATTTACCTCATATGCAGAACGAATTCCCGATTCGATTGCACCTTCTATCCATGCCGGCGCAGAAGAGGTATGTTCTCCAGCAAAATGAACTCTTCCTTCAGGAGTTGAAATATAAGGTGTAAGTTCTCTATTTTGTTCTGGTTTGAACATTGAAAAAGCTCCACCAGAGTATGGGTAAAGAGCCCAGCTATGAGTGTAACCTGTTATAAACTCTGTATAAACTTGTTGTCCATGTATCGTAGCCAAATCTTTCAATGCATTCATTATCCGATCATTTTCAGACATACTATCCCAAATCAATGCATCATCTTCCCACGTGTAACTAGCTAAAATAATTCCCGATCCATTTTTCCCATTGTGATTGCTAGGATAATATGCAAAACGAATTGGCAAATCTGTAGTTAGCTTCCCTCCTACCCCATCTTTTTCCCAAAATCTACTTTTAAATTGCAGTCCGATTTTTGTAGAAGGAACATAGTGTAATTCTCTAATTGCTTTCCATTTATGATAAGAAAATGAATCTCTTGGGATAACTTCGATAAAATTCAGCAGTGAAAAAGGGATCGTAATAATAGCATAGTCTCCCGTCGTTTGATAAGGAAGATGGCTTGTATAATGATCTGAATGAATGGTTACTTGATTATTTTCCTGCACAATTTTATTCATTTTTTGACCAAAGAATAAATTCTCTTTCAACTGTTTTAAAAATTTTTTAGGCAGTTGATCATTTCCTCCTGTAATCTCGTAAAACTTAATTTCCTTTGAAAATAGTACAATGAATTCTCGCAATATAGCTGTAAATGCAAGCTCGGGAAAACCTTCCATTCCTTGAAGAACTTTTACTTTTTCTACAGCCCCTGGTGACAAAGAAGCTCCGATCGGGTTATACCTTAAGAATGAGTCCATAGAATAATGATCATAATTGTTAATTATTTCTTTCCAATTCTCATCAGGATTTTGTTTAATAAAATCCATCGCAGGTTTTATCGCTCTTTCAATGAGCTCATCAACATTTATATTTTTTTCCTTAGCTTCTACACGATACCCTAAAATATCTGGATTTTGTTCATAAATCTTTTGTGTTGTTTTAACTCCATTAACATAAATGACATCCTCTGATTTTCCATTGATAAATTCATTCACCTTTAAATTAAATTTTTCTATATATTCAAGTGTAAGTTTATGACTAGAAGCAATACGCATTGCACCTAATTCCATATATTGATCATTAATAAAAGGTGCTCTTTTTGTAAAAATCCGACCACCTACGCGACCATTTGCTTCCAATATCGTCACTTCATGTCCAGCTTCTTTTAATAAAGAGCTTGCAACTAACCCTGAAATTCCTGCTCCTACAATAACAATCCTTTTGGAATTATTTGCCCTTTCTAATCCATTTCGTATAATACTTACCATTTCATCCCTTGATAATCGCATACTAGATGTACTATTCATTGTTCCTCTCCTAAAGAATTATTTTAGTTCATAAAATTTTTATTCACTAAAACATTTCAGTAGAATAACTTTTCAATTTATGCATTAATTTTCTAATCGTTTTTTAACAAACAGGTTCTGTTCATGTTAATTGTTCATATTTTACAAAAGACATAAAAAAGGATCCTTATAATCATAAAAAAACACCCACAAAATATGTGAGTGTTTCAATTAATAATATTAATGTTACTTATTCTTTTATAAATTCTTTCGTGCTTCTAATTGTATCGATTGGACGAACCATTCGCTCGATTTCTTCGCGTTTTGGCTCTAAAAATGGTGGTAAAGATAATTTTTCACCAAGTGTTTCGTATGGTTCATCTCCCATGAATCCAGGTCCATCAGTAGCAAATTCAAATAATATTTGAGGTGCAACCCTTGCATATAAAGATTCAAAGAAATGGCGGTCTACATAACCAGAGTTAGGTAATTGGAAAGAATTTAGACGTTTAATCCATTCTTTTAAAACAGAAGTATCTTCAACTCGGAATGCTACATGGTGAACAGTACCAAATCCTTGGTATGCCTGAGGTAACATCGCATTGTATTCTGCTATTATTTGTGCTCCATTCCCACCTTCACCAACTTCAAATAAATGGAATGACCCTTCTTTGTCAATCTCTTTAAATAAAAGCACTTTTTCGATTACTTCTTTAAAGAATTCGAAGTTAGCTACCCGAATAAAAATTGGCCCAAGTCCCGTAATTGCATACTCTAATGGAATTGGTCCTTTTTGCCATGGTGTACCAGAAGAAACTCCTTTATTATTTTCATCCGAGATCAATTGGTATTGTTGATCATCAAAATCAACGAAGGATAAAGTCTTTTTACCAAATTGTGTTTTAATCCCAGTGTGTTTTACATCTAATCGATCAAAACGCTTCACCCAATAATCTAATGCAGCATCAGTAGGTACTCGGAATGAAGTTTTAGAAATTTCATTTGTACCATGTACTCCTTTTTGTATTCCAGGAAAATCAAAAAATGTCATATCAGTACCAGCACTACCTTTATCATCTGCGAAAAATAAGTGATACGTTTGAATATCATCTTGATTTACAGTTTTCTTAACTAAACGCATTCCAAGTACATAAGTGAAAAATTCATAATTTTTTTCTGCGCTACTTGTTATTGCAGTTACATGATGTATACCTTTTAATCCATTCATCCTAATTCCTCCATTATTTGATCAATTTATTTTGCATTTTTATCTTAAAGATTATTTACTTAAATTAATTTTAAAAATTATCTCGAATTCAAGATATCTCGAATTCGAGATAAATATATCATAGTTAACCATTTTTAGTCAAACTGTATTTTATGGTGATTTAATTTTTTCTTGTTCCTGTTGATTTCCACTGCAGGATGCTCGCCCATTAGGAGTAGGAACAAGGAAAGGCAGGATTAAGGAAGAAATTTTAAAGACTTAAAGAATATTATTGGACCTCTAAATAATTCCTGTCCTTATTTGCTTTTCCTGCTTTTGCCCGCCTCAGCCTTCCCGCATCTCCCACAGGAGTCGAGCATCCTTTCGTTCCAATCACTCTCTTTACAAAAAGTGTTTTCTTTAAAAAGCATAACTGATTCCTTATGCTAATTATTAATTTCTCTATCTGTTAAGGAGTAACCTAATATTTTCATTTATTGCTCATCATATATTTCAACAATACAAAAAAACTGTAGAAACGAATCTACAGTTTTAGTAAGGTCGATCAAGTTCAAATAGTCTTTGGTATCTTTCTTCATTTTTGATGAGGTCATTATGTGAGCCCTTCATTAATATGTTCCCTTTGTCTAGGAAAAGGATTTGATCAGCAAGCTCTGCACCAATTAAATGATGTGTTATCCAAAGGACTGTTTTCCCATCCAATACTCTAAAGATGGTTTGGAGAAGCTTTCGTTCTGTAATTGAATCTAATCCTACAGTTGGTTCATCTAAAATTACAGTTGGTGTATTTTGGAGCAGTACTCTTGCTAATGCAATTCGTTGACGTTCTCCACCTGAAAATCTAACTCCCGTCTCTTGCATAGGAGTATGATACCCTTGTGGTAGTGACTCGATATAATCATGCAGTTCAACCATTTTCGTAACTTCAATAACTTCCTCATCACTTGCTTCAGGGCGTCCTAGTCGAATATTGTTCATAACGGATGTATCAAATAAATAAGGATTTTGATTTAGCACGGATACTACCTTTGTAATCTCTTCTCCAAAATCTACACATTCAATCTGATTAATCTTAACAGACCCATTGTTAGGAACTTCTGCCCCTTCAATTAACTTAAGAATCGTTGATTTGCCTGATCCACTTGGCCCTAATAAAGCCGTTTTTTTATTTGGTTTGAGAGTAAATGAAATATTATTTAAAACTGGAGCTCCTTCTCCGTATTGAAAATTGACATTTTTGAATTCAATTTCAGTAAAATCTTCGACCGAATTATTGAACTCAAAATGGATTGGTTCTTTTTGAATCTCATCGATGCCTTCTAAACGTTTAATCGAATCAGAATATAAAGGAATACTTCCAATCGAATTTGATAAAGGAATAAAAGCTTCAGTTAATGGGAAAAGAATTAAAACAAATGCAGCAATAAAAGTCTTTGGTATTTCACCAATTAAACTTTCATTACCAGCCCAATATAACATTAGTAAAACAAGAATCGCGACAATGAATTGGGCAATTAAATCACGCCATCTTCTAAAGCGTTTTTCTTGAAAATGAAGTCCTCTTAATAATTTATCATTCTTTCCGTACTGTTTAATAAAGTCCGAGCGTCGTCCACTAAACAACCAATCACTAATCCCCATTATTGCATCTGTTAGTATTTCATATAGGTTGCTTTTTTGACTTTTCATTTGTTGGATTCTTCCCTTTTCAATTAATAATGAGAAAAAAGGTAATATACCAACTAAAACAAATGAAACTACAGCGATTAATAATGCAAATGGTATTGAAAAAAATCCGAGTGCAATAATCGATATTACATAAATAAACAGTGTAGCAATACCTGGAAATATTGTTTTTAAATAAATATCTTGTAAATATTCGATATCATTAGCTAACAATCCTAAAATATCGCCTGTCTTAAACTTAGAATTTAAACTTAGCGCTGATGGTTCAAGTGCTCGGAATAGTCTTGTTCTCATTCGAGATAATATTTTTAATATGGTATGATGCCCAACTAGTCGTTCAATATATTTAAATACTGACCTTGCAATTCCAAAAGTCCGAACTGCAACAATAGGAACATAAACCATTAGTATATTTTCTGGCCTCGTTGCCGCTTTTGATATTAAATAGCCAGAAGTGTACATAAGGGAAGCTGCGGCAAAAATTGTGAGTGTACTTAAGAAGATAACGAACAAAAGTAAGCGAACGTTATCCTTAATATAAGGTAAAATCCATCCATTTTTATTAAACATACGTTTCCCTTCTAACTAGTAATTAATTGAAAATAATGCCCTTTTTTCTCTATTAATTCCTCATGAGTTCCAATTTCTACAATTTTACCTTCTTTTACCACAATTATTTGATCCATTTCTTTCATCCAATGAAGGCGATGCGTTGCTAAAAATACTAACTTATTTTTAAACAGTTTAAGCATTGTTTGTTTCAGCTCATACTCTGTTTCAATATCAAGCTGACTAGTAGGTTCATCTAAAAGAAGTATTGGTCGATTTTCTAAAAACGCCCTTGCAAGAGCTATACGTTGTCTTTGACCTCCACTTAAAGCTCTACCGCCTTCACCAATTTTTTCTTCTATTCCCAATGGCAATTCACTAACCAATGGCTTCAAACCAGCATCTTCTACTGCTTTTTCTACTTCTTCCGTTGTAGCATTTGGTTCATAAAATCGTATATTTCCAGCTAAAGTTTTGGAAAATATATATGGATTTTGGGGTATATACAATAATTGTTTCTGCCATTCTTCTATTTGAAGATGTGAAACCTCTTTCCCTGAAATAATTATTTTTCCATTTGACGGCTCTAAGAAACCACCAATTAAATCAATTAGTGTAGATTTACCCGAACCACTTTGGCCAACAATTCCTATTTTTTGAAAGCCTTTAAAACTAACATTTATATCATCTAAAATTGCAGGACCATTTTGTTCTGATTCTACTCTTAAATTTGCCAATGTAAGAGAACTGTTTGTACTCCAGTCTTGCATATGAGTACTTGCTTGATCTTTAAATTCTTCTTCATCCAAAATAGCTTGCATCATAGCTCCTGCTTCTTGCCCATTAAGAGTAGCGTGATAATCCGCACCAACTTCCCGTACAGGTAAGAAATATTCTGGGGCTAATATCAAAATAGTTAAAGCTGGACCAAGTGAAAGTGCTCCATCAATTAATCTCAACCCTAAAAAAACAGCAACTGTAGCTATTGATAGCATAGTAAATAAATCAAGTGCAAAGGACGATAAAAAAGCAATTTTTAATGTGCCCATTGTTGCTATTCTATACCTCTCACTGACACTCTCGATTTTATTAATTTGCTTTCTGCTTAATCCTAGGAATTTTAAAGTTTCAAGTCCTCTTAATGAATCTGTAAAATGATTGGATAATATTCGATAAACCTTCCATTGTTTATCAGATTTCTTTTTTGCAGCCAATCCAAGTAAAATCATAAAGATAATAATAATTGGAAACGTAACGATTAAAATAATGGCAGATAGCTTATCTATAAAAAATACATATATAACGACCAGTGGTGTAATAATTGCTAGATTTATCATTTTTGAAGGAACAATTTCTAAATACTGTCTTAATTGAGTTGTGCCTTCCATTATTAATGTTACGATATTACCCGTTCCAGTTTTCCTTGCATACCTTGGTCCTAGTTTGAATAGCTTTTCTAGCACTTTCATTTTCACTTCATTTGACGCATGATCAGCAAATTGTTCAGAAAATTTTTGTTTAATAGTTGTCATAATATAACGACATATAAATGCGAGAATGAAGAAAATAGTAGCGTAAAAAATATCGCTACTATCCTTTCCATTAAACAATTTTACAATTGCTTGAGATAACATATATGCCTGAAATATAATCGCCGTTCCCTGAATAATCGTCAAAGTGGATAATATAATGAATAATCGTGAAATACCGGTAAACTTTAATAGATCTTTACCCATTAATAAGTCAAATCCTTTTCATCAACACGTTTTCTAAATACATAATAACTCCATATTTGATACCCTAGTACAAATGGTAATAAAGTACAAGCTACGATTGTCATTACTTTTAAAGAATATGGACCAGATGATGCATTATATACAGTCAAATTATAAGCTGATTTTATTGAACTAATCATGACTCTCGGGAATAACGCTGTAAATAGTGTTCCTACCGTAAGCGCAATTCCAAGTCCTGTCATCGCAAAAGACCAACCATCTCTTTTTTTAGAGATAAATACATATGCGACCACATAAGATATCACAATTAATATAATTAACGGAACTGTAATTTGTCCTCTAACTTTAAACATATCAGTCTCAATAAATGCAAGGGTAGTAAAGGCTACCAATGAGATTAATACTGGTAAGATTAATCTACTAGCTAACTTTCGAGCTCGTTCTCTTAGATCTCCAGTAGTTTTTAAAGTTAAGAATAATAAGCCATGTAATAAACAAAGTAACGTTACTGTTACACCACCGATAACAGTGAATACATTTACATAATCAGTGAAACCAGCGTTTAGGTTCATATTTTGATCGATTGGCATTCCTCTAAGAATACTTGAAAACAGTACACCAAATAGGAAAGGAGGTAATAAACTTCCTAAAAAAATCACCCAATCCCAAGTTTGAGACCATTTAGGACTTTTAACTTTTCCTCTAAATTCAAAAGCAACGCCGCGACCTATTAAGGCCATTAATACAAATACAAATGGAATATAATATCCGCTAAACATTGTTGCGTACCAGTTAGGAAATGCGGCAAAAATTGCACCACCAGCAGTCAATAACCATACTTCATTAGCATCCCAGAATGGTCCAATTGTATTGATTAAAATTCTTCTTTCTGTATCATTTTTGGCTAGTAGCTTCGTAGATATACCTACTCCAAAATCAAAACCCTCTAAGAAAAAGAAGCCAATAAATAGAACCGCTACAAGTAAAAACCATAATTCATTTAACTCAATCATAAAATTGCAGCCTCCCTTTCAAATGGATCGACAGTAGATACCTTTTCAGTTACATCATGTTTTGTCCCTTTCTTAATTTCCTTAACAAATAAATAAACTAAAACAGCAGCTAAAATTGCATACATCGTTGTAAAGGTTGTGATTGAAAAAATAAGTGATCCTTTTGAAACATTTGGTGATACGGATTCAGCAGTAGTCATTAATCCAAACACGGTCCATGGTTGGCGCCCTATTTCTGTCATAATCCACCCAGCTGTATTTGCAATAAAAGGTAGTGATATTAGTAAGATTGAAGCTTTTAAGAAAAGATTCTTAGACTCTAATTTTTTACGATAACTGTAATATAGGCCTAGCATTGCCATTAAAATCATTACCATGCCAGCTCCTGCCATTATTCTAAAACTCCAGAAGGTTGTCTTCACCGGTGGGATATAGTTTCCTGGCCCGTATAATTTCTCATACTGCTTTTGTAATGTATTCATCCCTGGTACTTTACCTTCAAATTTCTCATAAGCGAGATAACTTAATAAATACGGCACTTCAATTTCATGTTTATTTACTTTATTTTTCGTATCAATTTGGCCAAATATCATCCAGCTTGCAGGATCGCCACTGTCTTTCCATAGCCCTTCACTTGCAGCCATTTTCATTGGCTGAGTTACCATTAAATGCTTTGCTTGTGAGTGCCCGCTAAATGCAACACCAATTCCTGCTACTAAAGCCAATACCATCGCAACATTAAATGACTTTTTAAAGATTTCTATTTCTTGTTTTTTTAAGATTTTATAAGCGCTTACTCCAGCAACAAATAATGCACCAGTTGCTAATGCTCCCGCAATCGTGTGAGGGAATTCAACTTTCAACTGAGGATTTGTTATGATTGCTAAGAAATCATTCATTTCTGCACGACCATTTTTAATCGTAAATCCAACTGGTTCCTGCATAAATGAGTTCGCAGCTAAAATAAAAAATGCAGACATTAACGTTCCAAACGAAACTAGCCAAATACACATTAAATGCAATTTTTTTGAAAGGCGTTCCCATCCAAATATCCATATACCTAAAAATGTAGACTCCATGAAAAATGCTAAAAGTGCCTCAATAGCAAGTGGAGCACCAAAAACATCTCCTACGAATCGTGAATACTCAGACCAGTTCATTCCAAACTGAAACTCTTGAATAATCCCCGTAACTACACCAACAGCAAAATTTATTAAAAATAAATGCCCAAAGAATTTTGTTAATTTTTTATATGTTTCGTTATTACGAAAAACATACATCGTTTCCAAGATCGCTACCATAAATGCTAAACCGATTGAAAGTGGTACAAATAAAAAATGAAAAATAGTAGTGGAACCGAATTGTAATCTTGCAAGCTCTAAAACACTCACAGTTTATCCCCCTTTAATAAAGAATCTTTCATAAAAATTAATTAAAGCTTGAATTAAACTTTGAACATTTATTCACAAATTAATCTTTAAGAAATTTTCAAGAACCATATACTGGTATCCTTTGTTACTTATAGTTTACTTTTCCAAAGGGCTTTTTGCGTTAATCTTATTTGTCTAAATCGTGTCAATAAATTGTCTATTTTGTGACGTTGTTCACATTTTAGTTTTAGTACTGGTTTGTATCTAAAATTGTTGATAGGCGAACACTTTGTGGATTTTGTTGATAATGTTGTGAACTTTGTTGATAAACGACTTGTTTTTGTTGATACCGGAATAGTTTTTGTTGATATACGCTCAGTTTTTGTTGATAACCCCTAGTTTTTGTTGATACAAACTAAAAAAAGCATCTGAAATAATCAGATGCTTTTTTCATACAAAGTCAAACTAGAAGATTTTCAGATCACATAGCTTCACTTTCACTTAATTTTTGTTTTTTTGATAATTTTACTCTTACTGCAAAAGTTACATTCGTTAATAGAATAAATAACACTGCAAATCCGCATAGGTAATAGATTTGATCCATTACAAATCCAGTATTGACTGAATCAGAGATTAATTCCCTAAATCCTTTAATTGCATATGTCATCGGTAAATATGGGTGAATATTTTGGAAAAATGTCGGTGTTAATGCAATTGGGAATGTACCTGAAGTTCCCCCAATTTGTAATAACATCATGATAAATACTAAATATTGTCCTATATTTCCTAAAGTAACTGTTAAGAATTGTATTAATGAATAGAAAGTTAAGCTGGTGATGATTGTAAAGAAAACGAAATACCCAACGTTTTGCACATTTAGGCCCATACCGTATATTAATACGATATCTGCGATAATAGCTTGCATGATTCCCATTATGATTAATACACTGTATTTACTAAAGAACCAAGCTAAACCAGAAGTTGGTTCGATTGAATTTTTTCTCATTGGATAAACCGAAGTGAACATTAATCCACCAGCGAAAAGTCCAATAGATAAGATATAAGGCGTTAATCCTACACCATATTCTTTTACGTTATTCAGTTTATGTCCAACTAGCTTTGTAGGATTCGCAAAGAACTTATCAGTTTCATCATTCGTTTTAACTTTATTTACTTCATCTCCGCCTTCTTTCAGAGATTTGTGAAGTTCAGTTGTTCCTTTTGTTAAATCAGTCGCGCCTTTTAATAAATCTCCTGATCCATTATAGAGCTTATTCGTTCCATCTGTTAATTGCTTAGAACCATCATTCAATTGGTCGATTCCTTGAACTAATTGGTCTCCACCTACATTTAATTTTCCTAATCCAGATGAAAGTAACGTACTACCTTCACTTAATTGCTTTGTACCATTATATAAATCATTACTTCCTTGTGCTAACTGATTAGCTCCATTAGCCGCTAATTGTAATTTACTATTAAACAGATTTAAATTTGAATTTAATTGCTGTTGACCAGCTAATAGATTATTTGAGCCATCATATAATTTATTTTGCGCTGCTGCAACTTGATCGAAACCAGCTTTAATTTGGTTACTACCTTGAGATAATTGATCTAAACCTTTAGAGATTGCTAGTAATTTTTGTAAGTCTTCATTACTTAGCGTTCCATTCGAATTTTGGATATCATTGACAACTGATTTTAAAGCTGCATTTGTTGTACCAAGTTTATCGTTAAATCCTGCTTCATTTTTTTGAAGCTGAACTGCACCTTCATACGACTGTTTTAATCCGTCTGTTAATTGACTAGTTCCTGCTTCTAGTTTAGTTGATCCATCACCTAGTTTTTTTCCACCATCAGCAAGTTGGCTTAGTCCGTTGTTCAAATCACTAGAACCGTCTTTTAGTGTAGCTGTTCCTTCTAAAAGGGTGTTTAAACCTGAACTTAATTTATTTGCTCCATCATTTGATTGTTTTATCCCATCTGATAATTGGCTCGCACCACTTTTCAGCTTAGAACTTCCATTTTCAAATGTAAGCATGCTATCATTTAATTTTTTTAAATTTTTATTTAAAACGCCAGTTCCATCTGTTATTTTAGTTGCACCATCATTTATTTTCCCAGCTCCGTCAGAAGCTTTTGTCATTCCATTTCCAATATCCTTGAAGTTATCAAATACTGATTTAGCGTATTGCTCAGTAATTTCTTTTGAAAGTTTCGCATTTACTTCTTTTATAGCATTTGAGCCAATTTGAGCACCTACATAATTTTTCCCCGCGTTAGTATAATAATTTAATTTCATTTTTTGTGGTTTTTCATCTAATAATGTAGCTGCGTTTTTAGAAAAATTAGAAGGTAATTCGATTACTAAATAATATTTTTCATCATTTAGTCCTTCCATCGCTTGTTTTTTATTTGTGATTTTCCACTTAAATGAATGATTATCTTTTAATCCATCTACAAAATCTTTCCCTACGTTCAGTTGTTTATTATTAAACTCTGTTCCTTTATCATTGTTTACTACTGCAACCGATAGCTTCTCTGTATGATTGTAAGGATTCCAATAAGCTGATAAAAATATTAATGAATAAAGCATTGGTACAAGACCAACTGAAATGATTGTTGCAATCATCATTGGTTTTTTAAATATATTTTTCCATTCCTGTTTTAACACACGATCACTCCTTTATAGACCAACTGACCATTTTTGTATTTTGGTCATTTTATTGCAAATAATTAGTTTAATACTAGGAAATATTAAACTATTACTTTCTATTTTTTAGTAGCTACATCTTTCAGTTTATTCATTACTTTTATTTCCTATTAATCCAAATAAAATTAATTGCACCATTTTATTTGTTGCTTCATTTGTGATTTGATGTGGGTCAGTATCCATTAAGCTTTTTTGTAGATTAAGTATTGCAATGATCGTTGTAATCATACTTAAACTTAATATTGGGATCTCCAAATGAAAATTTGTTTCTTTTGCTAACATTCTTGCTTCTATTTCTTCTTCTATTGGCGTCTTACGATAGATTTGTTGAAAGAAAATTTCAGATAACTCTGGGTGACGTAACGTTTCACTGATTAAGATTTCAATTTGATTTCGATTTTTCTCCACCCATATAATTCTTTTCTCTACATATAACCTAAGTAAATCTTCTATCGAATATTTACTAAAATCCTCTTCCATACAAATGTCATGAATATCCGGTTTTACACAAGTAATTAATACATCCAACTTACTTTTAAAATACTTATAAATGGTTGCTTCAGAAATCTTACTTTCCTTTGCAATCTGATTGATTGTTGTACCGTTATATCCGTTTTTCGCAAAAAGCTGCTTAGACTTTTCTAGTATAAGATGTTTAGTTCTTTCTCCCTTATTCACTATTTACCTCCTTAAAAACCAAATGTTAAAAAGGATTTAACTCCTAGATTTCCATAGATTTAAATTATGAAATAAAAAGTAAGTGTTTATTCACTTTTATAGTATATTAACCGAATCTCATTTCGTCAACAAAAAGTAAGTGAACACTTACTTTTTTAATTTAATTTTAATAATCACACAAAATTTTTAGATTATTTTAAAAAACATTGCCATACTCGTCTGAATATTTTATTATTACTTTTTACGGCAAAATCATCAGATAATTTTGCGAAAATTCTTAAAAAGGAGAGGGATTCATGACAGATTTCATTGCAGTATTTAATGACTATTTATGGTCTAAACTAATCGTAATTTTGTTAGTTGTAATTGGCTTATTTTTATCAGTGTATTTAGGTTTTATTCAATTCAAATTCTTCCCTGAAATGATTCGATTATTAGGTGACGGAAGACGCAATAAAGACAAAAATAAAAAAACTGTTTCATCATTACAAGCATTTATGATCGGTATGGCAGCTCGTATTGGTACAGGTAATATCGCCGGTGTTGCAACTGCTGTAGCATTAGGGGGACCAGGCGCAGTATTTTGGATGTGGTTAATGGCGTTAATTGGTTCAGCTTCAGCTTTTGTAGAAAGTACACTTGCTCAAGTTTATAAAGTTAAATCTGGTACAGCATGGCGTGGCGGACCTGCTTACTATATGGAAAAAGCTTTAGGTAATAGAAAACTTGGTGTTATTTTTAGTATTTTAATTACTTTATCATTTGGACTAATTTTTAATGCAGTACAAGCTAACACGATTGCGGCTTCTATCAATAATGAATTTGGTGTAAATACAAAAACTACTGCTATCGTTCTTGGAATTATCACTGCTTTAATTATCTTTGGTGGTGTACATTCTGTAGCTAAATTCTCAACTGTTTTAGTTCCAATTAAAGCAGGGGTTTATATTATTTTAGCTTTATGGGTAATGTTCTCAAATTTTGATATTTTGCCAAATGTATTTAGTGCAATTTTTTCTGAAGGAATCTTTTCAATCAAACAAATGTTTGGTGGCATAATGGGAGCTGCTGTACTTCACGGAATTCGCCGTGGATTGTTCTCAAATGAAGCTGGTATGGGTTCTGCACCTAACGCGGCTGCAACTGCTGATGTAACTCATCCTGTAAAACAAGGATTGATCCAAGCTTTAGGTGTAATTGTAGATACATTCATTATCTGTTCATCTACTGCAATGATTGTTTTAGTTTCTGGAGTTTATAAAACATCTGAACTTACAGGTATTCCATTAACTCAAGAATCTCTACGTGTAAGTCTTGGGGATTTTGCTGCAACGTTCGTTTCAATTTCAGTATTCTTATTTGCATTAAGCACAATTATGGGTAACTACTACTACGGAGAATCAAATATTAGCTTTATGAAGCATTCGAAAAAGACGATTTACCTGTACCGTTTCGCAGTAATTGGAATGGTATTATTCGGAGCTTTATATAGTGCAGAATTAATTTGGTCTCTAGCGGACATCTTCATGGGTCTTATGGTTTTAGTTAATCTTTACGCAATTACAAGATTATCTAAAGTTGCAAAAGCATTACTAAAAGATTATATTGCTCAAAAGAAACAAGGATTAGATCCTGTTTTCCGTGCTGATAAAATCGCTAATCTACCTGGCCGTGATAAATTAGAGGCCTGGGTTGATGAAGATGAAGTTAATAATCAAGTTGGTTAATCTATGATTAAAAAACCATCATTCGATGACGAATGATGGTTTCAGACTGTTGACAAACGCTCGCTTTCTTCGTTACTTCGCCTGTCTGCGGTGCTCATTACCGTT
>NZ_NCTA01000025.1 GCF_002156865.1 Gottfriedia luciferensis | reverse complement strand
TGAACAACTAGGTCTTGGCTATTTTAATACTGGAATTACAGTTATCATCATCATTACTTTCGTATATCTAGCATATAAATTTTTGAAAATAGATGGGGTTTTATCGTTTTGGATTGCGTATATTTTAACGCGTCCACTTGGAGCATCTTTAGGTGATTACCTATCTCAGCCAAAAGTAAATGGTGGTTTAGGTTTAGGAACAACGAGCACTAGCGTAATCTTTCTAGTAGCTATTTTGGCAATCATTGTTTTCCTTGCAATTACGAAAGTTGATCGATTAAATAATACAGAAACAGAAGAAACAAATGAGGTAACTAGGGATAAGAAACATGTTTTAAGACAAACAATAGCGGTAATCTGTATCTTCCTCCTTGTTGGAGTAGGTGGTTATGTATGGCGTAGTAATAGTTTAAAATCTACGCAAACTACATTAACTGGTCAATTAAATGATTTTGTTAAAATAGAAAATGATTTGTTAAAAAATGTAAATTCTAATAATTTTAATTCAGCTAAAAATAATGCTGATAAATTGGAGCATCAATGGGACACTTCAGAAGCTAAACTAAGAAAAATAGACGGCAAAACTTGGACTAAAATAGATGGGACAATCGATGTTGTACTAGCATCAACCCGTTCTACAAATCCAAATGTAAGTAAGTGTCAAACTGCATTAAATGATTCTCTTAAAGTAATAAATGCAGCAAATAAATAAATGTTTTAGGAATCGCAAATTAGCGATTCCTTTTTGTATTTAGGCATTGTTAAAAAAGAAGGTTGATTTCCGTTCCAGGATGCTCGCTTTCCATGGGGCGTGAGCTGAGCCTCCTCGGCAAGCCTGCGGGGTCTCACCCTTCCCGCTACTCCCATAGGAGTCTCCCACCTTCCACTCCAATCAATCTCTAAATAAACTATAATATAAATTCTAAAAAATCTTTTTCAAAAATGTGTTTTGTAAAATATCAAAAATTAACATTACCGAATCTTTCTAATTAAATTGATTTTTAATTTAATGTTTATATGCGTATTAATATTTGTAAATATAATAAAGTAGGACAGCACTTAAGTTAATCTAGTGCTGTCCTACTCATAATATTGTTATTAGTAGATTTGAAAGGAAATATTTCTATATTATTAATCTATACTGTTCATAATAAGCGTTAATAAAAAGGCAATTAAAAAGAAAAAAATGATAAAATAACCTGTATATTTAATTGGCTTCGGCAAACTATTAAGCTTCGCATTTGATGCACGAGGAGTATTTCCCTCAATTTTATTAAAATGGTCTATCACATCATTAAATGGTTGTTTTTGACTCAATACCTGTATTTCCTCTAAAGATTGTCTATCCTTTAAAGTTTCGTTATCATTTTTCATTTCATCACCCCATACTTTTGAATTTAATGCTAGACAGGAAGAATTCACATCAGAAGTCTGTTTATATAGTTTTCAAAATTGATTCTGTAACGGTCTTTGAGTGAAATAGCTCATGATTTGATTAACGATTATCTTCCATTTGTTAGACAACAATGCATACGTTAGTTAATATTTATTTTTTATTTTATTTCTTTTCAAAAAAGAAACCTGTCCCATTTTCTTGTTGTACAAACCCTTGTTTTGCTGAACTATTTTCCACCATATTTTGCTCATCTGCTGTTATATGAGTTTTGACATCTGTACCTTCTACTACCTTACTTTCTCTTCGATTTTGTTCCTCTATCGTAATAAGTTTAGATTGATCTCCATTAGTCTGAGCATAAACCTTATTATTTTTGTAGTCTTTTGCAAATCCGAGTGATAATGCGATTACACTTACAAAACTAATCGAAACTACTAATCTTTTTTTCATAAGTAAACCTCCCTTTATTTTTTTGGAAAATAATACCATTTTATTTTTATAGATATTATAACATGATTAAAATAAATAACTAGTCTAATCTCGTTCAAATAATCTTCCAAATTTGAAAAAAGAGTTGTTTAATCTTTAGCTCTTTTTCTTATGAATTAATGATTCAAAATGATCACGTATTATAGTATATATCAATAATTTTTTTCAGATCCAATTAATAATGTAAACGCTTACTGAAACTCTCTTTTAAGTATTGACATGAATTATTCATAAGTGATAAAATGTTTATTTTGACAAAAAAATATTAAGTGTTATGATTAGATAGTTCATTAATTTGTTGGAGGTGTACATTATGTTTGAAGTTGGTGATAGTATTTTTTATCCTTTGCAAGGAGCAGGTGTAATTGAATCTATTGAAGAGAAAGAGGTTCAAGGAGAAATACAGCAGTATTTTATTATAAGATTACTCATTAAAAAGATGGAAGTAATGATTCCAATTTCAAAAATGAATAACTCAAGAATTCGAATGGTCGTAGATCCACATACACTCGACACTGTATTATATAATTTTCATAATGGAGAATCTGATCGCTCTCTTTCGTATAAACAGAGATTTAAGTTAAATACTGAGAAATTGAAAACGGGTAATATTGAGGAAGGCTCAGAAGTAGTACGTGATTTAATTCGTATAGAAAAAGAAAAATCTCTTAATTCAAGTGAAAAACAAATGCTAGGAAACGCAAGTAAAATATTAATAAGTGAACTTAGCTTAGTTAAAGGGATTACAGAAATTCAAGCCAAAGAACTACTATATCGTTAAAAATTTTCAAATAAACTTCTTTTAAATATGAGTACAGCATTTCAAATTTACAAATCCTGTAATTTAAAGAACCTCCTTTTAATAAGTAAATACAATCTCCTCGTTTGTCACCCCATTTACATTCCATATAATATTTAATATTAATAACTAACAAATTATTCTTTTACAAAAAGGTGGAAATCTATTGAATATACAAGTTTATATCCATCATCCTGTTAGGCTTTTTTTAAATGATCAGCATAAAAACATCCGACTGTCAGTCGATAGTCATAAGAAATTATTTAAAGCGTTCGGCCTAAATCCTAACCTATATAAAGAACATATTGTTTATGAAAATTCCAATGGTATGAGTTCATATATACTTCTTGCTGGAGCAGAGGATTCGTTAGAAAATCAAGAAAAATTAAGCTTAAAAAGCGAAGATAAAATTAATGAAAGTGATGATTTCCAGCAAAAAAACTTTATTAATGACGATCTCTTAAAAAAACGTAGCCATGATAAAACATTTTTTATTGAAGAGTTTGGTTTTAATGAGGGTCATTATATTTACAGAATAACTGAAGTAGATTAAGAACAAAAATTTAAAAGGACTTTACTTTGATAATAAGAAAAGGTCTTTTTAATTGATTTTCAGACTGATTGAAGACGCTTGTCTTTCTAGGCGCAAAGCCTGGTGGAGCGGAGTTACCATCAGATGGTAATGAGCACCGCAGGCAGGCGATACAACGAAGAAAACGAGCGTTTATCAACAGTCTGACCTCCAATTTATTTAATTGGATGCATACTTAAGAATTCCACTTAAAAAAATTGAATCTTCTTGTTTTGTGCATTCTTTTAGTTTAATTTTCCCATCTAATTCGAGTTCTCTCGCCAGTTTTTCAATCATTTTTACATCATTTTCCAAGGAATTGTTAATGGTAATTATAAAGTAATTTCCTCTTGTTGCAAGTCGAAGGTTCTTCAATAGACTCTCTTTACTCATTTTCACATCTCCCTTCTAACTTAGAAAAGTTCGACACAAAAGAGCTTTTGTCCTGTACGTTTAATTAATCAACACAATTTTTTAGAATTTAATACTTTAAACTCTATATTTAAAGTATTAAATTCTCATCATTTTTAATACACATAGCAGAGACAAATACTCAAACTCATATAATTTTCACAGGTTAATCACGCTGACTAAGATTGTTTAATATTATCAGTTCTTATAATAAGTTAACTATCACTATTTTCCCATTACATGTCTTGTTCCATCCATCTTTCTTCAAAAATAAAAAAGCCACCAAAATAGGTGACTTACTGAAATTTGTCTACTTTGTTAATTCGTTCAGTACATTAATAAAATCTATATTATTGCGGTCCTCTGCAATTTCTAAAGGTGTTTTTCCAGCGTCATTTTTTATTATTTTAGCATTAAATTTAACTAAAAGGTCTGCAATCACAGAATTCCCTTCAAATGCCGCGATATGTAAAGGAGTATTGCCTTCGCTGTCAGTGAGATTAGGATCTGCACCATTTGTTAACAAAAATTCTATTATTTCAATTGATTTAGCACCAGCAATTGCTGCGTGAAGTGCAGTATTTTGTGGAATAAATGATAGTTTTGAATGTGAAATGGCGTTAATTTCTACTCCATGTTTTACTAATGTTTTTACAACTTCAAATTGTCCAAAATGTGCACTAATTCCAAGTAACGTTAATCCATGCTCATTTTCCGCGTGAATTAAGCTAGAGTCATTATTCAATATCTCATTCACTTTTTGAGAATTTCCTTTTTCTGAAGCCTCAAATAAAAACGTTATTAACTCTTCCATTATTCTCTCTCCTTCTTCGTACTTTCTATTTTATAAAAGCCTTACTTAATTGCACTTATAAGTTTTCAGAATCAATCTTCATTCAAGTCTGCTTTTAACAATATTCTACAAATTTATAGTAATTTCCTGTAAAAAAGATTAAAAAGCAGAACATAATGTCTGCTTTTTTGTTTGATTTCGTTACATATTTCCGATAATAACCTTGTTATAAAAATGATTCTTATCGCCAAAGAATTAATTATTTCTCTATATTTTCCTTATTAATATAAGCTTTTTGCATTGAAAATGGACAACCTAAATTATAGTTCTTAATCTCAGCGTTTACCTCTGTAATGAATTTATCAATATCTTTATCATTTGAATTAGTATTGATTTTTAAAACAATACTTTCGAGCATCGTAAATATCTTCTTTTGCTTAACTAACCAGTCTGGCATAAAACCTGTTCTTTTAATGACTGTAGTCAAAAGATCATCTTTTAAAAGCTCTTTTGGCAATGGCTTACCTAATCCAGGTAAATTCTCAAATCCACCTACTTTTTCATGACGTTTAACAATTTCATCTAGCCAGTCTACATATTTTTCATTATTCGTCATAATACTAGCCACCTTTTTTATTGATGCTATACTATTTTCTCTTCTTATTAAAAATCCCCTCTATTCATCATATGCATTTTAAAAAAACAAGTAAAAAAGTTTAACTCATTTATGAGTTAAACTTATAATTGGAATTCGATTTAAGCTTTTCAAAGTTTTTCTTCATTAAGTCAGGACATACTTAGAATCTTCTTTAATTTGTCCTTTAAATTCCTCGTTTGTTTTTTTATTAACAAAATCAAAGTCATTCAAGTCACTAAATTTATTTTCGGAATCAACTTTATATTTCTTCTTATCACTCGCTTGGTTATTAATAATTCGTTCAATTCCTAATTTAATAAGATTAAACGCGAATATCGTTACAATAAAGGCAATACTTGGACCAACGATTACCCATGGATCAATTGATAATTCAAAATAATTCGCACCAATCATGGCCGACCATTCATTTGCTTTTGACATCTGTCGATCGACACCAATATCTAGAGAGAGAATTTTAATCCCACCAATAAACAACCTAAATACGCCTAATTGTGTTAATAAAAATAATGTTTGTATCGTTTGTTGCACAAATAATAAAAGTAATCGATTTTGAAGAAATGGAATCACATGTTTTCGGCGAATCCATCCATTTCGTGCACCAATAATTTTTGAACTAATAATAAAGTCATTTTTTAAAAATGCTCTAACTTCCTCTCCTAAAGCATTCATGATAACCGGAACTGAAACAATAATTAATAAAATTAGTTGAATTGCAATTGTTCTCTCTTTCGCTGCATCAGGAACATCATTTAATTTAAGATAGAATGGAAATAAAATAATTACAGCTGGAATAAAACGAAAAGCATTAACAACTGGATCAATGATTCGCAACATGGTAGTACTCATAAAACCGTAAAATGAGCTTAAAATCCCACCAATTAATACCCTCAAGAATCCAACAACGATTGCAATCGATATCGTATATTTAGCACCATCGATTACCATCCAAAATACATCCCTTCCAAAACGATCGACACCAAAAATATATTTCAGACTTGGGGGATAACCATAAGTTCCAATTAATTTTCCTTTTTCATTGTATAACAATGAAGGCGGTGGTTTTAAAGTATCCTTTATAAAGTAAGTATAAATAAAACTAAAGGCGATTAATCCAAAAATAATGAAACAACCAATTATGATCGGTAAGTATTTTTTTATTTTTATCATATTGCTTGTCCCCCTTTCATTTTATGAACAATTTGTTTGAAAATTATTTCCAATAAAAAGAAAGGTACAAATAATAGAACAAGAGACATAAAAAAGATTTCAGGTGAACCAGTATTATTAAATAAGAAAGAAAAATATCCTTTCATATTGAAGAATTTTTCTACGATTAGTAGATTTGATACCATCACCCAAAATATTAATTTAGTATTACTTAACAATGTAATTGCAACATTCCTTAATATATGACGATTAAATATCCAAGAATTAGAAAGGCCTTTAGCCGTAGCATATTCAACATAATCTTTCTCTTTTTCTTCATGAATCGCTAAAAATAACATCTGGAATAATTGGATTGTAGGAATAATCGCTACGACAACTATAGGGAGTAAGTAAGCCTTTGTTTCGAAACCAGATACTGGATCGACAATTTTAACCCCAGTTTTTTTATAAATGTAAAAAAAGAAAAGTTGAATCCCACAGATCATCACTACGTCAGGAATTGATTGAAGGAAAAATAAACTACTCGTAATCATTTTTCTAACTACCTTTGGAGCCAAATAGACAACATAAGATATGATTAATGCTGCAATAATCGCTAGCATAAATGCTGAAAAAAGGATTGTAATAGAATAAACATACGGATCAGATAATACGGAGGAAAAAGGAACATATTGAAAATCTTTTATATAAACCTCTAAATGATCGAAGTAGAAAAAACTCCAAAAAAAGATTTGAAGTTGATTCCAAAACTCTGTTAAGCGTTCTCCTTCTGGTAAAAACAACGTAAAAGAAATCGCCGTAATGAATCCTATACCAACTATCGTTAAACAAAATTGAAGAATATATTTTGAGATTAGTTTACTAGTTTGTATCATGTTTTTTTACACAATCACCAATTGTTAATTGTGTACAATATTCCCCTCCTTATCTAATTTCAATTTTTTATTTAAAAATATAAGATTACCCGCATCGTTTATAGCTCCAAATTTTAAAAAACTGCCATACTGCTTAATATACATATACTTTTCGTTATGTAATTTGCCTACTGTATAGCCTAAAGCATTAGAACGAATATTTTGACCATAATGGCCAAATTTATCTTGAATAGCTTTAGGTTGGTTCTCAGGTTTAAATAATAATATTCCAGTTAATTTCTTATTCCCTACATCTAAACTAATTTTTTTATTAGCTCTCCCTTTTTCGTCTGTTTTAAGAGTAGTTTCATAGATAGTTTTTTTCGAATCATCATCTTTAATCATAATATCTAACTTAGCATTTTTTGATAAAGATGATTCAATCGCGATTGTAACACTTCCTGGCTCAAATCCACCAGTTGCTTGAATATCCAAGTTTTGAGGAGGTTTTTTAATTGTGCATGCTGATAGTGTAATAGTTGCCAAACTTACTATAAAAATCGTTTTTAAATTTTTCATCAGTTCGATCAAAAACCCCTTTCTACTGAAAAATAAATAGATTACATACTAATTAAGAATTAATGACAAAATAGTTACAATTTTGATTAAATTCATTTAATTTTAACAAAATATTAATGTTTTATGCAATTTAATTGTAAAAATTTTCTATTTTATCGAATAACTTCACACTAAATCCGATTCAAATAACGTATAATGGACTCGTACCAACTATAATTGAAGGAGGCTATTTAATGGAAAAAATGTTAGTAAAACGTTTAAACCGTTCTGAAGTCCCAACTGAAATGACATGGAATTTGAAGGATTTATATCCTTCTCGTGTAGAATGGCTGGTTGCTTTAGAAATGATTGAAAATGAACTAGACGAAGCAAAAACATTCAAGGGGTCTGTCCTTTCATCTGCTAATCATTTAAAAAAGACATTATTAACTTATGAATCAATTATGCTTCAATTAATTCGTTGTGGTACATATGTAGGGTTACGTCAATCTGAAGATGGCACAAATCCGCAAAATCAATCAGATAGCTTACAATATTCAAGCTTAAATACAAAAGTAGATACTACTTTAACCTTTATTCATTCAGAGCTATTAAATTTGGATGAAGCAATGTTAGAAAGTTTTATAAAAGAAGAAAATGAAATTGGTGTATTTAAATTATTTTTAGAAGAAATTATCTCATCTAAACAACATAAATTACTCCCGGAAACTGAAGAGGCTTTAGCTGCATTAGGTGAAGTCCATTCCGCCCCCTATCGAATTTATGAAACAAGTAAGGCCGCTGATTTAGAATTCGATTCCTTGGAAGATGAAAATGGAAAAGAATTAGAAAATTCATTTGCAATGTTTGAAAATTTATATGAATTCTCTCCAAACCATACCGTACGTAAAAATGCTTATGAATCCTTTACGAAAACACTTAACCAATACAAGAACACCTATGCTTCGGTTTATGCAACTCAAGTTAAAAAAGAAGTAGCACTTAGTAAATTACGCAATTACAAGTCTGTTACACATATGTTATTAGAGGATCATAAAGTATCTTTGGATATGTACCATAATCAATTAAATGTTATTTATAAGGAATTAGCACCACATATGCGTAAACTCGCAAACTTAAAGAAAAAGCAACTTGGTCTTGAAACACTTCATTTCTATGATTTAAAAGCACCATTAGATGTTAAATTTAATCCAACTACTACTTATGAAGAAGCAAAAGATACAATCTTAAAATCACTAGAAGTTATGGGACCTGAATATGTATCAATAATGGAAAAAGCATTTAATGAAAGATGGATTGACTATTCAGATAATGTTGGAAAATCAACAGGTGCTTTTTGCTCAAGTCCATACGGAGTACATCCATACATCTTGATCAGCTGGCAAGATAATATGCGAAACGCTTTTGTTCTTGCTCATGAACTTGGACATGCAGGGCATTTTTATTATGCAAACAAAAACCAACGTGTTGTAAATACCCGACCTTCTATGTACTTCGTTGAAGCCCCATCTACATTTAATGAGATGTTATTAGGCCAATATTTATTGAAACAAACAAATGATCCAAACATGAAGCGCTGGGTAATTCTACAATTATTAGGAACTTATTATCATAATTTTGTGACCCATTTATTGGAAGGTGAATTTCAAAGAAGAATTTACGAGCTTGCAGAAAAAGGTACTTCTCTTACAGCAACTACATTCTGCGAAGTCAAAGGAAATGTATTAAAAGAATTCTGGGGAGATTCCGTTGAAATTGATGAAGGTGCAAGCTTAACTTGGATGCGTCAACCACATTATTATATGGGATTATATCCATATACCTATTCTGCCGGTTTAACAGCATCAACTGCTATTTCTAGAAGAATTGAATCTGAGGGTCAACCAGTTATTGATGCTTGGATTGAAGTATTAAAAGCTGGTGGTTCAAAAAAGCCTGAGGAATTATTAAAAATGGCTGGAGTTGATTTAACGACAAGCGCACCAATTAAAGAAGCTGTTGAATATGTTGGTTCATTAGTCAATGAACTTGAGTCACTATTTTAAACAAATCTAATTTAATGTTAATTGATGATAAATTACAAATCATAAAAAAAACACCTAAATTACTCTTTCATGAATAATTTAGGTGTTTTTTAGTTGTTTATTTCTTTTTCTTTCCTTTCGTCCCAGTACTATAAAGAATAAAACCAATACCTCCGAATAAAATCGGACCAATAACGATTGGTAAATATTCAAGTAATGTAGTATTAGGAGCAGGAATTACTGTTAAACCGATTGTTCCAACGACTGATATCATTCCGACAACGGCAACTAAGATTGCTAATGCATTACTTTTAATTTTAAACGGTCTTTCAATTTTCTGATCCGTCAGTCTAAGTTTGATATATGCACTAATTAAAAATACATATGGTATAAAAAATGCTAGTGTAGACATTAAAATTAACATATTTAATGCTGATGATACACTGGGTACAAAAGCTGACAGTAATAAAATGAGTGTAACTGCAACAGCTTGACCTAATATAAGAATTGAAGGCATACCATCTTTATTTTCCTTTAGTAAACTTTTAGGAAGTACCTCTTTTGCGCTCTCAGCAATCATTACACTAGGATTTAAAATTAAAAATGACAGTGAACCTACGAATGCTAATACAAAGCAAATACCTAAAATTTGAGATAAAGAAAAATTCAGTCCGAATTGTGAAGTCACTTTATCTGCAAATAAATAAAGAGCCGTTGCCGTTTGGTCAGAAGTGATTGTAATAACAAATTGAAATGCTACCGTAGCAAGAATATATACCGCAGCAATAATAATTGATGTGATAAAAATTGCTCTCGGGAAGGTTTTCTGAGGATCTTTTACATTCCCTGCAATTGTTCCAAGCATTTCAGCTCCAGAAAATCCAAACATTAAAGTAGATAAAAACATAATTGTTCCAAATGATAAATTATTTGGCATAATTGTATTTTGTGTAAAATGGGTAGCACTTGGCTCTCCACTAAACATACTATAAAAACCAAAGCCAAAAATTAATATTGCAGGAACTAAAACGCCAAGTGGTGCGCCTATTGATGCAAGTCTACCACTCATTTTTGTTCCTTTTAAAGTAAGAAGTGTTACGACCCAAAATATAATACTAGAAATAATTGCAGTTTCCATAGGATGGTTTGCCATCTGTGGTTGGTGAATTCCGTATGCAATTGCAATGGTTGTTGTTAAAAGTAGTGATGGATAATATGTAAAATTAGCAATCCAAAAAAACCATGAACATAAAAATGAAGCTTTCTCTCCAAAAGCTTTTCTTACCCAAACACCCATACCGCCTTGATTTGGATAGGTTGTAGACAATTCCGCTACGATTAAGCCAATTGGAATAAAATAGATTAACGCTGCTACAATCCAATAAAATATTGCAGATGGCCCAATTGTAGAAGCAAAAGCAATATTTCGTAATCCTAATATTGCATTAATACTTAAAAATGATAAACCTATTACACCTAATTTTTTCGTCGAATCCATGTTGATATTGCACCTTTCAAAATAAAAAATCATCTTTTTAATAATCACTTGAGTAATTATACATATATGTAAATATAAATTCAAACCTTATTTTTATATCAATATATTTTTTTACGAAATATATTGATAGAGATTCTAAACATATTATGAATTAAACAAAAAAAAGAGAAGCATGAATAATGCTTCTCTTTTTTTAGTCAAAGTCCTGTCTATCTGATTATCAGACTGATTGAAAAATTATGTCAACAGTCTGAAAAGCATGGATAATACTTCTCTAGAATAATAATTTAATCAACGTAACGGATAATTTCCGAAACTTCCTTACGAGCAAGTTTTTTAGCTGGCTCAGCTGGATGGCCAAGTGAAATGACCATATTGATTTCTCGATCTTCTGGAATATCTAAGTAATCTCTTAACTTATCTTGTGCTAATAACACAGGACCTGTCATCGGACAAGTTCCAAGACCTAATGAATGTGCAGCAAGCATTAAGTTTTGTGATGCTAGGCAACTACTTTTAATTCCCTCTTCTTTCCAAACTTCAGGTTCAACAAATCCAATTGGATCAAATATTTTTGTACGGAACTTTGACTCATATGGTGTTGCTAAACAAATAATTAGTACTGGTGCTTCTCTGAATGCAGTTGCATAAGGACCAAATGAACGGACTAATAATTTCCCTTCTTTTTCTAATCCTTTTTCTTTAGCTTTTTCTGCTACTGCATGTAATGAATCCCATGTCATTTCTTCAATTTTTTTGATTTTGTCAGTATTTTTAATTATGATAAACTCCCAAGTTTGTGAATTTGTATCACTTGGAGCATAACGTGCGCAGTCGATAATTTCTTCAATTACTTCATTTGAAACTGCTTGATCTGTAAATTTACGAATACTTCTTCTACCATGAATAATTTCTTTAAACGAATTGTAATCCATTTTTCCACCCTTTATCCTGCATGCTGATCTTCATTCATCCCCTGATGTTTTACTAAATCATAGTAAAAACCTCGTTTATTGATTAAATCATCATGTGAACCTCTCTCAATACACATTCCATTTTTCAAAACAAGAATTTGATTAGCATTTTTTATTGTATTTAATCGATGAGCAATTACAAAGCTTGTTCGGCCTTGCATTAGTCTTTGTAAAGCTTCCTGAATTTTAATTTCTGTAATTGTATCAATACTGCTTGTAGCTTCATCTAAAATTAAAATAGCAGGATTTGCTAAAATAGCTCTAGCAATTGAGAGAAGTTGCTTTTGACCTTGACTAATTTGCTGATCATCCTGTTGTAAAATTGTATCATATCCATTTGCAGAATTCATAATAAAACTATGTGCATTTGCTAGCTTAGCAGCCTCTTCAACTTCCTCATCTGTTGCATCTAAACGACCGTATCGAATATTTTCACGAATTGTTCCTTTGAATAAGAAAGAATCTTGTAATACAAATGCCATTTGTTGTCTTAAATTTTTTCTAGAATATTGATCAATACTTACACCATCTATGAGTATATCACCACTATTGATAGGATAAAAGCGTGAAAGTAAATTTACAATCGTCGTTTTACCTGCACCCGTTGGTCCGATCAAAGCAATTGTCTCGCCTTGTGATACTTTGAAAGAAACATTTGTTAATGTATTCGAATCATTTCCATAGGAGAAATGAACGTTTTTATATTCTACTTCTCCTTTAATTATTTTTTTATCATTCACAATATTCGATTCATCTATCGCTTCAATGTCCTCATCGATAATTGAAAATACTCGTTCCGCTCCTGCAATTGCAGATAATAATGTATTAAATTGATTTGATAAATCATTTAGTGGTCGTGTAAATTGCCTTGAATACTCTGTAAATACAACGATTGTACCGATTGAGATATGTCCTTTGTAAGCAAAATAACCACCAATACCTGCAATGATTGCAAAACTGACATTATTTAATACATTCATGAACTTAGGAATAAATCCAGCAAAAATGAATGCCCAGAATCCAGAGTTTTTTAGTTTCTCATTTTTACTTAGAAAATCTCGAATCATTTTATCTTCTTGAGAAAATGTTTTGATAATTCGTTGTCCAGATACTGTCTCTTCTATAAATCCATTTAATTCTCCTAAATTCCGCTGTTGAATTTTATAAAGTTGTCCTGTGCGGCGTGTAATCCACTTAATTCCAATAACTAACACTGGAACAATTGATAATGTCAATAATGTTAACAATGGACTATACCATATCATGACTGTAACTGTTCCAATTAACGTTAAAACACTTGAAAAAATTTGGATTACTGAAGTATTCAATGTTGAACTAACATTTTCCAAATCATTTGTTACACGACTCATTAATTCACCGTGCTGTCTTTTTTCAAAAAATGACATCGGTAATTTATGAAACATGTTAAACAACTCAGTTCTCATTTTTGTTACTGTGTTTTGAGCGATATCGATCATCCAAAAATTTTGTAAAAATAATGAAATTGAATAGCCTAAATAAATAAACACTAAAGCTAGAATTAACAGGCTTAAACCATTTAAATTATATTTCAATATATAATGATCAATTGAATAACCTACTAACACTGGCCCCAATAAACCAAGTCCCGAGCTTACTAAAACTAAAAAAAGTACGCCGATTAACTTACCTTTCATTAAAGCTAAATAGTTCCAAATTCTTTTTATTGTAGATGAAACATTTTTAGCACGAGAGGATTCTTTTTTCTCTATCTCATTTGACAATTTTATCTGCTTATATTTGAAAGGTTTAATTAGCTCCTTTAACATCCATCAACTCCTCCTTCCCATATTGGGAGTAGTAGATTGCTTTATAAAGTTTTGAACTGTTTAAAAGCGAATCATGTGTCCCTTCTTCAACTAATTGTCCTTCATCAATAATTAAAATTTTATCTGCGTTTTTAGCTGTTGTTATTTTTTGTGTAATGATTAAAGTTGTACATTTATAATTTTTCAATGCCTCAATTAAACTAGCTTCAGTTTTTAAATCTAATGCACTAGTACTATCATCGAGTAATAAAATACTCGGTTTTCTAATGATTGCTCTTGCGATTGCCAATCTTTGTTTTTGACCACCTGATAGGTTCACACCTTTTTGACCTATTTTACTCTCATAGCCATTCGGGAATGAAAGGATTGTTTCATGAATTTGAGCATGCTTTGCTGCTAAATAGACTTCTTCATCTGTAGCGTCCTCTCTACCCATCAGTAAGTTTTCCTTTATTGTACCTGTAAACAACAATGCTTCTTGCGGTACATAGCCAATTTGACCTCTAAGCTGTTTACTATTCATTTTACGAATATCTTGATCATCAATTAAAATCGATCCTCCGTCAGCTTCATATAATCGAGGTATTAATTGGAATAACGATGTTTTACCAGAACCTGTTGAGCCTAATATCGCAATCGTCTGTTCAGGGTAAGCTAAAAATGAAATATTATTCAATACTTCTTTATCTGAATTAGGGTAACGAAATGAAACTTGATGAAATTGAATTTTACCTTCTAATCGATTCCTTAAATTATTCCCTTCGTTCTTTTCAATAAGATCCTCTTCAATCGTTAAAATCTCATCAATTCTTTCAGAAGATGCTCGCATTCTCGAAAAGGCACTAATAATGAATGAAAAAACCGAGAAAGATGATGTAATACGTGAAATATAATTTACGATTGCGACAATATCCCCTATATTCGTTTCATGAGTATGAACTTTGCTATTTCCAAACCATAAAACAACGAGTATTGAAGCATTCATAAAAAGAAGCATAACTGGCATTGTAATTTCCATTGTTCTTAAAGCAACAGAAGTTTTTTGTTTTAAATTTTTATTTATATGTTGAAATCGTTTATTTTCATAGTCATTTCGTACGAAGGCTTTTATTAATTTCATACCTACTAGATTTTCCCTAAGTACACTATTTACAACATCCACATTTTCTTGAACATTTTTAAAAAGTCCTCTTCCTTTTTTAACCATCCAATTTAAGAACATAAATAAGAAAGGAAGGATTAAAAATAAAATAAATGAGAGTTTCCAATTTAAAATTAACGCCATTATTACACTACCAGTTACAATTAATGGAGCTCGTAAAATAATTCTTAAGCTCATAAAAACAGCACTTTGTAATTGAGAAACATCATTTGTTAGTCTAGTAATAATTGAAGAAGTTGGTAAAAAACTAAAAGTAGTAAATGAAAACGATTGAACTTTCTCAAATAGCGTTTTTCTTAGTACAAATGAATAACTTTGAGCTACATGAGTTGCATAGAAAGTATTCAACACACCTGCTAGGAAAGCAACAACGGATAAGACAATCATGATAATGCCCCATTTTGAAACATAAGCCAAGTCCTTGTGTACAATCCCATTATTAATTATTTTTGATAGAATATACGGTTGAAATAATTCAACAACTAATTCTAATAGTAGAAAAAAGATTGCAACGAACATTGTCATTCGATATGGTTTTAAAAACTTAAAACTATTCATTTAGTCACTCCCTGACTAAGAGGTAATGATGATTAACCCCTCCATATTTTCTAATCTCTATCTAATGAATCTACTAAAATTTTAATAAAACGATAAAAAACAGGAAAAGAACTCGTAATTAAACGAGTCCTTCTCATTAAAAAGATATCATTCAGTGATGGATAAAAATTCTTCTACGTCTTTTAGAGATAGTTTTACCGCTTTTTCCCAGAATTCACGTTTTGTTAAATCCACACCTAAATGTTTTTGAGCTAATTGTTCAACTGACATAGAAGCTGTATCTTTTAAAAGAGCAATATATTTCTTTTCATAACTTTTTCCTTCTTCTAATGCTTTAGCATAGATTCCTAATGAGAATAAGTACCCAAAAGTGTATGGGAAGTTATAAAATGGCACACTAGTAATATAAAAATGTAATTTAGATGCCCAGAAATGTGGATGATATTCTTCTAAAGATCCACAATATGCTTCTTTTTGTGCTTCTTCCATTAATTCATTTATTCGATTTTTACTTAAAACACCGTTTTTACGTTCTTCATAAAAACGAGTTTCAAATAAGAAACGAGCATGAATATTCATATAGAATGCAACACTGCGTTGAATTTTGTCTTCTAATAAAGCTAGACGCTCTTCTTCAGTTTTAGCATTTTTAACCGCAGCATCAGCTACGATCATTTCCGCGAAAGTTGATGCCGTTTCAGCAACATTCATTGCATAATATTTATTTAACGTATGAACGTCTTTCATTGCATATGAATGAAATGCATGTCCTAACTCATGTGCTAATGTTGAAACATTAGAAGGCGTTCCTGAATACGTCATAAAAATACGTGATTGTGCACTTTCAGGGAATCCTGTACAAAAACCTCCAGGACGTTTACCAGCACGATCTTCTGCCTCAATCCATGAATCTTCAAAAGCCATTTTCGTAAAATTAGTTAATTCATCACCAAATTGATCAAATTGATTTAAAATAAATTCTGCACCTTCAGAATATGAAACAGTTGAATCAATATCTGCAACTGGAGCATCTAAATCATACCAGCTTAATTTCTCAACACCTAATATTTTTGCTTTTCTTTGTAAATATTCAACAAATGGCGCTTTATTGTCGATAATTGCTCCCCACATTGATTCTAATGTTTCATTACTCATTCGATTAATTGATAAAGGTTCTTTTAAAACGTTACTCCAACCTCTTTGTCCATATACGCTTAAACGGAAACCTGCTAAATGGTTTAATATTTTTGCAAAATAATCAGACTCATTTCCCCAAGTCTCTTCCCATTTTTCAAAAATTTCTTTACGAACTTTGCGGTCTTTTGAAGAAAATAAATTAGAAGCCTGACCTACCGATAACACCTTATCATCGTGCTCTATTTCCATTTTCCCAACAACTGTATCGTACATTTGTCCCCAACCATGGTATCCATCTACAGATAGAGCTGTAATTAATGCTTCTTGATCAACGGATAATAATTCGCTTGCTTTTTGTCGACGTTCATTTAGTACGAATGAAATTTCGCTGAATTCTTCTCTTTCTAAAATATCTTCCCAAACGTTTTCTTCTATTTTAGTTAGTTGATCGTGAAATTTTGTTACTGTAGTAGAAAAGCTTGCACTTATTTGCGTTAAAGTACTTCTTAATAAATTAGCCTTTTGATCAGCCATATCTTGTGCTTGTAAACAACTAACAAACCCACTTGCTTGTTGTAATTTTTTTCCTATTTCTTGAATACTCTCAATTATTTCATTCAAATCCGAAATTTCTTCAGAATGTTTTGGAGCAATAAATTGAGAAATCTGATTTTCAAATTTTTCTACTAATCTAGAAATCTCTTCTATGTATTGAGCAAATTCAGGAGATTCACTTCCCCCTTTAAAAAAAACATCTAAATCCCATGTTAGTGAATAGGTATTCGTTGACATATTACCCCACCTTTTGCGTTAAATTAAATACATTTGTTATTATACATTATTCAAAATATTTAGTCTAATCATCCAACTTTTTAACAATTATCAAGTGTTTAGCATTTCATTTCAATAAAGAATCTGGATATTTATGTAAATGTACTTTTTAAGTATTTTTTATTGTTTGTTTCTATTACATGGTTTTAATTAAATAATTTGAAGCTGAAATAAAAATAAAACAACCTTAAATTGGTAGAAATGTTACAAAAAGCTCCTTTTTGTTACAATCGTAGTAATTTTTCATAATAAAATTTTGATTTTTTTGAACCAATAATCAACAAATCTCCTATTAAATCGATTCAAATATTACAAAACAAGTCGTTATGTTACAAAAAATCATTCTTTAGGAAGGTTTGAAGAAAAATGTCGAGATTCCTAAAAACGGATTGATCGGTGTGACTCTTTGAAGAGAATGTGACAGGTAGGTTAAACCCTTGCGCCCCATGAAATAAGAGTATCAATTTATTGAATATTCCTAACCCATTTTTTTCGATTTTTCTCGCATAGCCTTCCTTCTACTTGTCGAAATAAACTGTTATGTTTAGGGTTAATTGATAGAAAATTACAAAAATAAGTAACATACTTGTAATATAATATAAAGCTACTGACATCTTGCTGTCACAATTCCATGGTAAAGTTAGTAACATAGAAATTGACAGGAGCGAGAAATATGAAAAAATTAATGACATGTTTTGTTACTACTGTTTTTCTAACGATGGGATTTACAACACATACATATGCAAGTACATACAAAGTTAAATCAGGAGATACATTATCTGCTATCGCAAAAAAGCAAAAGGTTACTGTATCTCAAATTAAAGCTTGGAATAAATTAAAAAGTGATCTAATAAACGTTAATCAAGTACTGCAAATTAATCCTACAACTAAGAAAACAACTACTAAAACATCAGCTAAGCCTGGTACACCTTATAAAGTAATTAAAATGAAAGCTACTGCTTATACTGGTAGCTGTAAAGGATGTAGCGGAAAAACTGCAACTGGATTAGACTTAAAAAAGAATCCAAATTTAAAAGTTATATCTGTGGATCCTAAAGTAATTCCACTTGGTTCGAAAGTATATGTAGATGGTTATGGTTATGCAATTGCTGGAGATACTGGTGGATCACTAAAAGGTAATAAAATAGATGTATTTATCCCAAATCAGAAAAATGCCCTTAAATGGGGAGTTAAAACAGTTACGGTAAAAGTTTATAAGAAATAAAAAGACGAGCCTATAGTAAGGCTCTTTTTTTATGCTGTTGAAAAATATTAAGAGCAGGTACAAGGAAATGCAGGATCCAGGGGAAAGTATAATATATTTCTTTATCTGCTTTTCCTGCCTTTCCCTGCTTTCCCTGCCTTCCCTGCTTTCCCTGCTTTCCCCATAAAGCATAATTTCCAATTTTAAATAAATAATATCATTATAAACAAAATTGGAGATGAAATTTATGAAAGATAAACGATTTACGATCACTGGAACTGATATTACAGAAGTAAAAAGACAAAATACTAATTCAGGTTTAACCTATAATCAGGTTAAACAGTTGCTTGCGGAGAAATATATGAAAGAAAACGAAAATAAATAACCACTCAGCTTTAAAAAGTTGAGTGGTTTAAAAGTTTAAATTGGCAGCGGTGTAATTCGACGTATTTGCCAATTTTAAAGATTAAGTATAAGTGCAATTAGCTATCTATGTTCGCCTAAAAGCCCCACAATCGGCAAGTTTTATTTAATTTGAATGAATCGTCTGTTTTACAGTTGCACCTTCATTTACTATTTTTATCTCGCTTACATCACATTTTGGAAATAAACATGAAAAATAATTTGTTGCCTCATTACAATTTTCTACTTTCACAAAAACTAGAACTGTTGGTCCTGCACCACTTAATACATACCCATATACAAATTCTGGCGTTTGGATTTGTTTTAAGGTTTCTAGCTCATTTACTATTTTAGATCGATATGGTTCATGAAATAAGTCTCTTTTCATCATATCACCTGCAAGCTTCCAATTTTCTGTTAAAAGTGCTGATACAAGTACATTACTAAAACTGCTTGAGAGAATTGCATCCTTATGTGATATTGACTTTGGTAATATATTCCTTGCATGTTTCGTTTCTAATTCATATTTTGGAATAATTGCCACTACCGAAACTTTATTTAATTGAGATTGTTGGATATATGCTTTTCCATCAATATAAGTTCCAACTACTAAACCACCGTATAGTGAAGCACCTACGTTATCCATATGACCTTCTATTGATGTAGCAATTCTAAGTTGTTCTTCTAAAGAAAGTTGTAAATCACAAAGTTCATTTGCCAAAATGATCCCACCAACAATAGCGGAAGCACTACTTCCTAAACCTCTTGTTAACGGAATATTACTTTCAAGCTCTAAATGACAAGTTGGTAATTCTTTGTTGTTTTCTTTTGCAACCTGAATTGCTGTTTCAAATATCAAATTCGTCTCGTCTAAAGGAATATCATGTAAAAAACCACTAGATCCTTCACAACTGTATTTGTCATTTTCAAAAACATTAATTGTTAAATATCTACCTAATGCAATTCCAATTGAATCGAAGCCAGGTCCTACATTTGCTGTACTTGCAGGAACTGTTATTTGCAAAAACTTTTTCATATCGTAACCACACCTTGTAAATGTTCTGATACGATTCTTTCATCATTTGGCAATAAAATTGGTTCAATCTTACTTGTTTCAATTGCAATATCGGGATCTTTTAATCCATTGCCTGTTAAGATTGCAACAACCTTTGAGCCCTTTTTGATGATTCCAGATTGTAACTGTTTATACACACCTGCAATACTTGCACATGAGCCTGGTTCTGCAAATACTCCTTCTTTTGATGCAATCCATTTGTATGCTTGTAAGATTTCATCATCAGTTACACTATCAATTTCACCATTAGATTGTTGAATCGCATTTACTGCGTGCTCCCAACTTGCAGGATTACCAATGCGAATTGCAGTTGCAATTGTTTCTGGATTGTCTATTTTTTTGTTATAAACAATTGGGGCAGCACCATCAGCTTGAAATCCGTGCATTTTCGGTAATTTAAATCCTTTTAATTGTTTAAACTCATTAAATCCTTTCCAATAAGCAGTGATATTTCCAGCATTTCCTACAGGAATTGCTAGAATATCAGGTGTACCATCTAATTGTTCACATATTTCAAATGCCGCTGTTTTTTGACCTTCAATTCGATATGGGTTTACTGAATTTACTAATGTAATTGGCTCTGTTTCACTAATTTTTCTGACCATTTGTAATGCATGATCAAAATTCCCATCGATACTAATAATATGTGCACCATACATTACAGCCTGTGCTAGTTTTCCGTATGCAATTTTTCCATTAGGAATAATGACAATACATTTCATCCCAGCTCTTGCAGCATAAGCGGCAGCAGCGGCAGATGTGTTTCCAGTTGATGCACAAATAATTGCTGTACTACCTTCTTCTTTTGCCTTAGCAACAGCCATTACCATTCCTCTATCCTTAAATGAACCGGTAGGATTTAAACCTTCCAATTTTACGAATAATTCAATTCCCCATTCTTGAGATAAACGAGGTAAAAAAAGTAATGGTGTATTCCCTTCATTTAAAGTTACGAAAGGCGTTTCTTCACTGACTGGTAGATATGTTGAATATTTTTCAATTAACCCTTTATACATCACGATCTTCACCTGCAATTCGATAGTAACTACGTACTTCATCGACAACATCAGATGATTCTAAATTTTCAATCACATTTTTGTATGCTGAGTACGAAGCATGATGAGTTACTAAAATGATTTCTGCTAATCCCTTATGCTTTAGTGGTACTTGAATGATTTTCTCAAAGCTAATATCAGCTTCAGTAAATAGAGATGTAATTTTAGCAAATGATCCTAGCTGATCTTGTACTGTAAAGCGGAAAAATGATTTATAGTAAATCTCATGATCTTCTTTTAATTCTTTAGGATACTGTGGCAATACTGCACTTGTACCATTTACACCTAAGCGCATATTTTTCATGACTGCAACTAAGTCTGATACAATTGCCGTTGCTGTTGGTAAGCTACCTGCACCAGGACCATAGAACATTGTTTCTCCAACCGCTTCACCATATACATAAACTGCGTTAAATTCATTACTTACAGAAGCTAACGGATGATTATGAGTTACTAAAGTTGGTCCTACACTTACTTCAATTCGATTTTCATTTCTTTTTGCATATCCGATTAATTTCATTGTATAACCAAAGTACTTTGCATAATCAATATCCTCTGCAGATACTGAACTAATACCTCGCACTTGAACATCTTCAAGTTCAACATCCATTGAAAAGCCTAACTTCGCTAAAATTGTCATTTTTCTAGCAGCATCAAGTCCTTCAACATCAGATGTAGGATCTGCTTCAGCAAAACCAAGCTCTTGTGCTTCCTTTAACACTTCTTCATAGGCTTTGCCTTCATTACTCATTTTTGTAAGGATAAAATTAGTTGTACCATTTACAATACCCATTAGTTTTGTAACACGATCTGAAGCTAATCCATCTACTAAACTACGAATAATTGGAATTCCACCAGCAACACTAGCTTCATAAAATAAATCACATTTATTTTCGTTTGCTACACGTAGTAATTCTGTTCCATAAAGAGCCATTAAATCTTTATTAGCAGTTACGACATGTTTTTTATTTCGAAGGGCATGAAGAATATAATGTCTTGCATCATCAATGCCACCCATTACTTCTACTACTACATCAATATCAGCATCATCTAATACTTCATACGGATCATTTGTTAAAAAATCTTTCTGAACTGGAATCGAACGTTCCTTTTCAAGATCCTTAACCAATACTTTTTTTACTTTTACTGAACAGCCGATTTGATGTGCTAATCGATCTTGATGATCTTCAACGATTTTTACGACACCACTTCCTACAGTTCCTAGTCCTAATAAGCCAATTGAAATACAGTCCTTCATGTGATCTCCTCCGTTAAATTTTGATATTATTACCATTATGGGAATAGTTTATGAAAATAGCAATCACTTTTTTAAATTTTCGAATAATTTTTATTTTAGACTTGACGAAATGATAAATTTAACAAAAGTGCATTATAGATTGTAAGGGGTTTCTTGATAAACGTAATAATTTAACCAGTTTAAAAATAGTAAATTACCATGACTTCTCCATCGTACAATCGGTTCGTTTTTTGGATTATCATTTAAAAAATAGTTTTTTGGTATATCAATTTCGAATCCTCTTTGGATATCTCTTTCATACTCAGATTTTAAAGTATTAATACAGTATTCATGATGGCCAGTTGCAAATATTTGTTTCCCATCTTCACTTGCAACTAAATGAACTCCTGCTTCTTTTGACATACTTAATATCTTTAAATCTCCAACTTTATCAATATCCTCTTTTCTAACCTCTGTATGTCTAGAATGTGGAACATAATATTCATCATCAAAACCTCTAACAAGTTTCACAAAACGATCTTCTAATGTATGTGGAAAAACACCAAACATTTTTTTGTTTAATTCATGTTTAGGAACACCATAATGATGGAAAAGACCTGCTTGTGCGCCCCAACAAATATGCAATGTAGAAGTAACGTTCTCTTTTGTAAATTCCATAATCTCTTTCAATTCAGACCAATACTCTACTTCCTCAAATTCCAATGTTTCTACAGGTGCACCAGTAATAATAAAACCATCGTATTTTATATCTTGAATTTGTGAAATCGTTTTATAAAAACTCGATACATGTTCTTCTGATATATTTTTGGGCTTGTATGACTCCGTACCAATTAATTCAATATCTACTTGTAAAGGTGAGTTCGCAATTAAACGTAATATTTGCGTTTCAGTTTCGATTTTAGTAGGCATTAAGTTTAATATGCCAATTTGAAGTGGTCGAATATCTTGAGACTCCGCTCTTTCTTTCGTCATATAAAAAACATTTTCATTCGTTAATATTTCAGTAGCTGGTAAATCTTTATTAATAATAATTGGCATTTTCTTCCACTCCTTTTAGTCAGGGATAAGGCAGTAGAATTTCTAAATAAGCATGAATTCTACTGCCTTAAAGATTATGTTTTGAAACAAAAAATTAAATTTTATTGGAGCAAATGTATATTTATTCCTTCAATTTAAACTGAGAAATATCGACCATCTTTATGCGAGAATACCATTGCTGTTACAGAAGCTTCTGGAAGCATCATAAAACCTTCCGTTAAATTGATTCCAATTTCATTTGGATTAATCAATTTGAATAACTTTTCTTGGTCTTCTAAGTTCGGGCATGCTGGATAGCCGTATGATACTCTGATCCCTTGATACTTTGCTTTAAAACGCTCAGACATTGTAAATTCCGGTGCATCAGGGAATCCCCACTTTTCTCTCATAAGCATATGAGTTTTTTCAGCTAATCCTTCTGCCAATTCTAATGCTAGTGAGAATAGCACATGACTCTTCAAGTATTCTCCTTCTTCTTTTAATCTTTCTGCAATATTTCGAACTCTTGGTCCTGATGTCACTGAGAAGAAACCGACATAATCCATTTCATCACCAACGGGATTTAAAAAGTCACTTATACATAAATATGGGTCTTTCTTTTGTCTTGGAAATTGAAAACGTTCTATAGGTTTTTGCGTTTCAGAATCATAAATTATGACATCATTTCCATCACTTTGTGCCGGGAAAAATTGATAGATTACTTGGCAATCAAAATATTCATTACCGTCTCTTAAAAACTCTTGAACAAGCTCATATAACTCCTGACCACGTTCTTGGTTTTCCCATTTACCTTTTACACCTAAATGATGCCCTATAAGCATTTGATAATTAATAAATGGCGCCACTTGCGCTACAGGAATATTTTTTATGACTGTTTTTCTTAATGAAGAAGGGACTAGACAATCAGATTTTTGTATATCTGATCTTGTCGTTCGAATTTCAGCCTTTGGTAATTCAATGATATTGTCTAATTTTTCGATTGTTTTTCGCTGATCATGCAATACTTTTAGTTCAACTGGATTTACAATCTTATTTGCTAAGTCTAAGCCCTTCATCGCGTCATTAGAATAGACAACTAACCCATCATAAATCGGTTGAATACGGTTTTCTGTAAATTTTCTAGTCAGTGCTGCCCCTCCAACTAAAATTGGCGTATTTATTCCTGCATTTTTTAAATCGCCCGCTGTAATGACCATTTGCTGAGCTGACTTTACTAATAATCCAGATAATCCAATAATATCCGGTTTATTTTCACGGATTTTTGTTATTAAATCTTCTGGACGAATATTAATCCCTAAATTAACGACATCGAAACCATTATTCGTTAAAATAATATCCACCAAATTTTTCCCAATATCATGAACATCACCTTTAACGGTAGCTAGAATTACTTTTCCTTTTCTTGAGCTTTCTGTTTTTTCCATGAATTGTTCCAAAAAGTTAACGGAAGCTTTCATTACTTCTGCACTTTGTAATACTTCGGCAACAATTAATTCATTATTATTAAAAAGTCTTCCTACTTCATCCATTCCCGTCATAAGTGGGCCATTAATAATATTTAAAGGAGTATCGCCGCGATCAATACAAACTTGTAAATCTTCAATTAACCCTTGTTTAGAGCCTTCAATAATACAATAAGCTAATCGTTCTTCAATAGGCAATTGTTCTTTCGGTTTTTCTTCTTTTTTTACTGTGTTTCTAAAATGCTCTACAAATTTATCTAAAGTTTCTTGTGACGTATTAAATAATAAATTTTCAGCCAGTTCTCTTTCATCTGCTGGTATAGATGCAAATCTTTCTAATTTCTCGGTATTTACAATTGCATAATCAAGTCCAGCTTTTGTTGAATGATATAGGAATACGGCGTTTAATACTTCTCGACCAGCATTTGGTAATCCAAATGAAATATTACTTAACCCTAAAATGGATAAACATTCAGGAAATTCATCTTTAATTAATTTAATGCCATCGATTGTTGCTTTTGCCGAGCCAATATATTGTGTATCACCAGTTCCAACTGGAAAAACTAGAGGATCAAAAATAATGTCAGATGGACGAATTTTGTACTTTTCAGTCAGTAACTGATAGCTTCTTTTGGCAATTTCCAGTTTTCTTTTAGCAGAAACAGCCATCCCATCTTCATCAATTGTACCTACTACAATTGCAGCTCCATATTTTTGGACGAATGGTAAAATCTTTTCAAAACGTTCCTCACCATCCTCTAGATTAATCGAATTAATGATCGCTTTCCCTTGAATATATGTTAAAGCTAGTTCAATTACATTTTCATCAGTCGAATCGATCATGATTGGAACTTTAATTTTATTGATTAATTGCTTTAAGAAATTTTCCATATCTTCAACTTCATCACGATCAGGATCTGCCATACAAACATCAATTACATGAGCTCCCTTTTTCACTTGAGCTCTTGCAATTTCTGATGCTTCCTCATACTTTCCGTCGGCAATCAAGTTTTTAAATTTACGTGATCCTATTACATTCGTTCTTTCACCAACGAATAATGGTCTCATACTATCATCATAACGAAGAGCTTCTAAACCACTAACTGCATGGTCAATTCTTTTCTTAGGTTCTCGAGGACTTATTCCTGTGATTGCTTCCTTCATTGCACGAATATGTGCAGGAGTTGTGCCACAGCAACCACCTATAATATTCACCCAACCTTGTTCAGCAAAATCACGTACTTTTTTCGCTAATGATTCAGGTGATTCATGGTAATGTCCATCTTCATCTGGAAGGCCAGCATTTGGATAACAAGAAACATATGTCTCCGAAAGCTCAGATAATGAACGGACATGATCTCGCATAAATTCTGGCCCTGTTGCACAGTTTAAGCCAACTGAAATTGGTGAAATATGCTCAATCGCTAAATAAAAGGCATCGATTGTTTGGCCGGCTAAGGTAGTTCCCATTGGCTCGATCGTTCCTGAAATCATAACAGGTAACGATTTATTTAATTCTTTAAATGCATTGCTAATTCCAATACAAGCTGCTTTAACATTTCTCATATCTTGACAAGTTTCAACTAATAAAAGGTCTACTCCACCATTAATTAAGCCGGTAGCCTGACGATTATACGCTATAATTAATTCTTCAAAAGTGACACCACCAGTAACACTAATTGCTTTTGTAGTTGGCCCCATTGCACCAGCAACATAAACGTCTTTTCCTAATGCTTCAACAGCTTGTTTTGCAATTCTAGCTGCTCTTTCGTTTAATTCAATATCTAAATGCTGTAAATCATAATCTGATAATACGATATTCGTTGCTCCGAATGTATTTGTTTCAATTATGTCAGAGCCTGCTAGTATATACTCTTCATGGATTGATTGAATAACATCTGGTCTCGTAACAACTAAATATTCATTACATCCTTCATATTCTTCACCGCCAAAATCTTCAGCGGTTAAATTCCTTTGCTGAATCATCGTCCCCATCGCACCATCAAGAAGTAATATTTTTTCTGTCAGTGCTTTATCTAAAGTTTTCATAGTTGAATCTCCTCTTTATTGCGGTTTTTAGTAAAATGAATTAGGTCTTCTGTTATCTCGTATTTTAAAAATGGTGTAATCAAATATATTCCATTAAATTTACCTTTTACATATGAAATCATCTCTTTAGCAATTTTTTTCCCTTCTTCAATTGCTTTTTCTGGTTCAACGGATGAAATTCGGTTTCGTACCTCTTCTGATAGTGTTATACCTGGTACTTCATAATGAATAAAATCTGCGTTTCTCTTACTAACTAACGGCATGATTCCAATAAAGATTGGTTGTTTAATATGACGAGTCGCATCATAAATTTGATCGATTGTCTCAAAATTATAAATTGGTTGAGTTAAGAAATAATCTGCTCCAGCTTCTACCTTTTTCTCAAGTCTTTTAATTGCTGCATCCAACTTTCGAACATTTGGATTAAAAGCAGCTGCTACTGAAAAACGTGTCCCGTTACCTAAACTTTTTCCCGAATAAAGTCTACCTTCATTCATCTCTTTTATCATTCGAATTAATTCGATTGATGCAACATCATAAACAGAAGTTGCACCCGGGAAGTCTCCAACTCGTGCAGGATCTCCAGTAATTGCTAACACTTCATTTAATCCTAATGAAGATAAACCCATTAAATGTGATTGAAGTCCAATCATATTACGATCTCTACAAGTTAAGTGAGTTAAAACCGGGACATCCAATCTTTGTAGCATTGAAGCCATTGCCACATTTGATATTCTAGGCGAAGCTAATGGATTATCTGCTAGTGTGATTGCATCAGCACCTGCTGTATGTAATGCTTTTGCTCCTTCAAAAAATCTTCTTGTTTGTAAAGTTTTCGGAGGATCTAATTCAGCAATAATGGTTGTTTTTTGTTTTGCCTTTTCTGGTAAACTCTCATTTTTCGGTTCTAGTTGTTTAGGAATTTGTATTTTAATTGTTCTATTTTTTACTTCTTTTTTAGAGACAGGCTGTAAATTTTTTAGTTTGCTTCGTAATGCCGAAATATGTGCAGGCGTTGTACCACAACAACCTCCAATCAATCTTACTCCTTGTTCAATAAAAGGTTTTGCCATATCTTCAAAATATTCTGGATTTGATTTATATACGTATTTCCCTTCTGTGTAAAGTGGTAAACCTGAATTAGGAAATGCTGATAAATAACCATTAGATGGAATTGAAACGGTATTTAATGATTCAAGCATATGAAGTGGACCTAAATGACAATTTATCCCTACAACATCCGCACCTATCTCAATTAACCTAGGAAGAATTTTTTCAATGTATTGGCCACTTTGCATTACACCAATTTCTTGTAATGTAACTTGTGCAATGATTGGTAGATCTGTTCTTCCTCTTAAAAGCCTTACAGCATCATATAATTCATTTTCATCATAAAATGTTTCAAGCATGATCCCATCGACGCCTTCTTCAAGAAGGGCTGAAGCTTGCTCTAGCAACATTATTTCTCTTTCTAATGGAGTCGTTGATGTTGATCCTACGTATTTCATTCCTCCAATGCCGCCAAGAACGAGAGCTTTACCTTTTGATGCATCTCTAGCATTTCTTACTGCCATTTGATTAATTTGCTTTACTAGTTTTTCTAAACCATATTGTCTAAGCTTACCAGCATTAGCCCCATAGGAATTTGTTTGGATGACCTCTGCACCAGCTTCTATATATTGTTCATGTATATGAATAATTCGATCTCGCTCAGTAATATTGAGTTCCTCAAAACAACTGTGTAACCCGCCAGAATACAAAAGTGTACCCATTGCGCCATCACCTAATACGATTCCTTCACTTAACTTTTCTAACAAGCCCATATCATCACTTCCCGTTTAAAATAAAATAAAAAACGCCATTCTCTCAAAAAATGAAAGAATGACGTTATAAATCACATTACGCCTTATCTCTCATGTTTTAAACATGCTGGATTTAGCACTTTTTAGCGTTAGCTAAAGTTGCCGGGTTTCAAAGGGCCAGTCCCTCCACCACTCTCGATAAGGATTATTTAGTTTTAATTAATAAAAACAGTTTACTATACTTATATGACGAAGAAAAGACATTTATGGAAAAATTTCTAAAAATAAATTAATTTAGTTTACATAATATTATTATTTGTTCTTAAAATGAGCTAATGCTAATAAAGGATAAATTTCATTATAGCTGTGATAATGAATATAAAATTGACCAGGCAGACCTAGCCCAGTTGGGTATGTTAACTCCTTATTGCTCAATTGACTTTGTGATACTAAATAGTTAATTCCTTTTTTTATTACCTCATCATGTTTATTTCGAATCATCAATAATGTATCGACCGCCCACGCAGTTTGACTAGGTGTACTAAAATTTAATTTAACATATGAACCTTTGACAGGGGAAAGACCAGATTCTCCCCAGCCTCCGTCCTCATTTTGCAAACTAATTAACCATTTTTCAGCTTTTTTAACCGAATCATGACTTTTAGGTATTCCTACTGATCTGAGCCCTGTAATGGCTGCCCATGTTCCATAGATATAACAGATTCCCCATCTTCCGTACCAACTACCGTTTGATTCCTGGTTTTTCAAAAGCCATTCTACTGACTTCTTAACAATTGGATCATCATTCGTTATTGAAGTATAGTTACCAATAAATTCTAAAGCTCGCCCTGTTAAGTCTGCTGTTGAAGGATCAATGATTGCATCTTTTGCATTTTCAATTGGCAAGTACGTCAACCATTTATTATTAACATTTTTTTCAAATGCGCCCCATCCACCATCATTATTTTGTAACCCAAGTAAAAATTGAACACCTTTCATCCAACTTTCATAACGATTTGGTTCTATTGCACATCTTGTTAATGCCCTTAAAACTGCTCCTGTATCATCATTGTCTGGAATAATTGAGTTAACTTCCGAAAATCCCCATCCACCAGGGCTTACATTTTTTGAATTGATAGCCCAATCGCCTATTTTATCTTGTTGTTTATACGTTAAGTAATTAATAGATTTTGATACTACAGGATCACTAGTTGCGTAGCCAGCTTCTTGGATTGCATAAGACAATAATGCAGTATCCCAAACCGCTGACGGAGAATTTTGTATGTGGATTCCTGCTTCCGTTTTTGTTGCATACGAAATTAATCCATTTAATGCATTTTGAATAACAGATGATGATGCCTCATACCCTAAAGCCATTAACGCATAGATCATATAAAACGTTGAGCTTGCGTAGCTGTAAAAAGTTCCATTCGTTTCAATTCGGTCTAATATAAACCTTTCAGCTTTTTCATACCCTTTTTGATGGAAATAAAGAGGATAAGAAGCTAACTTTTTACCTTCCTCAATTAAAAATTGATAAAATGAACCACGCTCTTCGTAAAACCATTCTACATCTTTTGTTTCTAATAGATTATCAATATTTAGATCAGCATCTAACTTTATTTTAAACCGTTTATTGATACATAGAATCATAGGTACTAAATGTACCCTCGCGTAATTACTTAAATCAAATAAACTTAACGGCATTTTGTTAGGCAATAAAAAATAACTCATTGGAAAATAAAATAATTTAGGATAATTAATTAAACCATGGATAGCAAGAATCATTTTTAACATAAAATGAGTTTTTTTAATACCACCATTTTCAATTATAAATTTCTCTGCCTTTTTCATACTCGAATGTTCTTTTGTATATTTTTTCGAAATGAGGAGTGCTATGTAAGCTTGTACTGTTGCAGTTAAATTCCCATCTTTTTCATCCTCATATAATTTCCATGCACCATTTGGATGTTGAAGATTTATGATCCGATCAACAATCCCTTCAGATAAAGTTTTATCCTGATGTTCTAAATCATTAAGCAATAAAACCATAAAACTATCCGTTAACAATGAACCTTCAAAACAATATTCCCATGAACCATTATCTTTTTGTTTCCCTCTTAACCGATTTATTCGTTCTTCAATATTTTTTGTAACAATCTTTTCGAGGTCCATTCAATCACCTTTATTAATTATTTTCTTCTTGATGAAATTTCTCCATTCTAGTTGAATGTTCCGATTCAATTGTTGCCCGCTCATCATTTACTTCACGATCTGTATGATTACTTAGATAAATAAACGAAATAATAAATGCTAATATGCTAAATGGCAATACAATAATTTTAAATCCAAACCACGAAAACGAATGTAAAATATGAAAATAGCTACCTAGTAATACGCAATAAGTAAGTAATAGAAGATCAAAAATAAAAACCCCTAATAAAGATTTTAAAGATTTTACGAAAATATAAGAAAAGTTCAACTGTATCACACTCCATTACTAATCTATGATTGAAATATGAAATGATGATTTATTCTATGAGATTAGTAATTTTTCATTAAAAAAAGTTAATTATTGATCACCTATTTTCTTCCTTATTTGTACTGACAGTTTCATTTAATTCGAATTCTTTTAAAAGAGAACCATTTAGGAAAATCGCCGATTGTCAAAAAAAGGGGCGTAGTTGCAAATGCCTAACTTTCTACACCGATGTCAATTTAATGTAAAAAAAAAACGTTACTCAATTGAAAGAGCAACGTATGGGCTGTAAAACATACTATAACAATTAAAATTCAGGTAAATTACTCAAATTATTCTCAGAAATCCCATCCGGTTCGCTGCGTAGAATGTCTCGTCCATATTTATGAATAACATCCACGTGGGCTAAATTTCCTTTCTTTGCCTCCTCAAGTGCTTGGAGATAATCTAAATCCCGATTTAGGCTTGTTCTGAAACCGATTAAGTCACCATCTTCATTCTTACGCACTGCTACAATCTGTTCTTTATCTTGATTTACTTCTCCACCTTCAACTAAAGCTTGATCGTGACTTTGGTTCTTATACATTTCAAAAGCTTCTTCAAATCGATCGAGTGTCAAGTTTGTCTCCTCCTTTTCTATTAGTTTGGCCAGTCTGGTTATATGTAAAACTATTCCATTTAATTTTTTAATTTGAATTTGAAACATTCACTTTGATTGGTTATTTTGATAATAAACTCATCATTTTATGGGTTATCTATTTATTTTTTTGAAGATTTCCACCTAATGGTGGTTTATTTACAATTTGAAGATCTTTTATTGCAGATTTGACTATTTTATTTGCACTTTTACAGTCATTTATTTGCAGCTTTGCTACTATTTATTGCAATTTCGACTATTTTTTTTGTAGTTTTCCTATTTTTAATTGCAAACTCATCTAAATTTATTTGCACCTTAACAATCTCCTTTCACAAATCATCCCAAAATAAGCACCCCCAAAACAAAAAAAAACTCGTAAACAATTAAGTTTACGAGTTTGCACATTATTTATTCAATAACTTAACTTTCTCAACCAAGAAGTTCAAAATAACATGAGCTGCGATTCTACTTGTCATATCCCTGAAATCCATTGTTGGATCAAGCTCAACAATATCCATTCCTAAAACCTTAGGATGGGATGCTAGATAACAGATTCCATCTAATAATGTTTGACTATCCATTCCTCCTGGTCCAATTGCAGGACAACCAGGTGCAAATGCTTGGTCTAGTACATCCATATCAAGACTTATATAAATTGCATCAACTTTATCTGCTAAATGGTCAATGCTGTCTTTTATAATTTTCGCGATACCTAACTCACGTACATTACGCATTGTATAGATTGTTACTCCGTTCGTAACACCAAATTCTGTATATGGAGCACTATTTGAGAAGTTACGAATCCCAATTTGAACTAAGTTTTCCCCTTTTAATATACCTTCATCAATTAAACTACGAAAAGGTGTACCATTTGAACGTCCACCATCTTCAATATTTCGCAAATCATGATGTGCGTCAAATTGAATAACGCCAACAGTTCCACGTTCTTTCGAAAAGGCTGAAATGCTCGGAAAACTAATACCATGATCTCCACCTAAGATAATTGGCATTGTTTCTTTATATTGACCTAGTAATTCGGAAATTGTTGATTTGATACGATTTCTAGACTCTTCTAAATCAGTCACATGCATCGTAATATCCCCGAAATCTGTTACTTGAAAATCTTTTAGATCAATATGATCTTCAATATGATACGTACTATAGCTACTCAACATTTTTCGAATTGATGCAGGAGCAAAACTAGCACCTGAATGACTAATTGATGTTTTAGACAAAGGAACACCAATTATCGAAAATTGTGATGCATTTGTTCCGTTCCAAGGAGAGATGATTTCATTTGCCTTTGTTACGTTTGAATCAATGAATATAGCATCTCCTGCTTTTTTAAGATGTGATAACGACATCATGTTCACCTCTACTTACTACTAATCTATAATTCTTAAATACTAATTTAAAGTGGTTTACACCACATGAATAGGTCTAACTTTCACTGTGAACCATGGTGCTTTGAATTCTAACAATTACTTCATCATTGGAATGTTTACGCCTTTATTCTTCGCTGTTTCAATCGCTAAATCATATCCTGCATCTACGTGACGAACAACACCCATTCCTGGATCTGAAGTTAATACTCTTTCGATCCGTTTTGCAGCAGCATCTGTACCATCAGCAACGATAACCATTCCAGCATGTAAAGAATAACCCATTCCTACGCCACCACCGTGGTGTACACTTACCCAACTTGCACCATTTACACCATTAATAAGTGCATTTAATATTGGCCAGTCAGCTACTGCATCACTACCATCTTTCATACTTTCAGTTTCGCGGTTTGGAGATGCAACTGAACCGCAATCTAAATGGTCACGACCAATTACGATTGGGGCCTTTAATTCGCCATTTTTAACCATTTCGTTAATAATTTTACCGAATTTTGCACGTTCACCATAACCTAACCAGCAAATACGTGATGGTAAACCTTGGAATGCAACCTTTTCACGAGCCATACGAATCCAGTTACATAAATGTTCATTATCAGCAAACTCGCGAAGAATTACTTCATCTGTTTTGTAAATATCTTCTGGATCACCAGATAGAGCTACCCAACGGAAAGGTCCTTTCCCTTCACAGAATAATGGACGAATAAATGCTGGTACGAAACCAGGGAAGTCAAATGCATTTTTAACGCCTTCATCAAGTGCAACTTGTCGGATATTATTTCCATAATCGAATGTTATGGCTCCACGTTGTTGCATTGCTAACATTGCTTCTACATGCACAGCCATACTATGTTTTGCACGTTTAATTACTTCATCTGGATTATCAACACGAAGTTTTTTCGCTTCTTCCATTGACATTCCTATTGGTAAATAACCATTTAATGAATCATGTGCAGATGTTTGGTCAGTAATTAAATCTGGTACAAAATTACGTTCAACTAATTGAGGGAGGATTTCAGCAGCATTACCAACTAAACCGATTGCTAATGCTTTCCCTTCATTTTTAGCTTCTGTTGCAAGTTGTAAAGCTTCCTCTAAAGAATGAGTTAATACGTCACAATATCTAGTATCAATACGACGTTGAATTCTAGTTTCATCAACGTCAATACCGATTACTACTCCACCATTCATTGTTACAGCTAGAGGTTGAGCTCCACCCATACCGCCAAGACCTGCAGTGATTGTAATTGTTCCTTTTAAGCTACCGCCAAAATGTTGCTTTGCAGCTTCGCCAAAAGTTTCATAAGTTCCCTGTAAAATTCCCTGTGTACCGATGTAAATCCAGCTTCCAGCTGTCATTTGACCGTACATCATTAAACCTTTTTCATCTAATTCTCGGAAATGTTCCCAAGTTGCCCATTTCGGTACTAAGTTTGAGTTTGCTAATAAAACTCGTGGTGCATCTTCGTGAGATTTAAAGATTGCCACTGGTTTACCAGATTGAACTAATAATGTCTCATCACTTTCTAAATTCTTTAATGATTCAATAATAGCATCGAAGCTTTCCCAGTTTCGAGCTGCTTTACCGATTCCACCATATACAACTAAATCTTCTGGTCTTTCTGCTACTTCTCCATCTAAGTTGTTTAATAACATACGAAGTGCGGCTTCTTGAATCCAACCTTTAGTATTTAACTTTGTACCTGTTGGTGCTTTTAAAGAACCTTTTGTGATTTCCATGTTCAATCCACCTCAACTTAGATTTGTTTTTGTTTTGTATAGTTTTCAGCTAAGAAATTTTCTTTTAAATAAGTTGTTAATTTTTCAATGTCTTTCGAGAACACGCGATCTCTTGTGATTGAAGGTACTGTTTTGCGTACATCTTCCATAAATTTTCTAGTTGTATCAGACATTTTGTCAATTCCTTTATATTCAGCACCTTGCATTGCACAAATACATTCAATTGCTAATACTCTTCTAGCATTTTGTAAAATTTGGTATGCATGACGTGCACCGATTGTACCCATACTTACATGATCTTCTTGGTTTGCAGAAGAAGGAATTGAATCAACACTTGCAGGATGTGCTAATGTTTTATTTTCAGAAACTAATGCTGCTGCCACATATTGCATGATCATTGCTCCTGATTGTAATCCTGGTTCTGGACTTAAGAATGGAGGTAGATCATTTAGTTGTGGATTAACTAAACGCTCAATACGTCTTTCTGAAATGTTTGCTAATTCAGCAATTCCTAATTTAAAGAAATCCATTGCGAAAGCGATTGGTTGACCATGGAAGTTACCACCAGAGAATACATCATCACCAAATAATAATGGATTATCTGTTGCAGCATTCATTTCGATTTCTAATTTTTCTTTTGCATAGTTCAGTACTTGCCAGCTCGCACCGTGTACTTGAGGAATACATCTTAATGTATAAGCATCTTGTACTCTGATTTCACCTTGTCTAGTTGTTAATTTACTTGATGATAAAATATTTCGGTAACGCTCTGCTACTTCGATTTGTTCTTTATATCCACGTGCGATATGAATTCTTTCATCAAAAACATCTGTAATACCATTTAATGCTTCAAATGTAATTGAAGAAATTAATTCACTTTGATAAGCAAGCTCTTCACCTTCAAGGTAAGTAAGAATACCCATTGCAGTCATTGCTTGAGTACCATTAATTAAAGCTAAACCTTCTTTTGCTTCTAACGTAATTGGTAAAATTCCTTCTTTTGCTAAAGCTTCAGCAGTTTCCATACGGTTACCTTTATAGAAAACTTCACCTTCACCAAGTAAAACTAGCGCTAAATGTGATAATGGAGCTAAGTCTCCACTTGCACCTAATGACCCTTGAGATGGGATGACCGGATGAATTTGAGCGTTGATTAAAGAAAGTAATTTCTCAACAACAACTAAACGAACACCAGAGTGACCTTTTAACATCGTATTTGCACGAAGAACTAACATCGCTCTTGAAACTAGCTCTGGGAATGGTTCACCAACTCCACATGCATGTGATGCAATTAAGTTATATTGAAGAGTTGAAACATTTTCTTTTTCAATTAATACATCACTAAATTTTCCGAACCCAGTTGTAATTCCATAAACAACTTGACCATTGTTTACGATTTCTTCTACTTTTTCTCTACAAGCTTTTACAGCTTTTAAACTATCTTCACTTGCATTTACATATACGTTTTCAAATAAAATCTTCTTCATTTGTTCCATTGTTAAAGTATTTCCAGTTAAAGTTACCATTCCTACACCTCCGAATTTTGTCAAAAAAAACACAGAAAGAGGCTATGAGACGTAAAACAAGTCTTACGTTTCATAGCCCCCTATCATCTAATAAACTATGGGCAATTATATGTGATTAATGCCAAGTCCTGCTGATTCATGCTCTGATCCTTTTATAGGAGCACCAATTGTTCCATAAAGAGCAACTGCAATCCAGTCGCCTTCATTCACGTTTTTATAAGGTTTTCCTCTAACTACAGCAAATCTTAGACCTACTGTTCTTAAAACATCCCCTAATTGAACGTGACCTCTTGTTACACCTTGAATTGCTTCAAGAATTGCGTGGTATAATGAATGAACTTCTCGATACAAAGCTCCATTAATTACACCATTTTGTTTGGCAGCGGTTTCAATCGCAGCTACAACTTTTTGAGCATCCATTGTACCGACCTTACCAACACACCAAACAGCGTTTTCATTTTTCATTAATTCTTCTTCATGATCAGTCAAAGCAAGCATCATAGCTGTTCGACCTATTCGTTGATTTTGCTCTGCCATTTGCTAATACCTCATAAATAATATCTCTAAAGAACTAGTATCTATTTTCATTATATGCCAACAATTAGTAAACTTCAATATTTTCTGATTATTATTTTTAAAAAATATTCTTTTGTTCATACTGTAAAAAACTTCCAAATAACCAATAAATAGATATTATTTTTAGAAAGCTTTATTTTTTAATTTCGTTTTGAATACGTACTATGAAATCATGCCCATTTTCATAAAATAGTATCTATTTTCATGTTATACTTTAAACCGAGCAATTTTACCATTAAGATAAGCTAGTGTGTTCCATCTTAAAAATCCACTAGAATCACTAGTTGGAAGCAAATGCACTTTTGAATATTGACCGTTTCCTTGAATATCCACTTCAACAAATTTTTTCGTTACTTCATGTCTTCTTCCAGTTTGATCTTCAATGTAAGCAGGTCCACTAATCCCTACTATTAAATTTCCATTTACAACTGCATTTCTTTTAGCAACTACACCAAACATTGCATTAATCCCTTTTATTAATTCTTCTTTTCTAACATTATACTCTTCTAGCATTCCTAATTGTTCATATTGATCCTTTAAATCTTCAATTCTTATAATGATCTCTGCTACCTTTTCATTTAGTTCTTTCAGAATTCGATCCTTCATTGTTTTTCAAATCCTTTCTGTTTCTGCCATTAGAACATGATATTCTTATACCATTAACATTGCTAATTATTTAACAAATGATGAACTAAAGTGAACATTAATGTCTTTTCAAGTTCTGAAAAATAATTTTTCCTAAGGGAAGTTAATTGATGTTCATTTCCACTACAGTATGCTCGCTTTCCATGGGGCGAAACCTGAGCCTCCTCGGCAAGCCTGCGGGGTCTTTAGCCATTCCGCATTTCCCATAGGAGTCGAGCATCCTTTCGTTCCAATAAACTTATTCATTAAAAAAAGTATTCATTAAAAAACGATTTAAATATCCTTTACTTAGAACAAATTTGAAAACGACAACTTTAGGGATTAATTATAAGTGCAACTATCTAAAGACTCATCG
>NZ_NCTA01000024.1 GCF_002156865.1 Gottfriedia luciferensis | reverse complement strand
CTAATAATCGATCGACATCATTGAAAGAAAATAATCTACGATTACTTTCAGTTCGAGCTGGTTGAATTAAATCATGCTCTTCATAATATCGAATTTGTCTTGCTGATAATTCAGTTAACGAAATGACGATTCCGATTGGGAAAAGTGGTGTTGAGCGTCTTACTTGATCATTCATAGCAATGCTCCTTTCGTTCCTCTATTTGTATTTTATTTCATGTTAGAAAAACTGTCAACACGATGTTAGAAAATCTAACATGACTTTTTTTGATTTTTTATTCTATGCAGTATTTATAAAAAATTCTACTAATTCAACAAAAAAAATAATCTCCATTAGTTTCGAGATTATTTTAGATTATTAAATATATCGGTCAATATGAAAAAAGATCAGTAGTGAACAATTTTGGAAATAAAATTAGGATTTTTGATAATCGATTAATGAATAGAAATGTTAATCTGTTATGAGCAATATTTATAACACCATCAAACTCAAATCATTATTTATTTCTTTTTCATTAGTTTAAAATATTAAATACTAAATTCTTAGAAAAATTAATTTAAACTGATTAGTAATTTGTTATAAAGGATATTTAAATAGTTACTTAATGAATACTTATATTAATGAATGAGTTGATTGGAACGAAAGGATGCTCGACTCCTATGGGAAATGCGGAAAGGCTGAGACCCCGCAGGCTTGCCGAGGAGGCTCAGGTTTCGCCCCATGGAAAGCGAGCATCCTGTAGTGGAAATGAACATCAATTAACTTCCTTTACGAAAATTGGGTAGTTAATTGACAAGATTATTTTCTTATTTGTTACTTTTTTTCGCTAATAATATTGCGCCTATTAACAGCGCTCCTTTTATAATATCTTGTGAATAGTAAGGTACATTTAGCATAGTGAATCCATTTAAAAGTATTCCCATTAAACATGCACCTAAAAAAGTTCCAATTATATTCGGTTTCCCTTTCCCAAACATCGCAATACCAATATAAGCTGCGGTAATACTATCCATTAATAATGGTGTACCAGCTGAAACTTGACCAGTACCAACTCGACTTGCAAGTAAAATACCACCTAGCGATGCAAAAAGACCACTAATAATATAAGCATAGATTCGATACTTATTGACTGGTATCGCTGATAAATGTGCCGCCGTTTTATTTCCTCCAACAAAGAATAATACGCGTCCCCATGTTGTCTTCTCTAAAAAGAAATGTGTCACAATGATACAAATTACCATTATGATTACCGCAACAGGAATATTAAAAAACGAACCTTGACCAAGGTATAAAAACGAAGGAATAAAATGTCCCGTCGTCACTTTATTATTAATTGTCATTCCTTCGTAAATAGAAGATCCTTTTGTTAAAGTTAAGTGTAATCCATTTACTACAAACATCATTGCTAGTGTAACTAATAAGTCTGGTAATTTTCCTTTTGTAATGAATAGGCCATTAACTAAACCGATAATGATTCCAAAAACAATTGGGATTAATAAAGTGATCCATAATTCTTGTCTAAAAACGATTAAGCTATACGCTGCTGTGACAGTGCTCAAGCTTGCTGTAGAACCGACGGATAAATCTAAACCGTCTATGATTAAACTGAAAGTAACACCAATCGCTAATAACATAACGATTGAAATCGACCGCAAAATATCTGATATATTACTATAGGATAAGAAAGCATTTGACGTCATTGAAAAAAATAAAATGACAACTAAAAGAAGCAAAACCGCTCCATAGTCCAAAACCATTCTTTTTCCTTGTGTCTGTACCCATTGTGTCACTGTATCCCCTCCAATAACTCTCCATGTACGATTGTATAAATTTTGTCACCAATGATTTTTGCTTCTTCAATATCATTCGTGAAATAGATTACACTACCGCCATTTGAACAAAACTCATCAATGTATTGGAATATATGTTGTTTAGCATAAATATCAACACCTTTAAGTGGTTCATCTAAAATCAAGCATCTTAAGTTTGGTGATATCCATTTTGCTAAACTTACTTTTTGTTGATTCCCTCCACTAAGATGTACTATTTCTTTTTCAGTATCCTTTGGATAAATGCTAAGTGTATGAATTAATGATTGGGATTTCTCAATTTCAAGTTTTTTATTGATCCATCCCCTTTCATTGAACGATATATTCTCACGAATTGTATGATTTAAAAACAATCCTTCTTTCCTTCGATCTTCTGGTACAAAAGCAATCCCCAGTTTATTTGCTTGAATAGGAGATTTTATGTTATATGAATTATTTCCTATTCGTAATTCATATTGTTTTCGGTCTCCCCACAATGTTTTCGCTAAACTTGTTTTCTTATTTCCATTTGCACCATAGATCACGATGATCTGATTTTTATTTATTTTTATATTAATAGAAGGTTTTGAATCGCTAAGATGAATATTACGAAACTCAAAAGCTAGTTCATTGCTCTCTTTTACACTTTTTTCAAAAGAGAACTTTACAGATGACATCTTTTCAATGATTACTTCTGTCGATAAATTGAATGATTGCGCATGGTAAACAACTTCTCCACTTCTTAAAATAATGATCTCATCTGTATTTTTAATGAGTTCATCAATCGAGTGTAAAATGACAACGATCCCTTTGCCCTTTTTTTTCAAATCATTAAGAAAGGCAAAAAACTGTTGCTTTTCAGCATGGCCAAGTGAAGAAGTTGGTTCATCAAATAGAATATACGTTGCATCATTTAATAAGGCTTTAGCGATTAAAATGAATTGCTTTTCATAAATTGAACAGTCACTTACTTGCTTAAAATATGGTAAATTCAAATTCCACTTAGCTAATTTATTTTGAACAGATTCAACACTCTTTTTCTTTGAAAATAGAAACTTCTTCTTTTCTCTATTTATTGCAATCATTAAGTTTTCAATAACAGAAAGACCTTGCACTAGTCCCTCATCGACTTCTTGAGGGACATAGGCAATTGAAGAAGAATCACTTTCTGTCAATTTTCCAGTAGTGGGATGGATTCTTTTAGCTAAAATCTTCATTAATGTACTTTTACCAGCGCCATTTAAACCTGCTAACCCATACACATTGCCAGGTTTTATCGTAAAGTTAATATCTTTTAGTACCTCTGATTCTCCATAACTAAAAAATACATTTTCTAGTTGAATAGTCATCTTTATTTCCCCTTATCTAATTGCTCCATCCATGGTGATGTAGCTGCTTGTGAAGGTATCCAATTTTTACTATATTTATTTAAATCACTAACTTTAATTGGCTTAGTAGGTAAATCATTTTTTTCTACTAATTTAGGCTCTAACGAATAAATATCTGGTGTTTCTTCTCCAGCTATTTTTTGATATAGAAATCTAGATTGCACTTCACCAATTTCACCTGGATCACTCGCTGCTGTCGCTACCCAAGGAGAATTAGTAGCTTGAATTAATTGAAGATCCTCATCACTTAAATCAATACCGTAAACTTTAACATCTGTACGACCTGCTTGCTCAATTGCTTTTGTTGCCCCTTTTGCAAATTCATCCCATGTTGCAAAAATTGCATCAAGTTTCCCTTTAGGATACTTTTTTAATAATGCTTCTACTTGAGCTTGTGTATCAAGCATTGTATTACTACTAGCTTTTCCGAATCTAGCAACCTCTTTAATATTTGGATAACGTTTATAAAATGCATCAAGAATCACTTTTCGTCGTTCCATTGGTGTGAATCCACCTACCCAAATCGTAGCAATATTACCTTTTCCATTTAATCCTTCAGCTAATTTTTTTAAACTTTTCCAAGCTAAACTATAGTCATCTTGGTCAATTACAGTAACACCTGGAATATTTAAATCACTATCAAACGATACGACTGGAATACCAGCAGCTAAAGCATTTTTTACACCCTTTTCTAATGTTTCTTTTCGACCATGATCGATTAGAATCCCATCAACTTTTGAGTTTACAGCTGTATCTAAATTGGCAGCCATTTTTGATAAATCATTGTCGGCATTATACACTTGAACTTCTCCACCAAATTTACTAACTTGCTTTTTCACACCATCTATATACTGTGATGAAAATGTTCCAATTGAAAATTCCATAATGAGAGCAATTTTCGTTTTCTTTTTTACTGCTTCAGGTATTTCAGAATTACTACTTGTTGAAACTTTTTTCACTTCAGAACTTGCGCTTTGTGATTTCGTATTTGTAACTGCATTTTGTTCATTTGTACAAGCTGTTAATAGCACCGATGCAATTGAAAGTGTTGCGATAAGTTTTTTCATTCTCCATGCTCCCATCTTTTGAATGTTTCTTTAAAATCACTTGAAACAATTCCTTTTTCTGTAATAATCGCCGTAATTAAACTATTTGGAGTCACATCAAAAGCAGGATTTAGTACATCGATCCCATCAGGTGCAATTTGTACATTTCCAATATGGGTAACTTCCGTACGATCACGTTGTTCAATTATAATTTCAATACCAGTCTCGATTGATAAATCGATTGTTGATAAAGGTGCAGCAACATAAAATGGTACTTGGTAAAAGTTTGCTAAAATTGCTAATTGTAATGTTCCAATTTTATTGGCAGTATCACCGTTTGCAGTAATTCGATCTGCCCCTACAATAACTGCATCAATTTTCTTATTCTGTAATAAATAGCCGACCATGTTATCTGTTAATAATGTAACTGGGATGCCGTTTTGACTTAATTCCCAAGCAGTCAGTCTTGCACCTTGAAATACTGGTCTTGTTTCTGTTGCATACGCAGAAATTTCCCATCCTTTTTCTTTCGCCAAATGTAATGGAGCTAACGCTGTACCGTATCGACTTGTAGCAATACTACCTGCATTACAGTGAGTCAAAACTGCAGCGCCATCATGTAATAATGTTAGAGCATTTTCTCCAATTTCTTTGCATGTTGCTTCGTCTGCTAAATGTAATTTAATCGCTTCTTCCATGATGATTAACTTAGCTTCTGATACAGTCGTAGCTTCATTACTAAGTTGAACTAATTTTTCAACTGCCCAAGCTAAGTTGACCGCTGTCGGTCTTGCACTGATTAATTCATTTGCAAGTTGTCTGACTTGACGATGAAATTCTTCAAGAGATTCTGTTTCGATCTCACGCACTCCTAAATATAATCCATAGGCTGCGGCTAATCCGATTGCCGGTGCACCTCTTACTTGTAGCTTCACAATTGCTTCTCGAACATCCTGTAAACTATTTGCATCAAAATAATAAATTTCAGTAGGTAGTTTTGTTTGATCTAAAATTTTTAGACTTTCACCGTTCCATTGTAAAGATTCCGGTATTTGCTGTAATGTAGTCATTCTTTATATCTCCAATCCTGATAACAAATTTTTAATATTCCTAATTTTTAATCTATTCTTGATGCAATAAGCCCCAAAATGTAAGATTTTTTTCTTAACTTGAATTTTTAGATCGTGTTCAAGTGAATCAATATCCTCAACATGAGCTAGACCTACACTTCGTCTAATTAATTCACATCCAAATACACCAATTGCGTCAACCCAGTAACCTTCTATTTTTTCTTTTATTAATCCTAAATGATTAAACGGTCTAACACTATGCTGTTCCCATAATTCGATAAACTTTTCATTAAACGTTTTTTCAATTGCTAATATGTGTTCAACTATTTCTTCTGTTTGATCTGAACGACTGAAAACTTGAAAAATTAAATTTGCTTGTATTTGACCTAAATCAAATCCGATTGGACCTACAAACGCAAATTCTGGATCAATAATTTTCGTTTCATCTGCAGATACAAAAATACTACCTGTATGTAAATCGCCGTGTAATAGCGCTTCTTTTTTAGATAAAAAATCTAATTTAAGTTTAGCTACTTCAATTTGAAGGACTTCATCACTCCATAGTTCATGAATCACTTCGTTCAATTCCTCTTCATAATTATTTGTTTCACTGTCAAAAAATGGATCAGTAAAAACAAGATTTTCTGTTATATCACATAACTCAGGGTTATTAAAAAGAGACTCCAACTCTTTCTTCTTTGCAGGCGTTGTTCCAAAATCAGAAGTGAAAAATAATGATTTTGCTAAAAATTCTCCAATATGCTCTGCTAAAAACGGATAGCTTTTTTTCTCAATTAATCCTTTTCTTAAAATTTGTAAATGAGATAGATCCTCCATAACAGTAACAGCTTGATCTTCATCGTGTTCGTATAGTTTCGGAGAATAATTTGGTGTTAATTCATTGTATATTTTAGTAGCATTACTCTCAATCGTTGCGCGGTTTAATGTTAACGGCCAGCTTTCTCCAACAACTTTTGCATATGGTAATGCCTGTTTAATAATTAATCCTTTTTCACTACCTACAGGTGTAACTTTGAAAACTAAATTTAAATTTCCGTCTCCAATTTCAATACTTTCACATAGTTCATTTGTAAAGTAGCCTAATTTTTGTAGATATGTGACTGCAGTTGCTTCAGTTAAAGGTCTATATTCTTTTCTTTGAATAACCGTCATTTTTTTCATCCCCCTAATTTTCACAAAATAAAAAGCCTCTTTTCTGAGACGAAAAGAGGCAATCTTAATTGGCTTTCGTCTCTTATCTGCCAGAAAAATATCTTTTCTGTTGGAATTAGCACCGTGCCTTACTGAGCAATAAAGCTCAGGCGTAATCATACGCCCCATTTCACAATGGTATTATGGTCGGTTGCTGGGCATCATCGGGCCAAATCCCTCCGCCTACTCGAAATAAGAGTTCGCATATTAAATTTTATAATCGTATTTTAGTTTACATATTTTCTATTTGTCAAATGTTTTTTTTGACTTTTTTATAAATTTCTTCTTTTCTGTCTTCAAAAATAGGAATTGTACCGCGGATTTCATCAACTTTATTCGGATCGATTTCGCCGATTACTATTTCTTCGTTTGTTCCCCCTTTTGTCAGTACTTCTCCCCAAGGATCAATAACAGTTGAACCCCCACCAAAAGTGTTGGCTAAATCTTTTCCTACACGGTTGCAAGCAACAACATAGCATTGATTTTCAATGGCCCTTGCTTTTAATAAAGTCTCCCAATGATTCATTCTTTGAATTGGCCATTCAGCTACAAAAAATAAAACTTTTGCTCCTTTTTGAGAATGAGCCCCAATCCATTCCGGAAAGCGTAAATCATAGCAAACAAATCCTGCAGCAGGTAATCCATTCAAATCAAACAGTCCATCCATATTACCTGATTGAAGATAATGATGCTCATTCATAAGCTGGAACAAATGAACTTTATCATACGTTTTTATTAATTCTCCTGTATTACTTATGACAATTAAAGTATTGGTCACACCATTTTCTCTAGCAATTGGAAATGATCCTGCAATCAATGTTACATTATTCAATTTTGCGATGGAGCGTAATTCGGAAATAATCGTTTCCTGTTCACCGGTATGATTATTTATTTCTTCCAAACAATAGCCTGTCGTCCATAATTCTGGTAATACGATTATACTTACATTTTCTTTTACTGCTTCACTTATTTTTGATTTCATATTGCTAAAATTAGAAATTGATTCTCCTAAAATAACGTCTGATTGGATACATGCAATTTTAATCACAATTTTTCACCCTATTCTAAATTTTATAGACATTTTTAAATCGAGCATATATGATGGTGAAAGTTATTGCAACAATCGTTCATGAAAATCATTCGATTAAACAATGATCTATTTAACTTAAATATATTCTATATTTGGAGTGATTAACTTGAATCATAGTAAATTATTAAACAATCTACCAAAACAATTTTTTGCATCGCTTGTGCAAAAAGTAAATGAGTCAATTAAAAATGGTCATGACGTCATTAATCTTGGACAAGGAAATCCTGATCAACCTACGCCAGGTCATATTATAAAGGCATTACAACAATCGGTTGAAAATCCTATAACGCACCGATATTCTCCGTTTAGAGGGATGAGCACTTTAAAAAATGCTGTTGTTGAGTTTTATAAAAGAGAGTATGATGTAGATTTACACCCTGAGGAAGAAGTTGCAGTATTGTTTGGGGGTAAGGCTGGATTAGTTGAGCTACCACTTTGTTTATGTGATGAAGGTGATACTGTTTTAGTTCCAGATCCTGGTTATCCTGACTATTTATCAGGCATATCACTTTCAAAAACAATTCCATATATGCTTCCACTCATTGAGGAAAATCAATTTTTACCAGATTATCAATTAATTCCTCAAGAAGTATTGGATGCTAGTAAAATATTATTTATAAATTATCCAAATAACCCAACCGGAGCAGTAGCAACAGAAGCATTTTTTAAAGAAACTGTCGCTCTAGCAAAAAATAATAATCTAACTGTTTGTCACGATTTCGCGTACGGTGCATTTGGATTTGACGGTAAAAAACCATTAAGTTTCCTTCAAACACCTGGTGCGAAAGAGTGTGGAATTGAAATTTATACGCTTTCGAAAACGTATAATATGGCTGGATGGAGAATTGGATTTGCTGTCGGAAATAAAGAAGTCATCTCAGCTATCAATCTATTGCAAGATCATTTGTATGTAAGTATATTCCCTGCCATTCAAGAAGCCGCGGCCGTTGCTTTAACCGAATCACAAGAAAGTGTTAAAAAATTATTAGCACTTTATGAAGAACGTAGAAATGTGTTCATTACCGGTTGTCACGATATTGGTTGGGAAGTTACTGCTCCAGCAGGTTCTTTCTTCGCGTGGTTAAAAGTTCCAACTGGTTTTACTTCACAAGAATTTGCTGATTTATTGTTAGATAAAGCACATATCGCCGTTGCACCAGGAAACGGATTTGGAAAATATGGTGAAGGTTATGTTAGAGTCGGTTTATTATCTGACATCGATCGATTGAAAGAAGCAGTTACTAGATTAAAAGAACTCGAAATATTTTCAAAATTTAATGTTTGACAATTTGAATTGTTCATGAAATAATGCGATTAAGTTAAAAATTCAAAATTAAATATAAACTTTATTCAGAGTAGGTGGAGGGACCGAGCCCGATGAAACCCGGCAACCGGCTAGTTAATAGCACGGTGCTAATTCTCGCAGCAATTTGCTGACAGATAAGGTGTAGGTAAACCTCTCCTTAGTGAGAGGTTTTTTGTTTTTACTAAATAAAATTTTAGGAGGTTATACATTGAGCGGAGTAATCGCAACTTACCAGGTTTACGATAAAAAACATCATTTAGAGAAAAAAGCAGAATCAATTGCCCTTGGATTAACTGTTGGTTCATGGACGTCTTTACCTCAAAATGATCAAATACAATTACAAAAACATAAAGGTAAGGTACTTTCAGTTCGTGAAATAGAATGTGAAGATCATATCGCTAGTTTTCTAGGTACTAAACCAACTAAAGGTATTATTGAAATCTACTATCCTAGCTTGAATTTTTCAGCTGACATTCCAGCTATTTTAACAACGGTTTTTGGAAAATTATCACTTGATGGGGAAATCAAACTAATCGATCTAAATTTTACTGAAGATATTTTAAGTCTTTTCCCTGGCCCCAAATTTGGTATTAAAGGAATTCGTGAAAAATTAAATGTATATGACCGCCCTTTATTGATGAGCATTTTTAAATCAATCATCGGCAGAGATATACATTTCATTACGGAAGAATTAAAAAAACAAGCTTTAGGTGGCGTTGATTTAATTAAAGATGACGAGATTCTTTTTGACACAATCACTTCTATCACAGAACGTGTCATTCATGGAAAAAAAATTCTAAATCAAGTTTATGAAAAAACAGGTCATAAAACTTTATACGCTGTAAATTTAACGGGTCGTACATATGACTTAAAAGAAAAAGCTTACCGTGCTGCCGAGGCTGGTGCTGATGTATTTTTATTGAACGTATTTTCATACGGTATCGATGTTCTTCAAAGTTTAGTCGAGGATCCATCAATTAATGTTCCAATCATGGCCCATCCGGCTGTATCTGGTGCACTTACTGCCTCCCCTATCTACGGAATTGATACCGGTTTATTACTTGGAAAACTTTTACGTATTGCTGGAGCAGACTTTAGCTTATTTCCTTCACCGTATGGTTCTGTTGCTTTACCGAAAGATTCCGCATTAAAAATTGCAGAAAATCTAACAGAATCAAATGGTTTAAAAGAAACATTCCCGGTACCATCTGCAGGAATTCATCCTGGTTTAGTGCCACAATTAATTCGTGATTTTGGGATTGATCAGGTTATTAATGCTGGCGGTGGCATTCATGGTCACCCAGATGGTCCAATTGGAGGAGGAAATGCATTTAGGGAGGCAATTTCAGCTACTTTATCAGGTGTTGACCTGAATGAATATGCCCTTCCAAACACTTCACTTCAAAAAGCATTACAACTTTGGGGGTAAACAATAATGGCAATAAAGATTTTTTGTGATTTTGATGGAACAATTACTGAAGGAGATAATATCGTCAATTTAATTAAAGAATTTGCTCCCCCTTCTGCAAGAGAGCTAACTTCTGAAGTATTAAATGGCAATATTTCGATCCGTGAAGGTGTAGAAAAAATGTTTTCAACGATCCCGTCTACAAAAAAACAGGAAATGACTGATTATGTTATTAGTCGTACATTGATACGTGACGGTTTCAACGATTTTATACAATTTGTAAACAACCAACAAGTTGAATTGAAAGTTGTTAGTGGCGGATTAGACTTTTTCGTTCATCCAATTTTAAAAGATTATCTTCCCACATCAGCGATCCTATGTAATCGAACAGACTTTACAAACCAAAACGTAAAAATACATTGGGATTATTCATGCGATGAAAATTGTCAGAACGACTGTGGGATGTGTAAACCAACTGTGATGAGAAAGTTTAGCAACTCAGATGATTTTATTATTGTTATTGGAGATTCAATAACTGACTTACAAATTGCAAAAGAAGCTGATTTAATTTTTGCAAGAGACTTTTTAAAGGATAAGTGCGAAGAGCTTTCCCTTCCATACATTCCATTTCAAAACTTTAATGATATTCGATCTTCATTAGAAAAGGAGGTGCTTGTATGAAGGATTTCTTTAAACATTACGACGAAATACGAGAAGTAAAAAAAGTACTTGCCGATCGTGATTGGTTTCTTGGAACAAGTGGAAATTTATCAATTAAAGTGAATGATGAGCCACTACATTTTTTAGTTACGACAAGTGGCAAGGATAAGACCAAACATACTTATGATGATTTTTTACTTGTTGATGAACATGACAAATCAGTTTGGGATAACGCGAAAAAACCATCCGCTGAAGCCATATTACACCGACTAATATACCAAAACACAAATGCCAAATGTGTCATGCACGTACACACATTAGCAAATAATTTCATTACAAAGGATTTCCCATATCAGGATGAGTTATCATTTTCCGGTATTGAAATCATCAAAGCACTTGGTTTATGGGAAGAGGATGCAGAAATTACAATACCAATTATTAAAAACCATGCACATATCCCTACTTTAGCAAATGAATTTCTTCCACATATTAAAAATGATTCTGGAGCAGTTTTGATTCATAATCATGGAATAACAGTATGGGCTGAGTCAGCATTTGAAGCTAAAAAACAGTTAGAAGCTTATGAGTTTCTATTCCAATATGCTTTACAAGGAATACAAAAAAACACATTTATAAAAAATTAATGAGTTGGAGGAACGGAGAATGGCAACAATTTGGGTAGAAAAAAAGGATTATCATATTACAAGTGATGTTGAAGTAAAAGCATATTTAGAAGAACAAGGTGTAATTTACGAAAACTGGAATATCGAACAATTACATAGCTCTTTAAAAGAAAAGTTTACTTTATCTGATGAAGAAAAAGCGACTATTCTTGAGACATTTAAAACTGAAATTGATACGATTTCAACAAGACGTGGCTATTTAGCAAGTGATATTATTACCCTTTCCGAAGCAACACCGAATTTAGATGAATTACTTAAAAACTTTAATCGTGAGCACCACCATACAGATGACGAAGTTCGCTTTATAGTAAGTGGTCACGGTACTTTTATAATTGAAGGAAATGAAGGCTTCTTTCATGTTAACTTAAATCCTGGAGACCTCATTTCTGTTCCACCAAATGTGCGTCATTATTTTACGTTAGCTGAAGATCGTAAAGTTGTAGCCATTCGATTATTTGTAACAACTGAAGGTTGGGTGCCTATTTACGAATAATCGCATGAAAGAAAACAAATTGACTCATATCCTTTTTTGGATGTGAGTCAATTAATTTTCTTTTAAATGGTCATCTCGATAGTCGATATATAATGACCCATCAGTTTGTACTTCGACAAAAAACACATCTGAAATCGATTGGATTCCTGCCCTTTCTAACTGTGCATATAACCATTTTTTATCCAAGTTTAATTCAGTCAATGCATCTTCATTTACTTTCCCATCTGATACGACTACTGTTGATGTTGGAAATAACAGTGTCTTTTTCCATATTTTATTTTTTTTCGTTTTAATATCCTTTGTTTTCATAACAGAAAGACTTCCATCAATTTCAAAGATAGCGTATTCTACATCATTCAGTGAATAGATATTTTCATTTCGTAGCATTCCTTGAAATTGATCAGTATCAAGTCTAGCTTTCTTTAATGCCTCTTCCATTATCTTTCCTTGCCTTACTAGAATAATTGGCTCTCCAAGAATAAAACGTCGAGCGGTCTTAGATTTTAAGCTTATGTAACCCATTAAAATCGTATAAACCGTCCATCCAATTATACCCAGTATCCCATCTTTAATACTTAAAGTCTTTTCTGTAGAAACAGATGCAGCAATATTTCCAATTGTTATAGCTGTAATAAATGTAAAAACATCTAATTGACTGATTTCCTTCTTCCCCATTAATCTCGTTGATAAAAATAATACAAAAAATGAGCATGTAACTCTAAAAAAAACCTCATTAAAGCTCATTTATTTCATCCTTTCTCCTTCAAACAACTAAATTTCCCGTAATACCTAATCAACTTATTTTTTGAAAAAGAGGTGTAATCTATTCCTCTTAATGACTAAAAGCTTAAATTACATTAGTATAATCAGTCCTCATAATTTATCGATTATTGAAGAAAATATTTATATTCTTTGATAAATGAATATCTTATTTGAGGTGAGATTTTGAATAAAAAACTTACGCTAATCGGCTTAATTTTAATGGTCTTTACATCGGTATATGGATTTGGTAATATCCCTACCGCGTTTTATTTAATGGGTTATAGTGCAATCCCCTGGTACTTAATTTCGGCGTTAACATTTTTTATTCCATTTGCATTTATGATGGCAGAGTTTGGTGCTGCTTATAAGCATTCAGAAGGAGGCATTTATACTTGGATGTCTGACTCAGTTGGTCCTAGATTTGCTTTTATCGGCACTTTTATGTGGTTTTCTTCCTATGTAATCTATATGGTTAGTGTCTCATCAAAAGTTTGGATCCCTCTTTCTACATTCATTTTCGGTGAAGACAGGACGGGAATGCTTTCATTATTTAGTCTTACGTCCACTCAATCGATTGGAATATTAGCATTATTATGGATGATCATTGTTACTTATTTCGCTTCAAAAGGAATTGAAAGCATCAGTAAAGTTACAACGATCGGTGGAGTTGCAGTTTCGTCATTAAATTTAGTTTTATTAATCACTAGTATCATTATTCTCCTTTTTAATGGAGGAAAATTTGCTCAACCAGTTAAAAGCATATCCTCTGCTATTACTCAATCACCTAATCCTAATTACGTTTCTACACTTGCGATTCTGTCATTTGTTGTATTTGCAATTTTTGCATATGGAGGATTGGAAGCAGTTAGCAGTTTAGTTGATCAAACGGAAAACGCGGAGAAAAACTTTCCAAAAGGAATAACCATTTCGGCAATTATTATCTCGGTGGGATATTCACTTGGAATATTTCTGGTTGGGATTTTTATTAACTGGTCAACTGATTTAAGCGCAAATACAACAAATTTAGGTAACATAACTTATGTTTTAATGTATAACTTAGGTTTAGAATTTGGCAGAGCACTTAATTTTACAGTTTCAACTTCAAATAATATCGGAATTTGGTTTGCAAGAATAACTGGTTTATCAATGTTCCTTGCATATACCGGAGCATTCTTTACACTTATTTATGCACCATTAAAAACAATCATCAAAGGTACACCAAAATACTTATGGCCAACTAAATTTTCTGAAACGAATGAAAAAGGAATTCCAGTCAATGCAATGTGGGTTCAATTTTCAATCGTAGCATTTATTATTATTCTCGTTTCATTTGGTGGTCAAGGTGCATCATCATTTTTTAACAAATTAACTTTAATGACAAACGTTTCAATGACACTACCATATATTTTCTTAGGTATCGCTTATCCGATGTTCAAAAGGAATGACACGATTGATAAACCTTTTCAAATTTTCAAATCAAAAACGTCTGCTTTTTTCGCGAGTATCCTCGTAATTTTAGTTGTCGGTTTTGCGAACTTTTTCACTATTATCCAACCTGCTATCGAGGGTGATTATAGCTCTACGATTTGGATGATCGCAGGTCCAATTTTCTTCTCATTGTTAGCCTTATTAATACTTAGTCGTTCTAGAAAAAATAGTCAAGCAGATAAAAAATCCGCTTAAGGATATCGAAAATCATTACCAATTTTTAATATGAAAGTAAGCTTATTCGATAGCACATACTATTTGTGGAGGTGATAAAAATGGGTCACAATCAAAATCCACATGTAAAAAAGAAAAACAAAAATAAAGGGCAACCAATACCAGTTGCCGTAAATTCAGAAGGGTATTTTGCTCCTAGTAAATCAAATACTGAAGCTCTTAATGAAGTTAAAAATCAATAAAAGAATAGAATCTAGATATACTTACCGGGCATGATTTGAAATTGCTTCGAATCATGCCTTTTAATTCGTTTAAAAGTCGGCGAAAAACAAAAGCTTTATTTGCTCATAGAATTTGCACTTCTAACTAAATCTTTAATCGAATAATTTCCGGTTTCAGATGAATCAAGTAAAGAAATTGAATGATTAAGCTCATCTTTCTTCCAGCGAATTATTTTTGTATCATCCGTATCAGCTTCAATTATAACTTTTGTTCCGTCGTCTAATTTTGTCGTTTTTAATTTTTGAATTTCTCTTGAAAAAGTTGTTTTCTTATTGTAAGCAGTCTCCACATACATAATTACCCCTACTTCATTTTCGTAAATAAACACAGTTTGATCAACTTCTCCATTTTTATTTTTTTGTACATCCAACGAAACATTCTTTTCTTTAAAAGGTAATTTTTCAGGAACTATTAACTCTTTTTGCACATTTTTGGGAAGTTGATCTGCTACCACTTTTACTGATTTAGGATATTCTTTTTTTAATGTATCCACCGCATTATTGCGATTGGAACATGCAGATACAAATAGTATGAATAAAACTAAGCTGAAAGCACTGATTTTTTTCACGTAAAATAATCCTCCTTTTTTCTTTTTCAACTATTGAAAGCTTTAATCGCAAACAAAAACTGTCTGTATATCAGACAGTTTAAAAAATACCTATTCAACAAGTACAATTTTACCTTTACTAACATAAAGTAAGAGCTCTTCTTCTGATTCATTTCGATAGGTGTAACAAGTGAGGTCTTCAAATCCACCTTTCGAAAGATCATGAACAGTATTAACTAGCTTAAATTTATTCCCTCTGTACTCGATTTTTCGTTCGATTGATGGTTGCTCCATCAAGATTTGTTCTTTTGTTCGAAAATTCATCCAATTCACTCCTATTCGTCTCAAGACTAGTATAGCCGTGTTTAATGAATTTAGACGCTATATTCAATTTGTATCAATATATTACTACTTTGTATTTACTGATCGAATTTATGTCCTGAACCGAAACCAATCACATATCCATCTAAATCTCGAACAGAAAATTCCTTCCAAACGCCCCAATCAAATTCAGATAATTTAGGCTCTGAAACGATAATCGCACCATTTGTTTTTAATTCTTTGTATAATAGATCAAGTTCTTCATTATTATTTACATAAGCATAAGTATTCCAAGTCCCATTATTTGGTCGTACATCTTCTTTATTATTAGCTTGAATTAACTTAAATCCTAATCGAAAATCATCTCTAATTGCCCAGTATTCGTTTACCTCACACCCTAAACATTCTTCATAATACTTTTTTGAACTTTCAAAATCAGAAACTAGTAATACAGTTAAGGAACTTTCAATTTTGGCTTTAATTTTCTCAGACATTAGATCAGCAACCCTTCACTTATAAATGTTTTATCTATTCATACCACTTATTATTCGTTTCACCTCTACTTACCGAAAATATAATATGGATTTTACGCTTAAAGCGGCTACATCTTAAAAAGTTCGACAAGACATTTTATTTCTATTTTTTTAGTTCAAGTGCCGTTTTTAATAAATTAATAAAAATAATGGATTGCTCTTTCATTTTTAACTCTTCTATCGGAAGGATCGCACTGTCTAGTGCAAGACCATCAGCAAATGCAACAATCATGCGGGCTAGAATTTCACTCTCATATTTACTTCCAAATTCTTTGTTTTTTTGCCCTGCTTCAATTATTTCTGAGAAAATTTTAATTCCTAATTCATAACGTTCCTTACCATAACTTCTTCTACGAATATCATTTCTACTCGTAATAAAAAACTCTAAAATGCTTGGTGCTAAAGGGTCCATAAAATCATTTGGTTGTTTACTTTTCCCAAACAATCTTAGTAAAATTAAATCCCAATAAGAATCTACTTTTTCATTTAGTAACCCTCGTGTTTCTTCTACTGTTTTAGATAAAGATTCAGATAAAATCGCTTCAAATAATTCCTCTTTATTTGCGAAATACTGATATAATCCACCTCTACTTACTTTTGATGCATCCATGACATGCTTCATTGTAGTTCGTTCATATCCATTTTCGATAAATACTTGTTTTGCAGCATCTACTATTTTAGTTCGACGTTGCTGTTGGTGCTCCTTGCTGACTTTCGGAGACATCTTTCTTCCCCCGCTCTATTTTGTTTTTCGTTAAAATCCCGATTATTGAAACAAATACTAAAAGTGATGCCGTTATGATAAAAGTTGGTATGACACCGATTAAGGTAGAAAGCCACCCTCCTAATAATGGTCCAATAATTGTTGCGATTGTCGTTACACTACTAATGACGCCAAATACTCGCCCAGTTAAATGAACAGGCGTTTCAACTTGAACTGACGCTTGAAAAGGAACAAAAATTAGACCTGCTGCGAATCCCGCAATTAAACCTAACGATGGTGCCCAAATAATTGAATATCCTAAATCTAAATAAGTTAATATCCCTATCATACCAAAGCCCAGTCCAACTCCACAAACACCAATTAACATTAATGGATATGGACGGTAGTCTGTTTTCTTTGCTAAAAGTAAACCAGAAAAAAACATCCCTACTCCAGATCCAGTAACTAAGTATCCAAATAAACCAGGTGATGCTTTTGTAAGTTCTCTGAGTAAAACAATTATTTGCGAATCAGATAATTGTAAAATTAGTAAACTAAACCCTAAAAATAATAGACCTATTAACATTTGTGTATTTGATTTTATAAATCTAAAGCCTTCTATAAACTCGGCTTTAAATGAAGACTTCGATTCAGTTTCCTGTTTCTCTTCTTTTACTTGCTTCATTACTTTTGGTAAAAAGAAGATTAATATAGCAGAGAATATAAAAGATAACGAGTTAATGTAAAATACAGGAGTTGTACCAGCTGCCGAAACTAAAATTCCACTTAAAATTGGTCCTAATACTTTTGTAGTTGAATCGATCATCGATGTTAATGACATCGCACTCTTCATTTCAGAATTATCAACTATTTCTTTTAACTTCCCATTTTTAGCAGGAATAAAAATTGCTGAAAACAAACCAATCGTAAACAAACAAATATAAACCATCCACAAAGTATTTGCTAAAGCAAGAACAATAAATAATCCAGCTCGCACTATGTCAGAAAGTATCATTAAAGTTTTTCTATTAAAACGATCTGCAAAAGTACCTGCTACAGGACCTAATAAGGCCATTGGAATCGCTAAACATAAAATAATAAATGATACCTCAATTGGTGAAGCGTTCCATTTTAACCCAACGAGTGTAATGATTGCTACAATACTCAACCAATCACCAAGACTTGAAATTGCTTGTGCTGTCATTAGCGTTAAAAAACCTTTATTACTCACTAGTCCTTTCATATTAGCTCCCATCCCCTTTTAAAAACGACATTAATGTCGTTTTTATTTCATTATAACGACACTCGTGTCGTTATTCAATTCTTTTTTTTATTTTTTTCTGAACATTCTCATTCAATTGTTTATAAGCACTTATCTTCGTTTAAATTTATTCAAAAAACTAATTAAAAGTATATTTTTTTATTTTGATAGGTTCTTTCTCAAGAATATTTTATGAATATCGTTGGATTATCTTTTTCAAAATAAAAAACGAGCTGTAAAAATTACAGCTCGCAGTGTGTAGACAAAGTCTTATTTATCTGATTTTCAGACTGATTGAAAACGTTTGTCTTTCGAGGCGCGAAGCCTGGTGAGGAGAGGAGTTACCCTTAAACGGTAATGAGCACCGCAGGCGGGCGAAGCAACAAAGAAAGCGAGCGTTTGGCAGGCAGTCTGAGTGCTGTAAAAATTACAGCTAGTAAACATTTCTTCAACCATTCTTAATCTCCAACCGATATTGGGGGAGGCAATTGTTTCCCCTTTCTAGATGGATTCGAATAACGTCGATCCTGTTCCGTATTGATTTCTTCAGGCAAACGAGTAGGTGCAATCGGAACATTTCTTACTTCATAATTGATTACATCAGAAGAATGCAGTGTCACAATCATACTTCCACCATATTGCTTTGCTCGAATTAAAATCGGTTGATTATATTTATTTTGAAAACGAAAATCAGGTCCATACCAGCTTACTGTAGCATCACGTCCAGCCGGGACATAAGATACGCGTCTACTATGGGAATATCTTTCAACAATTTTCAACCCTGCACGGTCGACAGCATTAAACAAAGTTGATGACACCTGACAGATTCCTCCACCAACACCTTCAGACAATTCACCTCTTACTATAATTGGAGCACGTTTGTATCCTTTTTCGCCACTTCGCATTCCGACAACTTTATTAAATGAAAAAATTTCATTCGGAAAAACTACATAATTATCAATTGCTTTTGCAGCAAGTGAGATGTTATGAGCGCGACTTTTATTGCTTGAATTAAAATAGGTTACATATTGTCCAATTTGTTGGATCCGAATATGAGCAAGTAATTCACTATCAACTTTTGGGTAAATAGCTAACTCTGGAACCTCAATAGTAGAAGAACCACTACCAAAAAAATATTGATTGAATAGATTCTTAAATTCTTTTCGATAAAGCTTGTAGCCTACTTTGCCTCCTACAATTCTGCCTTGCTCATTGATGGTTGCATTAACTGGCTCTCGATAGATTTGTTGTTCTAGCTTTTCAATAAATTGATTATACTTATTATTGTTAATCACTGGTATACCCGGAAATGGCATAGAAAAGTCAGTACGATTAACAACTGCTATTGGTTGGCCTTGTTGAGTAATTGTTAAACTATTAGGAAGATCAACAGATTGGGTAAATAATAAAAAACTTACTAATAATTTTTGTATCATAAGTCGGATTACCTCCCAACTTTATTATGAACAAGAATGATTATTTTCATGTTTTTTCCTTATTAGTTAACAAAGTAAATTTTATGTTTAAAAACAAAATGAAGTTCAAAAAAAGTAAGTTGATTTCCGTTACAACATGCCCTCTTTCCGTAGGACGTGAGCTGAGCCTTCTCGCACCCTCCTGGATCCTCACCCTTCCCGCTACATCATATACAGAATCAAAAAAAAAGAGCTGCTATTTCAGCAACACTAAGTTTTATTTCTGTTTATTTTTAATAAATTCTCCAGTAATTTTCATAATAATTTGGTATGATACTTTATCTTTATTTTCATTAAAAGTAATTAATGCTTTCCATAACGCCCATCCTCTTGCTCTATTCCACGTACCCTCATCGAAATTAAGCGCATTCTTAAATTCATTTCTACTTTGTTCATCAAAATAAGTCCATGCTATAGCTGCATCACAAGCAGGGTCACCTACTCCTAGTATTCCAAAATCGATTACAGCACAAAGCTTTCCATCTTTTACGAGTAAATTCCCAGGCGCAATATCACCGTGAACCCAGACTGGGTCTGAACTCCAACTTGAGCTTAAAGCTAATTGCCAAATTTCTAACAGTAACTTGTCTTTGAAGAAATCTTTTGTATTTTCAATCGAATCCTTAGTTTCTCGATCATATACAACTAAATTTCCACCTCTAAAAAAATTATGCTCACCAGCTTTTGGACCACCTTCAGCATTAATAGATTGTAATTCTGTTAAAAACTTTGCTAAGTCCCGCGCAAATTGGCTAACATCATTTAGATTATCGTTTCGTAAAGAATCGCCATCGATCCATTCATTAATTGTCCAAGGGTATGGATAAGATTGATTAGCTTTACCTTTTGCTAATGGTTTTGATATTGGTAAACTTAGATTTTTTGCTAAAAAAGGTAACCAGCGATGTTCTTTTTCTACTTGTGGAACATAGCATTCAGCATTCGGTAACCTGACACTCATATAATTACCTAAATGAAAGGTCCTATTATCATTACCACTTACTCGAACAGGCTTTATTTCTAAATCAGACCAACTTGGAAACTGCTCTTTTATTAGCTCTTTAACGATTTCAGACGTAATATTTTTCATTCTTCCACCCGTTGCTAGTTTGTAATCTATTTAGACTTTGATTTCCTAAGATTTTTGATAAATCATTGCTATCTTCTAATATAATCAATTTTTCCTTAAATTCACTTAACTCATTTAATATTTCAGTTTTTGTTTCATTCTCGTATAATGCATTCCAACTAAACATTTTTCGAAAGATCTTAAAAGTAGGTTTATAGTTTGATTTTTCTATGCCAATTTTTTGAAAAATAAACCTTTTTATTATCCTATAAATCCTTTTTGAATACTTTGTATCTAATAAAACAATCAAATCGGCATTCAAAAAACTGTTTGAAACCCATCCAAAATGAACACCCTCAATAATCCATTTTTGTGAATCAACTATTTTCTTTAAATACTCGTCTCTTTCTTGCTCAGATCTCCTAATATCTCCTAGCTCAGTTCTATTCCAAACAACATTATCTAATTCATAAAATGGAATCATTAAATTTGTAGATAGTGCTTTTGCTAATGTAGTTTTTCCGCTGCCAACTGAACCAATGATATGTATTTTACAAGGTAAACAATCTCCCATAAAACATCACCGCTCTATTTCTCTAATTTATTTTCACAATAGAAAATAGGTATCCTTTTATTAATTCGGTCATTCTAAGTTTTATTTTCTATTAGAATATTAAATTATTTTTTGACGCATAAATTGCTTCCATATTAAACGATCTTTTTTACACTTTTATAATTTAGTCATCAAAATGAATGTAACGCCAAACTTGTCTACTACGGTTCCAAAAGCTGGACTAAATGGAACCGCTTCTAATGGTGCTATGATCTGTCCACCATCTTGTAAAGAATGAAACAGCTTTTTCGTTTTATCTACGTTTTCAATTGTAAGATGCATTGTCACTACTGCCTCTTTATTTAAATGATTAGGAAAAGAATGTTCCTTTTCACTTTTTGTGACAGCCTGACTTGGCGCATCGAATAATAATAACTCACTTTCACCTATTCTTAATACAGCATTAGCTACTTTTTCCTTTAATGCCTCAGGACAAGGAATCGGCATCTCTCCGTATGTTTGTATCGTTAGGACATTAGCTTCCAACTCTTTTTCATAAAAATGAATAGCTTCTAATGCATTTCCGCTCATTACAATACATGGTGTTATTTTCATTTTCCAAAGACTCCTTTTGCATTATTTTCATTACATTTTTAGTAAAACAGATAATCATTCCGATAACTTAAAAGATTTGACAGCTTTCTCAAGACGCATCATCGCTTCTTCAAGTGTTTTTCTTGTAGTTGCAAAATTTAGTCGCATAAACCCATCGCCTTGAACCCCAAAACCACGTCCTTCATTTAACCCTAGTTTTGCTTCTTTTATTAGAAATTCAGTTAATTGATCACCACTTAAACCTAAACCTCTAAAGTCAAGCCAGCCTAAGTAAGTCGCTTCTGTTATTCTCATTTTTACATCAGGTATTTTGGTTTCTAAGTAATGATGAATGAATTCTGCATTTTCCTTTAAATAGACCAATAACTCATCTAACCATTCTTCGCCCTCGTTATATGCAGCAATTACTGCCTCAATACCAAATAAATTTAAGTTCTCTAAACTTGAACGTAAAATTGCATGTGTAAATTCAGTAAATAAATCCTCATTTGGGATAATAGCTAATGATGAAAATAAACCAGCTATATTAAAAGTTTTACTAGGTGACATAAATGTTATACTCATATTTGCTGCATCATTATTTAAAGAATAAAAAGGAATATGCTTCCCTTTTTCATAAACTAAATCTGAATGAATTTCATCTGAAACCACAATTATTTTATTCTTATTACAAATTTCAAATAAAGCCTCTAATTCTTCTCTTGACCAAACTCTACCTACTGGATTGGCAGGAGAACATAAAATAAGCATTTTTGTTTTACTTGTAATTTTATTTTTTAAATCATGTAAATCCATATAATAAAACCCATCTTTTTCAAGTAATGGATTTTCTATGATTACTCTACCATTGTTTTTTATAGTGCTAAAAAAAGGAAAGTATACAGGTGGTTGAATGATGATCTCATCACCTGGTTTCGAAAATGCATTAATAGCTAAATTTAATGCAGGTACTACACCTGGAACAGTTGTTAACCAATTACGACGAATCAATGTATTGTACCTTTTACTAGCCCAATTTATAGCTGATAAATAAAATTCTTCAGGAATATATCCGTATCCATAAATAGGATGTTGTGCTCTATTGTTAATCGCTTTAACAATCGCTGGTGCACAAGCTAAATCCATATCTGCAATCCATAATGGTAATACATCAGTACAGCCAAACACTTTTTCAATCGAATCCCATTTTATACTATTTGTTTCTTTTCTATTAAAATCTTCATTAAAGTTAAAGTTTAGTTTCATTCTTATTCCACGTCCATTTCATCGATTAATCATTTTTTAGTTTCAGTTTATAGTTATCAAATAGTATTTCTGTAATCAATCATTATATCCTAGTCAAGCATTATATAAATTAAGAAAGAAGATTGATTTCCGTTCCAGGACGCTCGCTTTCCATGGGGCGTGAGCTGAGCCTCCTCGGCAAGCTGCGGGGTCTCACCCTTCCCGCTACTCCCATAGGAGTCTCCCACCTTCCACTCCAATCAATATCTTTAAATACTCTTTACTATTAATTCAATAAATCTTTTTCGATAAGGTCTTTTGTAAAATATCAACAATTAACATTAACAGAGCCAATTAATAAAAACGAGCTTTTTTTATGCAACTCATTAGTCAATATCATATCTTTAATTCCACTCTTCAATCGTTTTTCTAAAACCATAAAAGCTTCTAAATTTATGTTTAATATAATATGCTTGAGAAGTACTTGTTGCTAAAAGGTCTATAGTATCTTCTTTTTTTCAACAAGATTATTCTAAGATTCATTTAAATTTAATCTATGAATTTCGTTAAATCTTTTAACATAAGTCGAAAATAAATACTTTTTAAGGTTATCTTTACATTTCCCATACTTTCTCATCAATAAGTTAGTTCATAATGTAATAATACCTTTTTTTATGCATTTCCATAATATTCAGCTAGATAAAAATTCTTCTTTTATAAACAATATAGTTCGTTAAATAAGAGTCAGTTATTTTTTCTTTTGGTGCCTTTGTTAAAGTATAACACTTTGCTTTTTCTTTTTTTAAATACTCTTTGTCCAATCGATTATGCTCACGGTCATCAGTTATTTTCGTCGTAACTGCTAATACTGGATGGCCATTAAAAAATAAATGTGTTCTTAGTGCCAGCACAGGAGTACTATGTAAAACAAAAAATAGAATGATTGGAAGAATTACTATAGGACAAAACATTATTACTATTTCTGACCACTTTGTTTGTCTCATTTCAACACCTCATACATCAAGATACTTTCATTAAATTTTACCGACTATTTTGCTATTTCTCTTTTTTTAGTTAAAATTCCCTCTTTACTTTTTCAAATTTTACTAAGTACTATTTTTAGTTTTTGGCTCAGTTAAAAAAGAATGTTGATGATTTCCGTTCTAGGATGCCCTAAAGAGCAGGAACAAGGAACGGCAGGATCAAAGAGAAAGGAAAAGAGATTAAAAGACATTAGTGAAATTTATTAATTTCCTTTCAGTAGTATTCCTTTCAATATGTTTCCCCCTTCTTTCCCTGCCTTTCCTGCTCTTCCTGCTCTTCCTTCTCTTCCTGCTCTAATTGGTTTTTAGTTAAAGAAGCAAAAATTGATTAGTAAATTTTTTATTATTTATCTATTTTTTTCATCCATCATGCAAATAATATTAAACATCAAAAATGAATGGAGGTTCCAAAATGAAAGAAGATGAATATACAGATGATATGAATCAGCTATTAGAAATTATTAATGCAAAAGGCGATACAGGTGAACTACTTGAAATAGTAGACAAATACAAACAACCAGAAAATCCTGAATGCAATCACGATCTTTTTTATCAAGAACTACGAGTAATCGCTGAGGATAGTGCAAAAGAAGATTAAAACTTTCTAGCTGAATAAAATAAGAGAGAAGTGAAACTATTTAGTTCCACTTCTCTCTTTTCCTCTTTTATAAACTATATTCCTCTGTAGGGATTTTACCTCTTAATATATCATATTCAGCTTTCATCTCACCAAATTTCTGGGAATTACCATTATTCGGTGCGTAATCCGGGTGCCATTGCTTTGTATATTGCCTCATTTGCTTCTTCCATACTTCTTCACTATCATTTGGATCGAAGTATTTAAAATGATGTGTTTTATTTTTCTTGATTGAAGTTGAGTAATTCCTTAGATAATCTTCCCAAACTCTAGCCCAGTCGACAATTTTCTTTTTATATTCTTTCGCTTTCTCAGCATTTTTCCTTTTTTGCTCTTTTTTCCAATCTTCCATTCTTTGACTAAAATCATTTATACCTTGCTTGGAATTCTTCCATCTTTCTTCCGCATCAATTATTTCCTGATCTATTATCTGTTCATTTATATTTTCATATGTATTCTCGTCCATCATATCATTTACAACTTGAGTACGATTAAAATTGAGATCATACATCTCTTCTATTAACTCTTCTAAGATTTCTGCATTTGTTTTCCCTGTTAGTTGGGAGAGCTTTTCCAATTTTTCAGTGGACTCTAATTTAACTTTATGTGTTATATAGACATATTTCGTTTTATTTTTCAAGCACCTCAACTCCTTAATTAAATGTTACTATACAAGGCTGAAACTATATATTAAATAATGAAGTCAATCATGTTACATTCCATATTTATTCTTGTATGAATCTGACCACAGGCTGAAATTAGATTAAGAGCATAAAGATTTAATTATTCCAGTCTAAATCTGTATTACTATAATTATTCTATATTCATCTAAAATAGCCTATCTATCCATTTAATAATTTTTCCTTATGATGTTCAATAACTTTTTTAAAATTCTCACTTATGGAAATTATTTATATAATCTTCTTAAAAAGCTAAACAAAAAAGGAGATACGCTATGTTAACGATAATTGAGCAATTTAAACGGATTCCAACAACTTGTATATCTGATGTGATGGATGGATTGAATAATATGGACCCTTCAATTAAACCTCTAAAAGAAGAATATAAGTTTGTAGGGCGAGCTCTTACAGTTAAAATTCCAGTTGGTGATAATTTAGCTGTTTTAAAAGCAATTAGGGAAGCTAAGCTTGGTGATGTAATAGTGATTGACGTAAAAGGAGACCAATATCGAGCAATAGCAGGAGACTTTATTATTGGAATGGCACAAACTCTAGGTGTTACTGCGATCGTAGTCGATGGCGTTATACGTGATATAGTTGGAACGAAGAATTTAAATTTCCCTGTTTTCTCTAGAGGATCAGCTGTAGCTGCTAGTAGCAAAATTGGTTTAGGAGAAATTAATATCCCGATTTCTTCCGGTGGGACCTCAGTTAATCCAGGTGATATTATTGTTGGAGATGCCGATGGTGTAGTCGTAATTCCTCAATCAGACGCACAAGAAATTTTAGAAAAGGCTTTACTAAAATTGAAAAAAGATGAAGAAAGAGAACAACAGGTTTCGGGGAATGCAGAGGCCATCAAGGCTTATATCGACGACCTGCTTTCGAAATCAACAAAGTAACTTGTTATTGTTTAAATGTAAGCTTGTATAAACTTTTAGAATTTTACTTGATGATACTTTGGTTTCAAATTAAAAGAAGAAGGTTCTTTGTTTTAAGTACCTTCCAGACTGTTGACAAACGCTCGCTTTCTTCGTTACTTCGCCTGCCTACGTGCTCATTACCGTCTAAGGTAACTCCGCTCCTCACCAGGTTTCGTGCCTCGAAAGACAAGCGTTTTCAATCAGTCTGAAAATCAGATAAATAGGACTTTGTCTACACACTAGAAGGTTCTTTGTTTTAAGAACCTTCTTTTCAAATTGTTGAATAGATAACGGCCAATATGAAATAAGTTATTAAGTGAGTGATCACTATTGATGATAAAGTTAGTATTTTTGGTGTTCTTCTAATGAATATAAATGTTAATATGTTTTGGGCAATATTTATACCCCATCAAACTTAAAATTATTACTTAAATCTCAAAAAAAGGAAGGGAGATTTAGCTCCTCTTCCATATTGTTAACAGCCCATTAAGGGTGTTCAGATTGTTGACATATAAAGGAAGTTGAGTGATGTTCCTTTCCACACTACAGGATTCTCGCTTTCCATGGAGCGAAACATGCGCCTCCTCGGCAAGCCTACGGGGTATCTGTCTTTCCGAATTTCCCATAGGAGTCGATCATCCTTTCGTTCCAATCAACTCATTCATCAATATAAGTAAACATAAGAAACTATTTAAATATTAATCAGTTCGAATTCTTTTTTCTAAAAATTAGTATTTAAAATTTTAATAAAATTATTTTATTCTGTTTTATAAATCACCAATAATTATTTTTGCTCCATCTATTATTTCATCCATTAAGTTTTTTACTGTTTGATGTTTAGCTAATCTTGGACTTTGACCTGACCAAAGAGACATAAAATCTTTATTGTTTTGTAATGAAGAAGCTTTTCTAATCGATTGTGTTAAAGTATTTTGAACTGGAAAAGTAGGTACTGACTCTTCGTAAGAATCCATGTCTAAAATAAATTTATTTTCAATTCCCCTTGCCCATTTTCCAGAAAAAGAACGAGTCAAAACCAACTGATTTTCGGTAGCATTAAGAATTGCTTCTTTATGTACTGCGTGAGCTCCACTTTCTATACAGGTTAAGAAAGCAGTACCCATTTGAACAGCCTGGGCACCTAAGCATAATGAAGCCATTAGTCCTCTACCGTCCATAATTCCTCCTGCGGATATTACCGGAATGTTAATATGATCTACCACTTGTGGTATTAATGACATTAACCCTATTAAACTACTTTCATGATCATTTAAAAAATTGCCGCGATGTCCACCTGCTTCACTACCTTGAACGACAACCATATCCATTCCTTTTTTCTCATTTTCAATTGCTTCTTCAACAGTTGTTGCTGTTCCAATTAAAATAATATTATGAAGCTTTAATTTATGAATTATTTCTTGTGTAGGTAAACCAAATGTAAACGAACAAACTGAAACTCTCTCTTCTATTACAACTTTAATTAATTCATTAAATGTTTCAATTAGGTCACTTGGCTTAGGTACATCTATTTTATTATGATGCTGTAAATTTAATTGCTTACTTATAAACTCCAATTGTTTATTTGCAATATTAATTTCTTCATCCGTAACTGTAAAATCATTTGGAACAAATAAATTAACCCCAAATTGTTTACTAGTTAACATTTTAATCTTTCTAATTTGCTCACGTGTTTGGGATGGTGTCATATAGCCAGCGCCGATCATACCTAAACCACCACTGTTCGAGACTTCTGCTACCAAACTAGATGTTGTAATCCCCCCAGCCATTGGAGCTTGAATAATTGGATATTTTATGTTTAGTCGTTTCGTAATTTCATTTTGAAACATGGTTTCACCTCAGTCCAATTAATTATAAATGATCATTTCCATCTTTCTTTTATTCTACCATTTCGCATTTCATATTTCTTTTAATCTCCTATTCAATACAAAAAAGAAGTCCCGAAATTCTTAAACATTTTCGGGACTTCTTTTTCTTTTATTTACATACTTGATTTTGCAGGAACATTCACTCCAAGTTGTAATAAGCCATGCCCTTCTTCTTGCGTACTGTATCCTAGTGAAACAGTATGATTAATCAGTAATTCATATAGCTCTGATTCAGAAATTTTCTTTTTATTTTCGGTTTCATATTGTTGAATTAATAAAGCAATTGCTCCAGATACATGTGGTGTTGCCATGGATGTACCTGAAAGTACTGCATATTGATTTGTTGGATACGTTGAAAGTATTTTCTCACCTGGAGCTACTAAATCAATCGTATTGTTCGTATTACTAAATCGGGATAAACGTTTATGAAGATTTACAGAGCCAACTTCAACGACTTCATTATAAGCACCTGGATAACTATATTCACTCGTTGAGCCATTTCCGTCACCCTCATTTCCAGCAGCACAAACTACTACAATATTGTTTTCAACTGCACTTTGTATTACTTTATGCAATGTTTGGTCATCTTCTGGTCCACCTAATGACATCGAAATCACTCTGACAGTTTCTCCATTAGCGCCCTTCCAATTAATCGCATATTCTATTGCTTGAGTAATCGATTCAATACTGCCTTCTCCTGCACCACTTAGCACTTTTAGTACTAATAGTTTCACTTTTGGAGCTACACCAACTACACCTTGTCCATCTTTTGAAGCACCGATTGTTCCACATACGTGAGTCCCATGACCATTATTATCTAAAAATACGTTTGGATCTCCTCCGTAATCTTCCGTAAAATTATACCCACCAATAATTCGTTCTTGTAAATCAGGATGATCAGTTTGGCAGCCAGTATCAATAACTGCTACAACTACATCCTCCCCTTGAAACCCTTTTTCCCAAATAGACTTAGCCTCGATTAAACGAACTCCAGGTGGTACTTCCTTTGTACGACCTTTAACTTCTTCTAACTTGTAAGGAATTAATCTAAACTTGGACATGCATACCATCTCCTTTTTGGGATATATACAGTAAGGATTATTCTTTGAGGTTATTTTTTAATTCTATATTTATCCATCTATTCCCTCTAAATTAAATCAAATTTTTTTCAATATTTTTTTACTTACATTATTTAACATTTAATTTTCAAAAGAACATCATCTTTTACATCAGATTAACCCGAGCTTAAAAAACGATAGATATAATCTAATTGAGATAAGGCATTATTCAAACTAGGGGGAAACAAAATGCTTACGATAATATTTTCTGAATTTAAAAGATGGTGGTTAGGGGAGACAAAAGAAGAAATAGATGAAATTGTCCGTCTAGAGTCGAAGCATACTAGAGTACGATTTGATGCCGATATTTATGAACTAATTCGTATTCAATAGACAATTATTGCCTTCTTAATTAAGAAGGCTTTTTATTTTTTTCTCATAACATGAATGTATTTTTATAAACAAAGCTCGCCAATTGGCGAGCTTTTAGGTGAAGACAGACTATGTCGAGTTTTCTACAACACTGCCATTTATGCCATTTATACTTTCTCAATGTATAAAAAATAGATACCACTTGCTATAACTCTACTATTCGGACAGATATGGGATAACCTTATACGAAACAATATTCCGATCACGATAAGTTTGGGTTATTACATCACTCTTTGTACTTAAAATCCCATGTTGTAGTATAACAGCATTAAATCCTCTTTCATTTGCCCCATTATATGTAAATAGTACACAATGTTCTGCTGCAAACCCAGCAATTACGATTAAATTCACACCGTTTTCATGCAAAATTTGTTCTAATTTAGTATCCCAGAATGCATTAGAGTGTTCTTTTGTTATACAAAGATCTTGTTCTAATACATTAATTTCAGGAATAATCGAATAGGATTCGGAATTATCCTCATTTGCTCCTTCCATGTCTTGAACATGTATAACTAAATGATTTTTTGCACGAAATAAATCAGCAACATGATTTATATATTCACATGCACTTTCAACGTTCATTACTTCTTCCTGATCTTGTAATAAATTTTTTTGCATATCAATAATTAAAAACGCAGATTTCATTGTTACCTCCAATGTACTTATAGTTAATCAATCCAAAAATATAATTAAACTTTTTTGTCTAAATATTATCTTTTTCTATTTAAACATTGGTTTCCCTTTTTTATATTATTCAAGCAACCTGAAGTGACCGCTGTTAACTTCTAGTAACATTTAACTTTTCTACCTCTACTTTATTTTTGTTAGTTGGTAATTTTTTTATATTATATTTTCCAATCTCTACTTTTGGTAAAGGAAGTTTGACGATCCTACCATTTTTATCGAATCGATTTTCAACATGTTTTTCTATTAAATTAGTTTCTTTTTTATCCACTTTCCCATCATGAGAATTTGAAAAAATATAATTATGACTCAAAAAGATTACGAATATACTTACAATTAACGCTATTTTTTTCATAACTAACCTCCTAAATTTAAGCTTGTCCTATAATATTCAGTATTCTATGAATACATTTACTAGATTAGAACGAATAGAAGGATAGTTATCAAATTTGTAAAGAAAATTAGGAGTTTTTTCCTAATTTTTTAAGATAATTTAAGATTGAATTTTTCTAATAAATCCTTAAAAGCAGGCCTTTCATTTCCGTCTCTTCCTACAACATGAGTGGCGGTTATTAATGAATTTAAAACTGCCTCTTCTGTAGCTTCACCAATCGCTCTAAATGCTAAATCTATATCTTCCTCATGAATCATAGGAACAGTTAAACAGTGAGAAGTTTTGTCGTGTGGTATTTTTGTTGCTGTTGAAAAACCAATTACTACTTCACCACTACCAGTTGTAATAATTGAACCAGTACGTGATAAACCTGTAATCGCTCTTTTAATAATACGATTTAATTGTCTTTCAGATACAGGTAGGTCTGTTCCAACAATAATAATAATTGAACCTTTATCCTGTTCTTCACGCTCTTGTAAAATAGCATCTCTCAATTCTGCACCGACAGCTTTACCATTTACTTTTAAATCACTCAAAATTCCAAAGTTAGATAACACTAGCACACCCATTGTATAAATTCCATGATCCATCTTCATTAACCTGGATGCAGTACCTATTCCACCTTTTAATGAATAACAAAGCATACCAGTTCCTGCACCTACAGTACCTTCTGTTACGAATGAACTAGTATTCTTTAAAGCTTCAAAAACATGTTCTTTTGTTATAATTCTAGCTCGTACATCATTCAAAAACATATCATTACACTCACATATGATTGGATTAACAGTACCAGTCGTTCTACCAATTTCTAAATTTTGTTCTAGCATATATTCAATTAATGCATCAGCAGCGGTACCGATACTTAATGTATTCGTTAATAAAATTGGAGTTTCTATTGTCCCTAATTCATTTATCTGTATTGTTCCCATTGTCTTTCCAAAACCATTAATGACATGACTTGAAGCAATTAGCTTCTCTTTGAATAGATTGCCTTGGTGGGGCAGAATAGCTGTCACACCTGTATGCATATCTTTATCAGAAATAGTGACATGACCAACAGTGACGCCGTCAACATCAGTGATCGAATTGTAGTGACCAGTTTCCAATTTCCCGATTTTAACGCCGTAATCTCTTATTCTTTTTTGCTTAGACATTTTTAATCTCCTTTTTTACAAGTTTCCTACTAGTTGATAAAGTTTGTTCTTTTAATCTCACATATTATTTTATCAGACAAATTAGAATTTTCCCGATTTGTACCGATAATTATTTTTGAAGAAAATAATGGGGTATAAAACTGAACATCAAACTGAAGTATTCATTAGACCTTTACTTAGACAAAGACAAATTATTCTTTTTTTCATAGGAACATTTCATTAAATTATCTAATGATTGTTACAATTGCCCATTTAAAAAATGGTAATTTTTACACTTGTTTATCAATCTTATTGAATCATACGATTAAATTAAATATAGCCAGTATCTTTAAATATAATGGTAATAAAGACACTGGCTATATGTGAAATTTTTTTAAAAAAATCTTAAGTACACTTTCTTTTCTTCACTACAAAATAGTTAATTTTAAAATTGCTAATTTATGTAGCATACTATTTGGCATTTTATGCTCCCATTTTAAACTATTTGATTATCACTGAAAAAACTTATCCGATTTATCGAAGTTAGTTTCATTCAGTTCATTATTTAATTCACTTATAAAGGCTTGTACAGATTCCACTAGTGGATCAGTAGCGATATACACATTCGATTCAAAATTTTGCCAAATTGAATGAATCCCCCAGCTTTCATCTTCTTTATATAAAAAGTTAATAATGTCTTCATTACGTGTAATTGATTCATAATTCATATTTTCTCTTAATCCATTTTTTATTTTTGTAAGCCACTCATTCAATTGGTTTCTAAATTCTACAAGATTAATGTTCGGATCATGAAAAAATAAATTTTCATTTAAATAAATATTTAAGGTTCCTTCTATAAGTGATTCTGTATCTGCAGTATAAACCGGTTCTTTTAATGCCTCAGTATTTAAAATAAACATGAACTTTATTTTCATAAAAATCTCCTTTTACATAGGCTCTGTTAAAAAAGAATGTTGATGTTAGAGGATGCTCATTTTCTTTTGAGCAGGATCAACGGAAGATATAATAATAGAGCCTTTACTTAAAATCCCATCTAGTTTTAAACTTATTATTTCCAATTTTAATCTTTCCCAACAATTTCTTGATTGAATTCATTCATTAAAGTAAATTAGCTAAAATAAAAAACGAGCTGCAAAACGCAAACTCGCTACATAAACATTGATAGAAAGAAGAAAATATTTCTTAATCCATAATGAATCTGAATATTTTATGTTATTGATTTAAGCTTTTTCCCCTATAACAATATAAGCGTCCAATTCAGCATTATATTCTAATCTAGTAGAAAATCCATTTTGTGTAAAGATTTCGATCGTTCTATGAGCCTGCAGTTTACTTGTCTCAACTAAAATATGACCACCTTGAGCTAACCAAACTGATGATTCGCTTACAACTCTGCGTTGAATACTTAACCCATCATCTCCTCCATCAAGTGCAATTCTTGATTCATGATTACGAAAATCTTGAGGAAGAAATTTTATTGATTCAGTTGGTACGTAAGGGGCATTAGCTACAATCATGTCAACCCGTCTACGTATTTTAACTGGCAAAGGGTTATATAAGTCACCTTCATAAACTTGACCGTTAATTTTTAAAATATTGCGTTGGGCACACTGCACTGCAATTGGATCGATATCTGTTGCATATAAATTAATGCAACCTACTGCTTTTGCAATCGCGACTCCTATCGCTCCCGAACCACAGCAAAGGTCAACTACTATACCTCCTTGAAAAATACAATCAGCTGCCTTTTCTACTAAAAACTCAGTGCGACGACGGGGGACAAATACGCCCGTCGCTATATCTATTCTAATTCCGCAGAAATCAGCCCAACCTAGGATATGTTCGATAGGAAGTCCCAAAACTCTTTTGTCGACCATCTTAAATAATTCATCTAAAGTCTCTGCCTCAGAAATAAGTAGTTGCGCCTCTTCTTCAGCAAAAACACAACCTGCCATTTTAAGTCTTTGAATTATACTTTTAATTGTTCCCTGTTTATTTATATATCCCACCCATTTCCTATTAATCTATCATTATTCACTTTTACAATCTTTTCCTTTCTCCTTAATCCTAAACATAAATGAACATTCTCTTTTACTAAGTCATTATTTAAAGAAAGTTACCATTAAAAAATTTGAGTTTCCCAATATTGATTTCTATTTTTTTCCAAAAATCTCCTTCTAAATGAATCTAGATAATAAAGTAACAGTTTTAAATTTCAGTTTTTCTAATTCGAAAGGTTCACGAAGTCTCTCTCTTCTTTCATTAAACCTTAACTCATACGTATCTTTTAAAATGAATACAATGGAATGAATGATATGTAAAGGAGTAAAAAAATGCTAAATAACCCATTATCAACTGAACAAATGGTTTCCATCATCAGAAATGGGATTAGAAAAACTCAGACCTCCAAGAAAATAATCATCGTAGGTGCTGGAATGTCAGGATTGACAGCTGCTTCATTATTAAAAGATGCAGGGCATCAAGTTCTAATCATCGAAGCAAACGACCGAATAGGAGGACGCGCATATACTATTCGATCACCTTTTAGTAATGGGCTATATTTAAACGCTGGTCCGTTAAGAATTCCAGAAATTCATTCTTTAACATTAGAATATATTAAAAAATTCAATCTGCCTTTAAATGAATTTATAAATAGTACACCTAGAGATATCATTTATGCTAATGGCATTAAAACAACTGTTAATTATTATGAAAAATTTCCTAGTATTTTAAATTATCCAGTTGCGGCAACCGAACAAGGCATATCTTCTGAAGAGTTGTTGAATTTAGCTATGCAGCCCATTATAGACTTTTACAACCAAGATCCAACTAGAAATTGGTTTTTAATAGAAAAAAAATATAAAAATGTCTCCTTTGCTGACTTTTTAAATTTACACTTTACAACCGGAGCTATCGATATGATTGGTGTATTACTTGATTTTGAAGCATTTATGGGAATGTCCTTTATCGAGGTCTTAAAAGAACAAATTACTTTCACTACAGCAAAAAAATTTTATGAGATAACTGGTGGGATGGATTTATTACCAAAAGCGTTTCTACCACTGTTAAAGGATAATATTTTGTTGAATCAAAAACTGTTGAAAATTATACAAAACAATAATAGTGTAACAATCCAAACTCTTCATAATAAGACGAATGAGTATGCTATATTTAACGCAGACTTAGCCATCATTACGATACCGTTTTCACTCTTAAGATTTGTGGAGATCGAGCCTTTTCATTCAATTTCATACAACAAACGAAAAGCAATTCGAGAAATCAATTACTTGTCTGCTACTAAGATTGGCATTGAATTTAAAAGTAGATTTTGGGAGAGAGCAGGTCAAATGGGTGGTAAGACGACAACTGATTTACCGATCCGCCAAACAATTTACCCAAGCATTGGAATTGGTTCGATTGGACCAGCAGTAGTAAATGCAAGTTATACTTGGGCTGACGAAGCACTTACACTGAGTAGTTTGACAAATGAAGATCGAATTTATTATGGGTTACAAAACATGTCGAAAATATGGGGAAATCAAGTCTATTCTGAATTCATGACCGGAACGTCTTTTAGTTGGAGTCAAAATCCCTATTCATGTGGAGCTTTTTCATTCTTTGAGCCCGGTCAAGAGGCAGAACTCAGCCCATTTATAAACTCTCCTGAAGGAAGAATTCATTTTGCTGGTGAACATACATCTAACTATCATGCTTGGATACAAGGTGCTATTGAATCAGGCATTCGGGTTGCCAACGAGGTTAATAACCTGCAATCATAATTTCGTATAATAACTTTATCTACAAAAAAAAGTTTCACAATTTTTCATTTTAATTCCTCTTCTTTTTAATCCCGATTCCATTACAATGAGAGCATAATACTTCTTTTGCTTATCAGCAAATCTTTATGATCGATCAATAAAAAATAGTTATTTATTTTTATTTGATTGGTTGCATTAAACTATTTTTTATTTTCATTCCGATAAAAGCGATCTATAAATCAACTTAAAAGGAAGAGTGAATGTAAAATGATACAAGAAAATCTGATTGTAGGATTTATTCAATCACTTTTAATCCTCTTAATAGCATTTATTTTTGTTTATAAATATTCTGATATAAGAACAAAAACTACCCATTTTGTATGCCCGAATTGTGCAAGTCGCTTTAAATTATCAAAATTAAAATTTATATTAGCATTCAAAACTGGTTTCTTAAACGAACGAATCGTCGAATGTCCCAAATGTGGTTACAGAGGCAAAATGCCCATAGTAGATGATTAGTAAGTTAGATTAGTAAAGCTTAATTACTTCCTATATAAAGGCAATTACGTTACTACTTAACTAGTTTATACATTAGAATATCGTCAACATATTCATTCTCATTAAATTTAAATTCATTCATTTTACGCCCTTCCTCGATGAACCCCATTCTTTTATATAATGCGATTGCTCTATGATTTGTAGAGAAAACTCCTAAACTTACTTTTTCAATTAACGGATTATTTTCAGCCCATTCTAATAAAGCTTTTAATAGCATTTTTCCAATTCCCATTTCTCTGTAGCTTTTTTTAATCATCATTCCAAATGAACCTGTATGTGATAGACGTTTTCTGTTCTGGTTTACTTCAAATACAATCCAACCTACAACCTCGGTATCTTTTTCAGCAATCATTATTGTTTCATTTTCATCTTCAATTCTTCCAGTACGAACCACAATTCCACCATTCTCAATTATCATCGCCAATCAACACCCCTTTTTGCCTCTAATTAATTCTTTAAATAATTATTTTCTGCAACACTTCTTTTTAATTCTGCCATATATACATTTAGCAAAATTGTAATTCACGGACTTCTTTTTTTTCGTAATTATTTATTACCAGCAGACCAAAGAAAGAACTTATAAACATAAAATACTTCCCTACTTTCACAAATCAATTAATGCTATAACTAATTTTGTTAATTATTTACACTATTTTCCATTTAGGAATTATAATTTGTTAACTTCTACAAAATTTTATTTAGTCCTTCCCAATTTATTTTTAGGCTCTGTTAATGTTAATTGTTGATATTTTACAAAACACATTTTTGAGAAAGATTTTATACAATTTAAAGACATTGAATGGAGTGGAAGGTGGGAGACTCCTATGGGAGTAGCGGGAAGGGTGAGACCCCGCAGGCTTGCCGAGGAGGCTAAGCTCACGCCCCATGGAAAGCGAGCATCCTGGAACGGAAATCATCAACATTCATTTTTAACAGAGCCTATTTTTAAAAAATAAATAGTAGCCAGATCCCCCTTCTGACATTACGGAAGAATTTTGTATTTTTTTTATAGTTGAATTCACATAATAACTAATATAAACTGTTAGTAACATTATACTGTTATTAACAGTATAATGTCATTAACAGTAGTTTTTAATTTCTAATAAAACGTAAATTCAGGGGGATTTTATGAAACATACAGGTCGACATACAGGAGCTTTTTTATTACTTTTTTTAGCTGAAGGTGATAGCTACGGAGGTAAACTTTTGCAGAGATGTGAGGATGAACTTCCCTCAAATCCAATTGATAGTGCCATTTTATATCGAACTTTAAAACAATTAGAGAAAGACGGTGCAGTTGAGTCATATTTAGATACCTCTTTACAAGATAAGCCTGTAAAGATGTATAAGATTACGGAAGATGGTAAAAGAAAACTTGAAGAATTTCAAAAAGATATTGTAGAGAAACTTAGAAATTTGACATTTTTTATAAACAAATATGAAGGTTGGAAGGAGACTAATCATGATTAATGGTGTGATACTATATTCTCTCGCTATAATTCTGACATGTATTTCTTTTATGAAAGATCGAAATAAAACAAAAGATGCTCTTTTCAATTCATTAAAGATGTTTCGTAATCTTTTGCCCTCTATTTTATCAATCATGCTATTTTTAGGAATATCACTTTCTATTCTTACACCTTCCTTAATATCATCAATCATTGGTGAAAAATCTGGTTTTATGGGAATTGTGTATTCTGCATTACTAGGTTCTGTCGTGCTTATTCCTAGCTTTATTGTCTTTCCTTTAGGAGATACATTAGTTCAAAATGGGGCTGGCCTGCCACAAGTAGCTGCGCTAATGTCTACTATGATGTCAGTAGGAATCGTAACATTACCTATGGAACAAAAACTATTTGGTCGAACTTTTGCCTATACACGCAATGCTGCTGGTATCGTAATGTCACTTTTATTTGCATATATTATTTGGGTGGTGTTTGTATGAAAGAATTAAAAAAATATCGTTTCTTTTTTATTTTATTCTCTGGGTTGCTTGCCCTTACATTTCTAAATCATTCACTTGGATGGAAAGCATTCCAATTAACAGGAAACAGTATTTTGAATATGCTTTTTTTACTACCCCCTGTCCTAATTTTTGTCGGTTTACTCGATGCATGGGTGGAGAAAGATACTCTTATTAAATATATGGGAAAAAAATCAGGCATCTATGGGATAGTTTTCGCATTATTATTAGGAGTAATTGCCGCTGGACCACTATATGTGGCATTTCCTATGGCTATCCTTTTTTTAAAAAAAGGAGCCGGTATTCGTTATGTTGTATTCTTTTTAGGTGTTTGGACAACTGCAAAATTACCAACGGCTGTTTATGAAATGAATTCATTTGGATTTAAATTTACTCTAATTCACATTTGTTTCGGTCTAGCATTTTATTATTTATTAGGTATAGTATTTGAGAAGTTTTATGATCAAAGACAAATGTTAAAAAATGATATTGATAGAGATATATCAATTTAACTGTAAAAGATCCAATGGTTCAAAATAATATAACTTATAATGCCTTTTCTATGATGAAATGGCTTCAGAGTGTTGAAATATATATCGGTCAATATGAAAAAAGGTCATTAAGTGAACATTTTTGAAAATAAACTTAGTATTTTTGATCATCTATTTATGAATAGAAATGATAGAAATGTTAATCTGTTTTGAGCATTTTTTTCATTAGTTAAAATATTAAATACGTATTTTTAGAAAAAAGAATTCTAAAAGTTTCTTAATGAATACTTATTTTGATGAATGAGTTGATTAGAACGAAAGGATGCTCGACTCCTATGGGAAATGCGGAAAGGCT
>NZ_NCTA01000023.1 GCF_002156865.1 Gottfriedia luciferensis | reverse complement strand
TGAGACCCCGCAGGCTTGCCGAGGAGGCTCAGGTTTCGCCCCATGGAAAGCGAGCATACTGTAGTGGAAATGAACATCACTCAACTTCCTTTATGAAAATTTGGTAATTATTTGACAAGAATATTTTTCAACAGCGTGAAAACTCCTTTAACAAAAGGAGTTTTTTGATTATTATAAAAATATAAGGAGAAATTTTATGCGGTTACATTATAAGCTAATTATTTTTATATCAGTTCTGATCCTACTTATTAGTGGTGTTTTTGAGTTAGTATCTCAAGAAATGCTGCAAAAGAATTTAAAACATGAAAAGGGATTAAAAGCTTTAGCAATTTCTCAAACAGTAGCAAATATCCCCGAAGTTCGGGAAGCATTTTCCAGTAAAAACCCTTCACTAGTCATTCAGCCGATTGTTGAAAAAATACGAAAAAAAGTTGGAGCAGAATTTATTGTTGTAGGTAATAAAAATGAAGTACGTTACTCACACCCTAATCCGACTCTTATTGGCAAAAAAATGGTTGGTGGAGATAATCTAACAGTCCTAAAAGGGCAGGAAATTGTATCTGAATCTACTGGCACGCTTGGTCCTTCTTTAAGAGGTAAATCACCTATTTTTGATACTAAAGGCAATGTAATTGGTGTAGTTTCGGTAGGCTATTTAATAGAAGATATTGAACAAGAGGCTAATACTTTTCATAAAAAACTATTAAAAAATAGTTTAATGATACTAGGACTCGGAATAGCAGCAGCTTTTTTCATTTCATTTAATATAAAAAAATCCATTTTTGGATTGGAACCGAAAGAAATTGGACGAATGTACAAAGAAAAACATGCAATTTTGGAATCAATTCATGAAGGAATTATTGCGATTGATGAATACGGAGAAATTACGGTTGTAAATGAAAATGCTCATAAAGTTCTTTCGATACCTAATTTTATTAAACTGAGAGGTTTAAAAATCGAGGATGTATTACATAATTCTCAATTAAAAGAAGTTGTTGAAACTGGTAGACCAATTTATGATTTAGAATTTCTAATCAATGAGAAAGTTGTCATTATCAATTGCATACCGATTCTTGGAATAGATTCTAAAATCGTAGGTGCAGTGACAACCTTTAGGGAAAAATCAGAATTAAATAAATTACTAAATGAATTATCGCAAATCAAAGCATACTCTGAGGGATTAAGAGCTCAGTCGCATGAGTATTCAAATAAATTACATACGATTTTAGGTTTGATTCAGCTTGAATCTTATCAAGAAGCGATTGATTTAATTTCCAAAGAGTCTAATCTAACTCAAAATATTATCCAGTTTATAATGGAGGAAATCTCAGATCCAGTTGTTGCTGGGCTTTTACTAGGTAAAATTAGTTTAGCAAATGAATTAAAAGTAGATTTTAATATTGATTATAATAGTAGTTTTGCAAACGTACCAAATGATATAAATCGGGAAGACTTAATTACGATCATCGGGAATTTATTAAATAATGCATTTGATGCTGTGTTAGAAACGAGTAAGTCTGAAAAGGTCGTTTCTTTATTTCTTACTGATTTAGGCGAGGATTTAGTGATAGAGGTTGAAGATAACGCCAATGGTATTCCTGAAGAATTAATCGAGGAGATTTTTCAATACGGATTTACGACTAAAAAGCAAGCTAAAAATTCTGGGATTGGACTACACTTAGTTCAAAGATTACTCCATAAATTAAATGGTCAAATCACATTTCATTCAAATGAAAATGGAGGAACTACCTTTGTTGTTGCCATTCCAAAACATCTAAAAGGGAGTGACAGAAATGGTGAACAATAGTTTAATAGAAGTGTTAATTGTTGAAGATGATAATAGAATTGCTGAGATACATCAACGATTCATCGAAAGAATAGAAGGCTTTAGTGTAATTGGAATAGCAACAAATTATCAAGAAGCAGTCGATTTAATTGAAATATTGAAACCACAATTAGTACTACTAGATGTATATTTTCCAGATATGAATGGTTTGGACTTTTTAAAATGGATTAAAAAGAATTCAATTATGGCGGACATTATAATGATTACAGCTTCAAAAGAAATAGATTCAGTAAACCAAGCTCTGAATAACGGTGTTTTTGATTTTATTATTAAGCCAGTCATTTTTGATCGATTTAAAAAATCTCTCATTCGATATGCTAATTTTTCAAATAAAGTGAAAAGCCTACAATCCAAAAGTGCTTATATCACGCAGGATGAAATTGATGGTTTAATAGGAAAAAATAATAGTATGATAGAAGAGCATAGTATGTATCCAAAAGGAATCGATCGACTTACTTTGGATAAAGTATTATTGGCAATAAAGGAAGTACAAAGTGGTATGACTGCTGAAAATATAGGACTAGAAATCGGAGTAAGTCGAACTACTGCACGTAGATATCTAGAATATTTAGTTTCGGAAGGAAAAGTATCAGCTGATTTATCATATGGAACGATTGGAAGACCAGAAAGAGTTTATTTAATAAAGAACTAAGTAAATTTTACTAAAAACATATATGACAAACCTAACAATTCTGTAACAGAGTAGGTAAATAAGACTGAATAAAAAACGATCTAAACGCTTGGTAAACAAGCGTTTTTTTATGATTTTACAAATTTGTGACATTCGTAATTCAAAATGATAGAAACATTGGAAACGTTGAAAAATAGGCATTTGTTCTATAAAATAAGCTTTGCAACAAATACGGAGGGATAGAACATGAAAATCCGCTTATTAACTAAGGAAGATGCAGCAATCTATCTTAATATTCGTCTAGAAGGTTTAAAAGAAAATCCTGAAGTCTTTAGTACGACAATGGATGAAATACTTGATCAAGATGACCCTATTGAATACAAAGCAGAAATATTAGATAAAGATAAAAACTATACAATCGGTGCATTTACTGACAATGGAGAATTAATTGGAGTTGCAACTTTAAAAACATTTGAAAAAGTTAAAGCAGAGCATAAAGGAAAAATAGAATCGGTTTACGTTTCTTCAAAAGCTCGTAATTTGGGAGCAGGTTTTTTACTAATTGAAGAAGCAATTCACTTAGCAAAAAGTATTGGACTCGAACAAATTTCATTAAATATTATAGAAGGTAATGGATCAGCAAAAAAATTATATGAAAAATTTGGATTCAAAACATTTGCGAAAACACCAAACAGTTTAAAGTTTAATGATAAATATTGGGACCAAGAACATATGATGCTTACACTAAATGAACAATTATTAGTGTAGAGAGCAGATAAGAACGATATTATCAAAATCTTAACCGTCAAAAGGGATACCTACAATTGTCATCTTAACAATGGCAAGCAGGTATCCCTTTTTTACTAATTATTATTTAGTGAAAATCTTTTCAATGTCATCTAACATCAAATACGCTGCTTTGATTCCACCAGCAGTATTCCAAATTGTGTCATCTACTTTCATTACATGTCCTTTTTTAGAAGCGTTTAACTTTTTAAATATTGGATCTTCAGTAAATTCTTTTTCAAGCTGAGAACCAGACTCTTTTCCATCATCGTATGTAAAATAGAATAGATAATCCCCGTCCATTACTGGAATTCTTTCTTTTGTTACACCTTTTTCAGCAAAGTCATTAGCATTTTGTTCTTCAGGACGTTGGAAGCCTAGTTGTTTAAGAATAACGCCAGAAAATGTATCTTGATGGTAAATTCGTACATCAGAACCCATGAATCGTACGATTGAAATTTTTTGATTTACTTTATCGCCAAGTGTTGCTTTTAATTCATCAACACGTTTTGTATAATCGGCTAATATTTTATTTCCTTGTTCTTCTTTATTTAATACTTTAGCATAAAATTTGAAATTCTCTTGCCAGTCACCACGTAATGTTTCAGCGAAAACTGTAGGTGCAATTGCACTTAATTGTTCATAAACTTTTTCTTGGCGCATCTTATTACCGATTATTAAGTCAGGTTTTAGTCCAGCGATCTTCTCAAGATTCACTTCACTTTCTAAACCTACAACTTCAACACCCTTCATATCTTTAGCAATATGATCATACCAAGGATTACCCGTCCATGATTTAACTGCACCAACTGGTTTCACACCTAGTGCTAATAAAGCTTCAGTACCTTCATTCGTTAAAATAACGACCCTTTTTGGATTAGCTGGAACTTTAGTCGTACCCATAGCATGATCAATTGAGATCGTATTTGATTTTTTACTTTCATTACCAGAAGCCTCGTCTGATTTTTTAGTGCCACATGCACCTAATACCATAATTGCAGCGATGAAAAGTGCAATTAATGATGAAAATTTTAATTTTTTCATAGAATGGTCTCCTCTTTAATTGATAATCATTTTCACTATTGTCGACAAATCGTATTATAGATTAAGATTTTATTAGAAGTCAATAATAAAAATGAAAATCATTCTCATTGACTTGATAATTAATATCATTTAGACTTGTATGAGAGAATAGAATATTTAGGAGAAGTAAAATGTTTATTCATCTTCGATCAAAAATTTTCGTTTTAATAGCTTGTATTTTTGTATTTGTAGTTTGTTTTTTCTCTAGTATTTTACTAGGCTATACAAATACTAGTTTTTCAGGCTTAATCCATTCCTTTACCGATTTCAATGGTTCGAATGAACAATTAATTATTCAAAATGTCCGCATTCCAAGAGCAATTATTGCATCAGTAGTAGGGGCGAGTCTTGCTATTGCTGGTTTATTTATGCAAGTTTTAACAAAAAATCCTTTAGCATCCCCAAGTGTTTTAGGGATAAATGCTGGGGCTTCAATGTTAATTGTGCTTACAACAACATTTTTCCACATTCAATCACCGGCAGCTACAATCTGGCTTTCATTTTTAGGAGCTACTTTATCAGCAATATTAGTATTTGGGTTAAGTTCAATTGGAAAAGATGGTGCCACACCATTAAAAATTACATTAGCTGGAGTTTCTATAGCAGCAATGTTTAGTTCAATTACTCAAGGGTTACTTGTCACAAATGAAGTAGCCTTAGATAAAGTACTTTTTTGGCTAGCAGGATCAGTTCAAGGAAGATCACTTGATTCTTTAGAAATGGTGCTTCCATACATTCTCATTGCTTGGGGGATTTCCCTTGTAATAGGTGGAAAGATTAATACCTTTATGCTTGGAGATGATCTATCAAGAGCCTTAGGTCAAAACACTGTTTTATTAAAAGTTACATTAGTTATTTTAGTAATCATTTTAGCTGGCGGCGCTGTAAGCATTGCCGGACCAATCGGCTTAGTAGGGATTATCGTCCCACAAATTGTTAGAATGTTTGTGAAAAATGATTATCGCTGGATGATTCCACTTTGTGGGATTTTCGGGGCAATTTTACTTTTATTAGCTGATGTAGGGGCGCGTTATTTACTAATGCCTGAGGAGACACCTGTAGGGATAATGACTGCAGTCATTGGAGCTCCATTTTTTATTTATTTAGCTAGAAAAGGCGGAACAGTAAAATGAACATGATGAAAGTACGTAACAAGTTTTTTTCAATCTTATTTAATAAACAGTCCATTTACGTTTTACTTATTGCATGCCTTCTACTAATCAGTTCATTTTTGGTAAGCTTAACGCTCGGCGACCGCTATATCTCAATTCCTAAAGTATTATCCGTTATATTTGGTGAAGGCGAAAAGATAGACGAATTATTTGTTCAAGCCTTCCGAATGCCTCGTATAATCATAGCGATATTCGCTGGAATTTCATTAGCAATTGCAGGTTCGATTCTTCAAGGTTTAGTAAGAAATCCGCTTGCATCTCCGGATATTTTAGGAATCACAGGAGGAGCAGGAACAGCTGTTGTATTGTTTTTAGCAATTTTTAGTGACAATCGCACGAATCAATTAATCATTAGTATTAAATGGCTACCTTTAGCCGCATTTATTGGTGCGATCATCAGTTTAATTTTTGTCTATTCATTTGCATATAAAGATGGAGAATTAAGGCCACTAAGATTAGTGTTAGTTGGTGTTGGATTTTCGGCATTAGCACAAGCAACAACTTCATTTTTTATGTTGATTGGTCCTATTTTTAGAGCTACTGAAGCGAATATGTGGTTAACTGGTAGTGTTTATGGAGCAAATTGGGAACAAGTAAAAATTAGTACGATTTGGACAACTGTTTTTATTTTGTTAGCGCTTCTCTTTAGTAGACATTTAAATACACAACAACTTGGGGATGAAGTATCTACAAGCTTAGGTGTTCAAGTAGAAAAAAATCGATTAATTTTATTATTTATTAGTACAGCACTTGTTGCAGGGGCAGTTGCATTTGCCGGAGCAATTGCATTTGTTGGCCTAATTGCACCTCATATTGCTCGTAAAATGGTGGGTGCTTCTTATGGAGCTTTAATTCCATTGTCTGGAATCATAGGTGCTGTAATGGTATTAGTTGCAGATACAATTGGAAGAACTGTATTTAATCCGATTCAAATTCCTGCTGGAGTTTTTACCGCAGTAATTGGTGCACCGTATTTTATTTATTTATTATTCAAGTCTGGAAAAAGGTGATAAGATGTCAAAAAGTGCAATAGAAACAGAAAAACTAACGTTATCATATGATGATCGAACGATCATCAATGAATTGAATTTTCAAGTTCCTAAAGGAAAAATTACTGTTTTGATTGGAGCAAATGGTTGTGGCAAGTCTACTTTGTTACGATCACTTGCTAGATTACTTCAACCGACAAGTGGGACAATTTTGCTTGATGGATATGAAATAAGTAAGCGACCTACGAAAGAAATTGCACGCAATCTTTCAATCTTACCTCAAAGTCCTATTGCACCTGAAGGATTAACCGTTTTTCAATTAGTAAAACAGGGAAGATATCCATACCAAACATGGTTAAAACAATGGTCTAAAGAGGATGAAGAAAAAGTAAACCACGCCTTAAAAGTAACAAATATGTATGAATTGAAAGCTCAATTGGTCGATTCGTTATCTGGAGGACAACGTCAACGTGCATGGATCGCTATGACGCTTGCACAAGATACGGATACAATTTTACTAGATGAACCAACGACCTATTTAGATTTAACACATCAAATTGAAATCTTAGATTTACTTTATGAATTAAATGAAAAAGAGCAACGTACAATTGTTATGGTACTACATGATATTAACTTAGCGTGTAGGTATGCTCATAATGTTGTTGCGATTTCAAATGGTGAAGTTTATGCTGAAGGTGACCCCGAGAAAATTATTAATCAAGATTTAATCTGTGATGTATTTTGTATGAATTGTGATATAGTGAAGGACCCATTATTTGGAACACCACTTTGCATACCCCATGGACGAGGTAGAAAAATAATTTAAAATAAAATCATAAGTGCCTTTTATAGTGCACGTCAGTGTGTAGACAAAGTCCCATAAATCAGATACTCAGACTGATTGAAAGCGAGCGTTTGTCACCAGTTTGAAGTGTCCTAATTTAGTAGGGCACTTTTTCATTAAATGGAGTGAGATAAATGAGTTTGTCGATTAACAACATTAGTGCAAGTGTTCTTGGCAATAACATACTAGAAAACATATCTTTCCAAACAAAAGAAAGTGAAATTTTTTGTATCATAGGTACTTCAGGGGCAGGTAAATCAACCTTACTTCGAACTTTAAATCGATTACAGCCAATTAATAGTGGTGAAATTTATTTAAATGGTCAGTCAATTTATTTAATGACACCACAAAATTTACGTAAAAATGCGGTCATGATCTTGCAAACACCATCTTTATTTGAGGGAACTGTGGAAGATAATATTTTATTTGGAGCAAAATTAAATAGTGACTTTAATAAAACAGAATCTAGGAAACTAGCGATATCCTTATTAGAAAAAGTGGGACTTGAATCGAACTTACTTTTACGTAATTCCTCATCCCTTTCAGTAGGACAACAACAAAGAGTATCAATCGCTCGATCAATTGCGATGAAACCAAGTATTTTATTATGTGATGAAATAACATCTTCATTGGACCCGCAATCTACACTTCATATTCAAAATCTCCTTTTGACTTTAAAAAAGGAAGAAAAAATGACGATCCTACTTGTTACTCACAATATGGATTTAGTACAACAAATAGCTGACCGAGTCGGACTGTTAATAGATGGGAAGCTAGTAGAAGTAAGCGCAGTTAATGATTTTTTTAACAATCCAAGAACTGAATTGGGAAGAAATTTTCTTTCTACGATTGCATAAGAGGGTGGACTTATGGAAGGTAATCTACACATTACAGGGGTATCTCTAACATTTTTATTAATTATTATCGCAATTGCATTATCGTATTATCAAAAACTTGGTGTTGAAAAAGACATCGGTGTTTCTTCCGTAAGAACTGTTATCCAATTAATGATCATGGGGTATGTACTTGAATATGTGCTTCGGATTGAACATTTTTTAATTGTAATCATTATTTTATTTTGTATGATTTTATTTGGTGCATACACATCGAGTAAACGATCTAAAGAGATAGATGGCGTATTTTTTATCTCGTTCATCAGTATATTACTTGGAGTTGCAATCTCGTTAGGAGTAGTACTAGTAGCAAATCAAATTGCTTTAAAAGCACAATATGTGATACCTATATCGAGTATGATTATTAGTACATCAATGAATGCGAATAGTTTAGCACTAACAAGACTAAGAGCGGAAATTAAAGCGAATAAAAATCAAATTGAAGCAGCTCTATGCCTAGGTGCCACAACTAAGCAGGCTTCAAATAACGTAATAAAAAACTCAATTAAAGCTGCATTAATACCTTCAATTGATCGGGCTAAAACAGTAGGGATTGTTACTTTACCAGGATCAATGACAGGAATGATTTTTGCTGGAATCAGTCCCTTATATGCGATTAAATATCAATTATTAATTGAATGTATACTAATTGGTTCAATCGCAATAAGCGTATTTTGCTCAACACTTTTATCCTATCGAAAATTCTTCACAATCGATGACTCTCTTATAGAGGAAATTTAAGGTGGACAGGGCATAGGGAAAAGCCTTCATGAACTTTTCCCATTCCCATCGTTCCACTATTTTCGTTTATTCCTGCACTCTTAATTTCACGTCCATGTTTCCTCTTGTTGCTTTAGAGTAAGGGCAAACACCATGCGCTGCTTTTACAAGTTCTACAGCTACTTCTGTTGGAACCCCTTTTACTTTTACATCAAGTTGAGCGGCTAGTTTAAATCCACCATCAGCAGGGTCTTTTCCTATTGTAATGTTTGCAGTTACTGAAGTAGATTCTAATTTAATTTTTCGTTGGCGTGCTACTAAGTTTAATGCACTGTCAAAGCATGCTGAATATCCAGCAGCAAAAAGTTGCTCAGGATTTGTAGCTCCACCTGGTCCTCCTAATTCTACCGGTGGTTTAAGTGCTAAGTTAATAAAATCATCAGATGAAATAACTCTTCCGTCACGCCCACCAGTTGCAGTTGCTGTAGCAGTATATAAATTCTCCATAATAATCTCTCCTTAATTTTTTTAGTTTTTATTTCTGTCCATTGGCAGATTGAATTTTATTCAATAGAGTTTTCGTTTGATTTAATAAAGTTAAAAATTCTTCTTGTGAAGTATTACTTTCCTTAAAGAATTTTTCAGGTATACAATAAGCTTTTTCTTTTAAGTCTTTTCCTTCATCAGTTAACTGGATAAATACTTTTCGCTCATCATTTACATCACGTTTACGGATAATTAATCCAAAAGATTCCATACGCTTTAGCATTGGTGTGAGGGTACCAGAGTCTAGAAAAAGAGTTTCTCCAAGTTCTTTAACCGTTTGATGGTCTTTTTCCCATAGCACAAGCAATGTAAGATATTGTGGATAAGTAATTCCAATCTCATCTAACATTGGGCGATATAGCTTTGTTATTTCACGAGAGCAAGCATAAATTGAAAAGCATAACTGGTTTTCAAGTAAAAGCTGATTTTCTTTATTCATTTGATCAACATCCTTACATATAAATTGTGCACAATTTAATATGACACAATCATAATTGAAAAAGCATAATTTTGCAAGTACCAATATTTATTTTTATCTTACTTAGATTATTTTGAACAAAAAAAGCTAGCTAATGTATTAATACATTAACTAGCTTTATGATTAAGTTTTTCTAGATTTAGATATTAATGTTGTTATTTGCAACATGGTAATCGGAAGTGAAGTTTTTTTGTGATATGCAAGAAACTTAGGGGTCCAAGAATTAACGTATTTTTCTTTAAAGCTTCTTAAACCTTGAAAATGATATAAAAATTGTCCGTATTGATAAATTTGAGCGGCGATTTTCTCGCTCGTAAATGAATATTTAGATAGACCTACATTTGCTAATGGGGTCATACCGACGTTAAAGTATTGAAAATCTTTCGCTCTAAACCATTCAATTAAGTTTATAAACATAAAATCCATAATTCCTTTTGGTGCATCTGTCTTATGTCGCATTAAATCAATCGAAATTGTATGGTCATTATAGCTTGGCATAATTGAAGCAAAAGCAATCATTTCATTTTGTGCATTTTTAATAATAGCGACAGGGGCTAATTTGATGTAATCTTCATCAAAATAACCGAGTGAAAAGCCTTTTTCTTTACGACCATTAAGCCATTCAGATGACAAATCTTTTAATTGTTTAAAAAATTCATCTGAGAAAGGTGGTTCAATTATTTCGAAACCATATTCTTCTCTTTCAAATTTATTGTATAGCGCCCTAATTCCTTTATTCTTTTTCCCAGAAAGAGAGAATGTAGAAATATTTGCAAAGCCTTCTTCACCAAGTTTAAAGAAATCAAATCCGTTCTCATGTAAATAGGCTAATGAATTTGAGTTAACTTGATAAAAGACAAGTGTGTAACCATATCGATCTGCATAATTTAATAACTCCTCTATTGCAGGATAGATACGAGACTGATCACCAATTGGATCACCTAAAATAACTAATTTGTCAGCATAAGGCTGGAAAATAAACAACACTGTGTCATTTTGTGCCCAAAATAAGTATTTATCGTGTAAAAAAATTAAATGGGAAAGTTCAGTGCCCCCATAGTGTTTCAAATGCTCTCTAATTTTTTCTTCTTCATTTTTAGTATTAATAAATTCAAATTGTTTTACTTTAACTTTAAAAAATGCAATATAAAAGAATAGTAAAGCTGCTGCAAAACCAAGAACAGCACTAACAACAATATCTCTTGAGTTTACAAGTATATACGGTAAATACTTGGCAGGAATCCTTACATTTGTTGTAGGGAGATTAACATAGGCAATAAATAAATAGCTACCTAAAAAGAAAATTAAGATAAAATTATCAATTATCAGTTTCCCCCAAGTTAGAACGAAGCTTTCTCTATAAAATTTATTTTTAGAGATAAATAATACAAATGCAACGGCTAAAACAAAGAGTGCCTCTTCGTAATCTAAACCTTTTGAATAGGTCGTTACAGCACCAAGAATTAACATAAATAATGTAATATACCATGCTCTTTTTACTTTATAATCGATTCCACGTGAGAGTCCTAATAGGGTAAAACCAGCAGTGACAGAAATTATATGCGAAATATCAATGATGCTTGAAGGTAATATAATTTTTAATAAACTAATTCTTAATAGCATACTTGGCACTGCAGCCGAAACTAATAAAATTACGCCTGAAATAAAGATTAATATTGTTAAAACTTTATGCCCTAAATAGCTAGATATTTGATTTGGAATATTATTAAATGAATTATTTATTTTATTCCACAGCAATTTTAAAGCTAATACTATGCCACAGGCAAACGGGAAAAAGAAATAGCTAAATCGATAGATTAATAAAACAAGAAGTGTCGTTTCTTTTTCAATACCAAAATAAGTAAAACCTAGCAGGAAAATAAAATCAAATGAACCTAATCCACCAGGAATCATACTAATCAGTGCTGCAACAGATGCTACTAAAAATACAGGAAGTACCTCTAATAGTGAGATATTAACATGTAAAAATAAACAAATGAAGTAAATGAATAATAGAATAAAAGTCCATTCAAACAACGAAATGATGACTAATGAAAGCATAAATTTAGCAGAAAAATCTTCTGCAAAAAAATTACGTTTTAAATAAACAAGTAAAAACATGATTGGGAAATAACAAATAGCGATAATGATTGCAATATACAAGTACTTATATTCATTTAAAAAAGATAAATCGAATAGTCCTGTAAAAAGTAATAAGCTTAGGATCGATAAGCCAGATAGTAGAAAAATTGTTACACTACTAACTGCTTTCACAATTTCAGGTGCTGAACGGTCTTTTCGATAAAATAATGTTCTTATAGTTGTTCCGGCTACACCACCGAGTCCTATTAAGTTTGAGGTCGTATTCGCAAGCCAAGCGACCATTAATATTTTTCGAAAACTAAAATCTAATTTTAATAGTCTAACGAGTACAAAGTCATATAAAATCATTGGAGAAACGGCTATAATACCTAACGCAAAAATCAAAAAATATTGAAGTAGTGTAAGAGACTCCATATAGGTAAAGAACATATTAAAGTCGAAGTTAAGAAGTACGTTTTTTCCAACAAAAATGAATGCTACAAGTAATATTGAAATGAAAAATAGTTTAAATAAACCTACTTTACTAATCTGGATCTTATTCATAAGACACTCCTGAAGTTAATATTTAACTCAAATGAAAAAATATATCTTTAACTTTTAGTATTCCATATTATTCCACTATTTAACAAGAAGAATATGAACTCACGTATTAAAATTATAAGGAAATAGAAACAGGTTTAAGAAGTAATGATCACCTCTTTACTATAGTAGGTAGTCCTTTTTAATCTATTCCTCCCTGTTTTTAACTTTTTTCTAAATAACCTCAATTTTTCGCCGACAATAAAAGTATAACGATAATACTTTTTTCAACTCCCCAATGAGAATGGCTAATTTGCCATTCTTTTTTTTTGTAATTTTAAAAAAAAGAGTTAATCAAAAAGTTAGTATAGAGTTTAATTGTATAGATTAGATTATTTTAAGACATTGATTGGAGTGGAAGGTGGGAGACTGGAAGAGCAGGGAGAGCAGGAAAAGCAGGAAGAGCATATGGGAAAGAAATTACTTGTAGGAAATTTATAAAATCTCCAAATTCTTTTAATATCTTTTCTCTCTCCTATCCTGCCTTTCCTAGATCCTGCTCTTGACTTCTCAATTCATATTTAGTTCATAATGAACTTATATAATAGAACATAATTATTTTGCTAAAGTAAGTAGGTGACTTTTTTGAATCATGTAAAAGTATTAGTTGTTGACGATGACGCTCATATTCGAGAGTTAATATCTATTTTTTTAATTGCTGAAGGTTATACAGTTATAGAAGCTGAAAATGGAGCAGAAGCTTTACTAGCACTTGAAAGCAATAATATTCAAATTGTAGTTGTTGATGTGATGATGCCTGAAGTAGATGGATATGAACTTACGAAAGAATTGAAAAAATATTACGATATTCCGGTTTTAATGGTTACCGCAAAAGGAGAATCACAAGATAAATTAAAAGGGTTTGATCTTGGCGTAGATGATTATGTTGTAAAACCTTTTGACCCTTTAGAAATAGTGGCCCGCGTAAAAGCTCTTCTAAGAAGATTTCAATTACTAACAGATAAAAATATTGTTGTCGGTAATCTATCGATTAATCAAATTAAATACGAAATTTCGGTTAGCAATCAATCGATTACGCTTCCATTAAAGGAGTTTGAATTATTATTTAAACTTGCTAGTCAAGCTGGAAGAATCTTTACAAGAAATGATTTAATTGAACAGATTTGGGGTCTCGATTATGAAGGTGATGAACGAACAGTCGATGTGCACATAAAAAGAGTTCGAGAACGACTGAGAGAATTAATGGCTAAAGTTGAAATCGTTACAGTAAGAGGACTAGGTTATAAATTAGAGGAAATTCATACATGAAAAGTATGTACACAAGACTGGTTTTAATTTTTATATCCGTCATTTTGTTGAGTTTGGTCTTTACTTTTTTTATAGCTTCTAAATACTTTATGATACATGTAGAAACAGAAGTCCAAACTGACTTAAAAGATGTAGGAGAAAATTTTATTTCCATTTACTCAAACCAAAACAACCAAAAAGAAGTAGATACGACTTTAAAAATAATCAGTAAAAATTATAATCTAACGCTATATAATGAATCGGGAAAAATCAATTTGAAAAATACAGCACCAATTAAGAAGAACTTAAAAAAAGCTCAAGTGTTAAAAGTATTGAACCAAAATAGCAATCAAATAAATCCTGATAAACACGTATCAGGACATAATCCTTATCTTGTAGGCTTACCTTTTGAAAAAGATGGGCAGAAATATGCTTTGTTTATTCAACCAAACATTGATAGAGGATTCTTTAAAATGCGTCGCTTTTTATTTTTTAGTTTATTAACAACTTTAATAATTGGATCGGTGACATTTTTGTTTGTTGCAAAGCTTTTAGTAAAACCTGTAAAGGAACTAATTCTAGCTACGAAAGAATTGGCTAAAGGTAATTATGATGTTCAAGTTACGATTAATCGTAAAGATGAAATTGGTTTACTTGCTTCAAATTTTAATGTGATGACGAATAAGTTAAACAATCTGGAAGAGATGAGAAGTGAATTTGTTTCAAATGTTTCACATGAAATTCAATCTCCGTTAACATCTATAAAAGGTTTTGCAAAAGTTCTACGAAACAAGCAATTAAACGATGAGAAACGGGATCATTATTTATCAATTATAGAGGATGAAAGTGATCGACTCTCTATTATGAGTGAAAGACTTTTGAAGTTAGCATCACTAGATTCTGAACAACACCCATTTCAACCATCTCTCTATAAATTAGATGAACAAATCCGAAAAATAATTTTAGCATTAGAGCCACATTGGGAAAGTAAAAAGCTTCAACTAGTTTTAAATTTGCCTCAGTCTGAAATTTTGGCAGACCGAATACTACTTGAACAAGTGTGGATCAATTTACTTCAAAATGCAATTAAGTTCTCAAATTGTAATGGAACGATTCAAGTTGATATTCTCGAGACGAAACAATCGACTCAAATTATTGTTAGCGATAACGGATTAGGGATAAATCAGGATGATATCGATCGGATTTTTGAACGTTTTTACCAAGCAGACCGTTCTAGAAAGAATAAAGGAACAGGACTTGGACTTTCGATTGTTCAAAAAATAGTAGAAATGCATAATGGAAAGATTGAAGTTCAAAGTTCAGTAGGAGAAGGGACAAGCTTTAAGGTAAACTTACCAAAGACCTTTTAAAATACTTATGCTTTGTTAATGTAATTTGTCGATATTTTACAAAAGGCATTTTCGAAAATGATTTTATAAGCTTTAAAGTTTAGATTATATAAAGACTTTGATTGGAGTGGAAGGTGCGAGACTTAAAAGAGCAGGAAAGAGCAGGAAAAGGAAAGACGGAAAAAGCATAAGATAGGAATTACTTAGAAGAAATCCATGTTATCTCTAAATTCATTTAATGTCTTTCCTTGATCCTGCAGTACCTTGTTCCTGCTCTTAAAACGGAAATCAACCCTCTTTTCTAACAGAAAAAAATAGATTTTAAAATCGTCAAATAATGTTCTTAATAGTTCATATTCTGTTCATAAAGTTTTGATAAGATATTTACATGTTAGTTATGGAACAATGGAAAGGAGAAAGAGAGAAAATATGTTTGCAGGCTTAACGAAATTAAGTTTAAAGAACACGATATCTGTAATTATACTAAGTGTTCTTGTTTTAATAGGGGGAATTTATTCTGCCCAAAAAATACAAATTGAAACATTTCCTGATGTTTCATTTCCAGCAGTTGCAGTTCAGGTAGTATATCCTGGTGCATCATCTGAGGATATCGAATCCGAAGTTACAAAACCAATCGAATCTGGTTTAATGAAGCTTGAAAACTATGATCAGTTAACAAGTACTTCTAGCGAAAATATGGCATCAATTTTTCTAATTTATCCTTTTGGAACGGATATGGATAAAATTGAAAAGGATGTTGACAATGTAATCAATAAAACAAAACTACCTGATAAAGCAGAGGCAACAGTTCAACGAATTGCAATGGACTCAGCACCAATTTATCAGGTGGCAATTGCGAATAATGGTCAAGTAAAAGACTTACAGCAAGCAATTGAAAATGATTTACTACCTCAAATTAAAAAAGTAACTGGTGTAAGTGATGCTAGTCTTTCAGGTACAAAAGAAGAAGAAATTCAAATCGTTGTAGATAATAAAAAAGCAGAAGAAAAAGGAATTTCTTTAGATACAATTAAAACAGCCATTCAAGGCCAAGATTACGCAGTTCCATTAGGATCGGTAGAGAATAATGGGAAAACGGTTTCTGTACGAATGAAAGGTAGTTTAAATTCTATCGATCAAATTAAAAAAACGGTTCTATCTAGTGCAGCTACACAAAGTTCTCAAATGGGTGCTATGACTGGAGGCGGACAACTAGGTAAAGGTGCAGGGCAAGCTCAAATTGTAAAACCCAAAAATGTTACTGTTGCTGATATTGCAGATGTAAAAGTCGTTTCAGTTCAGGATCAAATTTCTAGATACAATGGAAAAGAAAGTTATATTTTATCTGTTTCTCAAACACAGGATTCAAATACAGCGGATGTAGTAACAGATGTTAAAAAAGAAATTAAAGCATTTAAAAAGGATCATAATGTAGAAACTCATGTCATTATGGATAACGGTAAAGAAATTGAGAAATCCGTTAGTTCTTTAATTAAAGAAGGATTATTAGGAGCATTATTTACAGTAGTTGTTATTCTGTTATTCTTAAGAAACATTAGAGCGACTTTAATCTCAATTTTATCTTTACCAATCTCTATTTTTGCAACAATTTCTGTCTTAAATTCACTAGGTTATACACTAAACATCATGACTTTAGGTGGTCTAGTTGTCGCAATTGGACGAATCGTTGATGATAGTATTGTTGTAATTGAAAATATATACAGATGGAGACAGCAAAAAGCTAATCAATACCAGAAAAAAGAATTGGCTTTATATGCTACAAAAGAAGTTATTGGAGCAATCGCATCTTCTACATTTGCAACAGTCGTAGTATTTTTACCGTTAGCATTTGTTAGTGGTATTATTGGAGAGTTCTTTAGACCGTTTGCAATTTCAGTTGTAGTTTCAATCTTAACTTCACTAATCGTTGCGATTATTTTAATTCCAACATTAGGTGCAAAATTCTTATCGAAACCATTAAAAGAGCATAGTAATGATACTCGCTTTATGAGAAATTACGAAAAGTTACTTCGTTCTGCATTAAAACGTAAATGGATTGTTTTAGTATTATCAATTGTTTTATTAGCTGGATCATTATCGATGATTCCATTATTAGGTTTCTCATTCTTACCTGGTAGTGTAAATAAAACACTTCAAGTTACAGCAACGCTTCCATCAAATAGTACAGTGGATCAATCTAATTTAGTTGCAAAAGAGTTAGAAAAATACTTTGCTGATTCAGATTTAATCGACAGTGTACAAGCTACTGTTGGTGGTAAACGTGACTTTATCATGAATATGGACGGTGGTAAAAATAAAGCAATCTTCCAAATCAATTTAAAAAATGGAAATAACATGGATAAAGAACTTTCAAAAATCAATAAAGAAGTTCCTTCTATTGTTGATGCGAAAGTAAAAGGTACAACAATCACAGCAAAAGAACTTTCTCAAAATGGTCCTCCAACAGGAAACAATATTGATGTAAATTTATATTCTTCTAACTTTAATGATTTAAAGGAAGCAGCATCAAAAATTGAGAAAGAATTAAATAATGATAATCGTTTGAAAAATGTTTCGAATAACTTAAAAGATGTTCAACCGAAATATGAAATTACATTAAACGATAAAGCTAGAGAAGAAAATATTACAATGTTCCAAGTAATGGGAGCAATTAACGAGAAAATAAACGATATTGAAATCGGTGATTACGATTTAAACGGAGCAACAAACAAACTGACTGTAGGTTATAAAGATAAGGCAAATTCAAAAGAAGACATTGAAAAAATTAAAATGATGACTGCAGCAGGTCCAAAAGAAATTAAAGACTATGTAACAATCTCACAAAAAGAAGCACCTGTTTCAATCAACCATGATGATGGAAAAATGTATGCATCTGTAAGTGCGATTGTAAAAGGGAAAGACACAGCAGCTGTTACAAAAGATGTAACAACTCATTTAAAGAAAATTGATTTACCAAAAAGCGTCGATATGAAAATTGGCGGCGGTTTAGATATGATTACAGATGGATTTAGCAGCTTAGGAATAGCAATGGTAGTTGCTGTTGGATTAGTATTCTTAATCATGAGTATGACATTTGGTGGTCTAAGAACGCCGTTTGTTATTCTAACATCTCTAATCTTTGTACCAGTAGGAGCTTTCTTAGCATTATTTATAGGGAAGCAAACACTATCTATGAGTGCAATGATTGGACTGTTAATGCTAATCGGTATTGTTGTAACGAATGCAGTTGTATTATTAGATCGTGTAGAACACAACCGTAAAAATGGATTAGAAGTGACAGATGCTTTAATTGAGGCTTCTAAAACTAGATTACGTCCAATCCTAATGACAGCATTAGCAACTATTCTCGCTTTAGTTCCAATGGCTGTTTCAAATTCAACATCTGGCTTAATTTCTAAAGGTTTGGCAGTAACTGTAATTGGAGGTTTAACAACATCAACATTCTTAACATTAATCATCATTCCAGTTATTTATCAACTAGTAAGTAGAAAGAAAAAAAGAGAAGAATAAGCTAAGAAAGAGTGTCCCATAAAAACTATGGGGCACTCTTTCTTTTTGTTTGAGGATATAATAAAGAAATACGTTGAACAAGGTAAAAAATAAGATAAAAAAAGCAAAGATGCGTAAGCACCTTAGCTCATTTTTTTATTTAGGCTCATAACCAAATTGTAACTCGTTCTGTTCATTTACAATTACATTTAAATTGTAATCTTTAAAGTACCATAAATCAGTTTCATTAATAAAGTAGACAACGTTATTTATTGTAGTGGACTCTCCTATTTCAATTGGTTGTTCTTTTGTTACACCTAATGAATATCCACTATGAATTGTACTATTTCCACCATATCGTGCGAAAAAACGGATTGTATCTCCATCTTTAACATTCATCTCATCCTGGAACCATTTTATTGCATCTTCAGTAATTGTAATTTTCATCATAACCGACCTTTCTATACCTTATAAAAATATTATAGTATGAATGTGAAAAACTATACAGAAAAGTGATTATTAAGAAAAGCTATTCTTGATTGAATAGCTCAGAGAAAGTCATTTATTTAAACTTTTTATAAATTGATCTGATGTAGTTTTTAAATAAAGTAATAAGTGATATGATTACATAACCGTAATATGCGATGGTTTCTAAAACTCGAGTAGAATTGATAAAGTCAAAAAGACCTTCTGTAAATACTTTCCCTCCAAAAAAAATTAAAAGAACACCTAGTAAAGTAAAAATGACTTTAATATTTAAATTTAGTGTAGTCTTGATAAATAAATATGCGATTAAGACAGCTGCAATTAGGCCTAGTAAGATAGAAATCAAACCAACAAATGCAATTGATTGAGCATTTGACAATACAAATAAAACAAGCTCTAAGCCTTCACGTATAACAAAAACACTTGCCATTAAAAATAAAGATAAAGTATGATCTTTCATCATTACTTCAGATTTAAGTTTTTCTGAAATATTACTACTACTTTGGTTACTTAACCAATAAATAAAATAGAAGATTAACATTGCTGCAATTAGTTGAATCACGCCTTCAATATTCTGCTGAACATTCACTCCAAGCTCACCAAATGCAGTGAATAAAAAAAATCCAGCAAAAATACTAACGATTACACCGGTGATTGTTCCGTATACAACCGATTTAATTAAATGCTGTTTCTTACTTTGAACTAAAGATATGAGTAAAAATCCAATAACGAAAGATACCTCAAGTCCTTCTCGCAAAGCTATTAAAAAATTTACATTCAATTTACTACCATCCTCCCTAATATGATTCAATCTACTAACTAGATTATTCTGCATACTAAAAAGGGTCACTAGATTCCTAAAATATAGGCTATTTAAATTTTGTGTTAGTATATTGATTAAGATAAATTTTGAATTGAAAAGAAGGAGAGCCAATGGAATCTTTTACAAGTAGAGCAATTGAAATAATCAAAAATATTCCTTCAGGTAAAGTAATGACTTATGGTCAAGTTGCAAAATTAGCCGGAAGTCCAAGGGGCGCTAGACAGGTTGTAAGGATCCTGCATTCTATGAGCCAAAAATACCATTTACCTTGGCATCGAGTTTTGAACGCCAAAGGTGAAATCGGAATCCAAGACGAAGAAGGATTTTTAAAGCAAAAACAATACCTTCAAAATGAAGGAATCAATTTTATAGATGAAAGAAAAATTAACTTGAATGTATACCAAGTTAATCAAATTCTTGAGAAAGAAGATGTAGATTTAATATGAAGAGCAGGAAGAGCAGGGAAGAATAGGAAAGGCAGGTTACTTAAAAGACATAAATCAAGTACTCTAAAGTCTTTTAATATCCTTTCTCCTTAATCCTGCAGTTCCTTGCTCCTGCTCTTAAGAAAACGAGCATCCTGTAACGCAAATCAACCTTCTTTTTTAACAATATAGCCAATAAGCCAATAAATAGAGGAACTTTTTACTCAAAATTCTATAACTAGTGGATTTTGAGTATTTTTTTATATGAATGACTATAATTAAAACATTGTTACGTTTGTTAGTGTGAAACAAACCATTGGAATTAGTGTCAAAAGTTGTTTCTTATGAATACTTTACAATAAAACATTGTTTTGTTATACTCGTTTCAGGAGGAATGTCATATGGGTGAAGAATTAATATCAAAGAAAGATTTATTACAACTTACAGGCATATCGTACGGACAGCTTTACAGATGGAAGAGAAAAAACATCATTCCTGAAGAGTGGTTTATGAAAAAATCAAGCTTTACAGGACAGGAGACTTTTTTTCCTAAGGAGAAAATTTTAGATCGGATCGAAAAAATAAAAGAATTAAAGGATGATCAATCATTAGATGATATTGCTAGAGTGTTTTCAATCAATGAAGAAACAGTTTCTGATGGTAGGCATGTTACTTTATCTTTGGAGCAAATACCGAAGCAAGTCTTACAAATATATCAATCACTTTTTCCAAATACTAAATTAGAGCATTTAGGTACGGTCCAGCTGTGTTCATTACTTTTTGTAAACGACTGGCTTTTAAAAGGTAGTGTAACTATTGACGAAGTAAAACAATTTTTGAATTTAGTAGAAGCACATAAAACTCGAATTAAATTAAATGAAGCGGAAATAATTTTTATTCGTAAATTTGGTGTAGGCACTTGGATTATTGGGAAACAAGATGAAACTTTTGTTGATCAAAAGGATGCCATCTTAATAAATGTAGCTCTTTCAAGCTATTTAAATAAATAATGGAGGAGAAGTTATGGTGAACGTGCATACAAGGCAAGATGCAATTATTAATGGTTCGGGAACAGTTGTATCTGGGAAATATGATGAAGTTAGAATAAGTGGTAGCGGCCGTATACTAGGTGAAATTATTTGTCAGGAAGTTAAGGTAAGTGGATCAGCAAAATTTAATGGTAAAGTAGAAACAGATTATTTTAATTGTAGTGGTAGTGCAAAATGTTTAAGTGAAGTTGATGCGAAAAAGATTAGTGTTAGTGGCTCGGCATCTATCGATGGAAAAGTTACTGGTGGAGACGTCAATGTTAGCGGTAGCTTTAGAACAAAAAGTGATTTAAATGTAAAAAGCATAAATGTGTCAGGCTCTATGAAAACGTTAGGACTAGTAAAAGCAGAAGTTATAACTGTAAAAGGTTCACTGTCTACGGAAAAAGGATCTGAATGTGAAGTATTTACAGCAAAAGGTCATTTATCTATGAATGGATTATTAAATGCAGAAAACGTTAAAATTACACATAGTGGATTTAGTTATGTACCTGAAATTGGTGGAGAAACAATCGAAATAAGTAGATTCGATGATAGTAATCTATTTTCAAGAATTTTTACAAGGATTTTTAATAGTCGTATAAACTTTAAAGCAGATGTGATCGAAGGAAGTGCTGTGAAAATTGATTATACGACTGCTAGTGTAGTAAGAGGTGATGCAGTCACAATCGGTCCAAAATGCAAAATCGACCTAGTTGAGTATAACGAGGATGTTCAAATTCATCCATCCGCAAAAGTAAAAGAAGTTAAAAAGTTAGAACAATAATAAAAAGACGACTTTGGAAAGGAGGTTTCAAACTTTTTCTTGGTCGTTTTTTCTGTTTAGATCAACATAGAAAGTTCACAATTGTAAACTATCCGTTGTTGAACTATGTTTAGTTGAGTGATAAGATAGAATTGTGCAAACGATTGCAAAGATTATTAATGAATTTAAAGATTAAAGACCATTTAATTAGTTGAAATGAAAACGCTTTAATGCATTTGGAGGAGAAATAATGAAAAATCAAAGTTGGTGGAAGGAAGCGGTTGCTTATCAAATTTATCCGCGAAGCTTCATGGATTCAAATGGTGATGGAATTGGTGATTTAAGAGGGGTCATTTCAAAGTTAGATTATCTAAAAGATTTAGGCATCGATGTCATTTGGATTTGTCCATTTTATAAATCACCTAATGACGATAATGGCTATGATATTTCAGATTATCAAGACATAATGGATGAGTTTGGAACAATGGCAGATTTTGATGAGCTACTAGAAGCTGTTCATCAAAGAGGAATGAAGTTAATTTTAGATTTAGTAGTGAATCACACAAGTGATGAACATCCTTGGTTCCTTGAAGCGAAAAAATCAAAAGATAACCCATACAGAGACTATTATATTTGGAGAGAAGGCAAAAAGGCAGGAGAAGAACCAAATAACTGGGAAAGTATTTTTGGTGGATCTGCATGGGAATATGATGAAACAACGGACGAATACTTTTTACATTTGTTCTCAAAAAAGCAGCCTGATTTAAATTGGGAAAATAAAGTAGTTCGCCAAAAAATATATGACATGATTAATTGGTGGCTAGATAAAGGGATTGATGGTTTCCGAGTTGACGCGATTAGTCATATAAAGAAACGCCCTGGATTTCCAGATATGCCAAATCCTAAAAAGGAAAAGTATGTTGCCAGTTTTGATATGCACATGAACCAAGAGGGGATTCATAAGTATTTAGAAGAGTTAAAGCGTGAAACTTTTGATAAATACGATATTATGACAGTTGGCGAAGCAAACGGTGTAACGACACAGGATGCAAATTTATGGGTAGGTGAAAAAGAAGGAAAATTCAATATGATTTTTCAATTCGAAAGCCTAGATCTTTGGAAGAAAACAGATGAATCTGAAACTTCTATCGCTGATCTGAAAGACATTCTATCAAAATGGCAAACAGGTTTAGAGGGATATGGCTGGAATGCTTTGTTTGTCGAAAATCATGATATACCAAGAGCAGTTAGTACTTTAGGAAGCGATAATAAAGCTTTTTGGAAAGTTTCAGCGAAGGCAATTGGTGTGATGTATTTCTTTATGCAAGGAACTCCATTTATTTATCAAGGTCAAGAAATTGGTATGACAAATGTTCACTACACATCAATTAAAGATTACAACGATGTAAGTGCAAAAAATATGTATCATACAATGATCGAAAATGGTTCTACTGAGCAAGAGGTTCTAGACATTTTGTGGAAAACTGGTCGAGATAATTCACGTACGCCTATGCAATGGAATCACTCTGACAATGCTGGTTTTACAAAAGGCACGCCATGGTTAAAAACAAACAAAAACTTTAAAGAGATCAATGTTGAGGCTCAAGAGAAAGACTCGGATTCAATTTTATCATTCTATAAAAAAATGATTACTTTACGTAAAGAAAATAAAACATTAATCTATGCGCCATATCAATATTTAGATGTAAAGAGTGAACCGGTTTATGCTTATACTCGAAAAGGTGAAAATGAAACATTCTTAGTCATTTCAAACTTATCATCAGAAAATCAAAAATTTGTATTACCAAAAGAAATGACAAAGATGAGTGCAAAATTATGTTTATCAAACATCGAGTCAAAAGATCTAAAATTAGCTGAAAAAATGGAATTTACACCTTTTGAAGCGAGAGTATATCGTTTAAGTTAATGTTTTAGAATAAGTGACTGTCAAGAAAGTTGAAAAACGCTTTTAATCAGTCTGAAAATCATATCTTATAGATATTGTCTAAAAGAAGACTGTCGAATGACAGTCTTCTTTTCAGAGTGTTGAAATAGATAACGGTCAATATAAAAAAAGGTCATTAAGTGAACTATATGATGATAGGTTAGTATTTTTTGATGTTCTATTAAAGAATATAAATGTTAGTATTTTTGAGCAATATTCTTAACGCCGACAATCAAATCATTACTTAGATCATCTTTTTAAAAGTTTAAACTATTAAATACTAATTTTTAGAAAAATGAATTCAAATCTTATAAGATGATACTTTTTTTGAATTTGTTGTTAAACTGATTAAATTTAAATCGTTTTTAATGAATACTTTTTTTGAAGGATAGGTTTATTGGAACGAAAGGATGCTCGACTCCTATGGGAAATGCGGAAAGGCTGAGACCCCGTAGGCTTGCCGAGGAGGCTCAGGTTTCGCCCCATGGAAAGCGAGCATCCTGTAGTGGAAATGAACATCACTCATCTTCCTTTACAAAAATTTGGTCATTATTTAACAAGATTATTTTTCAACAGCTTGAAAAGAAGACTGTCGAATGACAGTCTTCTTTTTACGCATTTTATGGCAAAAATTTACATAATCTAATAGTATTACAAACTTTTCGACAATTTGTAACACTCCTGTAATGGTTTTCAAAATCATATTTTGGTAGACTTACATTATCAATAAAGGGGAGAGACAGATATGAATAGGCAATTTGTAATCGCTTTAGTATGCTTACTTAGCATGGTATTTTTTACAACTAAATCACAAGCAGCATCTACAAATGACATTAAAAAAGGGATGTCTGGAAAAGTAGTTATGCAATTACAAGTACAACTAAAGACAAAGGGCTATTTTACTGGCAATCCTACTGACTACTTTGGAAGTAAAACGGAGCTTTCATTAAAGAAATACCAAGCTGCTAAAAAGTTAAAGGTTACAGGTATTTTAGATGATCAAACTTCATTGTCTCTGTTTGGTAAAAAACTTGATACATTAATTAAGGAAAACCAAGCAACAGCTAAATTATCTTCAACGTATAACCCATACTCAAAGAAAAATCAAGTAACTACAATTGCAAAACAATATACTGGTGTACCGTATCGATTCGGCGGTACTACTACTAGAGGCTTCGATTGCTCAGGGTACGTTGGGTATGTATATAATAAAGTAGGTACAAAATTACCTCGAACTGCTACATCAATGTATAATGTAAGTTCAATTGTTAAAAAGCCCGTTCCTGGAGACTTAGTGTTCTTCAAAAATACATATAAAAAAGGCATTAGCCACGTAGGAATTTTTATGGGGAATAATAATTTTATTTCCGCAACTTCAAGTAAGGGAGTAGCGATTGTTAGTCTTTCTAACTCATATTGGAAAGGAAAATTCGCTGGCTCAGGTAGTGTAATCGACTAATATAAAGCAATTTACTTTTCTATAAGAAAGGTAGATTGCTTTTTTTATATATTAAGAATGTTGCAACCAAGCCCCTGTCTTCTTCATTCGACGAGTTTTCTTTATTATTTGGGTCTTTTCATAAAAAGTTCTTTATTACTAAACTAGTTAATAGAATCCAAATGCTATAATGACTGTTAATAATGAAGTATTCTTATTATCTGACTTTATAGGAGTTGGTCTACATAACGTTTATTTACTTTATGGTTTTTGCATTTGGTCTAGTTTTTGGTTCTTTTTTTAATGTAGTTGGACTAAGAGTACCATTAGGTAAATCAATCATCTCACCTCGTTCACATTGTATGAAGTGTGGTCATACACTCCGACCGATTGAGCTGATACCCGTATTTTCTTTTACTTTTCAAAAAGGAAAATGTCGAGTGTGTGGAATACATTTACCTAAAATTTATTTATTAGTGGAAATCTTAACAGGCACTTTATTTGTGCTTGCAATCTATGAAATAGGTTTTAAAACGGAACTAATTGTAGCATTATCACTCATTTCATTATTAATGATTATTGTTGTTTCGGATGTTACCTATATGATCATTTCTGATCGCATACTAGTAATCTTTCTTATTTTATTTGTTTTCGAACGCTCTTTCATTCCATTGTATCCATATTGGAGTAGTGTTATAGGTGCAATAGGAGCTTTTTTATTCATGTTACTTATTACACTAATTAGTAAAGGTGGAATGGGTGGAGGGGATATTAAATTATTCGGTGTGTTAGGTTTTCTTTTAGGTTGGAAATTAACTCTAGTTACTTTTATGCTTGCTTGTTTTGCTGGTACTATTTTTGGTCTTGTCATCATATTAATGGATAAAATAAAGCGGAGAAATCCAATCCCATTTGGTCCATTTATTGCGATAGGTGCGTTAATTAGTTATTTTTATGGAGAAGAGATAGTAAGATGGTATATTAGATTTTTATGATAAATGATGAAAGGCTATTTAGTAGAATATTTCATTCAACTAGATAGCCCATATTTTTTAAGAAAGTAATTTTTCTTCTACACTCTTTCTAACTGAATCCCAATATTTCTTATTTTCCACAAAAGTTGTGCGAATTGACTTTAATACAGCCGTTTGCTTTTCTTGGAAATTTGGATCATCTTTTGCTGGGAAATCTTTTTTCATTTCAGCTACAAGTTCTTCGATTTCGGCAGAACGTGGACCCCAAACCTTTACTTCATTTCCTTCTTCATCCATAAAAATAAAGATTGGAATCGAACGAGATTTGCCATTCGTTAAGTATTGATCCATTAATTCTAGGTTCTCATCTCGAATTAGAAAGCGAGTGTCAATGCTAGCGATTTCCATCATTTTTTGAATGACTGGTACATTCAGTAATGCGTCACCACACCAGTCTGCTGTTAAAGTTACTACTTTCCAATTTTTCTCTTTTAATTGAGTAAGCTTTTGAGAAGTTTCGTCTGGAATTATTACTTCATTATAGATTTTTTGAAGCTCCTCTTTGTTAACAGACATTGAATCTACGTACTCTTGAAACGACATTCCTTTTTCGAACCAAACATTTAATGTCATAGCCAAACACTCCTTTTTCTCTTGATAAATAGTATTATACCGTAATCCTAATTAGAAGGAATGTAAAAAGACTTGCAGAATTAATAATACAGTATATGTTTTATATGCAGTTACATAGGAGGGGAAAAAATTGAGCACGCCTATTGAGATATCGAAAAACCGGAAGCGCTTTCCAAAGTGGATTAAAATTACTTCACAAATCTTAATCGCAATTGTTTTAGTCATCGCGGGGTCTGCATTGTATTTAACAAAAAAGTCATTACCAAGTATTAAAGGGAATTTATCGATTGGAGCATTAAATCATAATGTATCGGTCATAAGAGATGAAAAAGGAGTACCTCATATAAATGCGAAGAGCTTACATGATTTATATGTAGCACAAGGATTTGTTACTGCACAAGATCGATTATTTCAAATGGATTTGAGCAGGAGACAAGCTTCTGGACAATTAAGTGAAGTAATAGGCGATGCAACAGTTGACCGTGATTCATATTTTCGAACTCTAGGCTTAAGAAGAGCAGCAGAAGCATCCTATAGTGCATACTCGAAAGATGCTCAAAATGTCCTGAATTGGTATGCAGATGGAGTAAATGCGTATATCAAATATGCAATAAAACATAGTAAATTACCGGTAGAATTTAAAATTTTGAAATATAAACCAACTAAATGGTCTGCAATTGATTCTTTAGCAATTGGTAAATATATGGCATTCGATTTAGGCGGTCATTGGAATGAGCAAGCATTTCGTTATTATGCTATGAATAAATTTTCAAAAGAAAAGGCATTGGAGCTCTTCCCTGCAAATAATGACCTAGATCCATATATTATTCCTAGTAATACTTCAAAAATTGATGTAGAAAAGAGCTTTGCTAGCGCGATTATCCCACCGGTATGGAATGGTAGTAATGATTGGGTAGTAAGTGGATCCAAAACTAAATCTGGAAAGCCGCTATTAGCAGACGATCCTCATTTAGGATTAGCGACACCTTCAATCTGGTATGAAACACAATTGAAATCTGGTGCAATGAATGTTAGCGGAGTCATTTTTGCCGGAGTACCGGGGATTATCGTTGGTCATAATGAACATATTGCCTGGGGAGTAACAAATGTAGGACCAGACGTTCAAGATTTATATATAGAAAAGCGAAATCCTAATAAAAAGGATGAATTCTTATATGATGGTAAATGGGAAAAAGCAAATGTTGTTAATGAAACAATTAAAATCAAAGGCAAGAAAAATAAAGTATTACCTGTTATGATTACACGACACGGTCCAGTAATCTCCGAATTTGCTAGCGATGCAGGTAAGAATACTGTATTCTCACTACAATGGACGGCACTCCAACCAACAACAGAATTAGAAGCAGTTTTAAAATTTGATGCTGCTAATGACTGGAATTCATTTAAAAAAGGATTAGATTTATTTGAAGCACCTGCACAAAATTTTGTCTTTGCTTCAGATGATGGAACAATTGCTTACCGAGCAAATGGTAAAATTCCAATTCGTAAAAAAGGCGATGGCTTAATGCCGGTACCAGGTTGGACGAGTGATTATGGTTGGAAAAGCTATATTCCATATGATGAATTGCCAACCTCAATTAATCCAAAGGAAGGATTCATTTCGACTGCTAATAATAAAGTAGTAGATGATTCATATCCATACCATATCTCACATTCATGGGCTCAGCCTTATCGCCAATTACGTATACAAGAAGTATTAAAACAGAGTAATCAGCTTACTGAGAAAGATATGCAAAATTTACAAATGGACGTATTAAACTTACAGGCTAGAGAACACACACCAAAATTTATTAAATCAATCAAACAAAATGAAGACAAATTATCGTCTGTTGAAAAGTCTGCTTTAAATGAACTTGAAAAATGGGATTATAAAGATGATAAAAATGAAGCTTCTCCACTTATTTTCCAAACATGGATGACAGAAATCAATAATGCATTATTCAATAAACAGATTTCAAAAGATATGATGGAATTATTTGGAGACCGTAAAGTAGTAGTTGATCAATTATTACGAGATAGCTTGAATGGTAAGAAAGTTATCTGGATTGATGAACAAGGCGGAATTGATCAATTATTATTAAAAACGTACAAAAAAACAATTAAAAATATTAGTAAAGAAGATGGAACGACTGTTTCAAGTTGGAAATGGGGCGACCACCATAAAGTAGCTTTTAAACATCCATTATCAAGTATAAAAATTTTAAGCTACTTCTTTAATGCTAAAGATCCGATACCTGTAGGAGGTAGCGCTACTACGGTAAAAGCGGCAGGTTATGACGAAAATGGAATCGTAGACCATGGAGCGGCATGGAGAACAGTTGTTGACTTCTCAGACTTAAGTAAATCAGTAAATATTGTAGGGCCAGGACAATCTGGAAACATCGGTAGTAAATGGTATAGTGATCAAATGGAAGACTGGGCAAATGGAATTTACCATACTACAGTAATGAAGAATGTGAAAGGTACAGAAGAAACATTAGAGGCCGGCAATTAATTTCAATCAGTCTGAATAAATCAGAATTTTATCGGACAGACCTTTTGGAGGTCTGTTCAGACTGTTGACAAACGCTCGCTTTCTTCGTTGCTTCGCCTGACTGCGGTGCTCATTACCGTCTAAGGGTAACTCCGCTCCTCGCCAGGCTTCGCGCCTCGAAAGACAAGCGTTTTCAATCAGTCTGAAAATCAGATAAATAGGACTTTGTCTACACACTGGACAGACCTTTTGGAGGTCTGTTTTTTTGTACAATAAGAAAATATAAATTGTCAGCGGTATGGCTGATTTGAAATGTTTCTATGACTATTGACTCAATGTTTCTATTCTCTACCATTTATGCCTTTCTAATTTCTTTCCTTTACATAAGTCTTATACTAAAATATTTAAAAAGATTATTTTATTTGTTTAAAAAGGGGGGCTGTGAAATGGATGAAATGGGTTTAGTTTTAGAAGGCGGTGGAATGAGAGGAATCTATACTGCTGGGGTTCTTGATTATTTTATCGAACAAAATATTGAGATTCCTTATGTAATTGGAGTATCAGCAGGTGCGTGTATGGGTACATCTTATCTTTCAAAACAACATGGACGTAATAAGCGAGTAAATACAGAATTTTTGCAGCATCCAGATTATATTTCGTTTAAAAATTTAATTCGCAATAAGCAGCTTTTTGGTATGGACTTATTATTTGATATTATACCGAATGAATTAGATCCGTTTGATTTTGATGCATTTTATAAAGCCGAGCAAAAATTTGTTGTTGGGACTACAGACTGTATTACTGGAGAACCTACTTATTTTGATAAGGATCAAATTGTAGAATCAACAGACATGTTAAATATTATTCGGGCTTCGAGCTCTTTACCTTTAATGGCTCCGATTGTTAAGTTTAATGAACATTTCTTAATGGATGGTGGCATTTCAGATCCAATTCCTATTCGAAAATCGGAAGCTGATGGAAATCGAAAAAACATTGTTGTATTAACAAGAAATGCTGGATACCGTAAAAAACCTTCAAAAGGTACTTGGTATTTACAAAGAAAATATAAAGACTATCCTGGACTTGTTAACGCTGTATTGAATCGATATGAAGTTTATAATAATCAGCTTGATTATATTGAAGAGCAAGAAAAAGCCGGGAATATATTTGTCATACGCCCTTTACAAAAGTTAAAAGTTGGGCGAATTGAACGAAATAAAGCTCGATTATTAGAGTTATATAAAGAAGGCTATGAAGATGCTAAGCGTCTTAGCGAACAAATTCAAGAATTTCTATCATATGAAAAAACGACCTGCTAAAAATAGGTCGTTTTTTTATTGATTAGGGGGAAAGGGAGTTAATCAATTAGTTCTTATTGTTATTATTGTTATTGTTATTTTTGTTATTATTGTTCATCATATTGTTCATCATATGTTGCATCATTACCATATCGACACCTAAACATGGATTCATGCAACCACAGTTACTTCTTTTTCTAAAGCAACAACATCTGCATCTACAGTGACAATCATGTTGATGGCAATCACAACGATCTCTATGACAGTCATCACAATCACAACGTCTTCTTCTACAATCATCACAATCACAGTCATTACGTCTACATCGACTTGAGTTCATGTTGACTTGGTCTTGGTTGTTCCACATCGTAGAACACCTCCTTGAATAATCTACATAAACAAAGTATGCATAGATGTCCCATCTAGGAAAGGCTAGTACCTAAAAATAAAATAAAAAAGCACATAATCTAAAAAAAGAAGATTATGTGCCTTATTATTTTTAATGTGGGAAGAAAACCAATTGAATTAAGAATAAGATTCCAAATAAATAAATGACTGGTTTAACTTCTTTTGCTTTCCCTTTAATTACTTTTAATAACGGATAAGTAATAAATCCAAGTGCAATACCTGTAGCGATACTTGAAGTTAATGGCATTGTAATCACAACAAGGAATGCAGGGAATGCTTCTTCAAAATTGTCCCATTCGATATGGCGAACACTACCAATCATTAAACAACCAACTACGATTAATGAAGGTGATGTAATAGCAGCCACATCCGAAAGCGAATTAACAAGTGGGCTAAAGAAAGCTGCAAAAACGAAAAGTAATGCAACGACAAGTGCTGTTAAACCTGTTCTTCCTCCAGCAGCTACACCGGCTGATGATTCAATATAAGCTGTCGTAGGTGAAGTACCGAACATTGCACCAATTGTTGTACCGATTGAATCAGAAAGCATTGCGCGACCTGTACGCTTTTCATCCTTTTTATTTAAAAGACCTGCTTGAGAAGCTACTCCTAAAAAAGTTCCAGTTGTATCAAAGATTGTAACTAGTAAGAATGAAAAAACAACAGAGTATAAACCATAATGAACTACATCAGAAACAGCAGTAATTGGGTTTGCAACAATGATTTTCTCAGGTAATGATGGTAATGAGAAAATGCTTCCTTTAATGTGTAACTGACCAGTAAGCCCTGCAATGATTGCAGTTGAAACCATTCCAAAGAATAGTGCTCCATTTACATTTAATGCAAATAATATAACAGTAATGGCAAGTCCAACTAAAGTTAAGATTACTTCTTTTGAATGAAGGTCTCCTAAACCAACAAGGTTACTTGGATTAGCAACGATAATATGAGATAGTCTCAAACCGATAAAAGCGATAAATAATCCAATTCCAACGCTAATTGCATGTTTTAATGTATTTGGAATTGCTTCTATTAAATGTGTTCTAAATTTCGTTAAAGATAAGATCACGAATAAAATACCTGTAACAAAAACAGCAGAGAATGCTAATTGATAAGAAATTCCATGCGCTTTAGAAACAACAGAATATGCAAAATATGCATTCATACCCATTCCTGGAGCAATGGCAATTGGATAATTTCCGAACAATGCCATGAATAATGTTCCAGCTAATGTTGCGATAATAGTAGCTGTGAATGCTTGATGGAATGGAACACCAGCATCAGATAAAATAATTGGATTAACAATGATAATATAAGCCATTGTTAAAAATGTAGTAAAACCAGCTATGATTTCTGTTCGAACAGATGTGTTAGCATCTTTTAATTTAAACATAAATGTACTCCTTAGTTAAAAATACGAATATTATACTCAACAGTTATTAATAATATTCGTTTTATTTCCAAAGTGCAATACCTTTTTATAATTTAACCTCACTTTTTTTTACCGTTAAAGTTGAGTATTCCCAAAAGAGCGAAATGGGTATGCTATATCTGAATTATTTAAAAAGGAGGAAGTATTTAATGACTCAAAAACAGTTTCCAACTAAGTTCACTCCCCAACATCAAAATAAGCAACCTGGTATAGAAAAGGAAATGAATCCCATCCCAATTTCAGATGATCCAAATTACACTTCAAGTGGTAAATTAAAAGATAAAGTAGCGATCATAACGGGAGGAGATAGTGGTATCGGAAAAGCAGTGGCAATTCTTTTTGCAAAAGAAGGGGCGTCCGTTTTTATCCCGTATTTTGATGAAGATGTAGATGCAGAGGATACGAAAAAAATCATTCATGCTTTAGGTGGCACATGTGAAATTATGAGATGTGATATTCGAACAGAGGAAGTTTGTAAACAAATTGTTCAAAATACAATGAATGCTTTTGGAAAAATCAACATTTTAGTAAACAATGCTGCTGTTCAATATCCGCAAAAGAACTTAGAAGACATAACCGAAGAGCAATTAAGAAAAACCTTTGAAACAAATATTTTTCCTATGTTTTTCTTATCAAAAGCATGTCTTTCACATATGAAGCAAGGGGATTCCATCATTAATACTGCATCAGTAACAGCTTACGAAGGGCATGACCAATTATTGGATTATTCTGCTACAAAAGGGGCAATTGTGACATTTACTCGTTCTCTATCTACAAATCTTGCCCAAAAAGGGATTCGTGTAAATGGCGTTGCGCCAGGTCCGATTTGGACACCTTTAATTCCAGCAAGTTTCGATGAACAAAAAGTAGCAAAATTTGGCGACACAACTCCAATGAAAAGAGCGGGACAACCAGTTGAAGTTGCACCTGCATATCTATACTTAGCAAGCAATGAAGCATCATTTGTTACCGGGCAAATCATTCATGTAAATGGAGGAGTAATTGTAAACGGATAGTAAAAAAATGGTGCCATTACGCGATAGAGTAAATGGCACCGTTTTTACTTAATATTTAGGTTGAAATGTGTGACAGCATGTTTCACCACTATGCGCGGCTGAACTAGTAAGTTCACCTTCTAATACTGCATTTTCAATTGTTAAGTCATAGTCATTTGAGTATTCATATGCTTCAGTTTGTACAATAATTGAGCTTGCTTGGCAGAAGTTACCTTGACCCCAATAATTACAATTTGCAACACTACATCTAATTTCTGGCATGACAACGCCCTCCTTTCATTTTATTTTCTACATACTTTGTAATCTCATACAGATTTAAACAATGACCTTCTGTGGAATTTTCTGTGATAATATTGTAAACTTTTGTAAGATAGAAGGAGTTAAGAAGACTTTTATCGAATCAAAACTCTGATTAAGTATAGGAGGAGAACATATATGAACTGGGAAACTACTTATGAAAAATGGATTCAATCACCAACATTAGATAAAGAGTTACAAGAGCAATTAAACGAACTTAAGAATAATCAACTTATACTTAAAGAAAGCTTCTATCGTAATTTAGAATTTGGAACTGGTGGTATGCGTGGGGAAATCGGTCCTGGTACGAATCGAATGAACATTTATACAATTCGTAAAGCATCAGCTGGATTTGCTAAATATATTGAAAGCTTTGGAGAAGAAGCGAAAAACCGAGGAGTAGCAATTGCTTTTGATTCACGTCATAAAAGCCCTGAATTTGCAATGGAAGCTGCAAAAACACTTGCTACATATGGAATTAAAGCATACGTATTCAATGAATTACGTCCAACACCAGAATTATCATTTGCTGTACGCCAATTAAACTGCTTCGGTGGAATTGTTATTACAGCTAGTCATAATCCACCAGAATATAACGGATTTAAAGTTTATGGTGACGATGGCGGGCAATTACCTCCTGCAGCTGCAGACCAAGTAATTGAGTATGTTAATTCATTTGAAAATGAATTAGAAATTGAAGTTCAATCTGAGCAAGAATTAGTTGAAAAAGGCTTAATACATAGATTAGATGAGAAAATGGATCAATTATATGTTGAGCAATTAAAAACGGTTATCGTGAACAATGAATTAGTAAAAAATCACGGGAAAGACTTAAAAATTGTCTTTACACCATTACACGGTACAGCATTAGTTCCTGCAACAATGTCATTAAATGCTGTTGGATTTGAAAATGTAACTGTAGTAGAAGAGCAAGCGAAAGCAGACCCAAATTTTACAACAGTAAAATCACCAAATCCTGAAGAACATGCTGCGTTTGAATATGCGATTCGATACGGCAAAGAAATCGATGCTGATGTATTAATTGCAACTGATCCTGATGCTGACAGATTAGGAATTGCTACTAAAAATGAAAACGGCGAATATGTAGTACTTACTGGAAATCAAACAGGTGCATTAATGCTACATTACTTATTAAGCCAACAAGATGTACCATCTAATGGACTATTACTGAAAACAATCGTTACTTCTGAGTTTGGTCAAGTAATCGCATCAAGTTTTGGTGTTAGAACAATTGATACTTTAACAGGATTTAAGTTCATTGGGGAAAAAATTAAAGAATATGAACAAACAAATGAATACTCGTTCTTATTCGGATATGAAGAAAGCTATGGTTATTTAATTAAACCGTTTGTTCGTGATAAAGATGCAGTTCAAGCAACTATTCTTGCTGCTGAAATTGCTACTTTCTATAAAACAAAAGGTATGACTTTATATGAAGGTTTAAATAGCCTATACGATCAATATGGTTTTTACTTAGAGGGCCTTAAATCATTAACATTAAAAGGAATCGAAGGAACAGAGAAAATCCAAGCGATTTTAACAAACTACCGTCAAAATCCACCGGCTGATATAAATGGCTTAAAAGTTGTTACTGTTGAAGACTATAAGCTTCAAGAGAAAACTTCTTTACAATCAGGTGAAAAAGAACAGATTCTTTTACCAAAATCGAATGTATTAAAGTATCACCTTGAAGATGGATCATGGGTATGCTTACGTCCTTCTGGAACTGAGCCGAAAATTAAGTTCTATTTTGGAATTGTTGGAGAAACTCGTGAAGATAGCATCCAAAAATTGGATAGTATACAACAAGCGTTTATGGAAAAAATTCAGTTATTAGTCTAATAAATAACTGTTTAATCGGAACGATTGAGAACAGTTAAAAAGAGCGACTAGTTAGTCGCTCTTTTCTTATTTAAATGTATTACGTTTCTAATGAGGAAACAAATGATTGTTCCTGTATACTTTCATCTCTAGTGGCATGCTCTATATGTTGAAACATGTCCTTTAATTTTTCGTCAATGATCGCTAAGTCTCGTTCGTATTTAAAGGCATGTAGAAAATGTTCGATACGCTTCGAAAAAAGCTCGTCTTTCGTATTTACCATTAACACTAGGAGCTTATCCCATTGACAACAATAAGTGTAATACAATGCTAAATCATAATCGGATTGTACTTGCATTGTGTACCTCCTTCTAGAGGGTACACTTAGTTTATGGCGAAAAAGTTTAATTAGCCATGAGAGAATTTAACAATGGGTAAAAACAGAAGACAGGTAAAAAAAGGGAGCATAAAGTTGTAAAATGAATCATCTTTTCTGCACTAATGAATAATTAATTCGGGACATGGGATAATAAGATTGAGAAGATAAAGATTTAAATTAAGTAAAATTTTATTTTCATTAAACTTATTTTTTGCTATTCGAAAAACGAGCAAGGACTTCAATAAAAATTGCTATAGTTTTGCTTAAGAAAAATAAAATGAAACGTATGAATTTTTTTCATACGTTTTTTTATTTTTTTATTTGTTACAAACAATTGTGAATTTAGGCATATGAATATAAATAGAGAGTTGACTATTCTTACATTAATTCGATTTTCTGCTCATAGAATAATACAAGAAGAGACAGGAGGAGAGTGTGATGAAAGCCAGCGAATATAGAGCATTGGAATATGCGATTGATGAAATTACCGAAATTGCGAAAGGTTTTGGGCTAGATTACTACCCAATGCGCTATGAAATCTGTCCTGCAGATATCATTTATACTTTTGGTGCTTATGGTATGCCAACAAGATTCTCCCACTGGAGCTTCGGTAAACAATTTTACAAAATGAAGCTTCATTATGATTTAGGGTTAAGTAAAATTTATGAGCTCGTTATTAATTCAGATCCATGTTATGCATTTTTATTAGATACAAACTCGCTCGTTCAAAATAAATTAATTGTAGCCCATGTATTAGCTCACTGTGACTTTTTTAAGAATAATATTCGTTTTTCGAATACAAAAAGAGATATGGTTGAAAGTATGGCGGCTACTGCAGAGCGAATTAAACAATATGAACATACTTACGGAAAGCAAGAAGTAGAAACCTTTTTAGATGCAGTACTTTCTATTCAAGAACATATTGATCCATCCTTAATCCGTCCAAAATTAGCTTATGAATTGGAAACTGACTTTCCGATGAAAGAGAAAAAACGGGTCACACCATATGATGATTTATGGAATATGGATCAAAGTAAAGAAAAGAAAAACGATTCAAATCTTATTCCAATTAAGCGTAAGCAATTCCCTCCACAGCCAGAAAAAGACATCCTATTATTTATTGAAGAATACTCGAGAGAGCTAGAAGAATGGCAACGAGACATTATGACGATGCTCCGTGAGGAAATGCTTTATTTTTGGCCTCAGCTTGAAACAAAAATTATGAATGAAGGCTGGGCAAGTTATTGGCACATCCGAATCATGCGTGAACTAAACCTCGATTCCAATGAAGCGATCGAGTACGCAAAGCTAAATGCAGGAGTAGTTCAACCATCGAAAACAAGCATTAATCCATATTATTTAGGGCTAAGAATGTTTGAAGATATAGAAGAACGATATAATCATCCAACAAAAGAAATGAGAGAACTAGGTGTAAAACCTGGCAGCGGAAGAGAAAAAATGTTTGAAGTACGTGAGTTAGAGTCTGATAGTTCATTTATCCGAAACTATCTAACGAAAGAACTAGTAATGCGGGAAGATATGTACTTGTTCCAGCGTCAAGGTAAGGAATATAAAGTCACAGATAAGGCATGGGAAAATGTAAGAGACCAGCTTGTCGTTAGCCGGGTTAATGGAGGATTCCCTTATATTGTTGTTCAAGAAGGCGATTATTTAAAAAATGGTGAGTTGTACTTGAAACATTCCTATGAAAATATGGAACTTGATGTGAAGTATGTTGAAAAGGTAATGCCGTATATTCATCAATTGTGGGGTAGAGGAGTTCATTTAGAGACAAATATTGAAGGGAAGTCTGTATTGTTTAGTTATGATGGGAAGAATATTCATCGGAAGTATATTTGATTATTGACTATAAAAAAGGATATTAAAGTATGCTAAAAAATAAAAATCTTTAAGTTTCTCTAATAAGATTAATCAAAAAACATCATTCGATTAGAATGGTGTTTTTTATTGTTATTTTTTCACTAAATGAATGTATTCGAACAATCTAACGTGAATTTTCACTTAATAAAATTCCATTTTCTTGATCTTTACAAAGTGATATTACATTAAAAGTGAGAATAGGATTTATAGGAAGGAGGCGAACTATATGTTATCTGTATGCTCTAAAATGATAGTTGCATATGATCATTCTGAATTAGGTAAAAAGGCATTAGAAAAGGCTATGAATATAGCTAAACAAGATAAAGAGATAGAATTGATTGTTATTATGGTTATTAATATACCCTATACCGTTTCTTACTATCGTATGATGCGTAATGCAGAACTCCAAGCAGCCAAGGAAATACTTAATGAAATTGAAAAAAAGTTAAATTCACTACCAAACAAGTCAAAAACATGTGTATTGGAAGGAAACCCTATTGAAAAGATTTTGGATTTTGTTAAGCAAGAAGACGGTGATCTTATTGTGATGGGGAGTCGTGGTTTGAGTGGATTAAAGGAAATTTTCCTAGGCAGTGTCAGTCATAATGTATTGCATAAAGCTACTTGCCCGGTATTAATTGTTAGATAATCAAGTATTTATGTATTTTTAAAGATTTTGAAATCATTAGAAAAATCATGATTTAGTCATTACATATTAGGATTTTTAAACAGTGTAACTACCAACTTTCCCTTCAAAATATATTTCAATTTACCACCTATTAAAACTGTTCTTTAGATCTTAAGTAGATTAAGTATCGAACTACTTTTACAAATTTAATGTAGTTCAATGAATACAGCTAAATTATATGATTCTACTAATGGGTAGCGAGGTATTTAAAAAAAATAATCGAAATTAGTATAGGAGGAAGAAAAGGATGTTAAATGTATGTTCAAGAATAGTAGTTCCATATGATAATTCTGAATTAAGTAAAAAAGCATTGGACAGGGCTATCACATTAGCAAAACAAAATAAAAGTATCGAATTGAATGTAATTACAGTATTTCATGTACCGGTTGATGTTACTTATTATGGAACGTTGAATATAGACGAGATACGCCAAACTGAATATGAGATAGCAAAAATAGCACTTAATGAAGTAAATAAAAAGCTGGAAGAACTTCCTAACCGTACAGAAACATTCGTTTTGGAAGGTATTCCTTCGTGTACTATTGTTGATTTTATTAATAGTAATAATGCAGACCTTGTTGTGATGGGGAGTCGTGGTCTAAGTAAATTAAAAGAGTTGTTTTTAGGCAGTGTCAGTCATTATGTAGTACAAAAGGTGACTTGCCCGGTATTTATCGTTAAGTAATAATCCATGATAAATTATACAAAATGTTCGATTTCTAGTATTTTGTGTATGCAACAAAAAACTTGTTAATAAATAGATAATATGAACGAGCAGGGGGACGAGAATCATGGAAAATAAAAATGTTGGAAGCTATGAAGTTGTTGTTTCGGATAATCCTGTTTCTAATTTTTTATTTAACTGTAGTAAATCTGCTTGGATTTGGTTAGTTATACGTATTTACTTAGGGTACGAATGGTTTTCAGCGGGATGGGATAAAATAAATTCAGACCTTTGGACTGGTTCAAAAGCTGGAGTTGTTGTAAAAGGCTTTACTCAAGGCGCTTTAGCTAAAGCAAATTCTAATGTTGCCCATCCAGATGTAACGGGTTGGTACGCAAGTTTTTTAAAGCACACGGTATTACCAAATGCTAAATTTTTTTCATATTTAGTAGCTTATGGTGAGGTTCTTGTAGGTCTAGGACTAATTTTAGGTTTACTAACAGGGATAGCTGCTTTTTTTGGTAGTTTGATGAGTGTAAGCTATTTATTTGCAGGAACACTTAGTACTAATCCCCTTTTATTTATTCTAGCTACTTGGTTAGTATTAGGATGGAAAGTAGCAGGGTGGTATGGATTAGATAGATGGGTATTACCGTTTTTAGGAACGCCTTGGGAAAAAATGTATATAAAAGAAACAAAACAAGATACTAATAAGGTGTAATAAGTTAGATAGAAGAATAGCAATAGACTTTGTATTTCACGAGAGACGTATTAAAAAATATTCAGTCTAAAAATCTGATTTATAGAACTTTGTTTTCACACTGAAAAGAAGGCTACAATTCAGTGTGTAGACAAAGTCCTTTTTTATCTGATTTTCAGACTGATTGAAAACGCTTGTCTTTCGAGGCACGAAGCCTGGCGAGGAGCGGAGTTACCTTAGACGGTAATGAGCACCACAGGCAGGCGAAGTAACGAAGAAAGCGAGCGTTTGGCGGGCAGTCTGAAGGCTACAAAATAGTAGCCTTCTTTTTAATTTGTCTCAAAAATAATCTTCCCAGTTTGAGAAGTATCGTAATCTCCTAAAGAGTTCACTTCTGATTGAAACTGGTTAGACAATAATATTTCTTTTATTGTAGTTATTAGTTGTTCAGTTTCGAGGGTTTTTAGGATTACGAGGTCATATTGTTCAGTTATTAAAGGGACAAAATCAATTCCTACTAATTTAGCTGCTTTTTCAATTCCTACTCCAATATCTGCTTTTCCGGTAGAGACAGCGGAAGCTACACTTAAATGGTTATTCTCCTCATGTTCGTATCCTTTAATTTTTTTAGAAGAAATTCCGTTAATTCTGAGTTGTTCATCAAGAAGGATTCGTGCACCTGATCCTTTCTCTCTATTAATGATTTTTATATCTTCACGATTTAAATCAGTCCAAGCTGTAAGATTTAAAGGATTGCCCTTTTTAACGTAAAAACCTGCTTTTCTAGAAAGAAGATTAATTAAAATATATGAATAACCTACTAATATTTTTTTAAGATAGGGTAGATTATATTCGCCTGTCTCACCGTCATACAAATGTAAGCTAACAATGTCACATTCTCCATTATACATAGAAATTAGACTATTTAAGCTACCTGTAAAAGATCTTAATGTTTTAATGGGTAAATTTTTTTCAATGTGCTTTCCTAAAATATCTAAAACTAAATCTTGTCCACTAATTACAATAGTATGAGAGTCTTTATTATTATTTTTGTTTGGTTCGAAAACAGGTGCTGGCATTGTAGTGCCCTGATTCGTTTTATGATTTTTTATATAATTGTCCAAGTCAGTTGCATCTATTCTCATCTGTCTTCCAACACGGAATACAGGTAATTCTCCTTTTTTAACAAGGTCATAAATGGTTAATTTCGATACTTTTAAAAACTGAGCTACTTCTTCAATCGTATAGGAAAGTTCCATTGACATCTAATCCCCTCCATCCATTATTTTAACTCAATGCTTTTTAAAAAGTATATTCCAAATAAATTAAATGAAAATATTCATTTACTATTTCTTAATTAGTTATAACTAAATATAATTAGATATAACTAGATTAAATTTAGATGGGAAGGCAGATGATTATGAAAAAACTTTATTCTTTATTTTTTTCGATGATGTTAGTATTACTAGTTGTGTCGGGTTGTTCAACGAAGGAAGAAACTAAAAAGCCAGTAGACAAGAAACAAGATGTTTCTCAAAAGAAAGTAGAATTGACTATTTCGGCAGCAGCTAGCTTACAAGATGCATTAAATGACATTAAAGCAAACTTTGAAAAAACTCATCCAAATGTGAAAATAAATTATAATTTTGGAGCATCAGGAGCACTTCAACAACAAATTTCTCAAGGAGCACCTGTTGATCTTTTCTTTTCAGCCGCAGAAGATAAATTTAATAAGTTAGTACAAGAAGGTCTAATTGATCAGAAACAAGGAAAAGAAATTGTTGGAAATGAGCTTGTTTTAGTAGTACCAAAAGATACAAAAAAAGAAATTAAATCATTTGAAGACCTTACAAAAGCAAATAAAATTTCCATCGGTACTCCGGAAGCTGTACCTGCAGGACAATATGCTAAAGAATCGTTAGAAAAGTTAAATGTATGGAAATCGATTGAAGGAAATATAGTTTATGGTAAAGATGTTAGACAAGTGCTTACATATGTGGAGTCTAATAATGTTGATGCAGGAGTTGTTTATAAAACTGATGCAATGACTTCATCAAAAGTTAAGGTTGTAGCAACTGCAGCGGAAAATACACATGATCCGATTATTTATCCGTTAGGTGTGATTAAGAATAGCAAACAACCTAAAGCAGCTCAATTATTCTACGATTATCTCCAAAATGAAAAGTCTATAAAAATTTTAGAAGCGTATGGATTTCAAGGTCTAAATAAGAAATGACTTACAGACTTTTGGCGCCAATCAATATTCTATAACGTTAATCTCTTTAGGCAATCCTTTCATTAGGATTGTCTTTTTCAAATTAACGGAATGATAAGAGCGAAAAAGGAGTTTAGTAATAACTAAAATAGACCGAGTTAAATAGTGAAATTTTACCTAATTTAAATTAGTATACTCTTTTATCGATATATTGAAGAGCTTCCGTTCATTTCTTCCACGGTGGCCAATTAACTTGTACCAATTCTGCCCAATATAAAAAGAGTTTGTAATTAAATTTTCTATGTAATTCGAAATAATGTCGTTTATTTCCTCATCTTCAATCTTATTTTTACAGGACAAAGCGATTACAAAATAGGATTTATCATTTTCAAATTCAAGTACTTGAAGATGATATTTACCACCTTGTTTTTCATTAAATTCATTTAATACATGATCGATACTTTTTCGGGCATCTATTTTATACTCACTAGCATCTTTCCAATTTGAAATAAGAGGATCATTAAGTGAAACTGTTAAGATATAATAAATGGCATAATCTTCAGGATTAAATGATACATCACCAAATTTATGTTGATTTAAAGGAGTGACAACAAAACTTTTATAGTTTACAAAAAAATCTTCCCTCATGACTTATACCTCTTTCTAGATGGAAATTTCATTAACCCAATGTATGGTTTTTTCATCGAAATAATCGTGCGATAGACATGAAACTAGATCCTCAGTAATCTATCAATTTTTATAAAAGCTTGTAGTTGATTTCTATTATGAACAATTTTCATTAGTTTTTCCTATTCTTTCCAAAAAATACACAGGATTAAGAAGAGAATAAAGGCAATTTTGATTCAGTTAAATGTAAGGAATTGGAAGGATAATCATAACTCTATCTCCCTATACTATCTTTGTTGCTAAAAATTGGAGGTGGGGGAAATGACATTTCAAAATCGTGGTACTGGACATCCTGAACATCAAGATGATCCAACGAAGTTACACATTGTTGCTGTACGAAAAAATTCTGATGGTGATATTACTGATGTGAAATTTCAGAATGGTGAAATAGCAAGTATTGAACAGGCTATTGCAATGGCAGAATTAGAACAAATTGAAGATGTTAACACAGGCTTAACTCGAGGTGAAAACCCACACAAAACGCTTCGCTCATATCCAGATGGTGATCCATCGAATAACTTAAGCAATTTACCTTCTTTTTAACGAAAAGGTGCATGGATTTTACCGTGCACCTTTTTGCTTTTCGTTAACTTAAATATTTTAATCGAAAAATGGAAAATTTAATTTTGTAAGGAGATTTACACCATTTATTTGATATAGGAAGTGAATCTAGCTTGAAAAAAACATTATTATTCATTTCATTATTAATTTGTTTGGTAGCCGGGAATTGTATTGTAAGTTCGAAAAATACTGTGAAAAGTGAAAGTAATTCCTTCCTTATCTATGAAAAAAAGGAACCGGACAATGCAACAATTGCCCTTAGAGCATTAAATAGAAAAAAAGCAAAGGAAGGAAGAACTACTACATTAGAACAAAAACGAGTTGATATTGAAAAACAGATTATAAAGACTCCAAGTAACATTAAAACAAAAAGGGATAAAATTGCAGGAATACAAGTAGAGTGGTTGATACCAGATGGCTCTCCCAAAAATAAAGTTGTTTTTTATGTTCACGGTGGAGGATGGTCGAGGGGAGGGCTTATATACTCTAGGAATTTAGGAACAATTTTAGCCAGAGAGACTGGATTTAAAGTTTTGACGCTACAATATAGGCTATCACCTGAAAATCCTTTTCCAGCCGCACTGAATGATGTTGAAAAAGTCTATAATTATTTAGTGAAAAATTATGGATCAAATACAAAAATTAGTATCGTAGGTGATAGTGCTGGTGGAAATTTAATGTTTTCATTGTTAAATCGATTAAAGAATACAAATGATAAGTTTCCTACAGCTGTAGTAGGTGTATCGCCAGCAACAGATTTAACAAGGGACAGTCAACTATTTTCTTCAGATTCTGATTCGATTCATGCAATAGATAAAGGAAAAGATATAAATATAATCGACCAATATGTAGGGAAACACGATCGGAAAAATCCGTTAATTTCTCCTCTTTATGGAGACTTAAAAGGACTTCCTCCAATGCTGATTCACGTAGGTGGTAGGGAAGATTTGATAGATGATATTTTAGCTTACGCATCTAAGGCAAATTCTCAAGGCGTAAATGTTAAATGTAAAATTTGGCGAGGAATGTTCCATGATTTTCAACTAATGGATAATGCCTCGAATATAAGTAAACAAGCAAATAAAGAAATTGCCCAATTTCTAAAGCAACATCTAGGAAACTAACTAAACCCACCTTTTTGGTGGGTTTCAGTGTGTAGACAAATTCCAATTTCTCTGATTTTCAGTCTAAACCCACTTTTTTTGTGGGTTTTTATTATCTGTTAACGAGAGTTTGAATTTATAAACCTGGTAATTTGATGGACATCTCTTTGGGTAAGTACAGGTTCAATAATAATTAAAGGATGATTTACTTCACCTTCTAATTGAAAATCAGAAATAATAAAATCAATGTCTAATTCATTGATCATTTCTGATTCAAACTCACCTTGTTCAGGAAGTATAATATCAATTTTATGCCCGAAATCTTTTATTAGTTTCGTTCGAATATATCGATACACTGCTGGTCCATTACTGGTTAATAATAGTACCTTTTTCTTAACGAATGATGTATTTATTTTAGATGCTTGAATATTTAATGTAACCTTTGCAAGTTTATCTTTTGTGATTTCTGGATACGAATATTTTTTAGTCCAAATTTTGAATGCTTCTTGCACTCTTTTAAATAACTCTGGGTATTGATTGTGAACATATCGATCCAATGAATAGGATGGTTCTTTTTTATCAATTGAGTATAAGAGTAGCGAATATCTTTTAAATTGGTCTTGGAATGTGTATAAGAACTCCTCATCTTTGTTTAATGGAATTCGAGTTTGTTCCTCTAATATGTCAACTAAATTATGTAACTCTTTATAATAAGGTGTTTTTTGATTTCGATATAAATTAAAAAATTCATCTTTCTCCATTTCATCGAAACTGTAATAAGGTAATGTTGAAATGAGCAATGTAAATGCTAATCGTTCATTCATTGAGATTGAATGCTGATATTGATTTTCTAGCTTGTCACATATTTCATTAGAGATATTAAAAAAATCAGACTCCAAAATAGTATTTAATTTTCGTTCACTCAAATCTAGTTCAATCTTTTTATCGATTCGAAATAACATTGTGCCAAGTAAATATACGTATTTTTTAGTGGTCGAAGGATATAGGAATAATTTGAATTTATTTGTTGTGGAAGTAACAATCTTTTTCAAATCTTTATATGAAAATGCTTCTAATGGCCATTCTTGATTTGAATGAGAGAACAATGCATCTAGAATATCACAACCTAATAATCTAATTTCAAATTCTCTTCCTACGATTTCAAGTGGTCCTCTTTTTAATTGTAACTGATACGAATTTAATAATTCCTCGACACGGTCAAGAATTGGATAAACAGCAGATTGTTGTGTAAAAAGAGCTAACGATAAATCTGCAATACTTTTGATTTGCTTAAATTGTATGTACATAATCGCTTTAAAACGCAATGAATTTTTCACATAAAGTGAACGAATTTGATTAATCGAAGAAGATAATGGCTTTTTTATATAAATTCCTTTTCCTTTAATTGTTTCAATTTGCCACCCTTTTGGTAGGTTTAAGTTGATCGCTTGAATATCATTTCGAATCGTTTTTTCTGTACACGACAACTTTTTTGCTAATTCCTCAGTTTTAAACCACTTATCTTGCTTACTTAAAATATCAATAATTTGTAATCTCCGTTTAGTTGATTTTTCCATAAACAGTCTCCAAAAATAACTTTTTTCTTAGTATTGCTTTAATAAATCTGTCTTATTTCCAAAATAGCATAATTCATAAAAACATAACTCGACATGCCAATCTTCTATTGTCAAAATGTGAAATCTTTATGAAACAGCTAGTTTTTATTACCTAATTCAAAGGTAAAAAACATCATGGGAATAAGCGCATTTAAACGATATAATGACATCGTTGCAACATTAAAAATTTAATATAAAAAGTTTTTATATTTTTAGCCTAAATAAATTAGAAGGGGGGATAAAAATGGATATCAAAAGACAAACAAAGTTGCTATTTCTTTCTGTAATTTTGTTAACTCTATCATTCATCCCTTTATCTGTAAAAGCTGCAGAAAATAATATTGATTTTTCAGTCAAAGCCATTATTCCATCAAATCAAATTGACCACATGAAATCTTATTTTGATTTGAAGATGAGCCCAGGACAAAAACAAGACCTTAAAATAGAAGTATTTAATAATAGTAATAAAGAAGAAACGATAGAAGCTGATCTTACATTTGCTTCGACTAATGATAATGGTCTAATTGACTATTCGGAAACGAAAGGTAAAAAAGTAGATAAAAGCTTAAAATATCCATTAAACCAGTTGTCAAAACAGCCTCATAAAGAGATTATGATCCCACCAAGAAAATCAAAGATCGTTACATTTTCAATTACAATGCCAAAAGAAGAATATGATGGAATCATTTTAGGAGCTGTCCAATTTAAGAAGAAATTTGATAAGGTTGAAAAAAAATCAACGAAAGAAGTTATACAAATTAGTAACGAATACGCGTATGTAGTAGGGGTAAAATTGACTGAAAACATAAAGGACGTTAATCCAGATTTACACTTATTAGGTGTTAAACCTAAATTAGTAAATTATCATACATCAATTGCAGCTACTATTCAAAATAGTGAAGCAGCAATTGGTAGTAATATGAGCATTGACGCGGAAATTCTAAAAAAAGATTCTAGTAAGGTATTATATAGTTCAAAAAAAGACGAGCTTAGTATGGCGCCAAACTCAAATTTTGATTATGCGATTGATCTAAATAATAAACCAATCGAACCCGGAACTTATCGACTGAAAATGAAAGCAATTATTGGAACTCAAGTTTGGGAATGGGATGAATTATTTACAATTGGAAAAGAAGCAAAAAAATTAAATAATGAGGCCGTTGAGATCGATCGAAACTATTCCTGGTTGTATATCGTGGGTAGTGTTTTCTTAATGGGCATAATCTATTTGATTTACATACAAAAAAAGAGAAGAAAAAATAAAAATTAGAAAAACCACCTTTTTTAGGTGGTTTTTTATTTGCAATTTGAAATTGTTACATATTATAAAAAAGAATCTTTAAAAAATATCAAAAGGCGAAGCTTAAATTACAAACGCTATTTTTTAATCGACCTTAATCCAATCTTGAGACCATTTCATCAATTCTTTAATAACCGGTTCCAAAGCAAGTCCTTTTTCAGTCAATGAGTATTCGATCCGAACAGGAGTTTCTGGGAATACATCTCGCTTTACAATTCCTGCTTGTTCTAAATCCTTTAGTCTTTCTGAAAGTACGCGCCCACTAATTGGCAAAGTCGATTCAATTGTGCAAAATCGTTGGGAGCCAGAAAGAAGTTGAAAAATGATAAGAATTGCCCAGCGTTTACTAATTAATTCTACGCTTTTTTCAAACCGAGGGCATAATAAAGAAAAATCCATTAAAAACCACCTCACCTATAACCATATTATAACGAAAATAATTTTAATAACAAGATTACAATACATAATTTTAGTACTTGACGTAAGTTATTTACTAAATTAAACTTACTTACATAAAGTAACTAAAAATACTTTACTAATATACAAGATTTAGGTGGCAGGACATGAATATAAACACAGACGTATGTATTGTAGGTGCAGGACCTGGTGGTGCCTTATTAGCATATTTGCTTGCAAAACAAAATATCTCGACCGTTTTAGTGGAACGTCATATCGGAATTGATAAAGAGTTTAGAGGAGAACATCTAAATTCTGAAGGCGAACAAATTTTAAAAAAGCATCATCTATATGAAAAAGTACAAGAGTACGGTCTTCTGCTTATGGATCGTGTTGAATATTGGGAAGATAATAAAATAATTAAAAGTATTTTTCCATCGTCAGATTCTATGCACGTTGGTATCCATGTTCCACAAAATCATTTGTTAAATGTCATTTTAAATGAAACGAAGAAATATGAGAACTTTCAACTATTAATGGGAACGCGAGTATCTGAATTAATGAAAGATCAATCTGGAAATTATACAGGTGTAAAAGCGATAAAAAATGGTCAAGAAATAACAATTAATAGCTCAATCGTTGTTGGAGCAGACGGCCGATATTCCACAATTCGAAAATTAGCGGAAATACGGACTACTATAATGAAACATGGATATGATTTACTTTGGGCCAAAGTTCCAAGCCCATTAAATTGGGAGCCTACAATTAAGTTAACTTTGATTAATAAACATCAACTTGCCCTTTTTACACAAGCAGGGGGTTATATACAAATAGGTTGGAATATTGATGAAGGTACTTATTCGAAATTAAGAAGTGAATCATTCAAACCTTTTGTTAACCAATTAATCGACGCATTTCCAGAATTAACGGACACAGTACAGAAAAATATTAATTCTTGGGATGATTTTGTATTATTAAATGTACAAAGTAGTAGAAGTGAGACTTGGGTAAGGGATGGACTAGTAATTATGGGAGATGCAGCTCATACGATGACCCCAACTGCAGCACTTGGCGTTAATTGTGCTATTAAAGATGCGGATCGATTATCAGAAATCATACTTCAAGCTATTTATAATCAAGATACTAGTACAAAAATGCTGAAAAAATTTGAATATGATAGACGAGAGGATATTGAAGTTTTACAAGAGCAACAAATTAAACAGGAAAGTTCATTTATAAATAATTTTGCTTTGGATAAGTAGTAATTTTTATTCAAAGTTTACTATAGAGTTGAAGTTCAGGAGGAAGCTTTAAATGATTAATGAAAAAGTAGTTTCTTTATTAAAAGAGAAAATAAATGTTATTAAAAATAACGATAAATCGATTTATTTAGTTGGACCAATAAAATTACCAGTAAACTTAGATGGAGAAACAACAATTTTTCAATGGTACTGTTGGCTTCGCTGTGAGGATATTGAAGGTGATTTTTGTAATGATGGATCATACAACACAGAAAAAATTATTAGTAAATTAGCTTCTTCAAACTTAGCGGAAATGCAGCAATCAAGCGTATTAGTCTACGGTGATTTCGAAAATTCTGAGGATGCACTGATCCGTATGCATAGTATTTGTCATACTGGTGATATTTTTGGAAGTAAACGTTGTGATTGTGGCTTCCAATTAAAAGAAGCAATGAAAATGATTTCTTCGCATGGAACAGGTGCTTTATTTTATTTAGCAAATCATGAAGGAAGAGGAATCGGTTTATTTAGTAAGGCGATGGCATATGTTCTTCAAGAGCAAGGATACGATACTGTTGAAGCGAATGAAGAGCTTGGTTTTGTTGATGATGCAAGAAACTATGAAGATGCTATTCGTGTGTTAAAAACTCTTAGAGCAAAACCAGTTACTTTAATTACAAATAACCCACGAAAATTAGACGCTCTCCAAAGCTCAGGTGCAAATGTATCTGGAAGAATACAATTATGGGGAGATAAATCGAAATATAATGAAAAGTATTTAGAAACTAAAATTATTCGTTCGGGTCATTTTAAGGGAGGACGTTCGAATGAGTAATCATGAGTTTTATATGAATTTAGCTCTTCAAAATGCTAAATCGATGAAAGGACAGACAGATCCAAACCCTTTAGTAGGCTCTGTTATCGTTAATGATAATCGAATTGTCGGCGTTGGTGCTCATTTAAAAGCTGGTGAACCTCATGCTGAGATTCATGCATTAAGAATGGCTGGAGATAAAGCAAAAGGTGGCACAATTTACGTCACTCTTGAGCCATGCTCTCATCACGGACGTACTGGACCATGTGCTGAAGCGATTGTTCGAGCAGGATTGAAAAAAGTTGTCGTTGCCACACTAGATCCAAATCCTCTCGTTGCTGGTAGAGGAATAAAAATTCTTGAGGATGCAGGAATTGAAGTAGTCGTAGGAGTTAGTGAAGACGAATCAGTTAAAATGAATGAAGTGTTTAATAAATATATCGTAAAAAATATACCTTTTGTTGTAATGAAATCTGCTTCTACATTAGACGGGAAGATTGCTACTCATTCTTCAGACAGCAAGTGGATTACCTCTGAAGAGGCTAGGAATGATGTTCATCAATTAAGAAATGAAATTGGGGCAATTCTAGTAGGAGTTAATACAGTAATCAAAGATAATCCTGAACTTACGACGAGAATTCCAAACGGACGTAATCCTGTAAGAGTAATATTAGATTCAACTTTAAAAATACCTTTAGATTCAAAAGTCGTTACTGATCAACAAGCTGAGACATGGATATTCACAAGTAAACAACATTCTAACGAGAAGAAAGTTGAATTAGAAAACTTAGGAATTAAAGTATTTGTTACGAATGATTTAAAGCGAGTTGATTTAGAAGAAACATTAAAAATTCTAGGAGAGCAATCTATTTCATCATTGTTAGTAGAAGGTGGTGGAGAAGTAAATGCTTCCTTTATCAATCAAAAATTAGTAGATAAAGTGATCATTTATTTAGCTCCTAAGTTAATAGGTGGAAAAAATGCACCTACATTTTTAGAAGGTGAAGGTTTTGATAAAATGGGACAAGCGATAGAATTTACGAATGTTGACCTATCAAAAATTGGACCTGATTTTAAATTTGTCGGCTATCCTGTATTCAAGTAAAAAAAGTCGAGGATATAAACTGCATCAGGAAGGACTTACAGAATGAAATTTGGATTTGATATTGACGATACGTTAATTGATTTAAGACAGCATGCTTTTCACATTTATAATAAAAAATTAAATAAAAATATTGGGCTTGAAGTTTTTAATGAGTTAAAGACAGTTGAAATTCATGAGCCTTTTGGTTTGTCTGCAGATGAGGGAAGTAAAATGTGGAAAAGTAATTTGGAAGAAACGTATTTTACTACTTGCCCACCATTCCCATATGCTGTTGAAACATTACAGGAACTTGAAAATCAAGGTCATGAAATCTATTACGTGACAGCTAGGAATAAAGAATACGGCGAACGAACGATGGAATGGCTAATCAAAAATGGATTTCCAGTAAATAAAGATCGCTTTTATTGCGGAATGAAGGATTCTGAAAAAGTTCATATTATTAAAGAACTAAACTTAGATTATTATTTTGATGATAAGCCGGAAATTATAAATACATTATCGGAGTTACCATTGAAAACATATGTGAAAGACACATCATATAATCGGGATTTAGACATACCACGTATAACTAGTTGGTCTGAATTAAAAGATATTATAAAAAATCAAGGTTAACTTTCAGAAACCACCGTTCTAGGTGGTTTCTTTTTTGAAGTGAGGGAATAAAATTATGTGTTTTGGACGATTAGAATGTTAGTCATATAAAGCGCAATTCTTCATATACTTTCATGAAAATGGAGGTGCTTGGTCAATTGATGAAAATGGATTTTGATATTCAAAATATTTTCATTACAAAACATACTGATTATAAAGGATTTAAAATTAGGTTTAGGATCAATCAACAGCAGTATATACTTTTAGTTGGAAAAACAAGTGAAATCTTCCCTTTATCTTTAATACATTCTTTTAATGAAAGAGAGAAATGTAAGCCTTGCAACAAACTAGTATTTCCATCAAATATAAGCCAACAAGTTTGCCCATTTTTATTTAATAGAAAAAGAGAATTATTAGCTTATTTTCAGGAAAATTGTGCTGAACTATTCCCAGAATAATAAGCAATAATCAAAGAAAAATAATATGTAGCTCATAAATAGTATTGCTATAAAACATATAGTAACAGTCAGAAGCCACCTTAAAGGTGGTTTTTATTTGACATTAAGAAGTGGAACTAATCCTCTGATTTTGCCTAAAGGCTTGCCAATCGGTGAGTTTTCTTTATTTTATGAAAATATATAACAATAATTAGACATAAAAAAGGCAAAACATCATATATTTTGTTGAAAAAGGAGGTTCTACTATGATCATCAAAGACTTAGATATTCAGAATGTAATGATTAATAAGCTTGAAGGATATGAAGGGTATAAAATAAGCTTTTCAATTAATCATCAAGGATATATTTTATTAGCTGGTAAACAAAAAACGATATTTCCTTTGTCAATTAAACATTCATTTATAGAAAAAGAAAAATGCCAGTTTTGCAATAAACTAGTATTTAAATCCGCGATTTCGCAGCAAATTTGTTTGTCTTTACTATTAAAAAAGACTGATTTGTTATCATTTTTTCAGAAAAACTATTTAGAACAATTTGAGTAAACATTCACTCTCGTTTACTACTATTTTCAACAAAAAAACCACTTATGAGTGGTTTTTTAAATTCAAAAATCATCTTAACCCTAAATTGATTGCTTTCCAAAATCCTGGTCCTTCCATTCCAATTGCATAAATAGAAATCCCCCCTAAATGATATTTCATCGTAAAGTGAGCTTTTTTCGTAATACTAGTAGAATCGTCATACCAAACTTCGTGTGTGTCACCACTTGTATCTTTATAGTAAAAATACATAGAGTTAGAATTTTTGTCTCTTAAAGGTTTTGCACCCGTACTTGCGAGTAATGTTGGAATGTCAATCAGCGGGACACGGTGATTATCAGATAGATTTTTACTTGTAATGTTCCAATCATTTCCATAAGCCCCTATACCCATGAGAACTTTTTTTGAATCAATTAATTTTGTTGCATATTTAAGAGAGGCATCGATCCACGGTGTACTTGCTGTAGAACCTGGAAGATTCCACCAGTAGCCAGTTTCATCATATGTCATAATTTGAATGAAATTTGCCCTTTTGCCGAGCGAATTGTAATCATATGCACCTGACCATGAGTCTTTCAGATTTTCTTTTGATTTTGCTGGAACAGAAACCATCAACAAATAGCCTTTTTTCTTGAGAGATTTAGATAAATCTTGAATAAAATTGCTAAATAGTGTTCGATCATTTGGTAATACGGCTTCAAAATCAATATTAATTCCAGCGTAATGCATTCTACTAGCTACAGTTAGTAAATTCGAAATGAACTTTCTTTTGAGAGTAGGGTTTGATAAAACGGTATGGGCCAATTCGGAATCCCAGTCTGTTTTACCGTAATTTGAGACAACTGCAAAAGTATTAATATGTTTTGAATTAGCAAGAGCAATTGTATCTTCAGGTACTGTCCCGAATACTTTACCTTCAAAATCAAATTGAAATGTATCTGTCGCAATTTGATTCATATATTTATAATTTGATTTAAACGATTTAGTTGAACTCGGACTATTCGTATAGTAACCAAGCACTATTTTTGATGCTGCTGATGAATGACTTTGCAAAACAGATAATGTGAATAAAGAAGTGACGATTACAATAGATAATACTCGTTTCAAACCATTTCATCCTTTCGAATTAGCCATTTATCCTTTTATCGTCTAATAAACTAAGATTGGTAGAATTTCGAATGAAGATTATATACTATAATAATTGTTATACTATTCATTTAATTCTATTTTTAGTGGAGGATGATTATTTGGCTAATTCTTTATTACCTATCGAAACGGTTTCATTACAATTCCATGATTCAAAATATGATGTACAACTAAAAAACTATTTTTTACCAGATGAACAATTAAATTTTACTGGCCAGCCAATCGACAACATAGATAAGTGTAAATCAGAAGCGGATCGACATGCGGTTGTAATTTTAAATAATAATGATGTTGCAGGTTTTTTTGTTCTACACGGGTGGGAGGGTGTTCAAGAATATAGCAATAACGTAGATGCAATTTTGTTAAGAGCCTATTCAGTAGATGCTAATTTTCAAGGGAAAGGGATTGCAAGTCAGTCATTAAAATTATTGCCAGCTTTTGTAAAAGCCAATTTCCCTGAGAAAAATGAAATCATTTTAGCAGTAAATCATAAAAACATTTCTGCTCAGCATGTTTACAAAAAGGGTGGATTTATCGATAAGGGATTTCGCGCAATGGGTAGAAAAGGTGAACTGTTTATTTTGCATTTGAACTTAGACTGAGAGGTAAGGAGAGTTTAAAAAAAGAATGTACGGTATAGTAGCAATATTTGATGAAGAAACTGAGCAGATTATTAAAGATATTTGGAAAGAACTTAGTGAAAAATCAATTTCTTTCTATGCTTATGAAGTAATTAATAGAAAGCCACACATCACACTAGCAAGTTACAATCATCTCAATAAAATTGATTTTACTAAACAATTTGACGAGTATTTTGAAAATAAATCAGAATTAGATATTACAATTAATTCAATCGGATCTTTTTTGAATACTGGAACATTGTATTTTTCTCCGAATGTTACAAAAGATCTAATTGAATTTCATGAGGATTATCATTTTCATTTTAAACAGTACAATGACAATCCCGACTCAATGTATTTGCCGAACAAATGGATACCCCATTGTACATTAGCTAATCGATTGACTACTGAAAAATTATCTGAAGCATATACATACTGTTTAAATAGGCAGGAATTAATTGTTGGAAAACTAAAAGAAGTAGCGATAATCGAATTCGTAAATAAAAATAACGTGCCGATTATTTATTCTAAGAAATTAAAAACTAAGTTGAAAACTCGCAAATGATAGCGAGTTTTTTTATTTTATAAACTTAAATTTAAACATAGTATTCTTTCCTTTTGGCTCTGTAAATGTTAATTGTTGATACTTTTAAAAAAAGCCATTTTCGAAAAAAGCTCTTATAGAATTTATAGTGTTGAGGATTAAAAGACGTTGATTGGAGTGGAAGGTGGGAGACTCCTATGGGAGTAGCGGGAAGGGTGAGACCCCGCAGGCTTGCCGAGGAGGCTCAGCTCACGCCCCATGGAAAGTGAGCATCCTGCAACGGAAATCAACCTTCTTTTTTTAAGAATCTGTTTTTCAATTTCTACTCTAAAATGCTTACGATCCATACGATATAAGAGATGGACAAGAAATAGTATTTTATAATTTAACATATTTTTAGGGAGTAGTAGGAGGAAAAATGTTAGGTAATTTCAGTCATATTCAAACTTACGTTAGACTTAAAAATTCTGGAGGATTCCACCACATAATTGATCGCTTTAAACAAGTTATGATAAACATTGGAATTTCATTTGATGATATAAATTCTTGGATTTTAGGGATTAACCTACAAGACGATGATACACTTTATGCTAGTATTGAAGATATTCCACTTAGTCATGACATGTTAGTTAAAGTAGAAAAGAATAAATATATAGTCAACACTTCGATTATTACTTGGACTCATAAGAGTAAAGAGACTTGGCTTGAACTTTTAATTACCGTTGAAGGCGGAGATTCGACGTGCAAGGATAAAGGATTTAAAAATGATGATTTTATATTAAAAATTATGGAAAACTTGAGTGATCAATTTAATGAAACAGGCATATATTTGTCCAATGAAATGCAAGACGGTGAAGCATTTATTGGATTAGTTGAAAATAAAATAGAAAAGTTATGGGAGTTTAATGCTGCAATAATACCTATGCCTCATCTTTCTTTTTATAAGCAAATGCCAAAAGATTTTAAAAGATATAATACTCATGAGGGAACTAACTTTTTTAAGCGCGTTATTTAAAAAGGCAATAATCAAAATGAACCTTTTAAATTAATGATACAAATGGCAATTAAACTTGATTTGAATTTTCTTAAAGATAGTAGGGACACAGATGAATAAGAAATTAAGCGGTGGTTTTCAAAATGATGTGTTTTACGATCAAAAATCAAATAGAATCATTAGAAAGTCTAATACAGAAAAAACAAAGAGAACAGTTTTACAAGAAATTGAGTGGGTAAATTTCTTACATAAGCAAGGCTTAGATGTTGCAAAGGCTGATTTGAATGTAGAATATGAAAACGGCCGAATTATTACTTATTTTGAATATATTGATGGAGTTCCAATGGATGTCACGAATCCGAAACATTGGAATAAAAGTAGATTTGAACAATGGGGAAAAATATTAGGAAAGATGCATTCATTATCGAAAGAATATAAAATCAGTGAAATTTATCGTCCAATCTGGTCGTATGATAACCCTGATGTATTTCGTATTAGAGAACAACTCCAGACGAATATGAAAGAAATCTATAATAAATACATAGAGAAGCTTTTAGAATTCCGCAAATCGCCGAGCACATTTGGATTAATTCATAATGATTTTCATCAAGGAAATTTAATTGTAGTAGAAGATAAACTCTTTATTATTGATTTCGATAATTGTGCTTATAATTGGTTTGCGCAGGATATTGCAACAGCATTTTATCATGCATATTGGCAACAAACGTCATTTAATCGTGAGAATGAACATTTTATAGAAAGCTTTATGAAACATTTTTTTAAAGGATATAAACAGGAAAATGTAATTCATAGTGATGTTATAGAGCAAATACCGATTTTTCTAAAATTAAGAGAATTATTTTTGTACAATTTATTTACAGTAAAATGGGATTTGAATCAATTAGAGGATTGGCAGAAATATACTCTGAATGATTTGCAAAATAAGATTATGAATGAAATACCATATGCCGATCAAAATGATTTTTCAATTTATGTATAGGTTTTATTTTTTATGAAACACATGAAAAATTAGAAACAACAATCATGTATGTTCTTGAAAACCAAATGAAGTAAGGAGAAAAAAATAAAACAAGCTATTCCTTATATTTTTTTCTAGTATGGAGGTCATCACTGAAACGTTTGGTTATTGAATTTGTAGGTTGGCTATATAATAAAATAAATGGTAATGTTTGTAGTTTGTTTTTTGAAAGGGGCTGATGTTTATGAAAAGAAATAAAAATACGGCTCTTGTTGGGATATTATCTTTATTTTTACTACTTTTTATTGTTGTTACAGCGATTCGCAATATTAGAATCTACATGGTTTATAGTTCTGGTTTAATGCCATTTATTGTTTGTGGAATGACTATTTTTGCGATCGTTATCCTTTATTTAAGTGGGTCGAAACAGAGAAGGTAAAAGCATAACCCTAGTGGTTATGCTTTCAGACTGTTGACAAACGCTCGCTTTCTTCGTTACTTCGCCTGTCTGCGGTGCTCATTACCGTTTAGGGTATCTCCGCTCTTCGTCAGGCTTCGCGCCTCGAAAGACAAGCGTTTTCAATCAGTCTGAATATCAGATAGATAGGATTTTGTCTACACACTGAAAGCATAACCCAAGTGGTTATGCTTTTTGCTCTAATATCTCCATTATTTATGTAAAGTTATAAATGTGAACTTTTTATGAAAATATTACCGGCAGTCTACAAATTTGAATTATGATACTATTTTTATAAGGAGGGACGGATATGGAATTTAAAAAGGCTAATTATGTATTAATTGGAGTGCTTATTCTTTTAAGTGCATTAAAATATATTGATGTTGTCATTAATTTAGTAAATAAATCAAATGAAACAATTTACTTTTTATTTGGTGTGGTTATTGTTTTAACAGGTGTGAGTTTTATTGTAAGTCCTTATTTTATGAAGGAAAATAAAGATGAGATTACAATTGAAGCTTAGAATATGTTTACTATCCTAAATTAATTTGAGTAAATAGCTTAATTTAGGATAGATTTATTTTAGAAAGACCAATCATCGCTTAACTTCTTCTGCTTTTATTTATCTTTATCTTCTATGTATACAGTCCCTTTTGCCCATGGAATATTTAACAAATCTTTGGTGATTCTATCTGTATAAATGGTAAATTGGTATTTTTTACTTCTTATTCAGAAAGGAATTTACAAAAATATGTTAACCTGGTCACAAAATTATAATCCATTACATAATATTTGGTTGTCTGCTTTAATGGCTGCAATCCCAATCTTATTTTTTATCATTGCATTAACGATCTTAAAACTAAAAGGCTATATAGCAGGAGCTTTAAGCATTCTTGTTGCTGGAATTGTAGCCGTGTTAGTTTACGGAATGCCGATTAGAATGATCGTGTCATCTGCACTTTATGGAATATTTGCAGGAATATGGCCAGTTGCCTCAATTGTATTAGCTGCAATATTTCTATATAAGCTAACGACAAAAACAGGTCAGTTTAATATTATTCGTAAAAGTATTGCATCCATAACAGAAGACCAGAGAATTCAAGTACTTCTAGTGGCGTATTCATTTGGAGCTTTTTTAGAAGGTGCTGCTGGATTTGGTGCACCTGTAGCAATAACAGCTGCAATACTAGTAGGTCTTGGTTTTAATGCTTTAAATGCAGCAGCTATTTGTTTAATAGCGAATATTGCTGGTGGAGCTTTTGGAGCTATGGGGATCCCAGTTAATGTTCCAGCTCAATTAACTGGCTTGGACGGACTAATTGTCGGTAGATATACTGCGCTCGTTCTTCCATTGATGAGTATTTTAGTAGCATTTTTACTAGTATTTATTATTGATGGTTTTAAAGGAATCAGACAAACCTTTCCTGCCATTTTAGTGAGTGGATTTTCATTCGCCATTACACAATTTGTCGTTTTATATTTCTTAGGGGCCGAGCTTGCTGACATTTTTGCAGCAATTGTAAGCTTAGTTGCAGTATCTTTATTTTTACGTGTTTGGAGTCCAAAAGAAGTATATAAAATTCAGCAAACTGAAACTAAATCTACAGGAGTAGTGGAAAATTATTCACTTAATCAAATTATCTACGCTTGGTTACCGTTCATTTTATTGACTGTATTCGTAACTATTTTTAATTTAAACTTTGTTAAAGCACTTTTCGTACCAGGTGGCGCTTTAGCGAAATTAGTTTTTTTAATTCCAGTTCCGTTTTTAAACAATTTAGTCATTCGAAAACCACCTATTGTACCAAGCGATGCTCCATATGCAGCGGTGTATAAACTTGATTTGTTTTCATCAACAGTGACAGCTATCGTACTAGCGGCGATTTTAACGATTATTATTTTTAAATGTAATTGGAAGTTAGTAAGCGAAACCGCAAGTGAAACGTTTAAAGAATTACTAGCACCAATCTTAACAATTTGTAGTGTTCTAGCTTTTGCATATATTTGTACTTATTCAGGGATGTCTTCTACACTTGGACTAGCATTTGCTTCGACCGGTGATAAATTTCCATTATTTTCACCAATACTTGGATGGATCGGTGTATTTTTAACAGGCTCGGTTGTAAACAGTGGGTCACTTTTTGCACCTTTACAAGCAGTCACAGCAGCACAAATTGGTATCCTACCTGAAACAATGGTTGCAGTAAATGTCATGGGTGGAACGATGGCAAAAATGATCTCACCTCAGTCAGTTGCTGTAGCAACAGCAGCAGTTGGTCTCGTCGGACAAGAATCAAAACTGTTTAAAATGACAGTAAAATATAGTCTTTCATTATTAGTATTAATTGGAATTGTGAGTTGGTCCATTTTTTAGAAGATTTTGTGTCTCTAATGGACGCTTTGCTATAGCTCAACATTACAATTTCAGCCAATATCAACAAGAATTACTTGTATATCAATAAAAAAGAGTACTTTATCAATAAAAATCAGCATTTTATCAACAAAGTTCACAGGTTTATCAATAAAGTACACATAATGTTCGTATTTCCCCCACACAGCAATAAAAAAGGAAGCTCTATCTAATCAAGAGCTTCCTTTTTTTGATCCGAAATGACTAAGTTTGTATTAGTCTTATTAAATTTTGTAATAAAGCTTTTATTCAAATGACAATCCGTGATAATATAATCAACTTTTTCAAGTGGGGCAATTTGAACAGTTACATTTTTTCCAAACTTTGTACTATCAGCTGCAATATACGTTATATTCGATAATTCGATAATCTTTTTCCTTGTAATGGCTTCTTCAAAATTATAATCAGATATGCCTTTTTCAATTGTTATCCCACTTGCACAAATAAACGCTTTTAATATATTCAATTCACTGAAGTTAAATAAATAATCATACGTAACAACGGACTGTTCGTGTCGTCTGATTTTGCCACCGATTATGATTAATTCAATTGAACTATTTAAGAGTTCATTAATGATTGGTATTGAATTCGTAACAACAGTCAAATTCTTCTTCTCTTTAATATATTTAGCAATTTGTAAAGTTGTCGTACCACTGTCTAAATAAATACAATCTCCATCTTCGATATGCTCAGCACATTTTTGAGCGATCTGTTCCTTTTCCTCTAAATGGCTAACCATTCTTTCTTCCATAGAAGATTCAAAAAACTTCGATTCAGCCAGTTTGGCTCCTCCATAGATTTTTTCTATTTTTCCTTGCTTCTCAAGTAAATTTAAATCTCTACGTAATGTATCAATCGATATATTTAATGCTTCAGTTAACTCAGTTATTTTTAACACATTATTTATCTTTAATAATTCGATAATTTTCTGTTGCCTTTCAAGTGGAAACATAACTTCACCTTTTCAATATTTATTAATCTTGTCTTCAGTTTAATAGAAAAGAAAGCATCTTTTCAATAGTAGTTAAGATAAAATAATGCAAATGTTCGGTTAATAAATTGTAAATATGTGCATAAGTTATGCAGAACTTACTCATAATTTACATATTATTTACTTAAAAGTCTAATTGGATTTACATATGAATTTTATACTAGGGATGTGTTTAAGGAGGTGAACAGTTTGCTGAAATTACAAAACATTAGCAAACAGTTTGATAAAAAAGTCGTATTATCGGAGATCAATCTTGAAATTAAAACTGGAGAAATTGTGTCACTACTTGGTCCAAGTGGAAGTGGAAAAACAACATTATTAAATATCATCTTAGGCCTTACTCAAATGGATCAAGGACAAATCATTTTTAATGATGTAGATATTACAAAAACGCCTATGAAGAATAGAGGATTTAATATCGTTTTCCAAGATTACGCACTTTTTCCGAACTTAAATTCTTATGAAAACATAGTTTACGGTCTAAGAAATAAAAAAGGACTAGTAACAGAACAGGAATTACAGGATTATATTAATTTCTTAGAATTAAAGCCTCATTTAAAAAAGAAAATAAGTGAGCTATCTGGAGGTCAAAAACAACGTGTTGCACTTGCTAGAACATTAGTAACAAAACCAAGAATTTTACTTTTAGACGAGCCTTTAAGTGCATTAGATGGTGTCATAAAAGAATCAATTAAAGACCGGATTAAGTCAATTGCCAGAGAGTTTAACCTAACAACTATTATCGTAACACACGATCCAGAAGAAGCTTTAACTTTATCAGATAAAATTTTGATTATTAATGAAGGAAAAATTTCACAATTTGGAACACCTAGTGAAATCATTCAACAACCAAGTAACCGTTTTGTAGAAGAATTTATTTTAAAGCAGTTACAAATTAAAAGACATAATATTTACAACTTATTTGGTGAGAAATATGCATAAAGTAAAGCCTGAAATTCGAGTCATTTATGGAGTAATCCTACTATTATTTATAGCTTTTCTATTTTTACCTTTAATCATTCTTTTTTATCGATCATTGGAGACTGACCAAGGATTTGGCATACATAACTATATAACAATCCTGTCAGATAAAAATCTATTACAAGCAATTGGAAATAGTATAAAGGTTTCTACTATTACGGCTTGTATCAGTACAGTTTTAGCCTTCATCTTGGCATATTCAATTAATTGTACAAAAGTTGTTCGACCTTTAAAAGGATTTATGAAAATCGTTATTCTAATTCCGATGTTACTTCCTACAATAACGTACGGATTTGCGATTATTTATTCGTTTGGACAGCAAGGTCTAATGACTAAATTATTTGGCAGAAATTTGTTTGAAATCTATGGATTTAATGGATTATTAATAGGATACGTGATTTATACACTTCCAGCGGCATTTCTATTAATTAATAATTCATTTAAATATATTGATAAAAAATTTATCGTTGTATCAAAACTAATGGGGGATGGTCTATTTAGAAGTTTTAAAAACACTATTATTAGACCATTGCTTGGAACACTTGGTGGAGCGTTTGTACTTTCGTTTATTTTAAGTTTTACAGATTACGGGATTCCAGCTTCAGTGGGAGGTACATATTACGTCGTAGCTACCCAGCTATATCAAGTTATGCTTGGATCAATTCCAAATTTTAATAATGGTGCAGTAATTGCAGTTCTAATGTTAATACCAGCTGTTTTTGGCGTATTACTACTGAATTATCTTGAAAAATTTAATTTTCACTACGATAAGTTTACGAACTTTGAAATGGTTTCTCATAAATCGAGAGATATTTGCTTTGGAGTTATTTCTTCTATTATTTTAGTTGGAATTCTTTCAGTATTTGCAGTGATGTTCGTCGTACCATTTTTTATTAGTTATCCATTTCAAATGAATTTTACGTTACAGCATTTTATTGATGCTTTCCAATCAAGTGATTTAATTGGTGTTTATAAAAATTCTTTATACGTTTCGATTGTGACAGCACTTATTGGAACAATCGTAGCATATAGTTCGGCACTATTAAATGTGCGAACTGCTATAAGAAGTAACTCCAAATTAGCGATTGATTTAATTTCGATGCTCACAAATACAGTACCAGGAATGGTATTAGGTTTATCGTACTTACTATTTTTTAATAATAGTAGTTTAAAAGGAACATTTACAATTATTATTCTTTGCAATATCGTTCACTTTTTTACAACGCCGTATTTATTAGCGAAAAACTCGTTAACTAAAATGAATCCTAGTTGGGAAACGACTGGGGAGTTAATGGGTGATACATGGATTAAAACGATTTACAGAGTAGTTTTACCAAATTCTAAATCAACGGTTTTTGAGATGATTAGTTACTATTTTATTAATTCAATGGTAACAGTAAGTGGAATTATCTTCCTAATTACAGCGGAAACTTCTTTAGTTGCAAGCAAAATTAAAGAACTTCAACATTTTCAAAAGTATGATGAAATATTTGTTTTATCACTATTGATTTTTTTTACGAACCTAATCATTAAATTCCTATGCGACTATTTTCAAAGGAAAAGTGTCGTTCAGTAATAATCTCTAAAATTTTTTAACCAACTATCACATTTAGAAATAACAACAATGTTGTTTATGAAAATAAAAAAATAAAAAAAGCGAGGTAGTATTATGTTTAAGAAATTTAAAGGAATTTTGTTGGCTTTATTCGCATTAACTTTCGTTTTCTCATTATCCGCTTGTAATAGTTCAAAAACGAGTGCCTCTAAGAAAATTGTCATTTATACAAATGGTGATGAAGAAGCAATTACGTCAATGGAAAAAGCTTTAAAAAAAGCAGGATATGACGGTAAATATGTATTCCAAACTTTTGGTACTTCTGAATTAGGTGGAAAACTTATAGCTGAAGGTGACAAAATCGAAGCAAATTTAGTGACAATGAGTTCTTATTTCTTAGACAGTGCACAAGAAAAACACGATATGTTTGAAAATTTAACATTTAATACAAATTCATTAGAGAAATATCCTTCATTCTATACGCCAATTTTAGCTAACACAGGCTCAATCTTTGTAAATACAAAAGTGATGAAAGAAAAAGGCTTACCAATGCCGACATCAATTAAAGACTTAGCAAAACCAGAATTTAAAGGTTTAGTATCTATTCCAAATATCATGGATTCTTCAACTGGATGGTTATTAATTCAAGCAATTATAAATCAGTATGGTGAAGAAGAAGGAAAAGCAATTTTACATGATTTAATCGCAAACTGCGGTCCACATTTAGAAAGTTCAGGTTCTGGTCCAATTAAGAAAGTAGAAGCTGGGGAAGTTGCTGCAGGTTTTGGATTACGTCATCAAGCAGTATTAGATAAAAAAGCAGGTTTACCGATTGATTATGTAGATCCTACAGAAGGAAATTTCTCATTAACTGAATCAGTTGCAGTTGTAAAAAAAGATAAGAAATCAAACGAATTAGCAATGAAAATGGCTGAAGTAATTAGTAAGGATGCTCGTAAAGATTTAATCAAAGATTACCCAGTTGCTTTATACAATGGAGAAACTGTTAGTGATGAACATAAACCAGCTCATTCAATGAAATTTAGCCAACCATTATCAGTTAAATTGTTAGAAGAACATCAACAGTTCTTTAATTCTACAAAATAATCAGATAGGGGATGAAGGGTCATGAAAAACTATAAATTATTAACGCCAGGTCCATTAACTACAACAAATACGGTCAAAGAAGAAATGCTCTTTGATCGATGTACTTGGGATAATGATTATAAAGAAATAACACAAAAAATTAGATCACAGATTCTTGATTTAGCAAAAGTATCGGAAGAACATTACTCAGTTGTTTTAATGCAAGGTAGTGGTACATTTGCAGTTGAATCCGTTATTAGTTCAACTATTTCAAAAAATGACAAAGTATTAATTGTAACAAATGGTGCATATGGTGAACGAATTGTAAAAATGGCTAAGTATATTGGTCTAAATTTCGTTCAATTTAGCATTGCATATGATGAGCTACCTAAAGAGGAAGAATTGAGGGACATAATTGAAAAGGATCAAGCAATTACGCACATTGTGATGGTTCATTGTGAAACAACTACTGGTATTTTAAATCCAATTGAAATGGTATCAAATCTTACGAAAGAATTTAATCTGACTCTTATTATCGATGCTATGAGTAGCTTTGGTGGGATTGAGATTGACGTGCAAAAACTTGAAATTGATTATTTAATTAGTAGTGCGAATAAATGTATCCAAGGTGTACCAGGTTTCGGATTTGTCATTGCAAAACTAAATAAGCTTGTACAATGTGAAGGAATTGCTCGAAGTTTATCATTAGATTTATATGATCAATGGAAGGAAATGGACAAGGATGGCAAATGGAGATTCACTTCTCCAACCCAAGTTGTTGCAGCATTTTCTAAAGCAATTGATGAATTAATTGAAGAAGGCGGTGTTTCTGCTAGGTTTGCTCGCTACCAAAATAATAATCGCTTGTTAAGAAAGAGACTAAAAGAGGTTGGGATTCACGCTTATATTACTGAAATTAACCAATCACCTATTATTACAACGTTTTTGTTCCCAAGCGAACAGTTTAGTTTTGTAGAATTCTACAGCTTCATTAAAGAAAGAGGATATGTCATTTACCCAGGTAAGCTAACTGACGCGGATACATTCAGAGTAGGGAATATCGGTGAAATTTATGAAGAAGATATTCAGAGCTTATGTAACATCATCGAAGAGTATATTGGAGTGGTGACAAAATGAATAAAGTAGAAGGAATTATTTTAGATTGGGCTGGTACAACAGTTGACTTTGGCTGCTTTGCGCCTGTAAATGTATTTGTTGATATTTTTAAAAATGCTGGTATAGAAGTCACGATGGAAGAAGCAAGAGCACCAATGGGCATGCTAAAAATTGATCATATTCGTGAGATGCTTTCTATGCCAAGAATTTCAAATCTTTGGATTGATAAATATGAAAGACCATTTAATGAGCAAGATGTAAATATACTTTATGCAAACTTTGAGCCAGCACTTATGTCTTCATTATCTGATTACACAGATCCAATTCCAGAAGTAATTGAAGTAGTACAGGAATTAAGAAAACAAGGTCTAAAAATTGGCTCAACAACAGGTTATACAAATAAAATGATGGATGTTGTCGTGCCAAATGCAGAGAAGAAGGGCTATTATCCTGACTTCTATCTTACACCTGATGATACAAATTCATTTGGCAGACCATTTCCTTATATGATTTTCAGAAATATGGAAGCACTTAAGTTAACTGCTCCTTGGAAGGTAGTTAAAGTAGGAGATACTATTTCGGATATTAAAGAAGGAAATAATGCTGGAGTTTGGTCAGTAGGAGTAATTATTGGAAGCTCTGAAATGGGATTAAGTTTAAAAGAGTTCAGTAACCTAGCAGAAAGTGATAAAGAAGCAATTATTTCGAAAACAGAAATATCGTTTTTACAAAATGGAGCGGATTTTACAATTAAAACCATGGGAGAGTTACCAGAGTTAATTGAACAAATTAATCAATTAATCTCAGAAGGTAAGAAACCAAATGCCAAATAGTCACCTGAAAAGAGAAGGAGATATTAATTCAAGTCCACTTCGAATTGATTGGATGAGTCAATTAAATCAAACAAGTACGGAAATTATTCAAGCAGATGAAGAAGTATTTGTTAAACAATCGATGTCAACACCATGCCTCAATGGAATTATGGATGCAGATGGTTGTTATTTAATTGATGTAAATGGAAAGAAATATTTAGATTTTCATGGGAATAGTTCGCATCAAGTAGGATATAAAAATCCATATGTAGTTGATGCAATTAAAAAGCAAATCGAAGAACTCCCATTTATACCAAGGAGATTTACATCTGACATAGTCGTTAAAGCTGCCAAGGCTTTAATTCATAAAACGACTTCACAGGATTTTAAAGTTTTATTTACTCCATCGGGAAGTGCAGCAGTTGGGTTAGCCCTTAAAATAGCACGTAAAGTAACTGGTCGGCATAAAGTCATTTCTATGTGGGAGTCATTTCATGGCGCAGGTTTAGATACGATTTCTGTTGGTGGAGAATATGTTTTTAAGAAAGACATAGGCCCATTACTACCAGGAACTTTAAAAGCTATACCTTTTAATGGATATCGAAATCTAATAAAAAGCGATTCACATGAAGAAGTAGCTAATTTCTGCTTAGACCATATAGAATATATGATTGAGCATGTAGGTGAAATTGGTGCGGTCTTACTAGAACCAATTCGAGCAACTGATACACATATACCACCAAAGTCATATTTTAAAAGATTAAGAGAGATTTGTGATCAACATGGGATATTATTAATATTTGATGAAGTTCCGACAGCATTAATGAGAAGTGGCGCGTTTTATGTTCATCAAAAATTTGAAATTGAGCCTGATATTCTAGTGCTTGGAAAAGGTCTCGGTGGAGCGATTATCCCTCAAGCAGCGGTACTTACACGTACCAAATATGATATTGCTCAAGAGATATCGCTTGGACACTACACTCATGAAAAACCAGCATTAGGCTGTGCAGCAATTTGTGCAACAATTAATTATATTGACGATTATAAATTAGAAGAAAATTGCCGAGTTCAATCCACTTTCGTAAGAACAGCGCTAGAGGATCTTTACAAAAAGTATGAATCGATCGGGGATATTCGGATTGCGGGATTACTCATTTCAATTGAACTTGTAAAATCTCGCAAAACAAAAGAAAAGAACGATCATTTAGCAGAAGAAATTCTTTATTATTGCTTAAAAAATGGACTTTCATTTAAGCTTTCTGGAGGAAACAGCATTACATGGCATCCTCCTCTAACGGTTACAAAAGAGCAGCTAGAATTTGCAATTGGCCTCTTAGAAGATGGGCTGAAAATGTATTGTTAGATGGTAAACCTTAAATTGTAAAAAGATCTAATTACACTTTCAACTTTAATTTGTTTTGAATTTAAGAGAAAAAAAGGGCTATCCGATAGTAGGATAGCCCTTTCATTCATGTTTAATATAGAATTAGAATAATCTTTGAATTAACCAAATGAAACCAAGAATAAAGATTATACCTGATCCAATCTGCATATACCTTTGATACTTCATAGATTTTTGTAGCTTTAAAAGTACAGGAATAAGCAGTAGAACGATCATCAATTGAATAAACTCAATTCCAAGATTAAAGTTAATTAATGCAACAGCCAAATTACTTTTAGGAAGATTCATATCTTTTAATAAACTAGCAAAACCCATACCGTGAATTAATCCAAAGGTAAATGTAATAGCCCATCTGTAATTTATCTTCTTTTTGAAAATATTTTCCAATGCAACATAACAAATACTTAAGGCAATCATCGCTTCTACTAGATAAGAAGGGATACTGACTATTCCTAGTACTGATAAGGTTAGCGTAATACTATGGGCAATCGTAAAGGCCGTAATGGTTCCAATATATTGCTTTATAGTTTGTCTACTTATTAAAAGAGCAAATAAGAATAATAGATGATCGTAGCCAGTTAAAATATGAAAAATTCCCAGTTTCAAAAATGATAGCCATGAAGATGAACTTTTGCTCGTATTTTTTTGGGCAGGCTCCTCACTGTGAGATTGGCTATTCTGTCCATCCATAGTTTGCTGCTCTTGCTGATTTTCAGTAAGTAGCATTGTCCACGTTCGATCTTTTCCTTGAAGAGCAGTTTCGCTAACTTCTCCTTGATAAGTAGCAGTCAAGAGATTTACATAGTTAGTTGTACCAGAATCACCCGAGTATAAGCCATCAGTCAGACTGATATTCTCTCCTGGTGAAAAAGAAGGATAAATTAAATAGCAGGTTAGAAAAATATTATTTGTTTTTTTCACAAGCTTCATTTTTTCCAGCTTTGGAGTTTGTTCGATATTATTTTTATCGAGAGCTAATCGTTCGGTAATTAATTCCTCCAAATGATGACGTCCACTTTTGATTTCAGATTTTTCTAAAAGGTAGTTTTTATTTTTGTCGATACCGGGAATTAATTCAATTACTGAAATTGTATCGAGCGAAAATTTCATTATCGTCTGATCTTTCTCAATCTTTAGGTCTGTATAACTAGCGCTATAATTATGTGCCAAAGCAGACGATGGAAATTGAATTAAGAATAATATAATGGCAGTTATAAAACTGAAAATAATTGATTTAGTTCGCACAGAAATCCCCCTGTTTTTTTAATCCAAATACCAAACTAACTTCATATAAACATACTCCAGTCGGTTTTGTATATAAACAAATTATAAATATATTAAAATTTTACTTAAGATTTACTAATTAAACATTTCATGTTTTAATAAATCCCTGTAGTATAGGAATTGAGGGGTACAAACTAAAGAAGAAAGGGGAAGAGTCTTTTTTAGTATTTTTTTTGTGTTTTTTTTTTAGTAGAATAATAATTTATCAAAGGGATGGTTGATGAATGAAGAATGTAATGAGGAAAAAATATAGGCGTTGGACAAGCATATTTATGACTGCTCTTTTATTACTTAGTGCGTTCCTGCCTAGTGGATTAATAGGTAGCGTAAGTGCAGCTACTGATCATGTTGTTATTTCTCAATATTTTGGTGGCGGAGGAAATACTGGAGCACCATACAATAAGGATTTTATTGAATTATATAATCCTACAGATCAAGACGTAGTACTTGATGGATGGTCTGTTCAATACGCTTCTAAAGCTGGTACAACTTGGCAAGTTACGCCATTAAATGGCTCAATTAAAGCCCATGGTTATTACCTAATTGCTGAAGGTGGCGGTGCAAATGGTGTAGCTCTCCCAACTCCAGATGCAACAGGTGCTTTAGCAATGTCAGGTACTGATGCTAAAATTGCATTGTTAAAAAATACTACAGCAGCTAGCGGTGCAGTTCCAACAGGTGCGGTTGATTTTGTTGGTATTGGTGCAGCTGCGAACTTTGAAGGTACGGGTCCAACAAAGGCTCCATCTAATACGACAAGCGCTCAACGTCGTCCTTATGCAAATATCAATCCAATACCGGGAAAAGGTAATGCATGGGATTCAGATGATAATGGAGCAGATTTTTATGTAGGACCAGTTGTAACTCCAAGAAATACTACAAGTGCAACAGAAGATCCAATGGTTCCAGATGTGAGTCTACAACCAAAGGGCAATTTGATTCAATTTTTACAAAATGATACAACAGCAAAAGTAACAGGTAGCGCGAATGCAGTTCCAGGAAAATCAATTATTAATGTTTATGAAAACGCTTCAAAGGGTAGTTTTCTTGGCACTGCAACTGCTTCAGATGATGGTTCTTTTGCAATAGATATTCCTAATAAAGGTTTAAATTCTATTTATGTTACTGCTACTCAGAATGGATTAACCGAAAGTGCAACTATCGAAATCTCAGTAGCGAAATCAAGTGCATCGATCGCTCAAGATAAATTAAGCTATTCAGTTGCGAACGGTGTCGGTACATTAATTGGAAGTGCTGGTGCAAGTGCAGCAAGTTCAATCATTAATGTTTATCCAAATGCAACTGTAAACATTAATGAAAAATTAAATATGCAAGAAGTAAAATCAGGTACTGGAGGAGACTTCTCTGTTACGATCAATAATGCACCAGATACGGTGTATGTGACTCAACAGACAAGTACGTCTAAAGGAATCATGCTTGAAAGTGTAGCTGTTTCCGTAACGAAAGCAGACACAACAGTTATTTCAAAGATTAATGATGTTAGAGCTTCTGATGCAAAAGGACAGCCGATTAATCTGAACAAAACTTTTACAATCGAAGGTGTTGTAACAGTAGATAATCAAATTCTTGGAAGTCAAAAACAAAACTTCTATATCCAGGATAATACGGCGGGAATTAATATTTTCCACTCTTCTTATGACCCGGGCTTTTCGACTGTAAAAGGAGATAAACTACGTATTACAGGTAAGGTTATTTATTACAATGGTTTAACTGAATTTGAACCTACTTCAATTGCTAAATTAAGTGAAGGTAATGAACTACCTGGTTCAAAAAATCTTACGATTGCTGATTTGAATAATTTCGCTGTGGCTGAGCCATTAGAAGGAAGCCTTGTAACGATTACAGGTAAGGTTTCTGCTACTGCAAGCACACCACCGAACTACAATGTGACATTTATTGATGTGAATAATAAATCAACTTTATTACGAGTAATGGATAAAACAGGTATTAAGCCTGATACAGATCTTGTAAATGGTAAAAGCTATACAGTTACAGGAATATTAGGCCAATACACAACAAACGCATCAGCAACAAGTGGTTATCAGCTATATCCGCGTGATGTAAAAGATGTTGCACCAATACTGGCAATTACACATACAGCTTTAACAGAAGTATACTCTAGTGCAAATGTGGATTTTGACGCGGTTGCAGATGGAGCAGAGAGTGTAACAGTTTATTACCGTGAAAAGGGAATTACTAATTATTCAGCATTACCAATGACAAAAGGTAGTGATGGACATTACGCAGCAACTCTTACAGCTGCTAAAGTACCTTCGAGTGGATTTGAGTATTATATTGAAGCTAAAGCTGGTTCGGAAGTAAAAACTGCGGGATCAAGTGCTACACCATTTTCAGTGAAATTGATTGAAGATAAAGAAGGTCCATCTATTAATGGAGAGACTCCTCAAAATGGAACGAAAGTTGAAAGCCCTCAACCAGAAATTTCGGCTTTACTTGATGATCCTAGTGGAGTTGATGAAAAAACGATCCATTTTTGGTTTGATGGTGAGGAACTAAATGGAACTAACGCTACAATCAACAAAGGTCAAGTGAAATATACACCTCAGCAGGATCTAAAATTAGGATTACACACTGTGAAAGTTTCAGCTGCGGATGTAAAAGGAAATACAACAAATTATGAGTGGACATTCGAAGTGGTACCACGTTTTACGGGTGGAAATCACTATAGAGGTACAACTCACAACCACACTAATATTTCACATGATGCGTCTGGTACACCAGAAGATGCTTTAAAGGCAGGGAAGGCACATCATTATGATTGGTTCGCGTTCTCGGATCATTCACATGACATTGACCCTTCACTTCTTGGTCAAGATACGGTTGACCATAAAGGGATGCAAGAGCGTACAGGTGGAGAACAATGGCAGTTAACGAAAGACCTTGCAAAAAAATATACTAAAAACGGCGATTATGTTGTTTTTCCAGCGTTTGAAATGACTTCAACTACATGGGGGCATTCAAATATTTTTGGAACAGACAATTTTATTGATCGAAATATTAATGGTAAGCAATACCAGGATTTAAACAAATATTATGCATGGGTTATGACTTACGATAATATTGTTGGTCAGTTTAACCATCCAGACATGTCTGCGAATGCATTTAATAATTTCAAGCCGTACAATAAAGAGTTAGACAAATTGTTTACAATGCTTGAGGTAGGAAATGGTTCTGGCCACTACGGATATGCGAATGCGGATAAAAAATTCTATTCAGCTCTAGATTTAGGCTGGCATGTTGCTCCTACTTACGGAGAAGATAATCACGAAGGAACTTGGGGACAAACAAATCAGCGTACAGTTATAGTTGCTGATGATCTTTCACAGGATTCTTTAATGCAGTCTATGCGCAATATGCGCGTTTATATGGAAGAGGATCCAAACTTCACATTAGATGTTCTTGCAAATGGCTATTACATGGGTTCAACGGTTGATAGTAAAAAGCTGAACTTTAAAATTTCAGGTAGTGATTTAGTTGCTGAATCTCATAATGATAGTGACTATAACTATCTTCCAGCATCATATAAGTCGGATGATCGAATTGCTAAAGTAGAATTAATTACTAATGGAGGAGTAGTTGTCGACTCTATCTCTCCAATGACAAAAGATTTTACTTGGAATCCGTCTTACACAGTATCAAGTGGTCAACAATGGTTTGTTGTAAAAGTAACACAAATGGATGGAGAAAGAATTTATTCTGCACCTATTTGGTCAAAAGAACAGCCAGTTGATGTTAAAGTCAATGGAATTGATATTAATGGTGGTGTGATTGTAGGAGGAAACCCAGCAACGTTAAAGACAACAGTAGCTAATAACGGGATGGAGACAGTTAAAAACCTTAAGGTAGACTTCTATTATGATGAAGTTAACCAAGAACATTTCATAGGTACAAATACGATTTCTTCTATTACAACGAAGAATTATGCTGAAACAACTGCCGTTTGGAAGAGCCCAATCAAAGGTGATCATAAGTTGATTGTCGTAGTCACATCAAATGATGGACTTGATATCGGTGATGTGAAGTATGAGTTACCAGTAAAAATCAAAGAACCATTAGGTGTTAATGTATTAATTGATGCTAATCATGGAAATGAAAATACTTCAGGTGATTCTGGAACTTACAAAGATAATTTAAAATCATTTACGCTTCTTCTTCAAAAAGAAGGCTATACAGTATCTGAAAATAAACAAGTCCTTACTGATGATGTATTAAGTAATGTAAATATTTTAATGTTTACTCATCCGAAAACAGCTTTAACTGCTGATGAAAGAGCAGCTGTTGCAAAATTTGTAAAAAATGGCGGTTCATTATTAGTAGCAAGTAAGAGTAACAATAGTACAAATCCAACAATCCAAAATCAACTTTTAAGTGATGTTGGAACAGCTATCCGAATTGGAAATGACGGAGTATTTGATGACAGTAAGTCAGGAAACTTCTGGAGTGACCCTAAAGTATCTCCTTTTGCAGTAAGAGTTCATCCGGGATTAGTTTCAAATTACATTACGGATCGAGTATCATTTATCGATTATTATAGTGGCGTAAGTTTATCTAGTGATAATAATCAACCTCTTACAGAGAATGGCAATGTCGTTATTTTAGCAAAAGGAAATGAAACCACTTATCAAGGGAATATCAAAGGTGGCTTTACTTATGATGCAGTTTCTGATAATTCGGGAGGATCGGCAATTCCGTTAATTGCATCAGAGAAAATCGGTGATAAGGGCCGTGTCGTAGTGTCTGGTATGAATATCTTTAATGATAAGCAGATGGATGAGTCGTTTGAACCAAAAGGAAATGACGAGTTTTCTTTAAATGCAATCAACTGGCTTGCACACCGTGAAGCAAAAGTTACGAAAATCGCTGATGTACGTAAATTAGCTGATGATACAGATGCAGTGATTGAAGGTACAGTTACAACAGCAGCAGGTGTATTCTTTGATGCATTCTACGTACAAGATGAAACAGGCGGAATTATGGCCTTTAAAGAAGCGCCAGAAGGATCATTAAAAACAGGCGACAAAGTCCGAATTTATGGACACCTTAAAACGTTTGAGAATAATAAAGAGTTCGAATTTGATAAATTTGATACTGATGTAATTAAAATTGGCCACGTTGATCCACTAGCTCCTAAGCAAGTATCAACGGGTGATTCAATAACTGATGAAAATCAAGGTCTTCTAGTAAAAGTAACTGGAAAAGTCGTTTCGAAATATGATGACAATTCTTATGTCATCAATGATGGAACTGGACCAGTATTAGTATTTACAGATGGATATATTGTAAATCAAAGTGGTCCTGTACCAGATCTTAAAATAGGCGAATCATTAGAAGCTATTGGACTTTCAGGGAAGTTTTCTGAAGGAAATCGTATCCGTGTTCGTGATACAAAAGAATTAGTTGGAATAAAGGATGCAGTTGCACCGATAACTTCAGCTAAATTGAATCCTGAAAAGCCATCTGGTAATAATGGATGGTATAACTCAAGTGTTACTGTAAACTTGAGTGCTCAAGATGATGCTTCTGGTGTGAAAACGACTTACTACCGTATTAATGGACAGGATTGGACAGAATACAAAGGTCCGATTCAGTTGAATGAAGATGGTCAGTTGACTGTTGAATATCGCAGTGAAGATCAAGATGGGAATATGGAGGATATCAAATCGATTGATGTGAAGATTGATAAAACAGCATCTAATACAAAAGTTGATTTAAATCCAAATGCACCTTCAAGTATGAATGGATGGTTTAAGTCCGATGTAGCTGTTAATTTGACAACAACAGATAAAATGTCTGGTGTTAAATCGGTTCAATACCGTATAAATGGACAAGGATGGACAGAGTACAAAGGTCCAATTCAACTGAATCAAGATGGAATCTTCAATGTTGAATATCGTAGCGAAGACAATGCAGGTAATGTTGAAGCAACAAAATCGGTTCAGGTGAAAATTGATAAGACAGCTCCGGTATTAAAGGTCGCTGTTGATCAGCCAATACTATCTGTACCGAACCATAAAATGGTCGATATTAAAGCATTCCTTAATTATAGTGATTCAACTTCTGGGATTGAATCTGTTGTATTAGAATCAATAACAGTAAACGAATCAAACGCAACACTTGATGATATTCAAGGAGCAGATTTCGGAAAATTGGATACTACTTTTAGTCTTCGATCTGAAAGAAATGGTACAGGTAATGGTCGTATTTATACGATTACTTACTTAGTAACAGATAAAGCAGGTAACACAACAAGAGCGCAAGCAACTGTTACGGTTCCAAAAGGTAATTCTAGTAAATAAGTTTTCTTAAACTCTAGTATGTTTAGGAGAAAAAATAAGAAGTAATGTTAAAGAGGGTGTCCCAAAAGTATAACTTTTGGAGACACCCATTTTTTTACACATTAAACAAGTATAAATTTGCAGCTGTAAAAAAACTCGACGTAATTTCAAGTTTTAGAGATTAGGTAACCCTCTCCTCACACTTTAATTTTTAGAGTTAGTTTGGCGTATCCTTTTTAAGAAAGAAAGCTCTCATTTTATTCAGGATTTCCACACTTTTTTTGAGGCTTAGTTAACTTTTTAGAGTGTATTCAGTTTAAAACATTTACTGATTATCCGATAGAAATAGTAAAAAATGGATAAAAAAGGGTGAAGTAGAATGAGCACCAAAGAAAGAAAGATTAAAAACCAAAAAAGTACATCAATAAGAACACCAATTATTTTCTTTACTGCACTTATGTTTTTCGTTTTAATAGTTGTAAATGGGATAATATTGTACAAATCAATTATTAATTCTACTGATCAAACACTCCGTGAATTTGGTAAGGTCCAAGCATCAAGCTTTGCAAATGAAATAAATAAAGAAACATATCAAACATTTTTAAACCAAAAACAAGAATCAGAAGAATACTGGAATTTACGAAAGTCTTTAAACGATTTTCGTAAACAATCTGGCGCATTTTACGTGTATACACTGGAGGTTAAAAATAAGAATCTTTCTATTTTAGTAGATGGAATGGATAAAGGAGACTCAAAAGCTTCAAAAATAGGGGAGAAAACAACATCAACAAAATATGCTGATGTTAGAGAAGTATTGGATGGTAAAACTTCAAGTACACCGATCGTTCATGATCCAAAATATGGAGACTATTTATCTGCATTTGCCCCAATTAAAGGAAACAACGGGGATGTGATTGGGGTATTAGGAATTGATATTAATGCAAAAACGTCGGGGATGATTAGTACTAGTATTATCAAAGATCAGGGGAAAATTTTAATTTCAGTAAATCTTGTCATTCTACTGTTTTCAATTTTAGGTGTGACGTTCTATATAAAAAGAACATTAAAACCACTACAAAAACTAGAAGAATTAGTTGATCAAGTTTCACAAGGAAAATTGCATTCATTTGAAAGCATTTATATGAAAAATAATGAAATCGGACGTATTTTCCAATCATTTACTAGAATGAGAGAGAATTTACATAATCTCATACTAAATGTTAAAAATACTGCAAATATAACAATCGATAAGTTCCAGAGTACTAAACAGGAAATGGGGAATTTAAGAGAACAGTCAGAGGGGATTGTGCTTGCAAGTGCGGAAATCTCTGCTGGGAATGAAGTAGTAACATCATCAATAGAAAATACTTCTACTCTAAATAATGAATTTCAAAATGTAATGATAAAAGTAAATGAAGAAATAACTCATGTAGAAAAGCTGAATAATGAAGTATCTAACACACAGCATAAAAGTTTGCATTCGATTGAGGAATTAGTAAAGCTTAATCAAAATACTGAGGAAACGTTTAGAGAAGTTTCTGTAGCAATTGACACACTAAATAGTTTTTCAAAAGATATTGAACAAATAGTAAGTGAAATAAAAAATATATCTGAACAAACGAATTTGTTATCTTTAAACGCATCGATTGAAGCAGCGAGAGCAGGTGAACATGGAAAAGGATTTGCTGTAGTAGCTACTGAGGTTGGAAAACTAGCGAAACAATCAGGTGAAGCAACAAAAACGATCCATAATACGATTGCAAAAATTCAATCACAAATTAAGGAAACAAAAGAAAAAAATGATGATACATTATCTACGTTTATGAAGCAAGTAAATGAATTGAGCGTAGTAAAAGAGAATGTAAACGACTTATCAATTCTTTTGTCTAAATCGAAAGAGTCATTTGCTGCAATCACAGTTAATTTTGATGAAATGAATCAACAACAAGTGGCAATTCAAGAAGATATTATGTCTGTGACAGCAGTCTGTGAAGAAACTGCAGCTGCAACAGAAGAAGTTACAGCGACAATTCAACAAATGGATAGTAATTTGAATAATTTTTCAAATGATTTAGATGAAGTCACAGATTCAATTAAGAATCTACAAAACCAAACGAATCAGTTTGAATTATAGGAAGAGCAGGAAGGATTAAGGGGAGAACTTTAAGGTTAGTTCTTCTTTTTCCGTTCTCCTGCTTTTCTTTTTCTTTTTCCTTATTTTATTTAATTAGGGCACCTCTTAAAGTGGTGACACCGAATTCTAAGTAGGACTTTAAGCAACTAAGCATAAATACCCAACCTTCTTTGTTGTCAATTAACTGGTGTACAAAATCAGGAGTATTTTCATTAAAGCCTTCTTCAATTATTTCAATGATCGTGTTGTTATGATCAATTTCAGTTAGCGAAATTGTTACAACATGACCTTCTTCAGTTTCACCCCAAGCAAATACAATTTTTTTGTTATCTTGTATCTCAATTATTTTTATTTTACCTTCCGCGTTGTATAAGTCGTATTTTAATGTGATAACTTTTCCTTCCTCCCATCTTTCAGAGCTAGAAGAAAACCAAAATTTCCCAATTTTTGACGGATCTACAAATGCTTCAAATATTTCCTTTGCTGGTTTGAAAATTTTAAACTTCGTAACATTATTCATTATATGACAACTCACTTTCAAATTAATTGATATGTAACATCTATGTCCTATTACACCCATTTTAAACTTAAAGAATGAGTTTGTGAATGTTTGGTTCGAAAATTCAGATAATTAGTTCGGGTACGAACATTACTTTTTTATAACGATGGGATTCATGTCCCGTTTTTTTGTTTTATTAGAAGCACCAATTTTTTATTGGATTTTCAAAAAAGTTTACACCTTTGATACATTTCATGATTAAGTTTGAAACATCGATTTCATATCATAAAGTTACTAATTTGAGAGGGGGAGAATGAGTAATATAAAATCTTTTTTTAATGAAATGATGATAGTTAACATTCTAATAAAAAAAATTCAAAAACATCATTGTTTAATACTAGGAGGAATTAAAATTGAAAAGAAACTTATTAAAAGCAGCGATAACAACTATAGCATTATCAGGAACTTTACTTTTTTCTAATGGAGTGGCAAAACAACCTATTCATGTTAGTGCAGCAGTAGTAAATGCTCCGATAAGTGTCTATGAAGTAACAGTGAGTGTACTAAATATACGTAGTACACCAAACACAAGCTCGAAAGTAGTAGATACATTAAGAAAGAAAGATCAAATTGAAATCGTAAAATTTTATAATGCTAACTGGGCACAAATTAAAACGACAACAACGAAAAACGGAATTGCATATGTAAGCACGAAATATTTACAAAAGTTACCGACAACACTGACAACAAAATCTAATTTAAATTTGCGTAGTGGCGCAAGTACAAAATACAAAGTTTTAACGGTAATCCCTAAAGGAGCAAAAGTAAGCTTTTTAGGGTATCAAACAGCTGGAAGAACACAGATCGATTACAACTGGGCAATCGTTTCATATAATGGAAAAAAAGGATTTGCAAATACAAAGTATTTAAATATGAAATAAAAAAAGTAATCTTATTAAATAAAGATCAAATTTTCGTAAAGGAAGTTGAGTGATGTCCATTTCCACTACAGGATTCTCGCTTTCCATGGGGCGAAACCTGAGCCTCCTCGGCAAGCCTGCGGGGTCTCAGCCTTTCCGCATTTCCCATAGGAGTCGAGTATCCTTTCGTTCCAATCAACTTATTCTTCAATAAAAGTCTATTCATAGATCATCATTAAAGTTGCATTAATGACCTTTTATCATATAGAGCGTTATCTATTTCAACACTATTAAAAAAAGTGAGCCCTATTGCTCACTTTTTTTAATAAGGAAGTACATTATAAGCTAACTTCTTAATAATTTCTTCATGCTCAGGATATTGTTCTAATAATTGCTCTTGTGTAAATAATTCGAAGTCTTTGAAGTCAAAGCCAGGTGAAACCATGCATCCTACTAATGAGAAAGTATTTTCCTCCAAAACAGATGATCCAAAAATTGAATTTTTAGGAACCAAATATTGAGGAACTTCCCCGTTCTCTAAATTTAATCCTAATTTAATTTCTTCATATACGCCATTTTCGTGTATGACATGAATTGTTAAAGAACTACCTGCATGGAAATACCATAGTTCATCGGACTTTAATCGGTGAAAATGTGAAATATCATGTGATTGAAGTAAAAAATAAATACTTGTGTAAAGAAGTCTTTGATTATCAAAATCAACAGTTAATTCTCGATCCGATATTTGTTCCTGTGAATGGTATGTAGATTTGTAATATCCACCTTCAGGATGAGCCTCAAGTTCAAGTTTAGTAATCCAATATTCAGGATTATTGTTAATCATTTCATCAATCCTCTCTAAAAAACGATAATGACTACATGTACCATATTACCTTAATTATTACTATGTTGTTAATTTCTATTAAAAGTTTGTTATCTATACTGTTTTGAATATGCCTGTTAATGTATATAGTTTATATTTTATAAAAAGAAATTTTTAAAATAAAATTTTATAGAATTTTTAAATTATAGAATATAGAAAGAGATTGATTGCAGTGGAAGGTGGGAGACTCCTATGGGAGTAGCGGGAAGGGTGAGACCCC
>NZ_NCTA01000022.1 GCF_002156865.1 Gottfriedia luciferensis | reverse complement strand
TTATTTTACTTAAAGGAGGGAATGACCTTATGAGACATGAAGAAGCAGTTGGTATTTTTTATGGTGCTTTTGTAATTTTAGGATTAACGATTGGGTTAGGTGTAGGTTATTTTACATCCCATTTAATCGCTGGTGGATTTATTGGTTTTGGTATTGGAATAGGTTTAGGTCTATTGAGTAACGCAATTCTATACATTAATAAAGATTAGTTTAAATTCTTGGAAAACTCTTGTCCTCATTGCTTTGCATGTCAGTTGTGTACATTACCGTTTCTGTGCTCCTCAACTGACTTTGGGTTCTGAAAAACAGGTGTTTTCTAATCGTCTAAACTAAGAGGATAAACATTCGGTTCGAAGGTAAAAGGAGAGATTTTTATGCAAAAAAGGGAAACTAAATTAGTTCCTGTTATGATTGCGTTATTGCTTGGCATATTTTTTGCTTCTCTTGATAACACAATTGTTTCAACAGCGATGCCAACAATTTTAAAGGATTTAGGCGGCTATGATAAATTTGTTTGGGTTACATCTGCTTACTTAGTTACAGAAATGGCTGGTATGCCAATCTTTGGTAAGCTTTCTGATATGTACGGTAGAAAAAGATTTTTCATGTTAGGTATTATTTTATTTATTTTAGGTTCGATTCTTTGTGGAACGGCAACTTCTATTATTCAGCTTAGTATTTACCGTGCTATTCAAGGGATCGGTGGAAGTGCATTAATGCCAATTGCATTTTCGATTATTTGGGATGTATTCCCAGTAGAAAAACGTGGTAAAATGAGCGGTATTTTTGGTGCCGTTTTTGGTTTATCAAGTGTGCTTGGTCCACTAATTGGTGCTTATATCACTGATTATATTGACTGGAGATTTATATTCTATATTAATATTCCATTTGGATTATTAACACTAGGATTAATTAGTTATTTTTATGTTGAATCCAAAAACCATACGAAGCAACAAATCGATTGGTGGGGTGCAACAACTTTTGTTATAAGTATTGTCTGTTTAATGTTTGCATTAGAGCTTGGAGGAAAAGAATATGCATGGGATTCAGCTCAAATTTTAAGCTTATTTGCAGGATTTGCAGTTTTCCTTATTATCTTTTTATTTATTGAACGTAAAGCTGCTGAACCAATTATCTCGTTTAGCATGTTTAAATATCGTCTTTTTGCTGCTAGTAACTTTGTTGGTTTATTTTATGGGGCTGCTTTTATTGCTGCAACAATTTATATTCCAATTTTTATCCAATTTGTCCAAGGTGGAACAGCAACGAATTCTGGTTTAGTTCTATTACCTATGATGGTAAGTGTAAGTGTCTCTGCATCATTTGGCGGAGCATTAGCAAATAAAACAAGTTATCGTAACTTAATGCTTGGATCGGTCGTACTTTTATTGGCTGGTATTATTTGTTTAGGAACATTAACACCTGATACGACTAAATTGCAAATTATTATCTATATGGTCATTGTCGGGCTTGGAGTAGGTGCATCATTCTCGGTACTAGGTATGTCAGCGATGCATCATTTTGATAATGAAAACCGTGGTTCTGCTAGTTCAACTAACGCATTTTTACGTGCATTAGGAATGACAGTAGGTATTACAGTTTTTGGGGTTATTCAACGAAATGTATTTACAGATAAAATAACGGATGCATTTGCAAATAGCGGAGCACCGCAGAATCTTTCAAATATTAATCAAGCATTTACGCCAGAAGCTGCCAAAATGATTCCAGCTCCAATATTGGCAAAGATTACAGATGTATTTTCGACATCAATTGCTCATACATTCCTTTGGACATTAATTCCAGTAGGATTAGCATTTATTTCAATTTTCCTAATGGGTAATGAACGTCTATCAGATAAAGAAATTGCTAAGAGTAATGCTTCTTAATGTGTATCTCAAGGAAGAAAGGCCTCAGGTCTTTCTTTTTTTGTACATCAAAAATGAAACAAGTGTCACAGGTATCGAAATTTCAAAAACAGCGATTGAATTGGCAAAGAAAAATAACGTTAATATTGATATTTTTCATGGCTCGGTAACTGATATGCCTTTTGATCAAAAACTATACGATGGTATATTTTGTTATGCACTTATTCACCTATTAAATCATAACGAAAGAGTTAAGTTTATTAAAGATTGCTACAATCAGTTAAAGCCAAACGGATATTAGCCCCAATGTTCGGAAAGGGTAAAAAACTTGGTAAAGATTATTTTGAAATATTGGAAGGGGTAAGCATGTTCTTTTATGATTCTGAGTCGATAAAAGATGAATTTGGACAATATGTACTGATGGAATGTTCGGAAATTGTTGAGCCACATAAGAATATGGAACATAAGCCTCCATTTAAATTTATTATGATAAAATGTCAAAAAAAATAAAATGATAATTTGTAAAAATAAAGTGAAATCCTACTCATTTATTTAAATGTAAATTTAAGCAAAGTCAGTAAGCTTCCCCTAAAAATCGTTTAGTTTTCAATCGTTTAAAGAGAAGCCTTTTTTAGTAAAAACGAACAATAATGGATAGAAGGTTGTCTTTTTTAGAAAATAGTTTAGACTAGTAATTGAGGTGAAAGCTCTTGAAAGATAAGGTTTCTAGTACAAAATGGTTTGGACTAGCACTACAATCTCTGCTAATTTTGGCAGAGCAAGATGGAATCTGTCCAAGTGTAGTATTAGCTCAAAAACTTGAAGCTCAGTCTACTTTTTTAAGAAAAATTCTTGCCAATTTAGTTAAAGCAGGAATTATTTCAGCGAAAGAAGGCCGAGACGGTGGGTATTATTTAGCAAGAGATGCTAATGAAATTACATTAAAAGATGTATATGATGCGATGAGATCCGATCCATATTCGAAAGGGTTTTTAGATGTAAATAGTAAGGAATGTTTTGCTCCATCTACACGATCCGCTTTATATGATTTAAAGGATGAGATGGAGAGTTGGCTTGTAGAAGGTCTTGCGAAAAAAACAATTTCAGATTTATTACCTAAAGATAATGCATAAAATGAAATCGAAACAACATGTTTCGATTTTATTTTTTTTTGTTAACTGTAGTTGACTTTTATACAGTTAAAGTCATATACTGTATTTGTAATTAACACAGTTATAGAGGAGAGGCTAATATGACAAACGTTAAATCTGAAAGAGAAGAATATTTAAATAAAGTAAACGAAATTGATTTTGGTAATGAGGCTCCAAAAGAGATTGATAGCACTGATTTCTTTACAGTTGTTAAAGAAAGACGTTCAGTTCGACACTATGACCCTAGTTACCAAATGACTGATAATGAAATTAAGGAACTATTAGAAATTGCAATTCAAGCTCCTTCTTCATCAAATTTACAGCCTTGGAGATTCCTTGTAATTAAAGATCAAGACACAAAACAAAAATTACTTCCAATTGCTAATAATCAGCAACAAGTTGTTGATGCGTCTGTTGTAATAGCTGTTTTAGGTGATATAAAAGCTTATAAAAATGCGGACAGAATTTATGATGAATTAGTTGAAAAAGGTATGATGACACAGGAAGTTAAAGACTTCTATGTTGGATCAATTGTAAAAAATTACGGTAACTTCCCAGAAGAAGTTGCAACAAAAGTTGCTATGATTGACGGAGGATTAGTGTCAATGCAATTAATGCTTGCTGCAAAAGCAAAAGGTTTAGACACAGTTCCAATGGGTGGATTTGATCAAGCGAAGTTTGTTGAAGCATTTAATGTACCTGAAAACTTTAAACCAGTTATGTTAATTTCTGTTGGTAAAGGTGTGAAAGCAGGCTTTGAAAAAGTTCGTTTAACATTAGATGAAGTTGTAACTTGGGAAAAGTATTAAGAGCAAGATTAAGGAAAAGCAGGGTTAAGAAATCATTTTAATATTTTAAAAGAGCATTGTTTAGAAGAATTCTATAAACTTGCTCTTTTTTTATTTACGTTTTTAATTCTCAGGTTATAAAAAAGCAGGGATAAGATATGTCCTATTCCTGCTTTTTAGGAGTTACTTACTTTTCACCATGTAATCTATACGCCATGTGGTTTGTTGGACCTACGTATTGATTTAGTGGGAAAGAGTGACGAATCGCTTCAGTGATGAATTTTTTTGCTGTGTAAATTGCTTCTCTTGGTTCTGCACCTTTAGCAAGTTCTGCGCAAATAGCTGCAGAGTACGTGCATCCTGCGCCGTGAGTATATGTAGTTTCAATTCGGTCAGATTCTAAATGTTCGATTTTTTCACCGTCAAATAATACATCTATTGCATTTTCATGCTGAATTTTGCTTCCGCCTTTAACTAAAACATATTTAGCACCTAAGGCGTGGATTTTACGAGCGGCTTCCTCCATTTGTTCAACTGTGCAGATTGGCGTCATATTAGCTAATTGAGCTGCCTCAAATAAATTTGGTGTTACAACAGTTGAAAGTGGAACTAAAATTTCTCTTAATGCATCATTTGTTTCAGGATGAAGAGCTTCGTCATTCCCTTTGCAAATCATAACTGGATCTACAACTACTCGATCAATATTATGTTTCTTTATTGTTTTAGCAGCTAATTCAATTATTTCAATTGAACCAAGCATACCTGTTTTCATTGCTTGAATACCAACTCCAACAACAATTGTTTCTAATTGCGCTGCAATCGTATCTATATCAATTGGAAATACTTGATGATGCCAATGATTATGCGGATCCATTGCAACTAATGTTGTAATAGCACTCATACCATAAACATTACGTTCTTGGAATGTTTTAATATCAGCTTGTAAACCCGCGCCACCACTACTATCAGATCCAGCAAGAGTTAATGCTTTAAAAATTGTCATGTGTTAAATTCCTCCTTATGCAGTACATAGCACTATTATACAAAAAACCTAGTAAAAGGTAAAAGAAAGGAGAAACTAGTTCTCGTTAAACTTTTGATGAGTTTAAGGTGCGAGACTCCTGTAGTATTGATAAGACAGTTGAAGAGATTTTCGTGTAAGCAAACGGAAATGGAGCAACATGAAGAGGGAAACAGCAAACATAAGTCAGTCTTTCCTAAATCCTGTCTCTCACTTTTTGTCGAAAATTTTATTGACAAACTAGATTAGTAGACTGTATATTGAGTTTATAAAAATTAATTTAATATGATCTTTATCTCGTATGGATAGAGGCGCGGTTTTGATTAGTCGTTACTTGGAGGTTTATGGGACCTGTGAAAAGTAATTAAAGGTGAAACTGCCGAAGTAATAAATTTACCATTTAAATTTATTGCTGGGCCTATTGCTGAATAAGCGTAGGACTGTCACAAGATTTCTTGTGGAGGGCTATTGAAGAGATGTTGATGCTGTTTGACACATATATTGAGTCTTGAACACGTGAACATTGCTTCACGTGTTTTTTGTATTTACCAGATTTTCCAATCATTACATATTGTTGAAAATTCTGAGTAAAATATACATCATACAACACTTTTATATCGTCCCATATTCTCGCGTAAAGATAATATTGCAAGAATGAAGAGGAGGAAACAAAATGGGACAATCTCTCCCAAAAAATGATCAAATAGAAACTGCTACGCAGGAAACTTCTTTAAAAAGAGGTCTTAAAGCAAGACATTTAACAATGATTTCAATCGGTGGTTCGATTGGAACTGGACTGTTTTTAGCAAGTGGAGCTTCAATTAGTGAAGCTGGTCCTGGTGGAGCTATTGTAGCGTATGGATTAATTGGTATTATGGTTTATTTCTTAATGACAAGTTTAGGTGAGATGGCGACATATCTACCAGTGTCAGGTTCATTTAGTACTTATGGTTCTCGTTATGTTGATCCTGCATTCGGTTTTGCAATGGGTTGGAACTATTGGTATAACTGGGCCATTACGTTAGCATTTGAATTATTGGCTTCAGCAATGTTAATGAAATATTGGTTCCCACATACTCCAGCTGTTTTATGGAGCGGAATCTTTTTGGTGATTATTTTAGGTTTAAATTTACTTTCAGTTAAAGGTTACGGTGAGTCAGAGTTTTGGTTTTCTTTAATTAAAGTTGTGACTGTAATAGTCTTTTTAATTGTTGGTATTGCAATGATTTTTGGAATTTTGAGCGGACATAGTGGTGGGTTTAAGAACTTTACAGTTGGTGATGCTCCGTTTCATAATGGTTTCTTAGGTGTTTTATCAATCTTCATAGTTGCGGGTTTCTCATTCCAAGGCACAGAGTTAATTGGTGTTGCAGCAGGTGAAACAGAAAATCCGGAAAAAAATGTTCCGAAAGCGATCCGTCAAATTTTCTGGCGTATTCTATTATTTTATGTTTTAGCAATTGTAGTCATTGGTTTATTGATTCCTTATACAGATCCAGATTTAATGAGAGGCGACGTAGCTGTTAGCCCATTTACTTTAGTTTTTGAAAAATTAGGTGTTGCATTTGCAGCTTCTGTTATGAATACAGTTATCTTAACATCAGTTTTATCAGCAGGTAATAGTGGAACATATGCGTCAACACGTATGTTATACACATTAGCAATTGAAGGAAAAGCTCCTAAGTTCTTAACAAAAGTAAATAAAAACGGAGTTCCTACAAATGCTCTATTTGTAACACTTGCAGTTGGTTCACTAGCTTGTTTATCTTCATTTTTCGGTGAAGGTCAAGTGTATACTTGGTTATTAAATTTATCAGGTTTATCAGGTTTTCTTGCTTGGTTAGGTATTGCAATTTCTCATTATCGTTTCCGTAAAGGTTATGTTGCTCAAGGAAAGGATTTAAAAGACTTACCTTACCGCGCAAAATGGTTCCCATTAGGACCAATCTTAGCATTCTTAGCTTGCTTGTTTATCGTACTAGCTCAGAACTACCAAGCATTTACTGGTAATGTAATTGATTGGCAAGGTGTACTTGTTTCTTACATTGGAATTCCAGTGTTTTTAATCGTTTGGTTAGGTTATAAATTCAAGCATAAAACAAAAATTGTTTCTTACGAAGAAATGGATTTAAGTAGAAAATAATAGTAGCCCTTCCATGGTAGATGGAAGGGTTTTTTAGTTGTTTTAATTATTTTTAATAAAAATTGGAAATTTTTGTTCACAAAAACTAATACCTTTAGTATATTAAAACTAAAGGTATTAGTTTTTATTATTAGGAGGATATAGAAATGAAGATTACTAAAAATAATTATCTTTATGAGTTAAGTTTTTTACCGAATGTCTTTCCTGTAAATTGTTTTTTAGTTGAAGAAGAAAATGAACTTACGTTGATTGATACAGCATTATCGTTTAGTGCACCAAAAATAATTGAAGCAGCAAATCGAATAGGAAAAAAAATAACGAATATTGTCTTAACACATGCTCACGGCGATCATGTCGGATCTCTCGATCAATTAAAGGCAATGCTTCCCGATGCGATTGTCTCTATTTCAAGAAGAGATTCAAAAATATTAAAGGGAGATACTAGTTTAGAAGCTAATGAGCCAAATACACCAATTAGAGGTGGTATTCCTAAAAATATCCAGACTTCACCTGATCGTTTATTACAAGAAGGAGATACGATTGGATCTCTAGTTGCGGTTGAAGCTCCAGGTCATACACCTGGTTCAATGGCATTTTTAGATCAGCGAACAAATGCAATAATTGCTGGTGATGCTTTTTCATTAAGAGGGGGATTTGCAATTTCTGGTCAGTTAAGAATCTTATTCCCGTTTCCATCGATGGCAACTTGGAATAAGGAAGTAGCAATCAATAGTGCTAAGAAAATTAGTCATTTAAAACCTACATTGTTAGCGGTCGGTCATGGTACGATGTTACCTAATCCACAAGAAGCAATTGAACTTGCTATTAAAAAGCAGTAAATAAAGGAGTTAGATTATGTCACCTAGAATTGGTTTGAATTTTAATGAATTACTTAGAACCTCAATCGAAATTGTCGATACAGAAGGCTGGGAGGTTTTGACGATTAGTTATTTGGCAAAAAAGCTAACAATTCAACCTCCTTCTATTTATAATCATGTTAAAAATTTAGAAGAACTTAAAAATAATATTGCTCTTTTTGGCATTAAGCAACTTTATGATCAACTGCGTGATGCTATAGAAGGGAAAGTTGATGAAGAAGCAATCTATTCATTAGCATTTGCTTATCTAGACTTTGCAAGAAATCATCCTGGATTATATAAAGCAACATTATCACCTAAAACTACTATTGTAGAGGAATATGGTATAGTAGCTAATAACATATTAAAATTAATTTTTGCGACTTTAAAACCTTATGAACTAAGTGAAATTGAATTAATTCATTCTGTTAGAGGACTTAGAAGTATCCTTCATGGGTTCATTTCCCTTGAAAATAATGAGGGGTTCGGGATTGATATTCCAATAAATGAAAGTGTCATATTTGTATTGCGAAATTATGTTCAACAATTAAAATCACATAGCAAATAATTTAACTACAAGGATAAGAGGGGAGACCTTTCTTATCCTTTTTGTGTCAACCAAATCGATCGAATAAAATTACTTTTCAAATAACATGGTTAACAAAACCATTCTACTTGTTCGTATTTCAAAAAAGAATAATTAATTTCATGGGAATTATGTTGGAAAAATATTTTTTTACCGTTTTAAACGGTAAAAAAGATTATTTCTATAATAGAGTTATATAAATATACTAATAATATGGTTTTTTTACTATTTCATTTAAGGTAAGGTTGATTGATGTTCACTGTTTAATTAGAAATGTTGGAATAAGGGGTGAGAAAAATGAACCGGTTGAATGAACGGTATTCAGATCTAATTTATTATTTATTCAATAAAAATAATTGGTGTAGTTTAGATGAACTATCTTTAAAAACTGGTTTCTCTCGTAGTACGATTTGGAGAGATTTAACATTTATGACCGCTGGTTTTCCAAGAGAATGGAATTTAGAGAAAAATGATACGCTTGGAGTTCGCCTAAACAAACCGCCAAATGGTACTTTAGAGAGTCTATGGATTTATATGAAAGAAAAAAATCCATATTTTCAAACTTTAGAAATGATTATTTTACAAAATGGTGTAACAGTTAGCGATGTTGTGAATAGAAACCATATTAGTCGTTCTACAGTCTATAGACAATTAGAAAAAATTGAAGAGGTATTAAAATCAAACGGTATTGCATTATCGAGTTCCCCTTATAGGTTACAGGGGGATGAGCGAAAAATAAGACGATTTATTATGCAGTACATGGAAGTTAAAGGCCTAGATATTCATACAGAAATCGATAATTATGATACGGAAGAATTTTTAGCTTCTCTTTTAAAGCTTACAACAAAAAATTCCATTTCACTTCATATCGGGGCTATTCAGCGCTTAACTACCATAATGTATATTGCAAACTTACGAGCATCATACGGTTGTTATGTTAATTTTCCTGAAGAAGTTTTAGAAACGTATCAAACAACTGATTTTTTCGAAATATCAAAGAGGATCTTTCCTTTTATGTATAAATGTCCATCAAGATATATCCAGTTGCAAGAAATCTTATTTTTTGCAATGTATCTAACAAATGAAGAGAAACCAATTAATCGAAAAGATGATTTAAGACAAATTAGATTGAATTTAAGGTCTAATAATGACTACTCATCTAAACTGTTTTTAGAGCAACTATCAAATAATTTAAACTATGACATTATTAATGATGATGAATTCTTATTTAAATATGTTCAGACAATGAGAAGAATCTCATTTGACACGCAATTTGATACAGATACACGCGTTAATCAACTGTTAAGTTTTTTACCATATTTAGAAAAGAATCCTCTTTTTATAGAAATTGAAGAATTAGCTAGCCAATATTTAGAGTGCGAGCATTTTATATTGGAAAAATTGGATATTATAGAAATATTTTTATTAGTACAATCCTCATTATTACGCAAAAGGAACGAAACTACTTTTTCTGCAGCATTAATCTGTAGAACGTATGTAGAAAACGATTATATCACGCAAGTATTAAAGTACCACTTTAGTAGCCAACTTCAAATTATTGCTTTTGATATTACTGATCTAGAATCATTACAAAAGTTTAATGAATTTGATATTCTTATCACGACTTTTGGACATTTATCATTAAAGCATATCCCCGTTTTCAACTTGTCATGTATTCCATCAGCTGCTGAACTAAATGAAATAAGTTATTTTATTAATCAGTACTTTTTAAATGACATTCGTTTAGATGATGAAAAACTTTATCCTTTTACAAATCAGTTTATTGTATGCCATTAAATGGTCATGTTTATAATATATTCTAACAAAAGTATTTGCTTAAATGGCAAATACTTTTAACGCTGTTGAAAAATAACTTGTCAAATAACTACCAAATTTTCGTAAAGGAAGTTGAGTGATGTTCATTTCCACTACAGGATGCATGCTTAAGAGCAGGAACAAGGAAATGCAGGATTAAGGGGAAAGTGAAATGAAAAGATATTAAAAGACTTTAAAGGATTTTATTGAATTCCTCTATATAATATATTTCCTATCTGCTTTTCCTGTTTTTCCTGCCTTTTACAACTGTCTTACTATAAGGGGATTATTACATATTTGATCCTTTATTTTACTAAAAACAGCATTGTTAATAGAATTTGGATTCATATACAGATTCCCAATCCGAATCAGTGATATAAGTAATAGATGATGTATTCGTACAATGACCTCTACGAACGCCTTTCCCGCCGATGACAAACTTTAAATTGGAATTTATTTTAATACATGATTGAATCCACTTTTCTAACCTAACTAAATGAGAAGAATTAGTAATTGAGATGGTAATAACAGAAAGTTTCTTATGTTGAATTAAATCCAATAAACCATCAAAAGGTGTATTCGGTCCTAAATAAATCACTTCATTTCCTTTTTTTTGTAAGAATATACTAAACATCATTAGCCCAATGTGATGATTTTCTCCCTCAGGACAAAAAGCTAAGACTTTAGGCAGTGCATTGTTTACTGGTAAAATTCTTAAAAACTGAGCAAATCTGTTTATGATGAATTGAGAGGCAAAGTGTTCTTGAGCAACAGTCGCTTTTCCTTTTTCCCATTCATCACCAATTCGATAAAGGATTTCTGCCAAAACATGATGAAAAACATATTCATAATTAAACAATGAAAAAGCTAGTTCAACGATACTGTTTGCTTCTTGCGCATTCATATTGATAAGTGTTTGATACAACTTTTCTTTTATATCATTTATATCCTCATGAGATTTGCTATTGGATAGGGGTTCAATTGACGAGTTATCGGGTGATTGGTTTAGGAGTTGGACAGCCTCACTAATTTTCATTCGATTATTTGTTGTTTGCTCTTTTAACCATTTTAAGGTTTCTAAATCTTTTTTGCTGTACATGCGGTGTCCACCCTCAGTTCGCATTGGACTGACGACATGAAATCGATTTTCCCAGGCTCTTATTGTTACAGTGGGAACGTCTATTAATTCTGATACTTTTTTTATACTGTACATTATCAATCACCTCGCATTAGCTATACATATTTTATACAAAAACTATACATGATTCAAGGTGATATAGAAGATTAATAAATTAAAAGTGGAGAATTTTACAAAAATATTGTCATCTTTGTATAACTTTTTGTATAATATTTAATGTAAGCTATACAAAAATTATAAGGAGGATAACAAAGATGAAAACATTAGATCTTTTGGCTTTGATATTGATTATTGTAGGGGGGGTAAATTGGTTATTAGTAGGACTGTTTAAATGGGATCTAGTCGGAGGCATATTTGGTGGAATGGATAGTGTATTTGCAAGAATTGTTTATATACTCGTAGGTCTTGCAGCTATCTATAGTTTTAAGCTTTTATCTAAGGTTTCTAAATAAAAACTTTTAGCTGAATTTTATAAGGTGATTTTAGTAACCGGTTGGATAGTCGTAAGCATTTTTGTCTCATAAATCAACTGTCCGGTATATATAATTATTTCGTTTTTTTTTTAAAGTGTCTCGCTATTATAAAAAATTGCAGGTTTAACACATATAAAAATTAAATTTGTAGATTAATAGTTCGACAACAAGTAGAGGCTGATCCTTGCTGCTCCTGATACGATAAGCCTTTACTTTGTTATGTTATTCTGGAAAAAAAGCTACGATACTTTATTAGGATTAGTAGTATGTGTAATTGATAATTTACTAAAATTGTAAGCAAAATTAGTAACTTAAGTTACCCTTATTTTTAGTAAAACGCTAACTTAATCCATTTAGAAATACTAGTTAGAGGGGAAAACACCTATGTCATTGATAGTAAATGATTTGTTGAAAAGTACACAAGTTTTATCAGAAAGTGCTGTATTAGCTGCGATAGAAAATACACTTGCAATGATAGAATTTGATAAAAACGGAAGAGTTTTATGGGCAAATAAAAATTTTGCTAAAACACTGAACTATCAAGTTTCTGAGTTACCCAACCTTTTACATAAACAATTTTGTACAGATGAATATGCACAAAGTAGCGAATACATAAAATTATGGACAAACTTACGAAATGGTAAAAGTTTTCAAGAAAAGATTCAAAGGGTAACAAAGCTAGGTAAACACATTTGGCTTGAAGCAACTTATACACCAGTTTTAAATGAAAATGGAGAAGTAATTGGTGTTTTAAAAATTGCAACCGATATTACCGAGCGAGAAAATAAAGCAATCCAAGTTGCTAAGCAATTACAAGAAATATCTTCTATTCTAAATGTAAAAGCTGAATTAGGAGTTAAAAAAAACGAAGAATTAGTAACTGCCACGGAAAAAGTAGTAATAAAATCAAATGAAAATTTGGAAATTCTTAAATCTTTACAAGATCAAGTAATCTCTATACAAAAAATCACTAAAACAATCCAAAGTATTGCTTCTCAAACAAACTTATTGGCTTTAAATGCAACAATCGAAGCTGCACGAGCTGGCGAACACGGACGTGGATTTAATGTTGTAGCAACTGAAATCAGAAAATTAGCAGACCATGTAAAAGATTCTATTAATGAAGTTAATTCACATATTGAGGGAATAACAGAGGAAGTGAAAAGAATTAATGATGCCACAATAAGTTCACAAACTAGTATTATTGAAAGCAAAGAGCTAATCAATCAAGCGGTAAATGGGTTTAATGAAATTGGAAGTTCAGCACGTCAATTGGAGGAACAATCTAATAGATTTAAAGAAATATTCTAGGATGATCATTAAATGATTGTCCTCTTTTTTATTTGCCTCAACTTTTTAATTAAATTTCCAAAGATGAAAATATTTGCTAAATTAACTGATTTAATGATCCCGTTCACTAATCCGTTAACAATACCTTGATGTTAGCTTTTGGTTGATATCGTTTGTCTTCTGTTGCATTGGACATAAAGCCATTTCAACGATCACAACCAGTTTTTTGACTAATTAAAGCCTTTACATTACTTTGAGGTTTAGAAAGTAATACTCAAATGCTCTTAATGTAAATAATATGGTTGTTTACTTCAGTTAGAGGTAATTATTAAGGAAAAATAAACTTAAGATGGTGAAAAAATATAAGATTGATAAAGACCTTTGTCTAATTGACAGAGGCCTTTTTATCGGAAACCCTAGATTTGTCTTAGGGTATTTTCTATTTTCTGAAATGAATGCCTTTCATTTTGTTTTTTATAAGCAGTGGTAGTAAAAATAAAGCTGCTGGAATTAAAGTCAAGTATGGGAAGTAAGGCTTAAGATTGTTAATAACCGCTATGAAGGAACTTAAAGCAATTGAGAACTCCGAGCCGCCAATCACTCTAAAAGCTGTATAAACTCCACCCAATACAGCAATCGTTGCCATAGGGGATAAAAGAAGCAATAACATAAACAGGAGTCTTTTAATAATTTTATTCACTTAAAACCACCTCATGAAAAGTTTTTTTTATCAATTTTCTCGTGTGTATGTCTATCTCTAAATAACCTTGTCATATCTTCCAGTTGCTTATGCCTATTAAAGAAGAAAGAGGAATGCTCCAAGCATTCCCGCAGGAGTTGCTTCGTTCAAATTTTGAAAGGGATTTTTGAGAGTATGCCTGTTGTGCCCAATATGAAAACAACTATACATAATAACAAGAAAGTACTGGAATTTATCTTCCTAAACTGTCAACAATAACTTTGGCACATTTTCTAGCACCATTTTCAGTAGCTATGTCTAATGCCAGCCTTTTTGCATTTTGAACTATTTTATCTTGAAGGGCATATTTAATAGCTTCAGCAAGTTTATCTGAAGTCAAATTTTTTATAGAAATAGGCTTTGCACCGACTTCAAGATCATAAGCTTTATGAGCCCAGGCATGTTGATCGTTAGCAAAAGGTATAATAATACTTGGCACACCAGCAGCAAAACCTGCAGAGGTTGTTCCTGCACCTCCGTGATGGCATACTGCCGCCACTCTCTTAAAAAGCCATGTGTGAGGTATGCTGTCTATAGCTATTATATTGTTTGGTAGATTATCAAACTTTCCCATTCCGCAGATTATTCCACGCTTGTTAGCTTTTGAAAGAGCTTCTATAATCAACTTGGATAGAGTTTCTTTCTGATCTTTACGAAATACGCTTCCAAATCCTATATAAACTGGCTTTTCACCTGAGTTTAAGAAATCAGCTAGTTCCTTTGAGGGAGTATATTCAGTTGGTTCCTTTACAAACCAATATCCGTATTGGTGTATATTTTCATTCCAGTCACTTGGTCTTTTGAAAACAAAGTTACTGCAGGATATAACAGCAGGTTGCCTTTTGTCTATATGACGCTCATAAGGTTTACCAAAGTTTTTTGGAAGTCCGCCAAATTCTTTCTTCCATAGATATTTTACTGAATTATTTGATGCCAGCCACAGCATACCTTGAAGCATGTGGTAGCTAATTATATTTCTAAATGGTGTAGATTTAACTCTTCCATACTGAATGACAGAAGTTTGCTCCTTTGTTTTGTGTATTGGAAAAGGAGAAGCCAAAATAGCAGGTATACCAAGTCTTTCAGCTGCAAAATAACCTATAGTACAGCCAGGATGGTATATAATTAATTCGCTTCCTTCACAAGCAGCATAGAATTCATTAGCTAAACTCAAACCATATTTTTTCATTTTATTAAAAGTTAAAAGCATTCTTAATGGGTTATCCGCTGATTGGGCTTCCTTAAGCATACTCTCATCAACATTAAGGGATTTGAAATCAGCCTGTATAGGATAAAAATCTATACCATAGCTTGTAACAAAGCCTTCAAACTCTCTCATACCAGAAATACGTACATCTTTTCCTAATTGCTTAAGCTCTTGTGCAAGAGCAATATATGGTTGAAAATCTCCTCTTGAACCTGAGCAAAGTATAGTAATCATCAGTATATTCCTCCTTGCATTATCTGACAACCTGTTGTATGTTTACAGTTTAATCGTGTTTAAATTGCCCATCAACCAACAATTAGATGTTAAATGTCGGATTTTTACGGCAAACGTAACAGGAGGTAAGTGTGAAAAAGCGACCGGAAGTAACTGCACAGACCAGGCAGAATTTAATTGATGCCTTTTGGTCTTTATACTGTGAAAAGAGAATTGAAAAAATAACTGTAAAGGAAATAACACAGAAAGCAGGTTATAACAGAGGAACTTTCTATGAATATTTTACCGATGTTTATGATTTGTTAGAGCAGATTGAGGAATCCCTTGTACCTGCAATTAATGAATTGCCCCCAATCTCTATCCTAAATGAAAAGATGGGAATGCCACTTGAAATGTTTATGGCCGTCTATGATCAGAACAGTAAATACTATTCTGTTTTACTTGGTGATAACGGTGATCCTGCATTTGCAAGCAAGCTTAAAAATTCAACAAAGCCTGTAATTAGGCAAGCTTTTCTTGAAAAATTTAGTATGGACCCTATAGAATTAGACTTTATTTTAGAGTTTATTCTTTCAGCTATGATCGGTATTATGAGTTATTGGTTTAGCCAGGATAAAATATTGCCGGCAAAAGATTTAATTTCACTAATGTACGATCTTATGGAAAATGGAGTTATGAATCGTGTTCAGAGGAATGTACTATAAAACATCATGTAGAGCACCAATAGTGAACAATACCATATGTATATGAGGGAATAGGATACTTTTAATCTAAAATAGTTAATCTGGAAATACAATCAAACAAAAAGGCTGACAAAAAATAGAGATTTATTTGTCAGCCTTTTGTTTATGCAGTTTTAGAAATAATTAAGTTATTTTCTAGTAAAGCCCTTGATTCGTCATTAGCAGGTTGGTAACCTTTTTCAATTAGTTCTTTTATGTATATTTTATTATAAACAAATGAAAACACAATCCCGGCTACAAACGCACCAATTCCTAGAGTAAATGAACCTAGTACAGATTCAATAATAAGCATTATAACAGCCCATTTTAGATCTCCACGGAATAATGCTGGTAAAAAACCAAAGAAGAAGGTGGTCCAACTAAATCCCACTTTAACTTGCTTTGTTAATCCCCCAGAATTTTTTAATAAAACTTTCATCTTAAACTCTCCCTCATTTTATTTTTATTAAGAAGATAGGAAAAAAATATTTCATAAGATATATAATTACAATTAATAATATCTCCGCATCTTCCTTACTAATAGTAAAATAAAGTTCGACAAAAAGCGAGATTATTTTCCAAAATTTGTATAATGTACAGAGCCTAGAAATAAAAAGAATCTTGTCAAAATAAAGCTTAGCGTTAATTTAACATAAGCATATTACTTCGAAAATACACTATTTTGTTAAATAGGAGTACAATTTAATTAATAGGGAAAGGGGATAATTATTATTTTAAAAAATAAATGTAATCACGTTGAAATACAATCATACTATTAATTAATAAAGAGGGCCCAACAAGATTTAATCCAAAAAAGAATCCAAAAGCATCATTAAGAATTTTAATAGCAATGAATCCTTCAACAATCGCTAAAACGCCTGCAAATATAGGTATCTAGAGATAAAATTTATTTCAGAGTTTAAAGATACTATCTTACTGAATTAATGGATGTATTAGTTAAAGATCACGAGTAGCCAATGGCTTCTCTTTTTTATTGGATTAATGAAATAGTTTCTAGTATTACACTGTGTTCAATCTAAGTAGAATTTTTTGGTATACACAAAATAAGGTTGGAAATAGTAACATTATACTTAATAACTGGAGGATATAGATGAATTTACACTCTGGAACCTATTATTGGCCTACTACTTTTCCTGATGCTCCATCATATCCAGCACTGGAAGAAGACCTATCTTGTGATGTATTAATCATTGGGGGGGGAAGCTCAGGGGCACAATGTGCATATTATCTTTCAGATTCTAATTTAGATGTGGTTGTAATTGAAAAATCAACCATTGGCAGCGGTAGTACTAGTACGAATACGGCCCTCCTTCAATATTCCGGTGAAAAAATGTTTACAGATCTGATTAACACTTTTGGAGAAGGTTACATAAAAAGGCATTTACAATTACTGAAGGAAGCTATAAATGAAATTGAAGCAGCCACAAAGAAAGTCAGCATTAATTGTGAGTTCAATAGAAGAGATACGCTATATTCCGCAAGTTGTGTAGATGATGTTGAAAGTCTAAAAAAGGAATATGAATTCTTAAAACAGCAAAACTGTGAACTTACTTTTTTAACAAAGGAAGATATTGAAGCAAAATATCCTTTTAGCAGGGATGCTGCTATTTATTCATACAATGATGCGGAAATCAATCCTTTCAGATACACCCATGCACTTTTGGAGTACGCCGCAAGTAAAGGAATCCGTATATTTGAACAGACGGAAATGAACGGTCGCCATTATGATAAAGAACAAGATAAGATGATCGTTTCTACAAAGAATGGTCATTCGATCAAAGCACGAACTATTATTTTTGCAGCAGGTTATGAAGGAATTGAGATTAAAAATGAGAAAAAAACTTCCTTTGTAAGTACATACACGGTAACCACCCATCCAGTCAAAGATCTTTCCGATTGGTATAATCGAACGCTCATTTGGGAAACTGCTCGTCCGTACTTATTTATGCGTACAACTAATGATAACCGGATTATCATAGGCGGACTTGATGATAATACTTCGTACTCTGAAGATCGTGATAGTAAACTGATTCACAAAAAGAAGAAATTGATTGAAGAGTTTAATAAAATGTTTCCGACAATTCAAGTACAGCCAGAATATTCCTTAGCTGCATTTTATGGAGGCACAATCGATGGAATTCCGATTATCGGAAAATATGAAGCATTTCCAAATTGTTATTTCCTATTTGCCTTTGGTGATAACGGTACGGTTTACAGTCAGCTGCTGTCGAAGCTTATTGCAAAGGAAATTGTTGAAGGGAACTGTCCAGATTTAGCTCTATACTTACAAGAGCGACCTTTGCTAAACAATTGATTTTTATTACTTGTTAAAATTTACTGTTTACAATTACATAAAAATAGAGGAAACCCAACTTGAAAAAGAGGATGATCAATGAATGATCATCCTCTTTTTGTGTTGAACGAACGAGAGCCTTAATATGTTACTACTGATTTGAACTTATATTATCCAGGAAAAGTTATTTGAATGATTTGAGCATCTGTTTTTCCTATCTTTTCTGAAATATTATATCGAATAATTAGTTTTAGAAAATATTTCCTTTCTCAAATATAGATTACATTGTTTCAAATTTGGTATAAAAGATGAATTTGGATTCTTTATAACTTTGAAGGGGAACGGAAACTATTACCAAAAACTAAGTTAATATATGCATTTTTTTAGTTCTTATTGAGATATGGGAACTTTTTTTAGTTAGTTCAATGTTTTATTTCAAAATTAAGAGTACTAGATTTGGTTTTTTATATTTTATTTATGGAATTAATATCTACCCAAAATGAGTTAAATTTGTTGTTGTAATCTACTTTCAACAGCGGGAGGAATTTATGAAAACATGGGAACTTAAATCAGAAAGAAATATTCATTCTTTTATAATAGTAGCACTATTTGTTCTTTTAGTATTTGGCTTAACATTTTTAAATATTCAATTTAGGGGGGGCATTTCAAAGAGTTTTGGTTTATATGGATCAATCATGATTATTTATCTAATTGGTAAGATGCTTTTGTCTTTTTTATATAAGGCTTATATAAATGATCCTCCTGAGTTAAAAGTTTCAGTGATTATTCCATCATATAATGAAAAACCTAGTGCGGTCATTGAGACGATTAAAAGTGTTTTAAATCAAGATTATCCAGTTCATGAAATATTCTTTATTGATGATGGAAGTAAAGATAAAAGTGGATATCTTGCCGTTTTAGAATTTAAGAAAACTTATGAAAAGAATTTTAAAGATAAGAAGCGTCCAAGACTAATTGTTCATAGACTTGAACAGAATCAAGGTAAACGCCATGCCCAAATCTGGGCTTTCAAGCAAGCTGATTGTGATATTTTCTTTACAGTTGATTCAGATGGGTATATTTATCCTAACGCTCTAAAAGAATTAATGCGCCCATTTGCTAATCCTGAAGTAATGGCTGTTACAGGTCATATTAATGCACGAAACAAGAACCAAAATTTATTTACAAAGTTATTGGACATGAGATATGACAATGCATTTCGAGTTGAACGAGCAGCTCAGTCTACAACTGGAAACATCTTAGTCTGTTCGGGCCCAATTAGTTGTTATAGGAGAGAAGTAGTAATAGATAACATCGAAAATTATGGATTCCAAAAATTTTTCGGTGAAATTGTTCAGTCGGGAGATGATCGATGTCTTACAAATTATGCAATTTTAAAAGGTAAAACAGTCTACCAATCTGGAGCAAGGTGTGACACAGATGTACCAGACAATCTTCGTCAATTTATTAAACAGCAAATTCGATGGAATAAATCTTTTTTTAGAGAAAGCATAATGGCTTTAAAGGTTGGTTTTAAAAAGCCCGTCACTTTAATATGGGTAATTTTTGAAATGTTACTTTGGATCTTGTTTGGATTAGTAATCATACTAGCATTATTATTTAAAATTAAATCGCTTGGATGGATCATGCTTATTTACTATCTACTGACTCTATCTATTTCAGCATATGCAAGAAATATTCACTTTGTAGTAAAGCGTCCTTTTATTTTTTTATTAGCACCAGTTTATGGGATTATCCATTTATTGTTGCTATTTCCTCTGCGTTTATTTGCTCTATTAACGATTAAGGAGTCAAAGTGGGGTACTAGATAAAACCAATAATAAGAAATGAGGTCTAAATATGACAATATCTTTAACGACATTAAGTCAAGAATTGCAAAAAAAAATATATTCTAAAACTGCTAGAGTCGGTGTGATTGGTTTAGGTTATGTAGGATTACCTACAGCTTGTCACTATTCTTCAGTAGGCTATAAAGTAACTGGATTTGATATTTCAACAGAGAAAGTAGACTTATTGAATAGAGGTCACAGTTATATTGACGATATAGATTCTTTAGAATTACTAGAATATGTGAATAGCTCATTATTTTCAGCTACAACAGATATGAATGAACTAGATAAAATGGACATTATTTTAATATGTGTTCCAACGCCAATCAATAAAGTAAAAGAACCGGACACTTCATTTATAAAGTCAGCTGGAGAGAAGGTTGTTGAATTTGCTTCCAAAGGAACATTAGTAATACTTGAAAGTACTACCTATCCGGGAACAACGGAAGAGTTTATTGTGAATCCTTTAATAAAAAAAGGATTTATTGTTGGAGAGTCAATATTTGTTGCATATTCGCCAGAACGAATTGACCCTGGAAATAAAATTTATAATTTAGACAACACACCTAAAGTAGTGGGAGGCTATACTGAAAATTGTCTGGAACTTGCACGTGAATTTATTGGACATACTGCTCATTGCGTAAGTGACGTACGAGTAGCAGAAATGAGCAAGATTTACGAGAATACTTTCCGTTGGATTAATACAGCATTAGTTAACGAGTTTACTATTATATGTAAAGAATTGGATATCAATATTTGGGAAACAATCGAGGCTGCTTCCTCAAAACCATATGGCTTTATGAAATTTACTCCTGGTATAGGGGTCGGCGGACATTGTATTCCTGTAGATCCTTTTTATTTAACATATAAAGCGAAAGAAAATGGTTTAAGAACGAAAATGATTGAGCTAGCAGGTGAGATTAATGATGGGATGGTTCAATTTAATTACCATAGAATTATTGACATTTTATCTGATAATAAGTTACCAAAACATGCAAATATTGTTATTTTAGGAGCCGCTTATAAAATTGATATTGGTGATTTGAGAGAAAGCCCTGTCGTAAGGTTAATTGAAAAACTACAAAATAAAGTAAAAACGATCAAAATTATTGAACCATACTCTAATCATGTTGAAATGAATGGGACGACTATTCCTTGTTATGAATATGACTCGAAAATAGTACAAAATTCGGACCTTGTTGTTATAGGAACTCCACATAGTTGCTTTGATTGGGAAAAAGTCAAAAAAGATTCAAATTTAATTTTTGATACGAAAAATGTGATGTATGATAACGGCATTTTATCTGAAAAGATTGTTGTCATGTAATTAGGTGAGTAAGGGGATTTTAAAATGAAGTACGTGTATTTAATCGTTTTTTTAATGTCGATCTTTCTATTAATTGGCTGTTTAGGGATAAGTAAAAATAAAAATGACCTAAAAATAAAAGAAAATAATAATTTTGCGATTTCAATTGGTCAACTAGAAACTTACGGTAAAAGAGATTCAATTGAAAAAGACCCACCAAAGCATGTTTTTAAAGTTAAAGTACAAATAACAAATAATGCTGGAAGTGAGAGGGGCATTGGCTCATTAGATTTTAAGGCTTTTGATCAAAATGGCAAAGAAATTCCACACTATGGATATGGTGACAATTTTGGAGAGGTAGTAGGCATTTCTAAAACAGTAAAAGGTGCTATGTTTTTTTCAGGAAATATAAATTCCTTAGATAGAATTGAATATACCAATCCTGATACAAAAAAAACTACGAATTGGAAGTTAGCTGAAATTAGAAAGAAATAACTTTTTCTCTAAAAGGCTATCGAACGCTTCTCGGTAGCTTTTTAGTATTTTATTATAAAAAATAATTAACTTTTTGATTGTTGAAAAAATAAATAATGAATCCCAAATTTGGAACATTGTTTTTATGGAAAAATTGTAATATTGAAAAGTACATTTTTACCTTTGTACTAGTAAAGAAATTTTGGAGGGAATATATAATGAAAAAAAATAATAGAAAAATGCTAAAACCGATCAAAGTTATGACTTCATCGGTGGTACTTTCAAGTACACTTTTAACAACTAGTATCAGTTTTGCCGAAGAAATACAACCTCTCCAGTTATCTGGGGAAACTTCGGAAAATACGGTAAAATCAACACTCTTAGCAAATGAAACAGTAGTATCGACCTATGCTGAATTAAAAAAAGCACTAGAATTGGATAACGGTATTACAACTGTCTATTTAGGTAACGATCTTACTTTAGACAATTCAGGCTACGCTGGTATAAAAATAAATGATAAAAAAGCAAATGTAGTAATTGATGGGAATAATCGAACATTAATTGCACCGGAACATGGTACTTTATTAAATCAAAAGGAAGGAAATATTTTTACTTATAATTCAAATGTTACAGTCAAAAATATAACAATAAAAGGAAGTAGTTTATATGGACCAGTTACATTCCTTGGTTCTAAAACAAATCTTGTTGCTACATATGAAAATGTAACTTATAGCGGTCCAAAATTGGCTTTAAATCCGAACGGGAAAGTAATCTTTAAAGGCAATAATCATATTAATATAAATAATACTACTCTACCAAACTCAGATAGTGCTAAAGAAGCTGTTGAGGCAGCAAGTATTGAAATTAATGGGAAATTAAATGTTAACCATAGTAATACAAATTCTGTATTTTGGACAAAACTTGCAGGAACAAATTTTATTGTGGGAGCTGATTCTAATGTTGTTGTAAATGCAAATGAAACTGACAATAGTGTTATTTATCATGACAATGGGAATCTTTATATTGGTGCTAATGCAACTGTTAAAATTAATACTAAAAAACCATTGAGTGAACAGCCTTGGAAATCATTTTCAGTATCTTCTAAAGGGACGTTTGAAATTAAAGATGTTGGTATGAATACGTCTCCAGTTGTTTATATGCAAGGAAATCTTGGGATTGCAGAAAACGCTAGCCTATTTATTTATGCTGGTCGTACTGCAGATGCGGTAAAAGCAACAAGTTCAGTCCTGGATTTTAACAATCCAACAAGTGTGATTATTCAATCAACCGAACATTTAGCCATCTGGAATACGAATAATAGTTCAACAATAAAAATGAATTCCAAGGTAATTAATACTTGGTCTCCAGAGTTACCATCAGGTAGAACAACATGGAAAATGAGTAACGGTGATAATATATTATCTACGGTAACAGTCGGAACGGATAGTAAAGTATCATCAGTTATTTCAAATCATCCTAATTTTACATCCAATACATTTTCTTTAATCGGAACAGGAAAAAGATTATTTTCATTAAGTAATGGGACTGTAGAAGACTTGTTTACGGATTTATCTTTTGCAAGTATCAATGATTCAGTAAATCAAACTAGTATCGATAATGCCCAAGCAACTATTAATCTTTTACCAATTGGTGCAGAGAGGGAGCGTCAGCAGGCTTTAATTGCAAAAGCACAAGAATTACTAAATAAAAAATTAATAGAAGATGCAAAAGGTAAAACTGAAGAATTATTTAAAGATGGTAATTTTAATTCTTTACAAGAAACAACAAGCCAAGAAGCAATTGATGCAGCTCAAGATGCAGTTAATAAATTACCTACTGGGCAGGAAAAAAATCGTTTGCAAGAGTTGATTAATAAAGCGCAGGATTTATTAAATCAAAAGAATCAAGCAACACAAGATTTAATAAATGCTCAAAATAAAGTAGGAGATTTATTTACAAATGAGGCTCACAACATATTAAAAGATACAATCAATCAAGAAGCAATTGATGTAGCTCGGGATACAGTTAATAAATTACCTAATGGCCAAGAAAAAGATACATTACAAGATTTAATCAGTAAGGCGCAAGATTTACTAGATGAAAAAATACAAGCTTCACAAGATCTAGTAAATGCGCAAAATAAAGTAGAAGATTTATTTATAGATGATACTCATGACATATTAAAAGATACAATCGATCAAGCGGCAATTGATGCAGCGCAAGATGCTGTAAATAAATTGCCTTCAGGACAAGAAAAAGATGCATTACAGGATTTAATTAATAAAGCGCAAGATTTACTAAATCAAAAAAATCAAGCTTTAGAATTAGAGAATGCTCAAAATAAAGTAGAAGATTTATTTACAGATGCTGCTCATAACAAATTAAAAGATTCAACAGATCAAGAAGCAATTGATGCAGCTCAAAATGCTGCTAATAATTTACCTGCTGGACAAGAAAAAGATACATTACAAGAATTAATTAATAAAGCGCAAGAATTACTGGATATTTCAAATATAACGATTACTGCTAATCCAATCTTAGTAGGTCAAACGACTGTGTATGGTACAAATTCTCCAAGTACGAAGAGTGTTTATATTTATTTAAATAATGAATTAGTTCGTGTTCGTCCAGTTTCTGGTGATGGGACATTTTTAGGACATGTTTCAAACACGCTAAAAGCTGGTGATGTGATTCGATTAGTGCCTGCTGATGCAAAGGGAAGATTAGGAAAAGCAATTGAACTAACTGTTATAAATAATCAAGTAGGGGCACCAACACTAGATAAATATATCGAAGGTGATACGTATCTAACTGGGAAAGTAGCAGAAGGAACTGCATACGTTCGAATCTATGTAAATGGTGTACATATTCGTAAACGTAATGTAGAAGCAAATGGTGTAGACCTGTTAGCTTATTTAAAAGATGCAAATGCAGTAGCAGGAGATCAGATTAAAGTTGTCCCTTACAATAATAAGGATATTCCAGGAAAAGAAAAAGTTAGTTATGTTCAAACTGAATTGCTAAAGATTACTCCTTATTTAGAGGGTGACGAACAAGTAATTGGTAAAACAATAAAAATTGCAGATAAAATTGATATCTATGTAAATGGAAGTCTATTACGCACACGTGCAATTGATAAAACAACTGGTGAATTTTATGCTAGTATGCGATCAACGATAAATGGTCTTCCAAAGTTTGGGGATGTCATTCGCATTAACGCTCGTACGGACTCAGGTATTCTATTATCTCAAATAGAATTTACTGTTGGAAAAGCAACTCCAGCAGAAATGCCGACAGCGGATAATTTTGTATCGACTGATTTAATTATTAAAGGGACTGTACCACAAGGTGCTACTAAAATGCGAATCTATTATGGGAAAGATTTTTCACAAGTTCTAAATCGTGGAGCTATTGATACAGTAAATTTGACTTATTCAATTTTTGTTAATGACCTTAAGTTAACAGCTGGTGAACAAGTTAAGATTGTTTCATTGAATGCAAATGGAAAAGAGAGTAACCCTCTAATACTAACAGTAAAATAAGTTTCGTAAAAGTTAGTAAAATACCTATCTATTTTGTATACAACCAAGTATTATAATTTCTGGGCATGAGTTCGATTCTTCGGACGCATGCCTTTTTTTAATTATATATATTTCCATCGTATTAAACAGTAAAAATAATAGCCTCATTAAGGTTTTAACTAGTAATTTTCAACTTGTGTAACATGATTAGCTTGCAAATTTCATCTAAAGTTCTAATCAATTTTTCAGGTACTCGAATTATGGTACAATGACAACAAATATTTCCAATTTGAAAGAAGGCGGTAATTAAATGAAAGCGATTTTAATCCATCAATATGGTGATAGCTCTGAATTTAAGTTAGAAGAAATTGCCTGTCCAAAGCCAAAAGGTAACCAAGTTTTAGTAAAAGTTTCTGCTACTAGTTTGAATCCAATTGATACTAAAATTAGAAAGGGGATTGTACCAAATCCTTTTCATCCAAATTTTCCAATGATTTTACATAGTGATTTTTCCGGTGAAGTCGTAGAAATTGGCGAGAGTGTAACTCGTTTTTCAGTTGGAGATATTGTTTTCGGAATGAATGTTTCTGGAGGTGCTCTTTCCGATTATTTGTTAATTGATGAGATAGAAATTGCAAAAGCTCCAAGTAATTTACCGATTCATGAGGTTGCGAGTTTACCGTTAATATCGATTACAGCTTGGGAAGCACTTTTTGAAAGAGGCAATATAAAACAAGGGGACCATATTTTGATTCACGGCGGTACAGGTGGCGTAGGCCATATTGCAATTCAATTGGCGAAAGCTTTTGGGGCAATTGTTTCTACTACGGTTTCAACGAATGAAAAGGCTGACTTAGTAAAAAAGCTAGGTGTAGATCACGTTATAAATTACAAGGAAGAAACTGTTGAAGAGTACGTAAATCGTTTAACTGGTGGAAATGGTTTTGATCTAGTATTTGACACGGTTGGTAGCGATAACTTAGATAAGTCATTTCTTGCCGTTAAACCGAAAGGATCTGTTTTAGCCATAGCTGCACGTTCAACACATGATTTATCAATTTTGCATAATAAATCATTATCTTTACATGTTATTTTTATTATGCTCACGAAAAAAACAGAAGAAGGGCGTAAAGAACACGCGGCTATTTTAAATCACATTACGAAATTAGTCGAGGAAGGGAAAATAAAACCTTTAATTAATCCGAAGACTTTTACATTTGAACAAGTGAACGAGGCGCATGATTACTTTGAAAATAATGAAGTAGAATTTGGAAAAGTTTTGATTATAAATGAGTCAGAAAGTTTAGGGTAATTTTCATATAAAACATAGATTAATCTAACTCATTGTTACTTATGAAATTTAGTTTAAAAAAATGAGAACTTAGCAATTAGCTAAGTTCTCGTTTAAAGAATGATGATCTTTGTTTATACCTTTACGACGGTAAAATAATTTAATACTGGTACCTGTGTATAGACGTCGCCTATATATTCCCATGTTCCATTACCCATAACAACTTTTCGATATTACTTATATTTTTTTACTTCAATATCTTTATGAATTAATAGTTTAACTGCTTGTCTCACATACGGTGATTCTACTATAACTCTAGTTCCATTTATATTTCCTTGAGTTACTCCTAACGAAAAAGCACCATACGCAACTGATATTGTGACAGTCACTTTACTCCCACTATCAGACCAATAAAAGCCGCCACCTTTTGCATCAAATATAGTTCCATTTGGCGGTTGGCCTTCAGCATAGCCTATTTTGACTTTCGTAGCCATTTGAGTTCCTACTAGTTCAGTTTTATATTCATACAATGGAGTTTTTTTACTATTTAGTTTTTCTAATTGCAGTTGTTCTAGCCTGCTAATTTCTTCTTGAGGAACAGGCGTTACAAAAACTTCCTAGCTTCTCTCTTCTGATGAAATTTCTTGGGCATTAATTGCGGTTGATGAAATAAGGATGCAAAAAAAGACTATTAAACTTAATATTTTTTTCATTATCAATCTTCCTACTTTCATAATTTGTTTGAATACTTGGTATTGCATCGATCTGTTTAAAGTAATAGGTTTTGTCATTAATGATAATATTGAAGCCAGCTTTTTTATAAGTGATTTCAATGTTATTAAAAATCGAACTTTTAATAATATAGTTGGAATCCGTTGTTTTTAAATAACTTCCTTTATCTAATTTTCCTTTACCTTCTTTATAATCATGGTAGTAATAATAGAATGTATATTGATTGTCTGGATCAAAAACCATCGATACAAAAGGCAGTTCAGTACATGTAAATGTGCCTCTTAATAAAAATGATTTCTCAGAGGACCGACAACCACTTGTTAGAATGACTAATATAAATATGGTAAGTATTTTTACAGTATTAAATTTTTTCATAAAAGTATTTTTCTCCTGTAATCAGACTTGTAAATGTCTAAGATTAACACTTATTTTTATTCTGAAAAACATAGGCAGACAGAAAAATTAACAATTAAGATTGTTGATCAATATTTTTAGTAAAATTTAACAGAGCTCTTAATTTGATTTTACAAAAATTTTAAAAATATTTTACTTCGATAATTGAATAAAATGTGAATCATATCACAAATGTGAAAAGTTAATATGAATTTGTTTAAAGTTTAATTATACTTATTTTGAAAATAATGAAGTAGATCCCGATTAAATAGGTATATAATGGAAATATAATTTGTGGGATAAGGATGTGAAGCGGAGGAAGAATTTTTCTACCTCATTTCGAATGAAAATAAAACTAATTATTGCTGATGATAATTCATTTATTAGGGAAGGTCTTAAAATAATATTGACTTCCTATGAAGAGTTTGAAGTGCTAGAAACAGTTAATGACGGGCAAGAGGCATTCAAATATTGCCAAAATAATCAAGTGGATGTTGCTCTTTTAGATGTGCGAATGCCGAATATGAATGGTGTAGAAGCAACAAAGCTTATTTCTGAACAAACTGAGACGAAGCCACTTATTTTGACGACTTTTGATGATGATGAATACATAATTGATGCTGTAAAAAATGGTGCAAAAGGATATTTGTTGAAAAATAATGATCCAGAGAGAATTCGAGAAGCGATAAAAAGTGTTTACCATGGTAATACGGTCATGCAAGATTTAGTACTTGATAAAATTAGAACCAATTTAACGAGTAATGTTAATTCAACTGAAACGAAAATTGATACAAGTTTGTTTACACAAAGAGAGCTAGATGTAATGGCTTTAATTGCAAAAGGATTTTCAAATAAGGAAATTTCTAAGCAAATTTACATTTCAGAAGGAACGGTTGCAAATTATATCACTTCAATTCTCGGAAAAACTGGGCTTGAACATCGAACACAAATTGCTATTTTCTATATTACTGGGAAAGTAGACTAACGCGAAGGAGTTAGATATGGAGCGTTGGATTATTTTAAATAAGCTCACTGTTATCTTATATATTGCTTTAATTTGTATTCGTAAAGAAATTCCTAATTTCTCTTGGGTACTTTTTGCACTACTTGTTTATTTTTGTTTAAATATTAGCCTTTATTTAATAAAAAAGCCATCCTTCTTTAAAATTTTACTATTTTTATCTATTTGTTTAATTGTTTATTCCAATTTTAACATTCAGCCATTATTTATTTTATTACTACCTTTATCTATTCTTGAGCTCGTTTCTTTTTTTACTTTTAATCAATTAATTGGTTGTATTTTTGCGTTAATCCCAATTTTCTACATACATCATTCATTGCAACCGATTTATGGTTTAATTACAGTAATTAGTTTTATCGTTTTCTCGATTGTTAATTTGTACAATACTAGATTACAGTTCAAAGAAGATCAAATTGATCAAATGAGAAGTGCAATTCAAAAGCTTACTAAAAAATTGAATGACCATAATGAATTCATTGAGCAGTCTGAATACACTTTTAAACTTGAAGAGCGAAATCGAATTTCTCAAGAAATACATGATAAAATTGGTCATTCGATGACTGGTGCTTTGTTTCAAATGGAAGCAGCTAAACATCTAATTGCTACAAATCAAGAAAAGGCGTTAGAGTTACTTCAAAATGCGATCAATATTTCAAAAGATGGTATTGAAAATATAAGAATCACCTTAAAAAATATGAAGCCTCCTACTGAACAAATGGGGATTCATCAGATGAAATTATTCATAGATGAGTTTTCATCAAAAAACGATTTAAAAACCTTGTTTGTTTACAAAGGAAATCTCGATCTCATTACACCAATCCAATGGAAAGTAATTCAAGAAAATATCGTTGAGGCCTTAACAAATACGATGAAATATGCAAGTGCATCAGAGGTTTCGATTGAAATTTATGTAATGAATAAAATGATTAAAGCAAATGTTAAAGATAACGGTAAGGGGAAAGTGAAAATTAAAAAAGGCTTAGGGATCATCGGAATGGAAGAGAGAACTGCATCGATTAATGGGAAAATAATTGTAGATGGCAATGGCGGTTTTTCTGTAACGACTTTACTTCCTATCCAATAATTTCATGAACAATATGAAATTTTTATAAAGGCATAATGATTTCTCCTATAAAAAAATATGAATTTTTTCATGTGAAAAGGGTGAACTAATACACTGATATTAGTTCACCCTTTTGATTATAATAGCATCATAAGTTAGCTAAAGAGGTGAGAGGATGAAAGTTTTAGAGATTAAAAATTTAACGAAAAAATTTGGTGATTTTATTGCCGTAGATAATATGTCCTTAGCAATTGAAGAAGGAGAAATTTTTGGTTTCCTAGGAGCGAATGGAGCTGGAAAAAGTACGACAATTAATATCATTTCTGGATTGTTACGAAGCAATCAAGGAACTGTTGAGATTTTAGGGAAAAACAGTAAGAAACATAGTAAATTTGCCAAAATGAATATTGGAATGGTTCCACAAGATTTAGCGATTTATGAAGATTTAACTGCATATGAAAATGTTCGATTTTTTGCTGGATTATATGGATTAAGAGGTTCGGAATTAAATGAAAGAGTTGAAGAAGCATTACAATTTGTAGGGCTTGAAGATAAGTATAAGGAATATCCTAAGAATTTTTCTGGTGGTATGAAAAGGAGATTAAATATTGCTTGTGCCATTGCACACCGTCCGAAATTAATTATTATGGATGAGCCAACTGTTGGAATTGACCCTCATTCACGTAACTATATTCTAAACAGTGTACGTAAGCTAAATGAAATGGGTTGTACAATCATTTACACGAGTCATTATATGGAAGAGGTTGAGGAAATCTGTTCACGTATTTCAATTATTGACCATGGAAAAATTATTGCTGAGGGAACGAAAGAGCAGCTTACATCGATTATTACAAATACAAGGGATATTCGTATTGAAGTAAAGACAACTGAAAAGATCGATTTAAATGAACTTAAGTCGATTAACGGGGTAGAGGGAGTTCATATGTTAGAGAATGTCATTACAATTACTTCAGATAACGGTGTTAATAATTTAAATAAAATCATTCAACATTTTATTAATAGTGAGATAGAAATCAGTTCATTACAGGAAAATGCTCCTAACTTAGAAACTGTTTTCCTTACATTAACAGGTCGAAATTTGCGTGATTAATTTTATGAAAAATCATTTAATAAGGAGGCAATTATCTTGAATATTTTTAATATTGCTTTCATGGAAATTAAGCGCGATTTTCGAGATGTAAGGCATCTATTATTCATGTTAGCATTTCCTATTGTTTTAATGCTTGTCTTAGGTACGGCGCTATCAAACGCTTTTACAACAGCAATCCCAATTAAAAATGTTGACGTTTTATATAAAGATACTTCGACTACAGGGGAGTTTTCAAAGTATTTTCAGGAATTTATTAAAGGAACAAAGAAGTCAGGCATTCATTTTAAAAAGGCTGCTAGCAGTACGAACGGTCAAAATGAAGTAAAACGAAATCACTATGATGGGTATATTATGATTGAAGATAGTGGAATCAAACTTTATATAAATGAGGGGAACAGTGTTGAAGGTAGTGTGATACAAGGGATGTTATCATCTTTTGTTGATAAATACAATGTTTCGTCTGAAGTTGCAAAAATTGCTCCTAGTCAAGTGAAAGAAGTCTTTTTAGCAAGTTCACATGATGATTATATAAAGGACACATCGATTTCTTCAAACAAACAGCCAGGGTCGATGGATTATTACGCGATTGCAATGACAACGATGATTGCTTTATATGCAGCTATGTCTTCTAGTAAATTGATATCTGGTGAAAGAATTAGAAAAACAGCTGATCGGTTAATTATAGCCCCGATTTCCAAACTTGAGATTTTTATAGGGAAAATACTTGGAAGTATCGTTGCTAATTTTCTTTGTATTATTGCCATTGTCTACTTTAGTAAATTCTTTTTTAAAGCAAACTGGGGTAGCAATCTTTGGTTAGTGTTTATTGTTTTATTAACAGAAGTTTTATTGTCTATTAGTTTAGGATTAGTTGTAAGTTATCTAACGAAATCAAATGCATCAGTTAGAGTAATCATCATGATTGTTGTGCAATTATCATCATTTTTCGGTGGAGCTTATTTTAAACTTGGAGATACTAGTGGAATTTTAAAATTCATCACACAGTTATCACCACTTACATGGTCAAATACTGCCATTACAAAAATTATTTATGCGAATGATTTATCAGCGGCATTTCCTGCATTTATTTTTAATCTAGGTTTATCTTTAGTATTTTTATTAGTAGCATCTATTTCTCTACAAAGAAGGGAGGGGCTGTAGGATGCAGACGATTTTTTGGCTAATTTCGAATACGTTAAGAGCAACTTTTAAAAATAAGAAAAATATTATTATGTATATTTTTGTTCCCTTAATCGGTATTGTTATTTCATTTTTAGCTTATGGTGGTTCGAGTAAAACAGTTGTGCATGTTGGTATTGTCAATGAAGATCATCAATATATTGCGAATGATACGATTAAGTTTTTAGAACACTTAGACAACGTTCGTATCATAAAAATAAAAAATACCGATGTTAAGGATAAAATTGCCTCAGGTTCACTTGATTGTGTCATTTCGTTCCATGATGGTTTTACAGATCGTGTTAGATCCGGTAATCCAGGCAATATCCAAATCTCCTCGATAAAGGGAGCTCAAATTACAAGCTTTGTAAAATCTTATTTGTACAATTATATTGATAATATAGCGGCAATTAGTAAAGTAGCAAAAACAGACCAAACTAAATTTAATCAAATGTATTCCAACTATCAAAATGCAAGTTTCAAGGTAGAAACTAAAACTCTCTCAGATTCTTCTAAATCTGAAAATATGACCACATATAGTTTAGGATTTTTGATTATGATTATGTTAATGTCTGCTGGTAATCTGTCAGAAATAATTTTAAAGGAAAAAGAAAACAGAATTTACTACAGACTTTTATCAACACCTATTAATGCTAGAAAATATATTTTCTCAAATATTGTAGTGAATATGATCGTTATGACGATTCAAGTAATTCTTACGCTCTTCTTTATGACAGAAGTATTCCATATTGATATTCAAATACCGTTTTGGGAAGCAGCAATTGTTATGATGTTATTTGCTTTAGTATCAGTTGGTATTTCGTTAATGATTATTGCGTTCTCTAATAGTTCAAAATCATCTGGTGCGTTACAAAATTTAATTATCGTACCTACTGTAATGATTTCTGGCTGCTTTTGGCCAGTTGAAATAATGCCTTCATCAGTGCAAAGAATTGCTGATTTTCTTCCTCAAAGATGGACATTAGAGACATTAATAAAATTACAACAAGGAAGTAGTTTAGGAAGCTTATATTTAAATATATTAATTCTTCTAGTATTTGCAGTCACATTTTTCTTAATTGCGATTTATAAATTCAGTCGCAATAGTACTACGAGAAATTTCGTGTAATAAAAAAAATCCATCTCTTTTAATAGAGATGGATTTTTTTTTCGAACTATTCATCCATTGAACTACAGATTTCAATATAATGACCATCTGGATCAGCCACATATGCTACTGTTTGACCCCATGGTTTTGTAATAGGTTCTTTTATGATTTTTACACCTTTTGTTCTTAAATCTTCTATTGTAGTGTGAACATTATCCGTTACAAAACCGATTTCGAATGTTTGTGAAGATTCCATTGAACTTTTATAGTTTAATCCTGTAAGTTCCTTTACATTGCCACGCTCAATCATTGCTAGGACGGTTTGACCAGTATCTAATTCTACGTAAGTACCATGATTCCCACGAATGGGAAGACCGAGTATTTCCGTGTAGAAAGAAAGAGACTTTTCTAGATTAGAAACATATAAAATTAAATAGTTCATTTTTAACATTTCGTTACCTCCAGATAAATTTTATCTCTTTTCCTTTCCACAAATAGTAGTTATTTACCTTCTTATTCAAAGTGATAAGTATAGAATGATTCTTTCGCAAAAAATGATTTTAATCGATCATCAGGTATATCCTCAAATTTTTCAATTTTTGCAATATCCTTTAGCATTGACTCTGTTTGAGAGCGATGTGCTTTCATTGTTCTTAGCTTTTGATTAGCGACATCCATGATATCATTTACGATATCTGGTTTTCCTAATACGTCAAAGCGTTCTTTTGTAATTGCAATACACCAAACTGTAGGGCGAGCGTCCTGATCCATTCGGCGAACTGCTTCAACTGCAGCCCTAGCTGTTGCATCATGATCAGGGTGAACACCGTGTTCTGGATAAAAAGTAATTAATAATGTTGGTTGTATCTCATCGATAATCGCTTTGATTGAACCAATCACTTCTTCTGGATCCTCAAATTCGATTGTTTTATCGTGGAATCCTAACATTCTTAAATCTTGAATGCCCATTTCTTTGCAAGCGTCTATCAATTCGTTTTTTCGAATTGAAGGAAGTGATTCTCTTGTAGCGAAAAATGGATTCCCCATATTACGTCCCATTTCACCTAATGTTAAACAAGCGTATGTAACTGGAACTCCTTGGTTAGTAAATTTAGAAATTGTTCCAGCAGCCCCAAAAGCTTCATCATCAGGGTGAGGGAACACAAGTAATACTTTATCTTGTTTTTGATTCATTTTTAGTGCTCCTCTCTTAAAATGGTGTATGGCTTAAATGGATTGCAATGGCAAGTTTTCCATCTTCATTATGACCTGCTAGTAGGAGGCGATTTTGATCATCAACTTCAAAATCAGTTAATCCTTCAGCAACAACCCAGCCTTCTTCAAGTTTTAAACCAACTCGGTAAGGATATTTTCCAGTGATTGTAGCACGACTAATTACTACTTTTGTATTTCGTATAAAGGCATTTACTGTCATGACTTTTTCATTAAAGTGATTAGCATATGCACCATTTGTAGTTTCTAAATGTAAGTAGACTGTTTGATTTATAAAGTTCTGAAGTGCATCTTCTACTGCACTGACATTTAATTTTTGCATTTGTTCAACCTCCTATAAAGAGTATTATAATCCAACTTTCTCCAAAATGGTAATTTGTTGGCTTTGGAATTTAAACATAAAAAGATCCCTATCTAATTGGGTGATAGGGATTGGGGGGATGTGTATAACATGATTACTAAATTTAACTGTTTAAATTTTCAGTTAATTTATATTTAATATACATGATAGGGAAATATTCGTCAACCGATTTTAGTGAAAAGATTTAAAATATTCAAAAAATAATAAAAATGTTTACAAATTTCTATTTTCTGCCGATTATATATATGGTTAGAACTCGACAAAATAGTTGTGTTTTAGTGTAAAAAAGTCAAATTCTTACTTATTTTACCTTTTTTCTCTTTTCTAATAAGATATTACTTGTTAAACTAGAATAGAATAAAATTTTTAAAGGAGGTTTTTAACGTGAAGGCAGAAGCGCGAAAATTATATAGTCCACAAAGAGAAGAAATATACAAGCCTTCTCGTAATCAATTTCCGCAGACTCAAAATAGAAAATCTATTCGATTCCACAGGCTGACTTTGGCAATTTTATATTTGTCATTATTTGTTGGATCTGGGATTTATTTATTTAGTCAAAATCAAATGGTTTCAGCAAAGGAACATGAACTTGCTAATTTGAAAGAAGAACAAAAAAAGTTGACTAAAACTAAAAATAACTTAAACAGACAAATTAAATTATTAAATGATCCTGATTACATCGCAAATTATGCACGTGATGAATATATGTTCTCTAAAAAAGGGGAAACAATCATCATCGTTCCGAAATCAAAGGAAGATTTCCAAAATAATAACAAATAATTCACTTGGTAGATTCTCATGAACGTGGGAATCTTTTCTATAGAGTTAGTATAGAACAAAAGTTCGGTATTTCCAACAAATAAATAGAACGTATGACCTTGGGAGTAAGGGGGGAGGAATTGCGAAAAGTGGAAGAAGTAGCTTTGAAAGACCTTTAAAATCTTTTTCCATTGCCCTTAATTTTTCATAAATTATGCTTCTAACAATCCCCTTAACTGCTTTTTAGTTCGAAAAGACTAGGTTTTCTACAAAATTTTCACTATTCTGAAAAATATATCTTTGTTATAATTTATATAAGCTTAAATAAGGAGGATTAACATGTTGAAAAAGTTCATTTATGTTTTTGCTATTTTAATTGTACAACTAATTTTGACGTTCCTTGTTAGTGTTCTTTCGGATTCATCGGCTAGTAATATTGCTATTATGGTAGGATTCGCTACGACGATCTTCCTTTATTGGAAAAGCGCAAAAAAACAAAGCTATACTCCGTTTCAGCAATATCAATGGTTACGTGTTGCTGGATTAGAATTAAATGAATTACATAAGGATTTCCAAAGAAAAATTGCGATTAAAGCGTCATTGATTTATAGTTTTTCAGGTTTAGTAGTTACATTGTATACATCACATATTTTATTATGAGGATTCGTCAAAAAAAATGGACAAGCTTAAATGCTGTCCATTTTTTTTGTATTTTTTATTCAGATTCATACTGTAAACGATTCATGCGTCTTCGATATGCAATTGATGAAACAAAAATACTAAGTTCATATATAACCAATAATGGTAAGCTTGTCATCATATCTGATACAAAATCTGGTGGTGAAATTGCAGTTCCGATAATAATAAGGATAAAATATGCAAATCGACGAGATTTTCTTAAAAATGATGGTGATACAATTCCGATGCTAGTTAAAAATAAGATGATAACTGGTAAATCAAAGAAAAATGCAAACGGAACTACTAAGTTAAATAAAAAGCTAAAATAGCGCTCAGCTGTAAAGGTAACAGTTACTAATTCTTCCCCGATGCTTTGTAAAAATTTCAATACGTTTGGAAAGATAAAATAATAACCAAATGCTAATCCACAAACGAACAATATGAATAAAGCTGGTATGTAAAGCATTGTAGTTTTTCGTTCTTTTACTTGCAATGCAGGCTTAACAAATGCCCAAATTTGGTAAGCAATGACCGGGATACTACACGCAAACGCGAAAACTCCAGCAATCATAACATAAACCCAAAGGACATCACTTGGACCTAGTGCTATCAGTTTTCCATGTAAGTCTTGTACAAGAAAATGGAAAATTTCTTTTGTATAATACAATCCAATTCCTAAAAAAAATACGAATGCAACAATTACTTTTATGATTCGATTTCGAAGCTCATCTAAATGGTCAATGACACTCATTTCTTTTTCTTGCATAATTTCCCCCAAAGCAAACTGCGAAAGTATTTTATGACACTTTACGTAAGTAAATCGGCAGCTATGTTGAGTATTCACAAAATAGCTAATTCATGGAATAAAGTGTAAGTGAAACTACGTCTCTGGCTTCGCCTAAATGGCTCGTCAATGCCGAGTTTCTTTATAATCTTAAGCTTTCTTCATTTTGTCAGAAAAAAGACTAATCGTCAATGAATATAAGGGACTTAAATCATTCTTTATACATTAAGAAGGATAAATTGGTAGCAGTGTAGAAAACTCGACGTAGTTGTCAATTAGGGATTAAGTATAAGTGAAACTAAGCCTCTGTCTTTGCCTAAATGCTCGCCAATCGGTGAGTTTTCTTTATTTCCTATTTCCATCTTTTGTTAACTTATTCATATGAATTCTTACCTTATCCGACTATAATATCAGTATGAGTATGTAAGATAAGGTAGGTAAGCATTTTGGATGGAAAAAGTCATGTAATTGTAGGATTATTCGCAACTGGTATCACAATGTACGCAACAAACAATGATGCAATGACCGTTCCACTTATTGTTGGTGCAATCAGTAGTTTGGCTCCTGATTTAGATCATCATAATGGTTCATTAACTAAAAAGGTTTCAATGCCGCTAAAGATTCTTTTCAGCTTATTATTTTTAGCAGTTACATTATTTATTGTTATAAAAACAGGAAAGTTAATTTATTCTGGATCGTGGATTTATGGAATAAGCATCTTCCTTTTATTTATTATTTGCGTTAGTTGGTTACGGAATTTAAAAGCAATCTTAATGTTAACGGGTTTGCTAATAGCATTTATAGGGTGGTTTGCTTTTTATGGTAATTGGTCAATCATTGCGGTTGGATTATTTATAGCGGTTTCATCAAGATTAAAGCATCGTGGTCCGACGCATTCTCTTTATTTTTTAGCCATTTGGAGTGGAATTTGTTATTTACTACAAACAGATCTCCATACAAATGGCTTGTGGTTAGCTGGTACGGTAGGCTATTTTTCGCACCTTTTAGCGGATCAGTTATTTACAAAACAACGGATTAAGTGGCTATAGATTCTGTAATTATCACATGTTTTAAATGAAATTAACCATACTATGAAAGATGTGATAATGAAAGAAGGGGCAACTTTGAAAAAAATAAATTCTCTGCTTTTTATGTCTGTTTTGTTTTTTATGCTAACATTGTCATTTTCGGTAAGTGCGAGCAGTAATTCATATAGCAATCAAACAATAAAAGTAGGTACGAAAGCAATTGTTTCTAGTAAACAAACATCTTCTCATTTTGCACTTAGGAGATCGTATCGTTCAAACAGAAGTTATCGACCGACTGCACCTAGATCAAATTATCGTTCTTCTAGAAATACTGGGCGAAATTTTTTAGGTTATGCTGGAGCATTTGGGGCTGGGGCTCTGTTTGGTTCGATGTTAAATCCATTTGGTGGCTACTACGGTGGACAACACTATGGCTTTTCTTTTTTGGGATTATTATTAGATATTTTAGTAATAGTTGTTATCATTTGGTTTATAAAAAAAATATTCCGTGGAAATAGTAGAAACCATTATTAGCATTATGAGGTGAGCGATGAAAATCTATTTTGATGAACAAGATGTTGCCAATGCGATTTGTGTCTTTGTGGCCGATTTAGAACAAATTCGTCCAGAAAACGTACAAATTGAATTTCAATTTAATGAAGATGAAGGGGTAAGCTGCCAAGTAGTAGCCAATCATCAGAATTTTATGTATGGGGAGCAACAAATTTCTGACGCAATTGGTTTTTACCTAGATGAGATTCATCGTTTTTCTTCGTATGCAATGGAGATTATAATAGGTTTTGATGATGAAGAAGGAATTTCAGGTGAAATATCATTTACATATTCATAAAACCCTAGAAAGAACTAGTTGTTCTTTCTAGGGTTTTTCTATTTTATACAGTAAGAAAGTATAAATTGGCAGCGGTGTAGAAAACTCGACGTAGTTGCCAATTTTAAGTTTTAAGTATAAGTACAAATAGCCTCTATTTTCACCTAATGGCTCACCAATCGGCGAGGTTCTTTAACTCAGGCATAATTTGTTACATATTCGTAAACAATATCTTGTACCAGTTCGTGTAATAAACGGTCATTTTTTAATTGTTCGGTAATGATTTGATCGTACAGTTCATTTAGCATATCAGCCGTAATCCACTGTTCGTGTTCTCCCCCATATTGTATTAGTGCTCGCTTAATCATTTGCTTTATAAACTGTCCATCCACTTCATCTTTCCTCCCTTAAGTTACTTTAAGTATATCCAAAATTTTAACTTGTTCATAGTGAAAATTTTATTGAAATAGAACGTATATTCGTTTAATATATGTATATAATAAAAATAAGAACATTAGTTCTGCTAATTTTTGGAAAATCGGAGTGATATGTATGAGCATCTGTTATGAAGAGTTACCACATCATCGTATATTATGCATTGATATGAAGAGCTTTTATGCAAGTTGTTCTGCGGTCATGCTCGATTTGGATCCATTAGAGTGTTATTTAGCGGTTGTTGGTGATGTAGAGAGAGAAGGGAGTATTGTACTTGCAGCTTCTCCGCGACTAAAAAAAGAATTTGGGATTAAAACAGGATCGAGAGTTTTTGAAATTCCAAAGGATCCGCGCATAAAAATCGTAAATCCTGCGATGGCAAAATACTTAGAAATCTCAACGAACATCGTTAAGTTATTAAATGAATTTGTACCACTAGAGGACTTACATGTATACAGTGTTGACGAATGTTTTTTAAAGGTGGACGGAGTAAAAAGACTATGGGGAGATGCATGGCAGATTGCTGAAAAGATTCGTGCTGAAATCATGGCGCGATTTCAATTGCCTTGTTCGATTGGAATAGGACCTAACATGCTTTTGTCAAAGCTTTGCTTGGATTTAGAAGGAAAAAAAGCTGGGATTGCAGAGTGGACTTATGAAGACGTAGAGAAAAAACTTTGGCAAGTTAGTCCTCTTAGTGAAATGTGGGGAATCGGTAAAAGAACTGAGCGAACGTTAAATACAATGGGCATTTTTACCGTAGGACAGCTGGCGAAATATCCCCTTCATTTGCTGGAAAAGAAATTCGGAGTGATGGGAAATCAACTGTATCATCATGCATGGGGAGTGGATCTGTCTGAATTAGGTGCTCCAATCATGAATGGACAAATTAGTTTTGGTAAAAGTCAGATACTAATGAGAGATTATACAAAAGTAGAAGAAATTAAATTTGTTATTCGAGAAATGTGTGAAGAGGTTGCACGTCGAACTCGTAATGCCAAAAAAGCAGGAAGGACAATTACATTAGGAATTGGCTATAGTCGTGAAGAGTTTGGTGGAGGATTTTCTCATGCGTTTACAATGGATGAACCAACGAATATTACTTCAGACTTATATGAAATTTGTACGAAACTTTTTGATCAATATTATGAAGGGAAAACAGTTCGGCAAATTCTTATTTCCCTTTCAAATATTGTAAGTGATGAACTAATGCAACTAAATTTGTTTGATCAAAAAAAGCCTCAAAAACGTAATTTAGGATATGTAATGGATGCAGTTCGAAAAAAATACGGATCGACGGCACTTTTATGGGCTGTTTCTTATGCAGAAGGAGGAACAGCACTTGCACGAAGCAAGCTAGTAGGTGGACATAAAGGTTAAAAGTAAAGCACCTAGCTCAGGCCCTCAAAACTGAATAAGAAAAGGAGAGAAAATCGATGATTCGTGACCGTGGTACGATTAAATGGACATCAATGATGTTACCAGAACATGTGAAAATGCTTCGCGACTGGAAAGTATCGCAAAATTATGAGCAGCAAAGAGATGTTGATGAACAATTATTAGAGGAAATGAACCGTCATCTTCAGCAGGCTGTTCACGAAGATGAAAGTGTACAAATTACTTATTATAAAGATCACTATCATCATAATGTAAAAGGAAAAATAGGGAAAATCAATTTACATCAAAATAGACTATCGATCTATGAAGAAAAAGCTGGATATATGGAATTAGTATTAAGCGATATTGTGGATGTGAAAATTGGAACATAAAAAATAGTTAGCTGTTAACGAAAAAGAATCCCTTTCTTTGTACATATACAATGAAAGGGGGAGTTGAAGCATGGCACAAATTGCTACTCAACAACTAACATTGTATGTAAAGTTACATGCAGGAAAAGATGAACAAGGAAAAATCATCATCAAGAAAAAGGCGTACAAAAACATTCGTGTAGGGATTGATTTAGAGAAACTATTCGATGTTGGAAATGCCTTATCATCACTTCAGGAACTACCATTAGTAGAACTAGAAGTATTAAGTAACGGAATTCTTTTAAAGAATCTGTAGAAAAGGAGCGAAGTAATATGATTCAAACGCTAGAATTAAAATTTTTAAATGAAAATGAAAAAGTTGTTACTCTCACAGTAGACAATCCAACAATTCCAGTAAATCCAACATTAATCAATCAAGTAATGGATAAAATTGTAGCAAATAATGTATTTACTTCTACAGGTGGAATTGTCGTAGCAAAACAAGGCGCACGATTAATAGGTAAAGAGATTATAGACATTGAGCTAAAGGCTTAAGGAAGTTTAAAATTTATTGTTTTTTAAAACACTTGTCTTTCAAAGCATGAAGAAAGCGAGTGTTTGTCAATTGTCTGAGACCTTCTAAAATGCAGAAGGTCTTTTTTTACGTTATAATAGAAAAGAATGAATAAGAATTTAGTGAATACTTAACGGTTTAATACTAATAGAATAGTAGAAAAGGAGAGAACGGCATGGCATTAATTGCAATTGATATGGATGGTACGCTTGTAAACGGTAAAAATGGGATACCAAAAGAAAATATTGAGAGCATTCGAGCTGCACAAAATGAAGGAATCCATGTTGTCATTTCTACAGGTAGAATGTATGAGAGTGCAAAAGAAACATTAGATGAAGCGGGGCTATCTTGTCCGATTGTTTGCTTAAATGGATCACAAATATATGACTATGAAGCGAAAATTTTGCATAATGATACGATGGATAAAGAAATTTTTGCAAAAGCACTAGCTTTATGTGAAGCAGAAAATAAAACATTTATTATTAGTACGAATGAAGGATCATTTACAAAGTGTAGAAATACATTATATGATGAATTTTTTACTGATAAGGAAACTGGCAAAACCCATAAAGTAACGGCTACTTTAAGGAAAGTTCGCAATTACTCATCGATTGAAGATTTTAATAATCTTGATGTATACAAAATATTATTTCTTTCAAAAAATGAAGAAGTTATTAGTCGAATTCGTTTGAAGCTTATGCAAGAAGAAGGTTTACTAGTTACTTCATCAAGTTCCAATAATGTTGAGATCAATGCAGCGAATGTAAGTAAGGGGGCGGCGTTATTAAAGCTTGCACCAATACTTGGTGTAGATTTAAAAGAAAGTATGGCGATCGGTGATAGCTTTAACGATGTATCAATGTTTAATCGAGTAGGATTTCCAGTAGCAATGGGGAATGCGAAAGATGAACTGAAAAGCCAATGTGCATATGTTACGAAAACAAACGACGAAGCAGGAGTAGCACATGCAATTTATCATTTCTTAGATCAAAAACAAAAAATGAAGCAAAATTAATCAAATAATACGTGTTCAGAAGAAAGTCTTGTCCATTTAAAGGATAAGACTTTTTTGTTTTTTCTAATCGAATATCTCTTTTTACCCTACATCTGTTAGTAATAGACATAAAGCTTAGAGTGATGAACATAGTTTACAATATAATAGAAAGGATGTGGAAAATGAATGGATACAACTTTAAGCATACTCCCGCTATTTGTCATGCTGTTTTACATTGGAATTCCAGCATGTATTCTAATCGTAATCTACTTCTTTTATAAATTATTTAAAACTCGAAATGAAGAACTTAAAAGGCAAAATGAAATATTAGAGAGAATTGTTAATGTATTAGAAAGGTCTTAATAATTTGTTCTAAGTAAAGGACATTTAAATCGTTTTTTAATGAATATTTTTTTGAAGAATAAGTTGATTGGAACGAAAGGATGCTCGACTCCTATGGGAAATGCGGAAAGGCT
>NZ_NCTA01000021.1 GCF_002156865.1 Gottfriedia luciferensis | reverse complement strand
CTTAGCAACTCTCACGCTGTTGAAAAATAATCTTGTCAAGTAATGACCAAATTTTCGTAAAGGAAGTTGAATGATGTTCATTTCCACTACAGGATTCTCGCTTTCCATGGGGCGAAACCTGAGCCTCCTCGGCATTGCCTGCGGGGTCTCAGCCTTTCCGCATCTCCCATAGGAGTCGAGCATCCTTCCGTTCCAATCAACTTTTTGTTCAATAAAAGTATTCTTAAAAAAATGATTTAAATATTCTTTACTTAGAACAAATTCAAAAAAGCATCGTCTTTAAGATTTGGTATTTAATAGTTTAAACTTATAAAAAGATGATCTAAGTAATGATTTGAGTTTGAAGGAGTTATAAATATTGCTCAAAAATACTAACATTTATATTCTTTAATAGAACATCAAAAAATACTAACTTATCATCAATAAAGCTCTCACTTAATGACCTTTTTTTATATTGACCGTTATCTATTTCAACACTCTGAGAGTTGCCTTAGCAACTCTTTTAGTTCAATACAATTCTAATGTCATAAATACACTATTTGGGTCATCAATGTATTCACCAAATGGTTTACAATATCGAAATCCGAAGTTTGAATATAACTTTTTAGCTGGATTAAACGCATCCATTGATCCAGTTTCCAAGCTAAGCCTTTTATACCCTCGATTTCTCGCCTCATCAATGATATGTTGGAGCATTCGTCTGGCCACACCTTTTCTTAAATGAGCTGAAGAAGTTCTCATCGATTTTACTTCCCCATGCTGTTGATCTAGTTCTTTTAATGCCCCACATCCAACCAATACGCCTTGATCCCATATGCTCCAAAATGTAATATCTGGTTTCTTTAATCCATCAAGATTTAAAGCATGTATGCTTTCTGGCGGAGAATGTTGTGTCATCCCTTGAAGATGCTCTCCAATTAATTGGGTAACTTCAATACCCGTTAAATCATCTACTTTAATTTCCATCTTCAGTCCCCCCTTTTCCTCTTCTTTCAATATATTTTATCGGTTACTATAATACAAATTATTTTTATTCTTCAGAATTTAATTACTAAAATACATTTGAAGAACTACATCTAGTTCATTTTCCGTGATATTATATAGTATTAATTTGAGTTTTGGGGAGATGACCTATATGAATAATCGAATTGAAACGTTCAATGGTTCTAAGCATTTTAAGCTGAAGCAAGTCGCTGAAGGAGTATATGCGGCAATTTCGGTGCCTGGTACTGGTTCTTTAGGGAATGCAGCAATTATTGATTTAGGTGATTCAACACTTGTAGTCGATACATTTACTACAGTACAGGCTGCTGAGGATTTACAAACAGCAGTAATTCATTTAACCGGTAATACAGCCTCCTACGTATTGAACACACACTGGCACAGCGACCATACGAGTGGGAATCAAGTGTTTAGCCCCACAGCACAAATAATTTCTACATCTACTACACTTGAAATTATGGCCACATTTGGAAAAAATCGGGTAGCTCAACAATTGGCAAATCCGGAGCCAATTTTTCAAGCGATTAAAGAAGTCGATGAGAAAATACTACTTGAACAGGACGAAAAGTTAAAAAAGGAAATGCAATGGGAAAATGCAAGTGATCGTGAATATATGAATGCATTGTCCAATTTAGACTATACAATACCTACATTAACTTTTGATAAACAATTGAATTTATATGGAAGTCATCGGACGGTGCAGCTCAAAACTTATGGGGGAGGACACACGCAAAGTGATGCTTTCGTCTACTTGCCTGAAGAAAAGATTGCCATCCTGGGAGACTTGGTACTATCGAAGCATCATCCAGTGATGATTCATGCCACCCCTTATGAATGGCTAAATATTTTAGAAAAAATAGAGCTTTTAGATATTAAAACCATTATACCGGGCCATGGAGATGTATGTTCATTGAATGAACTTCATGAAGTTAAAGGTTACATAAATGATATTGTCTCGTTAGTAGAGAAAGCTATTCTGAATAAGCAAAGCATTGAGGAAATTTCAGTACCAAAAGCATATGAAAACTGGTACTTTACTACATATTTTAAACCAAACTTGAAAAAAGTTTATGAACTAATCACTAACCCAGTAAATACAATTTAATCGCTTTTTGGTACTAACAAGGATTTGGCCATTAAACAGGATTTCCAAACAAACCAAAGATTATTAGATAAATAGATTATTTATTGAGTGTATCTTCCTGAAATTTAATCGTTTTGAATCTATTGTAATACATGAGATCCTAGGTGGAGGCTTAACTGTTTTTCATACACAATTAATTGGATAGGGAGTGGGGAAAATATAACATCATGCGTTACATTTTCCCACAATAATTTGTTGCTATTCGAATAGCACCAGTTACCCTATCTATTGATTTATTTTGTGTTCGACTTTTTTGCTAAATTTTGCAACTCACTTTTAGGCTCAGTTGAAAATTCAACGTCCTTACCATAACCTTGTGGATTTACACTTGGAGCTTTTTGTCCTCTTCCACTTGATTTTTTACTCATAGCGTTTCACCTCCAAGTGTAGTATTTCCTGTCAAAATTGATTTATGTGTTAACTGTTTAAATAGAGTAGACATCTAATGAAAGAGTTGCTTTAATTCTCCAATACATTATCTCACTTATTCGAACTTCAAATTTTTAAATTCGATTCTATACAGGTCACGTCTTCGATCACGTAATTGTCGAACAGAGCCCGAGTTTCTTGAACGTCTTAACTTCTCTAGGTCAACATCACCAACTACGACCGTATCAACATTGGCATCACATTCACCAACAATCCCATCTCTTGCAAATCCAAAATCTGAAGGTGAGAAAATACCGGATTGGGCATACTGAATATCCATGTTTTCTACGTGAGTTAAGTTACCCACTGTCCCTGCAATGCAAGTATATACTTGGTTCTCTATTGCTCTTGCTTGCGCACAATAACGAACACGGAGATACCCTTGGCGATCATCTGTACAAAATGGAACAAAAATGATATTTGCTCCTTGATCTACGGCAATACGGGCAAGTTCTGGAAATTCAATATCGTAACATATTTGAATCGCAACTTTTCCACAGTCCGTGTCAAATACATGAATTTCATTTCCTTCCGATATTCCCCACCATTTCCGCTCATTAGGAGTTGCGTGGATTTTCAACTGTTTCTCAATCGTTCCATCTCGTCGGAATAGATAGGCTACGTTGTATATGTTTCCTTCCTCCTCTACGAAATGAGATCCGCCAACAATATTAACATTGTATCTTACCGCAAGTTCGGTAAAAAGTTCAATGAATTGTTCAGTGTATGTAGCAAGTCTCCGAACAGCTTGATCCGGTCGTTTTTCTTCCAGAAAAGACATCAATTGTGTTGTAAATAACTCTGGAAAAACGGCAAAATCTGAACCAAAATCAGCAGCTACGTCAACATAATATTCAATTTGTTTCGTAAAATCAGAGAAAGACTCAATTTTTTTCATCATATATTGTATTGCACAAATTCTAACTGGGAACGAAGCACGATAGACACGCTTCGATTTTGGAAGATAATCAATATTGTTCCATTCCATCAAAGTAGCAAAGGAGTCTGAAGCTTTGTCATCTGGAAGGTAACGAGTGTTGATTCGCTTAATTGTAAAACCTTCCATTAGTTGGAATGACAAAACCGGGTCATAGATACTATGTTTCTCCACTGCTGCCACATACTCTCTCGGTGTCATTTCATCTCGATATTTATGATAATTAGGGATGCGACCACCGATGATAATGCTCTGAAGATTTAATTGTCGAGCCAATTCCTTTCGCGCCTCGTAAAGCCGATGTCCTATTTTCATACGACGGTAATCTGGATCAACCATTACTTCAATTCCATATAAATTAAATCCATTCGGATCATGATTTGTAATATAGCCATAATCCGTTATGACATTCCAAGTATGCTGATCATCATACTCATCGAAATCTACCATAAGACTTGAACAGGAACCAACAATTTTATCCTCATATTCTACACATAACTGACCTTCAGGGAAAATTCGAATATGACTTTCCAATTGTTCACGTTTCCATCCCTCCATGCCAGGAAAACAACGGCTCGATAACTTCATGATTTCTTCAATATCTTCCATCTGTATATTTCGAACTTCAATTTTCTTCTCGTATTTTGACATATCTGTCTCTGACATATTCTCACGTCCTATACTTAAAGTCTCACTTATCTCAGTCACTCTTATTGGGGTTCACCCAATTAGGATACCCATATATTTCCTTTTCAACATGAGTTAAATCTGACTTTTTAAAAATATACTAACCACATACAACTGAGTGGATGAATCGATTAGTTTTAATGAAAGTGGACGTACATAAAAGGCTGGAACCAGATGATGTTAGTTCAATTGGAAATCGACTTTTTTAGAAAAATAAAAACCACTAATGCCAAATTAAAGACATTAGTGGTCAGCTAAATTATTCTAGTATTTTACGATTTTTAAGAAACATTTTATGTAGTATTGACTGCTAGCTTATGCAGGATATCCCCCAGTTGGTGGCGGCCAAGCAGAAAATAATCTACGAATCAGTACAATTTCACCTAAATGATAGGAGTTATGGGAAGCAATATTCCGTAGTACTCCACCTGGTGTTTCACCTGGCCATTTCTCCAATGGTTTGTCTAATTGAACAGTTTGAGCAATTGTACATGCCTGTTCAATTCCTTGAAGAAAGTGTTGAATCACCTGCTGCCAATCTTCCTCGCTAGATGGACTCTCTTCTTCTGGCCAACTCTCTTTTACATGGGAAGGCAATGTTGGTTTCTCCCCTTTAGCGAATAATAGAAGAAAATCCTGCCAGTATATCATGTGTTTAACTAATTGATAAATCGAATAAGGCAATTCCTCTTTACGCTTTCCGGCTAGGACAGCATCTATATCCGACAAAGCATTCACGATTGGAAGATGTCCTCTTTCTCCTCTTAAAGATTTTATTAATGCCTCACTAAACGCTTTATTTGATTGATCCATCCTATCGACTCCAATCTGTTTTTAGTTTCTAGTTCGCTCATATGAATGTTTGGCTACCTACTTCTTCAATTCAAAAAGAACTACTATAAGCGAGTATATTGTTTAGAGTTGACTCTAAGTCAAGTAATCGAATTATGCTTCACACCAATTATGTTAGGTAATTTTTTCCTTTTCGTAATTTATTAGAACGAAAATAAACTGTAGTTACTATGTAATTCACACATTTTTTATAAAATAGATTCTTTAACTCAACATCCATATCAATTTACATAAAATATATTGATTGGAGGGATGACATAATGGATAAATCTATTCTTTTAATGTTAGCTAGTATTTTAGCTGGTTTTGCATTATTAAAAGTTCCTTTAGCAGGTACTTTCTTATCAGGTTTAGAGCCAGTAACTACTTTAATTGGTATTCTTGCTATTTTAATCTTCTCCCTTTTCCTAATTTACAAAGGGCTTATGGCATTACTGGGTAAATAGTCAAAGACTAACACTCATGATGCATAGATAGATAATCGTATAAAGGTAATTAAAAATCCTGTAGCTCTGATTACAAGTTAATCGTAGTTACAGTTTTTTTTTGAAGTTAGATCCGACAAATTGAATTCTCTCCAATTTCATTTCCATTTAATCGCAATGTCCACTTAACTATTAATCAAAAACTTTCTAAAAAATCCTATTCAAACAACTTCCAAATGGCACGATTAAAGTCCTATTACTGAAGTCACTATTTTTAACATTTAATAGAATTTGTGAAAAAAGGGTAACGAGGACATCTTCTTCTTACATAGGATTAAATGTTAGCAATATGAAAAATTCTATTTGGGAGGGAAGCTATTGATAAAAAAATGGTTTAAAGTCTTTATGTTAACCTGTCTTTTGTTTTTTAGTTTTGGGATAACACATAGTCAAGCTGCTGAAAATCAATTTGTCATTATTAATAAATCAACAAATCAGTTAGCTTATTATGAAAATGGGAAACTCTTAAAAGTATTTAGGGTAGCAACCGGTAGAAAGCCATCATATACACCCGAAGGTAAGTTTAAAATCGTAAATAAAATTGTAAACAGACCTTACTATACAGGGAAGATTCCAGGAGGAGATCCTCGTAATCCGCTTGGAAATCGATGGCTTGGGTTAAATGCTCGGGGAACATGGGGAACAACTTATGCTATTCATGGAAACAATGATCCGAGTTCTATCGGGAAATATGTCAGTTCCGGTTGTATTCGAATGTATGATAATGAAGTAGAATGGTTATTTGCTAGAATAAAAGTTAATACGCCTGTTGTGATCACATCTTCAGGAAAATCCTTTGACTCAATTGCAAAAGCGAATGGACATAAGGTAACAAGTAACGGAGGCTTTCCATCTACCCAGCCAAGTATAGGAGTCTTGAAAATAGGAAATCGTGGCTCTAACGTAAAAGCGTTACAGCAGAAACTAATTTCACTCGGTTATAATACGAAAGGAACAGATGGTATTTTTGGTTATAATACAGAGCAAGCCGTTCGAAAGTTTCAAAAAGATCATCATTTAGTTGTAGATGGAATTGTTGGACCATCGACGATAAAAGCTCTTGGGGGATTATAAGCTCCTTAGCGCTTATGCTTAAGATACACTTAAAAACCGTAAAGATCTTCAGTTTAAATAAAAAATGGTGTCCATAAGTAAAATTACTTAGGGCACCATTTTTTTGAACAAAAGATTTTTCTCAGTGTTTTTATAAATTTGGATATGAAATTTTATATTTTTTTGACACCTCTATCAGCTTTTGAATTTTCTCAGCTAAGGGAGGACCTTCCGGGGCTTTAAATCCTTTATGATATGGGATACCTAATTCTTTTACAAATCGCTCAAACCCTGATGGATAAGCTGTGACGATGAATTTTGTTTCATCAGAACGCACTTTAAATGTATGTGGAATTCTGCGCGGAGCAAATACATAATCTCCTGCTTTTGCTAAAATCGTTTTATCGCCAACAAAAAAAGTAATTTCTCCTTCTAAAATATAAAACGTTTCATCCTCTAACTCATGAACATGAAGAGGGGGGCCTCCATTTTTTTTACCATTACAATGTAAGACACAAAAATCACCATTTGTATCCTCACCACTAACTAAAATGGAAGTAAAATCATTTAAAAAATAGTATGTATTATCCTCTTTGATGCGACGATGCATAAAATCCGCTTTACTTTTCTCTTGGTGCGTCATATTTTCGCCCCCTCTTTCTATATTCAAAATTTATATTCAAAAAGCTTACCCATTAGTAATAAAAAAGATCGACACTAAGTCCACCTTTCAGACTGCTGACAAACGCTCGCTTTCTTCGTTGCTTCGCCTGTCTGCGGTGCTCATTACCGTTTAGGGTAACTCCGCTCCTCGCCAGGCTTCGCGCCTCGAAAGATAAGCGTTTTCAATCAGTCTGATAATCAGATAAATAGGACTTTGTCTACACACTGAAAGATCGACACTAAGTCGACCTTTTAATTATTGCCAAATTATTACATAGATTCATATTCTCGGGAAGTATTCACTTTACGGACTCCTGTGTTTGTTCTTTTATCGTACCAATCAATGAAACGACAGAACCAATTGCTTGGATCCAACTACCTGTTGCAATTAATGATTCAGATTGTTCATTGTTGTTTTCCAAATAGTCTTCATAGGTAAATCCTGTCTTTTTATTTTTACTTTTATCATCTTTTTCTAAATTACTTTTTAAATCAATCGCCCATCCATTTGCCTGCAATGAATTTCCGATAATTTGTATAATGTTTCCTGTAATGGTTTCGGATTGACCGGGGAATGGAGGCAGAACAATTATATCTCCAATCACTACTGCTAATCCAAGCGCTTGTAATAAGTTTCCGGCAATAAATAGTCTATCAGTTGTTTCAGTACTAAATTTTAAAAGCAAACCTGTAACAATCGTAGAATTACCAGTTGCTGAAATCTCTTTTCCAATTTTTGAAAGAAACCTTAAATTTGCATCAGCATCTAAAGCATTTCCTTCAGCTTGTAGAACGTTTCCCCACAGGGCTAGATCATCACGAATATTCTTTTTTATTAAGTTGGTTGGCGTAGAACCAATTGCAGCAGAAATTGTTCCCACAGCTATAGTCGCTGAACCAAAAATTGCTTTAGAATTCATTTCAATCACCAACTTGCCAATTGGTCATTAAGAAAAACCTTTATCGTAGTATTATGTTCAGTGTTTTAAATGTGTGCTTATTTATTAAAATTAACTTTCTTCATAAGAAAAAGACTCCAAATCTCAAGACTGGAGTCTTTTCTTTAATTTAATATAAGAACTTGTTAAATTGCCCCTTTATATACCTCAGAATCATTCGTTTCTTTATTTTTCATTTTATTTATTGCAAATTCAATAATTAAACAGATTACAAGAACTGCTAGTAAAATTGCGGAAGCGATTTGTGTTCCATTTTGTAATCCTAGTCCACCTTTTTCTTGAGGCTTAATCAAGTAGTCACCGAAAGTTGCGCCAAATGGGCGTGTTAAAACGAATGCTGCCCAGAATAGGAATACGCTATTTATCTTCGTGAATCGATATGCTAAAAGAATTAATATGATTAATCCTCCAGTAATCATTGCTCCTTGAGCAATTGAGAGACCTAGACCTTGTTCAAGATAATTCCCTCCACCAGCTAACGTTCCAACACCCTCAGCTTTATGAGATAAAAAATCTCCTGCAGCTGTTCCTAATGTATTGGAAACTAAAATGGCAATCCAATATAGTACTTCAACTCGTTTTGTTGCAATACTTTTAACGTTTAATGTCGGCTCTGTGAAATACCAAAATAGAAAAATAATTGCTAGTAAACTGATTAATATAATTGATCCTTTCATATAACCTAATCCTAATGAACGATCCATATAATCAGAGAATGCAGTTCCAGCTAAGCTTGTTGATAGAATAACAGTCCAATATACTGAGGATACATATTTTTTAACAAACAATTGAATTGTAAGAAAGACTGCAAAAATACCTACGAAAAACAAAAATGGGGTTAAATAATTGTCTTGTGTTCCAGGTACAGTTACCAAATCACTACCCGTCTCTCCTAGTGTTGTCGCGGCGATTTTCATTATCCAAAATAACAGTGTCAATTGTGGAATTTTGTTAATTGAAGAATTTACAATGTTTTTTTCATTTGTCATTTACATTCCATTTCCTTTCATTTTTTAAATTTAAAATACAAGTTATTTTCGCATCCAATTATGAAAGAAAAATGAAAAAAGGGTAGATTTAATATCATTTTAGTGATAAGTTGATTAAATTACTTTTATATTTTGATGAAAAATTTCGTATTTAACTATATTTATCGTTTTTGAACGAAAAAAAGATAAATAACTGTTGATTAAAAATTGAACTTTCCATTGTCGTTAATTATTTAAACTTTTAGGGTTTAGGCGTCGTAAAAAAGGATAGAAAAAACAGGTATACCACTGTTTTCCTATCCTTTTAAATTTCAACAAACACCTATAAAATTAATTATTTTCGCCAAAAACTTGTAATTTCAGCTTTATCTTGAATATTAAATTCGATTATTTTTTCAAGTAATTCGAAATTTACCTGCTCTTTCCAAGGAATTCGAAACAAACCTTTTGTAGCGCTATAACCTGCTTGTGCAATGTCATTTGCAAATTGAGTAATGCCAAATTCTTCTGGTGAAACGCTCATATGTTGCTTTGAGGTAGAAAAGCCGATAATAAATGTGCCATGATCGGTAAACATTGGCGTATTCCATTTAATTTGCGGTTCTAAATTTGGAAACCGATTAGCAACCCACTCCAAAATCTCCTTTGTTCTTTCCCGATGATTGGGATTGTCGATACTTGTTAAATAGTTTAAAAATACTTCCATGTCTTTCTCCTTCCATATTATCTGTATTTCTTTTAAAGATTGTTATTCAATAAATGAACATAGTTAAAGAGATTTAATCAAAACGTACCGTATCAAATCCATCCACTATATCCTCTAATTCAGTTAGAAAATTTAGTTGTACAGGATCAGGAAGCTGCTTCATCCATCTTCTTATTTCGGGCAACTCCTCAGCTTCTTCTATATTCGATGGTTTCGGATCAAGGGTTCCCCACCATTTCTTCAATTCATCTATAAATTCATAAAAATAGCGTTCAAACCTTTCTGCCCACTCTGCTCCTTCATCGTCTGTAGTTTTTTGCATCATTTTCCAGGCTTCCATTGCAGTTTCAAAGTTTTCATCAATCTTGTTCATATGAAACTCCTTTCTTCATAACTTAATAAGGTAAATTTCTAATTAATATTCTTTTACTTTCAACTAAAGTTCCAAATAGTGAAAAGGAGCTGATTATCATTTCAGCTCCTTAAATTTATACAACTTTCGCGTGTAAACATTACTATTTTTAATATTCGCCTTTAATGACAAAAAACGAACCTCGGATAGTTCCAGCAAGCTTAGATTTCTGCCTAGCAAATTTGAACTTTTCTTCTAACTCCTTCGGTATTTCCATCCCCTCGGAAAGCTTAAAGCCAACAGCTCGCTTTTTAGGGTCATCAACTGTATACATAACGTTGATGGCAAGACCATCTTCATAGAAGACATAGGCAAATTTGATATTTTCTACTTGAAAACGTGATGTTTCTAAAGGCTTGGCAGCAAACTCAATATCACGTTCTTTTAAAATCTTGTTCACATAATCAAGCGTCTCTTGACTTTCACTAGCAGGTACAACTGTAAACTCGTGCTTGTATTTGTTCATAAAGTAACGAGCTTCATGTGCACGTAAACCAGCAAGTGCTTCTACTACAGGTGAAGACTCTAAACCAACCGTAGACACGTTTTTAAAATCAACGATATAAGACATTTCCATCTCTCCTTGTCACACTTTATTTCTTAAAATAAGTAATCCTCATCTCATCAAAAACTAAAACATTTTTCAAATTATCTCTTTTAACGATACAACTACTCAACTTCATATTATTTCCTCTATCACCAAATATTATACCAAAAATTATTCAGTAAATAATATTCATAACTTCTTACTAGGTTAGCGTATAAAGTATTCACAATAAAATGAATATTCATACGTCAAACACATAAATTGCTTTAAACTTCCAATCCTAATGCATTAATTACTTTAGCAACTTGAATATCCTCTGCTACTTCTTTAATCGGATGCCACTTTATTTCTTGTAATTCTTGCTGATCTAACGGTAATTCGGGATCAAATCCTAAAACAGGTGTTGAATTTTGTTCAACTATTTGTGCCAAGTAACACTTCTCAACTCCAAGTTCATAACTATTTGTATATAAATGTTTAATAATTTTGACCTTTAAATTTACTTCTTCTTGCACTTCACGGATTACAGCTTCTTCAAATGTCTCTTCGTTTTCAAGTCCTCCTCCTGGTAATGTCCAATAGTTCTTCTCTCCCTTTATCATATGAACCATTAAGATATTTTCATTTTCAATTATTGCTGCAAATGCTCTTGGCCTATTACTCAAAAGAATCACCTCATATTTTTTACGTTTCACTAGTAGCAGTTGCCCAGTTGAATTAAACTAATCATCTTTTAATACCAAGATGGCTAATCCTCCCCCAACCACCGTAATTATCGACAATGTTTATATTTTCAACATTGATATTTTTAAAATCAGACACGAAAGAACCTCCTACATATATGTAATATATAGGAGGTTCTATAATAATCCATTCTTTTCCTTTTTTAATTTGAAATTCATATCCAACTAATAGGCGTATTAAGCCATTAAATTAAAATCAATTTGTATTTCTTTTTGAGCTAACAACACTTACTTTTTAAAACGCGGGTACTGATATTAAATAAAAGGGGAAAATTGGATATAAGTAGAAATCATTTAATAGAAAGTATTTAACATTTGCAGGTGAATGGAGTAGTTGCATACCTTATAGAATTGGAGTTGTATCTAATGAAGTACCTTTTAAAGCTTAACGCAGCGAGTGCAATTTACGGTTTACTTGCGTTCATTTTTATCAACTCATTAATTAGAGGCGAACACATTCAAGGTCTATTAGGGGTTATTTCTTTGACTGTTATAATACCTTGGCTAACAAAGACATTATTAGATTGTAAATTATGGTTTCCATATTTCGTTATTTTCATTGTACTAACAGGATTCTTGTTTCCAAACAATCATATAAATGATGATAATTTTGGAGCAGGATTGATAATAATGTTTTTTTTATTTTTTTATCCTATTTATATACTTTTAATATCCTTTGTTGGAACTAGGTTAAAAAGTAATTTTCAATAATAAACATACCCTTTGTTTTTTAGCTAGTCTTCAAATTAGTCCCGAAAAAAGAACCAATTCTATGACTAAAAAGTTCAACAAAGTAATGATTAACATTAAGTTAAGTTAGATAAAATTTATAAACTATTAACTTCATAAGCCGTACGAATTCCTGATTCAATTGCCCCTTGCATCCATCCAGGAGTAGAAGATGCATGAGAACCTCCAAAATGAACTCTTCCTTCGGGATTGTTAACAAAAGGGCCAAGTTCTCTTTTTTGATTTGGTTTATACATAACAAATGCTCCACCTGAAAATGGAAACTGCATCCAACTTTGCGAATACCCTACTAGAAATTCTTTATAAACCACATCACCAAAAATCATTGAAAGATTAGCTAAAGCCTTATCAATGCGAGTATTATTTTTCATACTTTCCCAAATCGTAGCATCGTCCTCCCAAGTATAACTTGCTAAAATTACCCCTGTTTTCTCACCAAAATCATGACTAGGAAAATAAGAAAATTTAATTGGTAAATCCGTTGTTAATTTACCACCAAATAAGCCAAACTTTTCCCAAAATTTCGTTTTAAACTGGATCGCTATTTTAGTTGAATCTGCGTAATGTAACTCTCTAATAACTTTCCATTTATCATAGGAAAATGACTCATATGGCTGAATATCTACAAAGTTAAATAAAGAATAAGGGATTGTTGAAATAACATAATCACACTCATATTGTCTCTGCCTGTTAAGTACTTCATTTTCTGTATAGATTATTACCTTATCTTCTTGTGTAATTTTAGTTACCCTTTCATTTAGGAGAATATTCTCCCTCAATTGGGGTAAAAATGCTCTCACAAGGAAATCCGTTCCACCGGTTATTTCATATAGTTTAAGATTTGGGGTTAAAAGTACAATTACTTCTCGTAATATTGCTGTAAATCCTAATTCCGGAAAACCTTCTATACCAATCATTGTCTTTATCATATCAATTGCCCCCGTTGACAAAGAATTCCCAACAGGATTATTTCTTAAAAAATTGTCCATCGAGTATTGATCAAACTTATTAATAATAATATCCCAATTATTTGTTGGATCTTGATTAATAAACTCAATGACAGGACCAATTGCAGATTTGAGTAACTCTTCTGCAGTTTTTCCCTTTTCATGCTCGGCAACGGGATAATTTAATATATCTGGATTTGTATCGTAAGTTTTTTGATTTGTTAATACATTATTAACGTAAATTAAATCATTTGGCGTACTATTAATAAATTCGTTTACTTGTAGATTAAATTTTTTTATTAATGCAAATGTTAAAAGATGGCTTGAAGGAATACGCATTGCGCCAAGTTCAGTATACTGGTAATTAAGAAATGGCTCCCTCTTTGTATAGATCCTTCCACCGATTCTTCTGTTTGCCTCTAAAATAGTTACTTGATGTCCTGCTTCCTTTAAAAGTGATGCACCGACTAAACCAGAAAGCCCACCACCAATTATTATTACTCGTTTTGGAGAATTTGTCTTAGTTAACCCTGTATGGATGATATCGATCATTTGCTCCATTGAAAGGATTTCTTGAACCAAAGGTTACCACCTCATCTAAAAAAAAATAGACTATCATTAAACACTATTCAATTTAAAGAAAAAGTAGAATTTATCTATCTATTTTTGAGGTCTTTGTGAAATACCCCACTCGCTGATTGGCGAGCCTTTGCAAAGACATAGGCTAGTTTTGGCAACAATATCGAGGTTTCTACACCGCTGTCAATTTATACTTTCATAACAGCAAATCAATCTCAAGACTATGCTTTAGATGAAGTAAATTTTAAAAATTAGTTACTACATTCGAATCAAAGGAATAAATTGCTTGCTCTGCTCCAAAACGTATAACTTTTCTTTCAAGTTTCATACCTAATTTCTCTAGAAGCTTGCAAGATGAAATATTTGCTGTTTGGGTTTCGGCAACGACTTTGGTAAGCTTCAATTCACATATAGCAAAATTTATTATTTCTTGAACAACTTCAGTTGCAAATCCAGCTCCCCACCAATTTGGTGAAAATTGATAAGAAACTTCCAGATAAAGACCATCGTGATGTGGTGTAAGAGACACTAATCCTATAAAAGCTTCTGTTCGTTTCTCTCTAACAACCCAATAATAAGAATCTTTATTTGAATGAAGCATTTCGTTTAAAACTTCAATGATTGAATCTTCTTCACGTATTCCACCAAGAAAATTCCTTACTTCTTGATTCATATATAATAACTTAACTTCATCATAATCAAATTTTTGAAAAGTATTAATAAGACATCTCTGTGTTTCAAACAAACAACCCATCCCCTTAATAGTTAATTACTTGTTTTAACCAATTAATATATTAATAGTAAATTCATTAACGCCTATATTAACTCACCATAATCTTTGAACATCAATTAATTCTTGATCTTTGAATTCCATTCTATAAATATCTGGTTTAGATGTGCTATATAAAAAACTTAAGTCATAGTTGCTACAGTAATACCCCATCATCAAAGTCATAACAGCTCCATGAGAACCTATAACTACTTTTTTACCTTTATAATTTTTTAATAGTTCTTTTAAAACTTTGACAGCTCTTTTTTGACACTCAGCATTAGATTCTCCACCCTCTAATGCAAAATTAGGTGCTGAAAATGATTTTTCCAACAGTGGCACCAATTCTTTATCAGATACTCTTATGTCAACAGAGGAAAACTTTTTCTCTTTTAAGTCCTCAATCACTAAAACTCTTTGACCAATTTGTTGAGCGATCTGTTCAACAGTTAAAATTGAACGCGTGTAAGGACTTGAAATGACAACATCAATTTCTTCTTCCTGTAATATTGCAGTTACTCTTTGGGCATCAAAATAACCTTGTGCAGTTAATCCTCTCGTTCTTTCATAACCTTCCTTTGGCGAATCACCATGCCTCACCATATAAATAAACGTGTTCAATAATTCTCCCCCCTGTAAATTTGTCCCCTAAACTGGTCAGTGAAATGGGAACTGTATGAAAATCAGTAGTTAAGTTTTTTTAACTAATGCATTCGTAGTTGGATAAACTTTTATCTTTTTTTTAGTCAGGTTTATTTGTTACAAAACTAGTAAATCCATTTCAGTTTCGTAGATTTGTTTAGTCATATTTCACTATTTCTAAAAATCATCATTGGAATTAATTACCATTTTTATTATATAATATATTCTACTTAAAATGATCGAATATTTATTATTGGTCCATGTGACTTTTCTGTCAGAAACGAATGTTTAAGTTTATTAAATCGAGGAGGACTAGTAATGTTTTTATCTATCTTTTTATTTACAATAGTTATTGTTAGCCTTAGTTATGGTCTGACGGCGCTATTTAAGAGAATTTCATCTTACTATAAAAGACAAGAAGAACAACTAGATAAAATTATCGAATTACTTCAAAAAAAGGAAAACTATTAATATGATCAAAGTTCAACAATACACTTGGATACTATTAAAGTGATCGAATGATTAGGAGAGTTTTATGAAGAAATACATATTGCTAGGTATACCACTTATCTTGTACGGAAACAGTCTTTTGTTTTATTTCAGAAATATACATTCTTACATGTCTTCAATTTTAGAAGTTTTGATGAATCTATCAATACTCTTAGTCTGTATGATTTTCCTTTTAAAACGGACAAAATTACAAAATGCTTTGGATTGGTTAATTGGGCTAAGTTTTTCAATTTATTTTTGCATACTGTACTTTAATACAATTCATTTTTTGTTCTTCTTGGATGACTTACATTACTCAGTAGAAACCTTAAAATACATCAGTAACTCTGTAAATTTAGTGCCGATAAAAGGGATCATTGATGTGCTAAGATACAATCCTTCCTCTTTATTTCAAATTGCTGGAAATACGATTATGCTTACGCCACTTGCTTTTGCAATGCTTTATTTTAAGTGGGCAAAGAGTAATAAACAAGCTATATGGTATTCTTTTCTCTGTACGATTGGAATTGAGCTGATTCAGTTCTTACAAAGTATATTAGCATTGGTGTTTAATTTAGGAATGGGAAGAAGTTTGGATGTAGATGATGTTCTTTTAAATACAATCGGCGCTGTTATAGGAGTTGGTTGTTATTTTATCTGGGTAAAGATTGAAACGTTTTTTAGTTTTAAGAAAAAAAATTTCCAAGTATCGATCCATGATAAAAGATCATGATTCATTTTTAACTAACAATTTGGTATAGAACATAGTTCCGCAGCAAAATAAAAAAAGATCGACTTAAATATCGATCTTTTTTCTATTTATAGTTTAATCAACTAGTAAACTAATAAAGAGTACTAGCTATGCATAACTTTCTCTATTCGACGATCTGGTAACAACCACATAATTGCAACAAATACAAAAATTACTTGAGCAAACCAAGGCCACTTCAAAGATGTGCAAACTGCAGCAAGATAGCAAACTATTGAAGCTTTTCCTTTCCAGTCATTCCCTACAGCCTGATTTAACTTCGAGTTTTTTCCCTCTACCTTAATTATTACCCCTTGTAAGATAAAGTAAGCTATAGCTGCCATTAAAAGAATTATTCCATAAAGCATTGTAGGATAAGGCTTATAATGGTTTTCCCCCATCCAACCAGAAGCGAAAGGAATTAAAGACAACCAGAAAAGTAAATGAAGATTTGCCCACATAATTGGTCCTGACACTTTTTGCAAAGTATGTATCATATGATGATGATTGTTCCAATAGATCCCTACATAAATGAAGCTAAGTAAATAACTTAGAAAAGTTGGTAAAATTTTTAGTAAGTCTTGTATGTTAGCGCTATGAGGTATCTTAATTTCTAGGACCATAATTGTTATGATAATAGCAAGTACCCCGTCACTAAATGCTTCTAAACGATTTTTATTCATTGTTAACACCCTATTAGTTTTAGTCTTTTAGTTTTATTATTTCATATTTAATCATAAACCATTTACTTGCACTTAAAAATTAATTTTCCAAAATTATTTGTAAAATGTTTGATTCTAGATTTTTTCTTAATGAATTAATAAAACTTTTTCCTGCTCCCCAACCAATGTCAAAAAGTCCTTCTCCATTTCCCGAAGATATACATTTAACAAATGTCGCTCCACTAAAGTTATCAATAGTAACTGTCAATGTGGCAGTACTATTGTTTCGAAAGAAGAATTTTTCAAACACTAATATAGCAATCTCTTTCTCTTCGGACTCAATAACTTTACAATCTTCAAAAATAAGATTGGTCTTTAGTTCTCTATCTTTAAAAATAAGTTTCACTGCTTCGATGGGCTTCACATCTATAATAAATTCTAAATAATGTTTCATTTAATGATATCCTCCTGTAAGTTAAAAAGCTGACTACCGAATACTTAGGAAACTCCTTTCTATTTATTCAATCTACGAATCAAAGAGTCCTTTATATTCAAATAAACTTCCAAAGGATAATCTTATGAAATAACTAATAAAATAGTTCCATTGTAATTTCTTACATACTGTTTATCGTATTAATTATAGTTAGTCTGGAATCTCATAAATTTAATTATTTGTTCTTTAAGTTCAATGAATTTCATCAACATACAAAAAAAAGGCTGAATCCTCCTGGATCAAGCCCCTTATAATTATGTAATTTGCCCAAAAGTCTTACCTAGTTAAGACATAATAAATAACGTAGAACCAACTAAAGAACCCGTGAATTATTGCCCAGAGAACTGATTTATGAATACTCCAAGATATTGTAATCGCTAAAGCAGAACCAAAAGTCATTGCACCTTTAGAACCAGCTTGAACATTAAATCTTTTTTCTGTCCTCTCTTTCATACCCCAACTCCCATTTCAACTTAATCTCTATTTCCTTTTCTATATGGTAATATTTATTCTTTTTTGAAACGGTTATTCCCATCAACGATTAATTTTCTATCATTGCGATTCAACTAACCTTCTAATGAGCTCAATAAAAAATGAACTGCCATTGACAGTTCATGATTTACAATAAACGCATAGTTCATTTAACCGGTACTATAATTATTCGTATACCTAATCTAATCTACAATCTTAAGTCCCATCAATGTTGCAAATTGAACTGCTTGATTTGATGACACTTTGCAGCCTTTTAAAATATTTATTGAAACTACTAATTCATTAAAAGTAGAAGAACTAATATCTATTCCATTGAGGGATGTTTGATCAAAATTTGCTCCATCAATATTGCATCTATTAAAATCAACTTTCTTTAATTTACAATCAAAAAAATCAGCACTTTTTAGAACAGAGTCTCGAAAGATTACTTTTTCTAGTTTTGAATTTCCGAAAAGTGACAAATTTAAAACAGAATCTTCAAACTGTACATTCCCTATGCTAGATTCCGAAAAATTTGCACCTAATAACTTACAATTTTTAAAAATAACTTTATGAATGGAGGAATTACTTAAATTGCAATTTGACAGATCACAGTTTTCAAAATATACATCTGTTATACTTATATTTCTAAAATCTGTATTTGTGAATTTACAATTTTTGATTACCATCTTATATAAAAAGACTCTATCTACTACCTCATTTTCAAAAGTAGAGCCATTGATTTCACACATTCCTAATTCAGGATCCTCTTCATAAAAAATATCATAAAAATTTTTAGATAGTAATTTAGTTGGGATATTTGGCGTTTCGATTTTCATAGTGATTCCTCTCTTTAAATAAGTATGGAACTTAATCCTGCAGATTAACTACTCATAACTTTAAAGAATATTTGGTTTTAAAAAAAGACTTTTAATTTTATATGGTTTGTGTCCAAAATACCTTGATTAATTGTTCTTTTCCTAATGAACAAAAAAAGCCGCAATTTAGCAGCATTTAATTTTTACATCATTTTAGTCCAATCATTTAATACTCACTTATCAGGTTAACTTTTGTAAAAGGCAGTTTAAGTTCTTTTTTCTATAAATAGGATTCTTAACTTGTCTCCCTTTTCTACTTTACTATCATTTTATATTTTGAAACCATGCACTATATAACAATTGAATTGCTTCTTCAATCTCAGCCTCTGATAAAATAGCAAACCCAAGTAAAACTGTATTTTTCGGCTTGTTCCCTTTACTATAGTACATTGAAACTGGATATACTTTTATACTATTTAAGGCCGCACTTTTTATTAACTCTTCTTCTAACATTCCATTGTGGACCTTTAATAAAATATGTAAGCCAGAATCTTCTCCTATCACTTCCACCTTATTAGAGAAGTACTTTTCGATCGACGAAACAAGAGTATCTCTCTTTTTCCTGTAAACAACGCGCATTTTTTGAATATGTTTTTCCCAATGTCCTTCGTTTAAAAATCTTCTAATAATTTCTTGATCGATTCTTGAAACACTTTGTGTGTAGAATAAATATTGTTCTTGATACAATTCAATTAGTTTTTTTGGCAGAACCATGTAACTCATTCTTAATGATGGGAGCAAAGCTTTTGAAAATGTACCCATGTAAATTACATTTCCCTCTGTATCAAGACCCTGCAATGCTGGAATCGGTTTTCCAGAGTAACGAAATTCACTATCATAATCATCTTCAATAATATAACGTCCATACTCCCCTTGTGCCCATTGTAATAGTTGCAACCTTCTTTTAATTGGCATAATCATTCCACAGGGAAATTGATGAGATGGGGTTACGAACACAATATTCGCATTGCTAGCTTCTAAATCTTCCATACAAATCCCATCTTCATCAAGAGGGAGCATTTGAACATTTTCTTCCCCCTTCTCAAAGACAACTAACTTGCGATGATATCCTGGATTTTCTACTGCAAAATGTCCTCCCTTTAGTAACTGAAACAGCATTCTTATTAAAAATTGTGTTCCTGCCCCAATTACAATTTGACTCGCTGAACAATTCACACCTCTTGATTCGTATAAATATTTCGCAATCTCTTCACGCAAGCTCAATTCACCTTGAGGATGACCGAGAAATAGAAGGTCCTTATTTTCTAGCTGCCAAACCTCATTTGAAATTTTCCGATATACAGAGAATGGAAAGGTCTTTGCATCTACCCCCGTTTGAGTAAAATCATATTTATATTTCTGTTCACTGTACAATACTTCTTCAACGACACCTCTTTTTTTCCCTATGTGCATCATTTGTTCAATTTCACATACAAAATACCCCTTACGTGAAATCGATTCAATATACCCTTCTGCCAAAAGTTGTTCGTAAGCCGTTTCGACTGTATTTTTACTTACTTCTAAATGTATTGCTAACTTTCTTTTTGCAGGAAGTTTCGTCAAAGGAGGGATATTCCCACTTCTTATTTCTGCTTTTATATATTCATACAACTGTACATACAACGGGATTTTTTTCTCCATACTCAAATTTGGTGTTAACTCTAACATGAAATCTGACCCCTTCAAAAATCGAATTATTGATACTTATTATGGTATCAGAAGTTCTATATAATTACTTTTATCATCAAAATCTTAAGAAATCAACCTTTGAAAGGAGTATCATTTTCATGCAAAACAGCAGACGTCTTGGACTTATTATGATTATTACAGGAGCTACATTATGGGGATTATCAGGACCATTGATTCAGTGGTTTTTTCAACATACAGCAATATCATCTATCGACTATTTAGTGATTCGACTATTACTTGCTGGGGTCTTTATTTTATGTTTCTTGCTAATAAAAAAACAAAATATATTTCGTATTTGGCGACACCCACACCATCTTTTACAACTTATTATTTTCTCAATTCTCGGAATGCTTGGCGCACAATATGCTTTTATCGAAACAGTGTATATTAGCAATGCTGTTACCGCTACTCTATTCCAATTTTTAGGGCCAGTTCTCATTACGATTTATGTTGCAATACAGCTTAGAAAACTTCCTTCTACTATGCAAGTACTAGCTATTATAACTGCTCTGATAGGCACATACTTTATTATTACAAATGGTTCAGCCCATAGTATTGTGTTGTCGAAGGAAACTATTTTATTCGGACTGTTAACAGCTATTGGTTTTACTTTCTATACACTTCACCCAGCTTCCCTTATTAAACAATGGGGGGCGACACTTATTATTGGCTGGGGTATGCTAATCGGGGGTATTACATTATTTATTTCGAATCGTTCTTTTGAATGGAAACAACTTTCTCATACCTTTACGTTGTCAACATTCTCTATGCTGATTTTAATTATTCTGATTGGAACACTTTCTTTCGTTCTCTACATTGGTAGTCTAAAACATTTATCAGCAACGGAGACTAGTATTTTATCGAGTATTGAGCCACTTGTAGCAACTATTGTTTCCATTACATGGCTAAAGGAATCTTTCGGAGTATACCAACTACTAGGTAGTGTATGTATCGTTATCGCTGTTATTTTTTTAACAATGCCAAAGAAAGATTCAGCACCTACATTCACAACGGAACAAATTTAAGGACTAGTCTCAACAGAGATCATTCTAAGATGATGATTTTTTAAAATGCACAAATTATAAGTGAAAAAAGAAGGATAGATCAACAGAAAAAATTTCTGCCTAATCTATCCTTCTTTTTTCTTCATTCAAATATTCCTAATTATGTTTTCTCTAAAAAATGAATAAATTTTTTTAAACTTTGAGGTTGCTGCTTTCTTTGTTTAATTATAAAGTCTATCTTAATTCTTTCATTTAGTTCTTTAAATTGGATTGTTTGTAATTCTTTTCGGTTATTTGCAATATCTGCTGGTATTATGCTCATACCAATTCCGTCGTGAACTGCTTGAATAATTGATTCAAGCGAATCTAATTCTATAATATTTGGATCATGAAAATTATTATCCTTAGAAAAAGCTAGTATTTTATTTCTGTATATACAATTTAGATCACTATTAATAATTAACGTTTGGCCATTGTTCTTTTCAAAAGTATTCAGTTTAGGTGATATAAGTACGATTTTTTCAAAATAACTATAAACAGTTTCGAACTGTGTATTATTATGTGTTTCATTTATAAAAGCACCATCGAGTTCTCCAAAGGAAAGCATTTCTTGCAACTTTTCATTATTACTCGTTCTTAATTTTACATCAATATTTTTATGTTCTTTCAGAAAAGAAGAAAACAACTGAGGAATTCTAATTGCAGAAATCGTTTGGGGAGCACCTATTGTTAAAGATTCCCTCCATTTTTTAGGATTAATTAATGATTTTGCTTCATCCATTAATAGTACAATTTGATTTGTATATTCAAGTAAAACCTTCCCCTCATCAGTCAAATTTACTCCTCTATTATTTCGGATAAATAATCTAACGCCTAATTCAATTTCTAAGCTTTTAATTCGCTGACTAACATTGGGTTGTACATAGCCTAGTTTTTCTGCGGCTTTCGAAACTGATTGTAACTCCGCAACATGTTTAAAAATCCACAAATCATGACTTTCCAATAAATAACATTCCTCCCATTGCTATCATTTAAAATGATACCTATATAACTATTAAATATTATACTCTTCAAATCATTAAAAATATAATAGAGAATATTAAATCAAACAAAGTGAGGAGGATTTAGAATGAGATTAAAAGATAAAGTTGTCCTAATAACTGGCGGCGGCACTGGTGTGGGAAGGGCAACAGCATTAAAGCTATCAGATCAAGGTGCAAAGGTTGTTATTAATTATAATCGTTCTGAAAAAGAAGCTGTCGAAGTTGTCAATGAGATCACAAAAATTGGTGGAGCAGCAATTGCTTTTAAAGCGGATGTGGCGATTGAAAAAGAAGTAAATGATTTAGTTTCCCACACGATTACAACTTTTGGGAAGGTAGATGGTTTAGTAAATAATGCGAGTATTACGGCCCAGATCGCAATGGATGATTTAGACGCTGTAACAGAAGAAGTATGGGATTCCCTTTTTAGCGTAAATGTGAAAGGTATGTTTCATTGTATCAAGGCAGTTGCCCCATATATGAAGAAGCAACAATCAGGTGCAATTGTTAATATTGGTAGTGTGGCAGGAATGACCGGAATAGGCTCATCAATCCCATATGCAGCAACTAAATCGGCAATTCATACAATGACAAGATCATTAGCGATCGCCCTAGCACCTTATATCAGAGTGAATTGCATATCACCTGGTGCAGTTGATACAAGATGGTGGTCTGGCAATGAAGAAAAGATGTTTCAGCTTGCTGGCAATTTACCCCTTAAGAAAATTTCAACACCGGATGAAATTGCGGAGGCTATTCTTTTTCAACTGACTCATGAATCGATCACCGGCCAAGTTTTTACAATTGATAATGGTCAAACACTCTAAAATTCAATAAAAATAGGCAACGTTCCTTTTATAGTACGTTGCCTTTTTAGCAGTTCCTGTATAATCCATCAACTTATGTAACTTTATAGTCGCCTTCATTAATCTTCTAGTCTATTTAACGACATGCACTCGTTTCATATTATTCTAATTACATTTAAGCTAGGCCTTTTTTGGGAGCGTAATACCATGCCTTTTAAATATAAAGATAATAAAAAATAATGTACAAAAAGTTAACACTAAAGCAAATAAATTTATTAATTTATTCGTCCTTTGTTTTAGAATCTTAAATAATAGTCCATAAATACCAATACCAATGATCCCTCCAAGTGTATTGGCAAATACATCAGTAATATCACTTCGCCCAATTGCTAAAACGTATTGTATAATCTCAAATGCCAGAGTGAGACTAATAATTGAAAAAAGCTTAGTCATAAAAGACCACTTACTTTTCAACATGCAAATAAAGATACCAAAAGGTACAAAAATCCTTATATTGTTATACACCTCAGAAGAGGCATTCCCATTAAGTGGAATTAGATTAATGATTCGCACTCTATCTATGTGATCAATCGAAAACTGTAATTTAAAAAGAACGATCCAAATAAGTGCTAACAGATAAATAATGAATAATGTGAATGTCATTTTTTTGTTTTCCAATATTTCTCCTCCAATTTCTAGTCAGAACTTAGTCCCGCTTACCTGAATAAACTGTCACAATTACACCATCTATATTGTTGCCTGAAATATCATACTGTTCATTCACAGGCACATTAATCGCTGTATTTTGAGAGATAGGATAGTAAAAGATTTTGTAGACTTGGTGGTCTATTGTAGTCGTAATAGACTTCTGTTCCTTCAAAAAATTCATATATTCTTCTAGAGCGAAATTCTTTTCTTTCATAATCGCACTGTGAGGGAAACCAACATAGCGGATATGCCACGGTTCATATTGAATTCCTGTAACATCAGTTTTATCCTTTGGATAACGTAATATAAAGCCGTATTTCCAGGCGTTTTCTTTCAGCCACTTTCCCTCGGGTGCTCGATCCATTTTCGTTACGCTTGATCCTACATCAAGTGATAATCCTGAATTATGTTCACTATATCCAGCCGGCAAGGCATAATTAGCCCCTTTTTCTTGGTAAAGCATGCTTTGTTCATCAAAGTCACGATAGCCACTATTAATAAAAAATTGACTAACCCCTTCCTTTAAAGCATCATTGATCATCACTGAAAATTTTTCTGCTATTCCTTTTGACAGATAAATATTTGTATTATTCAAACCGTATCCATTTATTAATTCCTTATGTTTAGATAAATTAACGATATCGGATTTCACACTCTCATGGCGAATAGGATATTTACTGTTGATTAGGAGCAGATTTCCTTGATAAATCTGTTCTTTTGCAATCTCTATTTTTTTGATACTTAAGGGGGACCCTATATTTTTTATGTTATCTTTGTCATTTTTATTATATTTTTGAATATCTACTTTATCTTGAAAGAACATTGCTTTATTTACGAAGGGATAACTTACGCACAATAATAACAATAAAAAAAACCACTTCTTCATTTTCAGTTTCCTCCTTAATCTTATATGTACTAAGATAGGAAAAACTATTTAAAAAAAGAGTGGGGTAAATCTTAAATTTTTCTTAAAACTATAATTGGATCGTACACTTAAACATTTTGTCCAATTTACTGAGGTAAACGGACTTCAAACATTGTTCGAATTAAATTACTTTCAACACGAATCTTTCCGTTATGCTGCTCTACAATGTTCTTTGCAATAAATAGACCTAAACCTGTACTATCTTTTTGATCAGTTCTTGCCTTGTCACCTGTATAAAACATATCGAACAAATGTGGCAGGTCTTCTTCAGGTATATAATCTCCATAATTCATTATCTGGACAACCACTTCTTCAGAATCAAAAAAGCCATTTATATCGATAAATTGACCATCATATCCATAATAATTTGCATTGGTCAGAATATTTTCAAACACACGTGCCAACAAGTCTCCGTCACCTAACATTAGTAAATTCGGTGAAATATTCATACGGACTGTCAAATGATTTTTTTCGAAGATTGGAAATAATTCTTCATTTAACTGAAAAAGCAACTCACTTATATTAACTTGTTTTTTTTCAACTGGAAGCATACCATAATTCATTCTAGTTATTTCAAACAATTCATCAATAAGCTTTTCTAAACGTCGAGATTTTGTAAAGGCAATTGTTAAAAAATGTCTAACTTGTTCTTTTGTCAAATCTCTTTCTGAAAGAATTAAATCCAAATATCCTAAAACAGAGGTCAAAGGCGTTCGTAAATCATGTGCTAAATTTACTACTAACTGTTCCTTGCTACTCTCCGAGAAATCTCCTCTTTCTATAGCTTCTTTTAACTTTTCACTCGCCTGATTTATATCTTGAGCAATACTTTCAAATTCATCATTTGATTTTATTTTGACACGGTATGAAAAATCCCCCTGAGCAAGATAACGAATACCAGTGGAAATCTCTTTGAAATACATCGAATAAGGCTTAGTAAGTAAATAAAAAAATAGGAATGAAAGTGGAATAAATATCAGTAAAAAGAAATTAATATCGCCAATATTGTTCAAAAATTGACGATAAAAAAACAGTGTTTCACCGAATTGGACATATGTATGATAATAAAATTGGAGTCCCTTAAAGATTAAGTAGGTTATGATTCCTGACAGAAACATACTTAAGCCAAATAATAATACCATCATGGAGCGAAAACTACGGATCATCTTAATCATTGAATGCATACCCAACGCCCCACACAGTTTTGATCCATTTATTTTTTCCTACATCATCTGTCAATTTTCTACGTAAAGTACGTATATGCACCATTACGGTATTTCCACTATTATAATATGCCTCTCCCCAAACTTGTTGGAAGATATTTTCTACACTGTATACCTTCTTTGGATGACTGGACAGCAAATACAAAATATCAAACTCTTTAGGAGTTAACTCTATATTTTTACCATATAAAGTAACAGTACGTTGCTCATGTGAAATAACCAAACCGCCAAATTCTAGTGTAGAATTATGAAGATTTTGGGGTTGATTTAGCTTCATAAAGCGTCTTAATTGAGCGTTTACACGTGCCACCAATTCAATTGGGGTAAACGGTTTAGTCATATAATCATCTGCACCAATCACTAGACCTTGAACCTTATCGAAATCAGAAGTTTTGGCACTTAAAAATATGATAGGCATATTATATTGCTTTCGAATAAGGCTAGTTAGTTCATATCCATCTATTTTTGGCATCATAATATCTAAAATAAGCAAATCAATTGATTGTGACTGGATAACATGTAGCGCTTCTTGTCCATCAGAAACTTTTATAACATGGTACCCCTCTTTCTCTATATGGATGGCTATCAGATCAGCAATCTCCTGTTCATCATCCGCTATTAAAATAGATATAGGTCTCATCTATTCCCCTCCTATTTTTATCGTTCCATTCAGTGGATGAATATCCTAACGAATATTTCTTATAAGTTTCAGCTAGCTAAGTTGACTTAATTAAGATTACTATCTTATTTTCTATTATTTCCTTTACTTCTTCAAGAATATGGCCCTTTAGGTTCACTAATAATTGAGCCAATCAAGCGACAGCGAAAATAGGGAAACCAGACAGAAACAGTCTTTGAGTAGTCGACATCAATTTATTAGATTACTTCAATCGCATTAATTAAGAAAAACTGATGAAGTTAGTTGAACGGGATTGACCTTCAATTGAGCTAAGAGTAAACATCAACCTAAATGATACACTATATAATGATTACATGCGTAAGTTGATGTAAAATGTTTAACAATCATCAAAAAATTGATAGTAGCTCAGGAATACCTTGTTCTTTTATTAGGAGAAAATTTAAGTTCAAAATGAGGAGGGCTTTAAAATGCCAGCTGAAGAAGTCATACCGGTTATATCAGAGCAAAGAATTACTCCATTTCTTACGTTTTGCGGCAATGCGGAGGAAGCAATGAATTATTATGTCCGTATATTCCCAAATTCAAAACTCGTTTCACTTCGAAGAAATACGAAAGCTGATCGAGGTGTAGAGGGGAAAATCCTGAATGGCATCATTGAAATTTTAGGACAGACTTTTATGGTTTTAGATATGGAAAAAGAATCCTGTCCTGAATTTACTTGGGCTGTATCTTTTTACATAGAATGCAAAAATGATGCGGAGTTCGATTTAATTTTTGACGGATTGAAGGGTGACGGGCAAGTGCTCATGGGGCCAGTAGAAATGTTTGATTTTAGTAAGGTAACTTGGGTTACCGATTACTTTGGTGTTACTTGGCATTAGTGTTAAGAAAATCTTAAACATTCGGCGGGTAAATTTTTAAATTATCTATTTTAGCAAGCTATCTAAAATATACTGAATCCCGGACAATGCAGGACCGGGATTCAGGTGTGATCTATAGAACCGACTGAAAATAATCAATTCTCACAGAAATACTATCGATTAAAAGTTGTTTCCAAATTAATACATCCACTTATACTCAATATTGTTTAATCTATTTCTTATAAACCAATTACCCCATTCAAATGTGCACTAAGCTCTGATACATACTTTTCGATGTTCGGATTCTTCACGACATCGAAGCATGCAAAGCTTTTTAAAGGTTGCATTCCAAGAAATTGGTGTACACGATGTAAATGACTTAGTGTTCCTTCAAGGCTTTCACCTTTAAAAAACTGCGTTGGATCATTAAAAGCTTTTTCTGGGGCATTCCAAGTTGTAGAAAACATGTATGTTTTACCTGTTAATAATCCACCTTTTCCGTATTGCTCAGAACCTTCAAAGAATATGCCATACCCATACACTTCATCCATGTATGATTTTAATAATCCAGGAATACTGAACCAATAGATCGGTGTTTGGAAAATGACAACATCGGCCCAAATAAACTTTTGTTGTTCTTCCTTAACGTCATATCCATTTTGTATAGTCGTTGTTTTCACATTATTTTTTTCGTTAAGCAGACTTACCATATTATCTACTAAAGTTTGATTCAATTTCCCCCCTCCACGAATTTTTTGGTGTCCATTAATGATAAGTATATTTTTCATTTTTTATCCATCTCCAATAATTTAGTATTTTTTTATGCCCATGAATTTCCCACTACAATCTAATCATTCAGGTCACATTAATATTAATATCACCAAAAGTATCTTTTCGGAAGTAGTGATATTTATTTCATATAGTTTCCGAAAAGATACTTTTTTGCTACAATAATCCTAATCATTCAAAAAATTTTTTTGGAGGAGTTTACTTTGAACAGTATTAAACCAATTGAATTAACTAAAGGAACACCTGGCGTACCTTGTCCTATTGCCAAAACTCTAGATGTGATTGGTACAAAATGGACTTTTTTAATTATTCGGGATCTCCTTATTGGAGGAACGCTCCGATTCAGTAACTTATTAAAATCATTGGATGGGGTTAGTCCGAAAACACTATCACTCAGACTAAAAGAATTAGAGAATCATGGCTTACTAGAGAGAACTGTATATCCTGAAGTACCTCCTCGTGTGGAATATACGTTAACAGAAAAAGGAAAACAATTGGAAAGTATTTTTATTGAATTAAAGAGATTCGGGTTAAGTTTATAGGTTTTGTATAAATTAAATAAACTATTTAAAGGGACGGATATTCCGTCCCTTTTTGTTGTTCAATAAATCTGAAGTGAAAATATAATGTGTTTTTATACTTTTCAAATAGATAACAACATACCATTACATCAAAGGAATAAATAATTAAAAGTAATGTTCCGAAGTTTTAATATAAAAGGAGCTAAGTTAATGGGAAAGAAAGTGTTATTCTTCGGTGATGTAGGAATTGACGATGCGATCGCTTTAGTTTATGCACGATTAACAGAAGCGATTGATGTAATTGGGATTGTGGCGGATTATGGAAATGTATCTAAAAAAGAAACAACTAGAAATGTTCGTTTTTTACTTAAGAGGTCAAAAAAGGAATATGTTAAAGTCTATGGAGGTGCTGAGAATCCAATGACCGGAGAGGTCCTTTTAAGAGATTCGGGTTAAGTTTATAGGTTTTGTATAAATTAAATAAACTATTTAAAGGGACGGATATTCCGTCCCTTTCATTGTATAGACAAAGTTCTATCTAGCTGATTTTCAGACTGATTGAAAACGTTTGTCTTTCGAGGCATGAAGCCTGGCGAGGAGCTGAGTTACCTTAGACGGTAATGAGCACCACAGGCAGGCGAAGTAACAAAGAAAGCTAGCGTTTGACGAGCAGTCTGAAAGGGACGGATATTCCGTCCCTTTTTGTTGTTCAATAAATCTGAAGTGAAAATATAATGTGTTTTTATACTTTTCAAATAGATAACAACATACCATTACATCAAAGGAATAAATAATTAAAAGTAATGTTCCGAAGTTTTAATATAAAAGGAGCTAAGTTAATGGGAAAGAAAGTGTTATTCTTCGGTGATGTAGGAATTGACGATGCGATCGCTTTAGTTTATGCACGATTAACAGAAGCGATTGATGTAATTGGGATTGTGGCGGATTATGGAAATGTATCTAAAAAAGAAACAACTAGAAATGTTCGTTTTTTACTTAAGAGGTCAAAAAAGGAATATGTTAAAGTCTATGGAGGTGCTGAGAATCCAATGACCGGAGAGGTCCCGACCTTTTACCTTGATATACATGGTCCGTTTGGTTTAGGTCCAATCGATCCAGGTTTAGAGTTTGAGAACTTAGAAAATTTTTGTGAAGTTATTAATTTGATTGAACAGTATAAACATGAACTAATTATTGTAAATACTGGGAGGTTAACCTCGCTAGCTACTCTGTTTATCTTATACGAAGATCTAATGAAGAGTGTAAATTCTTACTATATCATGGGTGGGGCCTTTCTATATCCTGGGAATGTTACACCAATTGCAGAAGCGAATTTTCATGGAGATCCGATAGCTGCTAATATTGTTATGAAATATGTAAAAGGGGCATATATTTTCCCCTTAAATGTAACCCAACATGCCATCGTCACTCCTGCAATGGTCAATTATATTCATTCTAAAGGGAAAACTGATCTTGTAAAGCCACTATTAGATTACTATTATTTCAACTTTTATCAAAAGAAGGTACCCGGCATACAAGGAAGTCCAGTTCATGATGCGGTAACTCTCATGGCAGTCATTCGTAGCGATCTATTTACATTCTATCAATCTGCTGTTTTAATTGATTCAACAGATGTGGCCAGAGGTCAAAGTATTGCAGATTTTCGTGTAACAGATACCACTGAGAAATTTGATGGGAGACCACAACAACATATTGCAGTAGGCTTAGATTATGAAGGGTTTTATAAGGATTTTATGTCAACTATGACTGGAGAGAAATTCTAGTTTGGAATTTTTAATAGAGAATATAATCAAATTAAAAGATGTTCTTTAGCGGTTCGAATTTGTTTATTTGGATATTTATTTTCACTTAGTATTTACACGCATAGGTAGAAATTACTTGTCAACATTATTAGGGACCAATTCAGTTGGTTCTTTTTTTTATTGAACTAACGCCATGCGCTAGTTCAATAAGACTTCATTAAATATCTTCATCTTGATTTTTAATCCCTTTTTCCTTTAGGTAATTAGCATAAGCTTCTTTTACTTTATCTGTTTTTGGTGCTACAATTGAAAGCCTTTTGCTAATTTCATTTAGTAAATATAGTCCTCTAAACAAACAACCAAGGACAATTCCTAATGCTATAATCCCCCCAACTAATGGTCCCATCATAAGAAGAAGATAGCTTAATATGGTCGCTAAAACGATTGATAAAAACAATTTCATAAGAACGCTCCTTTATTCGTGCTTTTCAACAAAACGCATATTAATTCTCCTACTATTTTTAAATTAATTTTTAATTAAATTATAACAATATTTTTCCTAGAGTGTTTGTTTCTTGTTTAGAAAGAAATTTAAACTGGATACATAATTTTTCGTCATCGAATCATCCTATTGTCAGGAGGTGGTAATCTATGTCCGAACCATTACAACCCGGGAATAAAAAGCTCCCTGATTTTCATGAACTTAATGATCGCATTATCGCTGAACATGGTACGACTGGACCGACTTTAGTGATTAAAACGAATTTAGATCCTAAAGACTCAACTGATGATAATCCTTATTATCGTAACGAACAGCAAACACCTAAAAAACCATTTAAAAATTATTTTGAAGAGTAATCTTGAATGAGCTCGGTTAGTAAACCGGCTCATTTCTGTGTGTAGACAAAGTCCTATTTATCTGATATTCAGACTGATTGAAAACGCTTGTCTTTCGAGGCGCGAAGCCTGGCGAGGAGCGGAGTTACCCTAAACGGTAATGAGCACCGCAGACAGGCGAAGTAACGAAGAAAGCGAGCGTTTGGCGGGCAGTCTGAAATGAGCTCGGTTAGTAAACCGGCTCATTTTTTTGTTCTAATTAGTAATTGAATGAATTCAATATATCCGTACATACTAAGAAAAATATGCCAAATTCAAATGGATATACCGTAAAATTTCTAAGCTTTAGGAGGAATAATATATTGAGTCCAACAAAAAGTATGCTATCAGTTTTTGCTTTAGGTGGAATAAACGAAATTGGAAAAAATATGTATGCCATCCAGTATTTAAAAGAAATTATTCTAATCGATTGTGGATCGAAATTTCCAGATGAAAGTTTATTAGGTGTCGACTTAATTATTCCAGATATTACGTATCTACAAGAAAATCGAGAGAAAATAAAAGGATTATTTGTTACTCATGGCCATGAAGATCATATCGGTGGTATTCCTTACTTCTTAAAACAATTAAATGTTCCTATTTATGCCTCAAGATTAACTCTCGGACTAATTGAAATTAAATTAAAAGAACATGGGCTGTTAGGAGAAACAGAACTAATCCTTATAGACTCTGATTCGGTTATTAAATTTGAACATTTTTCTATTTCTTTTTTTAAAACAAATCATAGTATCCCCGATTGCTTAGGGATTGTTTTTGATACACCAGAAGGAACTGTCGTACATACGGGAGATTTTAAATTTGATTTAACGCCAGTTAATAATCAATATCCTGACATTCATAAAATGGCTGAAATAGGTAGTAAAGGCGTTTTATTACTTTTATCGGAAAGCACAAACGCTGAACGCCCAGGGACTACACCATCCGAACGAATAGTTGGTGAGCATATTGTTGATGCTTTTATGAAGGCAAAACAGAGGGTTATTATTTCAACATTTGCTTCTAACGTGCATCGAGTGCAACAAATAGTTGATGCATCCATTATTACAAATCGAAAGTTAGCTTTACTTGGTCGAAGTATGGTTAATGTTGTTTCTGTAGCGATGGAGCAAGGTTATTTAAAAGTTCCTGAAGGTATGTTGATTGATGCACAAGAGATCGATAGTTTTGCTCCTGAATCAGTGACGATTTTATGTACGGGTAGTCAAGGTGAACCACTAGCTGCACTTGCTCGACTAGCTAGTTCAAGCTTCAGGGGCGTTGATGTTTATCCTGGTGATACTGTCATCTTCGCGGCCTCTCCAATTCCGGGTAATGAACGAAATGTTTCACGCATTATTGATAATTTTTACAATCTTGGGGCTAATGTTATTTATGGTTCAGGCAGTTCAACTGGAATGCACGTTTCTGGACATGCTTATCAGGAAGAGCTTAAACTCATGCTAACTTTAATGAAGCCTAAATATTTTATCCCAATACACGGTGAATACCGTATGCTTCATCACCATCGCTCACTTGCAGAGTCTGTAGGTGTAGAAAGAAAAAATATATTTATTATTAAAAATGGGGACGTTGTTGACATTCTCCAATCAGAAGCCATTCAAAGTCGTAGAATTCCAGCAGGTAATATATATGTAGATGGTATGGGCATAGGTGATGTCGGAAACATTGTATTAAGGGATCGAAAACAGCTTGCTGAAGATGGCATGCTAGTCATAGTGATTACCATCAATAAAATGGAAAGAAAAATTATTTCTGGACCTGATACAATTTCTAGAGGATTTGTTTATGCTCGTGATTCAGAGAGCTTACTGAAGGAAGTGAATCAAATCGTTACATCTTCAGTAAATGAATTATTAGATGAAAACAAGCTCCAGTGGGGAGCTATGAAACAAAATATTAAAAAAGCACTCGGACAATTTTTATTCAATAAAACAAAAAGAAAACCAATGATCTTACCTATCATCATTGAAATTTAAAAAGCAAAAAACTCCCACATAATAATTGGGAGTTTTTATTTTTATTTGCTTTCCTTAATTTTAGAAATTAACTCAATTAAAGAATTGTTTTCTTGATCACAATAATCATTCATAGGGCAGGGATTATTTTCTAATCGACTTAGAACAAAAGGTATCGTATAAGTTTCCATTTTTAAATCATCATTCACCTCGTCCCAGAAGAGTGGTGTAGCAACAGTTGGTTTATTCTTCCCTCTCGTGGAATATGGACATATGATGGTTTTTCCTCTTGCATGCTGTACATAATCAATATAAAGTCGGTTTCCTCGATTTTTCTTTAATCTTTCAATTGTAAAATCATCCGGAAATTTTTCAATTAAGTAATGTGCGATAAAAGAAGTAAAAACTCTTGTATCATCATAAGTCAGCGAATTTTCTTTAATCGGAATATGGATTTGAATTCCTTTACTTCCAGACACTTTCGGATAACTTTTTATTTGAAAGGAATCAAAGATTCGTTTCATTTCGACTGCTGCTTTTATAGCTAATGAAAAAGCAGCTGTATTAGGTGGATCCAAATCGAATACAATTTCAATCGGATTATCAGCTCCGTATGTTTGAAAAGGAATATGGTATTCAATAGCCAATTGATTTCCTAACCATAGTAAAGTTGATACATCATTACAAAGAATAAAATTGTTACCCTCTTGTTCCTCAGTTTTTATAAAATCTGGTGCATACTCTGGACAATTTTTTTGAAAAAATGATTCACCTTCTATTCCATTCGGAAAACGAATGGTTGTTAATAAACGATCCTTTAGGAATGGCAGCATGTAAGAAGATATTTGAGCTAAATAGGAAACAAAATTCTCCTTATTTACATTTGGATTTTTCCAAATTACCTTTTCCGGACTCGTTATTGTTAGTTCATGCTCTAGAGTAAGATTACTCAAAAGTAATCCATCCCAAGTACATGCATTCCATGCTTGCTGTAATTGGAATGACTTAAACTTTGCATTTATTAATTGATTATTTTCTATGCCTTGAAAGTCCAATTCAATGCAAATCCCAGGCTCGACAGAAATGACATTATTTTTTACCGACTTTTTATTTGCTTCGATTGCTTGAATCAAAATCCCCTTCTCGTTTTCACTAATTCCTTTAGAGAAAGAGCCAATTTGTATAATATTATTTTCTTTTATAATTCCTACTATGAAAGAATCAAGCTTTACATGAAATCCTAAAATAAAGAAAAAGCCTGAATAATTTTTATCACGTTTAGTAAAAGGGTATTTATTCATTTGATGCTTCCCCTAATCTGTCAGAGTACATTCTTTAGGATCTTTGTCGATAAATGCTTGAATACTTGGTTGCCTTAATGAATGACCTTCAGTCCACTCCATAAATTGAACTTTAACAGTTAACAGTGGTTGTATCCATTGTATTTCCTTAATTCTTTTTGGTTGGCTTGAAAATGGATTTTTTTCTATTTTTATTGTTTCAATTGCTAAAGTAAGGTCTTTCCAATCTGATCGCGTTAACTTCCCAGTTCCTACATGACCGATAAACACTAGCTCATTTTCTTCGTCATAAAGTCCTACTAAAATTGAATTAACAATTCCAGCACGATACGTGACACCACCGATTACAGCAATGATATCTTTATAATTTTTTACTTTTTGCCAAGCATCGTTCTTTCCATCAATTAAGTATTTACTATTAAGATTTTTACATACGATTCCTTCTAGACCATGTTGTTTTGCAACTTCAAATAATGCTTGTCCATCAGCATTACTTGGAACGATTTGAATTTGCTGATTTTGTTGAATCGCTACCGCTAATAGTTCCTGTCTCTGCTGGAGCGGTAATTGGGTTACCCATTCTCCATTGTAATAAAGAATATCAAATATCATATAGAAGATTGGTACAGCTTCTATAGCTGAATCAATTCGTTCCAACCGTCGAAGTCCATCTCTACGCATAACTTCGTGAAACGAGGGGTTGCCACTTTGATCTAAGGCAATAACTTCTCCATCTAGAATGATTGATTGTGCAGAAGTATAAGTTTCGATCTTTAATAGTTCAGGAAAAATCATTGTACGATCATTTAATTTACGATTAAATAATTTTACTTCTTTTCCATCAAAGTATGTAAGGATTCTTACCCCATCCCATTTTATTTGTGAGATCCAGTTTGAGCCGGTTGGAACTGTATTTGTAGAAATTGGTTCAAAAGGATAAATTGGATTAAACTCCATCACAGCCCCCTAATTAACTCGTAGCTTTTTTCGGCGCTCGAGGCTTTTTAGGAGGAGTTGCTTTTCCTTTTGTTCGATCTATACTTGCTTGTAACGCAGACATTAAATCAACTACATTTTTTTGTTCGGCAGGTTGCTCTTGTCCAGTTGCTATAAAATCATTTTTATTTATTTTGTCTGTAATTAATTGTTCTAAGGCTGTACGATACGTATCAGTATAGTTTTCTGGATTAAAGGTTGTTGTTAACTGCTCAACTAACATCATTCCAGCCTGTAGTTCCCGCTCTGCCAATCCAGCCTTTTCAGGAACACCTCCAGGAAGACTTTCGATTGCTCTAATCTCATCCGGAAAATGCAATGTTTCAAGAAGTATAGCGTTTTTATACGGACGAATAGCTGATAAACGCTGTTTACTTCGAATCGTAATTTTTGCGAGACCTATTTTCTTACTTTTCTTCAAAATTTCTGAAAGCAATGCATATGCTTTTGTTCCACCAGAATCTGGGCCAATATAATATGTTCGATCGAAATACACAGGATCAATTTCTGATAGCTTTACGAAATCAATGATTGAAACAGTTTTCAGTTCAAATTCTTCCTTTAGCTTATTTATTTCTTCTTCTGAAATTTCTACAACCCTACCATTAGGCGTTTCAAAAACTTTTATGATTTCTTCTGGGGTGACCTCATCATCACAACTAGCAACTTTTTTATATGAAATTGGTGTTTTACAATCCTTATGGTATTGGCGAAATTTTATATCCTTATCTTCAACTGCGGAGAATAATTTAACCGGGATTGTAACTAACCCCATACTGATTGTTCCCTTCCAAACTGTATGCATTGTCTCACTACCTTTATAAATTTTTATGATTATCTTTTGTTAAAAGAAAAGGTTTAATTCAACTAGCTATCACTTGTTTTGTTTAAGAATAAAAAAGTCTTTAATAAGGAGACTAAAAATGCATTTTAACTAAAAAAAATGATGTGGAGGGACATATGAATCATAGTAATGATTTACATAAAATAAACAAGGAATTTCACTATATGCCTATAACCTCTTTATCGAGTGGGAATGGGTTCAATTTAGCAAATGATCTATACTATGAAACAATTCAGATTGTTAACATTTGTCTATACGGTAATCCTAATTTATCAAATGAATGGGTTTTAATTGATACCGGAATGCCAAAATCATTTGATAAAATTATCGAAATTGCTGAAAAACGTTTCGGGAAAAGTCATAAATTAAAAGCAATAATTCTTACACATGGACATTTTGATCATGTCGGAGCTGTTATTGATTTGATTCAGAAATATAAGATTCCAGTTTTTGCGCACGAAGAGGAGTTACAATATTTAACTGGAAAAAATAATTACCCTGAACCAGATGGTACAGTTGAAGGTGGATTACTTGCAAAGCTATCTCCTTTATTCCCAAACGAAGGAATTAACTTAGCTGAATTCATCCACGTTCTTCCTTCTGATGGCTCTGTACCTGAAATGCCAGAGTGGCAATGGATTCATACACCTGGGCATACACCAGGACATATTTCTTTATTTAGAGAAGAAGATCAATTATTAATTGCTGGTGACGCTTTTATTAATGTTAAACAAGATTCTATTTACAGTGTGCTAACTCAAAAAAAAGAAATAAATGGTCCGCCAAGATATTTAACGACTAATTGGGAAGAAGCATATCAATCCGTAAAAAAATTACATGCTATAAATCCTAAAAAAGCGATAACTGGTCACGGATATCCATTATTAGAAGATGAAATATATGAAAAATTAGATTTTCTAGTTAAAAACTTTCATTCGATTGCTAAACCCGATTATGGTCGATTTGTTTAAGATTTTATTTAGGCAATGTAAAAAACTCCCTACTCTACAGGGAGTTTTTATTTTATCGAGATAAACTCAAAGAAAAGTTACTGATTCCTGTAATTAGCTTTTCTACCCTGCTTTAATTGGTTTAGTCATCGTTTCTTGATTCGGTTTAATGTATTTGATAGACAAAATAAGACCAATTATCCCTAATAGGATGGATAAATACAGCATATAATTATCTGGTTTTTTCATTAAGTATGCAAAGACAGGAGGACCAGCAGCTACACCTACAAAGCGCAAAGAACTATATAGAGAAGTAATCGTTCCTCTTTCCTCTTTTTCAATTCCCTCAGTTATTAATGCATCTAAACTTGGTAAAGACAATCCGATTCCAATTCCACTGATTAATAAGCTTGTAATAATCATATAAATTTCTTTCATAAAAATAGGAATTACAAAAGAAAGGCTTATAAGGATAAATCCAATGACGATCGAATTTTTCATTGCATTTTTTCGATCCCCAATTTTTTTACCTGTCTTATATGAAGTGTATGATAATGCCGCAAGTGGAATTGCTAAGACACAACCTTTCCAAATTCCAGTAATCTGATAACGTTTTTCCAATATTGAGGATAGGTAAAAAAGCATGCCAAATAGAATGAACATGATTATGGCACCTAAAATAAAGATTGTATAGAGCCATTTACCATTATTACGAAAAATCTTTCGAATTGATCTGAGAAACAATTTAAATTTTTTCTTTTTTTTCTGCGCTTTCTGTTGTTGTTTCGGAGGTTTTACAAATAGTAAAATCAAGACAATTGAAACCAAGCAAAGTAACGGTATTGTTAAAAATGGCAAAAACCAAATAACCGCTGCAAGTGCTGAACCAAGAATTGGGCTTAGAACTTTTCCAAAAGTATTTGATGTCTCAACTAACCCTAATCCTTTACTGACCTCTTTTTCGTCCTTAAACATATCCCCTACACATGGAATAACTACCGGCATGGCCCCTGCTGATCCAATCCCCTGAATAATTCGTCCAATTATCAACCATACATATGGATGTTCTAATTTCCAACATACCCAACCCGCTATCGTACCACCAATTCCGGCAATTATTAAACTTGGAATAATAATTTTTTTCCTTCCAAATAAATCCGATAAATAACCCGCTATAGGGATAAGAATAATCGCAAAAACCGAATAAACAGTAATAATCATTGAAACTTTAATGCCAGATATATTTAATTGTTGTTCCAATTTTGGTAATACGGGAATCAACATTGAATTACCTAAAGTCATTACTAGAGGGACAGTAGATAAGGCCCATAAACTCCGCTTTTGTTTTTTATCCATACAACCCTCCGCATTTAAGATACTAAAAAATCAATCACAATCTTCATTTTTCCCAAAGTGTCATTTTTATTTATTTGTATTTTTTACTAATTACGATTTGATCAGTAAAATAGCGGGCAAAATGAAAAAAATACCATTTAGAAAGAGGGAGTTACTTATGACTACTGTAGAAAATCCCTTAACTGTTAATCATTACAATTTAAATTTATGGTCAGGCGTTTTATTTGGTCTTGGATTAGTAGCGTTTTTTGATGAGGTCGTTTTCCATCAGCTTCTACATTGGCATCACTTTTATGACAAGTCTACTACTAATGTAGGACTTATTTCGGATGGGCTGTTTCATGCTTTTAGTTGGTTCGCAACAATCTGTTCATTATTTATGTTTGCGCACTTAAAAAGAATAAAGTCACTCTATTTTAGAAGATGGTTAGGGGGAGTATTACTTGGAGTAGGTTTGTTTCAACTTTATGATGGAACTGTACAGCATAAAGTGATGAAACTCCATCAAATCCGATACAATGTTAATTTACTTCCTTATGATTTAACTTGGAATATTACAGCCATTATATTGACTTTGGTTGGTCTCACTCTAATTATTAAAACTCGAAAAAGAAGTGACCATTATGGTAGGTAATTTTATTCAACCCTATCATTTCAAAGCAGTTGAACTAATCATCTCCTTGATCATTGCACTTTTTACTGCTGCTTATTTATTTGCTGCAAAGACTTATAACCAAAAAGCTTGGCCTACATATCGTTCAATAGTCTGGATCGCTGGGATGCTTTGTATATTTGTCTCAATTGTAGGACCAATTGCAAGCTTAAGCCATCATATTTTTGTTTTCCATATGTTAATGCATTTGCTACTTGGTATGCTTGCACCTTTACTGATCGCTTTATCAAAACCAATTACACTATTATACAAATCCTTAAAAGTTCAACATGCTAGGCGTATATCAAAACTTTTAAGAAGTACTCCAATACAGTTTTTTGCAAATCCTTTTATTGCATTACTGTTAAATATTGGAGGACTTTGGTTACTCTATACTACAAACTTTTTTAACTTAATGCATGAGAGCAGGTTATTGTTCATTTTATTACATATCCATTTATTTATTGCAGGTTATATTTTTACGATTTCCATTATTGCAAATGAACCACTTTCTCATAAATACAGTTATTTATTTCGATCATTCATATTGATCATTGCAATAGCTGGTCATGATATTTTAGCAAAAGTCCTTTTTTCTAATCAATTAGACAATTTTACAATTCACGATATTCAACAAGGAGCAGTTCTAATGTACTATGTAGGTGACTTTGTAGATTTAATCCTAATAACGATGCTTTGTTTTAATTGGTATAATGCAACCGCTACTTGTAAACGGAAAGCTTTTAATTAAATGGACTTTTTTCCCACATATAATCCTTCATTAGATGTACAAAATAATGTTTAAGAGGAGGATGATTAAAATGAAAAAAGTTTATTTATCAATCTGTACACTTTCATTAACATTTGCACTATCAACAAATGTTAATGCAGTTTCAACTGGATCTGACGCTACACAATTGGATCAAAGTTATCAACATAATAATAAAGATATCAAAAGAGATTTTAACAATAATTTCAATGATCCAAACCATGTTATGCATAATACAAAAAATACAGTTAAAGATGATTATATTAAAACTAAAAATAATATAAAAAATACATCAAATGATTTTTTAACGCCAAACAATAATGGTGTAAATAACACTTCAAATGATGGAAATTATTATCGACGAAATGTTACTCCTACACCTGTTTCTAACACGTTAAATACTAATAACGATAATAATCATATGAATTATGGCTGGCTTGGTCTTCTTGGATTATTAGGATTTTTTGGATTAAGAAAAAAAGAAAGAGTCGAATAAAAATAAAACCTTATTGGTACTTTACTCTCCAATAAGGTTTTTATTTTAAATTTTTTGAGTGATTGCTTCCTTATAAGTGTTAATTTTATGATCCAACATTTTATTTGTTTCGATTAAGGTCGCTAATTGATTTTCAATTGACCTTTTATGTTCTTCTAATAAATTTAATCTTGCCAAAGCCGTATGTTCGCCTTCTGTATACAAAAACGCATATTCCTTAATTTTATTAATAGGCATTTGCGTCTCCTTTAATTTCAAAACAAACTTTAACCACTGTAAATTAGATTCAGTATATTTTCTTTCTCCATGTTCATTTCGATCTGGAAGAATGATTTGTTCTTTTTCATAATAACGTAACGTATGTGTACTTACTCCTATAGCCTTAGCGACTTCACCAATCGAATACATAAAAACCTCCAGTTTTAGTCAATGATAATCAAGTAAAAAACAGTTTGACTTAGAGTTTACTCTAAACAGTATAATGAATCCGTAAACGTTACACAATTAATTTAATTTTAGATATACGAAATTATTAGGAGGAATTTAGATGAAAAAATATACTGTCATTACAGGCGCTAGTTCAGGAATAGGTTATGAGTCAGCTCTTGCATTTGCTGCACGTGGGAAAAATTTAATTATTGTTGCTCGTAGAACCGAAGAACTTGAAAAATTAAAATCAGAAATCACTAAACTGAATGCTGATCTAGACGTAGTTATCAAAACTGCTGACTTATCTATCGTTAAAAATGCTTATGATTTATATGAAGGGCTTAAAAATTATGAAATTGAAACTTGGATCAATAATGCAGGTTTTGGTAACTTTGCATCTGTCGGTGAGCAAAATTTAACAAAAATTGAAACCATGCTTAATTTAAATATTGAAGCATTAACAATACTAACTTCACTATATGTACGTGACTATTCAACAGTCGAAGGCACACAATTAATTAATGTTTCATCTGGTGGAGGATATACGATTATAGGAAATGCAATCACTTATTGTGCTACTAAATTTTATGTTAGTGCCTTTACAGAGGGACTTGCACATGAATTAAAAGAGCAAGGGGCAAAAATGCAAGCAAAAGTATTAGCTCCAGCTGCAACTGAAACAGAATTTGCTAGAGTTTCATATGATTTAGAAGAAAATATTAAATTTGAAGGCGTTCTACCGAAGTATCATACTGCAAAAGAAATGGCTGGCTTTATGCTTGATCTTTATGACAGCGAAAAGGTTATAGGGAAAGTTGATGGGATCACTTATGAGTTCGAATTATTAGATCCAATCTTTCCATACGCAGTAAGAATGAGAGACTAACTAAATATAATCGAAGAGGAACTGAATATTACTCAGTTCCTCTTTGTTTTCATTAATAATCTCTTGAAAGAATAATGTAAAAATAAAAACCCGTCTATGATTACTCATAAACGGGTTTGTTGTTTTTATAGTTTTTCGTATGCTGCTTGATATTTTTGGATATCTCCAGCACCCATAAAAATTAGTACGCTATTTTTATGATTTTGTAAATTGCTGATATTGTCATCAGTTAATAATTCTGCACCCTCGATTTTACAAGAAAGGTCACCAATTGTTAAAGTTCCTTTATCTTCTCTGGCAGAACCAAAGATATCACATAAGTAAACTTTATCGGCTTTTCCTAATGTACCAGCAAATTCATCTAAAAATTTACTTGTGCGTGTAAATGTATGGGGTTGGAAAACCGCTACGATTTCACGTTCAGGATATTTTTGACGTGCAGCTTGGATCGTCGCTTGGATTTCAGTTGGATGATGAGCATAATCATCAATCAGTACTTGATCTCCAAATCTTTTCTCACTGAAACGACGTTTAACGCCACCGTATGATAATAATCTTTCCTTAATAACTTCTACATCTATTTCTTCATAGTGACAAAGCGCGATAACAGCTAATGCATTTAAGATGCTATGATCACCGTATCCTGTAATATCAAAAGTCGCATAATAGGTATTTCGAACGAATACATCAAATGTTGTACCATTTGTATGCTTTTCAATATTACGAGCTTGGAAATCATTGTCCTCGTTAAATCCATAATACATTACAGGTACTTTTGCATAAATTCGTTGTAGATGTTCGTCATCTCCACATGCAATGATACCTTTCTTAACTTGATCTGCCATTTGTTGAAAAGCGTCAAATACATCATCTACGCTTTTGTAATAATCTGGATGATCAAAATCAATATTTGTCATGATGCAATAATCTGGGAAATAAGAAAGAAAATGACGACGGTATTCACAAGCTTCAAATACAAAGTATTCGCTGTCCTTTTCACCTTTACCAGTTCCATCTCCAATTAGGAAAGAAGTTGGACGCGCACCAGAAACAACATGAGCAAGTAGTCCTGTCGTTGATGTTTTACCATGTGCTCCAGTAATTGCAACGCTAGTAAATTTATTCATATATTCACCTAAGAATTTATGATAGCGTGCCATAGGAATTCCTTTTTCAATAGCAGTTGCAATTTCTTCATGTGTATCAGGAAATGCATTACCTGCTATTACAAATTGGCCTTCTTTTATATTTTCTTTATCAAATGGTAAAATAGTAATATTTTTTTTTCTTAATTCATTTTCAGTGAAAAAGTGCTTTTCATAATCTGATCCCTGAACGGTCAAACCAGAATCATGTAGTATTTGTGCTAAAGCACTCATTCCAGTACCTTTAATTCCTACAAAATGGTAAACTGTCATATTAAAAGAACCTCCAAAATCGATCACTAATACAACGGCCTATCTCTTAGACAGTATATGTGTGAATAAAAGAAATGGCATCAATATTTTATAATTTTGATGCGTTGATACTTTGCCGAGTCTAGTTATTGTTTAAATGATAACTAACTTAAATTTTTATGCAATTAGTATTATAACACTTTAACTCTCATAGGACTATTTATTTTAAACAGTCGATAAAGGAAATAGATGGAAAACTAAATGCTTTCAATCCATTTCCTACATTAAAATACTATCAATCTGACATTAAATTTTTTTAATCTTTTTGCTGTATTAAAAAAGAATGTTGATGATTTCCGTTCCAGGATGCTCGCTTTCCATGGGGCGTGAGCTGAGCCTCCTCGGCAAGCCTGCGGGGTCTCACCCTTCCCGCTACTCCCATAGGAGTCTCCCACCTTCCACTCCAATCAATCTCTTTAAATTGTATAAAATCTTATTCAAAAATGTGTTTTGTAAGAAATCAACAATTAACATTAACAAAGCCAATCTTTTTATAATCTAGGACGCATTTCTACTTTTTCTAAGCGAGGATTTTCACGGAGTTTTCGACCAACTTTTGCCTGTGGTTCTCCATTTAACTCAACATTATCCCCTGTAA
>NZ_NCTA01000020.1 GCF_002156865.1 Gottfriedia luciferensis | reverse complement strand
AATTGCGAAAAAAGTATTCACTGAGCTAATCGAAAAAGGCGGAGACGCTAACGAAATCGTTAAATCACAAGGTTTAGTTCAGCTTTCTGATGAAGGTACTCTTCGTAATCTTGTAATTGAGACACTTGATAAGAACCCTCAATCAATTGAAGACTTTAAAAATGGTAAAGACCGAGCGATTGGTTTCCTTGTTGGTCAAATGATGAAAGCAACTAAAGGTCAAGCTAATCCACCATTATTAAATAAAATATTAATGGAAGAAATTCAAAAAAGATAATTTTCTTCCAAAAAACTACGAGCATTTCGCTCGTAGTTATCTTAATAGAATACGTTTTACTAGAATCGGCTGAAACAATTGACATGATTGGTTTCGGCCGATTTTATTTTTTGATTGTTGTTGTATATAACATCAAAGTGTTAATTTGAAAATAATATTAATGTGCACCCTAGGTGGATTTATCAAATTAGAATCTTGTATTTTAAGTTTTGATTCTGTTAAAAAAGAATGTTGATTTCCGTTACAGGATGCTCCCTTTCCATGGGGCGTGAGCTGAGCCTCCTCGGCAAGCCTGCGGGGTCTCACCCTTCCCGCTACTCCCATAGGAGTCTCGCACCTTCCACTCCAACCAACGTCTTTCAATATTCTATACATTAAATTCTAATATCTTTTTAAAATATTTGTTTTGTATAAAATCAACAATTAAAACTAACAGAATCTAAGTTTCCTATTAATTGTTTTTTAAATTTCTAATTCAAAGTGATTTTTAAGTTTCTTCGACATTTTTATTCCTCAGTTTATCTATTTTGTTTATTAAAAAAGTACCCCATAGAGTTGACCTTTATCTAGTGTCTACTCTTTAGGGTACTTTTTAATATAAATATTCTTTATTTATTAAAATGATAGAAAAACCAAAATCAGTAGGACCTACTCCAATACCTTTTCATCATGATCAAGATAAGGTTTGTTAACGAAATAATAAAAACACGCCATTAAGATACTTCCACCAATAATATTTCCAATGGTAACAGGAATTAAATTATGAATAACTCCTCCATATGAGATGGATTCTGGGTGTTCAATCACAAGTGCAATCGCAAAAGTACACATATTAGCGATACTATGTTCATATCCGGAAACAAAAAAGCAAAAAACAAGTAACAGCATTGTTATAATCTTTGCGACGTCTTCTTTAAGAGCCATCGGGATAAAAAATGCCAAGCAAACTAGCCAGTTACATAAAATGCCTCTATAAAATAATTGAGCCGTTGGTACGTGCATCTTTTTGTCTACAACACTTAGAAGATATCCACTTACTGTTGGGTCGTCATATAACCCTGTTAAATGGATTAGTAAGGCAAAGCATGCTGCACCTAGAATGTTACCAATATAGGTCATTAACCATAAAAGAAAGACTTCTGGCCAATTCATTTTTCCTCTAATAGCGGTATAAGTAAAATAAAATGTGTTGCCAGTGAAAAGGTCAGCGCCGCCGTATGCTATCAAAAGAATAGCTACACCGAAAGTAATAGCAGCCATAGGGTATGCAAACGGTGAATGTTCGGCATAAAAATAGTTACCTGATTTAAATGCTACTATAACTCCAAAGCCTATGAACATACTAGCCATCATTGCTCGTAGTAAATAACGAAAAATACTATTACGAAAAACTGTTAATTTCTTTAATGCCAAGTACTCTACATTTGCCAGTGGTTTGTTTTCCATTGAGTTATCAATCCTTAATGCTACTTTAATGTTTTTAACGTAATATTGTCCTATAATAGTTAGGTTGTTCCAAACAATAGAAAAATATAGCATTGGAACAAAAAATTAATAAATTAATAAAATGTTATAAGTTTAAGACGCGTTTGAATCAGCTATAGAAAGGCAAAAATAAATAAGTAAATGGAAAAAGTTTACTACAAAAACGTTTTAGGTTACGATATAAGATAGAGAGTATAAATAAAATAGTAGGATGGTTAATGATGAAACGAGCTAGAATTATCTACAACCCTACTTCTGGTCGTGAAATTTTTAAGAAAAAACTTCCTGATGTGTTGCAATTATTTGAACAAGCAGGATATGAGACTTCTTGCCATGCAACAACTGGAGCAGGTGATGCAACAATCGCTGCAAGAGAAGCGTGTGATCGAAAATTTGATTTAGTTGTAGCATGTGGTGGGGATGGAACACTTAATGAAGTCATTAGTGGTTTAGCAGAACAAGAGTATCGACCAAAGTTAGGATTAATCCCTGTTGGGACAACAAATGATTTTGCTAGAGCTATCGGTGTAAATGTTTCAATTATGGAAGCTGCTGAAGTAATAACAAATGGGCAAACTGTTCCACTTGATATTGGTAGAGTTGATGATAAATATTTCGTAAATATTTTAGCTGCTGGCAAAATTACAGAATTAACATATGAAGTACCAAGCAAATTAAAAACCATGCTAGGACAACTAGCGTATTATTTAAAAGGGATCGAAATGTTACCGAAAGTTAAACCCACTCGATTAAAGATTGAGTACGATGGAAAAGTATTTGATGAAGAAGCATTTTTGTTTTTATTATCGAATACAAATTCTGTAGGTGGTTTCGAGAAAATTGCTCCTGATGCAAGTATAAATGACGGACAATTTGACTTATTAGTATTAAAGAAATCCAATATTGCAGAAATCATTCGCGTTTGTGCACAATTATTAAGGGGTCAACACGTTCAAAATGAATATGTACTTTATACTAGAGCAAGTCATTTGAAAATTACGTCAGATGAGAAGTTACTATTAAATATTGATGGTGAATATGGTGGAGAGACGCCATGCACAGTCGATATGCTTTATAATCATTTAGAAATCTATGTACCTTAATAAGTAAGGCTGTAAATAACCACGGTAGTCTACGTGGTTATTTATTTTATATTAAGAATGTATAAATTGGCAGCGGAGCAAGAAAGGACGCATTTTCCAATTATAGGTATGAAAGATAAGTGCAACTAAGTCTCTGTCTTCAACTAAATGCCCGCCAATCAGCGAGTTTTCTTTATGTATAAAGTAATTAATAATTGGCATCAAGGAATAGTAGCTGACATTGAAGCCAATTCTAGGAATTAAGTATAATTTCAACAATATGTTTGGTATCGAAAAGCTAGCCAGAGGTGGGCTTTCTTTATATAATATTGTAATGGTTTATCAAAAGGTTGAAAGGTAGGTAAAGGACTTGTCGAAAAGAGTGTTACCTGTAGAAAAGAATCAATTTATTGAAGTTGAATTTATAGATTTAACCCATGAAGGTCATGGAGTAGCAAAGGTAGATGGATATCCGATCTTTGTACCAAATGGACTTCCGGGTGAAAAAGCAAAAATAAAAGTCTTAAAAACAAGTAAAGGCTTTGGATTTGGTAAAATTATTGAATTTCATAAACAAAGCGATGTCCGCGTTGAACCAATCTGTAAAATTTATGATCAATGTGGTGGTTGTCAAACTCAGCATATGAGCTATGAAGGACAACTTGAAGCGAAGCAAAAACAAGTAGTAGAGGTTGTTAAACGAATTGGTAAACTTGATGATGTAGTGATTCATCCGGTTTTAGGAATGGAAAACCCATGGAGTTATCGAAATAAAGCACAAGTTCCAGTAGGAGAGCTAGAAGGTGGACTTGTAGTAGGTTTTTATCAAAAAAGAAGCCATGAAATCATTCCAATGAATGAATGCTTTATCCAAGGTAAAGAAAATGATGAAATGATTCAAGGGGTTAAAGAACTTTGTGATGAATTAAAAATCGATCCATATGATGAAATAACACATAAAGGACTTTTACGTCATATCATGGCACGCTATGGTTACTATACGAATGAATCAATGCTTGTTCTTGTTACAAATAAGGTAAACTTTCCTAAAAAAGATGAACTAATAGCTAGAATCATTAAGAAACATCCAGGTATTACAAGTATTATCCAAAATGTTAACAATGAGAAAACGAATGTGATTCTTGGGAAACAAACATTTGTTTTATATGGAAGCGAAACAATTAAAGATAAAATTGGAGACATTACGTTTGAAATCTCAGCTCGCTCGTTCTATCAGGTTAACCCAATTCAAACAAAGGTTTTATATGATAAAGCACTCGAGTATGCCAATCTAAATGGAAATGAAACAGTTATTGACGCATATTGTGGAATCGGCTCTATTTCACTATTTTTGGCTCAAAAAGCGAAAAAAGTTTACGGAGTAGAGATTGTACCAGAGGCGATTGAAGATGCAAAACGAAATGCCATGATTAACGAGATGACAAATGTTGAATTTGAAGTAGGAAAAGCTGAAGAGGTTATACCGAATTGGTACAAGCAAGGGATTAAAGCAGAAGTATTAGTCGTAGATCCACCTAGAAAAGGGTGCGACGAGGCTCTTTTAAATACAATCATTGAGATGAAACCAAGCAAGGTAGTTTATGTATCATGTAATCCTGCAACTTTAGCAAGAGACTTAAGAGTACTTGAAGATGGCGGATATAAAACAATAGAGATCCAACCTGTAGATATGTTCCCGCACACTAGTCATTGTGAAGCGGTCGCGAAATTAGTACTGAAAGAAGGCAACTGATCCTTGGGCATTGCTTTTTCTTATTTACTTCCAGTTATTTGTAGATTATTTTGAGAGGAATTGAATTGAAATATGAAAGATAATTTTTGGCGTGATTTACCACGACCATTTTTTGTACTTGCACCAATGGAAGATGTGACGGATGTTGTTTTTCGTCACGTAGTAAGTAAAGCCGGTCGACCGGATGTATTTTTCACTGAGTTTACAAATTCGGATAGCTATTGTCATCCGGAGGGTATGAAAAGTGTGCGTGGACGTTTAACTTTTACAGAAGATGAGCAGCCAATGGTGGCGCATATTTGGGGGGATAATCCCGAATATTTCCGTCAAATGAGTATTGGTATGGCAGAACTAGGTTTTAAAGGCATCGATATTAATATGGGCTGCCCTGTACCGAATGTAGCATCGAGAGGTAAAGGTAGTGGCCTTATTCTTCGTCCAGACGTTGCGGCAGAACTTATTGAAGCAGCAAAAGCGGGCGGACTACCTGTCAGCGTGAAAACACGACTTGGCTTTAAGGAAGTTAATGAGTGGGAGGAGTGGCTAACGCATATTTTAAAACAGGATATTGCGAACCTTTCTATTCATTTACGTACAAGAGAGGAAATGAGCCAAGTTGATGCTCATTGGGAGCTAATTCCGGAAATCAAAAAATTACGTGACCGCATCGCACCAAATACGCTGCTAACGATTAATGGAGATATCCCTGACCGTCAAACTGGGCTGCAGCTTGCTGAACAATATGGTATTGATGGCGTTATGATCGGAAGAGGTATTTTTAAAAATCCATTTGCTTTTGAAAAAGAGCCAAAGGAGCATAGTAGTAAAGAGTACCTTGATCTTTTAAGACTACAGCTTGACCTACAAGATCAATATGCGGAAGAAGTGCCTCGTTCAATTACAGGGCTTCATCGCTTTTTCAAAATTTATGTCAAAGGATTCCGTGGAGCTGGTGAATTAAGAAATCAATTGGTGAACACTAAATCAACAGATGAAGTTCGTGCATTGCTTGATAACTTTGAATCAAAGAATCTTGATATAATGGGTGAACAGTAGAATTTTCACAATTTATTGGCAGCAGGTAGAACTAGACGTAGTTGCCAATTTTGCCACTGTCTTCACTTAAAAGCTCGCCAACCGGCGAGTTTTCTTTATTTATATAAATCATTTCATTAAAAAAGAAAACAGACCCCTTATAGTAGGGGTCTGCTACTAATCAATTATTTCTATTAGATTAGCTGATCTTTGTTTTGTTATCGTTATCGTAATTTTCTTTCAATTTACTTTTATTCTTACCATAGAATTGATAAATGACAAGACCTATAATCATCCATACTACAAAACGAATCCATGTTATAACAGGAAGACTAGCAATTAGATAAGCTGAGAATCCTATTCCGATTATTGGAATAAGTGGAACCAGCGGAGTCTTGAATCCTCTTTTTAAATCTGGGCGTTTTACTCGTAAAACGATGATTGATGAACAGATTAAGATAAATGCAGTAAGTGTACCAATATTAACTAATTCGGCAACTTCGTTAATTGGTGTAACGCCTGCAACAAAAGCAGTAATCACTCCAATAATTAAAGTTGGACGATAAGGTGTTTTGTATTTAGAATGCAATTTTGTAAAATATTTTGGTAATAAACCGTCACGGCTCATAGAAAACCATATGCGTGATCCAGCAAGCATAAATGAGAATAAAACTGATAGAATACCTGTGATAGCAGCGGCTGAAATTATTAATGTAATCCACTTCATTCCGATGTTGCTAAAAGCTTTTGCTACAGGAGCAGCATTATTAAGCGTTTCATAAGGTGCCATACCTGTGATAACTAGTGACATAGCAACATACAAACATAAAGCGACTGCTAACGATATGATAACAGCTAGTGGTAAATCTCTTTGTGGTCTTTTTGCTTCTTCTGCTGCTGTAGTTAAAGTATCATAACCAAATACCGCGAAAAATACTAAAGCTGCTCCACTCATTACTCCATGGAATCCAAAAGGCATGAATGGATGCCAGTTAGCAGAGTTGATATGGAAGCTACCTACCCCAATAACTAATAGAATAATACTTAATTTAATGATAACCATTAACGAATTAAATTTTGAACCCATCTCAGTTCCTAAAGTAAGTAAACCTGCGATCCCAAGACTAACTAATACGGCAATTAAGTTTACCTTGTGTCCTGCTCCAGTACCAGGAGCACCTTGTGCCCATACTGGAATATGAACACCAATCTGTTGCAGTAGCTCTTGCATATATCCAGACCAGCCAATGGCTACTACTGCTACTACAAGCGCGTATTCAAGTAATAAATCCCATCCGATAAGCCACGCTGTTCCTTCTCCTAATACAGCATAACTGTAAGTATAGGCGCTTCCCGCTACCGGAATTAAACCGGCAAATTCCGCATAGCATAATGCTGCTGCTGCACTGGCAAGTCCTGCGATAATAAAGGATAGTAGAACTGCTGGCCCAGCATGTTCAGCTGCGGCAACACCAGTTAATACAAAGATACCTACGCCAATAATTCCCCCTAGTCCAATAGCAGTAAGTTGCCATAATCCTAAAACACGATTAAGGCCGGTATTTTTAGCTCCGTCTTGCTGAAGCTGTTCAATAGACTTTTTTCTAAAAAAAGCATTCATTTAGTACTCCCCCTTTTTGTGAATAGTCTGTGTATTTTTAGTAAAAGATTACATACGCATAAAATTTGTGCGTAGTAATAATCAGTTTGCAACGGGAGAGCTGTACTAAACCCCATATTATTTATGAAAGGTCTTTTAGACCATTATTGATTCGATTAAACGAATTCAATTAGAAAAACTAACAGAATAATAGTGGTTATATTCTGTTAATCAAAGATTTTTTTATGTATTGTAACATGTTTCGATAAAATAATGCAATAATAGTATGAATGTTTTAAACTTTACAATTTGTGTAAATAGTAGTCCTTTTAAATTAGTTTTTTAAAAGAATGTAGCTGTTATCTCGACTGCATAAGGAAGAAAGAATGAATTATCCAAATGAGTAAAATAGAATATTTTCATTTTCTAAAAATACACCTTGAAACGTTTTTTAAAAAAAAGGAAAATAGATAGTGGGTTCGGTTTAACAGTATTTGGCATTATTCGCTAATTACCGATTCAGAAAGGGGTATTGTTATGGGATCAGCCAAAACAATTGATGCAGAAAATGAGCAAGCATTATCACCACGTCAGAAAAAACTGATTTTGATTGGGATCCTTGTTTTAATATTCATTTCTGTGGGGCTAAGTGTAGCCGTAATTGAAGTTAAAAAAAGTAAATCTAAGACATTACAGTTTATAAATCCAACTATGGAAAATTTTATTAAAACAAAAACTGTCTCAGGTCGTGTTGTGCAAAGTCATACTGAAACTATTTATGTAAATGCAACTAAAGGAGCTATAAATGAGATTTTTGTAAAAGATGGCGACACTGTTTCAAAAGGACAAAATCTCTTTTCTTATGAAGACTCAACTCTAAAAGCTGAGATTGGACAAGCTGAAGCAAATAAAAAACTAGCAGAAACAAGTGTGACGCAAAAGAATGAGCAAATCACTTCGTTAGAGCAAGAAATGAATGAAGTTGATTCATCGACACCATCTAGTAAGGACGATGCTAATCGTGCAGCTAATATTTCTTCAGTCCAGTCACTTCAAATTGAACTAAATAAAGCTAATGATGATCTTCGTGTAGCTGAGCTAAATGTAGAAAAGTATACTCTCGAGGTTGAAGGACTAAAAGCACAACAAGAATCTTTAACGATTAAAAGTAATACGGATGGTATAGTACATAATCTAAACCTAAATATAGGTCAAGGATTTCAAACATCAGATAATCAGCAAGTTGCAATTATGCAAATTGCATCGAATGAACCATTTCAAATTGAAGGGAAACTAACGGAAGAAGAAAAAGCAAAAATTAAATCAGGCCAACCAATATCTGTGACTTCTAACGTAGTACCTAACAAGAAATGGAAAGGTGAAATTTTAGAGGTTAGTGATTATCCTACTTATAAGTCATCTCCAAGCAATACGAACGTAAAAGGGAAAGATTCACAAAAGGAATCAATTCCTTACTATTCATTTAAAGCCAGTCTAGATTCGCAAAAGAACTTATATCCTGGCTATGATACAACTCTGAATGTTGTCGTACAATCAAAGCAGCTACTAGCTGTACCTGAAACGAGCATTAAGGGATCAGGGAAATCAACATATGTATATGTACTTAAAAAGGGAAAAATAGAGAAGCAAAAAGTTAAAACTGGCCCAAAATCTGGTAAATGGGTTGCAATCCTTAAAGGATTAAAAGAAAAAGATAAAGTAGGAAAAAATCCATCCTGGACTGTTCGTCCCGGAACAAAAATAGATTTAAAATAGCAAAAAGAGAGAACACTACGTGTTCTCTTTTTTTTATGGTTAAATTCCCCTTTAAAAACTACTGTTTTTAACTCATTTTCTCTCTAACAAAAGTAGAAGTGTAAAAAAATAAAAAGGAAGTATTTCAGAAAGAAAGAATACTAAAAAAATAGCCTCTATCAAAATATCACTTATATTTAGTAGTTTGGCTTTTTTATTTCGTTGCTCTATTTTTATGAAAAGGTGGGGATAAGATGGATCGAGATTATTTAATTAAACCATTACTTGCTCAGCATTACCCTATGATTTCTCATGGGAAAGGGGTGTACTTGTTCGATAAAGAGGGGAAAAAGTACATTGATGGTTCGTCTGGTGCAATTACTGTAGGAATCGGTCATGGAGTCGAAGAGATAATTAATGTTATGACTGAACAAGCAAAACGAGTATCATTTGTCTATCGTTCACAGTTTACGAGTGAACCTGCTGAAAAGCTTGCAAAGAAAATCAGTGAAATAACGCAAGGGGATTTAAACTGGACATTCTTTGTTAATAGTGGAACCGAAGCGACTGAAACTGCTATGAAACTAGCAATACAACACTATCAAGAAAAGGGCATAAAAGGGAAAAACAAAATCCTTTCACGATGGATGAGCTATCATGGTATAACAATTGGAGCTTTGTCCATGTCAGGGCATCCTTTACGCCGTCAACGTTTTGTTCCTATTTTAGAAGATTACCCAACAATTTCTCCACCGTATTGCTATCGTTGTCCTTTCAACTTAGAACATCCATCATGTGACTTAGCATGTGCATCTGAATTAGAAACAGCCATTGAGAGAATAGGCTCAGAAAATATTGCAGCATTTATTGCTGAACCAATTATCGGAGCAGCAGGAGGTGCGATTGTACCTTCAAAAGGTTATTACCAAAGAATAAAAGATATTTGTACGAAAAACGATATTTTATTTATTGCTGATGAAGTAATGACAGGGCTTGGTCGTACAGGGAGAATGTTTGCGATGGAACATTGGGGTGTTCAGCCTGATATTGTTACTCTTGGTAAAGGAATGACATCAGGATATACACCAATGGCTGCAACGATTGCAAGTGATCGAGTAATTGAACCAATTATGAAAGGCTCAAGGCTAGTAATGAGCGGGCATACGTTTAGTGCGAATCCACTTTCTGCGGCCGTATCATTAGCGGTTATTGAATATGTTGAAAAGCATAATTTAGTACAAGCTGCAGAAGAAAAAGGAAATTATTTAATAAACAAGCTCAAAGAAATAAAAGAGGAATTTCCGATTATTGGAGATGTTAGAGGAAAAGGTTTATTAATTGGAATTGAATTTATTAATAATATAAAATCGAGTGCTTTTATTCAAAAAGCAACAAATAAAGGATTACTTTTATACCCTGCTGTAGCTGGAAAGAACGGAAAGGATGATTCAGCTTTCATGATCGCTCCACCATTAACCATTTCTTATGAAGAATTGGACGAGCTTCTTCATATTCTTAAAAATAGTTTAAAAGAATTGGAAATGGAGAGATCCCATCTGATCTATACAGCTAAGGAGGAAAGCAGATGAACTTAGTTGAGAATACGTACCAAAAAATAACATCAATTGAACAAGTTCTTCATTATTTCCATAATGAAATGACATTGATGGTTGGTGGATTCGGGGGAGTTGGATCACCGCCTACAATACTTCAAAAGCTACTAGAAAGCGAGATAAAAGATATCCATTTAATTTGCAATGATACTGGGTTTCCAGATATAGGTATCGGCAGGATGGTAAAAAACGAAAGAATCAAATCAATCGTTACATCTCACATTGGATCAAACCCGTTTGCAGGAAAGTTGATGACGGAAGGTAAGCTCAAAGTCGAATTCTCCCCACAAGGGACTCTAGCAGAACGTATTCGTGCCGGTGGAATGGGACTAGGAGGAATCTTAGTAGATGTAGGTCTTGATAGCATGGCAGAAGATGGCAAGGAAAAAGTGGTTGTAAAAAGCCAACCTTATTTAGTAGAGGAAGCTCTTAAGGCTGAGGTCAGTATTATTTATGCAAAGAAAGCCGATCCATTCGGAAACTTGGTTTTTGACAAAAGTGCCAGAAATATGAATCCTCATATGGCGATGGCAGGAGAAATTACAATTGTAGAAGCGGAAGAAATTGTGCCTCTCGGCTCGTTGAATCCAGAGGAAATCGTAACACCAGGTGTATTTGTTAATTACATAATTCCATCAGAAGGAGTGAACTGGAAATGGGCTTGGGAATAGACGTTCGTCAGAAGATTGCAAAGCGAGCTGCTAAAGAAATAAAGAATGGAATGATTGTAAATTTAGGCATTGGTATTCCTTCTCTCGTTCCTGATTATCTACCTGAAGATGTTCATGTTATGTTTCATGCTGAAAATGGTGTTATGGGCATTGGTCCAAGTCCTGAAAAAGGGATGGAAGACGAGAACTTATGTAATGCTGGAGGCTTCCCTATAACGATATTAGAAGGTGCTAGTTACTTTGATAGTGCTACTGCATTTGGGATTATAAGAAGAGGATTACTAGATTTAACGGTATTAGGCGCATTACAAGTAAGCGAAAGCGGTGATTTGGCAAATTGGATTGTGCCAGGAAAAAGAGTACCTGGAATTGGTGGAGCAATGGATTTAGCTCAAAAAGCCAAAAGAGTGATCGTCGTTATGAATCATACGGATAAAGCCGGAAATCCCAAAATTGTAAAAGAATGTAGTTTGCCTTTAACTTCAAAAAACTGTGTAGATTTAATTATCACAGAAATGGCAGTCATCGAAGTTGTTGATCATGCATTAGTTCTAAAAGAGTTAATGAGTCCTTATACTGTAGAGGATGTTATAAAACATACTGGAGCTGAACTTAAAATCAGTAAAGAACTAAAAATGTTTATATAGAAGGGTGAAAAATATGAGTTATTATAAAAAAATTATTCAAGACTATATAAGCAATAATAAAGAGAGTGCAATTGATTTACTTAAACAGCTAGTGATGGAAAATAGTGTTTCAGGAAATGAAAGTAGAGCGCAGGCTCTTGTATTAGAAAAATTAAGAGAGCTTGACATGGATTTAGATGTATGGGAGCCAGATATTGAGGAATTGCAGGATAATCCTTACTTTATTTCAACAAGAGAAAATTTTAAAGGGAGTCCTAATATTGTAGCTACACTGAAAGGTACAAGCGGAGGAAAGTCCATGATCTTAAATGGTCATATTGATGTCGTACCTGAGGGGAATATTCAACAATGGACATATCCACCATATAGTGCAACTGTAAAAGACAATAAGCTTTATGGACGTGGGGCAACTGATATGAAAGGCGGAAACGTCTCTCTTATTTTAGCAATGGAAGCCATAAAGAACAGCGGTATTACGCTTAAAGGTAATGTTTATTTCCAAAGTGTAATCGAAGAGGAAAGCGGTGGAGCAGGCACACTTGCCACGATTTTACGAGGATATACTGCCGATGGAGTTATTATTCCTGAGCCAACTAATATGAAATTTTTCATTAAGCAACAAGGTTCGATGTGGTTCCGTCTTAAAGTGAAAGGAAAGGTAGCTCATGGGGGTACTCGCTATGAAGGTGTAAGCGCTATCGAAAAAAGCATGTTAATTATTCAGCAAATCCAAAAACTTGAGCAAATTCGAAATGAACGAATAGAAGATCCATTATATGATGGAGTACCGATTCCAATTCCAATTAATTTAGGGACAATTCACGGAGGAACATGGCCATCTTCTGTTTCGGATTTAGTAATTCTTGAGGGAAGATTTGGCGTAGCACCAAGTGAAAGATTAGAAGACGCGAAAGAAGAGTTTGAAAACTGGATTAAAGAAGTTAAAAATCTTGATAATTGGTTCGTAGATAACCCTGTAGAAGTAGAATGGTTTGGGGCGAGATGGGTTCCAGGTTCTGTTGAAGCAGATAGTGAGTTAGTGCAAACACTACAAAGAAACTATAGCCAAATAACAAACCAAAACCCAGTAATTGAAGCAGCACCGTGGGGAACAGATGGAGGCTTGTTTTCACAAGTATTAGAGATTCCTATGATTGTTTTTGGCCCAGGCGAAACAAAAGTAGCTCATTATCCAGATGAATATATTGACTTAGATCAAATGTTTTTAGCCGCAGAAATCATTGCCTGTACATTAATTGATTGGTGTGGAGTACAAGACCAGAATGTAGGGGAGGGTGCATATGAAAACAAAGAAGTATTATGAAACGATTAAGATTAAACAAGAGAGTTATTATTTTGAATGTGCTTTAGACCATTTCAATGAGCGAATCCGTGTTGATTATTACTTAGGTAATGTAGCAATGCTAATTGAGAGAGTAGAAGCACTCGCGAAAGAATACAAATTTACAAAGTTAATTATTAAAGTAAGAAATGAACATCTTTATTCCTTCTTACAGTCAGGATATATGATCGAATCTGCGCTTAAAGGCTATTTTCAAGGTAGTGATGGATTTTTTGTTACGAAATATACTAGTCAAGATAGAAGAAATAGTCTATATTGGGCAGCCGGAGATGATATTGTAGAAGCTGTATTAAAAAGTGATCGAAAAAATGAAAAAATCATTCCTGATGAATATCGAATTAGAAGAGCTGAAAAAAGCGATTCAAAAAAGCTGGCAAATTTATATGGACAGGTGTTTCAAATCTACCCAACACCATTAAATGAGCCAAAATATGTAGAAAAGACGATGGATGAAGGTACGATCTACTGGATTTACGAGAAGGAAAGTAATATAGTAAGTGCTGCATCTGCTGAAATTGATTTCGGACAAAGAAATGCAGAGCTCACTAACTGTGCAACACTTGAAGAACACCGCAAGCATGGCCTAATGAAGGAACTAATGAAAAAACTAGAACAGGATTTAATTGAGCAATCAATTTATTGTTCATATACAATTGCACGTTCCTTATCATACGGTATGAATGCGGCTTTTCATCAATTAGGTTATAAGTACACAGGTAGAATGACAAACAATTGTTATATTTTTGATAAACTAGAAGATATGAATGTATGGGTGAAAGATCTTTCAGAAGTAGTCTCTTAATGTCAAGCTGCCGAAAATTGGTCGTGAAATCGCTGAATTTTCGGCAGTAAAAGGATGGTGAGAAAATGATTTCAACAATTCCTACTAATCAAATGATTAGTGCCATATTAAACAGTATCGATGAATCAATTCATGCGGTCGACAATAATGGAATGACTATATTTTATAATCAAGTTGCCGCTGACCACGATGGAGTTTCTGTAGACGAAGTGTTAGGAAAACATGTTCTAGAAGCCTTTCCATCCTTAACAAAAGAAACGAGTACATTACTGAAGGTATTGGAGACAAGACAACCAATTATTCAACAGCCCCAACGCTTTGAAAACATTAAAGGGCAATTCATTGATACAGTTAATACTACGATTCCTATCATTTTGGATAACAATCTTATAGGGGCCGTTGAAATTGCAAAAGACTACTCCACGATTAAAACGCTTGGAGAAAAGGTGTTGGATTTACAAGCAAGAATTAAACCACAAATTAAACAAGGGAAATCTAAACAAGTCCATTCATATACGATTACAGATATATTAACGAATGATCCAGCCTTAATGGCCGTAAAAAGCCAAGTTGAGAAGGTGGCAAATGCTGATTCTGCAGTACTTGTAGTAGGTGAAACAGGGACAGGAAAAGAACTTTTCGTACAGTCAATTCATCATAGCTCAGGTAGAAGTGAAGGTCCTTTTATCGCTCAAAACTGTGCTGCTTTGCCTGAATCATTATTAGAAAGTATCTTATTTGGTACTACAAAAGGTAGTTACACGGGCGCTATAGACAGACCAGGATTATTTGAATTAGCTGATGGAGGAAGTCTATTTTTAGATGAGCTTAATTCGATGCCTTTAGAGCTACAAGCTAAGTTATTGCGGGTATTAGAGGATGGAGTGGTCCGTCGTATAGGGGATCAAAAAACTCGTAAGGTTAATGTTCGAGTAATTGCAGCAATTAATGAATCTCCTCTAGACTGTGTTCAGAATGGCATCATGCGTCCAGATTTATATTATCGTTTAAATGTATTTTCTTTATTCATTCCTCCTTTGAGAGAAAGAAACTTTGATATAGAACTTCTTACATCCCATTTTGTAGAGCAATTTAATGAGCGATTCTCGAAGCATGTTCGAAATGTGGAGCATACTGTATTTGAGTTATTTCACCAATATAACTGGCCTGGTAATGTTCGGGAATTAAAGCATACGATCGAGCATGCAATGATTATGGCAGAAGGTCATACTCTATCAGTTAAACATCTACCAGTACAACTACAACACATTAAGAAAAGTACTGAGACAAAGGGAATTCAGCCATTACGTTCGGCAATGCAAGAAATGGAAATCTCTCTTATTAAACAAGCTTTACTACAAACAAACTCTAATATTCAACAAGCCGCAGTTTTACTAGAAATACCTAGACAAACTCTACAATATAAAATAAAGAATTTAAATATTATTGTATAAGCCGCCTAATATTAGGCGGTTTTATTGTTTTTGTTCATTAAAAATTAATACGAATTCCAGTAATCTTTACAAGAAATTAAAAAAAAAAATAAAAAAACCCTTTAAATAGTTTGAATTTTCTATATTGATAGTCAATTCAGTTGAAATTTTTTTCAGTTTGGCACGACTCTTGCTATTAATAAAAACAAACAATTTGAAAGGGGATGTAAGTATGGTAAATGCAGTCTATGCTCCAAAAAGACATTGGAAAGAAATCAGTTTATGGAAAGATGTAACAGAGGAACAGTGGAATGATTGGGTTTGGCAGCTTACAAACACCATTAAAACAGTGGATGAGTTAAAGCAAGTGATTAACATCACTCCAGAAGAAGAAGATGGGGTAAGAATTGCGACAAAAACGATTCCATTAAACATTACACCTTATTATGCTTCATTAATGAATCCGGATGACCCACGTTGTCCAGTTCGTATGCAATCAGTTCCAATCTCTGCGGAGATTCATAAAACTAAGTATGATTTAGAAGATCCACTTCATGAGGATGAGGATTCTCCAGTACCAGGTTTAACACATCGTTATCCTGACCGTGTCCTATTTTTAGTAACAAATCAATGTTCGATGTACTGTCGCTATTGTACAAGACGTCGTTTCTCAGGACAAATCGGAATGGGAGTACCTAAAAAACAGCTTGATGCAGCAATTAATTACATTAGTAAAAATACTCAAGTACGTGATGTCTTAATTTCTGGTGGAGACGGCCTATTAATAAACGATAATATTTTAGAGTACATCTTAAAAAATTTACGCGACATTCCACATGTAGAAATTATCCGAATCGGTACAAGGGCACCTGTAGTATTCCCACAACGTATTACAGAAAACCTTTGTAACATCTTAAAAAAATATCATCCAGTTTGGTTAAATACTCATTTCAATACTTCTATTGAAATTACTGAGGAATCAAAACGAGCTTGCGAAATGCTTGCAAATGCAGGTGTGCCTTTAGGGAACCAAGCAGTAATCTTAGCTGGAATTAATGATAGTGTACCGATCATGAAAAAACTAATGCACGATTTAGTAAAAATTCGTGTTCGTCCATATTACATTTATCAATGCGATTTATCAGAAGGAATTGGTCATTTCCGTGCTCCTGTATCAAAAGGTTTAGAAATTATGGAAGGACTTCGAGGCCATACTTCTGGGTATGCAGTCCCAACATTCGTTGTAGACGCTCCAGGTGGTGGTGGAAAAATTTCACTTCAACCGAACTATTTAATTTCTCAAAGTGCTGATAAAGTTGTTCTTCGTAATTTTGAAGGCGTTATCACAACTTATCCAGAGCCACAAAACTATGTACCTGGTAGAGCCGAAGCGTATTTTGAAGAAATTTATCCAAATATGAATGAAAAACGTTCAAATGCTGGAATTGCAGGGTTAATGAATGAATCTAAATTTAATCTAGTACCAGAAGGGTTACAACGTATGGACCTTCGTAAAACTTATGCAACTAACCCAGAACATGCTTCTTTAAAAGATAAACGTGAAAAACGTGATGAATTAAAAGAAAAGAAATTCCAAGCACAACTTACAAAAATTCAAGTTAGTGAGAAACTAGTAGGAAGTGCAGCTTCTCAAGGGGAAACTGAATGATGGCTTGTCAGTGGTGTGAGTCAGTCAACGTAATAGAATCGACAAATACGGTCTACTGGGAGCTTCCAGATGGTACGAAGGCGATTGAAATTAAGGAAACACCTTGTATTGAATGTCTGGACTGTAATATGACCTATCAAACAGATGACACTGTTTCAGCTATAGAGGAGCAATTATACCTAATTAATACAAAGCTGCTCGATAAAACAATGTCATACCAACAGTTAATCAACCAACCAAGATTATTAAAAAGAAATTACTTTGATTTTTCCAAATAGAAAAGGCAGGAAGGGCAGGGAAATGGTATAGCTTGATCAATTTAATTAAATCTTTAACCAGATTCTTTATCCTGCTTTTCCTTTGTCCTGCTCTTCATTTTTTGACTGAAAAGGAGTATTTTAATGAAAAATACAATTGATACATTAACAGTCATTGATTCTAAATATGAATTATCTTCCACGTCCCAAGAGTTAAAGCGGGGATTAAAACCTCGTCACATTACAATGATTTCACTTGGTGGAACAATTGGTACTGGTTTATTTTTGGCAAGCGGTGGTGCCATTCATACTGCAGGACCAGGTGGTGTTTTGTTAGCATATATCGCTATTGGAATTATGGTGTACTTTTTAATGACAAGCCTTGCAGAAATGGCTACATATATGCCTGTTGCAGGATCGTTTAGTACATACGCAACTAAATTTGTAGACCCTGCACTTGGTTTTGCCCTTGGTTGGAATTATTGGTATAACTGGGCAATTACAATAGCAGCAGAATTAGCTGCAGTTACAATGATTATGAAATTTTGGTTGCCACATACATCATCTCTATTATGGAGTTCATTATTTTTAGCAATTATCTTTCTTCTAAACTATTTATCTGTTAAAGGGTTCGGCGAATCAGAATACTGGTTTTCATTAATAAAAGTAGTGACAGTTATCATTTTTTTAATTGCAGGATTTTTAATGATATTTGGAATTCTTGGTGGAGAAGCAGTAGGATTTAAAAATTTCACAATTGGTGATGCTCCATTTCATGGTGGTTTCATGGCAACTCTTGGAATCTTTATGGCAGCTGGATTCTCTTTTCAAGGTACTGAGTTATTAGGAGTAGCAGCGGGGGAAAGTGAAGAACCGCAAAAAAATATTCCACGAGCAGCTCGTCAAATATTTTGGCGTATTCTATTATTTTATGTTTTATCTGTGTTCGTAATTGGCTTACTAATTCCTTATACAAATAAAAGTCTCGCAAGTGGTGATGTCACTGTCAGCCCATTCACTTTGGTTTTCGACAAAGCGGGTATTGCCTTTGCAGCCTCTGTAATGAATGCGGTTATTCTAACAGCGGTGTTATCTGCTGGCAATTCTGGAATGTATGCTTCAGCACGTATGTTATGGGACTTGGCTCGCCAAGGAAAAGCACCTAAAGCACTGGGCAAGTTAAATAGCCGTGGTGTTCCTGTTAATGCATTAATTATTACTGCAGCAGTTGGTACACTAGCGTTTTTAGCGTCGCTATACGGTGACGGAGTTGTTTATATTTGGTTACTAAATGCTTCAGGAATGTCCGGTTTTATCGCTTGGCTTGGAATAGCAGTTTGTCACTATCGATTCCGTAAAGCTTTTGTAGCACAAGGAAAAGATTTAAACGATCTTCCATATAAAGCAAAATGGTTCCCGTTTGGTCCATTATTTGCTTTCGCACTTTGTGGGATTGTAATTCTTGGTCAAAACTACTCTGCTTTTACAGGAAAGACGATCGATTGGAATGGAGTACTTGTTTCTTATATCGGATTACCACTATTTCTTGTTTTATGGATAGGATACAAACTGATTAAAAGAACAAAAATTGTTCCGCTTAATGAATGTGATTTGGATAATTAATAGAAGAGATTAATTCAGGAGATAAAAGTAATTTATACTTAAGTAATATGGTTGGAAAAAGGTAATAAATAGTTAGAGATGCTATTCGTAAATGAAATAGCATCTCTTTTTTTATTGCTGATTCTATCAACAAACTTTTAGAACTCTACCAGATTGAATTGTAAAAACTTTTTTAAAAAATATGATAGTTTGTATTATGGAAGGGGATTAAAACATACACTTATTTTAGTAGGGTATTTATTTTCTACAACGAGGGGATGGAGCAATGAATTTCGAAATGCAAAAAGCGAATCTGTTGGCGGATAGTATAAAAGGGTTTATAGAACTCGTTTATGAAACCTATGAGAATAGTAAAAATGCCTCCATAAATAATACAGATAAAATCTATCAACTAAAACTTCTTATCGAGGAATATAGATTTCAAGTATTGGCAGAAGAACTTTTGAGAATTAATCGGTTTGCGTGGGATGAAAAATATACTTATTTATTAGTTGATCGATTTAAAGAAGGAATAAACACTATCGGTGAGTATATAGATAATCATTATAATGAATTGTATATTTTTACGGCAAGGCTTTACACATTAAAAAATCTAAACGTATCTTTTAACCGTAATCTGTAACTTTCTCCAATCTTGGAGTATATATAATAGAAGAAATAACGTTTTCTATTTAATTAAAAAAGGATCTCCACTATAGGAAGATCCTAAAAATACAATTTAAGCTAGTATTTATTTTGATTAAATTGTACAGAAATAGCTTGTCCATTTTAAGATTCTCAAGATAGATAAGATGTTCTTAAAAGTTATTATTTCTCAGACATCAACTATCTATCTTATTCTGTTATTCTTTTAAAACTTGGTAATCTATTAATTCTTTCCGCGCTCTCTTCTTCATTGGCTGTGCCTTCGGTATGCTCAGAGTCTGTTCTTATTCTACTTCTTTTTATTTTACTATCTCTGATTTTTATACCTTGTTGACCGCCCAATTCATCATTGTTTTTTCCAGCAATACCACTTCTACCATTTCCATCCGCAAATTGTGATTTTGTATTTGCAGTACTACTGTTGTCTCTAGCATTTTGGCCACCCTGATTTGCGTTCATACCAACATTACGATTAATCTGTCCGCCACCTTCTGCTCTCTGTTCAACTTGGACACGGACATCCTCAATATTAATGTTAAAGATATTGATATTTAACGTCTGTAAATTCGGGTTGGCTGCTAATGCCTGTTGTATTTCTTCTTTATAGTTTTCCTCTTCTTTTAATGACATAATATGCCTCCTTTCTACTTATAAAATATATCTATTCATTTTTAGTAGTCCTGATTAGACAGATAGTAGAGTTACAAGCAAATTATTTTAAAAAGTGGTTTGAATCATGTGGAGAAAACAAAAGAAGAATCATTTGTTCTAAGTAAAAGATATTCAAATCGTTATTTAATGTAATTATTTGACAAGATTATTTTTCAACAGCATAAAAATAACTCTGAAATACAGAGTTATTTATGTGTATTACTTATTTAATTCCGAAGTTACCAGAAAATTGTTTTACAACAGCTTGTACTTCATCTAGTTTTTCTGGTTTTAATAGGCTAATCATCTTAGGGACAAATTGTTGAATATCATCCATTGAAAAAGTTCCTTCATTTTGTTTCTTGAAGTTTTCTAGAAGGATCTCTTTTGCCTCTGCTTCTTTACCTTCTTGAACTCTTTGTAAGATAAAATCTAAAAACATTTCTTGACCTTGCTTGTCCATTGGAATGCCTCCTAACAAAAATATAACACCTTTTGGTGTTGTATTTTAATTATAAACCTAAAAGGTGTTATGTCAAATACATTTTACAAATTTACCTGATAGATTCTTGAAATACTCGGAGTATTTTTGAACGGTTCATAATGGTAGACTTAATATTATAATTGAATAATTGAATTAGGAGAGGGAGGCGATTTGTATTTTTAAGAAAAAAGTGGCATTATCTTTTAGCGGTAAGGACTCAACCTTAGCATTGCATGACCTTATTCATTCTGATGAGTATGAAGTAGTTTTACTAATTGCTACAGTAACAGAAGGTTTTAATCGTACTAGTATACATGGGGTTAGAGTCGAATTATTGGAGGCACAGGCAGAATCAATTGGAATTCCACTTAGAAAAATATGGATTCCTGAAAATTGTTCTAATGAAAAATATCAAGAAATAATGATTCAGGTTAATCGAGAGATAAAGGAACAAGGAATCGAGCATGTTGCCTTTGGGGACCTATTTCTAGAAGATATCCGTAAATATCGGGAAGAAATGTTAAAACCTTTAGAAATAACGCCAATTTTTCCGCTTTGGGGTGAAAATACGACAAACGTACTTAAACGATTTTTAAATCTAGGCTATAAAACAATTATTACTTGTGTAGATTTAACAAGATTGACTGAGGAGTTTTCAGGTAAAGAGATAGATAATCAATTTATTGATGAACTTCCTTATGGAATCGATCCTTGTGGTGAAAATGGAGAGTATCATTCTTTTGTTTTTGATGGCCCCATTTTTAAAAAGCCAATCCAATTTCATATTGGAGAAAAGAAGCTGACAAACGACATCTATTCAGGGGAAACTAGATTTTGTTTTACTGACCTAGTTCAAATTGAAGACAGTAAACATTAAAAAACATACGAAAGGTCCTTTAATAAGTTAAAGGACCTTTTCATGAACATCTAGAAATGCTATCCCTCGGTCTACTAAAACCTAATAAACAAAGGTTTTGTTCACTTATTAATTAAACTATCTAAATATCCAAATCTTTATTCTCTAAATTGATCCCAATTTTACCTTCTTGAATTCTAGAACGGAATAACACCCAATAAATAACAATTCCAGCAAGAAATAAGTATAGTATAACTTTTGTAGTTGGTAGAAAGTCTTTTGGAAGTGTTAAAATACCAACTTCAAAAACTAACCAAATAATCGCAAGAATCGTAACTGGAAGACGCCACTTGCCTAACTTGAACCCATCCGAATCGGGTAAAGTTTTAATTTTAGTTGCATAAGCGATTACAGTAATTAAGTAAATAATTGCCGGTAGTGCAGCAGATGTACCAATTAGTAAGGATAGTTTTCCAAAGTAGAATACGGCAATTATTCCAAGTACGGAAACTAAAATAATTGCATTGTATGGAACATTATGTTTTTTATCAACTTTTTTAAATACATTTGAAGCAAAAAACACATTATCCCTTGATAAAGCATAAATAAGGCGAGATGCTGAAGCCATAATAATTAATCCGCATGCAAAAATTGAGACAATAACTAATGCAAGGAAGAAGTCTGCAACTGCAGTTCCTAAACGTGACTGTAAAATATCAGAAATAGGTGATGTAGATGACATAATACTACTAATATCTTTAATACCTGAAGTAACAATGATTAAGAAAATAAAACCAATTACACCTGCAAGTAACATAGAGTAAACAATCGCTTTAGGAACAGTTTTTTTAGCATCAACAGTTTCTTCAGCTAAGTTTGCAGCAGCTTCAAAACCTACTAATGTATAAGATCCCATTACTACTGCTAGTACAAATGCTGTAAAATAACTACCATTTGAGCCAACTTTGTGAGCTGTATAAGTTAATAGTGAAAAATCTGCGCCTTTGAAAAATAATACAAAGCTTAAAATAATAATAATACCAATAAATCCTATTACTTCTGTATATACTGCCGAATTGTTTATAATTGTTGCAATTCGTACCCCGTAAATATTTAATAGCGCTTGAATAGCAATTGTAATTAATACTACCGTTGTTAGTACTGAAGTAGTACTTTTAATTCCAAATAAATCAAGAAATATCGGTGCTACCCCATAATCAACAGTTGGAACAACTATAATTAAGTAGCATAATGCAGCCCAACCTGTAAACCAGCCAAATCCTCGATTAGTCAAACGACTTACCCATTGGTAAACATAACCACTAAGCGGGATCTTACTTGATAAATCTGCAAAGATCAACGCGACTAACAGATGCCCAAACATAACAAATGGCCATGTCCAAATTCCCGCAGGTCCAGCTGCTCCTAAAGCTAGACTATAAGAGCTAAAGATTCCAGTTGTAATAGAAATAAATGAAAAGGCTACTGCAAAGGAACTGAAAAATTTTAATGATCGCTGTAATTCTTGTTTGTAGTTAAATGATTGTAAAGCATCTTGATCAATAACTGGTTTACTCATAAATCATCTCCTCCGATTTCTTGTTTTAATTAGCAGAATATTCTTATAATTAAACTTATGGTTTGTCTGATGAGATTAACCAAAGTTTTATTATCAATCTAGATCAATCAAACAGAGCAAACTAACTCCTTTATGACTTAAGGAGTCGTTTTAGTAAGTGCAGGCGGTTTGTTCAATTGAACAAAGTGTAGTTGATTTTCACTTTAGGACATTCACTTTCCTTGGGGAGGATGGTGAATCTTAAAGCCCCAACCACTTGTCTAATTTATATTTAAAATTTAGTAATGCAACTTCTATGCCAGTCTTGAAAGTAGTGATGATTAAGTAGATTTCCGTAGCTTCGAAGGGTGAAAATAAGATGTTTTAATATGATGTTTTGAATAACTTATGCAATGCTGAATAATTAACAGGCAAAAAGAAGTAAATGAGGATCTAATAAAATATACCTTTTAGTCTAGAAAACTCCTTATAAATTAAGTAATTGAGTACGTTTGCTGCATATTTTAATAGAAATTTAATAAAACTGGCATAAATCTTGCTTGTTTAATTAATTGAATATTCTAAAAAAACGGAGTGTGGTAATGAGATTACATGCTTAGTGTAATAAGTTGATTTGAGATCTCAAGTTAAAAAGATGAATATGGGAGGCTTACAGGTGAGAATAAAAAATAAGTTTGCTACTTTGTTAATGGGAATTGTCGCATCATCAATGATGATTACTGCTTGTGGAAAAGATAGCCAAGTAACAGGTGGTAATGAAAAAGGATCAAAGACACTTAACTTACTTACTTGGGAAGGATACGCTGACCCAGAATTTACAAAAGGATTTGAAGAAAAATATGGTGTCAAAATTAATGCTACATATTTTGGCTCAAGTGACGAATTATTAGCTAAGTTAAAATCTGGCGGTGGGGATACATATGACATTATTTCTCCTTCATCGGATGTTGCATCTATTCTTGTTGATTCAGGTTTAGTCGATGAGATAGATACTAGTAAAATTGAGAATTACAGCGATTTAAATGAGCGCTTACGTTCGTTAAAAGATGTAATAAAAGGTGGGAAAACATATGGAATACCTTTTACTTGGGGACCTGATTATCTGATTTATGATGCAGATGTCATCAAAGAAGCACCTAAGTCTTGGAGTACTTTCTGGGATTCTAAGTACAAAGGTAAAGTTTCAGTTTGGGATGATATTTCAAATATTTATTTAACTGGTCAAATTATGGGACTAGATAAAAGTGATGAAAGTGCGATTTATAATATGTCGGAAAAACAGCTTCAGGATGCGAAGAAAAAATTGCTTGAGCTTAAACCAAATATCCGTAAATATTGGGCTACAGCAGGTGAATTAAACGATTTATTTGCTAACAAAGAAGTAGTTATGGCAGTTGGTTGGCCATTAACAATTGCAGAAGTAAACGCAAAAGGACGTAACTTAAAATGGACAATTCCACAAGAAGGAGCAACAGGATGGATTGATCGACTAATGATTGTAAAAGGATCAAAACATAAAGAGCTAGCTGAAAAATATTTAAATTACATTACCTCTCCGGAAGCGCAAGCAAAAGTTGCCAAAGTTACAACGTATGGTATTGCGAATCCAAAAGCTGCACAATTTATGGATAAAACATTAATTGAAGAAACATACGTTAACAATATGGATGATATGTTCTCAAAATTGAACTTCTGGCAGCCTGTAAAAGAACGTAGCCGATATAATGAGATTTGGACAGAGGTTAAAACCCAGTAAAGTATTTTTTTAATGTGAAGGGTTACTAGCATAGTAACCCTTCAATTTATAGACAATATCCATAACTCTGAGGCGTGTAGCCTAGCGAGGAGCGGGGTTTACCATAAACGGTTGAGCACCACAGATAGGCGAAGCAACGAAGAAAGCGAACGTTTGGCTACCAGTCTGAAGGGTTACTAGTATAGTAACCCTTTTAAATATCAATATAGGAGGTAGAAGATGGAAGTTGTTCAAGAAAAAGTAGCAGTAGTACTCAAGAAGAAAAAGAAAAGACTAAGATTGCTAGTTTTAATTGCTTTTGTTCCAACAATTATTTGGTTACTTTTGTTTTTAATTTTACCTTACATCAATTTATTTATTTATAGTTTTTGGCAGGCTGGACCTATTAATATTATTAAAGAATTTTCAACTGCAAATTATACAAAATTTTTTACAGCAACTGAGGGTGCACGGGCACCTTTTTCAATACTACTAGATACGCTTTATTTAGCAGGAACGGTAACATTTTTTACAATTTTATTAAGCTACCCGTTAGCTTATTTTATTAATTTTCGAGTAACAAAATACAAGCAGTTTATTTATATGTTAGTCATCATTCCACTTTGGATTAGTTACATTGTTAGGGCGTACTCATGGAAAATTATTTTAGGTACAAATGGAATATTAAATTCTTCTTTAATGTACTTGCATATTATCGATAAACCATTGGAATTTTTCCTGTACAGTAAAATATCAGTCATTATTGGGATGGTACATATTTATACACCTTTTGTATTGATGCCAATTTATACAATACTCGAACAGATTCCTAAAAATTTAGTTGAAGCTTCAAAGGACTTGGGAGGTAATCGATTCCAATCGTTTTTTAAAATTATATTTCCTTTATCGCTACCGGGGGTTATTGCCGGAGCCACATTTGCATTTGTTTTATCAATGGGGGATTTTTTAGCACCTTCATTATTAGGCGGTCCAGATAGTAATACAATGATTGCTAACTTAGTTCAACTGCAATTTGGTACATCAAATAACTGGCCATACGGATCGGCAATTGGTGTGATCATATTTATACTAGTTCTAGTTGTACTAGATTTGACCGGTCGAGCTGAGAAAAAATATTCAGCAATCGATTCAAAGGAAGTGAGGTAACTAGATGACAAAGCGATTTTCATTTTTAAACAGTGCAATTTTTATAATAGCTATGCTAGTTTTGCTTTTTCTTTATTTACCTCTGATTGTTGTGACAATTTACTCATTTAATCCGGATAGCGTTAATAGCTTTCCAATGAGTGGTTTTTCTTTAAAGTGGTACCATGTTATGGCTAATAATGAAGCACTTATACAGTCACTCAAAAACTCGGTAATCGTAGCACTAATTAGTACATTTTTTGCGATTTGTTTAGGCTTACCAGGAGCTTTTTTAGTAGACCGATTTAATTTTCCCGGCAAAAAATTATTTGAAAGAATTGTATTATTACCATTAATGCTTCCAGGAATATTAACAGGTGTAGCATTATTAAACTTTTTCCAGGAGATTGGTATTCGTCCATCTATGTCTGCTGTCATTATTGGTCATACTACATTTTTGATTGCTGTCATTATGACTCAAGTTTACTCAAGATTAAAACGATTGGACAGAAATCTTGAACAAGCATCATATGATTTAGGGGCAACTAAAATACAAACTTTCTTTTATATTATTCTACCATCTATATCTACTTCGCTAATTGGGGCGGCAATGCTTGCCTTCACTCTATCATTAGATGAAATACCTGTTACATTTTTCTTAAATGGCGTGTTTTCTACTTTACCTTTACAAATTTGGGGTATGACAAGAAATGGAATTACACCAGAGGTAAATGCTATTTCAACAATCGTCTTTTTCGCATCACTTGTATTTATCATTATTTCGGCTACATTAACTAAAGAGGAAGGAAGACGAGTATGACGGAAAAAATCATTCGATTAAAAGAGATAAATAAATCATATGGAACGAATCATATTGTAAAAGATTTATCATTAGATGTTTATAAAGGGGAGTTTTTAACATTATTAGGTCCAAGTGGATGTGGTAAGACTACTACCCTAAGAATGATTGGTGGTTTCGAAGCGCCTAATTCTGGCCAAGTTTTTATTAATGAACAAGATGTCACAGATATTCCTCCGAATAAACGTGATGTAAATACTGTTTTTCAGAACTATGCATTATTTCCACATATGACTGTAAACGAAAATATTGAGTATGGTATGAGAATGAAGAAGATTAAAAAAAATGAACGCCTAGAAAGAGTTAATAAAATTTTAAAAATGGTACAAATGGAAAGCTTTGCGAGTAGGAAGCCAAAAGAAATGTCTGGAGGACAGCAACAACGGATTGCTGTTGCAAGAGCAATCGTCAATAATCCATCAGTTCTTTTATTGGATGAGCCATTAGGTGCTTTAGATTTAAAATTGCGTAAAGAAATGCAATTAGAATTAAAGCATTTGCAAAAATCATTAGGAATGACGTTTATTTACGTTACACATGATCAAGAAGAAGCATTAACAATGAGCGATCGTATTGCTGTTATGAGGGATGGGCGAATTGATCAATTAGATACACCTGAATCAATCTATAATCATCCAAAAACAGTATTTATTGCTGACTTTATAGGGGAAACGAACTTATTAAAAGGTAAGGTCGCTAGTATTCAAGGGAATGAGGCAACGATTGAATTATTTGGTCATAAATTTAAGGCAAATAAAAATGACAATTTTGAACTTGAAGAATATGTAAATATTTCAATTCGACCTGAAAACTTAATCTTATCCAATGAGGATTCTTACTTTAAAGGTGTTGTAAAAGAAGTCTTGTTTGCAGGATCTGTTCGAAAGCTTGTAGTTGAGATACATAATGGAGAAGAAATCGTATTAACGATAGATGATAGTTCATACCTTCCTGGTCAAGAAGTAGGGATTACTTGGAAGCAAACGCCTGTTGTAATCGCCTGATGTTAATAGGTATAATTAGGAACGTATAAGGTAGTTATTAAATTGTAGGAAACATATACCACAATAAAATATTCTTCGGACAACACAAAAAGGACTGTTTAATAACAGTCCTTTAAATTTTTAACTAACTATTTACCTTGTTGAGTTACAATTTTAATTCTTCCCTTTATTTTAAGTATTTACTTAAGACATAACCTAATTTTCCATCAACATTCACATAGTACCAACCTGTAAATTGTTGAAGAACAATAACTTGTTTATTCTTACTAATTGTACTAATAGTACGAGAAGAAGAATTTTTAGCTGATTTTAGAGTGGTAGAAACAATAGTATTTTTCTTTTGATTTAACCCTTTTGTAATTCTTACATCCGATTTCTTTACATAGTAAATGTTCGAACCATCTGAAACTTTAGCGTACTTGACATCTTCGCGAATTACAATGAAACGTGTACCTACCGATCCTTTTTTAGCTACAAACTTCATTGACTTTTCCTTATAAAGAATAGCACCTTTTTTATTTGTTATCTCTAAAAACTTAGGTGATATGAAACGATAGTTATTTTCATCATAGTTAAATGTACCAACTAGTGGTTTTGATTTGTATTGTGATTTAACGGGAGTATTAACATAACCGTTTGTATCGATTTCATACTTTAGAGTTGCTTTTTCACCGATTGGTGTAGTTTTAAGAGTTTCTATGTTTTTTAGCGGAAATTTCAGAACTTGATCAGTTGATTTTGTTGTCACCTCATGAAAAGGTATTTCTGTCTTTCCTAAATTACTATTAAAATAAGCCCAATTAGTTCCAGCCGGAAACTCAATTGCAATTGTAAATCCGCCTTCGATTTGCTGTATGGATTTTACCTTAGGACTTGTGAAGTATACAGGATTACTTTGTTTGATTTCAAAGAATGCACCTGGAAGATTTAAATATGCACCTACAGTTTGCCAATCCGGTACCATTGACGAATCTTGATTACCGTAATTGTCATATGTAACTATATTTAAAGTTTCTGATCCTTTTGTAAGATTGTATATTTTTTGAAGATATTTATAAGTTCCATCCTGAGAGAACTGATCTTTAGGAATTACTTTTAAAAGATTAGGCATCGTTTTAATTCCGCCACTATATATCTCCATTTTTGAAAAATCGGAATCGATTGGTCGTCTCAATGTTAAATAAGCATAATCTCCTTGTGTTTCAACGCGAGCAAGTTCTGCGTGTGCAGGTGGAGTATGATCGATAATAAAACTTTTACTAATTTCATCACCAACATCATCTTTAACCACTAATGTGTAGGTCCCATCTTCATTGATTGAATCCCCAGTGTTTACATGCTGTGCTGCACCATTTTTATATAAAGTGCCATTTCCATCAAAAATAAGACTATTAGGGTTAACTGATGTTGATGGTTCCGTTATTGTTGGAGGTGTATCATCTTTATCAGTCGCTATATCATTAGTATAAATTAAATTTTTCTCGTCACCGTTTATTTCATAAATTTTATAATTATATGTAGTATTTGAATCTAGGTTTCTATCATGAATAATTGGATATATCCCATAATCTAATGTTGTAATTACCTTACCATCACGTTGAACTTCATAACTCAATTCATTAAAAGGATCCTTATTTGTCCATAGTAAAGTAATTTCGTGTTCTGTTTTCGTAACGTCAATTGCGACAGCGCTGTCAGGTGATGCTGCATAAATACGCTTTGGAACATTTAATCCCATTAGCCCAATCAAAAAACAAAATAGTACAAGGAGAATTCTCCACGACTTCAATTCAAAATTTATCACCTATTATCCCCCTTTTATTATAGATATCGAAATACGCAATGTACTTCAATATTTTTATAATCTGCTTAATTTACATTTACACTTCTTTCATTTTAATAGAACTCTAGTAGAGGAAATACAGGAAAAAAATGGATATAAATAAAAGGAGAACGGTGCTGAGTTTTACGATATTCCTGCCTGCTCTATAGAAGAGAGAATTTAAAAATCAGTATGATTAAAACCAATTGAATGTATGAGTGTCTGAATAATGTATGCAAAGTTGAATAGTGTCGAATAAGAACTGCAACTGTATTTTCCAGAAGAAGAGAATTGCATTTTCTATTAAAGTTTAATGTTTTCAAAGAGAGGATAAACGGTTTTCAATTCATTTACATTAAATTAATAATTTGGCATAAAACTTGCAGAACAATAAATTAGATTTATTTAAATTTTCAAAAAAAGGAGGTTTCTGTCACAAATAAAAGAATTATAAGGAAATAGAGTTAGGGTGAAAGCGCTTAATCTTAGATGAAGGGGATATGATAGGTGGAAAATAAAACACAATTAAAAAGATCCTTAAAATTATGGCAAGTAGTAATGATGGGCTTAGCCTATATGACTCCTATGGTTGTTTTTGATACTTTCGGAATTGTATCTGATGTAACGAAAGGTCACGTTCCAACTGCATATATTGTGGCATTATTAGGCATGTTATTTACAGCGGTGAGCTATGGAAAGCTTGTAAGAGTGTTTCCTGATGCTGGGTCTGCTTATACATACACCCAGAAAGCGGTTAGTGGTCATTTAGGCTTTCTTGTAGGTTGGTCATCACTATTAGACTATTTATTTTTACCTATGGTAAATGCTTTATTGACTAAAATCTACTTAAATGCACTTTTTCCAAGTGTCCCAACATGGATTTGGGTAATTGGATTTGTTGGGCTAGTTACATTACTAAATTTAAAAAGTATTAATATGTTAGCAAACTTCAATACTTTCTTCGTATTAGTACAGCTTGCAATTATGATTGTCTTTATTATTCTAGTTATCCAAGGTCTGCATCATGGCGAAGGATATGGAGGATTTAGCTTAAAACCGCTATATAATGCTGGAATGCATTTCGGATCATTAGTGACAGGTGCAACAATCCTTTGCTTCTCATTCTTAGGATTTGACGCAGTTTCAACTTTATCAGAAGAGACAATTAATCCCGCAAAAACAATTCCTAAAGCGATTATTTATACAGCACTTTGGGGAGGCGTAATCTTTACCGTTACATCATTTTTCATTCAATTATATTATCCTGACATATCTAGATTCAAACATCCAGATGCTGCATCTCCAGAGATTGCATTATATGTGGGTGGCAAATTATTTCAATCAATCTTCTTATGTATCACCTTTATCAATACGCTTGCTTCTGGATTAGCATCACATGCAAGTGTCTCTCGTTTGTTATATGTAATGGGCCGCGATAAAGTTTTCCCAGATAAATGGTTTGGGTTTGTTCATCCAAAATGGAAAACGCCAGCATTTAATGTCATTTTCGTTGGTGTCATTTCATTATCAGCAATCTTTTTTAATTTAGTAACAGCTACTTCATTAATTAACTTCGGAGCATTAATGGCATTTACTTTCGTTAATATATCAGTAATAAACCATTTTTATATTCGAGGTAAGCAAAGATCACTTAAGGGCTTCTTCTCATATCTTATTTTGCCTTTAATTGGCGCTGCATCTGTAGCCATTTTATGGTTTAACATTGAAAAAAGCTCATTAATAATGGGAACAGTCTGGTTTGTTATTGGATTAGTTTATCTAATTTATCTTACTAAGGCATTCCAAATTGCGCCTCCTAAGTATGAAGAAGAGCAAGCGATTATTTAATTTTTGCTTATGGCACGTTCTATAAAGAAGAGCGTGTCTTTTTTTTCACATTAAGAAAGTATGAAGTGGCTACAAAGGCGAACACTTTGTGGATTTTATTGATAAAGTAGTGAACTTTGTTGATATATTACAGATTTTTGTTGATATACGACTGATTTTTGCTGATATAGTGTCAAAATTGTTGGTTGGAAGTATATTCATTCAATTTTGAATAAGGGATTATTCAAAATTGAATAATTCATGCAAGTGCTCATATATTCGGCTAATTTAACTATCAGATTTTAGTCTACCTAAATAAAAAAATATTAAGTTGAAAAGCCATTCTAATACGGTTTCTTCCTATTTTTAATGGTTGAATTAAAGGGTGAACTTGAGTTTGGCACGGGAATTGCTTATTAATTATTAAAACAAATAATGAGGTGTATAAGATGAGTGCAAACTCAACTGAGGTAGGACAGATTGAAAAAATTGGTGAACAGAATGAAGTAGATGATTCTCTTCAAGAATTTAGGGAAACATTAAATGAAGCAATTAAAATCATGAACTATCCAAGCCAAGTATTTGATTTTCTTAAATCACCAATGAGATTTTTAGAATTTAATATACCAGTTCAAATGGATAATGGTGAGACGAAGGTTTTTCAAGGATACCGAGCTCAACATAATGACGCTTTAGGACCTACAAAAGGTGGAATCAGATTTCATCCTGACGTAACGCCAGAGGAAGTTAAAGCATTAGCAGGATGGATGAGTCTAAAATGTAGTATTACTGATTTACCTTACGGTGGAGCAAAAGGTGGAGTTGTTTGCGATCCGAGACTTTTAAGTATGAATGAACTTGAAAAATTAAGTAGAGGTTACGTAAGAGCAGTAAGCCAAATCGTAGGGCCGACAAAAGATATTCCGGCACCGGATATGTATACAAATGCTCAAGTAATGGCATGGATGCTTGATGAATACGACCACATAAGAGAATTTGATTCACCGAGCTTTATTACGGGTAAACCACTAACTTTAGGTGGATCAGTAGGCCGTGAAACAGCAACATCAAAGGGAGTATTTTATGCTCTTGAGTTAATAAGTGAATTAAAGAAAATTGAAATTAAAAATATGAAGGTTATTATCCAAGGATTTGGAAATGTTGGTAGCTACTTAGCTCAATATTTATATGAAGCTGGGGCTAAGGTTGTTGGAATATCAGATGTACTTGGTGGCATTTATGACCCTAAAGGTTTAGACATTCCATATCTTTTAGATAATAGAGATTCATTTGGAGTTGTTTCCAACTTATTTAAAAATGCGATCTCTAATCAGGAACTATTAGAAAAAGAATGTGATGTTTTAATACCAGCTGCAATAAGTGGTGTGATCAACAATCGTAATGCACATAAATTAAATTGCAAATTTATAGTTGAAGCAGCAAATGGTCCAACTACAAAAGAAGCTTTAGAAATTCTTGATGAAAAAGATATTTTGGTAGTTCCAGATATTTTAGCTAATTCAGGTGGAGTAATTGTTTCATATTTTGAATGGTGTCAAAATATGCAAGGTTATTATTGGACAGAAAGTATTGTAGATGAGCGTTTAAAAGAAAAAATGACAGATAGCTTCTTAAAAGTTTATAAAAGTTCACAAAAATATAAAGTGAATATGAAAATAGCTGCATACATCGTAGGAATTCGAAAAATTGCTGAAGCTTGTCGTTTGAGAGGCTGGGTAAAATACTAAATAAAGGGAGAGATTAGAATGATTGATATTATTTCTGAAGAAACTGAAAGACAGCTTGTACACCATTATTGTTTATTAACACAGAATAATCGATATGATTTGTCGATTGCTTTTTCAAATCACTTTCATGGTAAATCAATGGTTACATCAATTCAGTCTAGTAGAATGGCGCTATTATGTGCAGAAGATATTAATTCGGAACATTATTGGGCTCCTAAACTAGGTATTGCAGAAGAGGATATTCTAGAAATTCAGAATTTCTTTAGTTTAGTATTGCAATCAAAACAATTTAACGAACAATATTAAATTGCCTTATTTTTTCCCCGAAAGGAATGATCTATATGTATTTTGGAGTCATTGTGAGTGACTACCATGGGATAGTTGAGCGAACAGCTATTGAAAAAGATTCTAGAATTTATGAATGGGAGCCTTTATTCTATATTAAAACTTCTGACGGAAACACGAGAGTTATTCACCAAGGGATAAGCGGCGAAATTGTTTCACTAGAAGTCTCACAAGGAGATAAAGTAGTACCTGGAATGGTCCTTGCTTTTGTTAAAGAAGATTTGTTTGTGACTGCTAGTGATTAATAAGAGCAGGTTTTAGGAAAGAAAGAGAAATGCAGGGAAAAGGAACAGAGTAAATTAAGAACAGGTGAGATCACGTTAACGTTTTGAGGCTGTTCACAGGTCCTATATAAATTGATCATCCTTTCGCTCTAATTAAAACATACTATTTTTTAAATATTTTAAGGGGCATCTCTTGTCAAATAGACTTATGAGACTGCCCTTTCTTTCTGTTTGTTTGCATAATTTCAAAGTATGAAAGCCAAATAACAGAACAGATTAGACAATTCTAATTTTAGATTTTTAAAATAAATTCAAAAATTCTGTTAAAATAGTTATAATAGGTTAGACATAAGGGGGGAAATAAATGTTTTTATTAAACGAGAAACAAATTAGACCAGTTATTACATTAAATCTCGATCAGTTTAAGGAAAATGATGAAATCGATTTATCTAATATAAATGAACCCTTTCTATTTTTAAGCAAGCAAAACAAAATTACCAGTTATGTTCAATTAAATAATATTATTCAAGGAAATGATAAAAAACAAAATATAGCATTATCAAAGATTATTAATTGTTCCCAATCAATTAATAGTATTTCTCGATTAAGTGGGCAAATTTCGTTAACGGTTCTATTTCAAATTATTGGTGAACCAATCTCGATTGTAAAAGAAGAAGACGGCAATCCAGTAGGGTACATACGTCGTGAGGATATATTGGCGGAGCTATTTAAACAAGAAAATAAAAGTGTAGATTTATTAAAGAGTATTTTAACATCGATTCCAATGGGAACTTTTGTAGTTGATAAAGATAAAATGATTATTAATTGTAATGACGCTGGATTAAAAATGATTAAGTCAACGTCGGAAAAAGTGATCAATACAAAAGCAGAAACTATTTTTAGTGGTGAACAAATTGACCATGTATTTACTTCGGGGAAAACGATTCTTAATCAACTTCAAATAAATGACGATATGGGGGTTCTTGTCGATTATAGCCCGATTTTTGTTGATAATGAAGTTGAAGGTGTAATTGTTGTTGTACAAGATCTACCAATGGTTGAAGACATGGCCTCTGAGATTGAGTATGTTAAAGATTTAAATAAAGATTTGAATGCTATTTTATCAAGTATTTATGATGAAATTCTTGTGGTGAATCATAAAGGTGAGTTGATTCGTTACAGTGAGAATATAATCCCTGGATTTTGGAACGTTGATTTAAAGGATTTACTTGGAAAAAGTATATTAGAGTTTGAAAACCAAGGGCTCTTTACACCATCTGTTACAAAATTAGTTTTGGAAAAAAAGAAAAAGGTATCGATCGTTCAAGAAACAATTAATGGACGTAAAGTTCTTGCAGTAGGAAATCCAGTATTTGATGAGAATATGGAAATTGATCGAATTATTATTGCTTCAAGGGATATTACTGAAACATCACGACTTAAAACCGAGTTAAAGGAAATTAAGAAAATTTCAGAGCAATATAAAAAGGAACTCGATGATATTAAGAGCAAGGATCGTTTTATAAAAAAATTAATTTACTGTAGTCCTAAAATGGAGCAAATCATTAATCAGGCAAAAAAAATTGCTGACTTTTCTTCAACAGTTTTGTTACATGGAGAGTCTGGAGTAGGGAAAGAAGTTATTGCACAAGCTATACATCAACTAGGAAATCGTTCTTCAAAACCATTTTTGAAACTTAATTGTGGTGCGATACCTGAAAACCTCCTTGAAAGTGAGCTGTTTGGCTATATTAAAGGAGCTTTTACAGGAGCAGATCAAAATAAAGACGGATACTTTAAGCAGGCAGATGAAGGTGTTTTATTTTTAGATGAAATTGGTGAAATGCCATTGCATTTACAAGTTAAGCTACTTAGAGTTCTGCAAGAACAAGAGGTAATTCCAATAGGAAGTACAAAGCCGATTAAAGTAAATGTCCAAATTATTGCGGCTACAAATAAGAAATTAGAAAAAATGGTAGAAGAACGGACATTTAGGGAGGATCTGTATTATCGATTAAATGTTATTCCTTTAAATATTCCTCCGCTAAGAGAAAGAATTGAAGATATTTCCTTACTGGCTTTCCATTTCTTACAACAATTAAATGATAAATATAATAAGAGCTTTCACCTTACGCCAGATGCAATTAATGTTTTAGAATTTTACTCATGGCCAGGAAATGTCAGAGAGCTTCAAAATATTATTGAAAGATTAGTCGTTTCAGCGGATGAACAACTCATTAATGCAGAAGATGTTAATCAGCTCCTACCAAATAGTTACGATTTCAATAAATCTAAACCAATCATAAGTAAAGTCATTCCTCTTCAAGAAGCTATTGATCATGTAGAAGAACAGCTAATCGTGCTTGCAATGAAACAATATAAAACAACAACGAAAGCCGCACAAGTATTGGGCATTAGTCAATCTTCAGTTAGCCGCAAGTATCAAAAAATAATGAACGAAAAGAATTTAATTAATGATTCTATGTCTTTTAAATAGGATATAGAAGTTAAAAAAACGCACAATGGGTGCGTTTTTTACTTTTATAATTAGCAACGGTGGAGAAAACTCTGCGTAGTTGCTAATTTTAGAGATAAAGTATAAGTGCAAAGGCTCGCCAATCGGCGGGTTTTCTTTATTTCTCCAAATCTCCTACATTATCAATCTTACTTTCGATTACTTCTCTCATACCAACTTGATCCTTTGTAATTCCAAATGCCATGAATATGATAATTAGCCCCACTGCAATACACGTCCCAGCTAGTAACATATTTTTTCCTCCTTTCATGGTGTTCTAGCCTATGCAACGAATATTCTCATTATGTTGATTTACAGCAATCGTTTTAAAACATTTTAATAAAACATTAGAACTTATATTTTTTATTATTTAACTCTGCATTAAGGGTAGGAATAAGGAGAGGGAAAAAGAGATTAAGAGACTTTAGTGTTCCCTGCCTTTTTTATTCTTCCCTGGTTCGGATTTAAGGAGTTATGCATGGAGTAATAGTGTTATGCAAAAATGAATAAGAATCGTACAGATTATTCAGTCAAAACCCTATTAACCTTGGAAAAACAAATTGGCACAGTTCTTGCAATCTATTAGATTGTTAAGAAATTAAGGAGGGTTTATTCACAATGATCGATGTTCAATTTAAAACAATTGATTTAAAGATGTTTATTAATGGTGAATGGAAAGATTCTAGCAATCATGAGAAACGCCCTGTTATTAACCCAGCAACTGGAGAAATTATTGCATATGCTCCAGAAGGAACAATAGAAGATGCGAAAGAAGCAATTGATGTTGCTCGTAAAGCATTTAATGACGGTCGATGGTCAGATTTATCAGCTCAAGAGAGAGCAACTTATTTGTTTAAAATTGCAGACAAAATAGAAGAGTATCAAGATGAATTAACACAGCTTGAAACACTAGATAACGGAAAAACAAATCGTGAAGCAGGCTATGATGTAGCTGACGCTGCGGCGTGCTTCCGTTACTATGCAGGATTAATTACAAAGCCAGATGGATACACGTATCATGTAGCAGATCCAATGCAAGCAATGGTTGTTCGTGAGCCAGTTGGAGTTTGTGGATTAATTGTACCTTGGAATTATCCTTTGTTAATGAGCGTTTGGAAAATTGCTCCAGCTTTAGCGGCGGGTAATACAATTGTTTTCAAACCATCAGAAGTAACACCAGTAACTCCTAAGAAATTATTTGAGATTTTTGAAGAGGTTGGTCTACCAAGTGGTGTTGCAAATATGGTGATGGGTGCAGGACCAGTAGTTGGAAACGAGATTTCAGCGAATCCTGATGTGGATATGATTTCATTTACAGGTGGAACAAAAACTGGAAAACATATTATGAAAACAGCGGCTGATACGATGAAAAAAGTATCTCTAGAGCTAGGTGGGAAATCTCCTAATATTATTTTTGCTGATGCAGATTTTGAAACTGCTGTAGACTATGCTCTTTTTGGAATTTATGCAGGTTCAGGTCAGGTATGTTCATCAGGATCGAGAATTTTAGTTGAAGAATCAATTTATGATCGATTCGTTGATCGATTTGTTGAGCGTGCGCAAAAAATTAAAGTTGGCCCAGGTAATGTAGCAGAAAATGAAATGGGACCACTTGTAAGTAAAGAACATTTAGAAAAAGTATTAAGCTATATTGAAATCGGTAAAGAAGAAGGCGCAAGAGTTGCGTGCGGCGGTAATCGCATCTTGAAAAATGGTTTAGAGAAGGGATACTTTGTTGAACCAACAGTTTTTGTAGATGTTGACCAAAACATGCGGATCGTTCAAGAAGAAATTTTTGGTCCAGTAGTTTGTATCCAAAAGTTTAAGTCTGAAGAGGAAGCAATAACACTAGCGAACGGAACTGTTTACGGTTTAGCGGGAGCGGTATTTAGTAAGGACGGCGCTAAAGCTTTAAGAGTAATTAAAAAGCTACGCTCTGGTATTACTTGGATTAACGCTTATCATCCAACTTATAATGAAGCACCTTGGGGTGGCTATAAGCAAAGTGGAGTAGGTCGTAGTCTTGGAACATTTGGTTTAGAAGAATTCCAAGAAATTAAACAAATTAACATTAATTTACAAGTTGAACCAATCGGTTGGTTTGCAGAATAAAAAACGAAAACGACAATTAGGAGTGGACAAAATGAGTATCAATTTACAAAACGAATTAAAAAGTGAAGAAAAAAATGTAACCGAGTACATTAATAAAGTTTTAAGTTTAATTGAAAAAGAGACTGTTACAGAAGAAGACGCAGCATGGATTACAAAAGAAACAGTAGATGGTTTTAGAGAGCATGTAAATCCAGGTTTTCTTGCTTACCGTAAAACTGTTACAGAAGGCGGGCAATTTGCATCTGTAGAATGGTCTGATAGCGGTTCTTGCTTTAAAGACGTTAACGGTAAAGAGTACATTGACTGTCTAGGCGGATTCGGAATCTACAATGTAGGGCACCGTCATCCAAAAGTTGTAAAAGCAGTTACAGATCAATTAAAAAGACAAGCGCTTCATAGTCAGGATTTATTAGATCCATTACGTGCGATGCTTGCAAAAATTTTAGCAGAAATTACTCCTGGGGATTTAAAATACGCTTTCTTTACAAATAGTGGTACTGAAAGTGTGGAAGCAGCATTAAAGCTTGCAAAAATGTATAGCGAACGCACAACATTTATTTCAACAACAAAAGCATTTCATGGAAAAAGCTTAGGTGCTTTATCAGGTACTGCAAAAGGCATGTTCCGTAAACCGTTTTTACCACTGATTCCAGGATTCCGTCATGTTCCATTTGGTGATATTGACATGATGAGAAAAACATTTGAAACATGCTCATTAGTAGGTGAGGATGTTGCTGCAGTTATCCTTGAGCCAATTCAAGGTGAGGGCGGAATTATTCTTCCTCCACCAAACTATTTAAAAGAAGTACGTGAGCTATGTGATGAGTACGGATCTTTATTAATTTTTGATGAAGTTCAAACAGGTATGGGTCGTACAGGTAAAATGTTTGCTGCTGATTTATATGAAGTTGTTCCAGACATTATCTGTCTTGCAAAAGCGTTTGGTGGAGGAGTAATGCCAGCTGGTGCAGTTGTTGCAAAAGAAGAAGTATTTAAAAGCTGGTTCCCAAATCCATTTATGCATACAACAACATTTGGTGGAAATCCATTAGCATGTGCTGCTGCAATCGCTACAATTAGCGTGCTACTTGAAGAAAAGTTACCTGAAAGAGCAGAAGTAGTTGGAGCTTACTTCTTGGATCAATTAAAAGAAGCAGCAAAAGGACATGAAGATAAGGTTTTAGAAATTCGTGGTCAAGGATTAATGATTGGAATTGAGTTCCATCAAGATGAAATTGGCTATGAGGTTTCTAAAGGTATGTTCGATAAAGGTATCTTAGTTGCTGGTACATTAATCAATTCAAAAACAATTCGTATTGAGCCTTCATTAAAGATTAGCTATGAAGAAGTTGATACTGTAGTAAGCACATTTAAAGAGATTTTATCTACAATTAAAGCTTAATCTGTTCATTAGCATCAATGATTTTTTTGCACATAATGTGCTCAGGCAGATCCTTTCTTTGTTGGATGGGCGGTGCTGATTACCGTTTTAGGTAACTCCACTCCTCGTGAGATAAGTATTTTTAATCAGCCTGAAATCAGATGCATATGACTTTGTTTCAAATTTGAGTATGTCATGCCATTTATAAGCATGACATACTTTGATTACAGTCAAAAAATGATCAAATACGTTAATTATTCTAGATAGGATGGTGTAATAATGGCAGATCGTAAATTTGTGAATCTCAAAACGACAATTCCAGGACCAAAATCTCAAGAATTACTTGCACGAAGAAATAAAATCGTTCCAAAAGGAATTAGCAATAATAGTGAAGCTTTTGTAAAAAGAGCAAATGGTGCACTTGTTGAAGATATTGATGGAAATACATTTATTGACTTTGCAGGAGCGATTGGAACGCTGAATGTTGGACATTCGCATCCTAAAGTTGTTAGAGCACTTCAAAGCCAAGTAGGCGATTATATTCATACGGGATTTAATGTCATGATGTATGAATCATATATTCAACTTGCAGAGAGATTAGCTGAGGTTTCGCCTGGAAGTTTTGATAAACAAGTAGCATTTTTTAATAGCGGTGCTGAAGCTGTTGAAAATGCTGTTAAAATTGCACGTAAATATACAAAGCGTCAAGGAATCATTTCTTTTACTAGAGGATTCCATGGTCGAACATTAATGACAATGACGATGACAAGTAAGGTTAAGCCTTATAAATACGGATTTGGACCTTTTGCTCCTGAAGTGTACAAAGCACCATATCCTTATACGTATCGACGTCCTGATCAAATGAACGAACAAGAATATAGCAAATTCATCATTGAACAGTTTGAGCAGTTCCTAATAGCAGAAGTTGCACCAGAAACAATTGCTGCTGTTGTAATGGAACCAATCCAAGGTGAAGGTGGCTTTATTGTTCCAGATATTGAGTTTGTTAAAAAGGTTAGAGAAATCTGTACGAAATATGGAATTTTATTTGTTGCAGATGAAATCCAAACTGGTTTTGCTAGAACTGGTAAATATTTTGCAATTGAACATTTTGGCATTGAGCCTGATTTAATTACTATTTCAAAATCTATGGGCGCTGGGGTACCAATTAGTGGCGTTATCGGAAGAAAAGAAATAATGGAAGCTTCTGATATTGGTGAATTAGGTGGAACATACTCTGGAAGTCCGCTGGGATGTAAAGCGGCTTTAGCAGTACTAGATATTATTGAAGAAGAAGGATTAAATAATCGAGCGATTGAAATTGGAGAAAAAGTGAACGAAAAAATGAACCAATGGGCTAGTCGATTTGAACAAATCGGAGACATTCGCGGAATTGGTGCAATGTGTGCAATGGAGATTGTCACGAATAAAAAGGACAAAACACCTGACAAAGTAACGGTTGGTAAAATCGTTAAAGAAGCTAACAATAGGGGATTAATGTTACTAAGCGCGGGAATATTTGGAAATGTCATTCGTCTTTTAATGCCGCTAACAATTACAAATGAGCAGCTTGAAGAAGGATTAGATATTTTAAGAGAGTCAATTGAAGCTGTATTGGTACCGGAATTTCAATTGGAGGTAAACTCATGAGCCAAATTAAAGAAAAATATGAAATCTACCCAATGTATATAGATGGAGCTTGGGTTGGTATTGATCATGAATATTTTACAAAGGTTACAAATCCTGCAACTGGATTGGTAGTAGGAGCAATTCCGACAGGTGGCACATACGAAGCTAAGTTAGCAGTTGATGCTGCTCATACAGCTTTTAAAACTTGGTCAAAAAAGACAGCGGAAGAAAGATATCATTTATTAATGAATTGGTACCGACTAATTGATGAAAATAAAGAGGAAATCGCTAGATTAATGACAATCGAACAAGGTAAGCCTTTAAAAGAAGCGCTTGGTGAGACTGTTTATGCGAATGGATTTATCTCTTGGTATGCTGAAGAAGGTAAACGAATTTACGGAGAAACAATTCCTGCGTCTCAGCCCAATAAGCGAATTCTTGTTAGAAAAGAGCCTGTTGGTGTAGTAGCAGCAATTACTCCTTGGAATTTTCCAGCAGCTATGATTACTCGAAAAGTAGCTCCTGCTCTTGCAGCTGGATGTACAACAGTTATTAAACCAGCAACACAAACACCACTAACAGCATTGAAACTAGCAGAACTCGCACATGAAGCTGGAATTCCAAAAGGTGTAATTAATGTTGTCACTGGTAAATCGTCAGAAATCGGTGATGTTTGGCTAAATGATCCAAGGGTTACAAAAATTACATTTACTGGTTCAACTGAAGTTGGTAAAACGCTTATGAGAAACGCAGCGGAGAATGTTAAAAAAGTATCTCTTGAGCTTGGTGGAAATGCACCTTTTATTGTCATGGACGATGCAGATTTATCAAAAGCAGCGGTTGGTTTAGTTCAGTCAAAATTCCGAAATGCTGGGCAAACTTGTATTTGTACGAATCGTATTTATGTACAAGAAAGCGTTGCAGAACAATTTACTGAGTTATTTACAAAAGAACTAGAAAAGTTAAAAGTGGGTAATGGTCTAGAAGAAGGGATTGATGTTGGCCCGCTAATTGACAATTCTGCTCTAGAGAAAGTGAAATCATTAGTTGAAGATGCTACAAAAAACGGTGGGAAAGTAGTATTTAGTGGCAATAAGCCATCTGATGAAACAGGTTACTATTATGCACCAACTATTTTAACTGGAATTACTGATGAAATGGCTTGTATGAAGGAAGAAATATTTGGACCACTAGCTCCGATTGCTACATTTAAAACGGAAGCGGAAGTAATCGAGAGAGCGAATAATTCAAATTATGGTCTAGCTGCATACGTGTATACGGAAAACTTAAGTCGTTCATTCCGTATTACTGAGGCACTTGAATATGGAATTATTGGTTTAAATGATGCTTTACCATCAGCTGTACAAGTTCCATTTGGTGGATATAAAGAAAGCGGTCTAGGAAGAGAAGGCGGCCACTACGGAATTGAAGAATTTTTAGAAGTTAAATATATTTCAATTGGAATAGAAATCTAATAAAACTACTGTTTATAAAAAGCGCAATTGTAAGCCAGTTAAACTTGATCGTTTTTCTGGCTTATTAACTAGATTAATAGAGGTGAATAAGTTGCCGGGAGCATTACATGGAGTAAAAATCATTGATTTAACCAGAGTGCTAGCCGGTCCCTTTTGTACAATGATCCTTGGGGATTTAGGGGCTGAGGTAATAAAGATAGAAAGTATAAATAATGGCGATGAAACAAGAGGTTGGGGGCCACCTTTCGTTGAAGATGAAAGCGCTTATTATTTGTGTGCAAATCGTAATAAACAAGGCATTACCTTAAACTTGAAAAGCGAACAAGGTAAGGAAATCTTAAGGAAGCTAATTTCAGATGCAGATGTAGTCGTACAAAATTTTAAACCTGGAACATTAGCAAAATTAGGCTTTTCATATGAGGAAATGAAAGCGATAAAAGAAGATATTATTCTAGCTTCAATTAGCGGATTTGGTAGTCAAGGACCTAATTCAAGTCTCCCAGGGTATGATTATATCATTCAAGCGATGTCAGGCTTAATGAGCATTACTGGAGAGAAGGAGGCAGAGCCAACAAAAGTTGGAGTTGCTATATCAGACGTTTTAACAGGGTTATTTACGTGTATCGGAATTCTTGCTTCATTACAGCATCGAAATCGTACTGGAGAGTGTCAAGAAGTTGATATTTCTCTATTTGACTCCCAATTAGCAGCTTTGGTAAATGTAGCTAGTAATTATTTATGTAGTGGAATGATTCCTGAACGAATGGGAAATTATCATCCGAATATAGTTCCTTACCAAGTCTTTTCTACAAGCGACGGGGAGCTAGTTATCGCGGTTGGTAACGATGAACAATTTAAGAGATTTGCTCAATTAATTGAAGAACCAACTTTATTAGATGAAAAATACAAGACGAATACAAGTCGTCTACAGTATAGAAAACAAATCGAGCAATTAATCCAAAATAAGTTAAAAATGAAAAGTAAAAATGAATGGAAAGAACGATTAGATCAACATGGAATCCCTAATGGTCCAATCTATAATGTGAGTGAAGCTTTACAGTCCGAACAAGCTAAATCGAGGGATATGGTGTTAGATGTAAAACATCCACTTATAAAAGATCTAAAGCTTGTTGGATCGCCACTAAAATTATCAAAAACACCAATCGAAGTATTGAGACATCCGCCATTACATGGTGAACATACTGAAGAAGTTATGAGCAAACTTGGTTATTCCCGAATTGAAATTGAAGAAATGAAATTAAATAAAACGATTTGAGGAGGAATTAAGAATGGATTTTTCATTAACTGAGGAACAAATTAGTGTAAGGAAAGTAGTAAGGGCTTTTGTAGATCGAGAGATTATCCCTTTTATTAAAGAATGGGACGAAAAAGGTCATTTTGAAGCAAATATTTTAAAGCGACTTGCTGAGCTACAATTAATGGGCGTTTGTATTCCTGAACAATACGGTGGAGTAGGAATGGATTACAATACATTAGCAATTGTATGCGAAGAGTTAGAGCGTGGCGATACAGCTTTTCGTACTGCAGTTTCTGTACATACAGGCTTAAATAGTATGACGTTGTTACAATGGGGCACAGAGGAGCAAAAGCAAAAGTATTTAGTACCTCAGGCTGAAGGAAAGAAAATTGGTGCATTTGGGTTAACGGAACCGAATGCTGGTTCTGATGTAGTAGCGATGGCGACAACAGCTGTAAAAGACGGCGATAGTTATATTTTAAACGGTTCAAAAACATGGATTTCTTTGTGTGATGTAGCGGATCATTTCTTAATTTTTGCTAAGACAAATCATGAATTAAAGCATCATGGAATTTCCTGCTTTATTGTAGAACGTAATTTTGAAGGAGTTTCTACAAAAGCAATTAAAGGGAAAATGGGAATTAGAGCAGGGAATACTGGAGAAGTATTTTTAGACGATGTGAGAGTGCCTGCTGAAAATCTATTAGGCTTTGAAGGTGAAGGATTTAAAATTGCAATGTCAGCTTTAGATAATGGACGATTTACAGTTGCGGCTGGTGCTTGTGGTTTAATCCAAGCATCACTTGAAGCGAGTGTAAAATACTGTCATGAGCGAAAAACATTCGGTAAAGAAATCGGTAAACACCAATTAGTTCAACAAATGATTGCTAAAATGTCTTCAAATCTTGAAATTTCTCGTTTATTAGTCTATAAGGCTGGTTGGTTAAAAAATAATGGGAAACGCAATACTAGAGAAACTTCACTTGCAAAATGGATTTCTTGTAATGCGGCAAATGAAGCAGCGAATGATGCCGTTCAAATCCATGGTGCATATGGATTCTCTAATGAGTTCCCGGTAGAGCGTTATTTAAGAAACTCAAAAGCACCGGTAATTTATGAAGGAACACGAGAAGTTCATACAATTATGCAGGCTGAATATGATCTTGGTTATAGAGAAGATAAAGTTTTAAGAAAAATGCTTCCATCTTGGCCTTTTGAAGAGGCAAATGTAGAAACTGTTAAATCTTAAAAATAATTATAAATGCCATTGGTGATAGAAAGATATGCACCAGTGGTATTTTTTTAGGCAGGATCAAAGAGAAAGGAAAAGAGATTAAAAGACTTTAGAGAATTTAATTAATTTCCTTTCAGTATTCATTTCAATTTGTTTTCCTCTTCTTTCCCTGCCTGCCTGCTCTTCCTGCTTTTTATTTATCCCACCTTCCACTCCAATCAATGTCTTTAAATTGTATAAAATCTTTTTCAAATATGTTTTTTGTAAAAAATCAACAATTAACATAAACAGAGCATTCTAAAAAGAAATTGATAGCGATCATTGATTAATTAATTGATCGTATTTCCTCCATTTAAATTTATGTAAGTAAGTGAAAATTAAACAAACGTTTAATTGAATTTTATATGTTAATCAAATGCTATAACTCGTTTGCGCAAGACTCTATAAGTCCAAATGATAGGCTTAAAGATTACTTAGATAATGGAAATATGCTCCATTTCAAATAAAAAACTTTAAATATGTAGATTAGTATGTGGAAAATCAGTAAAAATAATGAATAGAGCTAAGGAAAAAATTTTATTCATTGCAATGAAATGCTTGGGAAAGATATCATCGAGGAATAAGATCAATTTACTATTTTAAAGAGGTAGTGAGATGGATAATAAAGTTCAAATTTATTTTGATAATCTAGAAGCAAAAGATAAAAATTTACAATATGAAGCGTTTAACTATATTATTTCGGTTACGAAAGAAAAAGTGGATTGGTCGTATGAAGTATGGGATCGATTAAAATCGGATCTAACTCATAAAGGTAATCATAAAAGAGCAAGGGCCGCACAGTTCTTATCAAATTTAGCGATTAGTGACCCTGAAAAAAGAATGCTAAATGATTTTTCTGAAATATGGAAAGTTACTTATGATCCAAAATTTGTTACTGCAAGGCACACTCTACAGTCAATATGGAGAGTCGGATTAGCTGGTCCTGAACAAAGAGCGATTGTGATTGAACATCTTGTAAATCGTTTCTTAAATTGTAGAGAAGAAAAAAACTATACATTAATACGATATGATATTATTCAATGCATGAGAAATTTGTATGATGCATTTAAGAATGAAGAAATTAAACAAAAGGCTTTGGAATTAATCGAAACAGAAGAAGATCTGAAGTACCGGAAAAAATATATGACGATTTGGAAGTGATTATTGAAAATGGCAAATTAAAAACGAATTCAATTCGAATTCTTTTTTTTAAGAGTGTTGAAATATATATCAGACAATATGAAAAAGGAAATAAAGTTAGTATGTTTGATAATCGATTAATGAAGAGAAATGTTAATCTGTACTGAGCAATATTTATAACACCATCAAACTCAAATCACTATTAGATCTTTTTCATTAGTTAAAATATTAAATACTAATTTTTAAAAATGAATTCAAATCTTAAAAGACGATGCTTTTTTGAATTTGTCGTTTAAACTGATTAATCATTTTTATAGGTAAAGAATATTTATACCATTTTTATGAATACTTTTATTGAACAATAAGTTGATTGGAACGGAAGAATGCTCGACTCCTATGGGAGATGCGGAAAGGCTGAGACCCCGCAGGC
>NZ_NCTA01000001.1 GCF_002156865.1 Gottfriedia luciferensis | reverse complement strand
CTGTCCTTAGTACGAGAGGACCGGGATGGACACACCGCTGGTGTACCAGTTGTTCTGCCAAGAGCATGGCTGGGTAGCTATGTGTGGAAGGGATAAGTGCTGAAAGCATCTAAGCATGAAGCCCCCCTCAAGATGAGATTTCCCATAGCGTTAAGCTAGTAAGACCCCTGAGAGACGATCAGGTTGATAGGTCAGAGGTGGAAGCGTGGTGACACGTGGAGCTGACTGATACTAATCGGTCGAGGACTTAACTAACAAGTTTGATAATGACATTATCTAGTTTTGAGGGTACAATTTTTATGAAAAAATATCAAAAAAAGTTATTGACTTTAATAGATATTTTGATATAATAGTTAATGTCCCAAGGAAATTGAATCAAGTGATGATAGCGAAGAGGTCACACCCGTTCCCATACCGAACACGGCAGTTAAGCTCTTCAGCGTCGATGGTAGTTGGGGGTTTCCCCCTGTGAGAGTAGAACGTCGCTTGGTTCTTAATTATTCCGCAGTAGCTCAGTGGTAGAGCACTCGGCTGTTAACCGAGTGGTCGTAGGTTCGAACCCTACCTGCGGAGCCATTTTGGAGAGCTGTCCGAGTGGCCGAAGGAGCACGATTGGAAATCGTGTAGGCGGGTAACCCTGTCTCAAGGGTTCAAATCCCTTGCTCTCCGCCACATATTATTTGGACATCATATAATGGCCCGTTGGTCAAGCGGTTAAGACACCGCCCTTTCACGGCGGTAACACGGGTTCGAGTCCCGTACGGGTCACCATTTTATCATGGAGGATTAGCTCAGCTGGGAGAGCACCTGCCTTACAAGCAGGGGGTCGGCGGTTCGAGCCCGTCATCCTCCACCATTTAATTAAATCATTTCTTATTATCGCGGGGTGGAGCAGTCTGGTAGCTCGTCGGGCTCATAACCCGAAGGTCGCAGGTTCAAATCCTGTCCCCGCAACCAAATGGTCCCGTGGTGTAGCGGTTAACATGCCTGCCTGTCACGCAGGAGATCGCCGGTTCGATCCCGGTCGGGACCGCCATTTAAGATGGCTCGGTAGCTCAGTCGGTAGAGCAGAGGACTGAAAATCCTCGTGTCGGCGGTTCGATTCCGTCCCGAGCCACCATCTTAAATAAATAGTATTAAGCCGACTTAGCTCAATTGGTAGAGCAACTGACTTGTAATCAGTAGGTTGGGGGTTCAAGTCCTCTAGTCGGCACTCTTTAACCGGAGGGGTAGCGAAGTGGCTAAACGCGGCGGACTGTAAATCCGCTCCCTGTGGGTTCGGCGGTTCGAATCCGTCCCCCTCCACCATTTATCTTATAGGGGCATAGTTTAACGGTAGAATAGAGGTCTCCAAAACCTTTGGTGTGGGTTCGATTCCTACTGCCCCTGCCAAATAATTAAATAATGGCGGTCGTGGCGAAGTGGTTAACGCATCGGATTGTGGTTCCGACACTCGTGGGTTCGATTCCCATCGGTCGCCCCATATAAAATTATTGTAATTGATATAATCTAAGGTAATATATTTAGTAATAAATTGAATAGAATAATTTAAGTTCTTTAAATTTTTGGGCTATAGCCAAGCGGTAAGGCAACGGATTTTGATTCCGTCATGCCCTGGTTCGAATCCAGGTAGCCCAGCCATTATGCGGAAGTAGTTCAGCGGTAGAATACAACCTTGCCAAGGTTGGGGTCGCGGGTTCGAGCCCCGTCTTCCGCTCCAAATTATGGCGGTATAGCCAAGTGGTAAGGCAGAGGTCTGCAAAACCTTTATCATCGGTTCAAATCCGGTTACCGCCTTTTAATTTTCTTCTGCCGGGGTGGTGGAATGGCAGACACGCCTGACTCAAAATCAGGTATCTTCACGGATGTGCAGGTTCAAGTCCTGTCACCGCTATATTAAAAGCAGGATAAAGGAAAGGGTTTTGCAGAGATGCAATGCCCTTTTATTTTTTGTATTTAAGAAGAGAAATTAAAAGAGCAAGGAGAGCAGGGAGAGCAGGAAAGTAAAAAAGAAGAAAAAAAGTGACCTTTTTTCTCATAATCAATTTTTAATATGTTTGATACTTTCTAATATTTATTTGATATTCTAGTTAGAATGAAAAATAAGTTGATGAGGTGTGATATGAGAGGTATTAATTATTTTAGGGAGTTAAAAGTTGCTAAGAGAATTAGAATGCTTTGTAATCAAATTTATAAACTTACTATTATGTTTCCGCAGAATGAGAAATATGAACTCGGAAATCAAATGAGACGAGCTATGGATTCGGTTTATTTAAACTTAGCCGAGGGAAATGGTCAATTATATAGTAAAATGAAGTAAGGCTGTCTGATTTATATGAAATTCTCTTTCATTTTTACTGATTAATTTACTAAGAGAATGCAACTAAATTAGGCAGCCTCTTCAATTTAATTATTATCAGTTATAAATTGTTCAATTTCAAATTTTAAAAGTTCTGCTCCTTTTTTACTTAAAACAATTTTACCATCAGCAACTTCAAGATTATTTTTAGATATCTCTCCAGTCATCATACAAGTCATATTTGGTTCATATTTTTTTAGGATAATTCGATCATCTTGAACAAATATTTCAAGTGTGTCTCTTTCTGTGATGTTAAGTGTTCTTCGAAGTTCAATTGGGATTACTACACGGCCAAGCTCGTCTACCTTTCGGACAATTCCCGTAGATTTCATAATTAGTCCTCCTATATAAATATTTATTAAAATAGATCATCTGTAGGTCTAGTAATAGAGCTACAGAATGCTCATAATGACTAAATGGGTTAATAGATCAGAAAATATATGTATATTTAAGAGAAATAATAGAAATAGATGTTACTATTGTGTAAAATTTAACTTATAAAATAAGTATGATTTTGTAGTAAAAAGATGGAATATGCAGATAACTCATTTTTCATTTTATAATGAAAAGCAAAATCATGCGAATAATTTAGTGTCAATATTTAGAATTTATTAAAGGAGGAGTTCCGGTAATGAGTAATAAAACTTTTTATATCACAACCCCAATATATTATCCGAGCGGAAAATTACATATAGGCCATGCTTATACGACAGTAGCTGGAGATGCGATGGCTAGGTATAAAAGACTTCAAGGATTTGATGTTTTTTATTTAACAGGAACAGATGAACATGGTCAAAAAATTCAACGAAAAGCTGAAGAGCTAAATGTATCACCTCAAAAATATTTAGATGATATCGTAGTTGGAATTAAAGACCTTTGGAAGAAATTAGATATATCTTATGATGATTTTATCCGTACAACTGAAAACAGACATAAAGTAATTGTAGAAAAGATTTTTAAACAATTACTTGATCAAGGCGATATTTATTTAGATGAGTACGAAGGATGGTATTCAGTTCCAGATGAGACTTACTATACTGAGACTCAAATAGTTGATCCTATTTATAATGAAGAAGGTAAAATTATTGGTGGTAAAAGTCCTGATAGTGGACATCCAGTTGAATTAGTTAAAGAAGAGTCTTATTTCTTTAAAATGAGTAAATATGCTGACCGATTACTGGAGTACTATGAAGAAAACCCAGAGTTTATTCAACCAGAATCAAGAAAAAATGAAATGATAAATAACTTTATTAAACCAGGCTTAGAAGATCTAGCTGTATCACGTACTTCATTTGACTGGGGTGTAAAAGTTCCAGGTAATGCAAAGCACGTTATTTACGTTTGGATTGATGCTTTATCAAATTACATAACTGCCTTAGGATACGGGTCTGAGAATGAAGAATTATATAAAAAATATTGGCCAGCTAATGTTCATTTAGTTGGGAAAGAAATCGTTCGTTTCCATACAATTTATTGGCCAATTATGTTAATGGCATTAGATTTACCATTACCGAAAAAAGTATTTGCTCATGGCTGGTTACTGATGAAAGACGGAAAAATGAGTAAGTCAAAAGGAAATGTAGTAGACCCTGTTGTATTAATCGATCGATATGGTTTAGATGCTCTTAGATATTATTTACTACGTGAAGTTCCATTTGGTTCAGACGGAATTTTTACACCAGAAGGCTTTGTAGACAGAATTAATTTTGATTTAGCAAATGACCTTGGAAACTTATTAAATCGAACAATTGCTATGATTGAAAAATATTTTGATGGAAATATTCCTGCAATTAAAGGCACAGTAACCGAATTCGATGAAAGCCTACAACAAATGGCTAAAAACACGAAAGATACTGTAGAAGCTGCAATGGAAAACATGGAATTCTCAGTTGCACTAACGAATATTTGGCAGTTTGTAAGTCGTACAAATAAATATATTGATGAAACACAACCATGGGTACTTGCTAAAGATGAAAGCCGAGTTGAAGAATTAGCTTCAGTTATGGCGCATTTAGCAGAATCATTACGACAAGTAGGGATATTGTTAAAACCATTTTTAACAATGACTCCTTCAAAAATATTCTCTCAACTAGGATTAAACGATGAAACAATTCTAACTTGGGATAGTCTAAATGTATTTGGAGCAATCAAGGAAAACACTAAAGTACAAAAAGGTGAACCGATTTTCCCGCGTTTAGAGACTGAGGTTGAAGTTGCTTACATTAAAGAACAGATGCAAGGTACTGTTAAACCTGTTGAAGAAGAAAAAGTGGAAGAGACAATTCCTGAAATCACAATTGACGATTTCTTTAAAGTACAACTTAAGGTAGCTGAAGTAAAAGAAGCAGGTGCTGTAAAAGGTGCAAAAAAATTGCTTAAGCTTCAGTTAGATTTAGGAAATGAATCAAGACAAGTTGTTTCAGGTATAGCTGAACACTATCAACCAGAAGAATTAATAGGTAGAAAAGTAATTTGCGTAACGAATTTAAAGCCTGTTAAACTTAGAGGAGAGTTATCTGAAGGAATGATCCTTGCTGGAAGTATAGATGGTAAGTTATCATTAGCAACAATTGATCAATCGTTACCAAACGGTACGATTATTAAATAGTGTTACTAAGAAAAGTATTTCGTGTAAAACTATACATGAAATACTTTTCTTTTTCTGTTTGTTTTTCTAAAATAATTGTTGTAACATGCAGAAAATTGTAAAAATATCAGAGAAATCACAAATATTATAATAATTTGTTGGTTTATGATGGTTGTTTACAAGGTATTGTTAGAAAATGTCATTATATGAAGAAAATATTACAGGTAGATTACAATAGTAAAATTTAAAAAAATGTCTAATTTTGTAACACGTATGTAAAAAGTCTTGATTTTACTTGGGATTAACTTAAAAGTCTTTTAAAAATTTATTAGAAATCACTTAAATTTGACCATTTCTATTTGTAACGGAATTGTTATCTGCCCGTTAGGTAAGAAATTTTACGGTATGCTAGACTAAATCTCAGATGAGCAAAGGAGAAATAAAAATGCTTTTCGATACACATGTACATTTAAATGCAGATCAATACAAGGAAGACCTTGAAGAAGTAATACAAAGATCTCTTGAAGCAGGAGTTGTTCATCAAGTAGTTGTTGGCTTTGATCGACCAACAATTACGAAAGCAATGGAATTAATTGAGGAATATGATTTTCTTTACGCAGCTATTGGATGGCATCCTGTTGATGCAATTGACGCAACTGAAGAAGATTTTAAATGGATCAAGGAGTTATCTAAACATCCTAAAGTAGTAGCTATCGGAGAAACAGGATTAGATTATTACTGGGATAAGTCTCCAAAGGAAATCCAACAAGAAGTTTTTCGTAAACAAATTCAATTAGCTAAAGAATGCGGATTACCGATTGTTATTCACAATCGAGACGCAACTGAAGACATTGTAAAAATATTAAAAGAAGAAAAAGCAAATGAAGTAGGCGGTATAATGCACTGCTTCGGCGGAAGTGTGGAAACTGCAAAAGAATGTATCAAAATGAACTTCTATATTTCATTAGGAGGCCCGGTTACATTTAAAAATGCAAAAAAACCAAAAGAAGTAGCGACAGAAATACCGTTAGAAAATCTATTAATCGAAACGGATTGTCCATACTTAACCCCACATCCGTTTAGAGGAAAAAGAAATGAACCTAGCTATGTATCACTTGTTGCTGAAGAAATTGCACGTTTAAAAAACATATCAGTTGAAGAAGTTCAAAAACGAACTTTTGAAAATGCGTGTAAAGTTTTTCAAATTAACAAATGATCTTATGAACTAGTACGAATAGATCTTATTCGTCACAGTTCATGTATGAAGAGTTGAAGAATTTGTCGAAAGAAAACTCTTCTACTTCTAAATCTAGTAAACATACATTCAGTAGAGTAGAAGCACTAGTTAATAGGTTTGGAGCTAGTCAATCTTTTTTCTCAGGCAAAAAGGAGGAGTAAAATCGTGATAGACGCGAATAGGTTACTTTCTAGACTTGGGAGTAGTAAAAAACTAGCAGTACAACTTGCAGGAGCTTTAGTTTTCACTGGATCAGTAGGTACAGGAGCATATGAGGGACTTAAAGAAAAAGTAACTCTTGAGGTAGACGGGAAAGAACAGGTTATTCAAACACATGCAAATACTGTGGCTGAATTATTAAAAGAACAAAACTTAAAAATTACAAATGAAGACGAATTATATCCATCTGCTGACACAAAAATATCAGACAAAATGGATATTACGGTTCATTTAGCAAAGCCTGTAAAACTTACGATCGATGGGCAAGAAAAAGTCGTAATGACTACTGCTCAAACGGTAAAAGAATTATTAAATGATCAACACATCGATGTTAAACCTGATGATGTTATTATGCCTGCTCCGTCAACACCGTTAGAGGAAAATGGTAAGGTTTCTTATGAAAAAGCATTTCCAATCGTTTTAAATGACGGTGGTGTTTCTAAAAAAGTATTTGCAACTTCGACTACTGTCGCTGACTTTTTAGAAAAGCAGAACATTACTTTAAATGAATATGACCGAGTTGAACCAGCTGCCAAAGAAATGGTTAAACTAAATGATACAGTTCGAGTTATCCGTGTCGAAAAAGTCAACGATGTGGTGGAAGAGCCTGTAGATTTTAAAGAAAGACAACAAGAAGATTCTTCTATGTATAAAGGTGAATCGTCGGTCATATCTGAAGGTGTAAAAGGTCTTGTGAAACGTAACTTTGAATTGATTAAAGAGAATGGTAAAGTAGTTTCAAAAAATCTGGTTGATGAAACTGTTTTAAAGGATCCGATTGATCGCGTGGTTGCAGTTGGAACAAAATCTGTACCATCTTCTAGTGCATTAGTAAAATCTAGTTCGCCAAAAGCAAATAGTAAAGTAAAAGAAATGTATGTTGAAGCAACTGCATATTCGCCATATGATGCAGGTATGTCTGGTACTACAGCACTTGGTATTAACGTACGTAAAAACCCTAATACAAAGCTGATTGCAGTTGACCCAAAAGTTATTCCGTTAGGAACTAAAGTATGGGTTGAAGGATACGGTGTTGCGATTGCTGGTGATACAGGTGGGGCAATTAAGGGCCGTAGAATTGATATATTAATGCCAACAAAAGATGATTGTTTTGATTTTGGTAGACGCACTGTAAAAATTCGAATTCTTAGTTAATCAATAAAATAAATTGTATAGATACGAAAAGTAGAAGGATAAGTCCTTCTGCTTTTTTTTATACTATTTTTAATAGAGTATGAAGTTTTATTAACCTTATGGTATGATTACATATACTTGAATTGGTTGGAGGAACAAATGAAAATTAAAGAAATCATTGTCGTCGAAGGTAAGGATGATACAGCGGCAATAAAAAGAGCTGTAGATGCAGATACAATAGAAACTAGTGGTTCAGCTATTAATAAGGATACTTTAAAACTAATAAAACATGCTCAAGAAACAAGAGGAGTAATCGTTTTTACAGATCCTGACTATCCAGGCCAACGTATTCGCTCGATTATTAAAGAAAATGTACCTGGTTGTAAGCATGCATTCTTACCAAAAGAAGAAGCAGTTCGTTCAGGAAAAAAAGGATTAGGGATCGAGCATGCTACAAGAGAAGCGATTCGAAATGCTTTACTTCACGTTAAGCAGGAATTCATTGAAGTTGAATCTGATATTACAAAAGAAGATTTGGTAGATGCAGGGTTTATTGGTCATCCCAAATCAAGTGAAAGACGAGATAAACTCGGAAAAATCCTTAACATAGGCTATACAAATGGAAAACAATTAGAGAAAAGACTGCAAATGTTTCAAATTTCAAAAGAAGAATTTGCTGAAGCAGTTAAAAAAGTTTTAATGGAGGAACAATAATGAAGGATATCGCAACACCTAGTCGTACAAAAGAAATCTTAGCTAAGTACGATTTTTTCTTTAAAAAAAGCTATGGTCAAAATTTCTTGATTGATACAAATATACTTGAAAATATCGTAAGTTATGCTGATTTAACAGAAGAAAGTTGTGCAATTGAAATTGGTCCGGGGATTGGTGCTTTAACTGAACAAATTGCAAAACGAGCTAAAAAAGTATTAGCTTTCGAAATCGATAATCGATTAATTCCCATTTTAGAAGATACACTTTCACCTTATGATAATATCCAGATCATAAATGAGGATGTGTTAAAGGCTGATGTTGAAAAAGCAATTAATGAATATTTGCCTAATGAAAAGGATGTTATGGTAGTTGCTAACCTACCTTATTATGTAACTACTCCAATCATTATGAAACTGTTAACAGAAGGATTACCAATTCGAGGAATCGTTTGTATGCTGCAAAAAGAAGTTGCTGACCGTATTTCCGCAAAACCAGGAACAAAGGATTATGGCTCACTATCAATTGCAATTCAATTTTATACGCATGCTTCAACTGTTATGACTGTACCTAGAACAGTATTCATGCCTCAGCCAAATGTTGATTCGGCTGTCATAAAATTAATAAAACGAGAAGAGCCTGCAGCGAAAGTAATTGATGAGTCATTCTTTTTTGAGGTGGTTAGAGCAAGTTTTGCGCAAAGAAGAAAGACATTGAATAATAATTTATTAAATAATTTTTCTCTACTGAAAAAAGATAAATCAAAGCTAGAAGAGTGTCTTTTAGAAGCAGGAATTGAAGGAACAAGACGTGGCGAAACTTTATCAATTCAAGAATTTGCTACATTAAGTAATAGTCTATATAAACAATTAAAATAATAAAAAGAGGATTCTAAACTAATCTAATCAATAGTTTATGATCCTCTTTTTTATGACTATTTTTTGATTTCTAAACCCTACGCCACAAAACCTTCTTTTCACCCTTTTTTTTGTCCATACATAATCTAAAAAAGGATAGCAAACTCGTGGTGTGTACTTAAGCATTTTGGAGGGGAAGGCATGTGAATATTAATGTAGGAGATATTGTAGAACGATCATCTTATAAATATGACTTAGTTTTTCGAGTAGTGGAGCTAAAACAAATCGGAGATGAAGTCATTGCAATTTTATATGGTGACGATTTTCGTTTAATTGCTGATGCGCCTTTGTCCGACCTGCGAGTAATAATTGAATCAGAATATCGAGAGAAAGGCAAAAGGTCATCTGTTCAAATTGAAGAAAACTATAAATTATTTAAAAAAGAAGCTCTTGAGCAAAAGGAAAAAAGGAAGTTTCATGCTACAAATGGGTTTAGAACAGATGTGAACCTTTTTCAAATGCCGGGTCGAGTTCTTCACATTGATGGAGATCCAATTTACTTAAAAAAGTGTATCGAGATGTACAATAAGATGGGTGTACCTGTTGAGGGAATCTATTGTAAGGAAACAGAATTGCCAGCAAAAATTGGCTATTATATCGACCATTATCGTCCTGATATACTAGTTATTACTGGACATGATGCATATACGAAGGCAAAGGGTGTCGTTACTGATCTAGATGCATACAGACATTCAAGATTTTTTGTTGATGCTGTAAAAGAAGCTAGAAAAAAAGTTCCCTCTTTAGACCACCTCGTAATTTTTGCAGGAGCATGTCAATCTCACTTTGAAGCAATTATTAGAGCAGGCGCAAACTTTGCAAGTTCGCCAACAAGAGTCAATATACACGCGCTAGATCCTGTTTACGTAGTGGGGAAAATTAGCTTCACGTCTTTTATGGATCGAGTGAATGTTTATGACGTTGTCCGAAATACGATTACTGGCGAAAAAGGATTAGGCGGAGTAGAAACAAAAGGTATTTTAAGAACTGGGCTACCATTTCAATCAATTGAAGAGTAATAAAGAAGGTTTTCTACATTAACGAGTGCATTCGTTTGTAGGAAATCTTTTTTTATTTTGATACATAAAATAATTTATTTACACAAATAATATGTTGGTGAGAAAAAAATATTGACAGGTATCTAGTCTCGTTGGTATAATTTTATGTTTTTTTGACTTAGTTTACATAACATGGTATACTTGTCTGAGTGAGGTGGGATCAAATGGCAAAAAAATTATCTGAAATAAAGGATACTTTAGATAGTCATGTTGGACAAAGACTTACATTGAAAGCAAACAGCGGACGTAGAAAGACTGTGGAACGTTCCGGTGTATTAGCAGAAACATATCCATCCATATTTGTAGTACAATTAGATCAAGAAGAGAACGCATTTGAACGCTTATCTTTTAGTTATGCAGATATTTTAACAGAAACAGTTGAATTGTTTTTCTGTGATGACCATACAAGTGGACTAATGGCGAACGGACAGTAGAAATTTTTCTACTGTCTCTTTTCTTTTTATAAGGATTCATGAAATTTTACATTTTACACATACTAACATTGTCGAAGCTGAAAAAGGAGGTTGCTTTTTTTGGGAAAAAGAAAAGGCATAATGTCACAGAGCTTTAAAGAAGAACTTGCAAAAGATCTTGGTTTCTATGACGTTGTACAAAAAGAAGGCTGGGGAGGCATTCGAGCGAAGGATGCCGGCAACATGGTAAAAAGAGCAATCGAATTAGCTGAGTTACAGTTATCAAATAAGCAACAGTAAATCATCTTCACTTCGACTAAACCGAAGCATATTGCTTCGGTTTCAGATTGCTTAAAAATGTTTACTTTCGATAGACTAAATCATACCTGATGTGCTCATTAACTTTTAGTTAACTGTACATCTCACTAAAGTTGTTTGAATCAGAGTAGAAATATTCTTTTGACTTTATTTTCACGATGAGACCGAAGCATTTTGCTTCGGTTTTTATGAATCTTTTTAAAGAATTTATACCTAGATAAATCACCTTTCAATGGGTTACATTTTTCTTATGAGTTAATTATGATACAATAGCAAAAAAGTAAGTGTTCATAAGAAGGTGAAAATAGTGAAATTAATGGTGAAGGCTCCTGCGAAAATTAATCTATCATTAGATGTTGTAGGAAAAAGAGATGACGGATATCATGATGTAAAAATGATTATGACAACTATTGATTTAGCTGATCGAATTGAGCTAGAGCTTATGCAAGAGGACAAGATTGTCGTTACATCACATAATCGATATGTGCCTGACGATCAGCGCAATTTAGCATATCAAGCTGCAATGCTATTGAAAGAAATGTTCGGAGTTAAATTAGGAGCGCATATTTTTATTACAAAAAATATCCCTGTTGCTGCCGGATTAGCTGGAGGCAGTTCAGATGCGGCCGCAGTGTTAAGAGGTCTAAATAAACTTTGGAACTTAAATCTTTCATTGGATGAATTAGCAGAGATTGGTTCGAAAATCGGTTCGGATGTTTCATTTTGTGTTTATGGTGGTACGGCAATCGCAACGGGCCGTGGAGAAAAAATTGAACATATTGATACTCCTCCACCTTGCTGGGTTATTTTAGCGAAACCAACGCAAGGGGTTTCAACTGCAACGGTTTATCAAAAACTTAAATTAAACGATGTACAACATCCAGACGTGGATCGTATGGTGAATGCAATTTCGAACAAAAATTATAATGAAATTTGTACGTCTTTAGGAAATGTATTAGAAACAGTGACGCTACAATTACACCCTGAGGTTGCAATGATTAAAGATCAAATGAAACGTTTTGGTGCCGATGCTGTACTAATGAGTGGAAGTGGTCCAACGGTATTCGGATTAGTACGTCACGATTCTAGAATGAATCGAGTTTACAACGGTCTAAAAGGTTTCTGTGATCAAGTATACGCTGTTAGGATGTTAGGCGAAAGGGAAAAACTTGATTAAAAACGAATATTATTATAAAATTTTTATAAAATATTCGTGATTTGAGGTGCTGCATGAAAATTAGAAGAAGCTCTCGTCTTGTGGGAATGACACATTATTTATTACATCATCCGCAACAGTTAGTATCATTAACATTTTTTGCTGATTTATATGCATCTGCAAAATCTTCGGTAAGTGAAGACTTAGGGATTATTAAGCAGACGTTCGAACAGCAAGGAATTGGAACGCTATTAACTGTGCCTGGAGCAGCAGGTGGTGTAAAATATATACCTAGTATAAGTAATCAAGAAGTAAATACTTTAATTGAAGAATTATGTGAATTACTTCAAAAACCAGATCGTGTGTTGCCAGGCGGATACTTATATATGACTGATCTACTAAGTAACCCTAACTATGTAAATAGTGTTGGCCGTATATTTGCTTCAATATTTGGAAATCAAAAAGTAGATATTGTTATGACAATTGCAACAAAAGGGATTCCATTAGCATATGCAGTAGCAAACTATTTGAATGTTCCAGTTGTAATTGTTCGTCAAGATAACAAAGTTACTGAAGGTTCAACTGTAAGTATTAATTATGTTTCTGGTTCTTCAAAACGTATACAGACGATGGCGTTAACAAAAAGAAGCATTGAGCCTGGGGCAAATGTATTAATTATCGATGACTTTATGAAAGCTGGCGGTACAATCACCGGTATGAAGAATTTACTGAAGGAATTTCAGGCAAATGTCGCAGGTATTGGTGTATTAGTTGAAGCGGTAAATATTGAGGAAAGATTAGTGGAAGATTATATTTCGCTTGTCAAATTATCTGAGGTAAATGAAAGAGAACAACTTATTCGAGTTGAAAAAGGTAATTTCCTAGATGATTCGTTTATTAAAACTGAAAACATATAATCAGCTAATAAAGAAGGGAAAGATTACATATGCAAATCATTCATACTGATCATGCACCAAAAGCAATTGGACCATATTCACAAGCGGTAATTGCGAATGGTCTTTTATACACTTCTGGACAAATACCGTTAACAGTAGATGGAACAATTGTCCCGGGTGGTATTGAAGAACAAACAAAACAAGTATTTGCAAATCTGAAAGCAATTTTAGAAGAAGCGGGTACGGATTTGTCAAAAGTAGTTAAAACTACTGTGTTTTTACAAGATTTATCTATGTTTGTTGATTTTAATGGTATTTATGAAGAATTCTTTAATGGTCATAAACCAGCAAGAAGCTGTGTAGAGGTAGCGAAATTACCTAAAGATGTACTAGTAGAAATTGAATGTATTGCAATGATTTAAAAACCTGAAACTTTTTTTCAGGTTTTTTTTTATAAATTCCTAAATTTTACATAAATAATTCCGATAAATTAGGTGAGGCCTCTGTTTTAACAAATATATTTTAAAAATTGAATAAATTACATAAAAAATTTTCCAAAAAGAAGGAAATTTTTGATAATTGTTGAAACTAACTAGTAATGGTTAAAGATGAAAAAGGTGGTGAACAAGATGGAAGTGACAGACGTAAGACTACGCCGCGTAAACACGGAAGGTCGTATGAGAGCTATTGCATCAATTACTTTAGATCATGAATTTGTCGTTCACGATATTCGTGTAATCGATGGCAATAACGGTTTATTTGTAGCGATGCCAAGCAAACGTACTCCGGATGGAGAATTCCGTGATATCGCTCATCCGATTAACTCTTCAACTCGAAGCAAAATACAGGATTCTGTATTAGCTGAATATCACCGCGTAGGTGAGTTAGAAGAAGACTTTGAAGAAGCAGGTGCTTCTTAAAAATATGACTAAAAAGAACCCGTTAATGTATAATGGGTTCTTTTTTTATGGTATAATAAAATGGATGTATTTTGAGGAAAAATATTAAAATTAGCATTTTAAACTAGTTTATATAGGTATTTAGATTGATGGGGGATGACTATGTCAAATAAGTATGCGATTGTTCTAGCTGCAGGAAAAGGTACTAGAATGAAATCAAAATTATATAAAGTACTTCATCCTGTTTGTGGTAAGCCTATGGTTCAACATGTAGTAGATCATGTGAAATCGGTTGGCGTACAAAATATAGTAACTGTTGTTGGTCACGGAGCAGAATTAGTCAAAACACAATTAGGTGAAAATAGTGATTATGCTTTACAAGCTGAACAATTAGGAACTGCACATGCTGTCATTCAAGCAGCACCACTTTTAAAGGATAAAGAAGGAACTACTTTGGTAATATGTGGTGATACACCATTAATTTCACCAGAAACGATTGAAGCTCTATTCAAAGAGCATGAAAGATTACAGGCAAAAGCTACCATTTTAACAGCTCATCTTGAGGATTCAACAGGTTATGGTAGAATAATTAGGGGCGAAAATGGTTCTGTTGTTAAAATTGTAGAGCATAAGGATGCAAATCCTGAAGAGCTTGCAATTCAAGAAATTAACACAGGTACATATTGTTTCGATAATAAAGCTTTATTTGATGCGTTAAATGAGGTAAATAACGATAATTCACAAGGTGAGTATTACTTACCAGATGTTATTGAGATTTTAAAAGAAAAAGATGAAGTAGTAGCTGCATATAAAACATCTAATTTTGATGAAACGTTAGGTGTTAATGATCGTTATGCATTATCTATTGCAGAATCATTAATGAGAAAAACGATAAATAAAAAGCATATGTTGAACGGAGTAACGATTATTGATTCAGCAAGCACTTATATCTCTGCAGATGCAGTAATTGGTTCTGATACAATTATTTACCCTGGTACAATGATATACGGAAATAGTATAATTGGTTCAGATTGTACAATAGGTCCAAATACCGAAATTATTGATAGTGAAATTGGTAATGAGACATCGATTAAACAATCCGTTGTACATGAAAGTAAAATTGGTCATTCAACAACTGTTGGGCCTTTTGCACATATTCGTCCAGCATCAACTTTAGGTGATGAAGTAAGAATCGGTAACTTTGTTGAAACTAAGAAAGTTACTTTCGGCAACGGCAGTAAAGCTTCTCATTTAAGCTATATTGGTGATGCTGAGGTTGGTCAAGGTGTAAATCTTGGTTGCGGCTCAATCACTGTTAATTATGATGGCAAAAACAAATTTAAAACAATCATTGAAGACGATGTATTCGTTGGTTGTAATTCAAATTTAATTGCGCCTGTTACGGTGAAAAAGGGTTCATATATTGCAGCTGGTTCAACAATTACAAACGATGTTCCAGAAGACTCACTAGCGATTGCAAGGGCAAGACAAGTGAACAAAGAAGGTTACTATAAAAATTAATTATAGATACAAAGAAAAGAAAAAAAAGCGGAGGGTACACGAAACATGCCTAATCATTATCCAGACAAGCATTTAAAAGTATTTACTCTAAATTCGAATCCTAAATTAGCGGAAGAAATTGCAAAGCACATTGGCGTAGAGCTTGGTAAATGTTCGGTTTCTCGTTTTAGTGACGGAGAAGTGCAAATTAACATAGAGGAAAGTATCCGTGGATGTGATGTATTTATTATTCAATCTACAAGCTTCCCAGTAAATGAAAGTATCATGGAATTATTAATTATGATTGATGCATTAAAACGTGCGTCAGCAAAAACAATTAACATCGTAATTCCTTACTACGGTTACGCTCGTCAAGATCGTAAAGCTCGTTCACGTGAGCCAATTACATCTAAATTAGTTGCAAATCTTCTTGAAACAGCTGGATCTACTCGAGTGATCACACTTGATTTACATGCTCCACAAATTCAAGGATTCTTTGATATTCCAATTGATCACTTATTAGGTGTACCTATCCTTTCTGACTATTTTAGAAAAAAACAGCTTGAAGATATCGTAATTGTTTCTCCTGACCATGGTGGAGTAACAAGAGCTCGTAAAATGGCTGATCGTCTTAAAGCTCCAATTGCAATTATTGATAAACGTCGTCCAAAGCCAAATGTTGCTGAAGTTATGAATATTATCGGTAATATTGAAGGCAAAACGGCTATCTTAATTGATGATATTATTGATACAGCGGGTACAATCACTCTTGCTGCTAATGCATTAGTAGAACACGGTGCAAAAGAAGTTTATGCATGTTGTACGCATCCTGTATTGTCTGGACCGGCAATTGATCGAATCGAAAACTCTTGTATTAAAGAATTAGTTGTTACAAATTCAATTTGTCTTACTGAAGATAAAAAGACTGAAAAGCTAGTTGAGCTATCAGTTGCAGGCTTATTAGGTGAAGCAATTATTCGTGTATACGAAGAACAATCAGTAAGTACTTTATTTGATTGATCATCTAAATAAATTTACATCTTTACTTTAAAATGAAAAGAGGGCGTAACCAGAAGTGGTTACGTCTTTTCGTAATATAACTGAGGTTAGAATGGAGGGAAAATTGAAATGAAAATGTTTGTAGGTTTAGGTAACCCAGGTAGGGAATACGAAAGAACGAGACACAATATTGGGTTTATTGCGATAGATGAATTAGCTCACCGTTGGGGCTTTTCATTAAACCAACAAAAATTTAATGGTATTTACGCATCTGGAATTGTGAATGGTGAGAAAGTATTTTTAGTAAAACCTTTAACCTATATGAATCTGTCTGGAGAGTGTGTAAGACCTTTCGTTGATTATTTTGGAGTCGAATTAGAGGATTTAGTTATTTTATATGATGAAATGGATATCCCAACAGGTAAGCTGCGTTTACGCACAAAAGGTAGTGCTGGTGGTCACAATGGCATTAAATCTCTTATTCAACATTTAGGCACGCAAGAATTCCAGCGAATCCGTATTGGTGTCGATCGCCCTTCTAATGGAATGAGTGTAGTTAACCATGTTCTATCAAATTTTTATGAAGAAGAAGTTGCTGAAGTAGTAGATGGAGTGAAAAGAGCAGCGGATGCATGTGAATACTTCTTAAAACATTCTTTCGTAGATGTAATGAATCAATATAATAAAAAATAAAAAACAGGAATTTACGCTTCCATATTGAATAAGTATAGTTAGTACAAACCATACTGTATATATGAATTTTTTAAGTATGGAGGCAGTAATGGAATTATTAGAATGTCAGTGTCGGTATTGCCGTAAACATATAGGTAGATTTGAAAAAGAGCAATTGTTACAAATTTCATCTTCATATTGTCATTCATTTGAAGAAGAATTAAGTGATTTTGTAAATTTTATTCAATCTCCTAATCAAGTATTTTATATTGTGTGCGAGGATTGTGAAATGACCCTATCTGAGTTTCCACATTACCATGAATATAAGAATTTCATAAATTAAATTGCCTTTGGTTTTTAACTGAGGCGTTTTTCTGTTTAAATTTCTAAATAAATATAAACTTCAACTAAGATTTAATTTTATGCTTAGATTGACTGATAGGGGAGATCGACTTCGTGATTGGTTTAATTGAACAATTTAACCAGTATAAAGATATTAAAAAAATTATAAATGGATTAAAAAGTGGACTGAAAGAACAATTAGTTACAAATTTAACGGGGTCTGCTAAAACGTTGTTATCGGCCGCTGTTTTTAAAGAAACTGGACAAACACAGTTAATTGTAACGAATAATCTTCTTCAAGCTCAAAAAGTAACAGAAGACTTAAAATCAGTAGTAGGGGAAGAAAAAGTATTTTTATATCCTGCGAATGAATTAATTGCTTCAGAGATTGCTGTATCAAGTCCAGAGCTAAGATCACAAAGATTAATTGCATTAAATAGTCTAATGATGAAGAAACCAACAATCGTTGTTACACCAGTATCAGGATTGATTGGTTATTTGCCATCACCTGAGCTATGGGCTAGCTATCAGTTGAATTTTGAAATTGGTGAAGAAATTGACTTGCCGAATATGATTTCAAAGTTTGTTCAAATGGGCTATGAACGTGTTGGAATGGTCGAAAGTAAAGGTGAATTTAGTGTACGTGGTGGGATTCTTGATATTTACCCATTAACATATGAAGACCCTATTCGAATTGAACTGTTCGACACAGAAATTGATTCGATTCGTTCATTTTCGCCTGATTCTCAAAGGTCGATTACGAAATATGAAACAGTCCAAATCGGTCCAGCGACTGAAAGGATTATTTCAAAGGCTGATTTACAAATAGGCGTACACCGAATTGAACAAGCTTTTAAGACAACTCTATCAAAAATAAAGGATCAGCAGTTAAAAGAATTACTTGCTGAAAAAGTAACTTATGACATTGAGCAACTAAAACAAGGTCAATTAATTGATCAAATATATAAATATTTTGGCCTAATCTATGAAAACCAATTTAGTTTACTAGATTATATTTCAAAAGAATCAATTGTTGTAATCGATGAGATTTCGAGGGTTCATGAGATTGTTGAACAACTGAAAAAAGACGAAGCAGAGTGGTATACATCTTTATTAGCAGAAGGAAATGCTTTGCAAGGGGTAACTTTTTCACACGAATTTTTCCAATTGCTACAATCAAGAAAGCGCCAACAAATTCATACTAGTCTTTTTCCTAGAAGAGTTCCTCACACTCATCCAGAACAGGTTGTTTCGATCCAGTGTAAATCAATGCAAGAATTCCATGGTCAAATGAATCTGTTAAAAAATGAGTTGGAACGTTGGAAGAAAAATAAGTATACGATTGTCATGCTAGGTGAAAGTGATGAAAGAACATATAAAATAGAAAATATTTTAGCAGATTATAAAATGGAAGGGAAAATTGTCTCTTCGTTTGAACAAATAAAAAATGGTGAAGTTTACATCATGAAGGGCGATCTTCTTTCTGGTTTTGAACTACCATTGGAAAAGTTTGTTCTAATAACTGAACGTGAACTTTTTACAAAAAAGGTTAAAAAGCAAAAGCGTATTAATTCGAAATTATCAAATGCAGAACGAATTAAAAATTACTCTGAATTAAAAGTTGGAGATTATGTCGTTCATGTGAATCATGGTATAGGTAAATTTTTAGGGATTGAAACATTAGAAATTAATGGCATTCATAAAGACTATTTACATATTCGATACCATGGTGAGGATAAATTATTTGTACCAATTGAGCAAATCGATCAAGTACAAAAATATGTTGGATCTGAAGGTAAAGAGCCGAAGATTTATAAGCTTGGTGGAACTGACTGGAAAAAAGTTAAGAAAAAGGTTGAAGGATCTGTACAGGATATTGCTGATGATTTAATTAAACTTTATGCTGAACGCGAAGCTTCAAAAGGATACGCTTTTTCACCAGATGGTTTAGAACAACAGGAATTCGAGTCTTCATTTCCTTATCAAGAAACGGATGACCAGTTACGATCAATTAATGAAATTAAAAAAGACATGGAAAGAGAACGTCCAATGGACCGATTGCTTTGTGGTGACGTAGGATATGGAAAAACTGAAGTAGCGATTCGAGCTGCTTTTAAAGCAATTGTTGAAGGAAAACAAGTTGCGTTTCTAGTGCCTACTACAATTCTAGCACAGCAGCATTTTGAAACATTGAGAGAAAGATTCCAGGACCATCCAATAAATATTGGGTTATTAAACAGATTCCGTTCACGTAAACAGCAGCTAGAAACAATGAAAGGTTTAAAAGAAGGCTCAGTTGATATAGTTGTTGGAACGCATCGTTTACTTTCTAAAGACATTCAGTATAAAGATTTAGGCTTATTAATTATTGATGAAGAGCAGCGTTTTGGCGTTTCGCATAAAGAAAAAATTAAACAGCTTAAAGCAAATATTGACGTTCTAACATTAACTGCTACTCCAATTCCGCGTACATTACATATGTCTATGCTTGGGGTAAGAGATTTATCAGTAATTGAAACGCCTCCAGAAAACCGTTTCCCGGTCCAAACTTATGTAGTTGAATATAATGCGGCATTAGTAAGAGAAGCGATTGAAAGGGAGCTTGCACGTGACGGTCAAATCTACTTCTTATATAACCGTGTAGAAGATATTGAACGAATGGCTGAACAGATTTCAATGCTAGTACCAGATGCGAAAGTAGCTGTAGCTCATGGCCGAATGAATGAAGGTGAACTGGAATCAGTAATGTATGCCTTTTTAGATGGTCAATACGATGTGTTGGTAAGTACAACAATTATTGAAACAGGTGTAGACATTCCAAATGTTAATACATTAATTGTGTATGATGCGGATCGTATGGGACTATCGACACTCTACCAATTGAGAGGACGTGTTGGACGTTCAAATCGAGTGGCATATTCTTACTTCACATATAAACAAGACAAAGTATTAACGGAAGTAGCTGAAAAGAGATTACAAGCAATTAAAGAATTTACTGAGCTTGGTTCAGGTTTTAAAATTGCGATGCGAGATCTTTCGATACGTGGAGCAGGAAACCTACTTGGGGCACAACAGCATGGATTTATTGATTCTGTCGGATTTGATTTATATTCGCAAATGTTAAAAGATGCAATTGAGCAACGTAGAGGTGTTAAGAAAGAAGATTTAATTTCAATTGAAATAGATATTGAAGTAGATGCATATTTACCTGATACGTATATCCAAGATAGCAAGCAAAAAATTGAGATGTACAAACAGTTCAGAGGTATTGAAACGTTTGAGGAATTAAATGATCTACAAGACGAATTAATGGACCGCTTTGGAGATTTCCCAGTAGAAGTCGGTTATCTCTGCCAAGTTGCACATATCAAGCTTTTAGCGAATGCAGAAAAGATTGAACTGATTAAGCAAGTTAAATCTGAAGTGAGTGTTTATTTCTCTGAGAAAGCAAGTGCGAATATCGACGGTGCGAAGTTATTCCAATTATGTAATTCATTCGGTAGAGGGATCGGCCTAGGAATGGAAGGGTCTAAATTAAAAATTACGCTAGACGTAAAAGGAAAAAATCCAGCTGATTGGTTAACTACTTTAGAAGGTTTAATTAGTGGATTGAAAAATGTTAAAAAAGAAAGTGTGAATGCTTAAGGGCAGGAATAAGGAAAGCAGGATTTTAGGGTGCTTCACTCACGTCAAAAACTAGAATCCTGCAGAAGCAATTATCTTTTTTAGCCCTAAAGTTTTTTAAAATAGCAATAAATGTTACCAAAAAGTGCTTACAATACTATATTTTTAGTAAAGGTGTTAAAAAATCTCACTTATTTTGTATAGAACTTTCGTTGTGAAGGATACTATCATTAATTAAGGGTGACCTTACCTCATTGTCACTCGGATATCTTTCATCAACGTAGACATGCAAGTAAGTGAGGAGGCGCTTTACAAGTATGAAAGCAACAGGAATTGTTCGTCGTATTGACGATTTAGGTCGAGTAGTAATACCGAAAGAAATTAGGAGAACTTTACGGATTCGTGAAGGTGATCCATTAGAAATATTTGTAGACCGAGATGGAGAAGTCATTTTAAAGAAATATTCACCGATTAGTGAATTAAGTGATTTTGCTAAAGAATACGCCGATGCATTGTATGATACACTTGGACATACTGTCATAATCAGTGACCGTGATTCAGTGGTAGCAGTTGCAGGAGCTTCTAAAAAAGAATACTTAAACAAAAATATCGGTGATATTATTGAAAAAACGATGACAGATCGCAACTCAAAAGTAGTTAGCGAGCCTGGGGAAGCTTCATTTATTGAAAGTGTGATTGAAAAATATCAATCCTACGCTGTAGGAGCGGTCATTGCTAGTGGAGATCCAATTGGAGCAATGGTTATCTTTTCGAAAGACAAAACAATTTCTGAAGTCGAAAAGAAAGCAATTGATACAGCAACTAACTTCTTAGCAAGACAAATGGAGCAATAGATTATTAATTAGGCCGGTAAAAGTTTTGAACAATTACTGGCCTATTTTTTTATTGTTCCTGTGTTCCTTATCTACTTAAGTATTGCTTTTAAATTGAACCATTCCTTACCAAAAATGGAAAAGGGGTGGTTTTTCTTTTGCCAACTCTTTACATAAACCCTAAAAGTGTAATACATTAAAGGGTGAACCGTCTATTAAAGGAGTTGTTATCCTTTTGCAAAAAGCTAAGCAAAAAGCAGCCTTACAAGGGGCTTTATTCATAACAATAGCATCTTTATTATCAAAAGTATTAAGCGCATTTTATAAAATTCCATATCAAAATATTGCGGGAGATTTAGGTTACTATATTTATCAACAGGTATATCCTGTGTACGCAATTGCTTTAGCTTTTTCTACTTATGGATTTCCATTAGTTTTATCATCTTACGTAGCTGAACGATACGCTAAAAAAGATGAAAAAGGTGCTAAAGATTTAGTGTACGCAACATTTTTGATGTTGTTAGTCATTGGTATATTATGTTTCTTAACGTTGTACATAGGAAGTAACAGCATAGCTAAATTTATGCGTGATGAACATCTAGCAATGTTAATAAGAGTAGTCAGTATAGGTTTCTTATTCGTACCAATTACATCAGCATTTCGTGGATATTATCAAGGTCTAGGTGATATGGGGCCAACATCGGTAAGTCAAGTTATTGAACAATTGATTCGAGTTATTACGATTTTAGTTCTATCACTTTATTTAATGCAAACGACTGACAATTTATATATTGTTGGTGCTGGAGCAGTTTCAGGCTCAATTTTAGGGAGTATAGCAGCAATCTTGTATTTCTTTTATTGGGTATCTTTCCGTGGCTCTGGTTTAACAATTCCATCATTTAGTTTGCTTAAAACGTATCGATTGGAATTAAAAACGATTTTGTATCAAGGTATTTTACTAAGTTTAAGTAGTTTAGTACTTGTATTTATTCAATTTATAGACTCAATCTCTTTTTATCCATTACTAGTGCAATACGGTTACCACGTTGAAGGTGCAAAATTAGTAAAGGGTATTTATGACCGTGGATTTCCACTAATTCAATTGGGATCGGTCATTGCTTCATCGTTTTCACTTGCTCTAATTCCTTATCTATCTAGTGAATTGGTTCGTAAAGAGCACAATTCAATAAATAATCGAATATCAGGTGCTATCAGAGTAAGTATTGTCGTTGGAGCGGCTGCGACAATCGGTTTAATTTCAATTATTCACCCAACAAATATAATGCTTTATCGAAATGATTTAGGCACGGATGTCCTTACCGTACTATGTATGTCTATCTTTTTTGCTGGTGTATCAATTACTACTTCTTCAATTGCGCAAGGGTTAGGAAAGAGTTTAATACCAGCGTTAAATGTATTTGCCGGTGGGTGTGTTAAGTTTATCGGGAATGTTATTTTAATGGAGCAAATAGGCTCTAAAGGGGCGGCTTATTCAACAGTAGTTGCTTTAGTAATCGTAACAATTTTGAATCTAGCTTATATCTACAAATTATCGAGAGTAACATTCTTTGGTTTCAAATTTATTATAAAATTGTTAGTTGCACTGGCAATTATGTATGGATGTGTTTACGGATACGAATTTGTTTTTGAAAAATATGCAATGTTTATTAACCCACTACGTTTAAGAATGTTAGTCGAAGCATTAACATCTGCGTTAATAGGAGCAATAGCATTTGCGATCGTTTTAATTAAAATTAAGTTGTTTACAGTAGAAGAGCTAAGCTCAATCGTTAAAAGTGAAAAATTACAAAAGTGGCTCTCTTAAACGAACAGGAGGAGCAAAATGAACAAGATTACAGTTTTAGGTTTAGGTGCGGGAGATCTTAATCAACTTCCATTTGGAATTTATAAAGTGTTACAAAAAACTGAAAATCTTTATTTACGAACAAAAGACCACCCTGTTATTGAAGAATTACAAAAAGAAGGATTAACTTTCCAATCATTTGATGAGATTTATGAAAAACACGATCGTTTTGAAGATGTATATCAAGAAATTGTTCATTTGTTAGTAAAAGCATCTGAATTGGAATCTATTACATACGCAGTACCTGGACATCCTCTAGTTGCTGAAAAAACGGTTCAATTGTTAATCGAACTTGCAGAAAAAGGAGACATTCAATTAGAGATTAAAGGTGGACAAAGCTTCTTGGATGCAATGTTTACTAGTTTAAAAATTGATCCGATTGAAGGATTCCAGTTTATTGATGCAACTGATTTAGAACAGGAATATATAACATTTAGGCAACATTTAATTATTTGCCAAGTTTATGATCAAATGACTGCATCACATGCAAAATTAAAATTGATGGAGCAGCTACCAGATGATTATGAAGTCGTAATTGTGACAGCGGCAGGTAGTAAAGATGAACAAATAAATCGAGTGCCATTGTTTGAATTGGATCGCGATACATCGATCAACAATTTAACGAGTGTATATGTACCACCAGTTAAGAATGAAGAAGATTTATATCACCAATTTGAAACACTACGTTCTGTAGTTGCTACTTTAAGAGGGCCTGATGGATGTCCATGGGACCAAAAACAAACTCATGAATCATTAAAGAAATACTTATTAGAAGAGGCATATGAGTTACTAGAAGCGATTGATGAAGAAGATGATGATCATATAATCGAAGAGCTTGGAGATGTATTACTTCAAGTAATGCTGCATGCTCAAATCGGTGAAGATGAAGGCTACTTCTCAATTCAAGATGTCATTAAAGGGCTAGTAAGCAAACTAATTTATCGCCATCCACATGTGTTTTCAAATGTTCATGTTAATGATGAAGAAGATGTAGTAAAAAACTGGCAGGAATTAAAGCAAGCCGAAAAAGGTCATGTAATTGAATCTGTTTTATCTGGTATACCGAAAGAACTTTCAGGACTATTAAAGGCAGAGAAGCTTCAAAGCAAAGCTGCTAAGGTAGGGTTTGATTGGAAGGAAATCTCACCAGTAGTTGATAAAGTGAGAGAAGAGCTTTCTGAGGTACTAGAGGCTATTCAATCAAAAGAACAACCTAAGATTGAGGCAGAACTAGGTGATTTATTATTTAGTATTGTTAATTTAGCTCGCTTTATTGATGTAAATCCTGAGGAAGCAATCTTAAAAACAAATATGAAGTTTACGAAACGTTTTCAATATATTGAATCAAGACTGAAAGAAATAAATAAAACATTTACTGATGTATCGCTAGAAGAAATGGATGAGATATGGAATGAAGCAAAAAAATTCGAATAATCTCTAATAAATGAGAATCGAGGAGAATAGATATGAGACTTGATAAATTTTTAAAAGTATCGAGAATTATTAAACGCCGTACACTTGCTAAAGAAGTAGCTGATCAAGGAAGAATAACGATAAATGGTGCAGTTGCAAAAGCATCTACTGAAGTCAAAGTAAATGATGAATTAAAAATTCGTTTTGGACAAAAAATCGTAACGGCAAAGATTAATTTACTTAAAGAAACAGTTCGAAAAGAAGAAGCAGATGCGATGTATACAATAATAAGCGAAGAAAAACTATCAGATAGCTTGTTCTAAAAATGTTGTCCCTTCATATACTTGTACAAATACACTGTATTAACGATTTATCAAAATAGGTACAGTTTATGTAGATGGAGGGACTATTATGAATAACCCGTATGAATTAAATGCGAAAAATACAAACCAAATAATCGAACAAGATCTTTCGTTAAAAAGTAGAAGATATCTTGAAATTACTGGAGTAAAGCAGGTAGAAAGCTTTGACAGTGAGGAGTTTTTATTAGAAACTGCTTTAGGTTTTTTGCATATTAAAGGCCATAATTTACAAATGAAAAACCTCGATGTAGAAAAAGGTCATGTAGCGATAAAAGGAAAAATAAATGAACTTTGTTATATTGACGAGTACAATTCGGGGAAAGCTAAAGGAATCTTTAGCAAGCTATTTAAATGAGCCTAAACGTTCAGTTCTACTCAATGATAGCGATGGTCGGTATGGGTGCCTATCTTGGTATGGCACTGGATACATACCATCGTTTTTTAAATCGAGGGATTCGAAACCGATTAATTGTATTTGCGACGGATATATTATTTTGGATATTTCAAGCTTTACTAGTTTTTTACGTATTGTACCTAGTGAATGAAGGGGCGTTAAGGTTTTATTTATTATTGGCTTTATTGTGTGGTTATGCTGCATACCAAAGTTTAATCCAATCAATTTATAAAAAAATACTAGAATTTGTTATTCAGCTAATCATTAGACTCTATCGAATCGTTGTGACGCTGATTGTAACTTTTCTTGTTAAGCCAATTAAGTGGATCATTCAAGTTATTATCGTTTTAATTTTATTTATTTATGGTGTCCTTATTCGACTTATCCGTTTACTTTACAACGTTGTCCTATCAATTCTATTGTTTTTCGGCAGAGTATGTTGGTTTTTCGTGCCAAAACAAGTCAAAAACTATTTAATTCAATTTAAAGGAGTTTTCGGAAAATTCAAGAATATCTTCCTTACTACTATTAAAAAAGTAAAAGATCTTTTAGATAGGAGGAAGAAATAGGTGGAGCATGCGAGAAAGTTGGATTTAACTAGACAAGTTCAGGATAAGCAAACGATTGTTTTGGTTGAGGAACAAAGCGTCACGCCTAAGAAAAGAAGCTTTAAAAAGTTTATCATGCGTGTTTCATTATTTTGTGTTTTTGCATTCCCCCTATTCTTTTTATTACAGGCTCACTATCAATCACAGCAGCTTGACTACTCTTCTAAAATAAAGCAATTAAAACAAGCAAAAGTTGATTTAAAGAAAACAAAAGGTACAGTAGCTGATTCAAAACGAATGATTGACCAGTTGAACGATGATCAATATATTATTGAACTTGCTAGGAAAAATTTGTTTTTTTCTAAAAAAGGAGAAATCGTCTTTCCAAATATTAAGTAATTATCGTTTCATTGACACTTGTTTTTATAATTTTATATAATATAGTAAATCCAGTTAAACATTTTAAGGAGGAGCATTTTTTTTATGTCAATTGAGGTAGGCAGCAAAGTAAGTGGCAAAGTTACAGGAATTACAAATTTTGGTGCTTTCGTAGAGTTACCAGAAGGAGTAACTGGACTTGTACACATTAGTGAAGTGGCTGACAACTATGTTAAAGATATTAACGAACATTTAAAAGTTGGCGATGAAGTTGAAGTAAAAGTAATCAATGTTGAAAAAGACGGTAAAATTGGTCTTTCAATTAAAAAAGCGAAAGAACGCCCACCAGTTAAAGAGGGAGAGCGTGAGCAAAGACCTCGCACAAGCAGACCTTCATACGGTGGAGGAAATGGTGGAGGAAACCGTGGTAAAAACCAAAACCGTTCAGATCAACGTCCAGTTAAAGAAACATTTGATCAAAAAATGAGTAAATTTTTAAAAGACAGTGAAGATCGCCTAGCTTCTTTAAAACGTAATACAGAATCTAAACGTGGCGGTCGCGGAGCTCGTCGAGGTTAATTTTACTACCTTGTTGGGACATAAATGCTTATATAGAACACGCACTCTAAACTGAGTGCGTTTTTGTATGTAAAAAAATATTATTAAATTTTAAAAAACTGTTGACGGGTATTTAGTCCCATGATAATATAAAAATTGTCGTTTGAAGATAATGGCGGTGTAGCTCAGCTGGCTAGAGCGTACGGTTCATACCCGTGAGGTCGTGGGTTCGACTCCCTCCGCCGCTACCATTCCCTTTAACGGCCCGTTGGTCAAGTGGTTAAGACACCGCCCTTTCACGGCGGTAACACGGGTTCGAATCCCGTACGGGTCATACTTTTAACAAAAACGTCTAGTTTCTATAAAGAGGCTAGGCGTTTTTTTATTCGTTAAGAAAGTATAAATCGGCAGCGATGTAGAAAACTCACTTAGTTGCCAATTTAGGAATAAGGTTAAGTGCAACTATTCCCTTGTTTTCGCTTTAATGCTCACCAATCAGCAAGTTTTCTTTCTCTTTACCTATACCCTTTATTCTACTTTTCGATTGACATAAAATTTAATAATTGCGCTTGTTTTACCCTATTAGAGAAATTATGCTGCAAGCTTTCCTCATATTTTGTAAAACAGTTGCGCGTAGATGCTTTTTCCGTCGAAGAAAACCTCTATTTAACATTGTCATTTTGACATATTCCTTCAAGTAGAGAAGTTAAAATATGTTTAATAAACCAAATCGGATGAGGTGGAATTATGACGAAATTGCAAAGAGGGTCTTCAAATACTTCTGCAAGCTTGATCCCTACTAATGGATTTCAAACAGCTTTTCGGCAATCTTCTAAATCTATCAAACCTAAATTAGAGAAAGCGTTATTTGATTGGGGGTTATTAATCTTTATCACGGGATTTTTACTAGGGCGAGCATTAATTCTATCGCATATTCTCCCGTTCGTATTACCTTTTTTTGCCTCTGTTTACATGATGAAGCGCGAACGTACAGGAGTAGCATTTGTTGCGTTAATGATCGGTTCATTAACTGTATCAATTGAAACTGTAAGCTATGCATTTGCCACGGTCATTCTATTTTTTATCCTCAATATTTTCTTTTCAAGAGTTAAACGTCACTATATAGGTCTAGTACCATTTCAAGTGTTTTTATCAGTGTTTATGAGTCACTTATTAATTGCTTATGCATTCCAGCAGGAAGTCTTAATGTATGATGTTTTAATGGCTTCAGTTGAAGCGGGATTAAGCTTCATACTAACAATGATCTTTTTCCAAAGTGTACCTCTGCTAGCGATTCCTAAACGAAAGCAACTATTAGGTGTTGAAGAAATCGTATGTTTAGTTATTCTTCTAGCTTCGGTTGTGACGGGGACAACTGACTGGTATATTCAAGATTTATCTATTCAGCATATTGTAACTAGATACATTGTATTGCTATTTGCATTTGTAGCTGGAGGAACGGTTGGGTGTACAGTAGGCGTTGTAACTGGTTTGATCTTAAGTCTAGCTAGCGTATCAAGTTTATATCAGATGAGTTTATTAGCTTTCTCTGGCTTACTTGGAGGCTTATTAAAAGAAGGTAAGCGATTAGGTGCAGCAGCAGGGCTGTTAATCGGGACTTGTTTAATTAGCTTTTATGCAGAGAAACAATCCGATATTATCTTTTCAATTATTGAATCTGTCATTGCGATTCTATTATTTTTATTAACACCTTCGATTCTTTTAAAACAACTTGCGAAATTGGTGCCTGGTACAGAGGAACACTCGACAGATCAACAACAATACCTACGTAAAATTAGAGATTTGACCGCTAACCGAATTACACAATTCTCAAATGTGTTTGAAGCATTATCTTCAAGCTTTTCACAACCAAGCCAATTTGCCAAAATTGAAGATGAATTAACGGATGAAGAATTATTTATTTGTAGTATTTCAAATAAATGTTGTAATAGTTGCATGAAAAAAGACCACTGCTGGTCTAATAATGGAGACCGAACATATCAATACATGGAGAATATGATGCAGTTAGTAGAGAAGGACAAGCTAATAAAGAATGGCCAATTTATGAGAGAATGGGAAAAATATTGTCAACGTTCTTCAAAAATGGCTGATTTAATGAAGCAAGAAGTTTTCTACTTCCGTGCGAATCAAAGACTTAAAAAACAAGTACAAGAGAGTAGAAGATTAGTTGCTGAACAACTACGTGGCGTTTCAAAAGTAATGGTTGATTTTGCACAAGAAATTCAACGAGAAAAGGAAAATCACCAATTACAAGAGGATCAAATCCTTCAGGCGTTACTAAGCTTTGGAATTGATGTAAGCCAAGTGGAGATTTATAACCTAGAACAAGGAAATATTGATATTGATATTTTAATTCCATTTGAAAATGAGTATGGTGAATGCCAAAAACTTATAGCGCCAATCCTATCGGATATTTTAAAAGAGACTATTGTCGTTTTAAAAGAAGAGCCAGCAACTATTCCAAATGGAGGCAACTATTTAGTTACATTTGGTTCTGATAAGGCATTTGTTATTGAAACCGGAGTTGCAACAGCGGCAAAAGGTGGAGGGTTTATATCTGGAGACGCTTTTAAAATAATGGATGTAGGAGCAGGAAAGCATGCGATTGCGATTAGCGATGGTATGGGGAACGGTGAACGAGCACATATTGAAAGTAATGAGACGCTAAAGCTACTTCAAAAGATATTGAATTCAGGTATTGAAGAAACAGTAGCGATTAAATCAATTAACTCAATTCTTTCGTTACGTACTACCGAAGAGGTGTTTGCTACATTAGATTTAGCGATGGTCGATTTACACGATGCATCCGCTAAGTTTTTAAAAATTGGTTCCTCACCAAGCTTTGTGAAACGTGGAAAACAAGTTATTAAAATTGAAGGTAGTAATCTACCAATTGGCATCATCGACGAGTTTGATGTTGAAGTCGTAAGTGAACAATTAAAAGCCGGAGACCTATTAATTATGATGAGCGACGGGATATTTGAAGGCCCAAGACATGTTGAAAACTATGAAATGTGGATGAAACGTAAAATAAGTGAATTTGAAACTGAAGATCCACAAGCAGTAGCGGAACTATTACTTGAGGAGGTAATCCGTTCAAATACAGGTGATATTAATGACGATATGACGGTAGTAGTTGCTGTTGTCAAACGCAATCTACCAAAATGGTCATCAATCGCATCATACAGTGCAATGGCTTAGTAAAATAAATTAAATAAAGGTTTATCCCCTCCCGTATTTGGACAAAATGGTAACAACTTTTATGCGGAGGGGATTAAGTATGTATAAGGGAAAATTGAAACAAATTCTATTAATAACAGATGGTTATTCAAATCACGGTGAGGACCCATTAGCTGTCTCAAGCTTAGCTCAAGAATATGGTATTACAGTAAATGTAATAGGGATTTTAGATGAGCATGTTCAAAATGGAGATGGTCTAAAGGAAATTGAAGAAATTGCAAAAGCTGGTGGAGGGATTAGTCAAATCGTTTATACGAAGCAACTCTCTCAAACTGTTCAAATGGTAACTAGAAAAGCAATGACTCAAACAATCCAAGGGTTTGTTAATAAAGAATTAAAGCAGATTTTAGGGTCAAATAATTCAATTGAGTCTCTCCCACCTTCAAAGCGAGAAGAAGTTTATGAGGTTGTTGAAGATATTGGAGAAACTGTAGGTTTAGAAGTTATTATTTTAGTAGATACGAGTGCTAGTATGAAAGATAAATTAGATACCGTAAAAGAATCATTATTTGATTTACAAATTAGTTTGAATTCTAGAACAGGTGAAAATGCCTATTCATTATTTATATTTCCAGGGAAACATGATGATGTCGACAAATTATTAGACTGGACACCTAAGTTGGAAAAATTAAATACTATTTTTCCTAAATTAACAATGCGTGGTATGACACCAACAGGTCCTGCTATACGTGAAGCGTTAAATTATTTTAACGAACAAAATTATATTAGAGGTAATAATGACGATGATGAACAGTCAATTGAATGGGCAGATTAATTTAGCGCCTGGGACTCTTATTACTGGAAAGTGGAATAAGAATCAATACAAAATTAAGAGTTTACTTGGAAACGGAGCAAATGGAACAGTTTATCTTGCTTCAGGGAAAGATGGAGAAGTTGCTCTTAAGATGAGTACAGATTCAACAAATATCACAAATGAAGTAAACGTTTTAAAAAAAATCACACAGGTCCAGGATTCCTTCCTTGGACCTTCTTTTATAGATGTTGATGATTATCTAAACCCGAGCTCGAAAGAAAATTACTACTTTTATGTAATGGAATACGTTAATGGTGTAAGTTTACCTCAATTTATAGAGCGGAACGGTATGGAATGGAGTAGCATCTTTATTATTCAATTACTATCCCTATTAGAACAATTGCATCACAAAGGTTTTATTTTTGGTGATTTAAAGACAGATAATCTATTAGTTACAAAAGAGCCAAATAAAATCAGGTGGATCGATTTTGGTGGAGTCACACAAATTGGACGTGCTGTTAAAGAATTTACAGAGTTCTTTGATCGTGGTTACTGGGGTTTAGGCACTAGAAAAGCTGAATTATCTTATGACTTATTTGCTGTCACAATGATCTTTATCCATTTGCACTTAAAAAAGCAATTTATAAAAAATGGACAAGGAATAAAACAAATTGAACAAATAATTGCTCAAACTCAAACTCTTAATCCGTATAAAGATTTTCTAATGAAAGGCTTAAAAGGTGAGTACGTGAGTGCAAGTGCAATGAAGAAATCACTGTTAATGTATGAACAAAAAATAAATGTAACAAAAAAACAGAAGAATAAGAAAGTCCAACCTTCAACTAGTCAGAACCAGTCGATGTATCAAACTAGACAATCCAAAAACCAAAAAAATTCTACTAATCAAACAAGGCAATCAAAACAACAGCATCAGACAGCAAGACAAACTCAGCCTTCTCCAGCAAGAGCGAATGTCCAAGTTAAGCAAAAGAAAAAAAGAATTCATTGGTTTGAAACATCGACGATTCTCTTGTTAATCGGATTGGCATATGCAGTATATTTTTATTACCAGCTTTAATCATAGTACTCCAACGGTGGGAATGTTAACATATAGATATAATTTTGCTTTTCATTAGGAGTATGAATCAATGGTTATGAATCAATTAAAGGACTTTTTAAAACAATATAATATTGGCGCTAAAAGTGTAATCGTTATTGGTGTTTCAGGTGGACCAGACTCGATGGCTTTAGCGCATTCTTTTGTGTCAATTAAAGAAGAATATGAATTTAAAATCATCATTGCACATGTAGACCATATGTTTAGAGGACAAGAATCATTGGATGACTTGGAGTATGTTAAAAATTGGTGCCACTTAAACAATGTTCACTTTGAGGGTGGAAGAATAAATGTAAATAAATATATTGAAGAAACGGGATTAAGTAGTCAGCAAGCAGCAAGAGATTGCCGATATCATTTTTTTGACGAAATCATGCAAAAGCATCAAGCAGATTACTTAGCGTTAGGACACCATGGAGAAGATCAAATTGAGACCATTTTAATGCGCTTAGTAAGAGGGAGCTCTTCAATTGGATACGCTGGTATGAGAGAAAAGAGACCTTTTAGTACCGGAGAAATTATTCGTCCGTTCTTAGAATTGAGAAAGCATGATTTAATTTCATATTGCCATGAAAAAAATATCATACCAAGAAAAGATCCAAGTAATGAAAAAGACGTCTATACAAGAAATCGATTTAGACATCATGTTCTTCCTTTTATCTTTGATGAAAATCCGACTGCACAAAAGCGATTCCAGCAATTTAGTAGACAACAGTTAGATGATGAACTATATTTAATGGAATTAACTGAAGGTATTATGAATACAGTTATAAAAAATAAACAAAAACAAGCAGTCACTATTGATGTGGAGCAGTTTTTAAAAGTGCCTATATCTTTACAAAGAAGATGTATTCAACTAATATTAGAATATGTCTACCTACATATACCTAAAGGCTTGACACAAGGGCATCTTAATTCAATTCTGACTTTATTACAAAGTGAAAAAACCACATGGGAACTAAATTTACCCGAAGGACTCTTAGTCGTACGCTCATATAATGAATGTGTTTTTACATTCGAACAAACGAATGTGAAGTATTATACTATTTCTGTTAATGAGCCAGGGATATACGAGCTTCCAAATGGATTTTCGATAAAAGTTGAATTAAACAATCAATGTCTTGAACCAAAAAACGATACGTTTATTTGTTCTGTCAAGGATGTTTCTTTTCCACTCGTTATTCGGAATCGAAAGAATGGTGATCGAATGTCATTAAAAGGTATGAATGGGTCAAAAAAGTTAAAAGATATATTTATCGATGAAAAAATGAAACAATCATTACGTGATGAATGGCCAATAATTACGGATAGTCAAAATAATATATTATGGGTACCTTTCGTAAAAAAATCTGCATTTGAAAGAAATTTTTCGACAGATGAGTCGCTCATTGCAATACAGGTGGTTTCAAAGAGTTTCTAGGAGGAAAAGATGAAACAAGACATTCAACAAGTATTAGTAAGTGAAGAGGCAATTCAACAAAAAGTAAAAGAATTAGGTGCAGTACTAACAGAAGAGTACAAAGACCGCTTTCCACTAGTAGTGGGTGTTTTAAAAGGAGCTCTTCCGTTTATGTCTGATCTTATCAAGCATATTGATACATATATAGAAATTGATTTTATGGACGTTTCTAGTTATGGACACAGTACAGTTTCTTCTGGTGAAGTAAAAATCGTTAAAGATTTAAATACTTCTGTAGAAGGAAGAGATGTAGTCATTCTAGAAGATATTATCGATAGCGGCCTAACTTTAAATTATTTAGTTGAATTATTTAAACATCGTAAAGCGAATACAGTTAAAATTGTTACTTTATTAGATAAGCCAAGTGGACGTAAAGCGAATATTGAAGCTGATTTAGTTGGCTTCGAAGTACCAGATGCTTTCGTAGTAGGATATGGTTTAGATTATATTGAGCGCTATCGAAATCTGCCATATGTTGGCGTATTAAAGCCTGAAGTTTACACGAAATAAGTCAAGTTTTATTCGTTTGTTTACATTGTTTAACTATGCTACTATATAAAGTAATTAAATTGAAAGAGAGGAGGTTTGGAATTGAATCGAATTTTCCGTAATACAGTCTTTTACATATTAATCTTCTTAGTTGTGATTGGTGTTGTTACATATTTCAATGGGCCAGAATCTCAAGTTAAGAAAGTAAGTTACGATACATTTTATACTAAGTTAGAAAAAGGCGATGTTAGCAGTTTAACATCTATCCAACCTAAAAATGGAGTGTACATAGTAAGAGGTCACTTTACAGATGCAAAAAAAGGCGAATCTTTCCAAACTCAAGTACCAATTAGTGACGAAACGACGAAAATAGTTAATAAAGCGGTAGCAGACTTTAAAACAAAAGCTAATTGGAATCCAGCTGAAACAACAAGTGCATGGGTACAAATCTTTACTTCACTGATTCCATTTGTGATTATTTTCATTCTTTTCTTCTTCTTAATGAATCAAGCACAAGGTGGCGGAAGCCGTGTTATGAATTTCGGGAAGAGTAAAGCTCGTCTATATAATGACGAGAAAAAGAAAGTACGTTTTAAAGATGTTGCAGGTGCTGATGAAGAGAAACAAGAACTTGTTGAAGTTGTTGAGTTCTTGAAGGATCCTCGTAAATTCTCTGAATTAGGTGCAAGAATTCCTAAAGGGGTACTATTAGTAGGACCTCCAGGTACAGGTAAAACATTATTAGCACGAGCTGTTGCTGGAGAAGCTGGCGTTCCTTTCTTCTCAATCAGTGGTTCTGACTTTGTTGAAATGTTTGTAGGGGTCGGTGCTTCTCGTGTTCGTGATTTATTTGAAAACGCGAAGAAAAACGCTCCTTGTATTATATTTATTGATGAAATCGATGCTGTAGGTCGTCAACGTGGTGCTGGATTAGGTGGAGGTCACGATGAGCGTGAACAAACATTAAACCAGTTACTAGTTGAAATGGATGGTTTCGGTGCAAATGAAGGTATTATTATCATCGCTGCAACAAACCGTGCAGACGTATTAGATCCGGCATTACTACGTCCAGGACGTTTTGACCGACAAATTACGGTTGATCGCCCTGATGTTATTGGACGTGAAGCTGTATTAAAAGTACATTCTAGAAATAAACCATTGTCTCCGGAAGTTGACTTAAAAGCAATCGCTCAAAGAACACCTGGATTCTCTGGTGCAGACTTAGAAAACTTATTAAACGAAGCTGCTCTAGTAGCTGCTCGTCGTGATAAAAAGAAAATCGATATGCTTGATATCGATGAAGCAACGGATCGTGTAATTGCAGGTCCTGCTAAGAAAAATAAAGTTATCTCTGAAAAAGAGCGTAAAATTGTTGCGTTCCATGAAGCTGGACATACGGTTATTGGTCAAGTGTTAGATGAGGCTGAAATGGTTCATAAAGTAACAATTGTACCTCGTGGTCAAGCTGGTGGTTATGCAGTAATGCTTCCAAAAGAAGATCGTTACTTTATGACAAAACCAGAATTACTAGATAAAATTACAGGTCTACTTGGTGGACGTGTTGCTGAAGAAGTAGTGTTTGGTGAAGTAAGTACAGGAGCTCATAATGACTTCCAACGTGCAACAGGTATTGCTCGTCGTATGGTTACTGAGTTCGGTATGAGCGATAAACTAGGTCCATTACAATTTGGTCAATCTCAAGGAGGGAATGTATTCCTTGGTAGAGACTTTAACAATGAGCAAAATTACAGTGATAAGATTGCTTATGAAATTGACGTAGAGATCCAAACAATTATTAAAGAGTGTTATGCAAAAGCTACTGATATTATTAAGAAACATCGTGATAAATTAGACTTACTTGCTAATACTTTATTAGAAGTTGAAACATTAGATGCAAAAGGAATTAAGAGTCTTTGGGAACAAGGTACGCTTCCAACATCTCCAGCTTCAACTGATGAGGTTAAAGTTAACATTGCTCCTAAAAAGGACGATGAGCCAACTGAGCCAAAAATTACTGAATAATAATAGAGAGTGTCTTTATAGACACTCTTTCTTTTGTTTTTAGGCTATTCTATAGTTTCTGGAAATGTCGGTAAGTTTTAAAAGCTGCTAGGTAGGAAAGTATTTCAAAAAATCTTTTTTCAACCTTAACTTGCATTTTCTCAATTCTGTTTTAAAGAGAAAGCATCTATTTTCAAACTAGGAATGACTTGTGTTATCATTATTTTTATAGTGATAAAATACGTGCTAAAAACTAAAAATATAAAATAAAACCAGTATTATTTTCGAAATGGAGAGACGGTGGATTATATGTTATTTGTAATTGATGTTGGAAATACAAATACTGTTCTAGGTGTTTATCAAGAAGATGAATTGATTCATCATTGGAGAATTGAAACGAATCGATATAAAACAGAAGATGAATACGGTATGGTCATTGGTTCTTTACTAAAATATGCAGGTATAGGTTTCGATGAGTTTCATGCAGTTATTATTTCTTCAGTTGTCCCTCCAATTATGTTTTCGTTGGAAAGAATGGCAACTAAATACTTTAAACAAAAGCCTTTAATTGTAGGTCCTGGTATTAAAACGGGCTTAAACATTAAATATGACAACCCGAAAGAAGTAGGTGCAGACCGAATTGTGAACGCGGTCGCTGGTATTGCGCAATATGGAAGCCCACTGATCATTGTAGATTTTGGCACAGCAACTACATATTGTTATATAGATGAAAATAAAAATTATATTGGTGGAGCAATTGCACCAGGGATAAATATTTCAACTGAGGCACTATATACAAAGGCTTCCAAATTACCTCGAATAGAACTATCAAGGCCTTCTAATATTGTTGGCCGCACAACAGTAGAGGCAATGCAGGTTGGAATTTTGTATGGTTATGTAGGTCAAGTTGAAGGTATTGTAAAACGAATGAAAGCTCAAGCTAAAGTAGAACCTACAGTTATAGCAACTGGTGGACTTGCATCATTAATATCTAAAGAATCGGATATTATTGATATAATGGATCCTTATTTAACATTAAAAGGTCTACATTTAATTTATAAACGAAATTCTTAAAAAGGGGTACATCATGAAAGATTATTTAGTGAAAGCATTAGCTTTTAATGGTGAAGTACGTGCTTATAGTATTAAGTCAACAAACATTGTAAAAGAAGCGCAAGAGCGTCATGATACGTGGTCAAATGCTTCTGCAGCATTAGGTCGTACACTTACAGCAGGTGCAATGATGGGTGCGATGTTAAAAGGTGATGAGAAGTTAACTTTAAAAGTTGAAGGAAATGGTCCACTTGGTCATATCCTAGTTGATAGTAATGCAAAAGGTGAAGTACGTGGTTATGTAGCGAATCCTCATGTTCAAACTGAATTAAACAAACATGGGAAAATTGATGTTGCAAAAGCCGTTGGTACTGAAGGAACTGTTTCAGTTGTTAAAGATATTGGGATGAGAGATCCGTTTACAGGGGCAGTACCAATTGTCTCTGGTGAACTTGGAGAAGATTTCACTTATTATTTCGCGGTATCTGAACAAACTCCATCTTCTGTAGGTGTGGGTGTATTAGTTAATCCAGATCATTCAATCTTAGCTAGTGGTGGATTTATTATTCAAATCTTACCAGGTGCAAGTGATGAATGTATTACAAAAATAGAAAACCGTTTAAAGACAATTAAACCAGTTTCGAAACTAATTGAAGAAGGACTTTCACCAGAAGAAATTCTTTATGAAGTATTAGGTAAAGAGGAAGTTAAAATTTTAGAAACAATGGATGTAAAATTCCAATGCCAATGTTCAAGAGAGAGAATAGAAGGTGCTCTTTTAAGTATCGGTAAACAAGAATTGCAATTAATATTAGAAGAAGATGGCGAGGCGGAAGTGAAGTGTCATTTCTGTAATGAAGCATATCATTATTCTGAGGAACAATTAAAAGAATTAATTAACCAATTGTAGGTGAAAAATGCGGGAATTTGTCGAACTTTCTTTTCATAATTTACTATGAAAATCATACAAGTTATGTAAAGAAGAAAGTGTTTGACAGATTCTTTTCTTTTTAACATAATGTATATTAAACAGGTCAATATACTAGGGATTAGGAGTGAGAAAGAATGAAGGTTGCAAATTCAGTTTATGAATTAATCGGTCAGACTCCAATAGTTAAACTAAACAGATTAGTAGACGAGGACAGCGCGGATATTTACTTAAAATTAGAATTTATGAATCCAGGTAGTAGTGTGAAAGATCGTATTGCACTTGCTATGATTGAGGATTCTGAGAAAAAAGGTTTATTAAAACAAGGTGATACAATTATCGAACCAACAAGTGGAAATACGGGAATTGGTTTAGCGATGGTTGCAGCTGCAAAAGGCTATAAAACAATTTTAGTAATGCCAGAAACAATGAGTATTGAAAGACGCAATCTTTTACGTGCTTACGGTGCAGAATTAGTGTTAACTCCAGGTCCAGAAGGAATGGGAGGAGCTATTCGTAAAGCGGACGAACTTGCTAAAGAAAACGGATATTTTATGCCGCAACAATTTAAAAATGCTGCTAATCCAGAAGTACACCGTTTAACTACAGGTCCTGAAATTGTTGACCAAATGGGAGATCAACTTGATGCATTTATCTCAGGCGTAGGTACTGGTGGAACGATTTCAGGTGCGGGAGCTGTTTTAAAAGAAGCTTACCCAGGAATAAAAATTGTAGCAGTAGAACCTGAAGATTCTCCTGTTTTATCAGGTGGTAAACCAGGTCCACATAAAATTCAAGGTATTGGAGCGGGGTTTGTACCTGAAATTTTAAATACTGATATTTATGATGAAATCATTCAAATTAAAAATGATGTTGCAATGGAGACAGCTCGTAATGTTGCCAAAGAAGAAGGGATACTAGTAGGTATTTCATCTGGTGCTGCTATTAACGCTGCGTTGCAAGTTGCTAAAGAGCTTGGAAAAGGTAAAAAAGTATTAGCGATTATCCCTAGTAATGGTGAGCGTTATTTAAGTACAGCTTTATACCAATTTGAGTAAACTCTGATGTAAAATAGATCAATCGTTCGATCCCTTTGCTAAATATGGCAAGGGGATTTTTGTGTTTCCAAAAAATGCTTTGATGTATAGTTTTTGTTTTTTGTGTAAAATGAAAAAAGAAGCGCAATCAGAGGGGGATATTTACGTGAATTATGAAATCTTTTCAAAAGTAATCAATTATACGACACCTTTCTTTCGACACTTTGTACAAGAGGCAAAAGAAAAAAAGAATGCCGTGCTACTTGAAAGTGGTCGTGACGGGAGATATTCAATCATCGCATCAAATCCTGTTGCAAAAGTATATGGGAAGAATAATACATTAACAATAGAAGACTATTCGGGAACAAGCGAAATTAAAGGAAATCCAATCGACCTAGCTAAAAATTATTTAAGTAAATATACGGTTGAAAAAAAGAAAGACTTGCCACCGTTTCAAGGTGGGGCAATTGGTTATTTCACATACGACTGTAACCACTATATTGAAGATTTACCATCAATTGCTGAAGATGTATACAATATACCAGAACTTTATTTATTAATCTTCCATGAAATCGTTATTTTTGATCACCAAGAAAATCAAATCTACTTTATTGTGATAGAGGAGCCACAAAACGAACAAAAAGCTCTGAAACAGATTGAAGCGTTAGAAGAATTCTTCAAAAATGAAGTGGAAAAAATAGATTTAGCCAATATTACTTCGTCTGAAGAAATTGAGAAAACGATTTATATGTCTGAACAGAAGTTTACTGATGCTGTTGGAAAAGTAAAAGAATATATTAGTGCAGGGGACGTTTTCCAAGTAAACTTATCTGTTCTGCAGTCAGAGACATTGGTTACAGACCCGCTTTTTATATATGAGCAGCTTAGAGAAATTAATCCATCACCGTATATGTCTTATATAGACTTTGATGAATTCCAAATTGTGAGTTGTTCACCTGAATTACTAGTTGCAAAGCGTGATCAAGACGTTTGGACAAGACCAATTGCAGGTACTAGATCTCGTGGCAAAACAATTAAAGAAGAACAACGTTTAATGGATGAATTACGTTCAAATGAAAAAGAACAAGCTGAGCACATCATGCTTGTTGATTTAGAAAGAAATGACTTAGGAAAAGTATGTGAATATGGAACGGTTGAAGTTGATGAACTATTAGTGATTGAGAAATATTCACATGTAATGCATCTTGTATCAAATGTAAGAGGTGAATTGCAAAAGGATAGAGATGCGTTTGATTTATTAAAGGCTGTATTTCCAGGAGGAACAATTACTGGAGCACCAAAAATTCGAACAATGGAAATTATCGAAGAATTAGAGCCAACGAAACGTGGAATTTATACAGGTTCTGTTGGGTGGATTAGCTATACTGGTGATATGGAATTAAACATTACGATTCGAACGATGATAACAAAAGACCAACAAGCTTTTGTACAAGCAGGTGCCGGTATTGTTATTGACTCTAATCCAAATCATGAATATTTAGAAAGCCTTAAGAAAGCTCAAGCATTATGGACAGCTAAGAAAGTAAGTGAAGAAAAAGCTAAGTTAGGTGGGTATGAAAAATGATTTTAATGATCGATAATTATGATTCATTTACTTATAATCTCGTTCAATATTTAGGAGAACTTGGTGAAGAATTAGTTGTAAAGCGAAACGATGAAATTACTTTGACTGAAATCGAAGAATTAGCACCTTCATATTTAATGATTTCGCCAGGTCCATGTACTCCAAATGAGGCTGGAATTAGTTTAAAAGCAATTGAACACTTCGCTGGAAAAATTCCGATTTTAGGGGTTTGTTTAGGTCATCAATCAATTGCACAAGTATTTGGAGGAGATGTTGTCCGTGCTGAACGTTTAATGCATGGAAAGACATCATCCATTACTCACGAAGGATTAGGACTATTTAATGATCTCCCGTCACCAATTGACGTTACACGATATCATTCGTTAATCGTTAAAAAAGAAACGTTTCCTAGTGAACTTGAAATAACTGCCTGGACTGATGAAGGAGAAATAATGGCATTGAAACATAAAACTTTACCGATTGAGGGCGTACAATTTCATCCAGAATCAATCATGTCCCAATTTGGAAAAGAGATGCTTAGAAACTTTCTATTAGCATATCAGCCATCTAGGAGTACAGTATGAAAATCTACTATAATGGAGAATTCCTTAATGATCACGAAGTAAAAATATCTCCATTTGATCATGGATTTTTATATGGCTTAGGTGTATTTGAAACATTTCGGATTTATAATGGGCATCCGTTTTTGTTATTTGACCACTTAAAACGACTAAGAAAGTCGTTAAAAGAATTGAAGATTGAGTGGAATCTTCTTGATGAAGAGATTCAAACGATATTGAGGGAGCTAATTGAACGAAATGAAATAAAAGATGCATATATTCGTTTAAATATTTCAGCTGGTGAAGGAGAAATAGGTCTTTATACCGGTGAATATACGAATCCCAATACAATTATTTTTATTAAACCTATGCATGAGAGTAACATTGTGGAGAAAGAAGGGGTAATATTAAATACCCCTAGAAACTCCCCTGAAGGAAAACAACGATTAAAGTCTCATCATTATTTAAATAATATTATTGGAAAACGAGAGATTGGTAGCTCACCGAGTGTGGAAGGGATCTTTTTAACGAAAGAAGGATTTCTTTCAGAAGGGATTGTTTCAAATCTCTTTTTTATAAAACAAGATAAACTATATACACCCCATGTCGATACAGGTATTCTGAATGGCATAACAAGACAATTTGTTATCCAGTGGGCAAAATCTAAAAATATTTCTGTTGAAGAAGGGTTTTATAAAGAGGAAGACTTGTTGAATGCAGATGAAATCTTTATTTCAAATTCTATTCAAGAAATTATTCCAGTTACTACAATAGGTGAGCATTTCTTTAAAGTTAATCGTAATAGTCTAATGAAAGAATTACAAAAGGATTATCGATTTTACCGAGAATCTTTATTAAGTATGACTGAGATAGAAAGAAGTGAACAGAAATGAGAAGAGCAACAAAACCTTTAATTTGTGGAAATTACTCTCTACCAATCCAAAGTGAAACGATTGTTATGGGGATTTTAAATATAACACCTGATTCGTTTTCTGATGGTGGTCGATACAATGAAATTGATATAGCAATAGAACGTGCAAAGAAATTAATTGCAGATGGAGCAAAAATCATCGACGTAGGTGGTGAATCAACAAGACCAGGAGCCGCTAAAGTTGACATAGATGAAGAATTAAGAAGAGTTGTTCCTGTGATCAAAGCGTTATCAAATGAAATTGATGTGCCGATTTCAATTGATACATATAAATCCGAAGTAGCTAAACAGGCTGTCGAAGCAGGGGCTACAATTATTAATGACGTTTGGGGAGCGAAAAAAGATCCGAAAATTGCTGACGTGGCTGCTGCTTATAACGTTCCGATTTGTTTAATGCATAATAGAACAAATGAAAATTATTATAGCTTAATGAGTGACTTAGTATGTGACCTTGTAGAAAGTATTAATATTGCTAAGCGTGCAGGTGTTAAAGATGAAATGATTATTTTAGACCCTGGGATTGGATTTGCTAAATCAGCGCAGCAAAACTTAGAAGTATTAAATCAGATGGAACAAATTAAAGCATTAGATTATCCAGTGTTACTTGGTACTTCTCGAAAAAGATTTATTGGAGAGGTACTTGGTACGGAAGTGGATGAGCGTATGGAAGGAACAGGTGCAACAGTTTGTTTAGGTATTACGAAAGGCTGTGAAATTGTTCGAGTACACGATGTTTTGGCAATTTCAAGAATGACTAAAATGATGGACGCGATGTTAAAGATTGGAGTATAAAATGGATAAAATTTATGTAACTGGAATGAAATTTTATGGATACCACGGTGTCTTTAAAGAAGAAAAGAAACTTGGTCAGCGATTTAATGTTGATTTAATTGTCGAATTAGATACAAAAAAAGCAGGAGAAACAGATGATTTGGCGTATTCAGTTAGTTACGCAGATTTATTTAAAACCTGCGAAGAAGTAGTTCAAGGAAAGCCTTTTGATTTGGTTGAATCAGTAGCTGAAGAGATTGCTAAACAAATACTAAATACATATGAGTTAATACAACAATGTACGGTAAAAGTTATAAAACCTGATCCACCAATTCCTGGACATTATGACTTCGTAGCGGTTGAAATTACAAGAGGTCGCGTATGATGAATGAATCGTATATCAGTTTAGGAACGAATATTGGGGATCGAGAAGGATTTCTAACTAAAGCAATTAATGAATTAGCAAATCATTCGGAAATTCAAGTAGAACAAATTTCTTCTATATATGAAACAGACCCTGTTGGATACGTAGATCAAGATCCATTTTTAAATTTAGTTATAAAAATTTCTACCAATTTAACTCCACTACAATTACTTGAAGTCACACAAGGGATCGAACTAAGTCTTGGTAGAAAAAGGGAATTACGTTGGGGGCCAAGAACGATTGACCTTGACATTTTACTCTACAATCAAGAAAATATAGAAGTTGAGCACCTAAGAATACCGCACCCTAGAATGTTTGAAAGAAGCTTTGTTTTAATCCCTTTAAAAGAAATTAACCAATCAATTAAGGTTGAAAATAAACTGTTAGAGGATAAAGGAGTTCGTATATGGAAGCAGAAAAGTGGGGGAGACGGATTAGGGCTTTTAGAAAATTAAAAGGTTATACCCAAGAAGGTTTTGCGAAAAATCTAGGTGTTTCTGTTTCGGTTTTAGGTGAAGTAGAACGCGGTAATCGTATGCCATCTGAGCAATTTTTGCATGATTGTGCAAAACAGTTAAAAGTAAGTGTAGAGGAATTATCAATATAGATTTAAAGCGATGGAAGGAGTATGGGATGTGCTAAAAATTGGTGACATCGAGATGAAAAATCCCGTCGTATTAGCGCCGATGGCTGGAGTTTGTAACTCGGCTTTTCGATTAACTGTAAAAGAATTCGGTGCAGGTTTAGTATGTGCAGAAATGGTAAGTGACAAAGCTATTCTTCATAATAATAAAAGAACATTGGATATGCTTTACATGGATGAGCGTGAAAAACCATTAAGCTTACAAATTTTTGGTGGTGAAAAATCTTCACTAGTTGAAGCTGCTAAGTACGTAGACGAAAATACGAATGCAGATATTATTGATATTAATATGGGTTGTCCTGTTCCTAAGATTACAAAAGTGGACGCAGGCGCGAAATGGCTTTTAGACCCGAATAAAATTCATGAAATGGTCTATGCAGTTGCAAAGAACGTAAGTAAGCCTGTTACAGTTAAAATGCGCCTTGGTTGGGATGACGATCATATTTATGTAGTTGAAAATGCTAAAGCTGTTGAAGCAGCTGGTGGTAAAGCAGTTGCTATTCATGGTCGTACTCGTTATCAGATGTATGAAGGAAAATCTGATTGGAGCTGGATAAAAGAAGTTAAAAATCAGGTTTCAATCCCTGTAATTGGTAATGGTGATGTAGAGACTCCACAAGATGCTAAGCGTATGTTAGATGAAACTGGATGCGATGGCGTTATGATTGGGCGTGCAGCACTTGGGAATCCGTGGATGATTTATCGAACGGTTAAGTATTTGGAATCTGGTGTCTTAATGCCAGAACCAACACCTCGTGAAAAAATTGATGTGTGTTTATTGCATTTAGATCGATTAATTAACCTGAAAAATGAACATGTAGCTGTGATGGAAATGAGAAAACATGCTGCATGGTATTTAAAAGGTCTAAAAGGAACTGCAATCATACGCGATCAAATCAACGAAGCTAGCACTCGTTCTCAAATGGTTGAACTTTTAACTACGTATGTTGACGAGGTAGAAGCTAAAATGGAAGCTGCAAGCGTTTTGTAAGTTTGACAGGTTTCCCTTGACAAAATATAATAAGTTATAGTAAACAAAACTGCCAGAACGGAATACTGGCAGTTTTTCTATTAAAATCATATTGTATTTAAATACTTAATGAATAATAACGTGGAGTTGAGAAAATGAGTCACGAAGAATTAAACGATCAAGCCCTTATACGTAGGGAAAAGCTAAAAACACTTGAAGGAAAAGGTATCGATCCATTCGGTAAGAAATTTGTGCGCACACATTCTTCAAACGAATTATTAGCACAATACGATCAGTTTTCTAAAGAAGAATTAGAAGAAAAATCAATTGTTGTTTCATTTGCTGGCCGTGTGATGACAAAACGTGGTAAAGGTAAAGCTGGATTTGCTCATGTTCAAGATTTAAATGGACAAGTTCAAATTTACGTACGTAAAGATGCAGTAGGCGAAGAGCAATATGAAATCTTTGATCTTACTGATCTAGGTGATATTGTTGGTGTTACTGGTGAAGTGTTTAAAACAAATGTGGGGGAATTATCAATTAAAGTAAAAGAGTATACATTCCTTTCAAAAGCATTATTACCACTTCCAGATAAATTCCATGGTCTACAAGATGTTGAGCAACGTTATCGTCAAAGATATTTAGATTTAATGAATATGGATAGCCGCCAAACATTTATAACTCGTAGTAAGATCATTCAATCTATGAGACGTTATTTAGATAGTCAAGGATACTTAGAAGTAGAAACACCTATGTTACATGCAATCGCAGGTGGTGCATCTGCTAGACCGTTTATTACACACCACAATGCGCTTGATATGGAATTGTATATGCGAATTGCTATTGAGTTACACTTAAAACGATTAATCGTTGGTGGTTTAGAAAAGGTTTATGAAATTGGTCGTGTATTCCGTAATGAAGGAATTTCAACTCGTCATAACCCTGAGTTCACAATGATTGAGTTATATGAAGCTTATGCTGACTATGCAGACATTATGGAACTTACTGAAAACCTTATCGCACATATTGCGAAAGAAGTTTTAGGAACTACAACTATTCCTTACGGCGATTATACTGTAAACTTAGAGCCAAAATGGACTAGACTTCATATGGTAGATGCAATTAAAGAAGCGTGTGGCGTAGATTTCTGGCCAGAAATGTCAGTTGAACAAGCAAGAGAATTTGCTAAAGAGCATAATGTAGAAATTAACAATAATATGACTGTAGGTCATATTATTAACGAATTCTTCGAACAAAAAGTAGAAGAAACATTAATTCAACCTACATTTATTTATGGTCACCCAGTTGAAATTTCTCCATTAGCGAAGAAAAATGCTGAGGATCCACGATTTACTGATCGCTTTGAGTTATTTATTGTAGCGCGTGAACATGCAAATGCATTTACAGAGCTAAATGATCCAATTGATCAAAAACAACGTTTCGAAGCGCAACTTAAAGAGCGTGAGCTTGGAAATGATGAAGCCCATATGATGGATGATGATTATATTGAAGCATTAGAACACGGTATGCCTCCAACAGGTGGATTAGGAATTGGTATTGATCGACTAGTTATGTTATTAACTAACTCTCCTTCAATCCGTGATGTACTATTATTCCCGTTAATGAGACATAAATAATGAAATAAAAAGCTGGCTGAAAGAAATCTTTTAGCCAGCTTTTTTGTTTTCTTGAGGTTTTATAGTCTTTATGTATGATTTAAAATCTTTGAGGTTATGATTAATTTATTGAGAGAATTTAAAATAGATTATCTGAATAAAAAGAATTTAATTTTAGGTATTGTTTTTTAATCTTGTAGGTGTTATATTATTAAACGTTGTCACATTAAAACAAGTTGATGACGAAAAAAACATTTAAAAAAACGTTGACATCATCTGATGAAAAATGTTAAGATGTTTAAGTCGCCTCAGAGCGACAAAGTGAACTTTGAAAACTAAACAAAACATGAAGTAAACGTCAATTATTAGTTTTTTGAGCAATACAAGATTTAAACTTAACTTTTATGGAGAGTTTGATCCTGGCTCAGGACGAACGCTGGCGGCGTGCCTAATACATGCAAGTCGAGCGGACTAATTGGAGCTTGCTCCAATTAGTTAGCGGCGGACGGGTGAGTAACACGTGGGCAACCTACCTATAAGACTGGGATAACTTCGGGAAACCGGAGCTAATACCGGATGACACAAAGGAACTCCTGTTCCTTTGTTGAAAGATGGCTTCGGCTATCACTTATAGATGGGCCCGCGGCGCATTAGCTAGTTGGTGAGGTAACGGCTCACCAAGGCGACGATGCGTAGCCGACCTGAGAGGGTGATCGGCCACACTGGGACTGAGACACGGCCCAGACTCCTACGGGAGGCAGCAGTAGGGAATCTTCCGCAATGGACGAAAGTCTGACGGAGCAACGCCGCGTGAGCGATGAAGGCCTTCGGGTCGTAAAGCTCTGTTGTTAGGGAAGAACAAGTGCTAGTTGAATAAGCTGGCACCTTGACGGTACCTAACCAGAAAGCCACGGCTAACTACGTGCCAGCAGCCGCGGTAATACGTAGGTGGCAAGCGTTGTCCGGAATTATTGGGCGTAAAGCGCGCGCAGGCGGTTTCTTAAGTCTGATGTGAAAGCCCCCGGCTCAACCGGGGAGGGTCATTGGAAACTGGGAAACTTGAGTGCAGAAGAGGAAAGTGGAATTCCAAGTGTAGCGGTGAAATGCGTAGAGATTTGGAGGAACACCAGTGGCGAAGGCGACTTTCTGGTCTGTAACTGACGCTGAGGCGCGAAAGCGTGGGGAGCAAACAGGATTAGATACCCTGGTAGTCCACGCTGTAAACGATGAGTGCTAAGTGTTAGAGGGTTTCCGCCCTTTAGTGCTGAAGTTAACGCATTAAGCACTCCGCCTGGGGAGTACGGTCGCAAGACTGAAACTCAAAGGAATTGACGGGGGCCCGCACAAGTGGTGGAGCATGTGGTTTAATTCGAAGCAACGCGAAGAACCTTACCAGGTCTTGACATCCTCTGACAACCCTAGAGATAGGGCTTTCCCTTCGGGGACAGAGTGACAGGTGGTGCATGGTTGTCGTCAGCTCGTGTCGTGAGATGTTGGGTTAAGTCCCGTGGATGCCTTGGCACTAGGAGTCGATGAAGGACGGGACTAACACCGATATGCTTCGGGGAGCTGTAAGTAAGCGGAGGAAGGTGGGGATGACGTCAAATCATCATGCCCCTTATGACCTGGGCTACACACGTGCTACAATGGATAGTACAAAGGGTTGCAAGACCGCGAGGTGGAGCTAATCCCATAAAACTATTCTCAGTTCGGATTGTAGGCTGCAACTCGCCTACATGAAGCCGGAATCACTAGTAATCGCGGATCAGCATGCCGCGGTGAATACGTTCCCGGGCCTTGTACACACCGCCCGTCACACCACGAGAGTTTGTAACACCCGAAGTCGGTGGGGTAACCTTTTAGGGGCCAGCCGCCTAAGGTGGGACAGATGATTGGGGTGAAGTCGTAACAAGGTAGCCGTATCGGAAGGTGCGGCTGGATCACCTCCTTTCTATGGAGACATCATGAACCGATGGTTCATGTATGAAAATGTTTCTTCATTGTTTTGTTTAGTTTTGAGAGTTCACTCTCAATTTGTACCTTGAAAACTAGATAATGTCATTCATTAAACTGCGTAAGTTTAATTCAATTAGTTTTAAAATTAGTTAAGTTAGAAAGGGCGCACGGTGGATGCCTTGGCACTAGGAGTCGATGAAGGACGGGACTAACACCGATATGCTTCGGGGAGCTGTAAGTAAGCTTTGATCCGGAGATTTCCGAATGGGGGAACCCACTACTCGTAATGGAGTAGTATCTTTACCTGAATACATAGGGTACTGAGGACAGACCCAGGGAACTGAAACATCTAAGTACCTGGAGGAACAGAAAGCAAAAGCGATTTCCTGAGTAGCGGCGAGCGAAACGGAAGATAGCCCAAACCAAGAGGCTTGCCTCTTGGGGTTGTAGGACACTCTATACGGAGTTACAAAGGAACGGGGTAAATGAAGCGACCTGGAAAGGTCCGTCGAAGAAGGTAAAAACCCTGTAGTTGAAACCTCGTTCCCTCTTGAGTGGATCCTGAGTACGGCGGAACACGTGAAATTCCGTCGGAATCTGGGAGGACCATCTCCCAAGGCTAAATACTACCTAGTGACCGATAGTGAACCAGTACCGTGAGGGAAAGGTGAAAAGCACCCCGGAAGGGGAGTGAAAGAGAACCTGAAACCGTGTGCTTACAAATAGTCAGAGCTCGTTAACGAGTGATGGCGTGCCTTTTGTAGAATGAACCGGCGAGTTACGATCCCGTGCAAGGTTAAGTTGAAGAGACGGAGCCGCAGCGAAAGCGAGTCTGAATAGGGCGATATAGTACGTGGTCGTAGACCCGAAACCGAGTGATCTACCCATGTCCAGGATGAAGTTCAGGTAACACTGAATGGAGGTCCGAACCCACGCACGTTGAAAAGTGCGGGGATGAGGTGTGGGTAGCGGAGAAATTCCAATCGAACTCGGAGATAGCTGGTTCTCCCCGAAATAGCTTTAGGGCTAGCCTTATGTGTTAGAGTCTTGGAGGTAGAGCACTGATTGGACTAGGGGCCCCCAACGGGTTACCGAATTCAGTCAAACTCCGAATGCCAATGACTTATCCATAGGAGTCAGACTACGAGTGATAAGATCCGTGGTCAAGAGGGAAACAGCCCAGACCGCCAGCTAAGGTCCCAAAGTATACGTTAAGTGGAAAAGGATGTGGAGTTGCTTAGACAACCAGGATGTTGGCTTAGAAGCAGCCACCATTTAAAGAGTGCGTAATAGCTCACTGGTCGAGTGACTCTGCGCCGAAAATGTAACGGGGCTAAACGTATCACCGAAGCTGCGGATTGATACCGTATGGTATCAGTGGTAGGGGAGCGTTCTAAGGGCGTTGAAGCTAGATCGTAAGGACTGGTGGAGCGCTTAGAAGTGAGAATGCCGGTATGAGTAGCGAAAGACGGGTGAGAATCCCGTCCACCGTATGCCTAAGGTTTCCTGGGGAAGGCTCGTCCTCCCAGGGTTAGTCAGGACCTAAGCCGAGGCCGACAGGCGTAGGCGATGGACAACAGGTTGATATTCCTGTACCACCTCATTTCCGTTTGAGCGATGGAGGGACGCAGAAAGATAGGGTAAGCGCGCTGCTGGATATGCGCGTCCAAGCAATTAGGCTGATGTGTAGGCAAATCCGCACATCATAAGGCTGAGTTGTGATGGCGAGGGAAATATAGTACCGAAGTTCCTGATTCTACGCTGCCAAGAAAAGCTTCTAGCGAGGAAATAGGTGCCTGTACCGCAAACCGACACAGGTAGGCGAGGAGAGAATCCTAAGGTGAGCGAGAGAACTATGGTTAAGGAACTCGGCAAAATGACCCCGTAACTTCGGGAGAAGGGGTGCTCTTTTGGGTGTATGCCCGGGAGAGCCGCAGTGAAAAGGCCCAAGCGACTGTTTAGCAAAAACACAGGTCTCTGCGAAGCCGCAAGGCGAAGTATAGGGGCTGACGCCTGCCCGGTGCTGGAAGGTTAAGAGGAGGGGTTATCCCTTACGGGAGAAGCTCTGAATTGAAGCCCCAGTAAACGGCGGCCGTAACTATAACGGTCCTAAGGTAGCGAAATTCCTTGTCGGGTAAGTTCCGACCCGCACGAAAGGCGTAACGATTTGGGCACTGTCTCAACCATAGACTCGGTGAAATTATAGTACCTGTGAAGATGCAGGTTACCCGCGACAGGACGGAAAGACCCCGTGGAGCTTTACTGCAGCTTGATATTGAATTTTGGTACAGCTTGTACAGGATAGGTAGGAGCCTGAGAAGCCGGAGCGCCAGCTTCGGTGGAGGCGTCGGTGGGATACTACCCTGGCTGTATTGAAATTCTAACCTAGAGCCGTGATCCGGCTCGGAGACAGTGTCAGGTGGGCAGTTTGACTGGGGCGGTCGCCTCCTAAAGAGTAACGGAGGCGCCCAAAGGTTCCCTCAGAATGGTTGGAAATCATTCGAAGAGTGTAAAGGCATAAGGGAGCTTGACTGCGAGACCTACAAGTCGAGCAGGGACGAAAGTCGGGCTTAGTGATCCGGTGGTTCCGCATGGAAGGGCCATCGCTCAACGGATAAAAGCTACCCCGGGGATAACAGGCTTATCTCCCCCAAGAGTCCACATCGACGGGGAGGTTTGGCACCTCGATGTCGGCTCATCGCATCCTGGGGCTGTAGTCGGTCCCAAGGGTTGGGCTGTTCGCCCATTAAAGCGGTACGCGAGCTGGGTTCAGAACGTCGTGAGACAGTTCGGTCCCTATCCGTCGTGGGCGCAGGAAATTTGAGAGGAGCTGTCCTTAGTACGAGAGGACCGGGATGGACACACCGCTGGTGTACCAGTTGTTCTGCCAAGAGCATGGCTGGGTAGCTATGTGTGGAAGGGATAAGTGCTGAAAGCATCTAAGCATGAAGCCCCCCTCAAGATGAGATTTCCCATAGCGTTAAGCTAGTAAGACCCCTGAGAGACGATCAGGTTGATAGGTCAGAGGTGGAAGCGTGGTGACACGTGGAGCTGACTGATACTAATCGGTCGAGGACTTAACTAACAAGTTTGATAATGACATTATCTAGTTTTGAGGGTACGAAGTACAACTCAATCAATCAGGTGATTATTGCGAAGAGGTCACACCCGTTCCCATACCGAACACGGCAGTTAAGCTCTTCAGCGTCGATGGTAGTTGGGGGTTTCCCCCTGTGAGAGTAGAACGTCGCCTGGTAAACAAAAACATCAGCTTATAGGCTGATGTTTTTTTGTATATCGATTAGTACGAACTTATTAATATATTGTTCTAAACTGTTAATTAAGAAGTGTAATATTCAGAGGTCAAATCCAACTCCTTTGAAATATAATTTGGAAGAAGTTCAATCTATTAATCTAGTTGAATTTGATTTGCCATTATTAGGGCTACAACACTAAAGAATAGTGATCAAAATATCTAATGAAGACTACAATTTATCAGTTATTAAGGGCGGGATTAGTTAATATACAGGGAAGTAGTATCGTTTTCTAAAAAAAATTCTAAATAAAGCACAAAATTAGAACTATTTTCATATATTACAGAAAAATAGGCTCTAAATTGTATAAAAAGTTTTAAATTTGCAAAACTAATTAATAAACGAAATTGTTTAATCAATAGTGTGCCGGAAAGACTATTACGAGGAGGAATAATAGTGAATGTATCAACAAAGTGTGTAGTTTGTGAAGAGAATAAAGAACAAGGTATTCATATTATCCAAGCATTTATTTGTGACGAATGCGAAAAGAAAATCGTAGCAACAGAAACGGATGCACCATTGTATCAATCATTTGTAGAAAAGCTAAAAAGTATAAATACAATTAAGGAAGAAATCGTAAATTAACAAGTAGTTTTATAAGTTGTAGTAAGTTAAAATAAAAGTACAAAATGAAGGACCGATTACCATATACGAGGTACCTCTACCATAATTAATTACTGTTTGGTCATTGTACATGACTAAGCCTTTAAGTAATGGAGAGAACTTGTAATGTAATCGGTCTTTCTATTTTCGATATTAAAAAACTTGATAAATTTAAGTAAACTTATATAGACAAACAATTAGTTTAAATTAAAGGAAGCGTTAAGATGAATAACATGCCATTGTTAGATGCACTGAAACAATTTGTTAACAAGGATACAATCTCATTTCATGTTCCAGGGCATAAAAATGGAAGCCATAACTTTATAAATGAGTTAGAATTACCAAATATATTGAAATACGACGTAACTGAATTAAATGGGTTAGATGATTTACATTATCCTTCAGAGTCAATTGAAGAAGCTCAAAAACTTTTAGCAAATGTATATAAGGCAGATGAGAGTTTCTTTCTAGTAAACGGTTCGACTGTCGGCAACTTAGCTTCTATTTTAGCTTTATGTGGCGAGAACGATGCAGTATTTGTTCAACGGAATTGTCACAAATCAATATTCCATGGGCTATTACTAGCAGGAGCAAAACCTATATTTTTACCACTTGATATTGATGAAGAATTGGGACAACCACTAGGAATCAATATTAACCAATCAATGAACATAATAAAGAACTATCCGAATGCTAAAGCAATGATCCTAACTAACCCTAACTATTATGGAATGTCTCAAAATTTAACGAATATAATTAATTTTGCTCACAATATGGGAATCCCTACAATAATTGATGAAGCTCACGGTGCACATTTTATTATTAGTAACGCTTTTCCTGATGACGCACTTTCCATGGGAGCAGATTTAGTCATCCAGTCTGCACATAAAACTTTGCCGGCAATGACGATGGGTTCTTACTTACATATAAAATCAAAGCTTGTTTCGAGTGAAAAAATAAGAGAAATGCTAAGAATGCTACAAAGCAGTAGTCCTTCCTATCCAATAATGGCATCGTTAGATTATGCAAGAAGCTTTGTTGAAGCATTTTCTTTAGAAAACGTTACAATGCTAATAAAAAACATTGATCAATTTATTAAACAAATTGAAGAAACATCTTGCTTAAAAGTTGTTACGACAAGTCATACACATTATAAGCAAGACCTATTAAAGTTAATTGTGAAAAGTACAAAAGGACACACCGGGAAACAATTACAAGAGCTATTTGAAAAAGAAGGCATCTATGTAGAACTTTCAGATTGGGGACATGTTCTTTTTATCTTACCTTTGGATGAAAAAGTGGATTATAGCGAACATATTACAAGATTAAAAAGAGCAACGAAAAATATGGTGCCTATTAAAAATAAATATCCTAAACTTACTGTTCCAAATTTTACAAGCACAGTTTTAAATAGCTATGCAGATTTAAAGAAGAAGAAGAAATTGATAAAAAATTTAGTGGATTCTGTAGGAGAAATTTCAGCAGAAAATATTGTTCCGTACCCACCGGGCGTTCCCATTTTATTAAAAGGTGAAATGATAACGAAAGATCATGTTAACTATATTATGGATATTCATCAATACGGAATGACAATTCAAAACTTAATTGAAAATAAAAATATACAAATTGAAGTATTAATTTAGGAGGAAATAGGTTGAACTCATTATTTATTACATTTGAAGGACCAGAGGGCGCAGGAAAAACAACCATCATCAATATGATTGCAGAGGAGCTTCGTAAAAGAGGTGTAAATTTTATCTCTACACGTGAACCAGGTGGTATTCGTATCGCAGAAAGCATAAGAAATATCATTCTAAATACTGAAAATATAGAGATGGATGAACGTACGGAGGCATTATTGTATGCTGCAGCAAGAAGACAACATTTGGCAGAAAAAGTAATCCCTGCCTTAGAGGAAGGAAAAATTGTTCTTTGCGATCGATTTGTCGATAGTTCACTTGCATATCAAGGCGTTGGTAGAGGTATTGGTATAGATGAAATTTATCAGATTAACCAATTTGCGATAAACGGATTAATGCCTAATCTAACAATTTACTTTGATTTAGACCCAAAAGTTGGACTAGAGAGGGTTCACAAATCTGAAGAGAGAGAAGTTAATCGATTGGATTTAGAGGAGTTGGATTTTCATATAAAAGTTCAAAGTGGATATGCAGAAATCATGAAGAGAGAACCAGAACGTTTTAAACGAGTAGATGCGTCTAATTCGATTGAAGATGTTTATAATGATACATTACAAGTTATTTTAGAAAAGATTGGTGAAATTTAATTCTTACCAATAAATGAATACATGACCAATTAAATTGGTGAACTGGTATAATAGAAATAATATAAGATTGGTACTTAACGGAGGTTCTTAAGTGAAAATCGATCAAAACTTAGTAGCCAAATTAAATAGTGAACGAAAAGATATACGTCAAACTCAAACCAATTCAGTTAATTTCCAAACTTTAGTGAGATCGAATGCATCAAAGCTACAAATTGAGCAATTAAATCGCTTAATAGGGGAAATAGAGGCTCAAGGAGAAAGATTAGCTAAAGGAAAAAATTTAAGAGACTTAGCTAAATTTAAGCAATTAGTAAAACGGTTTTTAAAGGAAACTGTTGATTTTGGGATGGAAGTATCTGAGGAAATAAGTTGGGGTGCTGGAGGTTCTATGTCTTCATTGCAGTTAGTTAAGTTAATTGATGAAAAATTAATCGAGTTAACGGATGATCTAATGAAGAATGAAAGTGAAAGCATTCACCTATTAAATACAATCGGAGAAATTAAAGGGTTATTAATAAATTTATATACATGAGTAGGTGTAAACATGAAAACATCTTGGGAGGAACTAACCGAGCGTCAGCCAGTTGCGTCAAAAATGTTAAAAAATGCAATAGTAAAAGACAGGGTGGCTCATGCTTATTTATTTGAGGGCCCAAGAGGAACTGGTAAAAGAGAGCTTGCATTGTACTATACAAAAGTATTACTATGTGAGAATGTAAAAGAAGCAACACCTTGTGGAACTTGTCGTAATTGCAAACGTGTTGATTCAGGTAATCATCCAAATGTTTACTTAATCGAACCTGAGGAAGCTTCTATAAAGAAACAACAAATACAGCAATTACAAGAAGAATTCTCAAAAACTGCTGTTGAATCAAATCGAAAAATTTATATTATAGACCATGCAGATCGAATGACAACAAATGCAGCAAATTCATTATTAAAGTTTTTAGAAGAACCTGTCTCAATTACAACAGCATTTTTGTTAACAGAACAAGTTCAGCAAATTTTGCCTACGATTCAGTCACGATGTCAGTCAATTCATTTTAACCCATTACCGACAAAATTTTTTGAGGAACATTTAAATCGTATTAATATACAACCACATCTAATCCCTTTATTAGCAAGAATCACAAATAGTGAGTCACTTGCAGTACAGATAGTTGAAGAAGAATGGTTTGCACAAGCTAGAGATTTAGTGATAGAATTATATGAAGCATTAGTAACTACAAAAAAAGATAGTCTTCTAGTCATTCAACAAAATGTTTCTCGTCAATTTGATAAGAAGGAACAGTTACAGATGATGCTTGATATGCTTGTATTAGCCTTTAAAGATATGTTATATATATATGCTGAACAAGATCTTAATGTTGTTTTTAAAAATGAAGAATCATTAATGAGGCAAGCGTTAAATCGTTTTTCTTTAGAAAAAATAACAACTTGTTTAGAAATAATACTTGATGCAAAAAAACGATTAACATCAAACGCAAATATGTTATTGGTTTTAGAGCAAATGATAATAGAGCTACAGGAGGGATTGTAGGTTGTGTACGAAGTAGTCGGAGTACGTTTTAAAAAAGCTGGTAAAATCTATTATTTCGACCCAAATGGATTAGCAATCCCCAAAGATACTTTTGTCATCGTTGAAACGGTGAGAGGGATTGAATTTGGAAAAGTAGTTGTATCAAACAAAAAGGTCGGAGAAAATGACGTAGTCCTTCCATTAAAAAAAGTCATGCGATTAGCAGATGAGCATGATCGTACGATTGTTGAAGAAAATAAGCAATCAGCTAAAGAAGCTTACGAAGTTTGTTCTAGTAAAGTTATGCAACATGAGCTAGATATGAAATTAGTTGATGTCGAATATACGTTTGATCGAAACAAAGTCATCTTTTATTTTACAGCAGATGGCAGAATAGATTTTAGAGAGTTAGTAAAGGATTTAGCAGCGGTATTCCGTACTCGTATTGAGTTAAGACAAATAGGAGTGCGTGACGAAGCTAAAATGCTCGGTGGAATAGGACCATGTGGTAGAATGTTGTGTTGTTCAACGTTTTTAGGTGATTTTGAGCCTGTATCAATTAAAATGGCTAAAGATCAAAACCTTTCACTTAATCCTGCGAAAATTTCAGGACTATGTGGCCGATTAATGTGCTGCTTAAAATATGAAAATGATGAATATGAGGCAGCAAAAGAACAGCTACCAGACTTAGAGGATATTATTGAGACTGCAGAAGGTCCTGGAAGAGTAGTAGGATTAAACATCTTAGAACGAGTTATTCAAGTAGAATTGATCAAAAAAGAACGCGTTGTGGAGTATACCCTTGATGATTTAATTCATGAGGGAGTCGTTTCAATACAAACCACAGATTAAGAGGTGGTAAGATTGGACAAGAAGAATATATTCTTATCTCTATCCAATATGGAAGAACAAATTCAAGATTTATCAACACAGCTTAGTGACTTAAAACAGTATATTGCTGAGCTTCTAGAAGAAAACCACTATACGAAAATTGAGAATGATCATTTACGTCAGCGACTAGGTCTTGATAAACGTATAGAAGAAAAAGAACAAATAAAAGACTCAAAGAAGAAAAAGGTTCAAAAAGATAAGGATCTTGGAGAAGGCTATGATAATCTAGCAAGACTTTACCAAGAAGGCTTCCATATTTGTAATCTTCATTATGGAAGTGTCCGTCATGACGAGGACTGTCTGTTTTGTTTATCCTTCTTTGATAAAAAGTAATGTTAGGCTATTCCAGAAGAAGCGAACGATTACCTTTTTAGAAAACAACAATTGTTTTTATAGGGTAATTAGACGTATTTTCAATCGGAATAGCTTCTTTTTATGTTTTGTTTTACTTAATAACCGAACGATTAGGTTAAGATAAAAAGATAATAAATGGTGAGAAAGTTGAAAGGAATTAATTATGCTTAAAGGTGACGAACGCTTAGATTACTTATTAACTGATGATATGAGGATTATTCAAAGCCCATCTGTTTTTTCATTTTCTTTAGATGCAGTCCTTTTATCAAATTTTACATATGTACCGATTCAAAAAGGTACGATTGTTGATTTATGCTCAGGCAATGGAGTGATACCATTGATGCTTCATCGTAGATCCAATGCAAATATAGTTGGTGTAGAAATACAAGAGCGATTATACGATATGGCAAAAAGAAGTATTGAATATAACAAACTAGACCAAAAAATATCGATGATTCATGACGATTTAAAAAATGCTCCTTCTAAAATAGGAAGGGAATTTGTAGATGTTGTTACTTGTAATCCACCATATTTTCAAGATATTCCGACTTCAGAACAAAACGTAAATGAGCATTATGCAATAGCAAGACACGAGATAAAAACAAATTTAGAAGAAGTAATCAATGCGAGTAAGCAACTTTTAAAGCATGGTGGAAAACTGGCAATGGTACATCGCCCAGGTAGACTTTTGGATATCGTTACGACAATGAGGAAGCATGGTATTGAACCAAAACGAATTCAATTTGTTTACCCGAAAATGGGGAAAGAAGCTAATACACTCTTAATCGAGGGGATAAAAGGTGGAAAAGCAGACTTGAAAATACTTCCGCCAATTTACGTATACGAAGAAAATAACGAGTATACAACTGAATTACAGGAAATTCTATATGGAAAAAAGTAAACACTATTTATATGTATTAGAATGCTCCGATGCAACTTATTACGCGGGCTATACATCAGATATCGAACGAAGATTAAAACAACATAATGATGGAAAAGGTGCAAAATATACAAGAGGAAGAACTCCTGTAAAGTGTATCTATCACGAAGAGTACCAAACTAAGAAAGAAGCTTTGCAAGCAGAATATGCATTTAAGCAATTATCAAGACAAAATAAAGAACGTTATATGAGAGAAGGAACGATCAATGATAAAAAGCCAAAAGAGCTTTTTAAATGAAGAACTAGGCTGTCTTTATTTAATACCAACACCTATTGGTAATTTAGAAGATATGACATTTAGAGCGGTAAGAATACTAAAAGAAGTAGATTATATTGCAGCAGAAGATACTCGTAATTCTAAAAAGCTCTGCAACCATTTTGAAATAACTACTCCTTTAGTAAGCTATCATGAACATAATAAGGAAAAGGCTGGGTTAAAAATTGTAGAGGATTTGAAAAAAGGATTAAAAGTAGGCTTAGTAAGTGATGCGGGTATGCCTTGTATTAATGATCCTGGATATGAACTCGTACAACTTTGTTTAGAAGAAGGAATTTCAGTCATTCCTTTACCCGGTGCGAATGCAGCTCTAACATCTCTAATATCTTCTGGGCTGCCAACTGATTCTTTTTTATACATAGGGTTTCTATCGCGTCAAAAAAAGGATAAGAAAAAACAACTTGAGCCATTAAAAGGACAACGTAACACCGTACTTTTATACGAATCACCACACCGATTAAAAGAAACATTACAAGTTATTTTAGAAGTATTAGGTGATAGAAAAATTGTATTATGTAGAGAGTTAACAAAAAAGTTCGAAGAGTTTTTACGTGGAACAGTTAGCGATGCAATAGACTGGGCAACGAACGAAGAGGTACGAGGAGAATTTGTCATTGTTTTAGAAGGTGCTTCTGAAGAAGAAGCAAAAAACCAAGAAGAATGTTGGTGGGAAGCACTCACTATTAATCAACATGTCGATTGGTATATAAATGAAAAAAATGAAACAAGTAAAGAAGCAATAAAACTTGTCGCAAAAGACCGTTCTCTAAATAAAAGAGATGTTTATGCGGAATATCATGAAATTTAAACTAGTGTAAAAAATGAAGTAAGGCTGTCTGATTTATATGAAATTCTCTTTCATTTTTACTGATTAATTTACTAAGAGAATGCAACTAAATTAGGCAGCCTCTTCAATTTAATTATTATCAGTTATAAATTGTTCAATTTCAAATTTTAAAAGTTCTGCTCCTTTTTTACTTAAAACAATTTTACCATCAGCAACTTCAAGATTATTTTTAGATATCTCTCCAGTCATCATACAAGTCATATTTGGTTCATATTTTTTTAGGATAATTCGATCATCTTGAACAAATATTTCAAGTGTGTCTCTTTCTGTGATGTTAAGTGTTCTTCGAAGTTCAATTGGGATTACTACACGGCCAAGCTCGTCTACCTTTCGGACAATTCCCGTAGATTTCATAATTAGTCCTCCTATATAAATATTTATTAAAATAGATCATCTGTAGGTCTAGTAATAGAGCTACAGAATGCTCATAATGACTAAATGGGTTAATAGATCAGAAAATATATGTATATTTAAGAGAAATAATAGAAATAGATGTTACTATTGTGTAAAATTTAACTTATAAAATAAGTATGATTTTGTAGTAAAAAGATGGAATATGCAGATAACTCATTTTTCATTTTATAATGAAAAGCAAAATCATGCGAATAATTTAGTGTCAATATTTAGAATTTATTAAAGGAGGAGTTCCGGTAATGAGTAATAAAACTTTTTATATCACAACCCAAAGGTTATAAATCATTTTTCTAATGTTCAATTAATGACCTTTTTTCATATTTACCGATAGGTATTTCAACACTTTTAAAAAATTTTTTCAATCATTAATAGATGCGACCTGTTGATTTCCACTACAGTTTGCATGCGTAAGAGCAGGAACAAGGAAATGCAGGATCAAGGGGAAAGTGAAAGGAAAAGCTATTAACCAATCTATTTTTCAACTCTCTGAAAAAAGTATAAGCATTTGCTTATATTTTTTAGTTTTAGATTAATTCCAAATTGAAGATACTAATAAAATGTGTTATAAGAATGTTTTGGGCTAAAAATACGATCCTTTTGTAGGAGGAAAAGAGGATTGTTTCTACGGAAGCGTTCGGCCTGGTGTATATTTTAGTTGAGTTAGAAAATAGGAAGTAGGTAAAGCATATGAATCAAGAAGAGCGTTATAAAGAAGCCAAGAAAGGGGCTTATATTGGGATATATGGAAATTTACTTCTTGCGGTCGTAAAACTGATTATAGGATACATAGGTAACAGTAAGGCATTAATAGCCGATGCAGTGCATTCTGCTTCAGATGTAGTAGGTTCAGTGGCAGTGTTATTTGGTTTAAGAGCCGCTAAGTTACCACCAGATGAAGACCATCCTTACGGTCACGGGAAGGCTGAATCGATTGCAGCAATTATTGTGGCTGTTCTTTTGTTTATTGTTGGGATTGAAATTGGAAAATCCTCGATTAGTTCATTTTTTAAACCTGTCCATGCACCCGAACTAATTGCATTAGTAGCAGCATTTATTTCGATATTTTTAAAAGAATGGATGTTTCGATACAAATATGCATTAGGTAAAAGACTAAATAGTGATGCGATCATTGCAAATGCGTATGAACATCGCTCAGACGTATACTCCTCAGGAGCAGCAATGATTGGGATCGGGATTGCACTTCTAGGAACTAAGTTTAATATGCCTATCCTTTTGTATGCAGATCCTGCTGCGGGCCTCGTTGTTGCGATTATGATTTTAAAAATGGCGTGGGATATTGGCGCGGAATCAATCCATACAACATTGGATCATGTCTTACATGAAGAAGAAATTGAACCTTATAAGGAAATCGTTAGATCTATTGAAGGTGTAAAAGAAATTAATACGCTTTATGCTAGAGAACACGGGTATTATGTCATTATTGATATTAAAGTTTCCGTTGATCCTTATATTACGGTTGAAGAAGGACATAGAATCGGTAAAAATGTAAAAGCAAAGTTGATGGAGCAAAAGGATGTCGAAAATGTATTTGTCCATATTAATCCATATAATGATAAAAATAACTCTTTCATCCAATAAGTTTACTTTAGTATAATAGTACAGTTAGGGGTGAAGAGTTTTGTTAAAGTCAAAAGCACGCTGGAAAACGAAATTATCGAATGAACAAAATGAACAGTTACTAAGTAATGAATTACAGATATCCCCTCTATTAGCAAAACTACTTGTTACTCGTGGGCTTACTACAGTTGAAGCAGCAAGTAAGTTTTTATATGAAGAACAAATGAGTTTTCATGACCCGTTTTTATTAGAGGGTATGGACATTGCAATTGACAGAGTATTTCAAGCGATAGAAGAAAATGAAAAAATATTAATCTTTGGAGATTATGATGCAGATGGAGTTAGTAGTACCTCTGTATTATATTTGACATTAATTGAATTAGAAGCAAAAGTGGACTTTTATATACCGAATCGTTTTACTGAAGGTTATGGACCAAATAAGAATGCATTTAAATGGGCAAAAGAACAAGGATATTCATTAGTTATTACAGTAGATACAGGAATTTCTGCAGCTGAAGAAGTTAACTATGCAAATGAATTAGGTATGGATATTATTATTACAGACCATCATGAACCGCCTGAAGAATTGCCAAATGCATTGGCTATTATTCATCCAAAACTTAGTCCAAGCTATCCTTTTAAAGAGCTAGCAGGTGTAGGAGTTGTCTTTAAATTTGCTTCTGCATTATTAGGTCATGAACCTGAAGAATATATGGAACTAGTTGCAATCGGTACAGTAGCAGATTTAGTACCATTAGTTGATGAAAACCGTTTAATTGTAAAAAAAGGCGTAAGACAATTAAAACAAACGAATCGTGAAGGTATAAGAGCATTATTAGAAATTAGCGGTACAGCGCCAGATTCAATAAATGAAGAAACGATTGGTTTTGCAATTGGACCTAGAATTAATGCTGTTGGTCGACTTGGTGATGCGAAGCCGGCAGTTGATCTTGTTTTGGAAACTAATCGAGATCTTGCAAAGTCTAGAGCAGAACAAATTGAATTATTAAATAGAGAACGCCAAGAGTTAGTATCGACAATGACAGATGAGGCGATAAAACAAGTAAACGAGCTTGATTCGTCTTGTTCCAATAAAGTAATTATCGTAGCAAAAGAAGGATGGAATGCAGGAGTAGTTGGGATTGTTGCTTCAAAATTAGTTGATCGTTTTTATAAACCTGTTATTGTGTTAAGTATTGATCGGGAAAAAGGGATTGCTAAAGGGTCTGCTAGAAGTATTGAAGGATTTTCACTATTTGAGAATTTAACAAAGTGTAAAGATATTTTACCTCATTTTGGTGGTCACACACTTGCAGCAGGGATGACTTTGGCAATTGAAGATGTTGAGCAATTAAGACATCGATTAAATGAGTATGCTGATCAAATTATGACGGATGAAGACTTTATACCGTTAAAAGAGGTAGACTTACAGTGCCAAGCAAGTGACGTTTCGATCTCATTTATAAATGAATTAAATATGCTAGCACCGTTTGGGATGCATAATCCAAAACCTGTTTTAGAAATACAAGAGGTAGATGCTCTTAACATAAAACAAATCGGAAACGAAGGTACCCATTTAAAAGCTCAACTAAAAGAGGATGTTACATTACTGGATGCAGTAGGATTTGGATTTGGACATATTGCAAATGAAATTGCTAGTGGATCTAAAGTATCATGCTTAGGAATGGCATCAATTAATGAATGGAATGGGAAACGAAAACCACAATTAATGATCCAAGATATTAAAGTGAATCATTGGCAATTATTTGATCTAAGAGGTCAAGAGCCACATCGTTTAACTTTACCTTCTAGTGAAGAGAAATTTATATTTTTACATCAAGCATCAAATGATTATCAAAACTTAAAAACAAAATATCCAGTTTCTAAGTTTAATTCATATGAAGATGTTCTAAATTTAGATATTGATATCCAAAATAATTATGTAATCTTGCTTGATTTACCTGGAACAGAAAATGATTTAAAACATGTTTTTCGTAACGGATTATCAGAACGAATCTACTTAGTATTTAATCAAGATGAATTACATTTCTTTTCACCAATTCCGAGTAGAGAAAGCTTTAAAAAATATTATTCAATTTTAGCAAACACCAATCCATTTGACATGAACTTGTATGAAATGGCATTATGTCGTAAGATGGGATGGAAAAAAGAACAAGTAGATTTTATGACAAAGGTGTTTTTTGATCTAGAATTTGTTACAATAGAGGATGGAAAAATTCGTTTGTTACCACAAACTGAGAAGAAAGATCTCTCTTTATCGAATACGTATGCAAAAAAATTAGCTAGTATTGAACTAGAACGTTTGTTTCTGTACTCAAAATGTGATGAATTAACTACATTTTTTCAAAATATGAAAAGTCATTTTTACGAAAATGGGGAGGCACTTATTTAATGAATTTGAAAGATTATATAACGATTGTACCAGACTGGCCAAAAGAAGGCGTTCAGTTTAAAGATATTTCATCATTAATGAATGATGGTAAAGCATATAAAGAAGCAACAGATCAAATTGTCGCTTATGCGAAAGAAAAAGATGTTGATTTAGTTGTTGGACCTGAGGCCCGTGGATTCATTGTTGGTTGCCCAATTTCTTACGCTTTAGAAATCGGTTTTGCACCAGTACGTAAACCAGGTAAATTACCTCGTGAAGTAATTAGCTACAACTATGATTTAGAATATGGTACTAATACATTAACAATGCATAAGGATGCAATTAAACCAGGTCAACGTATACTAATCACTGATGACTTATTAGCAACTGGTGGTACGATTGAAGCAACAATTAAACTTGTTGAAGAACTTGGTGGAATTGTAGTAGGTATTGCTTTCCTAATCGAGCTTTCTTACTTAGAAGGTCGTAAAAAATTAGAAGGCTATGATATATTTACACTAATGACTTATTAATTTTTAACATAATATAATGTTAGATAATCGGGTACTCTGAGTAATCAGAGTGCTCTTTTTCTATCAAAAACTGCAAAAAAAAATGAATTTTGACGACTCATGCTTTACAAAAAACGAAATATTCACGATAATAAAAGAAATAATGATTTAAGGTGATTAAATGGCTACTGAGCAAGTTTTGACAGCAGAACAAGTTTTAGAGCAAGCGTCCCATTATTTAAAAGATGATGATGTGGCGTTTATTAAACGTGCTTATGAATATGCTCGTGACGCACATAGTGAGCAGTTTCGTAAGTCAGGTGAACCATATATAATTCATCCTGTTCAAGTAGCAGGTATACTTGTTGGCTTAGAGATGGATGCAACAACCATTAGTGCAGGTTTTCTTCATGATGTTGTAGAGGATACTGATGTATCGAAAGAAGACTTAGAAAACCAATTCGGCAAAGAAGTTTCAATGCTTGTAGATGGTGTTACAAAGTTAGGTAAAATTAAGTTTAAATCGAAGGAAGAACAGCAAGCTGAAAACCATCGTAAAATGTTCGTAGCGATGGCACAGGACTTGAGAGTAATATTAATCAAATTAGCCGATCGCCTTCATAATATGAGAACGTTAAAACATTTACCTCAAGAAAAGCGTATGCGAATTGCAAATGAAACACTAGAAATATTTGCACCTTTAGCTCATCGATTAGGGATTAGTAAAGTTAAATGGGAGCTTGAAGATACAGCGTTACGCTATTTAAACCCTCAACAATACTATCGTATAGTAAACTTAATGAAGCGAAAAAGAGCAGAACGCGAACAATATTTAGAAGAGGTTATTAACGAAATCTCGACTCAACTTGAAGACGTCGAAATTAAAACAGAAATTTCTGGACGTCCTAAGCATATATATAGTATTTATCATAAAATGGCTAAACAAAATAAACAATTTAACGAAATTTATGACTTACTAGCTGTTCGTGTAATTGTTAATAGCATTAAAGATTGTTATGCTGTTTTAGGTGTAATTCATACGTGTTGGAAACCAATGCCAGGTCGTTTTAAAGATTATATAGCGATGCCAAAAGCAAATTTATATCAATCTCTTCATACAACTGTAATTGGTCCAAAAGGTGAGCCGCTTGAAGTGCAAATTCGAACGAAGGAAATGCATCAAATTGCTGAGTACGGGGTTGCAGCGCATTGGGCATATAAAGAAGATGATGCAAATCTACCGTCACAGAAAACTCTTGAAAATAAATTAAGTTGGTTCCGTGAAATTATAGAATGGCAAGATAATTCTACTAACGCAGAAGAATTCATGGAATCAGTCAAAATGGATTTATTCTCAGATATGGTTTTCGTATTTACACCTAAAGGTGATGTGTTTGAATTACCACTTGGATCTGTTCCAATCGATTTTGCATACCGAATTCACTCTGAAATCGGGAATAAAACAATTGGTTCAAAAGTTAATGGGAAAATGGTACCACTTGATTATAAACTTAAAACAGGTGATATCGTTGAGATCATGACTTCAAAACATTCATATGGTCCTAGCCAAGACTGGTTAAAGGTAGCTCAATCTTCACATGCTAAAAATAAAATTCGTCAATACTTCAAAAAGCAGAGAAGAGAAGAGAATGTTGAAAAAGGTAAGGAATTAGTTGAAAAAGAGATTAAAGCTTTAGAATGTGATTTAAAAGAAGTTTTAACGTCTGAAAATTTAAAACGTGTTGCTGAGAAGTTTAATTTCTCTAATGCAGAAGATATGTATGCAGCTGTTGGATATAACGGCATTACTGCCACACAGATTGCTCACCGTTTAACAGATAAATTCCGTAAACGAACTGAAGTTGAGTTAGAAGAACGTTTAAAAGAACTATCTACGGACCTTAAAAAAGCTCCTTCTCGACGTAAAGATGCAGGTATTTCAGTAAAAGGTGTAGATAATTTATTAATTCGTTTATCAAAATGTTGTACCCCGGTACCTGGTGATGATATTGTTGGTTACATCACAAAAGGAAGAGGAGTTTCAGTTCATAGAAGCGATTGCATTAACATGTTAAACGATAGTGAAGAAGACCGTTTTATCGAAGTTGAATGGGAAGAAAGCCCAACATTTGAACGTGATTATAATGTTGATATCGAAATCTTTGGCTACGATCGTCGTGGTCTATTAAATGAAGTGCTTTCTGTTGTAAATGAAACAAAAACAAATATTTCTTCAGTAACAGGGAAAAATGATCGAAATAAAATGGCAACTATAACAATGAGTTTGTCGATTCGTAATATAAATCACCTGCAAAAAGTAGTGGATAAGGTTAAACAAATTCCAGATATCTATTCTGTGAGACGAATTTTCCACTAATAGGAGGTGCCATCATGAAAGTATTATTACAGCGTACAAAAGAAGCAAAGGTCGTCGTTGATGGACAAGTAGTAGGTCAAATACCTAAAGGATTATTATTGCTAGTTGGAATTACCCATGAGGACACATTAGAAGATGTTAAATATTGCGCAGATAAAGCTGTTAATCTAAGAATTTTTGAAGATGAAAATGGGAAAATGAACTTATCATTAAATGAAGTCGGTGGTCAGATTCTATCCGTTTCACAGTTCACTTTATATGGTGACACAAGAAAAGGAAGACGCCCAAGTTTCACAGATGCAGCAAAACCAGAAATGGCAAACGGATTATATGAGCAATTTAATTCATATTTACGTGAACAAGGATACGAAGTACAAACTGGTATTTTTGGAGCAGATATGGATGTGACTTTTACCAACTGGGGTCCAATTACGATCATGATTGAAAGTAAATAAATGATAAATTAATTACTACCTCCTTTTTAATAAAAGGGGGTATATTTTTTTGTACAGTAAGAAAGTATAAAATGTTGAAAATAAGCCACTGTCTCAGCCCATAGGAGAGTTTTCTTTATATGAGTAATTTTTTAAAATAATGACTTCTTCTAACGAATATAATGAGTATACGGATTCTTACAAAGAAGCAGGGGAGGTAACTAGATGGACATCATTACAATCATTTTAATCCTCATTGCTGGTGTAATTTTGTTTACAATCCTCAAAAGTTTCTTTAAAGCAATCATATTCGTAATCTGTATAATCATTGTGTATTATGGGATAATGCATTTTATTGATGGTTCCGTAGAAAGTTTTCAATCAACATTAAAATTATTTTAGTGAGCCATGGGAGACCATGGTTTTTTTTTTTTTGTTTGACTCTGTTAATAAAAAGAATATTGATTTCCAATCCGGGATCAAAGTCTAGTTTTAGGGTACTTTTCTTAGATTGAACGAACTCTTTCAGGCTACGCCCTGTATCACTAGTCTTTTTTGATTAAGCTCATATTCATGTCTGTTAATGTAATTATTTATTTTATAAAACAAATTTTGAAAAAGATTTTAACGAATTTGAAGAATACACTATTTAAAGACGTTGATTGGAGTGGAAGGTGGGAGACTCCTATGGGAGTAGCGGGAAGGGTGAGACCCCGCAGGCTTGCCGAGGAGGCTAAAGCCTCACGCCCCATGGAAAGCGAGCATCCTGGAACGGAAATCATCAATATTGATTTTTTACAATTTTTTAGTTCTCATCAAGTAACTTTTTTTAAGTTTGTTGTTTACCTCTTAATGTATTTGGACATCCTATATAACAACATACTTGGAAGGAGACTGCATCATGAGAATAAACAATCGCAATAGTCTAGGATCAGGTAGAAAAGGTGTCTTAAATATGGATTTTCACGAATTTCAAACGAGAGGCCAAGAGACTAATTCTTTAGAAGTTGCAAGTGAATTTGGACTTACTTTAAGAGAAGTACGTGATTTAAAGAGACAGTTAGAACGTTCGTAAAAAATTTATTAACTGTTCTTGACAATTATTGTATCCGAACGTAAGATATTAAATAACATATTTATACATAGTAAGATTCCATTGACGGAGAAAAGTAAGATAGAATCGCTTGGAGAGAGAGGAAATGCCGTGGCTGAGAGTATTTCCACAAGTTGACTATTTGAAAGACACTCCTGAGGCTTTATTCTGAACGATTTTTCTAGTAAGGATAAACGTAATCGGCGTTAACGATGAAAGTGGGAGAACAGTTATTGTTCTTCAATTAGGGTGGCACCACGGGCTTATAACTCTCGTCCCTACTGATTTTATTTCAGTAGGTACGAGGGTTTTTTGTATTTATTAAGGTTTATTATTTAGGAGGATTTACAATGTCGATTAATATTCCAAGAGGTACACAGGATATTTTACCTGGTACGGTTGAAAAATGGCAATATATTGAAAAGTTTGCAAAAGACCTATGCAAGCGAAACAACTATCATGAAATTCGTACTCCAATGTTTGAACATACTGAATTATTTCAACGAGGAGTTGGGGATACAACGGATATCGTTCAAAAAGAAATGTATACATTTACAGACCGCGGAGATCAGATCGGAAGAGCACACGAACTCCAGTCACAGTGGTCAATCTCGTATGCCGTCTTTTTTACAGTTAGAACGTTCGTAAAAAATTTATTAACTGTTCTTGACAATTATTGTATCCGAACGTAAGATATTAAATAACATATTTATACATAGTAAGATTCCATTGACGGAGAAAAGTAAGATAGAATCGCTTGGAGAGAGAGGAAATGCCGTGGCTGAGAGTATTTCCACAAGTTGACTATTTGAAAGACACTCCTGAGGCTTTATTCTGAACGATTTTTCTAGTAAGGATAAACGTAATCGGCGTTAACGATGAAAGTGGGAGAACAGTTATTGTTCTTCAATTAGGGTGGCACCACGGGCTTATAACTCTCGTCCCTACTGATTTTATTTCAGTAGGTACGAGGGTTTTTTGTATTTATTAAGGTTTATTATTTAGGAGGATTTACAATGTCGATTAATATTCCAAGAGGTACACAGGATATTTTACCTGGTACGGTTGAAAAATGGCAATATATTGAAAAGTTTGCAAAAGACCTATGCAAGCGAAACAACTATCATGAAATTCGTACTCCAATGTTTGAACATACTGAATTATTTCAACGAGGAGTTGGGGATACAACGGATATCGTTCAAAAAGAAATGTATACATTTACAGACCGCGGAGATCGTCAATTAACTTTACGTCCAGAAGGAACTGCATCAATCGCGCGTTCTTATGTTGAACATAAAATGTTCGGAAATAGTAATCAACCTACAAAGTTATATTATATTGGTCCAATGTTCCGCTATGAGCGTCCACAAGCAGGTCGCTATCGTCAATTCGTACAATTTGGTATTGAAGCATTAGGAAGTAATGATCCTTCAATTGATGCCGAAGTATTGGCACTTTCGATGGATTTATACAGAGGACTTGGTTTAAAAAATGTAAAGTTAGTTCTTAATAGTTTAGGTGATTTAGAAAGCCGTAAAGCACACCGTGAAGCGCTAGTAAATCACTTTAAACCTGTTGCACATGAGTTATGTGGTGATTGTAATAAACGCTTAGAATCAAATCCTCTACGCGTGTTAGATTGTAAAAAGGATCATGATCATCCTTCAATGAAAACTGCACCTTCAATTTTAGAGTATCTAAACGAAGAATCTGTAAACTATTTTGAAGCTGTTCAAGCATATTTAGCTGCTATGAAAATTCCATTTGAAATTGATGCGAATTTAGTACGTGGATTAGATTATTATAATCACACAGTCTTTGAAATCATGTTAGAAGGAAAAGGCTTCGGTACAATCTCAACACTTAGTGGCGGTGGTCGCTATAACGGACTGGTTGAAGAAATTGGTGGTCCAGATACACCAGGTATTGGTTTTGCATTAAGTATCGAGCGATTATTATTAGCGTTAGAAACAGAAGGAATTGAACTTCCGATCCAACAAGAAATGGATGTATTCTTAATTGCACTTGGAGATGAAGTTAAAAAAGAAGCAACAGCTATTTTATATCAATTACGTAAAGCTGGTCTAGTTTGTGAAAAAGATTATCAAAATCGTAAAATTAAAGCGCAATTTAAAGCTGCTGAACGATATAAAGCAAAATATGTTGCAGTTCTAGGTGAGGATGAATTATCTAGAGGTGTAATTAATTTAAAAAATCAGGAAACTGGTGTACAAGAAGAAGTTGCATTAGACATTTTTGTAAAATACGTAAGCTCTAAATAAATAATTGGGGGAACTGAAAATGGAACAGCGAACGCATCTATGTGGAGAATTAAGAGAATCACATATTGGTCAAAGTGTAACACTTAAAGGTTGGGTACAAAAAAGACGTGATTTAGGTGGATTAATTTTTATTGATTTACGTGACCGTACAGGACTTGTACAAATTGTGTTTAATCCTGAAACTTCAGGTGAAGCATTAACATTAGCAGAAACTGTACGTAATGAATTTATCCTTCATGTACATGGTAAAGTAGTATCTCGTGGAGAAGGTACTGTTAATACAAATCTTGCAACTGGTGCAATTGAAGTATCTGTTGAAAAGCTTGAAATTATTAACAAGGCTAAGAACCCTCCATTTGCGATTGAAAACAAAACAGAAGTTGCAGAAGACCTTCGTTTAAAATATCGTTATTTAGACTTACGTCGTCCAGTTATGTATGACACATTTAAATTACGTTCAAAAATTACAAAATCAATTCGTGATTTCTTAGATGGTGAAGACTTCTTAGAAGTTGAAACACCAATCTTAACGAAGAGTACACCAGAGGGAGCTCGTGACTATTTAGTACCTAGCCGTGTACATCCAGGTGAGTTTTATGCCTTACCTCAATCACCACAAATTTTTAAACAGTTATTAATGGTATCAGGTTTTGAACGTTATTTCCAAATTGCTCGTTGTTTCCGTGACGAAGATTTACGTGCTGACCGTCAACCAGAATTCACTCAAATAGACATTGAAACGAGTTTCCTTTCTCAAGAGGAAATTATGGAAATGACTGAAAGAATGATGGTTAAAATGATGAAGGAAACAAAAGGTGTAGATTTAGTAACACCACTTCCTCGCATGAGTTATGAAGAAGCAATGAACCGTTACGGATCGGATAAACCAGATACTCGTTTTGGATTAGAGTTAATTGACGTATCTTCATTTGCAAAAGAAAGTGGATTTAAAGTATTCACTTCTGCAGTAGAAAATGGTGGCCAAGTAAAATGTTTAAATGTAAAAGGTCAAGCAGCGAATTATTCTCGTAAAGACATCGATGGTCTTCAAGAGTATGCTGGCCGTTACGGAGCAAAGGGTCTTGCTTGGTTAAAGCTTGAAGAAGATGGCTTCAAAGGACCAATCGCTAAGTTCTTTAGCGAAGAAGAGTTTGCTACTTTAAAATTAGCTGTTGAAGCGGAAGTAGGGGACTTAATTTTATTTGTAGCTTCTGATGCTACAGTAGTTGCAAATAGTTTAGGGGCACTTCGTTTAAAACTAGGAAAAGACTTAGACTTAATTGATCAATCTAAATTCAATTTCTTATGGGTTACTGATTGGCCACTACTTGAGTATGATGCTGATTTAGATCGTTATTTTGCAGCTCATCATCCATTTACATCGCCAGTTCGTGAAGATATTGCGAAATTAGATACTGATCCTGGTAGTGTAAAAGCTCAAGCATATGACTTAGTATTAAATGGATACGAACTTGGTGGTGGATCTGTACGTATTTACGAAAGAGATGTACAAGAGAAAATGTTCAAATGTTTAGGATTCTCTGAGGAAGAAGCTACAGCACAATTTGGTTTCTTAATGGAAGCATTTGAATATGGAACTCCACCACATGGAGGAATTGCATTAGGCTTAGACCGTATTGTCATGTTACTTTCAGGTCGCTCTAATTTACGTGACACGATTGCTTTCCCTAAAACAGCATCAGCAAGTTGCTTATTAACAAATGCACCTAGTCCAGTTTCTGGTGCACAATTAGAAGAATTAGCGTTAAAAACAACTGTAGAAGAGTAAAATAAAGAGGAAGGGTGAGAGAATGAATTTCTTAATCCTTTCCTTTTTCTTTTTAATGGTGTTTTTTTCAATTAAGCTTGATGAAAATAGCTTATATCGTGTATATTTAAAGCATTGTATTCTGATTAAGATAGTGGGAGTTGAATAAATGTTACACCAATTTTCTCGTAATGAGCTTGCATTTGGTAAAGCAGGTTTAGAGCGATTACAAAACAGTACGGTTGCTATTTTAGGTATTGGAGGAGTTGGCTCATTTTCAGCGGAAGCATTAGCACGTTCTGGAGTTGGCCGTTTAATACTAGTTGATAAAGATGTGATTGACATCACAAATGTTAATAGACAAATTCATGCATTATTATCTACAGTTGGAGAACCAAAAGTAGAAATGATGAAACAACGTATTCTTGAGATTAATCCTGAGTGTGAAGTAATTACACATAGAATGTTTTATACTGAAGAGACGTTTGAAAAGTTTTTCGAAATTCCATTAGACTTTGTAGTTGATGCTTCTGATACAATTACATATAAAATTCACTTAATTAAAGAGTGTCGTCGTCGTGGTATTCCAATTATTTCTAGCATGGGTGCTGCAAATAAAATGGATCCAACGCGATTTAGAATTGCTGATATTTCGAAAACAACTCACGATCCAATTGCTAAGGTTATTCGTACGAAACTTCGTAAAGAAGGTATTCATAAAGGGGTAACTGTTGTTTATTCAGATGAAAGTCCAATTGTAATCCGTGAAGATATCCGTAAAGAAATCGTTCCAGATGAAAATACAAAAATTCGAAAAGCAAAAATGCCACCTTCTTCAAATGCGTTTGTACCATCAGTTGCTGGCTTAATTGCAGCGAGCCACGTTGTACGTGAATTAATAAATGATATAGAAATTAAGCGAGTTGGTAGAGAATAACAAGTAACAGGCATATCTCAAATGAATGCCATCGTTTGCTAAAAGTATGACTGTAGGAATTAATTTCCTACAGTTTTTTTATTTATAAATGCAGAAACTACCTTCAATAGGAGGTGTTTGATGGTGAATAAAACCTTAAAAGTATTTTGTACTTTCGGAATATCTTTCATGCTATTAACAGCATGTAGTGGAAACAATATGGAAAAAGATCGAACGCAGCATAAAGTGGATAATTTATCAAATCGATTAAATGTTATGTATAAAAAGAAAAATAATGTAGTTAAGAAAAAAGGTAAAATAGGCAAAGACGGTGTAGTAAATGATGAGGAATCGAGAAAAATGAATAAAAGAAAGCCCCAGTAATCTTTAATAAAGAACCCCCAAGATTTTTTATTCTTGGGGGTTCATTTACATTGATAAATCGTTCTTTTTTTGTTGTTTACGTTTACGTAAAAATTTTCGACCGATGATCGAAACAGCTAACAGTACGATAACTAGGAGTAAAATTTGAGTATATGTTAAGTTGAAGTATTTAGCACCTGTAATAATTAGAAGTGTAGAGAATGTACCTTTAACGATAAAGAAAATAATAATCCATAAACCGCCTTTTTTCCAATTCATTTCTATTGCTCCTTACTATTGCTAAGCTATTTATTATTCAATTATACAATAGTACAGGTCTACAAAATATGTGAAAGTTTTACGGTATTATGTCTAAAGCGAGTCAATCGCTAAATTTTTTAATACTTTTTGTTTTTGTTGAATTGTATTTTTTAAATTGGTTAATCTTTCGTTGAGTTCTGCATTTTTTATTTTTAATTTATAAATATTTTCTTTTAATTTGATGTTTTGCTCTGACATATGATCAAAATTTATTAAATATTGAATGATTGTATCTAGATTTATTTCAAACTGTGCGACTTTATTTATTTCTTTTTCCTCAAAGTGTTGGCTTTTTGTTAGTATGCGATATCTTGAAGCACATGCAGCTTTTGTACGATTAACAATATTGGCTACCATTTCAAATGCCTCTTGCTTTGATTTTCCTTTTTTTACGTATTTTTCAACTAGTTCGATTAATGTATTTTCATCCTCTTGTGACCACTTTGTTTTTTGAGCATTCATTTATTACTCACCTACTTATCTTCATCTAATCTTATCTTCACCAAAATATTTTTATTGAAGATGAAAAATGTTTCCAATTCATTTACAATAGAAAAAAGAGTTTGTTATAAAGGAGGGTGAAAAATGAGTCATGAACCTCTAGCATACCGTATGAGACCAAGAACGATAGACGAATTGATCGGTCAAGAGAAGATAATCGGTAAAGAATCTGCTTTGTATCGTTTAATACATAATGGGCGAGTTCCTTCAATGTTAATACATGGGGAGCCAGGTATCGGTAAAACGTCTTTTGCCTATGCAATTGCTGGTACCGTAGATAAAAGATTTGTAACCGTCAATGCGACTACTTCAGGTAAAAAAGAACTTGAAGATATCGTTCATGAAGCAAAAATGTTCGGTGAAATCATCTTATTTGCAGATGAAATCCATCGTTGGTCTAAGCTACAACAGGATTATTTATTATCTTATGTAGAAAGTGGATTTATTACTTTAATTGGCGCAACAACTGAAAATCCTTATCACGACGTCAATAGTGCGATTAGAAGTCGTTGTAATCATATTTTAAAATTAGACCCACTTTTACCGAAGCATATATTTAAATTACTAGATAAAGCGTTAAGAGATGAAGACAGAGGCTTAGGTAATTTACAAATTCAAATTTCGGAAGAGCAAATATTGAAAATTGCCCACGGAGTGAATGGTGACGCTAGATCCTCTTTAAATATACTGGAATCGATTGTTTACGGGTCACCAAAGGAATCGGACGGAACGATTATAGTACAAGATGAAATTATCGATGAATTTCTACGTTCAAAAGGATTTAATCATGATAAAAATGGAGATTTTCATTATGATACATTGTCAGGATTTCAAAAAAGTATTCGTGGAAGTGATGTGAATGCAGCACTATATTATTTGGCGAGACTCATTGAAGCCGGTGATTTAACAAGTATTATACGTAGGCTCTTAGTTATTGCTTACGAGGATATCGGTTTAGCCGGTGATCCATGGAAGGTTGTATTAGCCTGTGAAGCTGCAAAACAAGTTGGTTTTCCTGAAGCAAGAATTATTCTATCAAATACGGTAATTGAACTATGCTTATCATCAAAATCTAATTCTAGTGTTACATCAATCGATCGAGCTTTAAGTGACGTAAGAAGCGGATTACATGATGATATCCCTTCACATTTGAAGGATAGCCATTATGCAGGGGCAAAAGATATGGGACATGGAATTGGTTATATCTATCCACATGATCATCCACTAGGTAATTTTGGTGGATGGGTAAATCAACAATACTTACCAGATCGACTTGTTAATCAAGTTTATTACAAACCAAAAGAAGCTGGAAGTGAAAAACGATACGGGGCCATTTTTGAAAAGCTCCAACAGTTCAAAAAAGAACAGAATAGGGAAAATTAAAAGATATTTAAAGAAATTGATTGGAGTGGAAGGTGCGAAGACTCCTATGGGAGTAGCGGGAAGGGTGAGACCCCGCAGGCTTGCCGAGGAGGCTCAGCTCACGCCCCATGGAAAGCGAGCATCCTGGAACGGAAATCAATCATCTTTTTCAGAGTTAAAAGAGAAGATGTTTAAGTAAAGTATGCTTAAATCATCTTCTCTTTTTATTAAGATTTGCTCTTTTTATTTAAAATTCCCCATTCAACAATGATAAAATTAACGATCAATCCTACCCAAATATTGACATTAAGTACGTCTTCAATCATTCCCTCTCTACCACCAGGGAGATGAAATCCATTTAATAAAGAGTAAGTTAAAAGTAAAATCGGCACAACTATTCTACCAGTAATCGCAACTAAAGTTATTCCAAAACTTCTAATCAGCCATTTACGATGGTCTACAAAATTTTTCTTTCTTGCACTATCAATACCTTTCCAAGTAGTAAAAAGCCATAATATCGTTAATACGAGAAAAGAAATAGCTTTTGAAAAATTATCAACATAAAAAATAACGATAATCGCAAATAATGCGCTTATGTTAATGCTATAAAAGTAGATTCTACCAGTTAATTTATGTATCCGATCATTATTTTTCCTTATGCTTTTTCCAAATTGTAAAAAACCAGCAATTAAAGCAATGAATGCAAAAAAGATATGTGCAATTAGTGCAGGAAATTGAATCGTAGTAGAAAATATAGCGATTCTGCTATGATCTGGGTTAAATAAAAAATAAGGAGCCATAAATGGAATAATGACAATGAGAGAAATGATAAATAAAATCCACCAACTTTTTTTCCTATTCATGTTTAACAATCCACCTTTTTGAGTAGTTATTACTTATGACTTTAATCGTAACAAGTTAATGTGAACTGAGCATGAATAAAAAAAGCCGAGAATTGATCTCGACTCTTAAGCACTTATATCATTTTCATATCCTTCAATAGTTGGGGTCTCAACTAAATGGCTAGTTAATAATTTTATTTCAAAGAATAGTAATTCAGAATTAATGGAAGTCGAAGGAATGGATAATATCTCGTTATTTTCTTTGTCATAGAAAACAATATAGTTTACTTTTCGTTGGTAAGCTGCCATTTTCCCTTCGTTTTTACCCCATCTGCGAAGCTCTAATGTCATTCGATTGATTTTATGAAGTTCAATCGTCGTTATTTCATTTCGTTTTATTAAGGTTAGATGTCGAACTGTTAAAATTACTTTTAATTCTTTTCGGAGTTTTACTGTTGCATAAACTTTAAATAAGAATACCACCCAAAGTAAGCTTAGTAATAAAAAATAAATTGGGTCATTGGTTCCGAAAGCAGTTACTGTTCGTACGGCAGTTAGGAAACCAAGAAAATAAGTACCGAAATGCCAGCCTGGCTTTGATTCCAAAATAACTTCCTGATCAAGTTTATCAGTATTCTTTTTGTTTTCTGCTTCAAGGTGATTCTTATGTTCATCCTCAGTTAATTGATCCCATTTCGTAAATGTGGTAATCGTTTCATCTACAATTTTAGGACTCGGAATTTGGTTAGGAAAATAAGCACCTACAAGCGCAGCCATCCAATCTTTTTCTAACCAGTCGTCTTGAACAGTTCGAAATCTAGTTAAATAATAAGCAACTTCTTCACCATAATAATTTAAAGTATCATACCGTTTTATGACCTCAATTTCATCAGGAATGATTCCAAAATCTTGATGGTCTATTAAGTAATGAAAAAGTCTGTTTTTAACAAAGCTACGCTGGTGTTCTTCAGTTATTGGATAAACATCTTTTTTTGAAACTTCGCTAAGCTTTGTATAAAACCATACAGATGATTCGATATTATGAGCGCAATAATCAAGCATCTCCTGATCAATTTGAACGCCTTGCTCCATTAACGATATAACTGCATCAACTTTTAAATATGGATCATTAAATTGAAGTGCTTCTTCTAAATAACGATAGATTGAATCATCAAAGTAAAACTGCATTAATTGAAGGTAAATCCCCATCTCGGCTCGAACCATGATGTATGACTCTTTCCAAGCTTGGTATACATATTTTAAATTGTAATCTCGATCATAATTTAGATAAGATTCTCTTCTTTGTTTATAGTATTGTTTCAAGATCTCTTTAATAAAATCTTTCTCTTCATTCGTAAATGGAAGTGAAATTGAATTTCTTAAACAGAGTAGTATCATATGGAAAATTGATACTGCAGTTTGTTCCTTTTCAATGTAAGGTAATAAGTTTTTTACTAAAAAAGGTGTCCATTCCGTTTCTTCAAAAATAAATTGTACATTAATACCAAAACCAATTTGATCAATATTTTTCTTTATAATTCGAAAGTAAGCGTCTCTCGCAAGTTCGGATTTAAGGCTTATCAATAAATAAAGCGCTTGAGTCTTTGCTCGTTCACTATATTGGTCGAAATTCTTTTCAATGGGATTAATTAGATCGACATGTTGAAACTCTGAACAAAATCCAACTAAATGATAGCTACCATCATCCCAATCTTCCATTGATCTAGGAAAATTTTTTCCTGCTTCTTCTAATAAATAGATTAAAGAGTCAATAGTAGCACTTGAATGAAGAGCTTGTCTAAGTTGGTCTACTCCTTTTGCCCTTTGATAAAGATCTTGATGGTGGAGTTTTTTTATTATTTTTTTAAATTTTGTTTGTACGGCCAACTTATAACCTCCTCTTTTGCAAATTATTCTTCAAATATATCATACAAAGAATAAGTAGAAATAGCTAAATAATAGGATTATAGTTTAGTGTAAGAAAGAATTAATTTAGGACTCTTACCTTATTTTTTGTCATAATTGGATATATTTTACAAATTGTTTTGAAAATTTATTTATAGACTTTTATAATAATAAGAACAAGCTGTTCATAACTTGAATATAGAACTTGTCCAATCCTAGTTATCATTTCGAACATTCTATCTCGAAACGAAAGTAGGAATTTTTTTTGTACCTAAAATTAAGAATGGAGGATGAACATGGTTAAACTCTATGTGCTGGCGGTCGTCATTGGTGGAGTGACCGGATTTATTTTTCACATCCTGTTTAACAAAGGTACGATTATGCTTCCGGTAAAGCGGAAGAAAGGATTTTATTTGGGTTTTCTCGCGGATATTTTATTTGGAGCGACAGCAGCGACTTTATTTGTTTCATTATTTATACCAGAAAACATGTTGAAAGATATGCGTATGGTAATTGGCTATTGTATATTGGCTGGCCTTTCATCCCAAAGCTTTCTTTTAAGTAGAGCACTTAATACGGAAAGAGAAAGAGTAACTTCACTCCATAATATTTCTAAGCAAATTGTTTAGAACCCGTCCCATTCTTAGCTAAGATGAAGGAGGCATGTAATGAAGCCAGCACTTACACCTGAAGAAAAAGCGATTTATTTCGATTTATTACAGGATTTATTAAATGCTGATACTGAGTATGAAATTAAAAGTATCGAGTTTCAAATTATAAGTTTTTTAAATAATGTAAAAGAATCAAGAAAAAATGTTGAGGACTTCGATGAGAAAGCTGCAACTGCACAATTCATTCGAGCTGGAAAGTTGAAAAGTTAGTTTGAAATGAGAGATAATACACTTTTCCAATTGGATTAGTGTATTTTTTTTGCAGAAATATGAATTTATATAATATATAGTGTACAATAATTGTATTAAAACAGTTTTATAAATAGGGTAAAACTGACTAAACTAAGAGATATAGTTAATTGAACGGAGTGAATAGATGAAGATTTCAACTAAAGGAAGATACGGACTTACAGTAATGATTGAGTTAGCGAAAAGATATTGTGATAAACCAATCTCATTAAAAACGATTGCAAATGCACAAAATCTTTCTGAGCATTATTTAGAACAAATTATTTCATTATTGCGTAATGCTGGACTTGTTAAAAGTATTCGTGGAGCATATGGTGGGTATATTTTAACAAAGGAGCCAAATGAGATTTCAGCAGGCGAGGTTATTACTGCTCTAGAAGGATCATTATCCCCAATTGAAAATCTTGAGGATGAGAATCCTGCTCAAAAGGAGCTTTGGACACGTGTTCAAAATGCTATAAATGAAGTTTTAGACCATACAAGTCTTGAAGATTTAGCTAAATTGGAATCTGATGATTTAAATGGTTATATGTTTTATATTTAATTTTAATGTGTTCAATGAATTGAACGCTTCATAAAGAAGGGATTTAATAAAAATGGAACGTATTTATGTAGATCATGCAGCTACTTCTCCGATGCATCCAGAAGTAATTGAAAAGATGGTAGTAGAGATGCAGGAGACTTTTGGAAATCCATCAAGTATTCATTCTTTTGGTCGACAAGCAAGACAAAAAATTGATACAGCTCGCATGATTTGTGCAAATAGTATTGGAGCGAAAGTTAACGAGATAATTTTTACAAGCGGTGGTACAGAGAGTGACAATCTAGCTATTCGAGGGGTTGCTTATGCTAATCAAAAATATGGTAAGCACATTATTACCTCAAGTATAGAACATCATGCTATATTACATACATGCCAAGCTCTTGAAAAAGAAGGCTTTGAGGTGACGTATTTACCTGTTGATGAGACAGGACGTGTGAATCTAGATGATGTAAAGGCTGCACTCCGTGATGATACAATCTTAGTATCGATTATGATGGTTAATAATGAAATCGGAACAATTCAACCAATCAAAGAAATTGGTGAACTTCTTAGAGACCATCAAGCTCAATTTCATACAGATGCGGTTCAAGCATATGGATTGATTCCAATAAATGTAGAAGAACTGGGTGTGAACTTTTTATCTATTTCATCACATAAAATAAATGGCCCTAAAGGTGTAGGTTTTCTTTATGTAAGTGAAAATGCAATTTTTACACAAATGCAGTTTGGTGGACAACAAGAACGAAAACGTCGTGCCGGTACAGAAAATGTTCCCGGGATTGTTGGACTAGCGAAAGCTGTTGAAGTAATTCACATAGAAAGAGAAGAACGTGTTAAAAACTATTTACGTTTTCAAGATATCTTAGTGAATGTTTTAAGAGAAAATGACATTCGTTTTGAAAAAAATGGAAATGAGACGTTTTTTGCACCACATGTGTTAAACTTATCATTTGAAGATATTTCAATTGAATCGTTTTTAGTCAATCTTGATTTATCTGGCATTGCAGCATCAAGTGGATCTGCGTGTACAGCTGGGAGTATTGACCCATCTCATGTATTAGTTGAAATGTTTGGAATTGATTCTCCTAAATTACGTTCTTCGGTGCGTTTTAGCTTTGGCTATGGAAATACTGACGAACAAATACGCGTACTTGGAGAGCGTGTATCTTCAATCGTAAAACGATTAGTTAAAATATAAATTTTCAAAAATGCGAGGGTGACAATATGAATAAAAAAGATCCAAAAGACACTCGCGTAGTAGTAGGGATGTCAGGTGGTGTAGATTCATCTGTAACAGCATATTTGTTAAAGCAACAAGGATATGATGTCATTGGAATTTTTATGAAAAACTGGGATGACACAGATGAAAATGGTGTATGTACAGCAACTGAAGATTATGAAGATGTAATTGCAGTATGTAATCAAATCGGTATTCCGTATTATGCAGTGAATTTTGAAAAACAATATTGGGATAAAGTGTTTACTTATTTTTTAGATGAGTATAAAAAAGGTAGAACACCAAATCCAGATGTAATGTGTAATAAAGAAATCAAATTTAAAGCTTTTCTTGAACATGCAATGACACTTGGAGCGGATTATGTTGCAACTGGTCATTATGCTGGGGTTGAGTATCGTGACGGTGAATATAAAATGTTACGTGGAATTGATAGTAATAAGGACCAAACTTATTTCTTAAATCAGCTTGGCCAAGAACAACTATCTAAAGTAATGTTTCCACTTGGAGGCTATTTGAAGCCTGAAATACGAAAAATTGCAGAAGAAGCGGATCTAGCAACTGCTAAGAAAAAGGACAGTACTGGTATTTGCTTCATTGGTGAACGTAACTTTAAAGAATTCCTAAGTAATTATTTACCAGCTCAACCAGGTGAAATGAGAACAATGAACGGGGAAGTTAAAGGGAAACATGACGGACTTATGTATTATACAATTGGTCAACGTCACGGTCTTGGAATTGGCGGAAACGGTGACCCTTGGTTCGTAGTAGGAAAAGATTTAGAAAATAATGTTTTACTAGTTGAACAAGGTTTTCATAATGAACTTCTTTATAGTAACGAAGTGCTTGCTTCTGATATTAGCTGGACTTCAGAGAAACCAAAAGAAGGCTCATTTACATGCACTGCTAAATTCCGTTATCGATCTGAAGATAATGAAGTAACTGTTCAAATATTAGATGATCAATCTGTTAGAATTCTTTGTCATGAGAAAATACGTGCAATTACTCCAGGACAAGCTGTTGTATTTTATGATGGCACTGATTGTTTAGGTGGAGGCACAATCGATCGTGCTTTTATTGATGGTAAAGAACTAACTTATTTAAGATAAACTTACTTACCCCTTCCATTATGGTTGGGGTTTATTTTTTGAATTAAATGATTAGGTATATGAAGAGAAAATTTGAAAAAACGTTTCTTTGAAATGTATTCTGTGGTGTGATAGTGTTAATGATATGGTTTAACTTTAGGCCGTTCTCTATTTGTGAAATCTAGGTTATTTCTGAACTATCGGAGAGTTGATAAACTTAATTTAATAAAGCAAAATTTAAAGAGCTAAAGAAAATACATAGAGGTGTAATAAATGAATCATTTTGAACTTGGGGTAGCAGCCCTACAAGAAGGAAATTTAGAAGAAGCAGCTAATTATTTAACAAAAGAAATTGAAGAAAATCCAACGAATTCATTAGCCTATGTTAATTTTGGGCAGCTTTTACTAACAATGGGAGATGTAGAACGAGCTTGCCGATTTTTTGAAAAGGCTTTAGAAATTGATCCAGAATTAGCAGCTGCACATTATGCAGTTGGAACAGTATATTTTGAAGATGGAAAATTTGATTTAGCAAAAAAACATTTTCAACATTGTGTGAAACTTGGAATGAATGATAGTGATGTTCATTTCATGATTGGTTTATGTTGTGTAAATAATGGCGAAGATCGATTTGCACTTCCGTTTTTCCAACGTGCAATTGAATTAGATAACTCGGATATCGATGCATTATTTCAATACGGTTTATGTTTAGCTAAATTAGAGATGCTAGATGAAGCTAAAAGTAATCTTGAAAAAGTATTAGAGTTAGATGATCAACACGCTGATGCACATTACAATTTAGGAATTATTGCAATGTTTAATGATCAAGTTAACATTGCTAAAGAACATTTTCATAAAGCGATTGAAAGTCAAGATGATCATATGCTTGCAATGCATGCTTTAAAAGTAATTGAAAATAAAGAAGAAGAATGAATGTAAGAAACTGATTAGTAAGTGCGGGAGGTGGAAAAATGCAAACACAAAGTGAAATGGAATTGTTTGTCGATGAGACACCTTATATTAAAGGTCATGTTACAACAATCATCTTTTATAATGCAGAAAACTTTTATACTGTTGCCAAAGTAAAAGTAGTCGATACAAATTTATCGAATTGTGAGCAAGAAATGACCATAACTGGAAATATTCCAAGAATGAATGAAGATGAGACTTATACTTTTAAAGGGATTGTAAAAGAACATCCAAGGTATGGTAAACAATTTCAAATTGCATCGTTTGAGAAAGAACTTCCTTCTACTAAAAAAGGTGTAATTCAGTATTTATCCTCGGATTTATTTAAAGGAATCGGTAAGAAAACAGCTGAAAAAATTGTTGAACATTTAGGTGGATCGGCAATCAATAAAATATTGGATAATCCAGATAGCTTAGATGGTGTTCCACAACTTGCAAAATCAAAAGCTAAAGAAATTTACGAAACAATCTTATCTCACCAAGGTCTTGAAAAAGTAATGAGCTTCTTAAGTAGCTATGGTATTGGAACGGCTTTATCGATAAAAATTTATAAAACCTACAATGAATCGACTTTAGATGTAATTCGAACGAATCCATTTAAATTGATTGAGGATGTTGTTGGAATAGGCTTTGGAAGAGCAGATGAAATTGGTCGGGCAATTGGAATTACAGGGAATCATCCTGATCGAATTCGTGCGGGTTGTATTTATATATTAGAGCATTTGTCGATGCAAGATGGCCATGTTTACATTACTCAAGATCAATTTATTGATGAAACAAGACAATTACTAATGAAACAGGATAAAGAGCTTGTCGAAGCAGTCGACATTTCTCGGGAAATGAACCGATTAGTAGCAGATGGGAAATTAGTAGTTGAAGATGACCGGATTTATTTAGCTGCACTTTATTATGCTGAAAAAGGTATTGTAAAAGCTATTCAGAAATTGTTAAGTAATGCGCCTGATTTAGGAGAAATGACAGAAAATAGATTTTCTAAAGAGCTAGAAGAATTAGAAGCCAAAATGAATGTAAAGTATGCTCCTTCTCAAGCTGATGCAATTAAAAAGGCGATGGAATCACCTATGATGGTTTTAACGGGTGGACCGGGAACAGGGAAAACAACTGTAATTAAAGGAATCGTTAATTTATTTTCAACAATTCATGATTTGTCTTTAGATCAACACGCATATCCAAAGGATGATCCATTTCCATATTTGCTGGCTGCACCAACAGGTAGAGCAGCAAAACGAATGAGTGAAGCTACAGGGTTACCAGCAGTGACAATTCATCGTTTACTTGGCTGGACAAGAGAAGGTGAGTTTAGTCATCATGAAGAAAACCCGTTAAACGGAAAATTACTTATCATTGATGAGTTTTCAATGGTCGATGTTTGGTTAGGAAATCAGTTATTAAAGAGTATACCAGAAGGTTGCCAAGTTATTTTTGTAGGAGATGAAGATCAGCTTCCTTCAGTAGGTCCAGGTCAAGTTTTAAAGGATTTATTAAACTCTGGTACTGTTCCAACAGTTAGACTAAAAGACATTTATCGTCAATCCGAAGATTCGTCTATCATAACATTAGCTCACTATATAAAAGATGGAACAATTTCAGAGGACTTATTTGAGCAAAGAAAGGATCGTTCATTTATCGGTTGCTCAAGTCAACAAGTAGTTGAAGTAGTCAAAAAAGTATGTGAAAACGCGAATAAAAAGGGTTTTCCAGTACGAGATATACAAGTACTTGCTCCAATGTATCGTGGTCCAGCGGGGATTGATGCATTAAATGAAGGTTTGCAGGAAGTCTTTAATCCGAAAAAAGAAAAGCAACGTGAAATGAATTTTGGAGAAACAACCTTCAGAACAGGTGATAAAGTACTTCAATTAGTGAACGTTCCTGAAAATAATGTTTTTAACGGCGATATGGGTGAGATTGTTAATATATTTTTTGCAAAAGAAAATGTAGAGCAACAAGACATCATTATCGTATCATTCGATGGGAATGAAGTAACCTACACTAGACCCGATTTTTCTCAATTAACCCTTGCTTATTGTTGTTCAATCCATAAGTCACAAGGAAGTGAATTTGATATTATTGTGCTTCCAATTGTAAAAAGTTATTATCGAATGCTTCGAAGAAATTTAATTTATACTGCAGTGACAAGAAGTAAAAAGTTTTTAATTATGTGCGGTGAACAAGATGCCTTTATTCAAGGTATTGGTCGTACAGATGATGGACAAAGACAAACAACCTTATGTATGAAGTTAAAAGGAATCGAAAATGAGGAAGTACTATTTAATGATGACTTACCTTTTCAGTTGTCAGATGAATTACCAAATCTTTCACCTTATGATTTCATGTAATTGACTAATAATACATAGTGCAAGACGATTCCTGTACTTACGTATATTTTTATGAAAATTTGGTCACAATGCATAGAAATATTGCCTTTTTTAGGTTAAAGGAGCGAGCATTGTGGTTTGTCCAAATTGTCATAGCAAAGACTTAGGGAAAATAGGTGTGAATCAATATTATTGCTGGGGATGTTATATCGAACTGACAATTAATAAAGGGATGATTTACACTCACCAAGTCGAAGAAGATGGTACGTTAAGTTCGTTAGATGATTTATTTGACGAAGAGGATCGAAAACTTAGTATGTAGGAGTGGGTTGTTAATGGCTAGAAAAAGCTCTTTATTAGGTTTAGGTTTAGGTGCAGGTGCACTTGCAATGAAATTAATGTACGATAACAAATGGCTTTCTCCAAAAAATATGAAGCGTATGAGAAAGTCATTAAAAAGAATGCTTTAAAAGGTACTTAAAAGCACATGTCCAAAGGGCATGTGCTTTTAGATTGCCCGCTAAACGCTCGCTTTCTTCGTTACTTCGTGTCAGAGTGTTGAAATATATACCGTCAATATAAAGAACTTTATTGATGATAAAGTTAGTATTTTTTGATGTTCTAATAATATGTTTTGAGCAATATTTATAACTTCGTCAAACTCAAATCATTACTTAGATCATCTTTTTATAAGTTTAAACTATTAAATACTAATTTTCAGAAAATGAATTCAAATCTTAAAAGACAATGCTTTTTGGAATTCGTTGTTTAAACTGATTAATCATTTGTTCTAAGCAAAGAATATTTAAATCGTTTTTTTATGAATACTTTTATTGAACAAGAAGTTTATTGGAACGGAAGGATGCTCGACTCCTATGTTAAAGGCAGGGAAAAACAGGAAAAGCAGGAAAAGCAGGAAAAGCAGATAGGGAATATATTAAATATAGGAACTCACTAAAATACTCTAAAGTCTTTTAATATCTTTTCTTTTCACTTTCCCCTTGATCCTGCATTTCCTTGTTCCTGCTCCTAAGCATGCATTATGTAGTGGAAATGAACAAAGGGCATGTGTTTTTTAGTTATTAAGGGTTTAAGTTTTGCAATATTTGAAAAAGTGTTGAAATTATAGTTTAACCTCTTTACTATTATTTAAAAAGATGGAAATGAGATGGTAAAGATGGGAGTAAGAGTCAAACTTGTTAAAAATGATTTAAAATACGCAGAACAGGTTTTTAAGTTATCATCTGATCCAGGTGTAAAAGATGTTTTGGGTATTAAAGTGGATCGTATTGAGGATACGATTGGATTTATTAATTATATTGTGCAACAGGAAATAGAGTGTAAGGTAGTTAATCGAATAATTTTGAATGAGCAAGATGAAGTAGTTGGAATTACGTGTTTAAAACATCTTGATCGAGGAGATAGGATTTGTCATATCGGGACTTGGATTGGCGTTCCTTTTTGGGGAAAAGGCTATAATGAAGCTTCTAAAATTGAAATTCTAAAAATAGCTTTTAATGAGTTGGCTATGGATTATGTATTCGCAGGTGCAAAAGCATCAAACGCTAGATCGATACGTGCACAGGAAAAATTACCTTATTTCACTATAGGGGTTGAGAACGAGTTTCCAAAAGAGCTTGCCATTATTGAAAATGAAACTGGTGTTAATTGTGTATTAAACGTTGTAAAGCGTGAAGATTTTGCAAAATTTTTCACACCTCACATAATTTAGTTAGAAATCTCCATACTATTACCAGTATGGAGGTTTTTTTATGGACGGATTAAAATTAAAGTGGATTTATCGTTTATGTTTAATCTTGTTAATTGGATTAGTTGGAATCGTATTTTATTATTTAAAACCGGTTTACTTACATATTATTATCGGTGTTATAAAATCGACGGTTCCATTTTTAATTGGATTAGTTATTGCATATTTATTACACCCAGCAATTGAATACATTCATAAAAAAGGGCTAAAGCGAGTGTATGCAATTTTATTAATTTATTTATTATTTTTTGGAGGAATTGCTTTAGGGTTATATTTGCTATTCCCTATTTTTAAACAACAATGGGAAGATATTTTAAAATCTTTCCCTAAGGTGACGGCATTATATGATAATTTTTTAACTAAAATTGACCGGAAAACTTCAAGAATGCCAATTTTTTTGCATAATCGGATTGACTTAATGATAAATGGAGCTGAGAAATCTGTATTATCATTAATTAATCGGTCTGGGGAATGGATGAAAAAACTAGTAAATAATATCATTTCAATCTTTATCATTCCTTTTATCGTATTTTACTTTTTAAAAGACTATAAAGTATTAACGAATATGTTTTGGAAAATCATTCCTTTTAAATGGCGGGATGAAACAAAAGGGTTAGCGAAAGAATTGGATAATACATTTGGTAAATATATTCGAGGTCAAATACTCGTTTGTTTTTTACTTTTCGTTTTAGCAACAATTTTTTTATGGATCGTTCGAATGAAATATGCCCTAGTGTTAGGTGTTATTATAGGGATTACTGATATTATTCCTTATTTTGGACCAATAATAGGAGCTTTACCTACTTTGTTTCTAGCAGCTTCAGAAGGAACAAGTTTATTAATTCGTGTCGGTTTTATTTTAATTGTTTTGCAATTAATAGAGGGGAATGTACTATCTCCTTTGATCATTGGAAAGTCGATTCATACCCATCCAGTTATCATAATGTTTTCGCTTTTAGTAGCAGGTGAAATAGCCGGTTTTATCGGATTGTTAATAGCAGTTCCTGTTCTAGTTGTGATCATCTCAGTTATTCGTTATTTCAATAACAGAAAAGAACATCTCTCAACTTGACTTTCAATTTTTACAATGATACTATTTTTTCATACAATAATATTTGCAAAATTTTGAAGGAAAAAGTATGTCACAGTCCATTTAATCATTTGTTAAAGAGAGAAGTTTCCTAGGCTGAAAGAAACTTTAATGAAGGGTGACAGAAAAGCTACTCCTGAATGCAGCTAATCACTGACGTCTGACCACGTTACGGTCTCTTGAGGTGATGAATAGACTTTGAGGCAATTAATGCCTAAGCAAAATGCTTTCTATTCATAATCAGGGTGGTATCGCGAGTACATCTCGTCCCTGTTTTAGGGACGGGATTTTTTTGTTTTCAAAACATTTTATGAAATAATTAATTAATCAATGGAGGTTAAATAAATGAAAAAGCTAACTGCTGCTCAAATTCGCCAAATGTACTTAGACTTCTTTAAAGAAAAAGGTCATTCTATTGAACCAAGTGCTTCTTTAGTTCCAATAGATGATCCAACATTATTATGGATTAATAGTGGTGTTGCGACTTTAAAAAAATATTTTGATGGTCGTGTGATTCCAGAAAATCCAAGAATAACAAATTCACAAAAATCGATCCGTACAAATGATATCGAGAATGTTGGTAAAACCGCTCGTCACCATACGTTTTTCGAAATGTTAGGTAACTTCTCAATTGGAGATTATTTCCGTGAAGAAGCTGTAACATGGGGATGGGAATTATTAACATCACCTGAATGGTTTGGCTTTGAAAAAGAAAAACTATATGTAACAGTTTATCCTGAAGATAAAGCAACGTATGATTTATGGATTCAATTAGGTTTAGATCCTGAACATATTATTCTTTTAGAAGGTAACTTCTGGGAAATTGGTGAAGGACCATGTGGACCTTGTACAGAAATTTTCTATGATCGTGGAACAAAATACGATCCTGAAAACATTGGTATTAAATTATTAAAAGAAGATCTAGAAAATGATCGCTATTTAGAAATTTGGAATATTGTATTCTCTCAATTCAACTCAAAAGAAGGTTTAGACCGTAAAGAGTATCCTGAGCTACCGAGCAAAAACATTGATACTGGAATGGGCTTAGAGCGTATGGCAAGTGTACTACAAGAGGTAGATACAAACTTTGACACGGATTTATTTATGCCGATTATTAATGTAGTTGAAACAATCTCTGGTGAAAAATATCGTAATGGTGATTTAGATAAGGACACAGCTTTTAAAGTAATTGCTGACCATATTCGTACTGTTTCATTTGCGGTTGCAGATGGTGCACTTCCTTCGAATGAAGGCCGTGGATATGTTTTACGTCGTTTAATCCGTCGAGCTGTCCGTTTTGCTAAAAAGCTAGGTGTTGAACGTCCGTTTATGTTTGAACTAGTACCTGTAGTAGCAGAAATTATGGAAAGCTATTATCCAAATGTAAAAGAGAAAATTCCTTTCATTCAAAAAGTAATTAAAAATGAGGAAGAGCGTTTCCACGAAACATTACATGAAGGATTAACACTTCTTACAACTGTTATGAAGGATGCAAAAGCAAAGGGAAGCACAGTCATTAAAGGTGAAGACGTTTTCCGTTTATATGATACTTATGGATTCCCAATTGAATTAACAGAAGAATATGCAGAAGAAGAAGGCTTAACAGTTGACCATGATGGCTTCGAAGTTGAAATGGAAAAACAACGTGAGCGTGCTCGTTCTGCTCGTCAAGATGTTGATTCAATGCAAGTTCAAAGTGAAGCACTTCGTGAAATTAAAGAAGCATCTACATTCGTTGGATATAGTGAAGGATCTGTAGAATCGACTGTACTTGCATTAGTTAAGGACGGAGAAAAAGTTGAAGATGTGGCTAATGGTGAAGAAGCTCATTTAATACTTGATGTAACTCCTTTCTATGCTGAAAGTGGGGGCCAAATTGCAGACCGCGGATTATTAATTGCTTCAGGTCTGAAAGTTGAAGTACTTGATGTTCAGAAAGCTCCAAACGGACAAAATTTACACCGCGTGAAGGTTGTAGAAGGTGCATTATCTGTTGGAGATAAAGTAACATCAACTATTAATAAAGCAAACCGTTCAAGTATTGTAAAAAACCATACTGCTACACACTTATTACATCAAGCATTAAAAGATACTTTGGGAACTCATGTAAACCAAGCAGGTTCGTTAGTAAACCAAGAACGTCTTCGTTTTGACTTCTCTCATTTCGGTCAAGTAACTGCAGATGAGTTAGAAACAATCGAGAAAATAGTAAACGAAAAAATTTGGGAAAGTATTCCGGTACAAATCTCAGAAAAAGCGATTGCTGAAGCAAAAGCAATGGGAGCTATGGCATTATTCGGTGAAAAATACGGAGATGTAGTAAGAGTTGTTCAAGTTGGTGATTATAGTCTTGAGCTATGTGGTGGATGTCACGTCGATAACACTGCATCGATTGGCACATTTAAAATTATTTCTGAAACAGGAATTGGAGCAGGTACAAGACGTATTGAAGCAGTTACTGGTAAAGCAGCTTATGAATATATGCAAGAACAAATAGGGCAACTTAAAGATGCTGCTAGCTTACTAAAATCTAATCCTAAAGACGTTGTTGCTCGAATTGAAATCTTACAATCAGATTTAAAACAAGCACAAAAAGAAAATGAATCACTTTCTTCAAAATTAAGTAACATTGAAGCAGGAAATATTAGTAATAATGTAAAAGAAGTAAATGGAGTAAAATTCATTGCTGCTAAAGTAAATGGAGCAGATATGAACAGCCTTCGTACGATGGTTGATGACCTAAAAAATAAAATTGGATCTGTTGTTGTTTTACTTGGATCAGCTAATGAAGGGAAAGTAAACTTAATTGCTGGTGTTACAAAAGATCTAGTAGGTCAAGGTTACCATGCAGGAAATCTAATAAAAGAAGCTGCTTCAATTTGTGGCGGAGGAGGCGGAGGCCGTCCAGATATGGCTCAAGCTGGTGGTAAAGATCCTTCAAAATTAGATGAAGCTGTAGCTTTTGTTGAAAAATGGATGAACACGATTTCAAAATAAAACAAAAATCGTGTACAATAACAGATATAAATATTTTTAGTTAATTCGTAACAGCGAAATAAAAGTGGTAGAATGAAATTAGCTAAAAATATACGGATAAGTGGGGTGCTTTGTATGGATTCATTTGATAAAACGATGAAGTTTAGTTTGCAAGATGAAGGTCAAGATATACGAGTTAATGAAGTATTGTTAAAGGTTCATGACGCGTTGCAAGAAAAAGGCTACAATCCAATTAATCAAATAGTAGGATACTTATTATCAGGTGATCCTGCTTACATTCCTCGTCATAATGACGCTAGAAGTATGATGAAAAAACTTGAGCGTGATGAAATCATTGAGGAATTAGTAAAATCTTACTTACAACAACATCGTGGAGAATAATTAATGAGAGCACTTGGGCTAGATGTAGGAACAAAAACAATCGGCGTAGCTGTAAGTGATGCATTTGGTTGGACGGCTCAAGGAATTGAGACAGTTAGAATTAATGAAGAACGCCAAAAATTTGGACTAGACCGACTAAAAGAAATCATCGACAGCTATGAAATTGACAAAATTATAGTAGGTTTACCTAAAAATATGAACGGAAGTATCGGCGAACGCGGTGAAGCTTGCAAGCGTTTTGCAAAAATGATTGAAGAAGAATTCAATCTTCCGGTTATACTATGGGATGAAAGACTTTCGACTATGGCAGCTGAAAGATTATTAATTTCTGCTGATGTTAGTCGTAAGAAAAGAAAACAAGTCATCGACAAAATGGCGGCAGTAGTTATTTTACAAAATTACTTAGATAGTATAAAGTGATATAAGAAAAGTGGAGTTTGGCCAATTTTGGGTACATGCTGTAATAGTACATGACCACAATTGGCTCATCCACTATTCACTTTTATACTTATACATAAAAGAATTAAATTAATTGAGGTGAAATAAATGGAACACGGTGAAGACAGACAAATTACAATCATTGATGAAGAAGGTAATGAGATTCTTTGCAATATTATCATGACTTTTGAATCAGATGATTATGGTAAATCATATGTAATTTACAGCCCAGTAGGACAAGAGTTTGACGAAGATGGAGATCCAATCTATCATGCTTCTAGCTTTATTCCTGCAGAAGACGGAGAAGATGGAGAATTATATCCAATCGAATCTGATGAAGAATGGGAAATGGTTGAAGAAGTATTAAATACATTCTTTGACGAAGAAGAAGGCGAATAAGACGATCGACTTTATAAGATGCTAAACGCTAAATAATAGTGTTTAGCATTTTTTATGTAGAAATTTGCCGATTGTCCACATATTTGTAGTATACTATTACGTGGAAAAGGAGGTTGGTAATTTGAACTTTACTGATTTTGATAAGAGTGGCTTCAAGAACTCAAATAAAAAAGGCAGAGGGATGCGTATTTTTATCTACCTTTTGATTGCTTTAGCTGTAGTAGTTGGAGCAGTTTTTGTATCGTACAAATCTATGTTAAAGCCCGTAAATTCATCAAACAAACAAATTAAATTAGTAACGATACCTGTAGGAAGCTCAGTTGATGATATAGCATCCATATTTAAAGAGAAAAACTTAATTAAAAATACATCAATTTTTAAACTTTATGTGAAGTTGCATAATAACGCTAGTCTAAAATCAGGGAACTATCATTTTAGTGAAACTCAAGGAGTTGTAACGATTGTAAACCACCTACAAGTAGGAGGTAAATATCAAGTAGCTGTTAAGGACGTAATGATCCCTGAAGGAACTCAAATAAAAGAAATAGCAGCGATTATTGCAAAAGAATTTAATTTAGATGAAGCAACTGTATTAAAACAGATGAATGATAAAACATTTATCCAGGGGCTACAAAAAAAGTTTCCTCAATTATTAACGAATGAAATGTTTAAACCTGGCATTCGCTATCCATTAGAGGGCTACTTATATCCTTCGACTTATATGTATGGGGATTTTACACCAAGTTTAGAGCAAATTATTACACCAATGTTAAATGAGACTGTTAAAGTTTTGGACCAGTATAAAGAAGAAATGAGTAATTTAAAGCTAACTCCTCATCAAACGTTAACGATGGCCTCGTTAATAGAAGAAGAAGCTACAGGTACAACAGATCGAAAGTTGATTTCAAGTGTATTTTATAATCGACTTAAAATCGGAATGCCTTTACAAACCGATCCTACAGTCCTTTATGCATTAGGAAAACATAAAGAACGAGTATTATATAAGGATTTAAAAGTTAAATCGCCTTATAATACTTATTATATTAAAGGATTACCTGTTGGACCAATTGCAAGTGCTGGTGTTGATAGTATAATAGCTGCTCTTGAGCCTGCTAAATCAGATTATTTATATTTCTTAGCTGATAAAACAGGTAAAGTAATCTTTACAAAAACATTAGAACAGCACAATACTGAAAAAGAAAAGCATATAAAATAAGAAGTTGGAAATACTTGAAGGTATAAAAAACTCGTCCATTGGCGAGCCTTATAGGCGAAGGAAGAGGCGTTGCAGCGCTAATCGGTTATTCATAAAATTGGCAACCACGTCGAGTGTTCTACCTTCCAAAAATCATTAAATTCCTCAGTTGAGTATAAAAGTTCACTGAGGAATTTTGAAAATCTGTAATTAGTGAAAATCTTGTAACAATTCTTGGTACTAGCCAAGGGTCTTTTTTTTATGTTAGAATATTACGGGTCTAAAAAATATCAGATACAGGAAATTTTACTTACACCTTGTTTTTTATACAAGGTTGTATTTCTATTGGAGGCTTTATAAGCAATGAATGACGTTTTAGTTCGTCAATATTTGGCGAATTTTTATAAACATAGAGAACCTTTTATAGAAGAAATGGAAACATATGCACTCGAGCATCATGTTCCTATAATGGATAAAGCAGGCATGGAGTTTATGCTTGGATTACTTTATTTAATACAGCCAACTTCGATTCTTGAGATTGGAAGTGCAATAGGCTATTCCAGTATACGAATGGCAAAAGAGTTTCCAAATGTGAAGATTGTTACAATGGAGCGAAATGCTGAGAGAATTCGTCAAGCGAAAGAGTTTATTGAACGTAGTGATTACAGTGATCGAATTCTACTTTTAGAAGGAGATGCCTTACTTTTAAAAGATAAGTTGCCTGAGAACAGTCAATTTGATGTTATTTTTATCGATGCAGCAAAAGGCCAATACAAACGATTCTTTGAATTATATGAACCTTTATTATCAGATAGAGGGGTAATTATTTCGGATAATGTTTTATTTAAAGGTCAAGTTGCTGAAAGTGCAGATATTGTTGATGATCGTCGCAAGCGAGCATTAATAAAAAAGATTCAAAATTACAATGAATGGTTAATGAATCACCCTAAGTATGATTCGACAATTATACCGATTGGTGATGGAGTTGCTATTAGTAAGAAAAGGGGAGTTAATAATGAGTAAGCCTGAATTATTAGTTACGCCAACAAACCTAAATGATATAGATAAATTAGCTGATGCTGGTGCAGATGCAATTATGATTGGTGAACAACGTTTTGGATTGCGCTTAGCTGGCGAATTTAATCGTGAAGCTGTAAAAGAAGCAGTAGAAATTGCACATAAAAAAAATGTAAAAGTTTATGTTGCTATGAACGGTGTGTATCATAACGAGATTCTTGATGAAATAGAAGATTACATTGCATTTTTAAGAGATGCAAATGTAGATGCTATTGTTTTCGGTGACCCTGCAGTTCTTATGTCAGTACGTAAAGTAGCCCCAAATATGCTATTACATTGGAACACAGAAACAACAGCTACAAACTGGTTTACTTGTAATTACTGGGGTAAACGAGGATCTAAACGTGCAGTCCTAGCTAGAGAACTAAGCTTTGAAGCTGTTAATGAAATTAAAGAAAACTCGAACGTAGAAATCGAAGTACAAGTTCATGGAATGACTTGTATGTTCCAATCAAAACGATCTCTTGTAGGTAACTATTTTGAATACCAAGGGAAGAATTTAGAAATCGTTCAACAAAAGAAATATGAAGAAAATATGTTCTTAGTTGACCATGAACGTAATAACAAATATCCAATTTTTGAGGATCAAAACGGAACTCATATTATGAGCCCAAATGATATTTGTATTATTAATGAATTAGAAGAATTAGTTGACGCAGGAATCGATTCATTCAAAATTGACGGTGTCTTAAAATCTTCAGAATATATCATTGAAGTAACAAAACTATACAGACAAGCTATTGACCTTTGTGTAGAAGACCGTGAAGCTTACGAAGAAATCAAAGATGAACTTTACGATAAAATCGAAGCAATCCAACCAGTAAACAGACCACTGGATACAGGATTCTTCTTTAAGGAAACGGTATATTAAGGGCAGGAAGAGCAGGAAGATTAGGAAAAGCAGGTAGAGCAGGTAGAGCAGGAGAGATAGGACAGAGATTAGGAGGAGCCATTAAAAAGCTCATTTCCTAGAACCTTGATCCTCAATCCTGAATTTAAGAGGAGGAAAAATGATGGCAATTGGACAATTAGATAAAATAGTTGACGGCAAACGTGTAATCGTGAAAAAACCTGAACTTTTAGCACCAGCTGGTAATTTAGAGAAATTAAAAATTGCAGTAAGATATGGTGCAGATGCTGTATTTATTGGTGGTAGAGAGTTCGGTTTACGTTCCAATGCAGATAACTTCTCTTTAGAAGAAATGGCTGAAGGAGTAGAATTTGCAAATAAATTTAACGCGAAAATTTATGTAACAACTAATATTTTTGCTCACAATGAAAACATGGACGGTTTAGTTGAGTATTTACAAGGGATTGAAGCAGCTGGCGTAACAGGTATTATCGTTGCTGACCCTTATATTATTGAAACTTGTAAAGAAGCTGCTCCAAAATTAGAAGTACACTTAAGTACACAACAATCACTTTCAAATTACCGTGCTGCTCAATACTGGAAGGAAGAAGGCTTACACCGACTAGTATTAGCACGTGAGACAAGCTATGAAGAAATTAAAGAGATTAAAGAAAAAGTAGACGTAGAAATTGAAACATTTATACATGGAGCTATGTGCATTGCTTACTCAGGTCGTTGTACTTTGAGTAATCATATGACTGCACGTGATTCAAACCGTGGTGGATGCTGTCAATCATGTCGTTGGGATTATGATTTAGTTCAAACTGAATCTCAAAATCCAGATGCATTAGAAAATGCATTATTTGAAGAAGAAGATGCTCCATTTGCAATGAGCCCTAAAGATTTAAATTTATTACGTTCAATTCCAAAGTTTATTGAAATGGGTGTAGATAGTCTAAAAATTGAAGGTCGAATGAAGTCAATTCACTACGTTGCAACGGTAGTATCTGTTTATCGCAAAATTATTGATGCATATTGTGCAGATCCAGATAACTTTGAATTTAAAGAGGAATGGGTAGAAGAGTTAGATAAATGTGCTAATCGTGATACAGCTTCTTCATTCTTTGAAGGCTTCCCAGGAATGAAAGAGCAAATGTATGGAAATCATAGCAAAAAAACAACGTATGATTTTGCTGGTCTTGTATTAGACTATGATGAGCAAACAGGAATCGCAACAATTCAACAGCGTAACTACTTCAAACCAGGTGACCAGATTGAGTTCTTTGGACCTGAGATTGAAAACTTCAAACAAACAGTTGGTGTAATTGTTAATGAAGAAGGAACAGAAGTAGATGCGGCAAGACATCCATTAGAGATTGTAAAGATTAAAGTAGATCAAAAGGTATATCCTTATAACATGATGAGAAAAAAGTTAGTTTGATAAGAAAGAGGGATTGAAGTATGGGGAATAAGCCCATTGTAATTGGAATTGCTGGAGGGACTGGCTCTGGTAAAACTTCTGTAACAAAGGCAATTTATGATCAATTTAAGGGTCATTCAATTTTACTGATTCAACAAGATTCTTACTATAGAGATCAAGCTCATTTGCCAATGGAGGAAAGATTAAAAACGAATTATGATCATCCATTAGCATTTGATAATGATTTGTTTATAGAGCATATTAATGATTTATTGCAATACAAAGCAATCGAAAAACCTGTATATGATTATACAATTCATACAAGATCTTCAGAAACAATCCCTGTAGAACCAAAAGAAGTAATTATTTTAGAAGGTATTTTAGTATTAGAAGATGAGCGATTACGTGATTTAATGGATATTAAAATTTTCGTAGATACGGATGCTGACTTACGAATTCTTCGAAGAATACAAAGAGATATCAAAGAACGTGGTAGAACAGTTGATTCTGTTGTAGAACAATATGTAAATGTTGTACGTCCAATGCATAATCAATTTTGTGAACCATCTAAGAAGTTCGCTGATATTATTATCCCAGAAGGTGGTCAAAACTTTGTTGCGATTGATTTAATGGCTACAAAAATTCAGACTATACTTGAAAGAGTAAGTGTATTATAATACGTTCATATGAGAATTAATTCTTAATAAATATAATTGGAAAGATGGAGAAGCAGTTACTTCTTCATCTTTCTATATAAAAGAATGCGTTTTCAAAACTTGAATGATTCATTGTTTATTCTCATACACTGTTTGTACAATTAAATTGTGTATAAACAGTAATTTAGAAATTCTACATAAAGAAACGGTGGATACTAAAAGGAGTGTACAAAATGGCTAACGAAAAAAAATTCCCTATGACTTTAGCTGGGAAAGAAAAATTAGAACAAGAATTAGAAAACTTAAAAACAGTTAAGCGTGCTGAAGTTGTAGAGCGTATTAAAATTGCTCGTAGCTTCGGTGACCTTTCAGAGAACTCTGAATACGATGCTGCAAAAGATGAGCAAGCATTTGTTGAGGGTCGTATTACAACTTTAGAAAATATGATTCGTAATGCTGAAATTATTACAGAAAGTAACGAAGCATCAGATACTGTAACTTTAGGTAAATCAGTAACTTTCTTAGAATTACCTGCTGGTGATGAAGAGACTTATACAATTGTAGGTAGTGCTGAAGCTGATCCATTTGAAGGGAAAATTTCAAATGACTCACCGATCGCAAAAAGTCTTTTAGGAAAAACAGTTGGAGAAGAAGTAACTGTTAGTACTCCAGGTGGAGATATGCAAGTAAGAATTATTGCTGTTAAATAATTTGATTTGTTTAACAATTTAATAGTTTGAAAAAAGAACACCCCGTCTACACTGTAGATGAGGTGTTTTTTTATATGCATAGACGGATAAAAGCCATATTGACAATATTTTCGTTATTATTTTCCTTAATCTTATACAGATGTTTAGATATTGGAGTACTACATCAGAAAAATTTTGGTCCACAGAAAGTTAATTTAATTGAACGAAGTGTTGCACAAAGAACATTTCAATTTCGGATTGACAATGGTCGCGGAAAAATACTGGACCGGAATGGTAAGTTATTAAGTGCTGCATACACGCCGAAAGTCATACTGTTTCCTTTTTTAAAAAGTATTGATTGGCCAATTGAAAAATTATCATCAATTACAGGTGTGCCGGTTGCAACGATTAAATACCAGTTTATTGGTAAGAAGGAACCTTTTACTTTAGAGGGGATAAAAACACCATTAACTTCTGAAAAAATTGATCAAATAAATAATTTACATGTATCTGGATTGATTTCGATGTTATCTCAAGATAAAGACGACAAACAATTAGCAGAACATTTAATAGGAATTGCTAGAGAAAATAAAGAGCAGTATGAAAAGCAATTTGAAAGTGATCGAGATTTTAAACCTAAGGAATTTGGGGTTATCGGCTTAGAGGCTCAATTTGAGGATTTCTTAAAGTCTGATGGTACTTCTAATTTAATGCTTCATGTTGATAATCTAGGAAAGCCAATGTTTGGAAATGAAGTAAAGTACGCGAAACCTAGTAACCCATTTTATCCGGTTTCATTGTCAACGACATTAGATAAAGATTTACAGCAAATAGTAGAACAGGCTGTAGATCAAGCTAAGCTACAAAAAGGTGCAGCTGTCCTAATTGATGTGAAGACAAATAAACTTTTAGCAATGGTTAGTCGCCCTAATATGAATTTCCAAACGCTATTCTCAAAAAATGATAATTCTGCAACTAACTATGCATTACTAGCAAGTACACCAGGCTCAGTATTTAAAACTGTAGTAGCAGCTGCAGCTATTGATCAAGGGATACTTCAGAAAAACCAACAGTTTAATTGTAATAAAAACTTAGTTGGTAAATATGAAGACGATGCCAAAAAGCGAAAAGGTAATTTAACATTTCAACAAAGTTTCTATGAAAGTTGTAATTACACATTCGGGCAATTAGGTAAGAGTTTAACTTTAAAAAATAAAGATATGTTTGAAACATATGCCAAAAAGCTAGGGTTAGATGGACCTGTAGGTTGGACCGGTTCAGTTTATCATGAAGCTAGTTTTAGTCAATTTCAAAATGAAGGGAAACCAACCTATTTCGTAGGTAATTATTTGAGCGATAAATTATTAAATACATCGATAGGGCAACAGGATGTGAAGGTTAGTCCATTAGCTGTTGCAAATATGATGGCTACAATTGCAAGAGGTGGTAGTCCAATGCAAGTAAAAGTTGTCGATTCTGTGTTATATAAAAATGGTACAGAAATGTTTAAATTTCCAGACCAGACACTATACGATGATTATCTAACACCTGATTCAATGCAACAATTAAGAGAGTTACTTCGTGGCGTAGTAACAGATGCAAAAGGAACTGGAAAGCGATATGATCGTTTACCATATACTCTAGCTGGAAAAAGTGGAACAGCGGAAACAAAAGTAGTAGACGGGAAAATTGTCGAACAAAATAAATGGTTTGCTGGTTATTTTCCTTATGAGCAGCCAAGATATGCTTTCGCTGTTGTAAGTTTAAACGTAAATAATGAAGTCACATCAACGTCTGATACAGTTACAAATTTAGTAAAATCTATTTATAGTTTAGATAAGACACACACAAAATAGCCTATTTTGAATTAATTAACTCTATGATAAAATAGGGAAAATTAGTTGTTTTTGGGGGATTTTGTCAATGGCATCAATCGAGACAAATGGAAGGGTCCGTAAATTAAGACGTATGCAAAGAGGAAATTATTTTTTCCGATTACTATTTATTCCACTCCTTTTTGGAATCATCTATTTATGTATAAAAATTACTATGCCAATCATTAACCAACATAAAATGGAGCCAAAAGTTGCAAACGCTGCAAAACCTGAGCACACGATCGAGGCTGAAGGTCCAAAACAAATGACAGATGTACCGAATGCCTATCAAGTAAATTATCGTGAAAAAGTAAATGAGATTATTAAAGACTCAATAAACGATGAAAATATTATTGAATCAACAGTGAAAGAATGGAAACCGAATGTAACCAGGCAAAGTGAACCACATATCGTACAGTTTAACTTTCAATCTCAAGACTTTTTTGAAATGGAAGAAGCCGTCTCAAATGCTATTTCATTAACAAAAAAAGATTTCACGGTATGGCATCTTGGTCAAAGCTATGATAATCAAAGTGTAAAAGTATATGTTGCTACAACTGATTTAAGCTACAAATATGTTGTTTTTTTACACTGGGTAGATAAAGAAGGCTGGCTTCCTATTTTAGTCCAACAAGTAAAAGAATTGAAATATTAAGGGCAGGAAGAGAGGCAAGGCAGGAATGGCAGGAAACAGGTTTTAAAGTATTTAATGCCTATCCCCTGCCTTTCCCTGATCCTGTCCTTTATGTTAAAATGATTAAAGTTTGATAGAAAGTAGGGAACTATAGAATGAAAATCGCTATTATTGGAGCAATGGAAGAAGAAGTTCATGTATTACGTGATAAATTAGATAATCTGAAAAAAGAAGAAGTAGCAGGTTCAGAATATAATATTGGTACATATGAAGGTAAAGAAGTAATTTTATTAAAATCAGGAATTGGTAAAGTTAATGCTGCTATGGCTACAGCAATTCTTTTAGAAAAATATCAACCAGATGTTGTTATTAACACAGGTTCGGCAGGTGGCCTACATACAGATTTAAATGTTGGGGATGTAGTCATCTCAACGGAAGTGCGTCATCACGATGTTGATGTAACAGCATTTAATTATGAATATGGTCAAGTTCCAGGAATGCCAGCAGCGTTTCCTTCTGATGAGAAATTAAATTCAATCGCCAAAAAATGCGCAGAAAAAATAAATGGTATTCAAGTTGTTGAAGGCTTAATCGTAACTGGTGATTCATTTATGAATGATCCTGCTAGAGTTGCATTCGTAAGAGAAAAATTCGGTGATCTTTATGCTGTAGAAATGGAAGCAGCAGCAATCGCTCAAGTTTGTTATGCGTTCAAAGTACCTTTTGTTGTAACACGTGCATTATCAGATATCGCTGGAAAAGAATCAAATATATCATTTGACCAATTCATTCATACAGCAGCGGTGAATTCAACTCTAATGGTTGAAGAAATGATTAAAGCATTATAATAAAAATAAAATAAGCATTAGCACACTTATTAAAAATTAATTGGTGTGCTATTTTTATTTTTCGAATCATTCATATGAAATTATCTATTTTAGATAATATTTAGATGAATAAAACAAATGAAAAAATGATAAAAATATAATTTGACTGGACACCATTTGGTGTCATATAATTAAGACACCAAATGGTGTCGTATTGCATATGATGTTATTAACCACCAAATGGTGTTCCAATTTAAAAGGAGAGGGTGATTTTGAACGAGAAAAATCAAGAAAGAGATGTTTATGAAGCCATTGCTGATCCGACAAGACGTAAATTACTTCAATTGTTGGCGGACGTGGAAGAATTGCCGCTCAATGAGTTGACCGTACATTTTGAAATGGGGCGAACGGCCGTTTCAAAACATTTGGCAATCCTAAAAGATGCAGGTCTCGTAATCAGCAGAAAAGTTGGCAGAGAAACACGTTTTCGACTGAATGCTGCCCCGCTTAGGGAAATTGAGGATTGGGTATCATTTTACAAGAAATTCTGGAATGAAAGAATATATCTTTTAAACAATCTATTAGAGGAGGAATAAATAATGAATTTAACCGTATCACAAGATTTTAGTTTTAATAAACCGATTGAGAAAGTTTGGCATGCTTTGACTGATGCTGAAACACTTGCAAAATGGGTAATGCCTAATGATATTAAACCTGTTGTCGGACACAAATTCCAATTTCGTTTAGAGCAGTATAATTTAATCCTTGATTGCGAAGTTCTTGAAGTGGAAGAACCGAATAAGTTATCTTACACTTGGGTAGGTGGTGGGATTAACACCACAGTTACATGGACTTTGAAGCATGAGAATGGAACTACATTCTTACACCTTGATCACTCAGGATTCGAAAAAGAAGATCAAGCATTTAATGGTGCGAAATTCGGTTGGGTAAGAATGGGTGACGATCTAAAAAAATTATTAGGTGACATATAAGAACTAATCTCTAGACATGTTTTTGAAAGATATAAGAGAAAGAGCAAACGGATTTGAGCCGTTTGCTTTTTTTATTTCGTATTCTAAAATTAATTAGAGATGGAATCTATCTTTTTTATATAAATATATATTGAGTGAGTACTCACTTTTTTATTGACCTTTTCTTACGATTGTCATACTATAAATATATAAAGTGAGTACTCACTCATTGTTAGAGTTAATTGAAGTAAGTATAATTGAAACGGAGGATTACTATGAGCAATGTTGTTCAAATCCAAAATGTTGATCGTTATTTCGGGAAAAAATCAGTACTCAATAATATTTCTATGAATATCAGTGAAGGGGAGATATTTGGTATATTAGGCCCTTCAGGTTCGGGGAAAACGACTTTAATTAAATTAATCGCTGGTATTGATAAAAGTTCAAAAGGTGAAGTATTAGTCTACGAAAAAGAAATGCCTAATTTCACGGTCCTATCCTCAATTGGATATATGGGTCAGTCCGATGCATTATATACCGATTTGACAGGTGCAGATAATTTAAGTTTCTTTGGTGCCTTATATAACTTAAAAGGAAAAGAACTAAAGGATCGAATTCAAGAGGTAGCTGAAATTGTTGGTTTAGAAGATGCATTAAGTAAACATGTTAATCAATATTCAGGAGGAATGAAAAAAAGACTTTCTTTAGCAATTGCAATTCTTCATAAACCGACTTTATTGATTCTTGATGAACCGACAGTTGGTATTGATCCTGTTCTTAGAAAACAAATTTGGAATCAATTTACTGATATGAAAAAACAAGGGACAACGATTATTATTACTACTCATATCATGGAGGAAGCTGAAAAATGTGAGCGAATAGGTTTGATTCGAGAGGGAGAATTAATTGCCTTGGACACAACAGAAAATCTAATTTCTCGTTCACAAACTGGCAAGATAGAAGACCTATATTTTGATAATGAGGTGAGTTCATGAGAGTCTTTGCAATTTCTAAACGAATCATAAAACAATTTTTAAAAGATAGACGATCTCTAGCAATGATTTTCGTTGCACCTGTTGTATTACTGTTCTTATTTTCTTATATTTTAAAACAAGACGATACGAAACCAAAGTTGGCATTAATTGACACACCACCGGCTTTTGAGCATGCTATTAAGGATTATGCAAAAATAGAAAATGTAAAACCATCAGAAGTTAAAAACAAGTTGAAAAACAAGGAACTCGATGGTGCTGTCTTATTTAAATCAGGAGAAATAGTCATACAGTTTGAAGGTACTGATAAAGCAAGAACGACAGCAGTAGTAAATGCAATTCAAGATGCAACGAAGGCAATCACCCCAGCTAATATTAAAATCGTAATGGACCCAATTTACGGTAGTAAAAATATGGAATCCTTTGATTCAATAGGACCGATTTTTATTGGATTTTTCTCTTTTTTATTTGTATTCATCTTATCTGGCATATCATTCGTACGCGAACGTTTAACAACTACATTAGAAAGATTACTCGTTACACCAGTCAAAAGATGGGAAATCGTATTTGGCTATATTTTAGGTTTTGGATTCTTTGCCTTAATCCAATCAATCATTATTACCGTCTTTTCAATTAGTGTGTTAGATATGTATAATGTAGGAAGTGCTTGGGAGGTTTGTGTTGTTAATATTCTTTTATCACTTACAGCTCTAACACTTGGCATGTTATTATCTGCATATGCAAATAACGAATTTCAAGTTGTTCAATTTATTCCAGTTATTGCTGTACCACAAATACTTTTTTCAGGTATATTCTCAACAACATTTTTACCGAATTGGTTTAAAATTATTGGAGGGATTTTACCACTAACATATGGTGCTGAGGCTCTAAGAGGTATTATGATAAAAGGCCAATCACTTATGGACGTTGGATTACAATTACTGATTCTACTTGGATTTTCACTATGTTTTATAACTTTAAATATATTTGCTCTAAAGAAGCAGCGTTCAATTTAAGGAGTGTTACCAATTAATTTAGAAGAGTTTTTTTCAGAAGAAAAATTACAGGAAATGAATGAAAAAGAAATAAAAATTTTAGAAGCAGCGATTGAAATTTTTGCAGAAAAAGGATTTTTTAGTACATCAACTAATGAAATTGCAAAAAAAGCGAATGTCGCTGAAGGTACTATTTTTCGTTACTTTAAAACAAAAAAAGATTTATTAAAAAGCATTATTAAGCCAACTTTAGTAAAAACAATTGCACCGTTTGAAATGGATCGTTTTTCAAAAGCTGTATTTCATTTAGAACACGAAACATTTGAGGATTTTCTATATGCTCTTATTAAAAATCGCATGGACTTCGCAAAGAAGAATAAAGAAGTTGTTAAAATAATCATACAAGAAATACCATTCCAAGAAGAGATGCAAGAAGAACTAAAAAGACTTTTCAAAGATAAAATGTACCCTAAAGTTGCTACTGTTTTACAATCGTTTATAGATAAAGGACAAATAAAAGAACTCCCAATTCCAACAGTGCTGAGACTTATTATTTCAACAGTAATTGGTCTAGTGATATCTTCAGTTGTTTTAGAAAATACACCATTTTGGAACGAAGATCAGGAAACTAAACGAACGATCGAATATATAAAGGCAGGACTAGAATCTGGGGAATAAGTACTAGGCTAAGAGCAGGAAATAAAATCCTGCTTTTTTTGTTTTTCTTGCTCTTCCTAATCTCTGCATTTCCTGCCTTAAATTACCTTCACTTTTCATGAATAAAGTATGTTAAAGTTATTAGGACATCATGAGAGGAAGGTGCGATAATTTGAATTTAAAAAAGCTGCAAGCGAAAGTAAATGATTATAAAACATTTGGAGCAATAACAACTGCATTAGCTACTTTTTTCTATATCGGGACTCTCCTTCCTAAGGACGGTTTGACCCAAAATAAAATTTTGACTGTAGAAAGTATTGTTTTTGGTATGCTAATTGTGTCACTAGGGTTTTTTCTGACATCTAATTATTTTAAACATAAACTTCAAAACGAAGAACAAGCATAAAACCACTGGATATTGAATTTCCTCCAATTGTTAGATTCAACTAACAATTGGAGATTAAATTCAAGTTCAGTGGTTATTTTTTATCTTTTTTCTTATCTTTTTCAGCTCTTAAAAATTCGTGATACATTTTCATTAAAGCTCTTTTTTCGATTCTTGAAACATAGCTTCTTGAGATTCCTAATTTCTTAGCAATTTCTCGTTGCGTTAGCTCTTTATCCATATCAATTCCAAATCGTTGAATGATAACATCTTTTTCACGATCGTCTAGAATTTTGATATATTGTTTTATTTTTTCTAACTCCATATTAAGTTGAATTTGATCAACTACGTCTTCAGTTTCTGTTTTTAAGATATCCAAAAGTGAAATTTCATTCCCTTCTTTGTCCTGCCCAATGGGATCATGAAGGGAGACATCTTTTTTTGTTTTCTTTAAAGCTCGTAAATGCATTAGTATTTCATTTTCAATACATCTTGCGGCATAAGTGGCTAATTTCGTTCCTTTCCCTTGAACGAAGCTTTCAATTGCTTTAATTAATCCAATTGTACCAATTGAAATTAAATCTTCTGCATCTTCACCGGTATTTTCAAATTTTTTAACAATATGAGCAACGAGACGCAAGTTGTGCTCAATTAATAAGTTTCGTGCTTCTCCATCTCCATTTGCCATTCGATTTAAATAGAGCGTTTCTTCAGCTTGTGAAAGAGGTTGAGGGAATGCATTATTTTTAACGTACGAAACAAACACAAACACTTCTTTTAAGAAAAGACTTAAAGCGGTAAATAAACCAGGCATATAATCACTCCTAAGGAAGGTAAGGTAAGTTGTTATTTATATGTTTATGTTCCAAACAATTTCTGTGTGTCTGTACCATAAAAAAAATGTAGGTTGTGTAAAAAAAATGTTGAAAATAGTAAGCGCTACCAATCTAATGATGATGTATCTTTTTTAAAATCATCACATATTCTAGAAAAAAAATGCATTGACAGCCTATTTAAAGGTGCTTTATAATCCTCATTAATAACTTTTTTAATGAATCTTTTGACAATTTAATATCGATTGCGATGAAAAGGGCACAGTAGGCATACCTTCCCTGTTTTAGAGAGCTGACGGACGCTGCGAGTCAGTACATAAGCTATGCTGAATTACATTCTTGGAGCAATTTCTATTTTGTTAATGAAAATAGAAACGGTTAAAATTTGGCCGTTATCGAAATGAAGGTGGTGAACATTTTTTGTTCACAACTAGGGTGGTACCGCGAAATATTTCGTCCCTACTGTTTATTCAGTAGGGATTTTTTGTATTTAAAAAGTAATTGTCTTAGACCTCTGAATTTGCTAAAAAGCTCTTTCAGCCACGAGTTTTCTTTCGTTCATTTTTTACATACTTACTTCTAAATTCTAGATGTGGTATTGGCAATATTGTAAGTAAAACAAAATTAGGGAGGAAAAAGAAATGAGTACAAATGAATTAGTGCAATTACGTGACAAGGTTGATGAGATTAATTTAAAGATTGTTGAGCTGTTAAATGAGCGTGGGAAAGTAGTACAAGAAATTGGTAAACAAAAAATTAAACATGGTATTAAGCGTTTCGATCCAGTTCGTGAACGTGAAGTTTTAGATATGATTGCTAACGTGAATGAAGGACCTTTTGAAACATCAACTTTACAACATATTTTTAAGACAATTTTCCAAGCAAGCTTAGAGTTACAAGAAGATGACCACAGAAAGGCACTTTTAGTTTCTAGAAAGAAAAAGCCTGAAAATACAATTGTTCGAGTGAAAAATGATTTGCTTGGAGATGGTTCTCAGTCATTTATTATGGGACCATGTGCCGTTGAAAGCTACGAGCAAGTTCGAGCTGTAGCACAAGTAATGAAACAACAAGGTTTAACAATGATGCGCGGTGGTGCATTTAAACCTAGAACATCACCATACGATTTCCAAGGTCTTGGATACGAAGGGCTTCAAATTTTAAGAGATGTTGCTGATGAATTTGATTTAGCAGTAATTAGTGAAATACTAAATCCAAATGATGTTGAAAGATCTTTAGAATATGTAGATGTTATTCAAATCGGAGCACGTAATATGCAAAATTTTGATTTACTTAAGACAGTAGGTCAAGTAAACAAACCAGTATTATTAAAACGTGGTCTTTCAGCAACAATCGAAGAATTTATTAATGCCGCAGAATACATTATTTCTCAAGGGAACGACCAAATTATTTTATGTGAAAGAGGAATTCGTACTTATGAGAAAGCAACACGTAACACATTAGATATCTCTGCTGTACCGATTCTGAAGAAAGAAACGCATTTACCAGTTGTTGTAGATGTTACACACTCAACAGGACGTAAAGATCTATTACTTCCAGCAGCAAAAGCAGCCTTAGCAATTGGAGCAGATGCAGTAATGGCTGAAGTACATCCAGATCCTGCTGTTGCATTATCTGATTCAGCTCAACAAATGAATATACCTCAATTCGAAGAGTTCATGTTTGAGTTAAAAGATTTCCGTGCAAAACTTCAATCATAAAAATGAGAGATAGGCGGTGAATGCCTTGAAAAAGAATGTCCTCTTAATTGGCACGGGTTTAATTGGAGGCTCAATTGCATTAGCAATAAAAAAAGTTCATGATGTAAATATTATTGGATATGATATAAACGAATCACAGCTTGAAATTGGAAAAAGGATTCAAGTTTTAGATGAAATCTCGGTACAGCTTAAAGACTGTGCCGAGAAGGCTCATCTAATCATTTTATCTTGTCCTGTAGAAGAGTCTATAAAATATCTACATATGTTAAGTGAGTTTAACTTACTAGATGATGTCGTAATAACAGATGTTGGTAGCACGAAAAGTGAAATTATGAAACACTCAAGGATTCTTTCTAGTAAAGGATACTGCTTCATTGGAGGTCATCCAATGGCGGGATCCCATAAAACTGGAATTGAGAGTGCGAAAGTCCATTTATTTGAAAATGCCTATTATATTTTGACACCAAGTGAAAACACAAAAGATTTTCAAATTGACGAATTGAAAAATTGGCTTAGCGGAACTGGTTCTCATTTCGTTGTAATTGATGAAGCTACCCATGATCAAATTACAGGCGTTGTCAGTCACTTTCCTCATTTAATAGCTGCAAGTTTAGTAAAACAAGTTAAGTCTTATTCAAAAGACGAACCGTTAGCGACAGCTCTAGCAGCGGGAGGATTCAGGGATATTACTAGGATTGCATCAAGTAGTCCGAAAATGTGGACAGACATTGTAATGCAAAATAAAGATACTTTGCTATCATTAATTGCAAATTGGATTGATGATATGAAAGAAATGTATGATCTTGTTGAGAAGCAGGATAATGAAGAAATTTATCATTATTTTAAGGAATCAAAAGATTTTCGAGATAATATGCCAACGAAAGCGAAAGGCGCTATTCCAAGTTATTTCGATTTATATGTCGATGTACTAGACCAAGTTGGTGAGCTTGCTAATATCACAACAATCTTATCAATTCATCATGTCAGTATTACGAATTTAAGAATTATTGAATCACGTGAAGGCTTACCAGGTGTACTTCGAATCAGTCTTCAAACAGAAAAAGATCGTGAGAAAGCAGAGAAGTTTTTAAATGTAAATGGTTATGAGACGTATATTGTTTCTTAACAAATACAAGAGAAATTGTTCAACACTCAAATTATGACCAAATATCTTAAAGGAAATTGGTGATGTTAATTTCCACTACAGGATGCTCGCTTTCCATGGGGCGAAACCTGAGCCTCCCGGCAAGCCTGCGGGGTCTCAGCCTTTCCGCATTTCCCATAGGAGTCGAGCATCCTTTCGTTCCAATCAACTTATTCTTCAAAAAAAGTATTCATTAAAAAACAATTGAAATTTCTTTTACTTAGAACAAATTATTATTCAGATTGAAAGACAAATTCATAAAAACATCGTCTTTTAAGATTTGAATTCATTTTTAAGATTATTTTTCAACAGAAAAAGCACTTCGAAAGTGCTTTTTTTACTTTGAACTACCCCAATCACTATAATAGATAAAATTGAATTTCTAATAAAAATGAATAGTCAGTCTTTTATATGTACCAATTTTCTGAACTTTATATTATAATTTAATAGGTTAGTGTTTTTAAATCGTTAATAATGGAGGGATTTCAATGTCTCAGTTTGAACAATTATTAGAAAAATATGCTGAACTTGCTGTAAAAAGTGGAGTTAATATCGTACCAGGTCAAACATTACAGATAAATGCCCCAATCGGAGCTGCAGAGTTCGTTCGTAAAGTTGTAAAATACGCATATGAAGCTGGAGCGAAAAATGTAAACATCGATTGGAACGATGATGTTATTACTCGTACTAAATATGAACTAGCTCCTGATGAAGTTTTTGGAGAATTTCCAGCTTGGAGAGTAACAGCTATGGAAGAATTAGCTGAAAATGGTGGTGCTGTACTTTCAGTTATCTCACCAAACCCTGAATTATTAAAAGGAATCGATCCAAAGAGAATTGCTACTTTCAATAAGACTGCAAATTCAGCATTACATAAGTATCGTGAATACATGATGGCTGATCGAATTCGTTGGTCAATCGTTGCGATTCCATGTAAAGAGTGGGCTGAAAAAGTATTTCCAAATGAACCAATCGATAAAGCAATGGACTTACTTTGGGATTCAGTATTTAAAATTTGCCGAGTTGATAATGAAAATCCAGTTGAAGCTTGGGTTAACCATAATGATTTCTTGCAGGAAAAAGTTGTTCAATTAAATGATAAACGTTACAAAACATTGCACTACACTGCACCTGGTACTGATCTAATGCTTGATTTAGTAGATAATCACGTATGGAAAGGTGGCGGAGCAAATAGTGAGGACGGAAAATGGTTCAATCCAAATATTCCGACTGAAGAAGTTTTCTCTATGCCTAATAGCCATGGTGTAAATGGTACTGTTAAAGCTACTTTACCATTAAATTATGGTGGGAATTTAATCGAGAATTTCTCTTTAACATTTAAAGATGGTAAAGTTGTCGATTTCACAGCTGAAAAAGGTTATGATACGTTACAACATTTATTAGATACTGATGAAGGAGCTCGCCGTTTAGGTGAAGTTGCATTAGTACCACATGATTCACCAATCTCAAATACAGGATTAATTTTCTTCAACACTTTATATGATGAAAATGCTTCTTGTCACTTAGCGTTAGGTAAAGCATATCCAAACAATATGAAAGACGGAGAAAAACTTCCAGCAGATGAGCAAGCTAAATTAGGTATTAACCAAAGCTTAACTCATGTTGATTTCATGATTGGATCATCAAAATTAAACATTGATGGTATTAAAGAAGATGGTACAGTTGAACCAATTATGCGAAATGGTAACTGGGCATTTTAATAGAAGTTAAAAAGTAATAGTAGGGGATGTCTCGAAAGTCATTTAGACAAAGAGACAGCCCTTTTTTTATTTGGATGGAGGAATAAAGAGGTAATTAACTCCTGCTTCTTAAAACAGTTATAAATTCATCTAAAATTGTATGACTAACAGCAAAACCTTTCTGTTTATAAAAATTAAGCGCATCTTCATTTCCATTCGAAACAAAAATAAAATAATCTTCAACGTCTTCAAACTGTTTCAGCCATTTCATAGACAGATTAAAGAGCTTAGACCCAACTCCATATTTTCTATATCCATCTCTTATATAAAATTGTGATAGACACCCTACATACTTCTTATGGACTGAGGAAAGATCAAAAAAGGTAGCAAAATCATTCGAATAAGCTTCTTTAGGAGATATATTTGAATACACATATCCCACAATTTTATCTTCATCTCTTACGACAAAAATATAATTATGTAGTGCATTTTTTATTGAGGGAATCATTCTAGTATCAAAATTCATACTATCAAATAATTCGGGTTTAATATGTGCTTTTGATTTTTGAAACGTCATTAACTCATTGCATAAATCTCTACACATTTCAATTTGATCTTCGTCAATCACTTCATACGTTAAATTCATCGTTCTACTCCTCACATTTTATGTTGAATCTTTTTAAAGTACAGAGCCAATTAATACTGTTCGTTTTAATTTTAATCTATATTTTCATGAAAAAAAATGATGTGATAGAATCTTTTGCTTTTGGTATATAATGGGAATGGCAACAAGAATCAATTTCATCTTATCGATCTACAAATGGAGGGTGAGAATAAAATGGAAGATTTGAAGTATGAGATTTATATCTCAGCAAAGCCAGAAGAAGTGTGGAATATATTTGTGTCTCCAGAAAGCACTAAAGCAATTTTTTTTGGATGTATTTTGGATTCATCGTTTGAAGTAGGAGCTCCATATCAATACATTGGACCTGGTGAAGATGGAGATCAAACTGTTCATGTTTATGGCGAAATTTTAGCTTTTGAGCCGCATAAAATGATGAGTTACACTGAACATCCTGGTCCAGTATATCGAGAAAATCATGTTGAACTAGAAACAAGAATAACAATGACACTTGAAACAGTTGGAGAATGTACAAAGATAACTCTTGTGAATGATCAATGGCCAGAAAATCATCCATCATATGAAAATACAAAATCAACTTGGCCGATGATTTTAAGTAATGTTAAGACATACGCAGAAACAGGTAAAACTTTAGATTTTGGGTGGTAATAAAGAGAAAACTAAACACCTCTGATTGAATCAGAGGTGTTTAGTTTTCTGTGTTGCCATATGCCATACTTCAGTTTATCTGAAAATATGGAAACCGATATATGCACCACCGATACTTATTAAAGTAGATAAAACGATATAGGTTAAGGCAGTTTTATATTTTTTTGAGAGTAATAGTTGAAACACTTCATAACCAAATGTAGAGAAGGTCGTAAAACCACCTAATATTCCTACTCCAATAAACAACCATATTGTAGTAGAAATGACTTTCTCAAGATATAAAAAGCTTGTTAATCCTAGAATAAACGAACCAATTGTGTTGATAAAAAAATGTCCAAAAGGAAAAAGTGTAGTGTTTTTTTTATTAATATAAGTACCTAGTGCGTAGCGTGAAATTGCTCCAATGCCTCCGCCGATTCCAATAATAATCATGAAGATGTTTCTCCTTTTACTTTATTGATCTTCTCGGCAGCCTTATACCCAAGATATGCCAAGCTAATCCCAATTATTAAACTTGATAGAATATATAGGAAGCTCAGTAACAATTTCTTTTCATCAATCAAAACTACATTTTCGAGTGCAAAGGTTGAGAATGTAGTGAAAGCACCGGTAAAACCTGTTCCAATTAATAACGTGTACTCTGGTTTTAAACGAACCTTAGCTAAAGGTAAAAAGAAACCTAAAAAGAAGCATCCAAAAATATTAATCAATAATGTCTGAATTGGAAATCCGTTGGAAAGTGGATGGATTGATTGGCCGATTATGTAACGGAGTATTGCACCGAAAAATCCTCCTACTAATAAATAGAAATAATTCATATTTCACCTCAATATTATTATATCCAATATAAAAACGCTCTTTAGGGAGCGTTTATTTGTTTAAATAAAGATGCCTTAATTATGTTATTAACTGAAATGCCTCTTACTTTACAAAATAAAAAGCGAGAATTGAAACTAAATTATTTAAAAAATGTGCAAGTATTGTTACTTCGATTTTTTTTGTCCTTATATAAATAATACCAAAAATTAAACCTGCTAAAGAATATGAAAGCAATGCATAAATAGAAAAACCAGCGATCATATGCAATAAACCAAATCCAAATGAGCTAACAATTAATCCGAGTATTGGAGAATTTTTGAAAATAGAACCAATAATTAATTTTCTTGTAATCCACTCTTCTTTAATTGGAGCAAGTATAACAGCAGAAATAATCATAATAATTGGATTCGTACGTAACAAGTCTTCAACTACTTTTTGATTATCAGGAGTTGCAATTGAATAGTGAAAGTGTTTAAAAACGATATCTAGAAGTTGAGAAGAAGCAATAAGAACTGCATATCCAGCTAATATGATCACAATATCAAAAACATTTATGTTGATCCTTCTTAATGTTAATAACCCTTTTTTCTTCGTATAATAAAATAGCCACCATAAACTGAGGACACCAAATAGAGGATCAGCATAAACCGATACTGTATTTAAAAGTTGATTAAATTGGTGTTCACTTATATTAATATCAGCTATTGTTACAAAAACCATTCCCCAAATAGCAGCGATCAAGAGCAATAAGTTCAAACCGACAATAAATATTAAAAAATAGTAGCCAAGTGTTTTTAAAGCGGACTTTCTTTCATTCGGAATATTTTCTGGAATGAGAGTATTATAGTTTAGTTCATTTTCCATTCGGCTCCTCCAATTTTTCCTATTTCTTAAACTAGTCCATTTCTGTTTACTTTTATACTAACATATCCTATTTTATCTTAAAATTAAAGTTGAAAGAACCAGAATTGTTAAAGACTGAAAAAATAAAAATATTTTAAGTGGTAGAAATATCTAGATAGTATATAAGCAGAATAGATGGTGATTTTAGTTTTTTAGATATTGATTTAAAAAATGAAATGCATGTCCACTTGTTAGATCAACTAGCAAAAGGAAACGCATTTCATTTATAAACTTACATTTTTTCTCTTACTTCATTACTATTGTTCTAGTTCTAGAACTTTGTCTCTAATCATTTCCATTTTATAGTCTAAAGAATTGACTGTGGCAGATGCTTCGTTTAAGCTATCTAGTATTTCTTTAGGAACTTTTTTATCGTATTTATAAAAAATCTTATGCTCAAGGCTTGCCCAAAAATCCATTGCAACAGTTCTAATTTGAATTTCAACTTTTACTTTTTTTGTTTCAGAAGCAAGGAAAATAGGAATTTCAATTATCATATGAAAACTTTTATATCCATTTGGTTTAGGATTTTTAATATAATCTTTTACTTCTATTATATGAATATCATCTTGCTGTTTTAATAGTTCAAAGATCATATAAATATCACTAATAAATGAACAGCTAATTCGGACACCAGCTATATCATTAATATAGTTTTCAATATTTTGTTGCGTTAATTCTAAACCTTTACGCTCTAGCTTTTCCATAATACTATCAGGTTTTTTTAGACGTGATTTCACATGTTCTATCGGATTATGATTATGAGTTAATGTAAATTCTTCATTTAATATTTTAATTTTAGTATTGATTTCATCTAACGCAAATTTATAGATTAAAAGTGTGTTAGTCCATTCACCTAAGCTTTGTTCCTTCAACATAGGCAACCTCCTAATGTATATTACATCAGTATTCTAACAGTTAAATGTGAATTCAGTGTGAAGTTTAGGACAGTTTTTAGGTTAAAGGTTAAGTTCAGGACCAAAGATCTGTTTTGTAATCAATAATAAGAGCCTAAAAAGATAGGAACAGAATAAGGGTTTTGTTTGTTATGGAATAATATGTTATAAATTTATATATATATTTTTAGTTAGGAGTACATAGATGAAACAGAGTTTTTATCGTTTATTTATTGAGTTAACAAATAATCGTTTAACTTCAGGGTTCTTGCGTAGGTTTTCGACTTCGCGATTGAGTAAAGTATTAATTAAACCTTATATTAAAGCGTTTAATTTGAATATGGAAGAGAGTGAAAATACTTCGTTTCCTACTTTACATGCATTGTTTACACGAGAATTAAAGAAAAATGCAAGACCAATTGATGCTGGTGAAAGTGAAATAGCTTGTCCAGTGGATGGTGTATTAGAGTCATGTGGGAAAATTGAAAAGGATATTAAATTTGTTGTAAAAGGTAAAACGTATAGCATCATCGAAATGTTAGGTTCAAAGGAAATGGCAGATAAATATGATGAGGGTTATTATATGGTTTTATATTTAAGTCCAAGCCATTATCATCGTATTCATAGTCCTATTGAAGGAGAAATTATTTCACAATTTGAGCTAGGTGCGAAATCTTATCCGGTCAATAAAGCAGGTTTAACTTATGGAAAGGATCCACTTTCCAAAAATTTTCGTATCATTTCAGAAGTATTAAATACTGAAAATAATAAGCATATTGCGATGATTAAAGTTGGAGCGATGTTTGTAAATACAATAGTAGTTACTGCCAAACAGAAACTGATAAAAAAAGGCGAAGAAGTAGGATATTTTTCATTCGGTTCTACAGTTGTTTTACTTTTTGAAGCAAATAGCTTTACTCCTGATGAGAAACTTCAATCAGGACAACCAATCAGAGTCGGTCAAAAACTTGGCAAATTACACTAAAAAAGAATTAAAGTTTGCACTTTTTTCACGAAATGGGAGCCATCGTCTAGTAAGATGGTTCTTTTTCTGTTATTGTAAAGAGTGCTTGTATTTTAATTTCACTTGTATTATTTGCTAAGATTGAAAATAATAAAAATGATTAAGATGTTTTTTTTATATAATAATCTAATCCTCTTCGTTTAATTTCTTTTTCTATCAAATAAATGAAGGCCGGATCAAGCTGCAAACCAAGTGCTTTTTTATAGGACTCAAGTAACAAATCATCATTTAATTTGTACATAATATTGCCCGGTTGGGCATTCACCTCCGAGTGAGAAAAGTTTTGAATTTCTTCGTAAACTTAATGTATCAAATTTTTTTATATAGAACAATCGTTCGTTTATCCACAGAAAACAGTGGATAAGTTGTGAGTAATTTGTTTATATTTTCTGAAAACGCAGAGTCAGGGCAAAAGGATAATGTGAATAGGTTTATCCACAACTATCATAATTGTAGTTATTTGTCGAACGATTTTAAGAATATAATTGAGGTGTAATCATGTTTAATAAATTTTTACCGAGTGAAACTGTTAATAATGTTTATGCAATTACCCCTGAGCATTTAAAAGGCTTAGGTATTAAAGGAATCATTACTGATTTAGATAATACATTAGTTGAATGGGATCGCCCATTAGCTACTCCTGAATTAACAAAATGGTTCAAAGATATGGATGACGCGGGAATTAAAATTACAGTTGTCTCGAATAACAACGCTGAACGTGTTGGAAAGTTTTGTGATCCTTTAGGGATTCCTTTTATCCATCGAGCGCGTAAACCACTTGCTATTTCGTATAAAAAAGCATATAAACAAATGAATTTAAAACCAAATGAAGTTGTAATGATAGGCGATCAATTACTTACTGATGTTTTTGGTGGAAATCGTCAAGGGATCCATACGATATTAGTTGTTCCAGTTGCAAGTACTGACGGCATTTGGACTAGATTTAATCGAATGGTAGAGCGTAGAATACTTTCATCATTAAGGAAACAAGGATTGCTACAATGGGAGGATAAAAAGTGAGTAATACTGAAATAAGATGTATTGGTTGTGGAGTTGAAATTCAAACAGAGGATAAAGAAAAGCTTGGATATGCACCTCCATCTTCATTAGAAAAAGAAGAGATTATTTGCCAACGTTGTTTCCGTTTAAAAAACTATAATGAGATTCAAGATGTTGAGCTAACTGATTCTGACTTTATCCGAATTTTAAATGGGATTGGAAGCAAGGACTGTCTTGTTATTAAAGTAGTTGATGTTTTTGACTTTTCTGGTAGTTGGTTAAATGGATTAAACCGATTTGTTGGAAAGAATAAAATTTTATTAGTTGGAAATAAAGCAGATTTAATTCCAAAGTCAGTTAAGAAAAATAAGCTTACGCAATGGATGAGTGGAACTGCAAAGCGTTGGGGACTACATCCGGCAGGTGTTCATTTAATCAGTGCTGTAAAAGGTACTGGAATAGATGAGTTAGCAGAGAGTATTGAGAAGCTGCGCGAAGGAAAGGATGTATATGTAGTAGGTTGTACAAATGTTGGGAAATCAACATTTATAAATGCAATGATTAAACGCTACAGTGAAGAAAAAAATAATATTATTACAACATCACATTTCCCAGGTACAACTCTTGATTTAATTCAAATCCCACTTGATGATACAAGTGATCTGATTGATACACCAGGAATTATTAATCATCATCAAATGGCGCATTTTGTTGATAAAAAAGGATTAAAAATAATTACACCGAAAAAAGAAATAAAACCTATGGTTTATCAATTAAATGAAGGACAAACATTGTTCTTTGGTGGTTTAGCTCGTTTTGACTACTTAGAAGGTGGAAGACGTTCGTTTACATGTCATTTTTCAAATGATTTATTAATTCATCGTACAAAACAAGAAAACGCGGACGAGCTTTATGCAAGACAAGCTGGTGAAATTTTAGTGCCACCTTATGGGGAACAAATTCAAGAGTTACCAAAATTAGTTAAGCACGAATTTATGATCAAAGATGCAAAAACTGATATTGTTTATTCTGGATTAGGATGGATTACTGTTAATGAACCTGGGGCAAAAATTGTTGCATATGTACCAAAAGGGGTAGCAATAACACTTCGTAATTCGATTATATAAAGAATAAGACTAATTTGGGGGCGGGAGAGATGGAAGACCAATACTATGTAATCGGTCAACCGATTGGTCATTCGATGTCACCAACGATGCATAACGAATGGTTTCTTAAAAATAATATTTCGGGTCACTATTCTGCAAAAGAAGTTGGGGTATCAGAATTAGAATCGGTTATGACAGAATTTCGTTCATCTGTAAAAGGATTTAATGTTACAGCGCCATTGAAAGTAGAAATAATGCAGTATTTAGATGAAATTGATCCTTTAGCAAAAGCAATTGGAGCAGTAAATACAGTCATTAATAAAAATGGTCTACTTTATGGTAAAAATACTGATGGAATTGGATATTGTAGAGGCTTATCATTCGTTTTGAAAAAACCGATTGAACAAGAAAAGATTTTAATCATTGGTGCTGGTGGAGCTGCAAGAGCAATTTTATATAGCCTACTGCATTTAGGGGTTAAACAGATTACTGTTACAAACCGAACATTGGAAAAAGCTCATGAACTAGTAGATGGAAAATTCATGAATGAAGTTAACATTATGTCTATTTCGGATGCCGAAGAAAAATTAGGTCAATTTTCGCTTATTATTCAAACTACATCGGTTGGAATGAAACCAAATGAAAATAGTATTCCGTTGTCACTTGCAAATTTATCATCAAATACGGTTGTGTCGGATCTGATTTATAGTCCATTTAAAACAGCATTCTTAAAAGATGCTGAACAAAGAAATGCAATTATCCAAAATGGATTGCCAATGTTTATCTATCAAGGGGCATTAGCATTTCAAGAATGGACTGGAATTTTTCCAAATACAATTGATGCATATACATTATTAGAAAGAAAACTTGGAGGAACAAAATGTTAACAGGTAAACAAAAAAGATTTTTACGTTCGAAAGCTCATCACTTGAATCCTATTTTTCAGGTAGGTAAAGGTGGAGTTAATGAAAATATGATTAAGCAAATTTCAGAAGCGCTTGAGGTACGAGAGCTTTTAAAAGTAAGTATACTTCAAAACTGCGATGATGATCGTTACGATGTAGCAGATCAACTAGTTGAAGGTACAGAAGCTGAATTAGTACAAGTTATTGGACATACAATCGTTTTATATAAAGAATCAACAGAAAATAAAACAATCGTACTACCTTAATATGTAAAAAACCGTTAATTAGAGGAGAAGCGGGTTAATGGACAAACAACAAGCACTTTCAATTGTAAAAGAAAAACTAACGAATCAACGTTTTACACATACTATTGGTGTAATGGAAACTGCAGTTAGACTTGCTCATAAGTATGGTGCGGACGTTAAAAAAGCAGAGATCGCTGCAATTTTCCATGATGTCGCTAAATGCATGCCGATTAAAGAACTTAAAGCAATTATGGAAGAAAATGAGCTTTCATTAAAGCTTTTAAAGTATAACAAAGAACTTTGGCATGCTCCTGTTGGTGCATTTCTTACAGAACATGAATATGGAATTGACGATAAAGAAATTTTACAAGCAATCACATATCATACTAGTGGTCATAAAGAAATGAATTTATTAGATAAAATAATTTATGTAGCTGATTATATTGAACCAAATCGCAGTTTTCCAGGTGTAGAGGAAGCTCGTGAATTAGCTAACAAAAATTTGGATAAAGCATTATTATATGCTTTGAAAAATACAATTAATTTTCTAATTGAAAAAGAACAAACAGTCTACCCATTAACGGTTAAAACATATAACTCAATTTTAAAACAAGTTAAAAACCAGGGGGAATAAATTAATGAATGAAAAAGATTTAATGATGCTAGCTGTTAAAGCTGCTGATGATAAAAAAGCGGAAGATTTAGTTGTGCTAGATATGAAAGGAATCTCTGCAATTGCAGATTATTTCATTATTTGCCATGGTAATTCAGATAAGCAAGTACAAGCAATTGCTAGAGAGGTTAAAGACCAAGCACATCAAGTTGGAAAAGATGTAAAACGATTAGAAGGTTTTGACGAAGCTCGTTGGGTTTTAGTTGATATCGGAGATGTTGTTGTGCATATTTTCCATCGTGACGAAAGAAGTTATTACAACTTAGAAAAACTTTGGGGTGACGCACCTTCTCTTGATGTATACGGAGAGCTGCTTTCATGACATACAATCGCTTCGCGTATTTGTATGATCAATTAATGAATGATGTCCCATATGATAATTGGGTTCATTTTTTAAAAACTGTGTTTGAAAAATATGAACTGAATCAGCCAACTATTTTAGATATAGGTTGTGGTACAGGGACTTTGCCAATTTTATTAGCAAAGATGAACTATTCTGTTAGCGGAGTCGACTTATCAGAGGAAATGCTTAGTGTTGCTATGGCAAAAGCTGAGCATGAAAAAGTTCAGATCCCATTTTATCAACAAAATATGATGGAATTAGAAGGATTTACTGATTTAGATTGCGTAACGATTTTCTGTGACTCGCTAAATTATTTAGAAACAGAAGATCAAGTTGAGCAAACGTTTAAAAAAGTTCATGAAAGTCTAAAAGATAATGGCTTATTTTTATTTGATGTACACTCTCCATATAAAATTGAAGAAATTTTTGGTGAAGAGACCTTCTTTATTGATGATGAAGAGTTAAGCTTAGTCTGGTCATGTACTCAAGGAGAGGAACCTCTTAGTGTCGAGCATGATTTAGTTTTCTTCATGAAAGAGGAAAATAGTGATTTATATGAACGATTTGAAGAGTATCATAATCAAAGAACTTTTCCAGTGGATATCTATAAAACGTTATTAAATCAAGCCGGATTTGAAGTAAAGGAAATCATAGGCGACTTTGATGAAGCTTTAGAAGACAATTCTGAGCGTATCTTTTTTACAGCAATGAAAAAATAAAAACCCCTTTAAAGAAAATTCCTTTTCTTAAGGGGTTTTTTACTTTATTAACCAGTCAAAATTTAATTTAGTGTTTTTGATGGAAAATTCAATAAGAGCTATAATTCAATCAAGAGGACTAAAATTGTTCTTTTACACGCTCAATCTCTTTATCAAATTTATCGTGAGTTTTTTCAAAGATTTCTTCGAATAAATCACCTACTCGTGCTTCAAGAACTTTAATTCCTTCTCCTGTAATTCCACCTTTTACACATACCTTTTCTTGCAAAGTTTCAAGTGTGAAATGTTTTTGTTCAATTAATTTTCCAAATCCAATAATCATTTCTTCAGCTAAAATGGTAGCTTGTTCTTTTGAAATTGTTGTTTGACAAACAGCAGCATCAATAAATTTTTGGAGTAAGTAACTAAAAAATGCAGGGCCACAACTTGCGATATCAGATGAGACTCTTGTGATATCATCCGTGATCATCACTGGCTTTGATATGTTTGAAAAAAGTTCTATTATTTGTTCCTTATTTTTTGCTGTACACCTTTTTCCGAAATTAACTAATGTAACGCCGCTCAATGCTTGATTAGTAATGCTTGGAATAACACGTGCTACTTGGCATGGTAAGATTGCTTCTATTTGTTCTACATTAATTGGGCTAGTGATCGAAATAACACAGTGTTTTTTTGTAAAGTGTGATTGTAATGATGAGAGTAATGGCTGAATTTCTAACGGTTTTACACACACAATTACAATTTCCGAAGCTTTAATAACATCTATTGCTGTCTCTGCAACATTTAATTCAGGATATATATTTTTTAGCTCAAAAGCTTTATAAATTGAACGGTTAGTAACTGTTAATTCGGAGGGTTTCACGGCATTTGACTTTATAAACCCATTAAGCAAAATGGTGCCCATATTTCCTGTACCTATGATGCCTACGTTCATGAGTACATCCCATCCTTTGCATACATTCTCTCCTACACTATATGAAGTAAGGGAGAAAATAATGATATAAGTTCATAGGAGGATAAGTAATGAAAAAATTATTACAAAATAAACTTGCTTGGTTAGCATTATTAATCGTTATTTTAATAGTATTCAATTTTTATCAAACTAAACGAAAAAATGAAGTTGTTTTAGCTAATCCAACAGAAACGAAATTAGTCGAGGAAAAGAAAGAAACCGTTACTCAACCTAACTCGAAAGATTTTATGGTTGACGTAAAAGGAGCAATTAAAAATCCAGGAGTTTTTCATTGTAAAACAGGGGATCGAGTATTTGATGCAATTAGGCTAGCAGGTGGTTTTCATAAAGAAGCTGATATTAATAAAGTTAATTTAGCAGAAAAATTATCTGATGAAATGGTAATTTATGTACCAAGAGTTGGCGAAGAAATCTCCAATATTTCATTAAATCCGAATCATACGAATAGTAACAAAGACGATGCAATTGACATTAATCATGCCACGCAAGAAGAATTAGAGAAAATACCAGGAATCGGTCCATCAAAGGCAAAGAATATATTGGATTATATTGAAAAGAACGGGCCTTTTACATCAGTCGACCAATTAGAATCAGTTAATGGAATTGGTAAGAAGTCTGTTGAACATATGACTCCATACATAATTATTCGATAAAAATGTATGAACATTTTATTAGGCTATATCGCAATTGTACAAATAGTAACAGTTATCTTTTTTAAAGAGTTTAATTTCTTCTTTTTATTCGTATTACTCATACTTCTAATTTATTTAGTATTTAAGAAGAAATGGATTCATCTAATTACATGCTTGATTATGATTTTCATGATGGCGAGTCTATGTTTTTATCAGAATAAAGTACTAAAAACGCCAAAAGAAAAACCTTCTTATAACTTACGTGGTGAAATTTTAACTTCTCCGATCATAGATGGAAATAAAATTTCATTTAGTATTAAACATCAAAAGCAAAAAATCTTACTAAATAGTTTTGCAAATTCCAAAAATCAATTACAAATCTTCCAAAACCGACAAATAGGTGATATTTGTGAAATGAAAGGTGAAATTTCAAAGCCGAAACCAAATTCAAACCCTTATTTATTTAATTATCGAAACTATATGTTAAATCAAGGAATTCAATGGATTTTTACCTCAGAACCAAATAGTTTAATGAATTGTAATAAAGGGAAGAGAACAATTTTTCAATCCTTAATGTATAGTAGACAAGCTTTAACGAAGTATGTAGAATCCAATTTTAATGCTAAAACACAAGGATATATTAACGCTCTATTATTTGGAGAAAGATCAAAGATGGATGCAAAGACTGAATCACAATATCAAATAGTCGGCATCGTTCACTTACTTGCAATTAGTGGTTCTCACATTAGTATATTGAGTTTGATCATCTATTACTTATTAATTCGAGGTGGGGTTACTAAGGAAACAAGTTTACTTATTACGATTATTTGCATTGTATGCTATGGAATTATAGCAGGCGCATCAGCTTCAGTTGTTAGAGCTGTTATTATTGGGGTTTTAGTCTGTTTATTTAAATTAGCGAAGAAGAAAGTAGACATTACTTCACTGCTTTTTCTGTCTAGTATTATTATGCTATTAGCCAAACCAAGCTATATTGAGGATATTGGCTTTCAATTTTCATTTCTTACAAGTTTTGTACTTGTACTAACGTCAACACGAATTTTACAATATCAATCATGGTATGCAAAAGCTACCTTTTCTTCAAGTATTACTCAGTTGGTCTCAATCCCTATTTTACTCTTCAATTTTCATGAATTGTCCCCTTACAGTATAGTATTAAACCTACTTTTTATTCCATTTATCAGTTTTGTCATTATGCCGCTATGCATGATATGTTTTAGTCTAAGTTTTATACTACCGAGTATAAGTGACTTTTTTACGCGACTTTTAACATTATTGATTAGCCTATCAGATGAAATTTTAAATCGATGCATGCATCTTCCTTTTATCAAGATTATTTTTATGCATACATCAAGAGAAATCTTATTTCTTTATGTCGTAAATATTTTTTTAATCCTATATTTTATGGAAAGTGAAAAGGAAAAGAAATATTTGGTTATGAGCTTGATTGGATTTTTTATACTTTCAACCGGGCATATTCTGTATCCTTCTATTAATCCAGTCGGAAAAGTAATGTTTATAGATGTAGGTCAGGGCGATTGTATTCTCATTAAATTGCCGTTTAATAAGGGGAACTATGTCATTGATACGGGTGGTAAAGTAAGTAGAGGCGAAGAGAAATGGATGAAGCGTAAAAAACCTTTTTCAACAGGCAATGATATTTTACTACCAATTTTAAAAGGCGAAGGAATACGTAAAATAGATAAATTAATCTTTACCCATGGTGATTTTGATCATATTGGAGGAGGAAAAGAGGTTTTAGAATCATTTAAAGTAAAAGAATTACTAATCGGTAACAAGAAGGCGTATTCACGAACAGAACAAGAACGGATTAATATTGCGCTCAATAAGAAGATCAAAATCAAAAAAATAAATGAAGGGATAAGTTGGAAAGTAGGAAAAAGTTCTTTTGAAGTTATTTCTCCGATTAAGGGCTATATAGGTGAAGAAAACCATGGTTCAATCGTATTAAGGGCAAAGATTGGTGGCAAGAAGTGGTTGTTTACAGGAGATTTAGATGAAAGCGGTGAATTGCAACTTATTTCTAAATACCAAAATTTAAAAGCAGATATTTTAAAAATAGGTCATCATGGTAGCGATACATCAACTTCAGAAAAGTTTATTCAATCCGTTTCACCTGTAATTGGTATCATTTCAGTAGGAGAAGATAATCGATATGGCCACCCAAAACAAGAAGTGTTAAATCGCTTGGAAAAATACAATGTAAATAGTTTGCGTACAGATCAGTACGGTGCAATTACATACGAATTTAAAGGTAGACAAGGTACCTTTTATTCGTTCAGAGCATACCGTAAATCAAAAGACTAAATCAAAAAGAAAATAAAAAAGACTGCCTAAGCAGTCCCATCCCATCATTTGATCCTATGTATTATCGCGCAACAAGCTCTACAACAGTTGCAATGATAAACAGAATAGTGAAGAAACCAAATGAAACTGCAAAGCCAACGCCTGAATCTGTTGCATCATTACGTTTGCTTTGAACATTTTTTTCAAATGTATTCACAAATAACCCCTCCTAATTCACAATTTTAGTATAAATCAATATAACTAAAAAATCCATAGTCTGTTTGTTTTAGTTATACCGTTTTAAATGAAGAAACCGGGTCTTTATTTAAAACGTTAATATAAATTAGAGATTAGTATTTACTAATCTCTTCCTTCTAATGTAGGACATGTTATACTATACTAAGAAAATTAGTGTAAGGGAGCAAAACATGATTAATGATTTACATAAAAAATTGAAAAAGAACGTATCACCAATGTATTTATTGGTAGGTACTGAAGATTTTTTACTTCAAGAAGCGGAAAACATGATCGTGAAAGCAGCTTTACAAGAGGAAATTGATGATTTTAACTTTCAAACATATGATTTAAAAGAGGCTTATTTAAGTGATGCGCTAGAAGACGCACAAACTCCATCTTTTTTTGGTGGAAATAAAGTCATTATTATTAAATCATGTGCTTTTTTAACAGCTCAAAAAGAAAAGATTGTTCAAGACATTGAACCTTTATTTGACTATATAGAAAATCCTTCACCATTTACTACGGTTGTTTTTGTTGCACCTTTTGAAAAATTGGACGAACGGAAGAAAGTAACAAAAGCATTAAAAAAACAAGTAGAACTTGTAGAATGTCATCCAGTTGAGGTAAGTAATTTAGATGGATGGATTAAAGAACAGTTTAAGGGAAGTATAACGATCACTGATGATGCAATTGAAAAATTAAAATTACTTGTAGGTAATAATTTATCAATATTAAAACTCGAATGTGAGAAGCTACAATTGTTTATTGGAGATGAAGGACAAGTTGATGGTGAGCTTGTAGAATTTATGGTAGCTAAAACAATTGAGCAAAATGTTTTTTCACTTATCGAAAAAACAGCCGTAAGACAAACAACAGATGCACTTAAAATCCTTCATGAATTATTATTTGTCGGTGAGGAACCGATAAAAATTGTAGCACTATTAGCAAGTCAATTTAGATTATTGTACGGTATTAAACAATTATCAAATAGTGGGTATTCAAATAATCAAATCGCTTCTTCTGTTGGTGTATCACCTGGAAGAGTATTTTACGGTCAAAAGCAAGCGAACAATTTTAAAGCAAGTGAGTTGAAAGAAGCAATTCGTTTAATTGCTGAAGTAGACTATAAAATGAAGACAGGACAAGGAGATAAAGTCATGATCCTAGAAATGCTTATTCTCCAATTAAATAAATAATTTGCCTAAATAAACGGTTGTTCAATTAGAATAGCCGTTTATTTTTTTGTAAAAAAATATAAAGTCCGAAAGACGACCGAAGTAAATAGGTGTGAGATTGGGGCGGTTTAAGTCCGTTTTTTTGAACGAAAAAATGGTGCCTCCAATGAGACACCATTTAATTCATTACGCGTTCATCGCGTTAACTTTTTTAGCTAAACGAGACTTTTGACGTGAAGCAGCGTTTTTGTGGATTAGATTGCTGTTAACAGCTTTGTCTAATTTTTTAGAAGCAGTTAATAAAGCTTCTTGCGCTTTTTCAGTTTCGTTATTAGTAACTAAAGCTTCAACAGTTTTCACAGCAGTACGCATTTCTGATTTAAGAGATGCGTTGTGAGCACGATGAGCCTCAGCTGTTTTTACACGTTTAATAGCTGATTTAATATTTGGCATACCTTTCACCTCCCGAATGCAGTCGAGAAATTTGCCCTCGAATACAAATAGAACAAAACTTATTTTATCAAAACAAGTACCATTTTGCAATAGAATTCATAAGCTATTTTCGCCTTTTCGAAAGAAAAATAAACAACTCGTTTAGAAATGGTAACATCTAGCTAAACTAATTAAGAAGAGAATTGTTAAATTTTGATGAGTATTGTGGAGGCTAGAGATATGAGCGAGTTAGATTTAAGTCAATATAGTGTTCGAACAGATTTAGCAGTAGAAGCAAAAGAAATGCTCGAAGAACGTGAACAAACGAAGGAAGAAATTACCGGAGTAATCGTTAAAGAGCGCGAGGTTGAAGGTGTTAGTATATCTCACGTTCATATTAAGGAGTCTGCATCTGAAAGAATTGGTAAAAAACCTGGTAATTATTTAACCTTACAAGTTCAAGGGATTAGGGAACAAGATACTGAACTTCAAGAAAAGGTTGAAAAAGTATTTGCAAATGAGTTTTCAGCTTTTTTAAAGAATTTAGGTATTACAGAAGATCAAACATGTTTAGTCGTAGGTCTAGGAAACTGGAATGTAACACCAGATGCACTTGGTCCTATGGTAGTGGAAAACTTAGTAGTTACAAAACACCTTTTCGAATTACAGCCTGAAAGTGTTCAAGATGGGTATCGACCTGTTTGCGCACTATCTCCAGGTGTTATGGGGATTACAGGGATTGAAACGAGCGATATTATTTCAGGTGTGATTGATAAAGTAAAGCCTGATTTTGTCATCGCAATCGATGCACTTGCTGCAAGATCAATTGAACGTGTTAATACGACAATACAAATTACAGATAATGGAATCCATCCAGGATCTGGAATAGGAAATAAACGGAAGGAATTGAGTAAAGATACTCTTGGCATTCCAGTAATCGCTGTTGGTGTCCCAACTGTTGTTGATGCGGTAGCTATTACAAGCGATACAATCGATTTTATTTTAAAACATTTTGGCCGAGAAATTAAAGAAGGAGACAAGCCTGCTAAAGCGCTAATCCCTTCAGGTATGGCATTTGGAGAGAAGAAAAAATACACCGAGGAAGATATGCCAAGTGAAAAGGAACGAATGGCATTTATGGGTATTGTCGGTACACTTGAAGAAGATGAAAAACGGAAATTAATTCATGAAGTATTGGCCCCACTTGGTCATAATTTAATGGTGACACCGAAAGAAGTTGATACTTTTATTGAAGATATGGCTAATATTATTGCAGGTGGAATGAATGCTGCTCTTCATTCTAAAATAAATCAAGATAATATTGGTTCATATACACATTAATATTTCATAAGGTGAGGAGAAACAAATGAAATATATGGTTCGGTATTTTACATTAATCATTATTTTTACGATAGCAATATTTACGTGTATGCAAATTGCAAAGGACGGAATCAGTAAAGTTACATCGACTGATTATTATCATGTTGAAGATGTTGTTAAAATCGCAAAGGAAGATGGAAAAGCAGGTCCTGTTTTATTCGGAAAAGATTACACGAAAGAAGGCCTTGCTGTTCGCGAAGACCATTTAGAAAGATTGGGAGCATTTAATTACTTTACAGTTGTAGGTAAGGGACTTTCTAGTTTTGTTACATATGTAACTGAAAAAGGCGTTAAGATATTTGAAAAAATTCCTTCTATTATTGATGGCTTTAGATAGACCTTCTAAACTTCATTCGACATATACTGCTAATAGAGATTGAATATTCCCCTATTTTTTTGTTATAATCAAAACTATCTATGCTGTCGAGAAATTTAGGAGTGATGAAATGAATAAAGAGTCAAGGTCAGAAAGACAAAAGAGAATTAGAAACTTTTCAATCATCGCACACATTGACCATGGAAAATCTACATTAGCAGATAGAATTCTTGAGAAAACAAATGCATTAACTCAGCGTGAGATGAAGTCTCAGCTATTAGACTCAATGGATTTAGAGCGTGAACGTGGAATTACCATTAAATTAAATGCTGTGCAATTACAATATAAAGCAAAAAATGGAGAAGAATACATTCTTCATTTAATCGATACACCTGGACATGTCGACTTCACGTATGAAGTTTCACGTAGTTTAGCAGCTTGTGAAGGCGCAATTCTTGTAGTTGACGCTGCACAAGGTATCGAAGCTCAAACATTGGCGAACGTATATTTAGCTTTAGATAATGATTTAGAAATTTTACCAGTTATTAATAAAATTGATTTACCAAGTGCAGAGCCTGAGCGAGTAAGACAAGAAGTTGAAGATGTAATCGGTCTAGATGCTTCAGAAGCAGTTTTAGCATCTGCTAAAGCAGGTATCGGAATTGAAGAAATTCTAGAACAAATCGTTGAAAAAGTTCCAGCTCCTACTGGTGATCCAGATGCACCATTAAAAGCACTTATTTTTGATTCATTATTCGATCCATATCGTGGGGTTGTAGCTTATATTCGAATCGTAGAAGGTACAGTAAAAGTAGGGCAAAAAATTAGAATGATGGCTACAGGTAAAGAATTTGAAGTAGTTGAAGCGGGGGTATTTACTCCACGTACTACACAAAGAGATGAATTAACTGTAGGTGATGTAGGTTTCTTAACAGCTTCTATTAAGAATGTTGGAGATACTCGCGTAGGTGATACAATCACTCTTGCAAGTAACCCAGCAACAGAGCCATTACCAGGTTACCGTAAATTAAATCCAATGGTATTCTGTGGTCTATATCCAATTGATACTTCTAAATATAATGATTTACGTGATGCACTTGAAAAACTTCAATTAAATGATGCTGCTCTTCAATTTGAAGCAGAAACTTCACAAGCTTTAGGTTTCGGTTTCCGTTGTGGTTTCTTAGGATTATTACACATGGAAATCATTCAAGAGCGTATTGAACGTGAATTCAAAATTGATTTAATTACTACTGCACCAAGTGTTATTTACAGTGTTTACACAACAAAAGGCGAAATGATTACAGTAGATAATCCAGCGCATATGCCAGACCCTCAATCAATTGATCGAGTGGAAGAGCCATATGTAAAAGCGAAAATCATGGTTCCAAATGACTTTGTTGGAGCGATTATGGAGCTTTGCCAAAAGAAACGCGGTAACTTCATCGATATGCAATATCTAGATGCTAATCGTGTTACATTAACGTACGAAATTCCATTATCTGAAATTGTTTATGATTTCTTTGACCAATTAAAATCAAGTACAAAAGGTTATGCTTCATTTGACTATGAATTAATTGGATACAAAGCTTCTAAGCTTGTGAAAATGGATATCTTACTAAACGGTGAACAAGTAGATGCTCTATCATTTATTGTTCATAGAGATGCTGCTTACGATCGCGGTAAAATTATTGTTGAAAAGCTAAAAGAACTTATCCCAAGACAACAGTTCGAAGTACCAGTTCAAGCTGCAATCGGACAAAAAATCGTTGCTCGTTCAACAATTAAATCAATGGGTAAAAACGTACTAGCAAAATGTTACGGTGGGGATATCTCACGTAAACGTAAGCTATTAGATAAGCAAAAAGAAGGTAAAAAGCGAATGAAAGCTGTCGGTTCTGTTGAAGTTCCACAAGAAGCATTCATGGCTGTTTTACGTATGGATGATTAAATTTAACAAAATATTACACAACAATTATTCAGCTAAGCAAAATTTATAAAAAAGTATATATGAATTCTAAATAAACACTAAATCAGAACTGTACACTATTGTTAGATTAAAACTAACATTGGGGTGCAGTTTTTTTATTTATCTAATGTTGAATGCAGTATACAGTTATTTCTTGTTAGCTGCTTTTTTGCTGTAGCCTGAAAACGGTAATTAAATATTGAGTATTTCTGTATTTTGGAGGTTCCAATAAAAGTTTTGATTGTCTGTCACTATTAAATAGAAAAATATGGAATTTTCGGTTTAATATAGAATTGTATTATAAAATAATAAAAAGGAGGGGGATTATGAATAATATAATTCCGTCATCTAAGACCCTTTCACTTGTTTTAGTTTACTTTTGAATGTTTTTACAATTCAAAAAGTATCAGCAGGATGGAATCATTTAGTAAGTTCATACAAATGGCCATCAAAAAATATTTCTTATGATTTTAAAATGGGGGGCGGTCTTGATGTAAATGATCCGGCATTAATTAAGAGTGCTGCTTCAAAATGGAACAATGTCTCTGGAATAAACTTAAATTACAGTGGTTTTTCAGGAAATAATATTTGGGAAGAGAATATTGATTCGCTTGGAAGAACAACTGTATCTCCAGTATCTGGGACCAAACAAATATCAAAAGTAAATATGATTATTGACTCTAGAAGTGATTGGCAAATTGGAGGATCTAGTATTCCCTCTACTAAATATGATTATTATACAGTCGTACTACACGAGTTTGGTCATTGGTTTATGTTAAATGACGATTCTTCTCATAATTCAGTTGTAATGAATGGAACCTTAGATAAAGGTAAAGCGAGACAAAATTTACAAGCAGAAGATATAGAAGCAGCAGTATATATTTATGGCAAATAATGGAGGAATTTTGTGTGTTAAATAAAAGCTTATTAGTTGCGATTGGACTAAGTCTAACATTCACTTTCAGTTCAATAGCGTATTATTATTACAATAAACCAAAAAATGTTTTGATCAATAAATCTATGGATATAGATTACAGAAATATTGAAAATTTAACAAAAGAAGCTGCTGTAGTCTTAAAGGGAAAACTAATTGATGACAGCAATGTAAGATTGCATAAAACGAAACAGGATGTAAATGAAGAAGAATATAAATATTATTACACTGACAAAGTGTTTAAAGTTAATAAGGTTTACAAATCAGATGGTTTAGTCAAATCAGGTAATGAAATAAAGGTAAGAACTGCAGATGCTAAAACGGATAACGTCCTTGTTTTAACTGACTCAACTGTTGAAAAAAATAAGTCATATGTTCTTTTTTAAAAACCAAGTGTTTATCCTCAAAAAGATGGAGCTTATACGTTTCTAAATCCAGAGCAATCAATTTTTGAATTAAATGGAAAAGAAGAAATAAAAAATAATTTTTTCAATAATATAACTAAAGTAGATAAATTAGAAGAGATTGTTGAGCAAAATAATTGAAGTGCTAAGTAGGATGAAAGTAAGAATTTTTTTATGAATATACTTGTGAATGATTTCACAATTATAGAGCACGCTATTTTCTAAATTAATTAGCTAATTTTTATATATAACAAGTTGTATAAAATCTAAAAAATAATTAATAATGATAACTAAGAGCTAACAAAATAAAACGATTAATTAGACAAAAATAATAAGAAGATATACAATTTATAAGTTGAAATCAGCAAAAGTCCCTGAATCTACACCTAAAAAGGTATCAGATCCAGGGGCTTTTCGTTACACAGAAAAGAGGAGAAGGTATGGCATCTTCCGTTTATATTCATATACCATTTTGTCAGCAGATTTGTTACTACTGCGACTTTAATAAATTTATGATGGACCGTCAGCCGGTTGATCAATATTTAGAGTATCTTGAAAAAGAAATCGTTGAGAGTTTAAAAAGAAATCCAATTACAAATTTAAAGACAGTTTTCGTAGGCGGTGGAACGCCAACTGCACTTACATTACCTCAAACACAACGATTAGTTGATATGATCAATAAACAGATCATTAAAGGAAATAAAGGAATCGAAATGACTTTTGAAAGCAATCCAAACGAGATTTCAAAAGAAAAGCTACAAATTTTAAAAGATGGTGGAGTAAATCGAATTAGTTTCGGAGCACAAACATTTGATGAAGGATTACTAAAAAAAATTGGACGAACACATTCACCAAATGAAATAGAAGAAGCGATTCAGACTGCAAAAGCAGTAGGGATAGATAATATAAATCTTGATTTAATGTATGCATTACCTGGTCAAACGATGGAACAATTCGTTGATTCATTAGATAAAGCGATCAAGTTACCAATTCAGCACATTTCAGCTTATTCATTAATTATTGAACCAAAAACAGTTTTCTACATAGAAATGAATAGGGGAAAGTTCAAGCCTGCACCTGAAGAAGATGAAGCAGCAATGTATGACTTTTTAATGAAATATTTAAAAGAAAAAGGCTTTCATCAATATGAAATTAGTAATTTTGAGAAAAATGGACTTGAAAGTAAACATAATCTTGTTTATTGGAATAATGAAGAATATTTTGGCTTTGGTGCTGGTGCGCACGGCTATATTAATGGCATTCGCTATTCAAATGCTGGACCATTAAAGAAATATTTCAAATTAATTGATGAAACTGGTGTCCCAATCATTCATGAACACACAGTTACGAAAGAAGAAAAAATGGAAGAAGAAATGTTTCTAGGTCTACGTAAAATGCAGGGAGTATCAGAACGAAAGTTTGAAGAAAAATATGGTTCAAACTTTAATGAAGTATTTCCGAACGTAATAGAGAAACTAATCAAAGATGGGTTAGTAGAAATGAATGGAGAATACCTTCGATTAACTCACAAAGGAAAACTACTAGGTAATGAAGTATTTCAATCATTTTTAATTTAAGTTAAGAGCAGGAAGGCTTAAGGGCAGGAAAGGCAGGAAGAGCAGGGAAAACAGGAAGAACTGAAGATCAGGTTAGATAAAAATCTTTTCCTTATCCTTAATCCTGTATTTCCTAAATCCTGCCTTAATCCTTGATCCTGCACTTCCTAACCCCTGCATTTAATCTCTCCTGCTCTTCTCTTGACATAGTAAAAAGGATTTGTTAAGTTAATAATATATTTAGCACTCACTCGATAAGAGTGCTAATAGAGGTGATAAACATGTTGACAGAAAGACAGTTATTGATACTTCAAATTATTATCGATGACTTTATTCGGATGGCACAGCCTGTTGGTTCTAGGAGTTTATCTAAAAAAGAAGGTATTTCATTTAGTTCTGCAACAATAAGAAATGAGATGGCTGATTTAGAGGAACTTGGATATATAGAAAAACCTCACAGCTCTGCTGGTCGGATCCCTTCTGAAAAAGGGTATCGTTTTTATGTTGACCATTTATTATCACCACAACTTGTTAATGACGATGATGTTCGTTCAGTAAAAAGTGTATTTGCTGAGCGTATTTTCGAGATTGAAAAGCTAGTGAAAAACTCTGCGGACATATTGTCAGATTTAACGAATTACACAACAATTGCACTTGGTCCAAAGGTTTCTGAAAATAAGCTAAAAAGTATTCAGCTTATTCCAATCGGACCTAATACAGCAGTATCAATTATTGTGACAGACACAGGTATTGTTAAAAATAGAACAGTTACAATACCACCCGGTGTGTCAATGAGTGATATTGAAAAAATGGTAAATATACTAAATGAGCGACTAGTGAATGTGCCAATTCATCAAATAAACGACAAGCTTTATAAAGAAGTAGCGTTAATATTACGTTCACATATTTCGAATTATGAGAGTGTCATTAAGATGGTTGGTAGTTCAATTGACGTTCCGATTGAACAAAAGCTGTTTCTTAGTGGGAAAACAAATATTTTAGCTCAACCAGAGTTTCATGATGTTGAAACAATGAGAATTTTGTTAAACATGATTGAAAAGCAGGATGAACTGAAAAGTATTCTTCCGATTGAACAGATGGGGTTAAGTGTCAAAATTGGGAAAGAAAACGAAAAGTCTGGATTAGAAAATGTAAGTATCATTAGTGCAACCTATTCATTAGGTGAGAATCAAATTGGTACAATTGCAGTATTAGGACCAACTCGAATGGAGTATTCTCGAGTTATTTCATTAATGCATCTAATAACAGGACAATTGAATTTATTATTTTCATCTAAGGATGTTGAATAAATCCATTGTGAAATGAAACAATGGATTACATATAAAAAAATAGGAGGTGAAGGTGACATGACAGAACGTCAAGAAAATCTTTTAAATGAAGAAGCTGTAACTGATGAAGTAGTGAATGAAGAAACTACTGTTGAAGAACCTTCAATCTTTACAGAAGAACAAACAGAAGAAGTGGATTCTACAGAAGACGAGCTTCAAAAACTTCGTGCAGAAGTTGAAGAGAAGGAAAATAAATACTTACGTCTTCATGCTGACTTCGAAAATTATAAACGTCGTGCACTTTTAGACCAGCAATCTTTAATGACTTATCGTGCTCAAAATTTAGTAACTGATTTATTACCAGTTCTAGATAATTTCGAACGTGCATTACAGGTTGAAGCAACTGATGAACAAACTGCTTCATTAAAACAAGGTATGGAAATGGTATATCGTTTGTTAATTGAAGCTGTGAAAAAAGAGGGAGTAGAAGAAATTCCAGCTCTTGGTGAACAATTTGATCCAAATTTCCATCAAGCTGTTATGCAAGAAAGTGATGCTTCGAAACCATCAAATGAAATTCTTCAGGAATTCCAAAAAGGTTACAAGCTTAAGGACAGAGTAATTCGTCCATCAATGGTAAAAGTAAACGAGTAAAAAAATTTATTTAAAAAACTAAAATATAACATTTGTAAATTTTAGGAGGAACAAAAACAATGAGTAAAATTATTGGTATTGACTTAGGTACAACTAACTCTTGTGTGGCAGTATTAGAAGGCGGAGAGCCAAAAGTAATTCCAAATCCAGAAGGAGGACGTACAACTCCGTCAGTTGTTGCGTTCAAAAATGGCGAGCGCCAAGTTGGTGAAGTAGCAAAACGTCAAGCAATTACAAACCCTAACACAATCATGTCTATTAAACGTGAAATGGGTACGAACTATAAAGTAAACGTTGAAGGCAAAGATTATTCTCCACAAGAAATCTCTGCAATCATCCTTCAAAACTTAAAAGCATCTGCTGAAGCATATTTAGGTGAAACAGTAACAAAAGCAGTTATTACAGTACCTGCATACTTCAATGATGCTGAGCGTCAAGCTACTAAAGATGCTGGTAAAATCGCTGGTTTAGAAGTAGAGCGTATCATTAATGAGCCAACTGCTGCTGCATTAGCATACGGTTTAGATAAAATGGATGAAGACCAAACAATCTTAGTTTATGACTTAGGTGGCGGTACATTCGACGTTTCAATCCTAGAATTAGGAGATGGAATCTTTGAAGTTAAAGCTACTGCAGGTGATAACCGTCTAGGTGGAGACGACTTTGACCAAGTTATCATCGATCATTTAGTTGCTGAATTCAAAAAAGAAAACGGTGTTGATTTAAGCCAAGATAAAATGGCATTACAACGTTTAAAAGATGCTGCTGAAAAAGCGAAAAAAGACTTATCAGGTATTACTTCAACTCAAATTTCATTACCTTTCATTAGCATGGGTGCAGCTGGTCCATTACACTTAGAGTTAAACTTAACTCGTGCAAAATTCGAAGAGCTTTCTCATAACTTAGTAGAAAGAACTTTAGGCCCAACTCGTCAAGCAATGAAAGATGCTGGATTATCAGCTAGCCAAATTGATAAAGTAATCTTAGTTGGTGGGTCTACTCGTATTCCTGCAGTTCAAGAAGCTATCAAAAAAGAAACAGGAAAAGAGCCACATAAAGGTGTTAACCCTGATGAAGTAGTAGCATTAGGTGCTGCAATTCAAGGTGGTGTATTAACTGGTGATGTAAAAGACGTTGTATTATTAGACGTAACTCCACTTTCACTTGGTATTGAAACAATGGGTGGCGTGTTCACAAAATTAATTGACCGTAACACAACAATTCCAACTAGTAAATCACAAGTATTCTCAACAGCTGCTGACAACCAACCTGCTGTAGACATTCACGTACTACAAGGTGAGCGCCCAATGGCTGCTGATAATAAAACATTAGGTCGTTTCCAATTAGCGGATATCCCACCAGCACCACGTGGAATTCCACAAATCGAAGTAACATTCGATATCGATAAAAACGGTATTGTAACAGTACGTGCGAAAGATCTAGGAACTCAAAAAGAGCAAAATATCGTAATTCAATCTTCTTCAGGTCTAAGTGATGAAGAAGTAGAACGCATGGTAAAAGAAGCGGAATTAAACGCTGATGCTGATGCAAAACGTAAAGAGGAAGTTGATCTTAAAAACGAAGCTGACCAATTAGTATTCCAAGTAGAGAAAACTTTAAAAGATCTTGAAGGAAAAGTTGAAGAAGCTGAAGTTACAAAAGCTAACGAAGCGAAAGAGGCATTAAAAGCTGCTTTAGAAGCTGGTAATTTAGATGACATCCGTACGAAGAAAGATGCTCTATCTGAAATCGTTCAAGCTTTAACAGTGAAGCTTTATGAGCAAGCTGCTGCAGCACAACAAGCGGCTGGTGGCGCAGAAGGCGGAGCAAAACAAGACGATGTAGTAGACGCTGAGTTTACTGAAGTTAAAGAAGATAAATAATTACAAAAGAGTAAGGCGTTTAATTAGCCCCGACATCACGAGTGGCTAAAGCCTTGCAACTAGAAAATATATATATAAAACATGAGGAAGTCAAAGTCAGGGTAGCCTTGGCTTTGACTTTTTCTTTTAGAAAAGCACAGGATATGTTAAAATATTCTTTATGTGAAAGGAGCGGATTGAAACACTATGAGTAAACGTGATTACTATGATGTGCTTGGTGTAAGTAAGGGCGCATCAAAAGATGAAATAAAAAAATCGTTTCGTAAACTAGCAAAAGCATATCATCCTGACGTTAATAAAGATGCAGATGCACCTGAAAAATTTAAAGAGGTACAAGAAGCATACGAAACTTTAACGGATGACCAAAAACGAGCTCATTATGATCAGTTTGGTCACACAGATCCAAACCAAGGCTTCGGCGGTGGCGGCTTTGGTGGCGGAGGCTTCGGATTTGAAGATATTTTCAGTCAGTTTTTTGGTGGCGGCGGTGGACGTCGACGTGACCCTAACGCACCAAGAGCTGGAGATGATTTACAATATACAATGACGATCCAGTTTGAAGAAGCTGCATTTGGAATGGAAAGAGAAATTGAAATTCCAACCGAAGAAATATGTAATACTTGTAGTGGTTCAGGTGCGAAACCTGGTACGTCTAAAGAAACATGTAAACATTGTCAAGGTTCAGGTCAAATGAGCGTTGAGCAAAATACTCCATTTGGACGTATTGTTAATCGTACGACATGTTCACACTGTCAAGGAACAGGCCAAGTTATTAAAGATAAATGTAATACATGTCATGGGGCTGGCCGAGTGAAAACTCGTAAAAAAATTATGGTAAAAGTACCGGCTGGTATCGATAATGGCCAACAAATTCGTCTTTCAGGTCAAGGAGAGCCAGGTAAAAATGGTGGTCCTGCCGGAGACTTATACATTGCCTTCCATGTTCGCGACCATGAGTTCTTTGAACGTGATGGAAATGACATTTACTGCGAGCTTCCATTAACTTTTGCTCAAGCTGCATTAGGTGATGAAATTGAAGTTCCAACACTTCATGGAAAAGTAAAAACAAAAATTCCTGCTGGTACACAAACTGGTACTAGAATGCGTTTAAAAGGTAAAGGAATAAAAGATGTACGTGGATATGGTCAAGGTGATCAACATATTATCGTAAAAGTTATTACACCAACAAAGCTTTCAAGTCGTCAAAAAGAATTGCTTGAAGAGTTCTATAATATTGGTAAAGAACAAAAAGACGATAAACATGATTCATTCTTTACAAAGTTAAAACGTGCGGTTAAAAACTTTAGCGAACAATAAGGGTTAATGTTAATTCAGTACGTTAGTTAAGGTAAAAAGTGGAAACACTAAATAGAAGAACTTATTAAAATGGCACCCTCTAAATCTCGATATGATTTAGGGGGTATTGCCGACTATAGAAGAGAGTATGATTGGAGTTGGTAGTTTATGAAATGGTCAGAATTAAGTATTCACAGTACACAAGATGCGGTTGAACCGATTTCTAATATTTTACACGAAGCTGGTGCAAGTGGTGTTGTCATTGAGGATGTGTTTGATTTGACGAAGGAGCGAGCACAGGTTTACGGTGAAATCTACCAACTTAATCCAAAAGATTATCCAGAGGAAGGTGTTATCATAAAAGCATACCTTCCTGTGAATAGTTTTTTAAACGATACAATCGACGGAATTAAAGAAGCAATTAATAACTTGATTTCTTATGACATTGATTTAGGTAAAAATACATTTACTGTACATGAAGTAAACGAAGAAGATTGGGCTACTGCTTGGAAAAAGTATTATCATCCAATCTCAATTTCAGACAGATTTACGATTGTCCCATCTTGGGAAGAGTACGAGCCAAAAAAATCTGATGAATTAATTATTGAATTAGATCCTGGTATGGCTTTTGGTACTGGAACTCATCCAACAACTGTTATGTGTATTCGTGCACTTGAGAAAGTTGTAAAAGCAACTGACCGCGTAATTGATGTAGGTACAGGTTCTGGTGTACTAAGCATTGCAGCAGCAAAACTAGGTTCTACGAAAATAGAAGCTTATGACTTAGATGATGTAGCAGTTCAAAGTGCAAGAGAAAATGTACGATTAAATAAAGTTGATGACGTTGTAAAAGTTGGACAAGGTAACTTATTACAAGGAATTGAAGGTCCATTCCAAGTTGTTGTTGCTAATTTACTTGCTGAAATTATTCTTCGTTTTGTTGATGATGTTTATAATGTTTTAGAACCAGAAGGAACATTCATTTCTTCAGGAATTATTGGGGCAAAACAACAGGACATTGAAGACGAGCTTAAACGTGTTGGGTTTGAAATTGCAGAAGTACTTCATTTAGAAGACTGGGTTGCAATTATTGCAAAAAAACCAGCCAAAGGTATGTAATATGCAAAGATATTTTATACAAGATACTCAGCTTCAAAATGATATTGTCACAATTACTGGTGATGATGCGCATCACATCGCAAACGTAATGCGAATGAAGCAAGATCAAGAAATTATTTGTACAGTCCCTGGATCATCAACTGTTCGCTGTGTACTTACAAATATTTCTAGTGAACAAATATCAGCAGCTGTTGTAGAATATGTTGAGAATACAAATGAACTGCCTATATCAATTACAATCGCTAGTGGTTTACCGAAAGGCGATAAATTAGAGATAATCATTCAAAAAGGTACGGAACTAGGCGCAACAGGATTTTTACCTTTTACTGCCGCTAGATCAATTGTAAAACTTGATGATAAAAAAGCTGGTAAAAAAGTTGATAGATGGCAAAAAATTGCAAAAGAAGCAGCTGAACAATCTTACCGATTTATCGTTCCTACAGTGGAACAACCTGCGTCTTTTCAACAATTACTTAATTCAATACCGCAATTTGATGCGTGTATTGTAGCATATGAAGAAAGTGCAAAAACAGGAGAATCAGCAGCGCTTGTTCAAACATTCCAGTCATTAAAAGAAGGTGCACGATTATTAGTTGTTTTCGGACCTGAAGGCGGTTTGTCTGATAAAGAAGTTGATCAGCTACAAGAAAAAGGTGCTAGGCTATGTGGACTTGGACCAAGAATTCTAAGAACAGAAACAGCACCATTTTATGTTTTAGCTGCTGCCTCCTTTCATTTTGAATTAATGAGGTGAAGAAATGCCACAAGTAGCTTTCCATACATTAGGTTGTAAAGTTAACCATTACGAAACAGAAGCAATCTGGCAATTATTTAAAGCAGCAGGCTATGAACGAACAGAATATGAAACAAAAGCTGATGTTTATGTAATCAATACTTGTACAGTTACAAATACAGGTGATAAAAAAAGCCGACAAGTAATCCGTCGTGCAGTACGTAAAAATCCAGATGCAGTAATTTGTGTTACAGGTTGCTATGCTCAAACATCTCCTGCAGAAATTATGGCAATTCCTGGAGTCGATATTGTAGTTGGTACGCAGGATCGTACGAAAATGCTTGATTACATCGAGCAATATCGTATTGAACGCCAACCAATTAATGGTGTAGGAAATATCATGAAAGCGCGTGTTTATGAAGAATTAGATGTACCAGCTTTTACTGACCGTACACGTGCATCATTAAAAATCCAAGAAGGTTGTAACAACTTCTGTACATTTTGTATTATTCCTTGGGCACGTGGTTTAATGCGCTCTCGTGATCCAAAAGAAGTTGTAAAACAAGCTACTCAATTAGTTGAATCTGGCTATAAGGAAATTGTTTTAACAGGTATTCACACAGGTGGATATGGTCAAGACATGAAAGATTACAACTTAGCAATGTTATTAAAAGATTTAGAAAAAGTTGAAGGCTTAAAACGCGTTCGTATTTCATCAATTGAAGCAAGCCAAATTACAGATGAAGTAATAGAAGTTCTTCGTCATTCAAATATTGTTGTTCGTCACTTACACGTACCACTACAATCAGGATCTGATACGGTGTTAAAGCGTATGCGTCGTAAATACACAATGGCACAATTTGCTGAAAGAATTGAAAAACTACGTGAAGTCTTACCAAACTGTTCAATAACATCTGACGTTATCGTTGGTTTCCCTGGCGAAACTGAAGAAGAATTTATGGAAACTTATAACTTTATTAGAGACAACAAGTTCTCTGAACTACATGTTTTCCCATATTCAAAACGTACAGGTACACCTGCAGCACGCATGGAAGACCAAGTAGATGAAGAAATTAAAAATCAACGTGTGCATCGTTTAATTGAGCTATCAGACCAACTAGCAAAAGAATATGCTTCTATGTTCGATGGAGATGTATTAGAAGTAATTCCAGAAGAAAAATATACTGAAGATGGTTCAGAAGGACTTTTAATTGGCTATACAGACAATTACTTAAAAGTCGTGTTCAAAGGAACTGAAGACATGATTGGTAAAATTGTCAAAGTCAAAATCGCTGAAGCTGGATACCCAGTCAATAAAGGCGAATTTGTACGTGTATTAGAAGATGTAGCTGTTAACTAATGATTAAATAAAAGGATAGATAATCTAGTTTGAAACTGGATTATCTATCCTTTTTTATATTTGTAAGGCATTTTATAAACCTGTGAATGGCAAAAAGTTAAGTATTTAATCCTAATAACCATACACAATATAAATATGGAGGTGAATTTATTATGCCAAAAGACAATCAAGCAAGGAATTCAGATGATAATCATGTTCATGTTGCTACTAATTCATATTTAGATACAAGTGAACATGATTCAAATAAAGTAAATTACGACGATGGTGGTAGCCCTTACTTAGATACAAGTGATGACGCATCAAGTGCTGCTAATACAAGAAGGGGCGCACCATATTTAAATACTTAAGGACAGGCAAAAGAGGGGGAAAAGGGGAAAGAAGGGAGTAGAAAGAACAAACGACCTTTTATTCCCACTAATCCCTCTTTTTAGTTATTCTCCTTTTCCTGCCTTATTTATATCTCTCGCTTCGATTATAGGTGATGTGTATCCATCTCTTGCAATATTAATCATTGCTCGACCGATTTGTTCAGAGGATGTAATTGAATTTGGAAAAGCTTTTTTTAAGAGTGGATAAAAAGGCTTGGTTATGTCATAAACGAATTGATAAAGTTTAGTTTTTGATTTAACATTTTTTTGTGGAATGATTCCCCCTGGACTGAACATATAGGCTGCTTTAAAAGGTAGTTTTAATAGGTCATTCTCTGTTTTACCTTTTACCCTTGCCCACATGGTACGACCACTTTCTGTACGATCAGTACCAGATCCAGTTACATATATAAACGTCATTTGGGGATTTAATTTACATAAAGTATTTGCGATAGATAATGTTAGTTCGTATGTAATCTTACGATAATCCTCCTCCGTCATTCTAAACGATGAAACACCAAGACAAAAGAAGCATGCATCAAAACCTGTTAATTTATTTTCAATTTCAGTTAAATTAAATAAATTAGTATGTTTAATTTCATGTAATTTTTCATCTTTAATACCGGTTACACTACGACCTACAGAATAAACCGATTGAACGGAAGGATCTTTTAAACATTCGAATAAAACACTCTGGCCAACCATTCCTGTAGCCCCAAAAAGTAAAATCTTCATATATACCTCCGTTAAGCATTATCTCTTTAGTGTCCCAACTCAGCTTTATGGCTATATTAAATGTTTTCGTCTCATAAGGGGAATAGTAAAAGATTATTCATTTATTGTCAATTTAGAGTGTGATAAGCAATTTCATAGTAGGCGGAAAAAATGTGGAAATTAAGAAATACAAAATTGTAGATACAGCTGAGTTCTTTCAAAACTCAGTTTTATCTTTTTTATGTTTATACAGTCTCATAAATTTTAAAAAATAGGCTCTGTTAATGTTAATTGTTGTTATTTTACAAGCATTCTTTTTTTACAAAGCCAAAAAATAAAAAGAGCTATCCCTTTTAACCGATAAGCTCTTGCATTTTTGATATTCATTGTGAGTTGTTTTCAATTTTCTTGTGTAAAGATTTTTTTGAATGAAAAAATGTAATTGTTGAACAAGTAACAATAATTATTAAAGAGATAAGTGCACTATATAATATGCTTAGAAATTCTCCTACATAAGGCTGAATAAGATACGTAAGAATAATACTAATTAAAATACTAATAGGGACATAATTAGCAACTTTACCTTTAGTAAATACGATAGTCAAGATTGGAAACAAAAGTGCTGAATAAACGTTTCCTGAATAAAATAAAAGCTCAATAAATGTCTTGGAGTTTAAGATTGTAGCGATATAAATAATACCTCCTATACAGATTGATAGAAGATAGGCAATTCTAATTTTTTGATGATCACTTTTCATCGTTTTAAAAGGCTCAATCACATTAACGATAATAAAGCAACTTAGCGAGTGAAGAACAGCACCAAATGTTGATGTAATTGCATTAAATGCACATAAAACAAAAAGAATGAAAAAGAATGGTGTAGTAATCTTATTTGCTAATCCTGCTAAAATTGATTGAATATCTGTAAACCCACCAGTAAAAATGACAATGATAAAAAGACATGAGAATGAAAGGGGAAAGATACACCATATTAATCCAGATAACGAGAAGGTTAATGGAACTTTCTTCATTTCAATCATAAATAATCGGTGCCAAGATGTGAGATCAAAGAAAAACTGACCGAAACCTACGAGTAAACCTGAGAATAGAAAGTTCCATAGATCATAATGATCAATGACGAGCATATACGGATGATAAAGTCGTATACCGTCATATACTGGTTGAACACCCTCTTTTACGAAGAAATACAACGGAATTAAAATTGCAGCTGCAAACATCGTAATGACTTGAAAGCCTGCTAACCTATGTATCATCTTTAAACCACCGAAACCAGCAAAAAGAACACAAAAACAAATAAAAATAAAAATCTCTAAGTATAGAGGTAGATCAAATAGAAATTGAAATAATGTCGATGCAGCCATTGATTGGATATATAAAATATGTAAACTCGTTAGAATTAGAATTCCAATTAAAATCCAATAACCGAGAGGATGTAGCTTCATTTTCAAATAATCCCCAATGGATAAGCCACTTGGGAACTCTTGGCGAACCTTTTTCCCAATAAAACTAAAAACAAATAAAGCAAATGCTCCTAAAAAGGCATATCCAATTCCACCAAATACCCCATATTTAATCATAGATTCAGGTGAAGATAATATTGTAGTTCCTGTTACCCAACGTGCCAAGAGGGAAATGATTCCCATTCCCATTCCAATTTGGACAGGTCCTTGTACGTAATCTCTAAATGAACATGAATTCACTGTTTATTTTCCTTTCTCACGATACTCTTTTGGAGTAATACCCTCAATTTTACGGAATAATGTACTAAAATAATGCTGACTATTAAAACCAGAGTTTTCTGCAACATCAGAGATGTTCCAGTTCGGGTTATTTGTTAAAAAGCGTTTTGCAGCCTTTATCCTAAAATCTATTAAATATTCTGAAAACGAAACACCAACTTCCTCGTGAAATTTTCTACTTAAATACGTGTGATTTGTATGTACTTCACGAGCAACGTCAGATAAAGATAATTTTTCAGCGAAATGTTCATGAATATATAAAAGTGTTTGATGAATCAAACTAGAATACTGATTAGATGTATCATTTTTACTATATTTAGATAAAACTTTTTGTAGTTCACTTTCGATGACTGGTTTCGTTAAATAGTCTAGTACTCCAATTCGGATTGATTGTTGAGCATAATCAAAGCTTTGATATGCCGTAACCATTATGATATCAACGTCTGTATTTTGTGCTCTAAGTTCTTCTCCAAATTCAAGGCCAGAACGTCCAGGAAGATTAATATCTAGAAATGCTATGTTTATTTTATGATTTTGGTTAATCATTAAAGCTTGGCAAGCATCCGCAGCTTTATAAAATTTCCACAATGGAAAAATATTTTTAATCATATATTCCATTTGTTCTAGCTCCAAAGGTTCATCATCGACTAATAATACATTCATTTTTTAGCACCCTCCTCGATTCTTGAATCATAAACGAGCGGCCAAATGACTTTTACATTTGTTCCAGATTCATTAGATGTAATTAATATTTGTGCTTTGTCACTAAAATATAGCCGTAGTCTCTTTTTTATATTGTCTAGCCCGTGTCCTTCATTGCTTGAAAATGAATTAATCTCACTCATTAAACCGTTATCAATGACTTCTAGATAGACTACATCTGCTACTTGATTAAATCGAATATTTAATAGAGCCTCGCCTACTTTTTTTTCTAAACCGTGTTTAAATGAATTTTCCACTAAAGTTTGTAAAAGAAATGGGGGAACTAGGGCATTTAATAACTCTTTTGGATATTCTAACTGAATTTGAAGTCGATCGCCAAAACGTAGACTTTGAATGTCTAAATAATATTGAGTATATTGTATTTCTTGGGCTAGCGGTATTAATGGTTCAGTTGATTTATACTTAAATTTTAAAAATTGAGAGAATGTTTCTAAAGCCCGTATTAATTCAGAAGTACGATTTAATCGAGCCAAACTTAATATGACATTTAGTGTGTTAAATAAAAAATGAGGCTGAATTTGTTGATTTAATTTGTTGTATTGAGCTTCTTGTAGAGCATGTTCTAAACGAATTTCTCTATTTTTATTTTCAAGTAAGTCAATTCTCTTTTCAAAAATAAATAAAAATAATAAAGCAATAGCTCCCATAATAGGAGCTAAAATAAATAGCATAATTAGTAATGTAAATCCCTCGTAACTAAGCATGAAGAACCTCAAATAGATTTATTTTTAAATTTTGTTCGGAAACATTATATATCATAGAATGAAGTGCGTTGATTTCCACTACAGGAGCTCGCTTTCCGTGGGGCGTGAGCTGAGCCTCCTCGGCTAGACTGTGGGGTCTTTAGCCTTCCCGCATCTCCCACAGGAGTCGAGCACCTTCCGTTCCAATCAACTATCTCAACTAATTGCCTAATTTAGATTATTTAATAATTCATTTATAAAAAGTGTGGAAAGGAATCTAGTCTCTAATATAGAAGTACTTTGATTCCACTACTGATATTGGCTTTCTTTGGGACAACTCTTCCTGCCCTTAAGAATACTAATTATACAACAATGTGACAAGCGACTTGATGATTTTGTTCAGAAATTTTTAATTCGGGTGCTCTTGTTTTACAAATATCAATCGCAAATGGGCATCTTGTATGGAAACGACAGCCATTTGGTGGGTCAATAGGGGAAGGAACGTCTCCCGTAAGTAATATTCTTTCTCTTTGATGAACTGGATTTGGAACTGGGATTGCAGATAGTAATGCACGAGTATAAGGATGTTGTGGATTTTCAAATATGGATTTCTTATCGGCAATTTCCACAATTTTTCCTAGATACATTACCATTACTCGATCTGAGATATGTCTTACTACCCCTAAATCATGAGAGATAAATAGAAAAGTAAGTGAGAATTTTTTCTGTAAAGATTTTAGTAAGTTTAATACTTGTGCTTGAATCGAAACATCAAGTGCTGAGACAGCTTCATCACAAATAATTAATTTTGGATCAACTGCAAGAGCACGGGCAATTCCAACACGTTGGCGTTGGCCACCACTAAATTCATGAGGGTATCTGTCCATTGCCTCAGGTCTTAGTCCTACGTGACCTAGTAATTCTTCAATTCTTTCTTTTCGATTTTCTTTCGGAACAACATTTTGAATAGCAAGTGCCTCACCAAGAATTTGGCCAATTGTTTGTCTTGGATTAAGTGAGGCAAATGGATCTTGAAAGATAACTTGCAGATCCTTTCTTATTTTACGCATTTCTTTTTTACCTAAACTTAATAGGTCTTTTTCTAAAAAGTGTATGCTTCCACTCGTAGGCTCGTCTAATCTAAGAATAGCGCGACCAGTTGTAGACTTTCCACAACCAGATTCTCCTACGATGCTTAATGTTTCTCCTTCATAAATCTGAAAGCTAATATCGTCCACAGCTTTAACGTGATTAACTGTTCTTCCAAATATGCCACCTTTTATTGGAAAGTATTGTTTTAGTTGATCTACATTTAGTAATACTTTTTTATCTGCAAGTTGTAATCCCATTATTCAATCCCTACTTTCTCTTGAAGCGTATAGTCTGTCTCCCATTGTGGAGTATACATCCAACAGCTTACCTCTGTATTTCCGTCAATCGTTTGAAGCGCTGGTGTTGACTGATGACAAATTGCCTTTGCATGTGCACAACGTGGAGCGAAACTACAGCCAGCAGGCATATTATATGGACTTGGAACAGTTCCAGGAATGGTTGTTAACTCGTCTTGATCCATATCAAGACGTGGAAGAGAATTCAATAGTCCAATCGTGTATGGATGTTTAGGGTTTGTAAATAGCTCTTTTGCTAACGTATATTCAACAACTTTTCCTGCGTACATTACAGCAACACGATCACAAGTTTCATAAACAATACCTAAATCATGAGTAATTAAGATTACTGCCGTACCAAATTCTTTTTGTAATGATTTAATCAGCTCAAGAATTTGTGCCTGAATTGTTACATCAAGTGCAGTTGTCGGTTCATCAGCAATTAGTACTTCTGGATGACAAGCAAGAGCCATTGCAATCATAACCCTTTGTCGCATACCACCACTTAGCTCATGAGGTTCCTGCTTTGCACGTTTTTCAGGAGAAGGGATTCCAACAAGTCGTAGCATCTCAACAGCTTTATTCCAAGCTTCTTTTTTATTTAATTTTTGATGAAGACGAATAACCTCTGCAATTTGTTCGCCAGCAGAATAAACAGGATTTAAAGAGGTCATCGGCTCCTGAAATATCATAGAAATTTCATTACCACGTATAGAACGCATTTCTTTTTCGGTTTTTGCTAATAAATCTTCCCCTTTAAAAAGAATACTACCACCAGCAATTTTCCCTGGAGGAGAGGGGATTAATCTTAAAAGTGATAAGGAAGTAATACTTTTACCACTCCCAGATTCTCCAACTATACCAAGTGTTTCACCTTTATTTAAAGTAAAGCTAATACCATTAACAGCTTTACTAATACCTTCATCTGTATAAAAATAGGTTTGTAAATTTTTAACCTCGAGAATTTTTTCCATAATCGTACCTCCTTAATTCAAGTCAATTCGTTTATTAAAGTATCGATAGAGGACATCAACAGCTAGATTCATAAATACAAAGATGACAGATGCGATTAAGACGCCACCTTGAACCATAGGTAAATCTCTCGTTCGAATTGCATCAACTATTAATCTGCCAAGTCCATTGATTGCAAAAACTGACTCAGTTAACACGGTACCACCAAGTAATGCACCGAATTGTAAACCAACAACAGTAATAACAGGAATTAGAGCATTTTTTAAACCATGTTTATAAATGATTACGTGTTCTTTTAACCCTTTTGCTCTTGCTGTACGAATATAGTCTTGTCGGATAACCTCAAGCATACTAGATCTCGTCATTCTGGCTACAATTGCTGCACCGCCTGCACCTAAAGTTAATGCTGGAAGAACCATATGTTTAACCGTTCCCCAACCAGCAACTGGAAATAGATGTAGATTAACTGAAAAGAAGTAAATCAGCATTAAACCAAACCAAAAGCTAGGTAAAGAGATTCCTAATAATGCGATAATCATAATCGTAATATCTGCTACAGAGTATTGTTTAGTAGCCGAGATGATCCCTGCTAACATTCCAAGTACGACCGTAATAAAAATACTTGCCAGCGCAAGTTCTAACGTAATTGGTAAGCGAATCATAATTTCATCTAATACAGGACGATTATTTCGTAGTGATTCACCGAAATCACCATGTAATACATTTAAAACATAATCAAAATATTGAATAACGATCGGTCGATCAAGACCTAGTTGATGACGTATCATTTCGATTGTTTGTTTTGTTGCACCCTCACCTGCAAGTAGAGTTGCTGGATCTCCAGGTACCATTTGCATAATAAGAAAAACGACTAAACTTACGCCAAGTAAAACTGGAATTGTTTGTATAATTCTTCTAACAATAAATAGAAACATTTTCTTTCCTCCTTATTTTTTCATTCTTGGATCAAGGGCATCTCTTAGTCCATCTCCGAAAATATTAAATCCTAAAACAAGTGTTGAAATGGCAATACCCGGAAATAAGGCAATATGTGGTGCACTAAATAGATAATCGCGTCCACTGCTTAACATAGCTCCCCATTCTGGTGAAGGTGGTTGTGCACCAAGTCCTAAGTATGATAGACCTGCAGCTGAAAGAATAGCAGTAGCAAGTCTTAATGTAGCCTGTACAATAACAGGAGAAAGAATATTCGGAAAAATGTGTTTAAAAATGATCGTAGTATCGGTAGCGCCTAATGCACGAATTGCATCAATATACTCAAGTTTTCTGACTGATAAAGTAGAACCTCGAACAATTCGAGCAAACATTGGAATTGAAAAGACACCAACGGCAACCATTACATTTATTAAACTTGGACCTAAAGCACTAATAATCGCAAGTGCAAGTAAGATACCAGGGAATGCAAGTAAAACGTCAACAATTCGCATAATAATCGTATCAACCAATTTTCCGTAAAATCCTGCCAACAATCCTAGAATGATCCCGATAATTGCTCCGAAGAAAACAGATACAAAACCAACTGAAATTGAAAGGCGACTACCATATATGATTCTACTTAATATATCTCTTCCTTTATCATCTGTTCCCATCCAATGCTCTGCCGATGGAGGTTGAAGTTTGTTCATTAAATCAATTGCAAAAGGATCTTTTGGTGAAATTAGTGGAGCAAAGATCGCTATTAGAATATAAAAAAGTACAATATAGCCTCCAACTAGGGCTAATTTATTTTTTTTAAACTTCTTATAGAATGCCTTCCACCTTTTTAGTTTTTGAGATTCATTTTGTTTAAGTTTGACTTTCGTGTTATTCAATACAATCTCTGGTTTCATTGCTGCTTTCCCCCTTTTCTTTGTTTAAATTTATGCAAATTTAGTATTGAAGTAAATATCATGCGAAAAAGCAGTAAAGATAGTTAAAAAACGAGTAAAGATTCTGAAAATATAAAATTTTATTTTTTTTTATAATTTGTTTAAGCCTGACGTACTCATAAAAAATTTGATAAGTAGAGAAGCCTTAGGCAATACAAAGAGGAGGAAGAAAACTATGAAGAAAAAGACAGCAGGTGTACTATTTGCATCTTTATTAACAATCTCAACTGTTTTAGCAGGCTGTACATCAGACCAAACAAGCAGTAATCCAACAGGAACAAAAGCAAAACCAGGGGGGACTTTGGTCGTCGCTCGACTTTCTGATGCGACTACACTAGATCCACATTTCATTACTGACATACCATCTGCAAATGTAGTTTATGAAAAGGTTTATGAAACATTGGTTGAACCGGATAAAAATATGGAGCCACAACCGCTTTTAGCAAAAGAATGGAAACAATTAGATAATGTAACTTGGGAGTTTAAACTACGTGAAGGAGTTAAATTCCATGATGGATCACCATTTAATGCTGACGCAGTTAAAACAAATTTCGATCGAGTATTAGATCCAAAAACAGCATCACCACAAGCTGGTAAATTTGAAATGATAAAAGAAGTGAAAGTAATTGATGATCATACAGTTCAATTTATTTTGAAATATCCATATGCTCCTCTGTTATCGATTTTAATGAGTAATGAAGGAAGTATTATTAGTCCGAAATCGATCAAAGAAAATAGTGATAAAATTGGTCAAAATCCAGTTGGAACTGGTCCATTTGTATTTAAATCTTGGAAGTCAGGCGAAGAAATACAAATCGAAAAAAATAAAGAGTATTGGGGAAATAAGCCAAAAATAGATGGCGTAGTGTTTAAAGTTGTTCCAGAAGATGCAACAAGACTTGCAATGATTGAAACTGGTGAAGCACAAGTAACGGATCAAGTGCCAGTTACTGAAATTGATCGAATTGAAGCTTCAGATACGATGGATTTATACCGTACAGATGGACTAGCTGTAGAATATTTAAGCTTTAATGTAAAGAAAAAACCTTTTGATGATGTGCGTGTCCGTAAAGCGATTGCCCATGCAATTGAGGTAGATTCAATCATAAAAGGTGTTTATAACAATGTTGGAACAAGAGCAAATTCGACAATGAGTCCAAAAGTGTTTGGATATGATCCAACGATTAAAGGATTTGATTACGATATTAATGAATCTAAAAAGCTTTTAAAAGAAGCGGGAATTAAAAATGGATTTGAATTTACGTTAACAACTAGTGATCGTAAAGAAAGAATTAATATGGCTGAAGTTATACAATCTCAATTAAAAGGCATTGGTATTAATGTGAAAATTCAGGTGTTAGAATACGGAGCTTATATTGATACAATTGCGAAAGGTCAACACCAAGTTTCAATTGGTGGTTGGGGAAATGCTACTGGTGATGGAGACTACAACCAATTTAACTTGTTTGATAGTAAATCCCAAGGTGCTGCTGGAAATAGCTCATTCTATAGTAACCCTGAAGTTGATAAATTAATCGAAACAGCACGCAAAGAAGCAGATAGTGAAAAGAGAAAAGAATTATATTCTCAAGCACAAAAAATTGAAAATGAAGAAGTCCCATATGTTCCAATTCGAAACTATGAGCATTTAGCAGTGTATGGTTCATCAGTTAAAGGATTATGGTTAAACCCAGCAAGTTATTTAATGCTAGATAATGTAACAGTTAAATAAGTAATACCAAAAAGAAACAGCATAATTCGATTTATGCTGTTTCAGTTTTTAGTGAAAAGGAGGAGAAAAAGTGAAAACAAAGCTCAAAGGAAGATATGTCATTGGATTTGATGGAAAAGAACATGTCATTTTGGAAAATGCGGAAATTGTGTATGAAAAAGATACAATTATATTTGTTGGAAAGAATTATTTAGATGAAGTTGATGAAGTCATTGATGTAGGTAATGCGATTCTAAGTCCAGGTTTTATAGATTTAAATGCTTTAGGTGATATCGATCACGACATTTTACATTTAGAAGCGAATTCAAACAGACAAAAAAATCTACTCTGGTCTGAGCAGCATGTTAAAAATGGCCATCATGAATTAATGACAAAAGAAGAAGAAGCATTTAAGTCTTTGTACGCTTATTCTCAGCTTATTTTAAATGGCATTACGACTGCAATGCCAATTACATCTGTTTTTTATAAAAAATGGGCAGAAACTTACGAGGAGTTAGAAGCTGCAGCTAATCATGCTGCAAGTCTAGGATTAAGAATTTATCTTGGACCAAGCTATCAATGTGGAATAAGAGTCGTCGAGCCTGATGGAAAGATTAAAATACATTGGGATGAACAAGCGGGGGAAAAAGGCTTAGAAAGAGCAGTAAAGTTTATTGAGACATTAGATGGTGCTTTTGACGGTTTAGTAAAAGGAATGCTTGCTCCAGAACGAATTGAAACTCAAACTCCTGACATTTTAACAAAAACAAAATTTTACAGCGAAAAATTAGACGTGCCAATAAAACTCCATGCAGCACAAGGAAGTTTCGAATTTCACACGATGCTAAAAGAGCATGGTGTTACACCAATTAGATATCTTTATAATCTTGGATTTTTAGGCTCAAAAACAGGAATTCCTCATGCTCATTTTATATCAGGGTATAGTGAAGCAAACTATGATTTAGACAATGATTTGTCACTTATGAAAGAAACAAATACAACAGTTATTCATTGTCCACTTATTATAGGAAGGCATGGATCGATGCTTGAGACGTATGCAAAATATAAGAAAGAGGGTATCAATATTGCATTAGGTACTGATACTTTTCCACCAGATCTATTTCAAAATGTTCGAACTGGTAGTATGCTTTCACGGATTGCGGAAAAAGAAGTTGAAGGATCTACATATGCTGATTTCTTTCATTCTATTACTCTTGGTGCAGCGGCATTTCTTAATCGTGAGGATCTTGGCCGTATTTCTGTTGGAGCAAAGGCGGATATAATTGCGATTGACTTGAGTGGATATCATATGGGAGTCATAGATGATCCAATCCGTACAATGTTTGTTAGTGGCTCTGGCAGGGATATAAAATTATCGATTATTAATGGGAGAATTGTAATGAAAGATCAAGTCATACCTAATCTTGATCTAGAAGAAATGAAACAAAAAGGTCAAATGTATTTTAATAAGATGAAAAAAGGATATTTGATAAGAGATTACGAGCAGCTTTCTGAAAATGAGTTATTCCCACCTTCTTTTAAACTAGTTGATTCCCTTGATTAATCCATAATTTTAGTTCGATTGATCAACAAGTAAAGAAACTGAAAAAACTAGTAAAGATTTTCAAAAATAATATTCAGAATATTTTATATAATTAGATAAATATTTGTAAGACAAACCAATAGTAGGAGGTCATTTCTTTGAAATTAAAACGTGGGGTTGGAAAATTTTTTCTTTTACTGTTAACTGCTGTTACAATTACGGGTTGCTCGTCTAATCAAAATGTAGGAACAAATGCAAATGGTCAAACAAATCAATCGAAAGCAGGGAGTACATTAGTGATCGCCCGATTATCAGATGCTGAAAATCTAGACCAGCAATTTATGTCTACGATTAATGCAGCGAGCGTAACTCATCATAAAGTTTATGAAGGGCTTGTCCAGCGTGATGAAAATAATGAAATACAACCAATGTTAGCTGAATCATGGAATCAAATAAATGATACAACATGGGAATTTAAACTAAGGCATGGTGTAAAGTTTCATGATGGCAGTCCATTTAATGCAGAAGCAGTAAAAAAGACATTTGATCGTTTATTAGATCCAAAAGTTGCATCCCCACGAGCAGTTGTACTCAAAATGGTTAAAGAAGTCAAGGTTGTCGATGAATACACTGTCCAATTCATTTTAAGTGAGCCATTTTCTCCACTACTTTCAATTTTAGCAAATCATGAAGGTGGAATCATAAGTCCTAAAACAATTGATAAATACGGGAAGAATATTATTCAAGAACCAAATGGAACAGGTCCATTTAAGTTTAAATCATGGTCACCAGGACAGGAAATTGTATTAGTTAAAAATGAAAATTACTGGGGCAAAAAGCCAAAAGTAGACAAGGTTGTGTTTAAAGTAGTTCCAGAAGATTCCACTAGAATCTCAATGATTGAAACAGGAGAAGCTCAAATTGCAGAACCACTTCCGATCGCTGTAATGAACCAAGTTGAATCATCTTCAGCGATGGAAGTATACCGAAGTGAAGGATATGGAACAGAATATTTAGGATTCAATGTAACAAAAAAGCCGTTCAATGATGTACGTGTAAGAAAGGCAATTGCTCATGCAGTTGAAATGGATTCAATTATTAAAGGAGTCTTCAATAATGTCGGTAAAAAAGCAAATTCAGCAATGGGATCAAAAGTGTTTGGATACGATGATCAATTAAAAGCCTACGAGTACAATTTAAAAGAAGCAAAGAAGCTATTAACAGAAGCAGGTTATCCAAATGGTTTTGAAGCGACAATTCTTACAATGGATAGTAAAGAAAGAGTAAACTTAGCAGAAGTTATTCAATCACAATTAAAAGGCATCGGCATTAATTTAAAAGTACAAGTGATGGAATACGGATCGTTTGTTGAAAAAGTAAATAAAGGTCAATCCCAAATGTTTATTATTAGCTGGAGAAATGCAACCGGAGACGCAGACTACAATCAATATAATTTATTCCATTCCGATTCAAGAGGAGCTGCAGGAAATACATTCTTCTATAGCAATCCAAAAGTAGATGACCTAATTAATGCTGGACGAAAAGAAAAAGACGAAACAACCCGTAAAGATATTTATGCAAAAGCACAAGAAATCGAAATGAATGACGCCCCTTATATCCCTGTAAGAGTAATCGAAAATGTCGCTGCTATTTCCAAAGATGTAAAAGGTTTCTCCATCAGTCCCTCAGGTTATTTAGAAATTAATGATATTACAATAAAATAACAAAGGCAGGAAGAGCAGGAAGGGCAGGGCTTAAGGAATTTCTAAAGTCTTTAAGAGCTTTTTCTTTCTCCTTGATCCTGCCTTTCCTTTTTCCTGCTCTTAGATCAAGTAGTAAAAATAGTTTAAAAATATGTAAATATACTAAAATCTTATCTTTTTAAACAGATTTATAATGAAATAGAGATAATTTAAAGTGGAATGGAAGGGTGAGAATAATGTCAAAATCATATTGGTTAACGAATGTAAGTCTAGAAAATGGTTTTACTTATAACGACAACGATGTAATTAACGGAACAGCAACTGGGAAATACAATGTAAAAATTGAAGCCGGAAAAATTACATCAATTCAATTAATTAGCAATTTAATTACTGATCAATTACCTCAATATGATGTGCAAGGTCTTCTAATGGTCCCTTCATTTAGAGAAATGCATATTCATATAGATAAAACTTATTACGGTGGGCCATGGAAAGCTTGTATGCCAGCAACAAATGGTGTGAAAACACGCATTGAAGAAGAGCAAATTTTATTGCCAAAACTATTACCAACTGCTAAAGAAAGAGCAGAAAAAATGCTTGATTTATTGCTAAGCCACGGTGCAACTCATATACGTACGCATTGTAATATTGATCCAGTAATTGGACTAAAGAATTTAGAAGCAACATTACAAGCCTTAGAAGGATATAAAGATAAATTAACACATGAAATCGTTGCTTTTCCGCAGCATGGACTATTAAGAAGTAATTCGATTGAATTAGTAAGAGAAGCGATGAAATATGGGGCTAATCTTGTTGGTGGAGTTGATCCTGCTTCGATTGATGAAAATATTGAAAGATCTCTTGAAACGATTATGGATCTAGCTGTTGAGTCAAATTCAGATGTTGACGTTCATTTACATGATCCAGATCATCTTGGTCTTTTTACGATGCAAAGATTAGCAACATTAACTGAAAAAGCTGGATGGCAAGGAAGAGTCACGGTTAGTCATGCGAGCGGTTTAGCAGACTTGTCTGTTCCAGAAGCTACTTCAATTGCTGAGAGATTTGCTGAATTAGGAATATCAATTACTTCTACGGTACCTATTTTTAGAACAATTCCAATCCCTTTACTACAAGAAAAAGGTGTAAAAGTTGAATTAGGAAATGATAGCATTACGGATCATTGGTCTCCATTTGGAATTGGAGATAATCTTGAAAAAGTTGGACGACTTGCAGAACGATTTAGATTTATTGAAGAAAAATCATTAGCGAGTAGTCTTGGATTTATTACGGGTGGCTTAACTCCTTTAAATAATGAAGGTGAAAGAGTGTGGCCAAATGTTGGTGATGAAGCGAATATTGTTCTTGTAGAAGCAACTTGTACAGCAGAAGCAGTTGCGAGACGTGCAAAACGAGCTGCTGTTATCTTCAAAGGGAATGTTGTAAGTGGTTCAATATCTAATTTTGAATCTACTACAGTCTAATCTTCAATAAAAGAGAGTGATAATATGAATCAATCATTTTGGCTAACAAATGTAAAATTAGATAGCGGATTTGTATTTGAAAATGGAAGAATTGAAAGCACTGAAACGATTCGATACAATCTACTAATTAGCGATGGGAAAATTGAAAAAATACAATTGGTTGATCTACCGTTGCAAACAAATCTTCCGATTCAGGATGCGAGAAATTTATTAGCACTTCCCGCTTTTAAAGAAATGCATAATCACTTAGATAAGACTTACCTAGGCATTCCGTGGAAAGCATGTACTCCTGCAGCAAATTTAGTTGAGAGATTAAATTTGGAAGCACTCGAACTAACTGAACTTGCGAAAACAGGTCAACATCGAGCTGAACAAATGCTTCATCTATTGTTAAAAGGTGGAGCAACTCATGTAAGAACACATGTAAATATTGATCCATATATCGGCTTAAAGAATTTAGAAGAAATTCAAAAAGCTCTTGAAACGTATAAACATAAAATGACAAACGAAATTGTTGCCTTTCCTCAACATGGACTACTTCGAACAAATAGTTTGCCTTTAATGAAAGCAGCGATGAGAGAAGGAGCAACGATTGTCGGAGGACTTGATCCTGGTGGCATTGACCAAAATATTGAGCATTCCTTATTTGAAATGGTCGATCTAGCTGTTCAATTTGATGCAGATATCGATATTCATATACATGATCCAGGTCATCTAGGATTTTATACAATTCAAAAACTAGTTTCATTTATTGAACAAGCCCATTGGAATAATCGAGTAGCAATTAGTCATGCGTTTGCGCTTGGTGATGTATCTCGAAATGAATCGGAAGACATGGCTAACAAACTAGCAAAATTAGGTGTTTCAGTCATGTCAACTGTTCCGATTAATAGAATAATGCCTCCAGTTGATCTACTTCATTCAAAAGGTGTAAATGTTGCCTTGGGCTGCGATGGTTTTTATGACTCATGGTCACCACACGGAACAGGAGATATGTTAGAAAAAGCTGGTCGATTAGCTGAAAAGTATAACTGGAAAGATGAGTACAGCTTATCTCAAACATTGCAATTTATTACAGGTGGAATAAAAACTCTTGATGAAAAAGGTAATCGATTATGGCCAAATATTGGTGATGAGGCAAATATGGTTTTAGTCGATGCATCATGTTCTGCTGAAGCTGTTGCGAGACGCTCAAATCGTGCTGCCGTACTTGCGAAAGGAAAGATCGTATACGGTGGACTGAATTACGCAACTACTTTGAATTAAATGGACGACGATTAAAAGAAGGGGTGAGATTCATGAAATCGATCTATTGGTTAAAGAATGCTCTATTAGAAGTTGGTTTTGAAAAAGAAAATGGAATCGTGGTAGGTACAGCTACTGAATTATTTCATCTATTAATTGAGAATGGTAAGATTGTTAAAATTACAAAAGATGAAGCTGACATTTCACATGATATAAAAGTTGAAGATGCAGGTGGATTACTTGTTCTACCTTCATTTATCGAAAAACATGTACATCTTGATAAAACATTAATGGGTGATGTTTGGAGAGCATGCACTCTCACATCGAGCGTTATTGAACGATTTGAAAGTGAAAAGAAGATTCTACCAACGATTGCGTCTAGCACGAAAGAGCGTGCAGAAGCATTACTAGAAATTCTATTAGCGTCTGGTTCTACTCACGTTAGAACACATGTTGATATCTATCCAGAGGTTGGTTTGAAAAATTTAGAGCAAGTCCAACATGCGTTAACTACCTATTCGAACAGTCTTAGCTCTGAAATTGTCGCATTTGCACAACATGGATTATTACGATCAAATGCTTTTAATTATGTAAGAGAGGCTTTACGTAATGGAGCGGGAATTGTTGGTTCAGTTGATCCTGCAATTGTCGATCAAAACATTGAAGAATCATTATATCAATTATTTAATTTAGCGGTCGAGGCTGACGCAGACATTGATTTACATTTACATGATCCGGGTCGTCTTGGAACATTTACAATGAAACGGATTGTTGAATATACGAAACAAGCAGGATGGGAAGGTAGAGTAGCAATTAGCCATGCGTTTGGAATAGGTGACGTTCCAAGAGAAGAAGCATATGAATTGGCAAATCATTTAAGTGATGCGGGTATTTCCATCGTTACAAGTGTACCGATAAATAGATTGATGCCTCCAGTTGATTTATTAAACGAAAGAGGTGTTGACGTAGCAGTAGGGAATGATAACATCTTTGATGTATGGTCTCCGTTAGGTACAGGAGATATTTTAGAAAGAGCTGGTCGACTTGCTGAACGATTCAAGTGGATTGATGAAGTTTCTTTAGCACAAACACTAAAATATATTACAGGTGGAAAAACGCCTTTAAATCACCAAGGAAACCAAGTATGGCCCAAAATTGGAGATGCAGCGAATTTAGTTTTAGTTGATGCTAGCTGTTCGGCGGAGACGATTGCACGACGAGCAGAACGGAAGGCAGTTATTTATAATGGAAATATTGTAGTTGGTTCTTTAAGTAAAATTAATCAATCGATTAATGTATAAGGAATTGCTCATTTCGAAAGATTGTTAGATTAATAAGGATTTTTAATTGAACTGGGAGGCGCTCAAAGTCCTCCCCAAGGAAAACGAGCATTCCTAAGTTCAATTGACGAAACTCCTTCTTAAATGACATAAAAGTTATGAATAAGCCCCAAATAATTATGAAAAGGAATTCCAGAATTTTTCTGGATTTCCTTTTTCATTATGTAAATTTGTTGTATGAAAGTAGGATATTAAAATGGTCCGATCTTATTTACTATTATTTTTTTGTGTAGTCTGCTGGGGTAGTAATTTTATTTTTGGAGCAATGCTAGTGAAGGAATTCCCACCAGTTTTATTGTCAGCATTAAGATTGTTCTTTATATTACTGTTTATGGTTTTTTATGGATTGGTGAAAGGAAAATGGAAGCCGGTTCAGAAAAAAGATTGGATTTCGATTGTTTTATTAGGATTAATTGGTACTTGTATTAATCAATGGTCATTTTATTCCGCATTAGAAACAACCCATCCGACGACATCCGCATTAATTCTGGCTCTTGCTCCTCTTACTACATCTTTTTTGGCTTCAGTGTTTTTAAAAGAGAAACTAACAAAGGGCTTTGTAATAGGATCAATTGTAGCTTTTATTGGCGTATTTTTTGTGATTACGAATGGAGAAAAGCTGCATTTCACAATTGGCTTAATATGGATTTTCATAACGATGCTGACATTTTCAACTTCCATTATTATGATGAAACAGTTAACTAGAAATTACGATTCAACGTCAATTACACTCTACTCTAACTTAGTTGGATTTAGTGGTTTATTGCCGATTGTATTTGGATCAAGTTTTTCACAACAGATGAGTAGGGATGCTATGTCTTGGATACTATTAATTGTAACTGCAATTATTATGCATGGTATTTGTACACTTATTTGGAATCATCAAATCCAACTAGTTGGAGCGTCAAAGGCAGCCATGTTTCTTAATTTAGAGCCATTTGTTGCAATGATTGTTGGTTTAATTGTATTAAAAAATAATATTACTAGCTCTCAAATTTTAGGTGGGGGGCTAATTATTATTGGAGTTTTTCTATCAACTTTATTAAAATGGAAAAGGACGATCGAGGACCCTATTTATAGAAAAGAAACAAAGCATTTTTAAGCTAGAGGAGGAGAGGAAACTATGAAAAGTTTGAGGGTTTCTACTACTCTTTTTTCATCGGTTCAATGGTTATTTTTTATTTTTGCGAATACAATTGTAGTTCCAATTTCAATAGGGGCAGCATTTCATCTTCCATCAGATGTAATCGAAAGCACAATAAGAAGTTCACTAATTTTCACTGGACTTGCTTCCGTTTTACAAGGGTGGATTGGTCACAAGTATCCTGTAATGGAAGGACATTCTGGTTTATTGTGGGGAGTTATGCTGAACTTAGGTTTATCAGCTTCGGCATTTGGATTAAGCTATACTGAAATTGGAGGAGGAATCGCAACTGGATTCATTGCGGCGGGCATTGTAACATTGCTACTATCTGCATTTAATTTGATTTCATTTCTTCAAAAAATATTTACTCCAATGGTTATGACAGTTTATTTATTTTTGCTATCATTTCAACTTATTTTCGTTTTCTTTAAAGGAATGCTTGGGATAACAAGTAAAGGACAAATCAGCCTTTCAATTAGTGCACTTTCATTATGCATCGTTTTATTTGTAAGTATCTTAAAATTAAAAGGATCTCGCATAATTAGTAATTTTTCAATTTTAATTGGGATAATCGTAGGTTGGTTATTTTATTCGATACTTTTTGGATCTGATACGAAAGAGGTTGCTACGACTAGTGCTCATTTTACGCTTTTCCCATTAGGAGCACCTAATTTAGAAGTAGGGATCATCGCAATATCGTTTTTTGCGGGAATTATGAATTTAAGCAATACGTTTGCTTCCATTAAAGCAGCTTCAGAGTTATTAAAAGAAGAAGCGAGTACAAAACAATATCGTTTTTCATTATTAATAACAGGTAGCTTCACAATTATTGCTTCATTTTTTGGAATCGTTCCATATACTCCTTTTACTTCATCGCTTGGATTTTTGCAAAGTACACAAATTTATGAACGTAAACCATTTATATATGGAGGAGCTTTATTAACAATTATTGGATTACTTCCGCCATTAATTTCATTTTTAGCTACGATGCCAGTAACAGTAGGAAATGCAGTTTTATTTGTAGCTTATCTTCAATTGTTTGGTACAGCTTTTAGTAGTACAAATGGAAAAGTATTTACATCAGATACAATCTTTAGACTGGCGGCACCAGTATTAGTAGGTGTCAGCTTGATGAATATTGCACCTGGTACATTCGGAAATCTTCCGATGATTGTACAGCCATTTTTAACGAATGGACTTATTATGGGAGTAATTCTATCGATTGTGTTAGAGAAATCAGTAAACTGGAAACAATATGAACAGTTAAAAGCATAAAAAATAGCTCAGGCATGCAATCTTGCCCTGAGCTATTTTTATTTAAAGGAACCAAATAGTTTATTCAGTTCTTTCGTAAATTTAAGACGATTATTTGCACTAAGCCAGCTTTTAGGAAGAATCAAATGTTGACAGTTTGTACTATTTAAATAGCTATAGATAATTTGAGCTTCATCAATTTCATCTCGGCTTACATCTTTGTTTAGCTCATCATTTGTGTTTTTGAAATGAGAAATGGCGTTTGATATTATTTGTTCATTTAAAGATTCGAGTGAATTATTTTCTAGATGAATCATTTCACAATGCAATATTTGCGTCCGTTTAATTAAAAAATATTTATATGTTTTATCATCTATTTGTTCGAGCGTAACAAGATTATGATTTTGCTCGGTAAATTCAATGACTTTTTCTTTATTTAATAGTGACTTAACCAATTCGATCCAGTCTCTGTATTTGGCTGCAGCTTCAAAATCAAACTGTTCAGATGCAGCTAACATTTTACTTTCCATTTCCTCAAGAAGACGATTGTCTTTTCGACCAAGGAAATGAATGACTTTCTGTATAATCGAATTGTATTCATCTATTGCCGGTCCACCTAAACACACACCATTACACAATCCTAAAGAATAATTTAAGCAAGCACTATTTTTAACTGTTGAATGACCACAATTAATTTTAAAGCATTCTTTTATACCATTCATTGCCCTTTCAACTGTACTTCTACTTGTAAAAGGACCAAAAATTAATGAGTTTTCATTTTCAATCGGTTCATAACTAATTTCAAATGAAGGAATTTTTTTAGCAAGATTGATGATCAAATAAGTAAATGATTGTGGACTTTTCATCATCCGATTATACATTGGCTTAATTTCCTTAATTAAATGACATTCTAGCATGAGTGCATCAAATTCAGTATCGGTTAGTATGATATCAAAATCCTTTAAATGAGTGACGAGCTTTTTTACTTTTGGTGAATGACCTTTAGAGTTTTGAAAATAAGATTGTACCCGTTTTTTTAAGCTTTTCGCTTTTCCGACGTAAAGGATTTGTCCTTTAGAATCCTTCATCAAATATACGCCAGGGGATAAAGGCAGGCTTTTGACTTTGTCTTGAAGGTTAATAGTAGTTCATCCCTTTTCTTGTCATAATAGTTTCATTTTAACATGAGAATGGAATAGAAAGTCATGACAATTAATTGAAAATCCAACAGAATCTTTATATAAAAAAAATAATTTAATGTCATTTAATAAGCATAAAAGAAGGAACAAAAGCGTAAAAATTGACTACAGAATGAATCTGTAAATAGAAGGAGAAGTGATTTTCATGAAAACGATTTATACAACATCTTCTTTCTCCAATTGGATTTTTGCCTGCATTGTTAATGGATTGATAGTTTGGTTATGTAGCTTGTTTGCTAATTGGCTGAACTGGCCGTATGTCGATGTGGGATTCTTTTTATACTTCGTCATTCTACTATTCTATTTTATTTGTTTAAAAGTAAATGAAGGTTTTCCAGCACTTTTTCGTAAAATCGTACTGCGTAGAAAGTTCGAATTTTTGAATGTATCAGCATACGAGGTAACAATTATTTTAGTAGCTATTTTTCATGTTGTAAGAGCGATTGTAATTTATAAAGGCGCTCTTGTTGGAGTCTTTTAAGCAGTCTGAAAATCAGATAAATAGGACTTTGTCTACACACTAAAAGGCTATCATTTCTGATAGCCTTTTAAAAGTATGGGTAACGCTCTAAGAGAGAACTCGTTAATTCTTCGTTTCCTTTAATTCATTTGGTAAAATGAATTTTCCATTTTGATCCAATTCAAAATCAACAACTTTAAAAACAGCATCTAAGTTTAATGAGCCGTATATATGAGGGAATAACTGACCGAAGTTTTCTGTATCCTCATAAACGATTTTAGATTTTGTTTTCTCTTCATCTATGCATAATATTTTTAAGTCGTTGGCTCCTTTAAAAAATAAGTTTGCGATTTCAACAGCTTGTTCGGTCGTAGAGCAATGAATAAATCCTTCATTTTTTAAACTAGGTGGAGAATATTCTCCCTCGTTTTTCACGTTTTGCCACTCTTTGTTTTCGATAATATGTAAAATCATTCTGCTTCTCCTTTATATCAATTACTCAAAATAGATTTTGATTTTCCTTTTCATATCCTCTTTGTTTTCAGCGAATTGCTTATGTCGATGACCATTTCCTCCAGATGTATGAGGGAATCCATATAAAATTGAATCCGAGTTAAAATAATCATTCGTTGTTAAATAGGATAATGCTTTTGAAACATTTACACCTAATGGAATGATTAATGGGTTATGTAATTGGATGACTTCATTCGCGAAATTTTCAACTATGTACTTTTTAAGTAACTCAGTTTTTAAGATATTTGGTGTTGAACCATTATAATTTTTTCCTTTATAGAAAACAGGATATTTAATAACAGAAGTTGTTTGGACAAGATGACTAGACGTACTGAAAAGTTCACTTGTCGAATTTATTCCCAGATAGTTATGTAATTCTAATTCATCAAGCATTGCGATTAAATTTTTCCTCATCGGACCTTCAAAACTAGAATTCTTTTTCACTTCATGTAAAATCTGTTCATCATCTAACGGTTTATCTTTTAGATTTATAATTGTTGAGTAAGATTGCTTCATCTGATGTAAACCAGGCGTAATTCCTACAATTAAGATTTTTGCTTTTTCGTTAATGTACTCAAACGGAGCATAATAAATTTCTAAATTTTTCTGTTCATCTTTATCAATTAGAAATTCTTCATTTTTTAGCGCGCTAGTTTCGAGAGTGGGGGATAAGGAATAAATCTTCTCTTTATACTCATTAAATTTTGAATTAACTGCGACGGCCATCTATTTTCCTCCATTTTATATTCCGTTTATTGTTTATTTTAACGAAAGTTGCATACTAAATCCATTTTTTCACTAAGCTGCATTTATTACTAATAAAGGAATATCAATTTAAACACGTTGGAAGGGTCTGTCTCAGAAGTCATGATAAGTGACTAATGAGGGCACCCTTTTTTGTAGGGGAGGGTATCTGGGAGGAACTATTCATTTGGATTTGAAAATATCGCTCTTTTTTATAGAAAATAACAGATTTTCATCAATTTTTGATTTAAATTAGAAAGAATTAGAGCATATTTGTTTATTTTCAATAGAAATTAACAAGAATGGATCAATTTTAAAGACTTAATACCTTAACTAGTATAGGTAATTTTCCATCTTATTTGCTATTCTTAAGGTTTTAATTGCGATTTTGCTAATTTTATTTGTGATTCTGCTAATTTAATTGCGATTTTACCAAATTTAATTGCGTTTTTAATTGCGGTTTTCCATGATTTATTTGCACACATAAAATTTTTAATTGCGGTTTTCCATGTTTTATTTGCACACATAAAATTTAATTGCGGTTTTCCATGATTTATTTGCAGCTCATACTATATTACCACTACTCTTCATATTCCAGTTATTAATACTGCCACTATAAAAAAGAAGGTGCCCCAATTAATAAGTAGGGCACCCTCTTGTTTAAGCGGCTGTTTTTTCAAGTTTCGGATTTGATTTTTGTTTTCGGTCATGTAATAAATAGTAAATTACACCTGTTAGTAAAACAGAAAATGCAGTTAAAATATACATTGACTGGAAAGAGGTTTTAGCTTGGACAATACCAAGTACATAAGAGCCTATACCCATTCCTACATCAAAAAACATAAAAAACGTTGCTGTCGCCATCCCTTTTTTTGCTGGAGCTGCTGTATTAATCGCCAATGTTTGAAATCCAGGTACAATTGAGCCATAACCGATTCCGATTAAAGCAGCTGATAATAAAAAGATTGACGGAATCGTTGAAGAACTTAATACGAAAAGTCCAATTGAAAATAAAATGATTCCTGGGTATACGATTATGTTTGCGCCTTTACGATCAAAAAGTTTTCCTGTAAAAGGTCTTGATCCTAAAATGAAAATGGCATAAACAATAAAAAAGAAGCTAGCAACTTCTACAAAACCTAAATCTTTTGCGTACAATGTAATAAAGGAAATGATTCCACTGTATCCGAAAGAGATAATTGCTGCAGTAATTGAGATTGGTAATGCTGAGCGCTCAATTAATTGAGATGGTTGAATTCGAGTTTTCGCTTTTAATGTTTGTTTTGGAATCGCAATATTTAATCCGAAAAGGAAAGAGATGATTGCAAAAAATCCACAAACAAAAAATAAAATGTGGAAGTTGAAGTGATTCATTAAGTTAATACCAAGATAAGGGCCAAAAACCATTGCTAGAATCATTGACGAGCCATAATAACTCATACCTTCTCCTCTACGTGTAGCCGGTACAGTTTCAGCAACAATTGTTCCAGTTGCTGTCGTTCCTAAACCAAAGAAAATCCCTTGTGCAAATCGTAACAATAGTAATAGTGCAAAATTATTTATAAAAGGATAAATGAAAGTAGTAATTGTAAAAAACACTAAAGAAATGATTAAGATTTTTCTACGACCAATCGTATCTAACCAAATCCCAGCGAAAGGACGAATTAAAACTGACGCGATTAGAAAAGAAGTTACAACAAGCCCTACTTTACTTTCCTGTTGGCCTAAATTATCAATCACAAAAATCGGTAGTGTAGCCATTAAAGTATAAAACACTAAAAACACAAAAAAACCACTTAAGTTAACACTAATAAAATCCTTTGTCCATAGACGTTCTTTATTCAATTTTTATTCCCCCTGATTTGTTACCTCCGACGCTTTCATATTGTTCATCATTTTTTGAAAAACTTGAAGTGCAATATCAAGCTCTTCTTCGGGTATACCTTTTGTAACTTCATTCTCAAATGAGATAATTTTTTCTTTCCAACCATCAAACTGAATGAATGCTTGATCAGTAAGATGAATCATTTTTTCTCTTTTGTCAGAACCTTCTTTCCGAACGATTAAATTCATTGTTTCCATTCTACATAGCGTTCTTGTTAGCGTAGGTGGTTCGATATTCAAACTGGAACAAATCATTCGTTGCGTACATGGTCCGTGTACATAAATATAATGAATGACTGACCATTGGGCTAAATATAAGCCAGATGGTACAAGCTGTTCATTAAAAGACTTCGAAAACTGACGTGTCGTTTGATTTAATGAAAAAAAGAAAGGCTGCTTATTGCGCATAAAAAATCTCCTATAAGAAAATAGTTAGCTAGCTAACTAAATTAGTTGTCTAGCTAATTATATTAGAATAAATTGCGAATGTCTAGTGATTGAACGAAAAGAGTATAAATTGTGCTTAAGAGTAAATATTAACTATAGAAAAATTTTACAATAGTTAAGGACGGTAAATTAGATGGCTGTGGCAATGAATGAAACAGGTGGAAAGTCACATAAATTAAAAATTTTCCAAAGAGCGATTGCAATGCTAGTGGGTGCATTGCTTGTGGCAACAGGACTTGAAATATTTTTAGTACCAAATGATGTTATCGATGGTGGTATAACAGGTATTTCAATTATGGTGTCACATCTTACCGGTCTGCCTCTAGGAGTGTTTATTTTTGTATTAAACTTACCATTTTTTTATTTAGGTTATAAACAAATAGGAAAAACTTTTGCAATTTCTACGATACTTGGTATCACAGTTCTTTCCTATTTTACAAGTATGTTTCATCATGTTCCCGCTTTTACAGAAGACGTTCTACTTGCAACGATATTTGGAGGAATGGTTTTAGGTGTTGGAGTAGGATTGGCAATCCGGTTTGGTGGAGCATTAGACGGAATCGAAATACTTGCAATCATAATCAATAGTAAGATTCCGTTTTCTGTTGGTGAAATTATTATGGTTTTTAACCTCTTTATTTTAGGGGCTGCAGGATTTATCTTTTCTTGGGATCGTGCAATGTACTCGATTATTGCCTATTTAGTCGCGTTTAAAACGATTGATATTGTTGTGGAAGGTCTAGAGCAATCAAAATCAGCATGGATTATTAGTGACAAAAGTGAAGATATTGGTGAGGCGATATTATTCAGAATGGGCCGAGGTGTAACCTATATTAATGGTAAAGGGGCATACTCTGGTGAAATGACAAAAGTAATTTATTGTGTCATTACGCGATTAGAAGAAGCGGAGCTAAAAACAATCGTGGATGATTTTGACCCGAATGCATTTTTAGCAATTTCGGATATTGCTGAGGTGCGTGGAGGTAGATTTAAAAAGAAGAATGTTCATTAAGTAAAGTACTGAAAAGGGAGAGGGATGTGAGGTTTTAATCCTTCTTTCCTTTTCTTTATTTTGGTTTTAATGTATTATTTAGTTGATGACTGAAAATTTAGAAAATTAACGATGAAATTATTTTTTAATAGATTAGAAGATTAATAAGGAGGGGGTAAATAGATGGAGAAATTTGATGTAATCGTAGTCGGGGCTGGATTAGCTGGATTGGTTGCAACTGCTGAAATTGCTGATGCAGGGAAAAGTGTATTGTTATTAGATCAGGAGCCGAAAGCATCAATAGGTGGACAGGCTTGGTGGTCATTTGGTGGTTTGTTTTTAGTAGATTCTCCAGAACAACGCAGATTAGGAATAAAGGATTCCAAGGAATTGGCTTGGCAAGATTGGCTTGGAACAGCAGGATTCGATCGTGAAGAAGATGAGGATTTCTGGGCAAAGAAGTGGGCGGAAGCTTATGTAGATTTTGCGGCAGGGGAAAAGAGGCAATGGTTATATGATATGGGTGTACGTTTCTTTCCAGTAGTCGGATGGGCTGAACGTGGTGGATATCTTGCGGAAGGGCATGGTAACTCAGTCCCAAGATTCCATATCGTATGGGGAACAGGTCCAGGAATTGTTGCACCTTTTGAACGGAGAGTTCGCGAGCATATGAAGAAGGGATTGGTTGAATTCCGATCTCGCCACCGAGTTGATGAGCTATTAACTCAAGAAGGAGCTGTTGTAGGAGTAAGTGGTTCATTGCTTGAGCCAAGTAATGCTGAACGTGGTCAAGATAGTTCACGTGAAGTAATTGGAGAGTTTAATTATGGCGCGAATGCTGTTTTAGTTTCTAGTGGTGGCATTGGAGCAAACTTTGATTTAATTCGTAAAAATTGGCCAAGTCGACTAGGTACTCCACCAAAAAAGATGATTTCTGGTGTTCCTGCACATGTTGATGGTCGTATGCTTGAGATTACAGAAAATGCTGGTGGGAGAATTGTTAATCGTGATCGCATGTGGCATTATACAGAAGGAATAAAAAATTGGAACCCAATTTGGAGCAATCATGGGATCAGAATTCTTCCAGGTCCATCCTCAATTTGGTTAGATGCACATGGACAACGATTTCCAGCACCCAATTTTCCTGGATTTGATACACTCGGTACCCTTCAAGCAATTCAAAAAACAGGTTTTGATTATTCCTGGTTTATTTTAACGAAAAAAATTATTCAAAAGGAGTTTGCACTTTCAGGATCAGAGCAAAATCCGGATTTAACTGGCAAAAGTATTAAACAAGTAATGAAAAGAGCAACATCTGGAATACCTGCTCCTGTTAAAGCTTTTATGGAAAAAGGAGAAGACTTTATTGTTGCCGATACGCTTGAAGAACTAGTGGAAGGTATGAATAATCTGACAGGTGAAAATTTATTAAAATATGAAGAAATCGAACGTCAAATCGTTGCACGTGATCGTGAAATGGATAATAAATTCACGAAAGATTTACAAATTACAGCATTAAGAGGGGCAAGAAATTACATAGGAGATAAATTAATTCGTGTTGCACCTCCACACAAAATTTTGGATCCAAAAAATGGTCCTTTAATTGCAGTTCGTCTAAATATTGTTAGCCGTAAAACACTAGGAGGACTACAAACTAATTTAGATGGTAATGTGTTAGATTCATCAGGAGCAGCGATTCCAGGACTATATGCAGCTGGTGAAGTTTCTGGTTTCGGAGGCGGTGGCGTACATGGCTATCGAGCAATGGAAGGAACTTTTTTAGGTGGATGTTTATTTTCAGGAAGACAAGCAGGTAGAGCAATTAGTAGAAATATTGAATAGTAATAAGGAAAGTTATGTTTGATCTTATAATTCAATAGGTTAGAAAATGTAGAAGTTCTATTTGGACTTCTATTTTTTATTGAAGATATTAAAGATATTCCAAAAGAAAGAAAATCCTATAACCTGCACTCCTTATTCCCTGTATCCTGCTATTAATATGTATGATATTTTTTGGAAATCAAATAATAATCTTCAGTAAGCGTTAAAAGGAGGTATCGAATGAATGAAGCGTATTCTTAAAATATTTGGAATTTGCGTTCTCATTATTTTAGTAATTGGAGTTGGGTCAGTTTTTCTTTCACCTAGGCCAGTTACTTGGTTTTTGAAGAAATCTTTTGCTGGTGGCATTGAGGTAGAGGCAGCGGATTTCAGTATAGCAAAACAGAAAACAAGGATGGATACGGATATCGAATATCATTCAAAGTTTAAAAACAGTACGTTTGATTTGATTCGGTATAAAGGTGATTTGAAATATGTTCCAACCATTTTTTGGATTCATGGTGGTGCATTTGTAGCAGGGGATAAAATTGATGTTCGTAAATACGCTACTTATATTGCGAGTCACGGTTATAATGTGGTAAATATCAACTATGGCTTAGCTCCTGATGTCGCTTATCCTGTACCTTTACAGCAAATTGATCAAGCTTATCGTTTTGTTAAAAAAAATGCTGATAAATATGGGCTAGATTTGAATAATATATACTTTGCAGGAGATTCGGCTGGTGCACAGCTTTCTGCTCAATTTGTTAGCATTCAAATGAATAAAAACTATTCAAAAACAGCTAAAATAGGTCAAAGTGTTGTTCCAAATACAATCCGAGGTGCGATTCTTCTTTGCGGTCCATATGATATGAAGGAAGTTGAAACGAAAGCTTCATCTAGATTTATGAAATTTGTCTTTAAAAGAGTTGGATGGGCATATTTTGGAAAATACAATTGGGAAGATGAAAAAATGACAAAAGAAGCATCACTTTTAAGAAATGTACCCGATCAGTTCGTATCGACATTTATAACTGATGGAAATACAGCTTCTTTTGAATCACAAGGTAAAAGATTTGCAACTTTATTAGAAAAAAGAACGGGTGTTAAACAAGTATTTTATAGTAAATCACAAGGTGAACTAGGTCATGAATACCAGTTCCAAATGAATACGAAAGCTGCTCAAAATACGTTTAATGAATTGATGAACTTTTTAAATGGTACGAAAATTTCAGATTAACGAGATAAAATTTTTGAAATGAAATTCAATGGGAGGGCATTTTTACAATGCTTTCCCGTATCATCAACAATTTAAAGAATTGAAAAGCCGATTTCCTAAATAATAGGAAATCGACTTAGTTTTATAGAAAAAGAGATTATTATTTTACACCTACTGCATCAAATGCTTTATTCACAGTAGTTACTTCAGCAGAACTTGCACCGAATAAGTCTGCAGCTGATTGAACTAGTGCCGCACGTGCTTGGCTGAAAGTTGCAGAAGAAGTTAAGTAAACAGTATTAGCACGATAGAAAATTTGGCCTAGCTTATCATTACCGATGCCAGTAACTGTCACGCCATAATGCGTTCCACCTTGTGCAATTAAGTAAGCAGCTTTATTGATAATACTGCTATTTGTATGAACTCCACCATTGTCTGATGTTCCAGTATAACGTTTTGAGTAATTATCTGGATCACCATATTTAGCTGGATCACTCATTGAACGAAGAGCATCATTAGGTACATTAGGAGTATAAATATCTTCTCCAATTTCGTAATCAGGATTGTTATTATTATAGAACTCAATAAGCGTTCCGAAAATATCAGAAATTGATTCATTTAATGCACCAGATTCATTTTGGTAAATTAAATTAGAACTGTTTTCTGTAACTGCGTGAGTTAACTCATGCCCTACTACGTCAAGTCCGCCTGATAATGGGATAAATGTTGTTCCATCTCCATCACCATAAACCATTTGAGTTCCATTCCAGAACGCATTGTTATAACTACGGCTATAATGGACACTTGATTTTAAAGCAGCACCTTTATTATCATAAGAATTTCGTCCGAAAACGTTTTTATAATAATCAAAAGTTTTACCAGCGTAATAATGAGCGTCAACTGCAGCTCCATCATATGTGCTATTTAAAAGAGTATCAGGGCTTGTCCAAAGAGTACCAGGAAGACGAGTACGGCTTGCCGCATCATATGTGAAAATACCTTGTCCTCTTGTATTATCTTGTAAATAATAACTAGAGCCAGATAAAGTCATATTTAGTGATTTTGTATCGCCAAGTACACCATTCCCAGTTGCACTTACATTTGAACCAGTAACTGTTGGTCCACCAGCTTTGCTAGCAGCAGTACCGCCATCTGCTTCATCTAAATTATTATAGCTATTTAAGATTTTACCAGTTGAAGCTTCAATGAAATAATTATAGTTTCCAGGCTTAGGTGAAAGGAAATTTAAGTTTACTAGATAAGCGTATGTAGCTTCATCGCCATTTGTGTAAACTACTAGGTCAGCTGTAGGGTCTTTTTCATAGTCGGGAGTATAACCAAGATCTGCTTCTGCGATTTTAATCGATTTATTGGCGTTTACTTTCTTTTCAGATTTAAGTCCTTTTTTCGTATCAAGATTAGGTGCAACCGTACCTGAGAAAACTGATAGGACACCATCATCTCCAACTAACGCTGTTTGAGTAGAACCCCAAACAGGTACACCATCGTATACTTGTTGTAGTCGAAGAGCAGTACCAAACTTATCTTTATTGCTAGACTTAACGATGAATGAATCTTCTGAAGATTTTGAACCTAATTTAAACTTATCTTTGTTAGCATTGACATAACCATGTACGATGCTCTCAGCACTTTTTGCTGAAGGTTTTGTAAGCTGTCCTGAAACAAACTCAGGAGATCCTACCGATTCATTATACTTGTAACTAGACAATACATTTTTTGGTGCAGCATATGTATTTGTTACTGAAAAACAACTTGCTGCTAAACCTACAGATAATCCAACCGCTAAAACTTTTTTGTTCACCTAAATTCCTCCCTGGGTTAACATATATGGTATTGCGGAATTTATCGTAACATTAACTTTCTGAGTTTTCAAACAACAAAAAACTACATTATTTGCATTCTGTGAAGGGAAAATAATCTAAAATATGGTCATTATTTCCAATATATTAAATTTAAATAGTCAAATTGTATTAAATTTAGCTAAAAAATGGAAAAAATAAACTCGAATTTTTTTAGATTGATGCTACTTTTTTCCTATTACAGTTAAGGGAAGGAAGTGCAGGGAGTGCAGGAAGGCTGAAGGGCAGGGAAAGCAGGAGGAGCTTAGGGGCTGATCCTGCTTTTTTAGTTTTTTTTGTTACATATGCATGTGTTTTTTCTTACTCTTACATCGAAGAAATTCCTTTATCAACAATTATAACCTTTGTTTTGACATGTATCTTTGCGTTCTTTAGATCTTTTGGCCAGTTTGTTTTTACTTTTTTCCACTGTTGGTGCTGAGATGAACTTGCTAAAATACCTAAGCCAATTGGATCGAGTTCGTCGGCTTGGAGTGAATGGACAAAATTGTTTAGATCCTTTTCTAAGGCAGTTTCGATTTCATTACTTAGTCGATCAACTGTTTTGTCGTTTAATTTAAATGGTGATTGGGTTATCATGATTGGAATTGTTAATGAAATTTTAAACTCAAAACGGTTATGAATGAACTTGCAGTCTACATTTCTTTTAATATCCTTCACATTATAGCTAGTTTGTTTTGTGTCAAATAAATTCCCTTTTTCTTTCTTTCCTTTAAACGAAGATATTGGAGTTAGTTGCCCAATTAGCTTACCTTGTAATAGTCGTAATAATTGTGTTTCTCTTATTGAAAGAATTCTTTTAAGAAGTAGTTTTTTATCTAACAATGCTACTCCATTCATTTCGAGTTCACCTTCGTTAATTGACAATTTTGGTAAATATGGCGTGATTCCATGATCAAACTGCATCTGATGAAACATTCGTATCGATGTACGCTTCGTTATATTTCGAAAATCAGCGGTCTCAATAAGTTGAGGGATAAAGATTGATAATCTCGGCTTATCGTTTTGTTTTAAATTAAGTAGTTCTGAAATATCGCCATCAAAAAATACAAGATCTGAATTTTGTCTTAATTTTGGGTCACGGTAAAATAAATCTAAAATTCCCGACCAGTCTTTATGCTCAATAAATTTAGAGCTAACTAATAATGCTTGTAACTTTCCACCAGTGGATACCCCTGTTACCTTCGCATCAAATAAATTACGAGCTTCTCGAACTGATGAAGCATCTACCAGGATTTGTTCATTTTTTTCTTGAGCTTCTGCACTAAAAACTGGGCTAGACATAAATATTTGAATTTGTTGTTTTTCATTTGTGTCAATTCCTAATATTAGCCCCATTGTAATATCTTCAATATTGATGTTTTTTCGACAACCAGTTAATAGTACGAACAGTAATAAACTAATTGAAGCGATTTTTATACTTTTCATCCAATCACCTTATTTCCTAATGAACGTAACCAAATGAGTACTACTATGACTAACAAACCGACTGAACCATAAATAGATAATTGTTGCATAAAAAGATCATTTTGTTTAAAAGTTGGAATAGATAGATAGGTCCAAAGAATAAAAACAACTGATAATCCGATAAATAGATATTCAATTCTTTTTTGCTGAAACATTTCTGCTAGATTTGTCACACTAATCCAAATATAGGTAATCCAAGTTTTAGAAATAACCATAAGAAAAAGTGGAAAAAGAATTAAATCTAGTCTTTCAACGTATTGAAATTCAATTACACTTAAAATGTCTAAAACTGGATCAAAGATTAACCTAATTTCATCTGGGCTATAAACGACAAAACAGATCATACAAACATAAGTATATAGTGCGGTTATCATCCCATTTGCAATTAGTACACCTTTAATAGCCTTTTCTTTTTCATCTAAATAAGGATAAAGAACAAAAATAATTTCAATCCCTAAAAATGATGTAGCTGTAGAAGGGATGGCTTTAAAAATCGGTAACCATCCATCTTTAATCAAAGGTAAAATGAAATGGATATTACTGTTTTTTAATGTGAATAGTAGCATAACTGAAAAAAAGATTATGATTGGAAAAATTATTTCGATATATTTTCCAATCATCTGGATCCCACCTGATACGAATTGGAAGGTTGGAATTAAAAACAAAACAATAAGGATCACAAGTGAAGAATCTTGTAAAATATATGATTGTACAAATAACATGGTTCGCAAAAAAACTACATAGCCCGAAAATAGAAAGTAAAGTGTAAAGAAAAGTGAAAATAATGTTCCAATCACTCTACCGAAATTATGAGTTAAGTACTGATTAAATGAGCAGGAAGGGTCTTTTTCACGTAGCTTAACCATCAAAATACTAATCATTAAAGAGAGGAAACCGCTAATGATTAGAGAAATCCAACCGCTTGTTCCAGCCTTCTCCTCTAATACTCGAGGTAAAGAAATCATTCCAATTCCTGTTTGAACACCAAATACCAATAAAATAAATTGAACATATGTAATTCTAGGTATATTCTGTTTCATGTTATTTCCTCTTTTTTTGACTCGTAATATGATGCTTCAAAAGAATTGATAATGCGCTATTTTGATATTTATTCTTTAGCTGCTTAAAACTCATTGGAGAAAAAGGCTGAGTATAAGATTCGTTATAGCTCGATAATTTTAATCCGTGCCCGATGATAATCATTGTACTAGCAATAATCCCAATTAGCCCAAATATGGAGGCCATTATCATAATCGGAAATCGTAAAATGCGTAAACTTGTTGCCATATCATAATTTGGAATAATGAAAGAAGAAATTGCAGTTATCGCAACGACAATTACCATAATGTTACTTACAATACCAGCTTGAACGGCACTTTGACCGATAACAATTCCTCCTACAACACCTACTGTAGTACTAATTGGAGTAGGAAGCCTAATAGCTGCTTCTCTCAACATCTCCAGTGTTAATTCCATAATAAATGCTTCAACTAGTGGATCGAATGGAACATTAGCTCGCGATTCCCCAATCGATATAATTAATTTTAATGGAACAACATCATAGTTGAATGAAACGATTGAAATATAAATACCCGGTAAATAAAGTGTTATGAATAGTGCGATTACTCTTAAAAAGAAAGTAAAAAATGCAATGACAGGTCTTGAAGAAGAGTCGTCAATACTTTTAAAAAAAGAAATAAATGATCCGGGTAAGATAATAACTTCGGATGAATGATCTAACACAATCACAACTTTTCCTTTTTGGATTGCTTCTGCTGCAATATCTGGTCTTTCTGTTGTAACCAGCTGTGGGAAAAGTGAAAATGGATACTTTTCTAGCATTTGAGCTATTTGATTGGAATTTAATATCGTGTCAAATGTAATAGTAGAGAGCTTTGATTCAATCTGTGAAACTAATTCGGAATTTACAACACCATCTAAATAAGCAAGTGTAGCAATAGACTTATTTTCCTTACCAATTTTAGTTTCCTTAAATAATAAATCTCGACTTTGAATTAAACGTCGAAGCAATGCCAAATTAGAATGGATTGTCTCTACAAATGATATTTTTAAACCTTTAATAGAATTATCGATACTTGGAGGAGAAAATGGCCGTTCTGGAAATTCTTCAGCAGAAAAAAGAAATGCATGTATTTCTCCATTAATAAAACAAACACTTTTACCTTCAAGTATTGAACGTTCGATCTCTTCAATTTTTTTTGTAACTGTTGTATGAGAATAAAGATATTGATAAATAGATTCTTTATATTCGAGAATATCTGTTGCAAACTGGTCTATTTTCTCTTCTTTTACTATGCTATTTACATAAGCTATGATACCTTTTTCCTCTCCAAACAATGCCTTTTTTATCGTTAAATCTGAGGTAGGAAACAAAGAATGTAATAATTCAATATTTGAATTTAAGTCGCCTTCTTGATGTAAAGCTAATGCGCTCCCTGGAGGTTTTTTCAATGTTCCTCACCTCGATTAAAATGGAATAAATTTACTAATACTAATTTGCTCTACTAGTGCATTTACTATACTAATTCTGTGGTACAAGAAACCAACCTATTTTTAGTCAATCGTATTATGGAAAAATATATTGATATTCTTAAGGGAAAACATAGCTGATTTGTAAACTAGATTTAGGTAAATAATGTATAAAAGTAATCAATAGTAAGCAAATTAATAAGAAAAATCAAAAAAGGTGATTAGTATGAGCATTGAATTTCCTGTTGGTAAAGATTATGAAAATGGTTCAATTAAGGATGTTTTGCATGATTTAGGTTTTCATGAAGATGGACGAGCATTTTCAAAGGATGGAAGAAGATATAGTTATGAAGGCTGTGATAAATATCAAAGCTATATTTTTTCAGTGACTATGAATCCTTTAAAATAAGCGATTAATTAAAGAACCAAATTTTTGAGTTGGTTCTTTTTTTCATTAAAGTAAAAAATGGCAGCGGTGTAGTATAAATGCAACTCAGCCTCTGTCTGCGCCTAAAGGCTCGCCAACTGGCGAGTTTTCTTTATTAGACGAAAAAAACAAGTTTAAAGGAGAGTATGTTAGGATGAAGAAGATTTATATAGGTGCTATTTTATTTGGAATGATTCTTTCAAGCATAAGTAATGAGAATAAATATACATTTAAAAAGTATGAATCTATTGAAGAGAATTTGGAGGCTAGTGGACAAATGAATACTTCAATCTATCTTGATCCAACTATCGATTTTTCGAGTGATAAAATGACTTCAATCATTATTGAATTCAAAATAAAACCTGCTGTAATAGCGGTAAAAGAGGCTCAAGCATCAGGAAAACAACTTACATTGGATGAAGCAACGAAGCAGGTTGAAGAAAGTCATCAAAAATTTCAAAGTGAATTAAAAAGTCTCTTAGCAGATCATCAAGTACCATATGCAGTAAGGCATACTTATAAATCTGCCCTTAATGGCGTTTCAATGGAACTACCTGGTAAAGATATTAAACGATTATTGCAATCAACTGTTATTGATAGAATTTATCCAAATAAAAAAGTTCATATCATGCCGCCGATTACACCGTTTAATCAAATGTAAATTAGAAACGATTAAAGGTAGACGTTAAGTATGTTTAAATATTAATCTTTTTGTGCTTTCATTTAGGACTACTTTTATGTGGTCTTTTTCTTTTGGGATTGTATTAATCATTTCAAATCTCATAAAAAATTCAATCGAAAAAAATTGAAAATATTAGAGTTTTTTATTCTACATAAATGAGATAAATTTGCTATGATGGTAGAAAAACTAAAAGTGGCGGTGAAACACGATGGAAATTCATTTAGTAGCAAAAGATGAGCTAGAAGCTTCAGGAATTCGGTGGGTCGTGGAATCGCACTTTACTGGAATTAATCTGATTACGTGGAAAACAATGGACGAATTTGAAAAGGGTATACAAAAGCAACAGCCTGATCTCGTTTTATTGGATATGGATGGATGGAAAAATGAAAGTGAAAGATTTGGTGAGCTGATTCAAAAATATTCCATTCGTTGGTTAGGTATATCATCTGAGCGAATTTTTCAAACAGCTTATCTTGCATTACAGTTTCGAGCAGAAGATGTGTTATTTCGACCGTTTTCCCCAACCGATTTAATTAAGCATATTCAACAATTACGCTACCAAATTCGTAATAAAGAAAGTAATTTTACTAGAAATAATATTGAAGAAATATCCTCTTTTAATATAGATTATTCGGACCTGCTTTTAAATGAGAGAAATCATGAAAGTCCAATCACGATGGTTGCGTTTTTGACGCCAAAGTCACAAACACTACCACTTGTCTATAATGCATTGGAACGTAATCCGTTTACAGGAGAAAATCGTATATTCGTATTAGCTGAATTTATTTTATGTGTCCACGAGGCAGAAGAAGAATTACTAGATGAATATAATGCATTTCTAGCTCGCTGGAAAGAAATGATGGATGAACCACTTGCGATCGTAATGAAAGTTGGAACTCCAGAAGAAACTTTAAAAAATATATACCAACAAACACTTCAACTGACAAGAAGAATCTTTTTTGAAGGTTATGATATAATTTTGGCGGAAAATGAGCAATTATCCTATCAGGAAATGGATCCATTCCTTACTCCGTTAGAGCAACGCCATTGGATTGAGATGCTTGAGAAAAGAGATGCAAAAGCAATCAGAGATTGGATGGAGAGTGAATTTCTAACTTTTCAAAAGCCTTACCCAGACCCGGAGATTGTTCGGATTCGATTGACGAGTGTACTTGCTCAAATTAGACGATATATGAAATCGAATAATCTTCAAAATGCATCATGGGAAGTTATCTATTATGATATTTTCCAAAAAATTGTACATGACCCGGTAATTTATCAAATTGTTCAAGAGTTACTTGCCTTTACAACTAGTTTATTATTACAAGGGAATGAGCAATTACAAGAAGGTCACCGCACCCTTGTTGAAAAAACTAGAGAGCTAATAGAATCTAACTACTGGGATGCCGGATGGAGCTTAACTGCATGTGCAGATGCACTTCGAATCAATAAAAGTACACTAAGCCGACGCTTTGCAGCAGAGTCGAACCAATCATTCAGAGAAACACTTCATGAAGTTCGTATACGAGAAGCCAAACGATTATTGCAAGAAACAGATCTACATTTAGATGAAATAGCAAGATTAATAGGCTATTCACATCAGTCCTACTTTAACGCGAAATTTAAACAAATAGAAGGCTGCACGCCACTAGTCTATCGTTCAGGTTTATAAGAAAACGGTTCAGTTATAAACTGAGCCGTTCAGACTGCCCACCAAACGCTCGCTTTCTTCGTTGCTTCGCCTGCCTGCGGTGCTCATTACCGTCTAAAGGTAACTCCGCTCCTCGAAAGACAAACGTTTTCAATCAGTCTGAAAATCATATAAATAGGACTTTGTCTACAAGCTAAACGGTTCAGTTATAAACCTGAGCCGTTTTTATGTTTTGTTGAAATGATTGAGATTACTTCTTGGAATTACTTTTATTGTGGAATTCATTACTTATTAGAGGAGATCAGTACCTATTCAGAGGAAAACACATCTTTATCAGAGGAGATGAGTACTATATAAGAGGGAAACACGTCTTTATCAGGGGAAATCAGTATTACTCAGGTGGAAATCACGGCTTTATCAGAGGAGATCAGTACTATCTTAAAGAAAAACACTACCTTATCAACAAAAATCAGTACGATATCAATAAAAATAGTACATATATCAATAAAAATCATCACTTTATCAACAAAGTTCACATCTTTATCAATAAAATACACTTAATGTTCGCTTTTAATAAAGAGAGCAGCCTTATCCATTAATAAAAATCACACCCCAAAAAGCAAATTTATAAAGAGAAATTGAGATAAATTATAAAAATGAAATTAACAAATAAAAATAATGAAATAAATTATAAAATAATCATCATTTTATAATAAGATATCGGAAAATTCGTGTTAAACTGAAAACATCACAACGAGGGGGTAATAAATTATGAATACGGTTACACAAGATAAAGTTATAAGATATAGAGGTACAGAATTAAATACTAAAGGATGGCAACAAGAAGCAGTTCTTCGTATGCTAATGAATAACTTAGATCCAGAAGTTGCAGAACGTCCAGAGGATCTTGTTGTATATGGCGGAATTGGTAAAGCAGCTCGTAACTGGGAGTGCTTTGATGCAATCGTTGATTCTTTAAAAAACTTAGAAGCTGATGAAACATTATTAGTTCAATCAGGTAAGCCAGTAGCAATCTTTAAATCACATACTGATGCACCACGTGTTTTAATTGCTAACTCAAACCTTGTTCCTGCATTTGCAAATTGGGAAACATTCCATGAATTAGATAAAAAAGGCTTAATGATGTATGGACAAATGACAGCTGGTAGCTGGATTTATATCGGTTCTCAAGGAATTGTACAAGGAACATATGAAACATTTGCTGAATTAGCAAAACAACATTTCAACGGTACTTTAACAGGTACAATCACAGTTACTGCTGGTCTTGGTGGAATGGGTGGAGCTCAACCACTTGCTGTAACAATGAACGGCGGAGTTTGTATCGGAATTGATGTAGATGAAACAAGAATCGATCGTCGAATTGAAACTAGATATACTGATGTAAAAACTGATTCATTAGATGAAGCAATTCGTCTTGCTGAAGAAGCGAAAAAAGAAGGTAAAGCATTATCAATCGGTCTAATCGGAAATGCATCTGATATTTTACCAGAAATGATCGCTAGAAACTTTATTCCAGATGTATTAACTGATCAAACATCAGCTCATGATCCGTTAAATGGTTATACTCCATCTGGTATGTCATTAGAAGAAGCGGCAGAATTAAGAGCATCAAACCCAGAAGTTTACATTGCACGTTCAAAAGCTTCAATGGCGACTCATGTAAAAGCAATGCTAGAAATGATGGAAAAAGGTTCTGTAACATTTGACTATGGTAATAACATCCGTCAAGTTGCGAAAGATGAAGGTGTAGAAAATGCATTTGCATTCCCAGGATTCGTTCCAGCTTATATTCGTCCACAATTCTGTGAAGGTAAAGGACCATTCCGTTGGGTAGCATTATCAGGTGACCCTGAGGATATTTACAAAACTGACCAAGCTATTTTACGTGAATTTGCTGATAATGAGCACTTATGTAACTGGATTCGTATGGCTGGTGAAAAAATTGAATTCCAAGGTCTACCATCTCGTATTTGTTGGTTAGGTTATGGCGAGCGCGCTCGTTTCGGTAAAATCTTAAATGACATGGTTGCAAGCGGTGAATTAAAAGCACCAATCGTTATTGGACGTGACCACTTAGACTCAGGATCTGTAGCATCTCCAAACCGTGAAACTGAAAGTATGATGGATGGTTCAGATGCAGTTGCTGACTGGCCAATCTTAAATGCAATGATCAACGCTGTAGGTGGAGCTACTTGGGTATCTGTTCACCACGGTGGTGGAGTAGGTATGGGTTACTCATTACATGCAGGTGTAGTAATCGTTGCAGATGGTACGAAAGAAGCAGAAGCACGTATTGAACGTGTATTAACAACTGATCCTGGTATGGGTGTAGTACGTCATGCTGATGCAGGTTATGAATTAGCTAAGCAAACTGCACGTGAAAGAGGAGTAAACATTCCAATGCTTGATAAAGGAACTGATAAGTAATGACAAAACCAATTTGGATTAAACACGCAGCCCAATTAGCTACACTTGCTTCTGAAGTTAAAGGTCCTCGCTCAAAGGAAGCAATGTCAGAGCTTGGCTTAATTGAAGATGGCAGCTTATGGATTGAAGATGGAGTAATCCAAGCTGTAGGTACAACAAAAGAAATTCAAGATCGCTATGCAGAAAGAATTCATGAAGCAGAAGTAGTTGATGCTTCAAACCAATTGGTTACTCCTGGACTAGTTGATCCGCACACACATGTTGTGTACGGTGGAAGCCGCGAGCGTGAATTTGAAATGCGTCTTGAAGGTGCAACATATATGGATATTATGAATGCGGGTGGTGGAATTCATGCAACTGCCCGCATGACTCGTGAAGCGACTGAGGAAGAATTAATGGAGCAAACAATGCGCCGTTTAGACTCATTCATTGCACACGGTGTGACAACTGTTGAAAGTAAAAGCGGTTATGGTATGGATTTAGAGACCGAACTAAAACAGTTAAGAGTTATGAAAAGATTAAAGGGAAAGCATGCAGTTGAATTAGTTCCTACTTTTATGGGTGCTCATGCTGTGCCAAAAGAATTTAAAGGTAGAGAAGACGAGTTCATTGATCACTTAATCAATGACATGCTTCCAATTATTGCAGAAGAAAAACTAGCTGAATTTAATGACGTTTTCTGTGAAAAAGGTGTATTTACACCAGAACAATCAGAGCGAATTTTAGAAGCTGGTAAAAAGTATGATTTAATTCCAAAAATTCATGCTGATGAAATTGAACCGTATGGTGGAGCAGAACTAGCAGCCAAAGTTGGCGCAATTTCAGCTGAGCATTTGCTTAAAGCATCAGATGAAGGCATTTCTGCAATGGCTAAATCAGGAACAATTGCTTGTCTACTTCCAGCAACAGCACTTTATTTACGTGAAGATGCTGCAAAAGGTAGAAAGATGGTTGATGAAGGAGTAGCTGTTGCAATTTCAACTGACTGCAATCCTGGTTCTTCACCAACGACTTCTATGCCACTAGTGATGAACTTAGCTTGTATTTCGATGCGACTAACACCTGCTGAAAGTTTAACAGCAGCAACATACAATGCTGCTTGTGCAATCAATCGTCAAGATAAAATTGGCTCACTTGAAGTTGGAAAGCAAGCAGACATCGTTCTATGGAATGTTAAAAACTATCAAGAATTACAATATTTATTCGGCGTTAACCATGTGAATCAAGTCTGGAAAAAAGGTGTAAAAGTACATTAATAATGAAAAGAGGAATTGCTCTGGCAATTCCTCTTTTTTTTTAACCAATCATTTTGTTCACCTTGACATGCAACTATTTAGTTGCTTAATATAGAATGTAAGAGGAGGCTGAATGAAATCGATCACGTTTTTAAAGCACTTGCTGATTCAAGTCGTAGAAAACTTCTTGATGAACTTTACATGAATAACGGACAAACATTAAGTGAGTTATGCCAACATCTTGACATGAGCAGGCAAGCAGTAACGAAACATTTAGTACTTTTAGAAGAGGCAAATCTAGTTGTTGTAGAGTGGAACGGACGCAACAAACTTCATTACCTTAATCCAGTTCCAATAAGCGAAATTTCTAAACGATGGATTAACAAATATGAACAAAGTCGTTTAGATGCACTGAGTGAGTTAAAATCGAATCTCCTGGAGGATGAGAACGAATGAAAAAGCCCGAATTTGTTTACGTTACCTATATAGCAACTACACAAGAGAAACTATGGGAAGCTTTGACAAGCACACAATTTACTGAAAAATACTTTTTTGGAACTGCAATTCAATCAGATTTGCAAGAAGGATCAACGATTTCATATTTGCGAAATGGAGAAGTCACTGATTACGGAACGATTTTAAAATGCAACCCATATCATTTACTGACTTTTACTTGGAATCATACAAATGACCAAACAAATCGCAAGGAACCATCAGTTGTTACATTTGAGTTAAAACCATTAGATTCAACTGTAAAACTGACTCTTAAACACGAAAATTTAGAACCTACAGACATTGTGGATCGCGATGATACATTCGAAGGATTAAACAATGGCTGGCCAGCAATATTAAGCAACTTGAAAAGCTTACTAGAAACAGGCAACACTTTGCCACCTATCTCGATTTAACAAGAATATTTCATCTAATAGATTTCAAAAAGAGTCTTTTCGAGGCTCTTTTTTTATGCTTAATTCTGATAGTTTATAACGTTTTTTCCAATCCTATTAGTCCTGACTTTCCTAAATCCTGCACGAAACGTTTTGTATATATCGCATTGTAAGATATAATCTGTTTGGAAGATATAATCGTATAATACGATATAAGGAGAATGAACATGTCAAATGAAATTAAACGACTGAATGAGCTATGGACCGATATTTATTACGTATTACGATATAAACATAAAGAGCAGATTACCCATCAGAGCGTTAGGATTTTACAAATTATCGATAAAGAAAATGAAGTAGGAATAAAAGATATAGCTGAAGGGATTCAAGTGTCTCATAACACAGCTTCAGAGCATGTTAAGCGCTTATTAGACAAGGAATATGTTTTCAAAACTCGTGGTGAGATTGATCAAAGAAAAGTTACATTAGAGCTGACTGACTTAGGAAAAGAGGTCTTGCTACAAAATTCTAGTTTAGATGAAGAAAAGCTACATCAACTTCTTTTTGAACACATGACTGAACAAGAAAGAGAATCTATTTTAAAAGCATTTGATTTAATGAAAGAGAGAGCACAAAATGTACACGATCATTAAAATTTTGACATCAGCAATTATAATTGGCGTTATTACTGAAATAGCGAGAAGATTCCCGACACAAGGTGGCTTAATTGCGGCATTACCGATCGTAAGTCTTTTAAGTTTAATTTGGCTAAATGTACAAGGGGCACAGATGCAAACGTTAAGTAAATTCGCTTATGGTGTCGCATTAGGTATCCCAGCTACATTAGTTATGCTACTGATTATTGGCGTAGCACTTCAACATTCATTGCACTTGATTAGCGCAATCGGCCTTGGAATTGTAGGATGGCTTATTTATAATTTTGCCCAAGATTTAGTAGTAAAACATTTATTTTAGTAGTAGGAATTAATGAAAAATACGAGTGAAAATCACTCGTATTTCTTTAAAACAATCGCTGCATTATGTCCTCCGAAACCAAATGAGTTCGATAGACCAGTATTTATATTTTGTTTACGAGCAACATTCGGTACATAATCTAAGTCACATAATGGATCAGGATTTTCTAAGTTAATTGTAGGAGGAATGATCCCTTCCTTTAAACTCATTGCTAATGCAATGGCTTCAACTCCACCAGCTGCACCTAACATGTGTCCAAATATGGATTTGTTAGCTGTTACTGGAACTTGATAAGCTTGTTCTCCAAACAACTTCTTAATTGCTTTCGTTTCACTTATATCTCCTACTTGTGTACTTGTTGCGTGGGCACTTATTACATCAATCTCTTCAGGAGTTAAATTTGCATTTTTTAAAGCAGATTTCATTGCAAGATAGGCACCCTGTCCTTCTGGATGCGTAGATACCATGTGATGTGCATCTGAACTTGCACCATAACCTATAACCTCGGCATAAATCTTAGCACCTCTACTTAAAGCATGGGATAAAGATTCTAAAATTAAAATTCCTGCACCTTCTGACATGACAAATCCATCTCGATTTTCATCAAATGGACGGCTAGCTTTAGTAGGCGTATCGTTTCTTGTTGATAGTGCTGTTGCATTACCAAAACTAGCGATTGATAAGTCAGTTATCGCTGCCTCTGTGCCTCCTGCAAATACTACATCTGCTTCGCCTAAACGGATTAATCGAAAGGCTTCGCCAATCGATGTATTACCAATTGCACAAGCAGAAACAGGTGATAAGGATGGACCCATTGCGTTCCACTTAATACTAATTTGCGCTGCAGCTGCATTCGAAATCATAGCTGGTACTAACGTTGGACTAACTCTTTTAGGTCCTTTTTGTCTAAGGATATCAACATTTTCAATAAATGTTTCGATACCACCAATACCGGATCCTACGTAAACTCCTAATCTTTCCACATCTATTTTGTCGAGGTCTAACTTTGAATCCGTCCAAGCTTGTTCAGCTGCAGCCAAAGCAAATTGTGCAAAGCGATCTAATCGTTTCGCTTCTTTTTTTCCTAAAACTTCATCTGCATTAAAATCATGGACATTACCTGCGAATTTCGTCTTTTGCTCAGTGACATCAAATTTTTCAATCAATGAGATACCAGACTCACCTTTAATCAGATTGCTCCAAAATGTTTCAATATCATTACCTATAGGAGAGACTACTCCCATTCCAGTAATTACAACTCGTTCCACTTTTCATCACTCCAAATTAAGAATATACTTGTATTTTACAAACTATTTATCCTATTACAAGGGATAGTTTATCCTGGTATAACGAATACTAGGTTAATTGAATTGATGAGGAGTTTTAAAAATGAATGATAAAACGAGGCTTGAATCTTTGTCGACATTCTTAAAAACAAAGCGTTCCCAAATTACGCCTGAGTCTATTGGTTTGCCTGCTGGGACACGGAGAAGAACCCCAGGGTTACGGAGAGAGGAAGTTGCTCAATTAGCCGGAGTAAGTACTACTTGGTATACATGGTTAGAGCAAGGAAGAAATATAAAAGTTTCTTCGAGTGTATTAGATTGTATCGCAATAGCACTTCAATTAAATAGTGATGAAAGAGACTACTTATATAACTTAGCATTAGAATCAAAATTAGAAATGATTGATCAAAAAAAGGAACAAACAACGCTTAGTCCATCTTTAAAACGGATATTAAATGAATTAACATATTGTCCAACGATTATTACAGATCGACATTGCCATATAGTGGGTTGGAATTCTGCAGCTGCCCATGTTTTTTTAGATTTTGAATTAATTCCAAATGATGAAAGAAATTTGATTCGTTTAGTTATCACACGAAAAGAATTTAAAGCATTAGCGGTTAATTGGGAACATTTTGCAAAAGGTTTTCTTGCAATATTTCGTACGTATTATGGCCATTATTTAGGGGATGAATGGTATAATCAATTTATAAGCGAAATGAGTAGTTCGTATCCTGAATTCCAAAATTTATGGCAAGAAAGTCAAGTAAATAAAGCGCCAGAGATGATCATTGAATTTAGACATGCTAAGGCAGGGAAGATGTTGTTTAACTTAACATCTCTCCAAGTTCAAGGTGAAATGGATCTACGATGTAGTATTTATACACCAGTTGAAGAAACAGAAACAGAAAGTAAATTAAAACGATTAATGAAAAAGATTAGTGATGAAAAATAATAAAATGTTTCTATGAATGTAATTTATTAGATTGGTTTGAATGAATAAGTAAAATTTTTACCTTTGGATAAACGAGCTAATCTCTCAACAATACTCACAGCTATCAAGTAGATCATCACAATATTAAATTAGTTTTTTTTAAGACAATCTAGATGGATTAATCCTGATGATTGTCTTTTTTATTGACTCTATGAAACTATACAAAAACATTTATTTTATTTTAGTCATATAATAATAAAGGAAATTAAAGATTTATATAGAAGGTAAATATAGGGGTTTATTCATATAAGAAATCGATTACGAAAAAATGGAGGAATTAAACGTGGAACAATTAATCGTACGTCCTTATACATACGAAGATGCAGAAGATAAGCTGCATTTACATTTAGAAAATAGAGAACACTTTCAGAAATGGTCCCCAACTAGACGAACGGAAGAATTTTTCACATTAGAGGGTCAAATCGAAAGCATTAAACAAATGATGAAAAATAGTGAAGAGGATACTAGATACGATTTTGCTATTTTTATAAAAAAGGATAATTCACTTACTTTAATAGGAGAAGTCCAGTTTATCTTTGTACAAAGAGGACCAAAACAATCTTGTATGGTAGGCTACCACATTGGTGACAAGTTTAACGGACATGGATATATGACAAAAGCATTGGAAATGGCATTGAAAATTGCTTTTGAAGATTTGAAATTCCACCGCGTTACTTCAGAAGTAAATCCAGAAAACTTTGCTTCTTTACGAGTGCTTGAAAAACTAGGATTTGTTAAAGAAGGTTACTACAGAAAGAATTTGAAAATTGATAATGTGTGGTATGATCATGTATGTTTGGCTCTATTAGAGGAAGAGTTTTCTGCAAAGATTGCATCAAAATAAGTACATAATGTTAAAGAAAAGCACGTTATCATTTCAATTAAAAGAGTAATGTGCTTTTCATGTTTATTTTGTTGAATAACTAGATAAAGTCTACCTTCAACTATAAATTAGCTATCTATTTTATTGTTTAAATCTGTAATTTCTTCATTTATTTTTAATTCTTTTTCTCTTTCATTATCAGTAATATGCATAGGTGTACCTCGATTGTATTTCTTTGATTTGAGATCATAAGTAAATCTACCTTTATATCCACCCATTATTCCATAAAACTTAAAATCCGTATTCAGAGTCCCGGTATCATCAGTTAAAAAGGCGATAATGTTTTGCCCAACTGTAGAATTCGGAATACCTTCAAGCATCACCTTTATTTTTTCTTGTGACTCTGTTCTAGATAATTTCGTGCCTTTTTTATTTAGGCCAAATTCATTTTTTGTAATTTCTCCACCATATTCTAAAATTGTAATGATAGTTCCTTTCAAATTTTTGTCACCAATGATGACTTTTTTTATTTTAAATTTTAACTTAGTATATGGTGTGCCACTGTCATCTCCATTCATAAAAATATATGGCTCAGATGCAATAACTGTACCTTTAACTACTAAATTAGAATCTTTCATTAATGCTTCGGTACTATCGAAGTTACCAAAAAGTAATGCATTCGAAATGATGACATCTTTTTTTTGATTTGATTGATCATAGGATATGTGAGAAGAAAGTTTTTGTTTTTCTTTACTTAATTCTTCACTTTTAATATATTTTTTTTCATTATTTAAATTCGGTAATAGATTAGTTTTTTTAAATTTTTCTTGATTATGATGGTTTAAGTAAATGAATGGAACTAATAAGGTAATAAGTAAAGTAGTAAGAATCAGTTTATATTTTATCATTATATTTTCCACCCTTATTTATAAATAGAATTGATACCATTAAATTGGTCATTTTGCGGGATGTTGGTAGTTGAGGAGTTTCCATTAGAATGCATTAAATTTCCATTAATATTGGTATGATTTAGTCCAAGTCCATGTCCAATTTCATGTGCATGAACAAGTCTTTTTTGCCAATCGGTTAATTTATCGTAAGTACCTGATTGTAAATCAATTTTAGCCCAATACCAATCAGTTTTTGAAGCATCTACATTTTTATCACCATACATGAAATATGTGAGAGCGGCTACTCCGTTATTGGGTGAAGAAACTTTGTAGACATCAATAACTGAAGATGATTGAGCTGTAGTTTCTCTAAAAGAAATTGGGGTAGTAATAGTTCCGTAAATCCATTTATCCATAGCATCTATAAATTTCTGTTTTTCGGAACCTAATGAATTATTAAGAAAATAATATTGTCTATTTTGACCATAATAACCGACCCCATTAACTAGCTTATGACCAAATGTATTGTAGGCATAAGTTGTTTTGATAGGAATAGAAAAACTTAGTAAAACACAAATTAAACAAATTAATCCTGTAGAAAAATTTTTCATATTTTTCGCTCCTTTTAACTATTTTAAAAGAATAAATTTCCTTTATTTTAATATTTTACCAATTATATTTATTTTTAGGAGTTGTAAACTTGAATAAATTGTGAAGAAAATCACATTTGAATTTTTTATGAAAATGGGATCACCTATCAATAGATTACAAATTAAATAAAGATAAATTATGAAATGTACCATGATATTTTTTGGGAGATTATTACAAAGTGGATATAGATATTACATTAAGATGTTAATATACGTGATTTAGTTAAAGCTATATTAAGGAATAATTATCGAAAAGTATATAAGTGTTTTTCTTGTATAGTAGGGTAAGGGGGAATAGGACAATAAATGTGATTTCTATAGAAAAATATTCTCTTAATCTATTAAAAAACTACATAAACAGATAAAACTTCGAACGAATATGAGTCGTTCTTCTAAAGATGAGAAGAACATGAAATTATGCAATTTGTATGACGGGGAGGAATAATCATGTTTGAATTTGATACAAGTTTAGAACAATTCGCTAGAATTAAAGTAGTTGGCGTTGGAGGCGGCGGAAACAATGCCGTAAACCGTATGATTGAAGATGGAGTTGAAGGTGTAGAATTTATAGCCTTTAATACAGATGCACAAGCACTTAAGCAATCAAAAGCAGGGCTTACGATGCAAATCGGTGCAACTCTAACTAGAGGGTTAGGAGCAGGTGCGAATCCGGAAATTGGAAAAAATGCCGTAGAAGAAAGTAAACAAGAAATTGAAGAAGTGCTAAAAGGTGCAGATATGGTTTTCGTAACAGCGGGAATGGGTGGTGGCACAGGTACTGGGGCAGCGCCAGCCATTGCAAAGATTGCACGTAAGCTAGGTGCACTTACAATTGGAGTTGTAACTCGTCCTTTTAAATTTGAAGGGAAAAAACGTGCAACGAATGCTGAAGGTGGAATTAGAGAGCTAAGGGACGCAGTTGATACGCTAATTATTATTCCGAATGATCGCTTATTAGAGCTCGTTGATAAAAAAACACCAATGCTTGAAGCATTCAGAGAAGCAGATAATGTATTACGTCAAGGTGTACAAGGAATTTCGGATCTAATTGCAGTTCCAGGATTAATCAATCTGGACTTTGCTGACGTAAAAACAGTTATGTCTCATAAAGGGACAGCCCTAATGGGAATTGGTATAGCTAAAGGTGAAGGTCGTGCAGTGGAAGCAGCTAAAAAAGCTTTAAATAGTCCATTGCTAGAAACTTCAATTAATGGAGCTCATGGTGTCATTATGAATATAACTGGTGGTAACAACTTAAGTCTGTTTGAAGTTCAAGAGGCTGCAGATATTGTCGCAGCAGCTTCTCATGAGGAACTAAATATGATTTTTGGTTCAGTCATTGATGAAAGCTTAAAAGATGAAATTATTGTCACTGTTATTGCAACTGGATTCACCGAACAAAAGGATAAAATAATACCAGCACAACCTCAACAACCTTCAACGGAAGAACTGACGAATCGATATCAAAGGGAAGAACGATATCAATATAATGCGGTGAACCGAGGCGAACAAGAGCAAAATTATGACGCATATCAATATGAACGAACGAATCGAAGAGAGCAATCTCCTTATGACCGATATAGATATGAACAACTTAACCGTGAACAGAATCAAGAATACGATCGATATCAATATGAACCGGTAAGTCGTAGCGAGCAACAAGAGTATGATCGTTACCAATACGAGCGTGTAAATCGTAGTGAACAACAAGAATATGACCGCTATACAGAACAAGAAGTAGAAACTTCTTATATTCCTGCTTTCTTACGCAAACGAAATAAACGACCAAGATAAGTTAAGGGTTAAAAGTATAATAATATTTTTAAAGAAGATAAGTCCTATTGTACAGGACTCATCTTCTTTTTTTACATTAAGAAAGTATAGATTGGTAGCGATGTAGAAGGCTTTAGTAATAAGTGCAACTAAACCTTTGTCTTCGTTCGCCTAAATGTTCGCCAAACGACGAGTTTTCTTTATGGGTATTAATAAATACAGATCCATCAATGTATAATTACATGGACATACAATTTAAGGAAAAAAGACCATTTATTGTAAAAATATAAAATTTACTAAAACTTTTTTTGATTTTAGGAGTCTAATGTATAGTACATCGAGATGGAGGGGTTAAGTTTGGAGGATTCTAATCTAGTAGAAAGGGCTATTAAAGGTGATGAAGATGCATTTCTATTAATTATGTATGAACATAAATTATCTTTATATAAAACAGCGCTTGCCTATTTAAAAAATAAAGATGAAGCAATTGAAGCCGTTCAAGAAGTTACGTATCGAGCCTATCGTAACATCCATTCTTTGAGAGAACCAGGGTATGTAAAAACTTGGCTAATCCGGATTATGATTAATTATTGTCAGGATCTTATTAAAAAAAATAATAGAGTCGCATTTAATGAGGACTATATATTACAGCAGAGTACAAATGAAGACTATCAATATCTAGAAATAGAAGAAGCATTGTCTCAGCTTGATGAAACACAACGCCAACTCCTACATTTAAAATATTTTCATGATGTCAAAATAAAAGATATCGCAGTTATGTGGAATCGCCCTGAAGGTACAGTTAAGACCTGGTTAAATAAAGCGCTTAAATCGTTAAGAGGGATCCTTGAGGAGAAAGGAGAAAATGGTCGTGTTTGAAAAAGAAGAAAATGAACTTAAAAACTGGAAAGAACAGTATGAGAACGTTGATATACCTTTAAGTGAGATAGACAATGCGATTCAAAATGGTTTTCAAAAAGCGAAAATGACAAAAATAAAGGCAAAACAGAAACGTAATACTTGGATTTGGTCAAGTATAGTAGCAGCTATCCTTTTTATTGGTTTTTTAACAAGTATTCGTGTATCACCTACATTTGCAAGCTATATAACGAATGTCCCAGGAATGGAGAAAATCGTTAAGCTTATCCAAAATGATAAAGGATTAGTTTCTGCATTTGAAAATAAATATGCTCAAGAAATTGGCATTTCACAAGAAAAGAATGGGGTTAAGGTAACAATTAATTCTGTTATTGCTGATGAACAAGGAATCGTTATTTTTTATACGATCGATTCAAAAAAATTACAACATAATTTACAATTAGTGAACATGAATCTTCAACCAAAAAATGGAGATGAGTTTCCAGAACACTCTGCAGATTATGAGCTTCCTGTAAAAGAGGAATTAAAATCCTATACAAATAGCATTGAATATTATTTTAATGAACCGTACGAACAACATGATTTTAAGTTAAATCTAAAGATAAAAAGTAAAGAAGCTTCTGAACAATTTTCAATTCCATTTTCGATTAAAAACAAGAGAAAACGAAACAAATATATGAATTGAATAAAACTGTCGTGATTGATGGGCAAAAAATAAAAATTAAAACGGTTACAATTTATCCTCTTCGTGTAGCTGTGAAAATAGAAATGGATGCAACAAACTCAAAGAAAATTTTAGATTTTCCTGATATAAGACTCGTAGATCAAAAAGGAGAGGTTTGGTCTAAAATAAAAAATGGAACGACAGCTAGTAAAATTAGTGATAGAGAGCAAATTCTATATCTACAAAGTAATTACTTTAAGGATCCAAAAGAATTATATTTGGTGTTTAATAAACTACAAGCTGTTGATAAGGACGAAGATTATATTTTAGTTGATACCGAGAAACAACAAATTTTGAAACAACCAAAAGGGGATTTTTTATCTGACTTTAAAAAGGAAGGGTCAACTTTATACTTTAATTTAAATACTAAGAAAGAATTTCATTACTTCTCTTCTTATTTGGATTAATGTATGATGCAAATGGGAAAGAAGTTGAAAGTAACGGATCCTCTAATGAAGGATTTAGTCAGAATAAGCAAAGAATGAGTATAAGCATTTCTAAGCAAAACTTTAAAAACCCTTTGAAAATCAAGTTGGAATTTTATCCTTCATATATTGAAGGCAAAGCTAAAGTAAGAGTTAAATAGTGAAATAAAAAGTGCATCTTTTTCTAATTTGAGAAAGATGCATTTTTTTGCAGCTGTTTAGAAAACTGCCGATGTTAGGCAACTAAGCCATTGTCTTCGCATAAAGGCTCGATAATCGGCAAGTTTACTTTATTTTCTAAATCTACTCAGGCTTTTTACAAAATGGCTCAATTGGATAATTTCTTTTAAATTTGGTGAAATCCCAAGAATTGAGAAATCTTTTAGCAGCATGATAACCATTAGAATAAAGTAATTGTTTTTCTTTTTTTGTTAAATTGAAATCTGTACTAGAAATTTTACCAGTAGGAATTTTTATAGTTCGTTCATTTACTTCTCTAGTTAAATGACGAAGGTCATGTGCTTGTCTCATTGTTTGGTAGATTGATTTGTAAAATGAAATAGGGTTCTGATCGTCTAGTGGTTTTCCGGTGATTTCATCTTCTACTAATCGAAAGCCAAAAGTTGGCCATTCTTGATGATCATCAAATATCCAAATTGGAAAATTACTGAGTAATCCACCATCTAAAATAAAAATTGGGTAATCAAAGGTAGGAGTTTTTAGTTTAATAGGTTGAAAGAAGAATGGGATTGTACCACTCATCCGAACAGCATTAGCAATAGTAATATCTTTAGTTGTTAAGCCGTATTCTGCTAAATCATCAGGAAGAACAACCATTTTACCATTACTAATATCTGAAATAATGATTTTTAATTTCCGTTCACCTAAATCATCAAAATAGCGAATACCTTTTTTTAGTAATAAAGTTTCTAACCATTCTTCTTCAAAGTCATTTTTATATAATCCATTTTTAAACAATAAATTTAAACCTAAACCGATTAAAGGGATGTAGTGCAACCATGTTTTTGTAATGAATTTCTTGTAATCTAACTCTTCCATAATTTCTTTTAATTCTTTTCCGGTATAGCCACATGCTAGTAGGGTAGCAACTATTGCCCCAGCGGAAGTTCCTGCTAAACGTGCCCATTCATATCCTGCTTCTTCCAAAGCACAAATGGCACCAACATGTCCAATCCCTCGAACGCCTCCACCTTCAAAGATACCATCTACTTTCATTTTTTTGTTACACCTTCCTTTCAGATTTAAAAGTTTTATTTATATAATCATATGGAAGGTTTGGTATATATGTGATTAACCTTTCAGTCAGTATGTTCATATTAAAAAAATATTTTTCGGGAAATATTTTCGACATTCTTTTTAGTGCTGAGATTTAAAATATCTATTAATATATTAGGTAAAAATTTCCAAAAAAATATAGTGAGCTTATTAAGTGAATTTTTTAAAAATATCATTTATTATTAATGAAACTGGTATCCGAATTATTATTAGAATAATTGATTCATAATAAGTAGTGAGAAAATTAAAATAATTTGATATTATTATCTTAATCTCAAGGTATTTTAGTTTGAATTACTTTGAGAACATAAAAAAATAGAGAGATAGAGATAAATGGGGAGTTGCATTTATGAAATCAACAGGAATTATTAGGAAGTCAGATGATCTAGGAAGAATTGTTCTACCAAAGGAGCTAAGAAATACAATGAATTTAGAAAGTAATGCTCCTTTTGAAATTCATATTGAAGAAGGGATGATTATTCTTACAAAGTATGATGAAGCTTCAGGAATTGGCGGTTTTGTTAGAAGACTTGATGATTTAGGAAGAATTGTGTTACCAAAAGAATTAAGAAAAAGGTTAAATCTAAATATATCTGAATCATTCGAGGTATTTGTTGATAATCAAAGGATTATCCTTAAACAATATGTTTCAAACAATGCTTGTATGGTAACTGGTGTTGTTGATGAAGACAATTTTTCTTTTGAAAGCGGAAAAATTATTGTAAGTAAAGCTGGTGCAAAATTACTTATTAAAGAATTAGAAGAATACATAGCTAAATAATAAGCTGTTTGAAGTGCTCCTTTATCTTTATTTAAAGTATAAGAGCACTTTTTTTCGTTGTGAAATTACATGGTCTGTCAAATAACTACCTCCAATATTAAGCAAAGTTCAAACGTTTACAGTTATCTATTTACGACAAATTTATTAAAACCTTCAAAAATACACCAAGATAATAAGATACTACATAATATGATAAATTCCATTTTTCATTTCTCTCCTTTATATTCGTTCTATTTTTTTTCGTTTTTAAGATTGTATGTTCTGTTTTGTGTTCGTATTTTTATTATGCACAAACATTCGTTCTTATGCAAGTGATTTTTTTTTGAAATATATAATATTTTATGTAAAAATAGAATTTGAATAGGTCGTACGTTCGTGTTGAGCGATTTTATTGAATTATTTTTTAATGGAGTTTAGTAGAAAATTTTACTTAAGTTTATTTAGAAAATACTAAAGTGAAGTATGAAGATAAAGTATGTTTCTTTCCAAAATATGGTAGGATAGGGTTAGGTAAATCGTTTAAGGAGAAAATGAATGAGCTTAATAGAGAATCAAAAGAATTTCTTTGAAAAGTATAAAATCGATGAACAAGAATTTGAACAGTATTGTTTGGACTGGTCAAAATATATTGAAATTTACAAAGAATACATATCAGAAATACCAAATCTCGAAACTGTAGCTACTTTTATTTCAGAAATACTTCGTAAAAATCCTGAAATACATACAGTGAAGTCAAGAATCAAATATCCAGAGCATTTAATCGAAAAAATTATTCGAAAAACGATAAAAGGTAAAAAGACCGATCTAAAATATGAAATAAATGTTTCGAATTATAAAGTAGAAATAACGGATTTAATTGGGATTAGAGCATTGCATTTATATAAGTATCAAGCAGCTGATATCGACAAAACAATTAGACAAAATTGGAATTTACATGAAAAAGCAACAATTTATCATCGATTAGGAGATATGACAAGTGAACAAAAAATCGATGAAGAAAAATTTCAGTTTTTAGTTCACGATGCCGGTTATCGTTCATGGCATTATGTTATTAAATCGCAAATGACAAAAGTAAACTATCTTGCAGAAATACAAGTTCGAACGATTTTTGAAGAAGGATGGAGCGAAATTGACCATCAATTAAGATATCCGTATGATTTAGATAATGAAATCTTAAATGAGCAGCTATTAATCTTGAATAGATTATCAGGCGGGGCTGATGAATTAGTGAATTCAATTCTTCATACTAAAATGAGTATTTATCAACAAAACCAGGAAAAAGAGTTTCGTGAGCAACAAATTCAAGAGTTATTAAATGAAATTTCCAGCCTAGAAGAGGAAGGGAAATTAACAGGATCTGATAAGAAGTCATTAGAAGATAAGGTTAAGCGAATAGAAGAAAAGAACATTAAAGTTAATTATAGTAATCTGTTTAATACTCGCTCGGTTGAATATCATTTTAAACCAAGAATATTACCTAGTGATTTTTAATTTGAGGTTATAATTGCCAAAGCCAATTGCTTTGGTTTTTTGTGTTTTTCACCCTGAAAATTTACTACGTTTTCTAGTTGCCATTTCTTTTTTTCTAACATTTAATGTAATAACAGATCTAGTTTAGATTTAAAAAAAATGAAACTAGGTGGAAAAAATGGTTAAAAGGCCGATTTATAAGCAGGAATTTCTAAATACTTTTAATTATGCAGATAAGAATTTTGATATTGCTTCGCTTAAAAGTCTGATTGAACAGTCTTTTGGTGAAAATAATGCATTGGATTTTAAGGAAACATTTGTTAGAGAGGATCAAATTGCAAAATTAATTATTGCAATGGCGAATTCTGGCGGAGGGTCGATCATATTTGGAGTAAATGACGATAATCAACCAGTTGGAGTATTAAAAGAAGAATTGAAGGATCCCACTGATTTTCAAAGAAAGCTCAATGGTTATTTACCTTCGATTTTAAGTTATAACCTCCAGCAAATTGATTATGATGAGAATGAAATGTATGGATATTTTAGTGGTAAAACCTTTTTTATTATTTATATCCCTGAACAAAATCGGTATATTCCCTTTATCGCCAAAAGAGGATCTGATAAATTATTTACTGATAAAATCTATATTAGAAAGAATACTTCAAATGAAACAGCTACAAATGAAGATTTAGAAATTATTTTTAGGAAAAGGCTTATTGAACAATATGAGGATTTATCAAATATGAGTCTAAATGAGCATATGGAGCAACTAAAAATCTTGTATAGAATCGCTACAATAAGTGTAGATTCTAGTAAAAATGAAAAGAGTCATAAAGAAGATTTTGGTGAATTTATTGCTAGAATGATTGAGAAGAAGAAGCGGAAGATTGAGATGGTTTTGGAGGTTAGCAATATTGAATGAGGATGTATTTATTATGACCACATAAAGTGGTTTTTTTATTTATACATTAACTGTAAATAGATAGGTAATTTGTAAGTGTAACAAGTATACACAAGCTAAAATGGACTCGAGTTTTTTGTGTTAAAAATTAGAACATTCTCTCGAAAATTGGTCATTACCAGTGGATGGGAGAGGTATGAGATTCTACTAGTTCTAATGGTAGAGATATAATTTTGACTATTATTAAGTTGGGTTAATTTCATTAAGTTATGAACAGGAAAATTAGTGAAAACTAACAGAATACTAATGAATCTAAGAGATTTATAACCCAATTGACCAAAAAATGAATATTCTTTATATTTTGATATTGTAAACGTCTTTAGCGAATTGGTTTAAATATGAACTTAAAAGATCTTTTTTAAAAGATTCATATTGGCACTCGCTAAGATATTTTATCAGAATAGGAGAGTGTTAGATGATGGGAAAGCCTAGGTTTACGAAGTATGTTACTGCGGTAGTAACAACGGCTCTTATTGCCGTTCCTACTTTTCAAGCGTTTGCTGATGGGACAAGCAATAATTTCTTAAATTCAGCAAAAAGCATTTCTGAAGAAACAAATCTTCAGGGGATTAACGCTAAAGTAAGTACTGGAAAGCATGTGATTACTCTTATTACTGGTGATGTTGTTACAGTTACAGAATTTGCGGATGGTCAAAGTGCCATCAGTGTTGAACCAGCTGATAAAGCTGGAGGCGGTGCACGTTTTCTTACGGTCAAGAAAGATACATATGTCATTCCTAATCAGGCGATGCCTTACTTAGCTTCAGGGGTTTTAGATCGAGATTTATTCAATATTACTAATCTAATTGCTGAAGGGTATGATGATGCTTCTCAAGAGACTTTACCTCTAATTGTACAATATTCAGAATCAAAAGCTCGCTCAGCAAAGCCTACTCTAAAAGCTTCTAAAAAGACACATGAACTTGAGAGTATTAATGGTGAGGCACTTTCCGCTGATAAGAAGGATTCGAAATTATTCTGGCAGGATGTTAAGAAAAATATACAATCTTCAAAAGCAACAAAATCATTACTTGCACCAGGTATCGAAAAGATTTGGTTAGATGGTCTTGTAAAAGCGACACTTGAACAAAGTGTTCCACAGATTGGGGCACCAACTGCTTGGAATGCTGGTTACAATGGGACGGGTGTAAAGGTGGCAGTTCTTGACACAGGAATTGACGCGGAGCATCCTGATGTTGCAGGTCAAGTGAAGGAAGCAAAAAGCTTCGTTCCAGGTGAAGATATACGTGACTTTAATGCACACGGTACACATGTTGCATCGACTGTACTAGGAACAGGAGCGGCTTCAGGTGGGAAAAATAAAGGTGTAGCACCAGGTGCAAGTTTACTAGTAGGAAAAGTACTAAGTAATGAAGGGTTTGGACTTGATTCATGGATTATTGATGGAATGGAATGGGCTGCACACAATGCCAAAATTGTCAGTATGAGTTTAGGCAGTAGTGAGCCAACTGATGGAACAGATCCAATGGCTCAAGCAGTAAATAATCTAAGTGCTGAGACAGGATCGCTGTTTGTAATTGCAGCAGGTAACACAGGTGCTGAGGGAATTGGTTCACCAGGGTCAGCAGATGCAGCACTTACAGTAGGTGCGGTGGATAAATCTGATAATCTAGCATACTTTTCATCAAAAGGTCCTCGTTTTGGAAGTTCAGGATTAAAGCCTGACCTAACGGCACCGGGTGTAAACATTAACGCGGCTAGATCACAATTTGCCAACAAAGGAAGCGGTTCTTATATTTCAATGAGTGGAACATCGATGGCAACGCCACACGTAGCTGGTGCGGCTGCTATTTTATCACAGCGTCATCCTGATTGGTCAGGTGCTCAGTTGAAAGATGCTTTAATGAGTACAACGAAAAAACTAGATGCTATTAAGCCGTTCGAGGGTGGAACTGGGCGACTTGATGTAGCAGCTGCAACTTTAGGAAAGTTACGTGCAACAGGTTCACTTGATTTTGGTTTCTATAAGTGGCCACATGAGAATGACGTATCCGTTGATAAAACAATAACTTATACAAATGATGGTGATGAGCCTGTAACATTGGACCTTTCAGCTAAGGTTACTGGTAAAAATAATTCAGATGCACCAGCTGATTTGTTCAAACTATCAACAAACAAGATTACTGTACCAGCAAAAGGAAGTGCTAAAGTTACTGTAACATTGGATCCAAAAGTTGCTGCAAATGGTGAACGTTATCAAGGACAAATTTCAGCCAATGCAGAAGGTAAAACAGTTGTTCATACAGCATTGGCAGTAATTAAAGAAGAGGAAAGATATCCGCTTACACTAAAAGCGATTGATCGCGACGGGTCTCCTGCATTAGCATATATCAATTTACTTGGTCCTGACGGGATTCCGCAGTTTATAGCTGTCAATGGTACAACAGAATTAAGATTAAAACCAGGAACTTATTCAGCGATGTCCATGATGGATGTAGATAGCGAAACAGATCATGCTGGAGTTGCTCTTGTCGGAAATCCAGAAATTAACTTAAATGGTCCGCAAACAGTTGAATTGGATGCTCGTAAAGCAAATGAAATTACAGCAAATGTTCAAAAGGATACCGAGGCGACGTTTAGAAAAATGGAATATTACCGTGAAATCGATGGAAATAGCGTCGGCGACATTTATGTTATGCCAATTATGGTGGATAAAATGTATGCTGCCCCAACAACGAAAGTTAAAAATGGTACGTTTACTATGAACACGCGTTGGCGCCTTGCAGAACCTGTAATGACGATTAACTTCCGCGGCCAAATATTGGATGAAATCCCACAGGCTGGAAGTACGTTATTAAAAGGAAACTATGGAATTGATGCTGTTAATCTTATTGATGCTGCCAAGTCTGGAAAAGTAAGACTAAACGTAAAAGGTAATCCTGATACTGAATACGTTTATGATCTTGTTGATAACCACGATGAAGCAATTCCAAATGACGTAACGTATTCACCAAAACCGAAAGATCTTGTAAAAATTAATACTCAATATAAATCAGACCGTCCGGCACCGGGTGCGGAATTCCGTTGGGATATCCCATCTTACCGTCCATCTGGAGTAGGGTTCCGATTTAAATTAAATCTACCTTCTGTTAGAACTGAGTGGGTATCAGCGCAAGAGGGGACATCATGGTACCATCAAGCTAGCGTATTAGATGCAAATTGGGAAGTGCGACAACCAAAAGCGATGTACAAACCTGGTCAAACGCTTGATGAAGAATGGTTCGCTCCAGTTGCACGTCCTCGTTTAGGGGATGGATTCTGGAAACCTTATCGAACAGGAAATAGCTTAGTGATTAACGTACCTGCATGGGCTGACTCAGGAGTTGGAAGCACAGGGTCGGACACTACTTATCCAGGTACACAAACTGTAAAACTTTATCAAGGATCAAAACTAATGAAAGAAGCAAAAGGACAAGCAATTTACTCCTTTATCAATTATCCAATTGAAAACACGGAATACAAAGTAGTTTCTGATGCTTGGCGCGACCCTGCACGTTGGAATACATCGGTTAGCACACATACAGAATGGACATTCTGGTCTAAACAACAAGAAGAATATAAAACAGAATTACCATTCTTATCGCTTGATTATAAAGTCGATACTGATATGAATGGGATTGCAAAAGCAGGCCGTAAAATCAAATTAGGATTAACTGCGATTCAAGTAGCTGATGCTCCAGGAAGCGGTAAAATTAAAGGAGCTACACTTGAAGTTTCATATGACGAAGGTAAGTCATGGGAAAAAGTAGATTTAAATGCTGAAGGAAATGGTTGGTCAGCCGACGTTGAAAATCGTAAAGGCGCATCTTCTGTATCACTTCGAGCTAGCGCTTGGGATGAGCAAGGGAATAGCATTAAACAAGATGTAATTAAGGCTTTTGGATTAAACAATTAAGACTATAGGATAGAAAAAACAAGAGGCACCTTCAGTTTAGGAGGGTGCCTCTTGTTTTAGTAAAAAAGGGTATGTTAAATGTTTTGTTCTGCTTTTTCAGTATTTAAAAGCTCTTTCATAAAGTTAAGATTGTATGTATGGCGTTCTTTACGTTTACTATGTCTAGTTAGTTTAATTAATTTTTCATAGTAAGCAATTTCCTCTTCAAGTGATGTAATGACATTTTCGCGATATTCTTTTAGTTCATGTTCGTTCATTTATCATTTCTCCTTTATTAGGGATTTAATAGTTTAAGTATATCATTTTTAGTGGTAAATAAATCAAGTTTCGTTTTTTGTAGAGCAAGTATAGAAACATAAGTTTATTTTGATTTTATTATTAAATTACAAATGATCCTCAAATTTATTAATTTATTTAATTTTTGGCTCTGTAAAAAAAGAATGTTGATGATTTCCTTGCAGGATGCTCGCTTTCCATGGGGCGTGAGCTGAGCCTCCTCGGCAAGCCTGCGGGGTCTCACCCTTCCCGCTACTCCCATAGGAGTCTCCCACCTTCCACTCCAATCAATCTCTTTAAATTGCATAAAATCTTTTTTAAATATGTGTTTTGTAAAAATCAACAATTCACAAATGAAATAAATTTAGTTATAGTAGATTCCGTTTTTGTTACGTGTACCCATTTATTTAAAAGTACAATAAATTGACATAATAATGTATATTTTCTATGAAATTTTAATAAACCTAGTTGAAATGATTGTGCTTGGAAAGTATATTATTTTTAAAATTGTGAAAGTGGAAGGTACCATGAAAAATTTACTATGTTCTATATTACCTGGTTTATTAATTTTCACATTTATATTGGTCGATTCTTTGTATCCCGAAAGTAAATATATAATACTAGGAATATATATTTTTTTCCTTTGGTATTTATACTCCAAAGTATTTTTTGTTCAAACTCAAAAAAAGTTCTAATTGTGGGATATTTAATATCATCTTTAGCAATTATCCTACCAATTTCAATTTTGTATAATATGGGGAGTATGCTAATACCAGTCATAATATATTTGTTTTTAGGAGTATTTTCTTCTTTTATTACTTTGAAAAAGAAAAGTAACGGCGTTTAATGGAGAGAGGTATTCCAACTTGAAAATTAGTATTTTTAGGATTATAGGTATATTTATGATTACCAGCCCCATTCTTTTGTATGATCAAAAGATTGTTGGAGAAAAAATGGCTTTTGTTATTTTTATAATAGGTGTAATCATTCGGTTTTTATTTAGGGAAAATAAAACAATATAAAGTTATCAAAAGGGCTGTCCCATAAGTTAGGAAACTGGTTTATGGGACAGCCCTTTTTGAATACATCTACCACCTGAGTCATTTTAATCAATCGCCTAATTTATATACTTTTTTAATACATTTTTCTTAATTTCACTATAGTAATTGACGAACGATTCGTCATCAGAAATAAAATCGTATTTTTTAATTTCACCGAATTTATTAAATTCAGAGAGCTTACCTAAATGAGATTTGCCAGTAATGCTATATTTTCCAAATCCAATCGAGGTAACTCCGTATTCATTTGATGTATCACCCTGACGTAAAAATAAAATATATTCTTGATTATCACTCATTTTTACATAGGCATCAGCTTGAACGTATTCATTTTTATTAAAATAGGAAGGTTCGTTCAATAATCATAATTTTCTCGCCTGTTTTTAACTTACCTTTATAACTTTTTAGTATTTCTACTTGTTTTCTTTGCCCTAAAGGTATTCCATTTAGAATAAATTGAGAATCATCTTGAATCGTCTTAACTTTTACGATGAACTCAGAACGATTTTCTAATTCACTTATATTTCGTACTACTGGAAAGTCCAAGTGGCTTTTAAGTTCACTTATTTTTATATCATCAATACTTCTAGCTGTTTAACCCCTGTTACTATTACATCCAACTAATGAAAGTGCAATTATAGTCAATATAATTTTAAATTTTATGTTTTTCATAATCTCACTCCTTACTATTGATTCGTTAATTTTAAAATTTTTTTAGTAATTACTTCTGATGTATTTGTGACAAATTACTACAACTACGATCAGAATTCATAAACTTATCAAATTTTATATAAAAGACCGCGAAGTAAGTGAGTTATCATCTTAGTGTTTATTTAATTTTTTTGAAACATTAAAAGGATTCAAAATTACTTTGAAGAATTACTTCACCAATTAAAGAGAAAACATTTTGTCTGTTTAACTTTTTAGAAGATTAATATAATGAAGATGTAATCGGTTACAACATCTTTAACTACTAGTAGAGCGGTGATAAGAATGTTAACAGTTAGAGAGCTTCAAATTGTGACTAAGCTGTTAGATGCGAGGTCTTTAGTTCGGATTAAGGATTTGTCTGATGAGTTTCAAGTTAGTACGCGAACAATTAAATATGATCTGGAGAATGTCCGGAGCTGGTTTAAAGATCAAAGCATTTTGTTACATTCACAAACGAATAAAGGATTGTGGGTTGATTGTGATGATTTAATGCGTAAAGAGTTGCGAAATCAGTTAACACAAATTGAGAGATTTAGCATCTATCCTGATCAATCAATTCGAGTTAAAAGAATAACGATGCTTTTGTTATTACAAAATGAGTATTTATCGGCAGCAGAATTGGCGGAGAAAATAGAGGTTAGTCGAAATACAATTTTAAGTGATTTGAACCATGTTGAAGAATTTGTGGAGTCATGGATGATTCAGCTTGAGCGGAAGCAACGTACTGGTTATCGATTAGTTGGGCAGGAGCTTAATCTGCGGGTGCTTTTAGAGCATTTAATTTTTACTAGTTTAAATAATTACCAAATTTATAAAATAACAACAAGAATTATGAAAAATGTAAATGAATTAGAGACAGATCCGATTTTAGAAGAGCAACTCCAATCTGTCTATTCAATTGTTGAAAAACATATGCAAAATACGTTCACCTCTAAGCTATCAAAATTAATACATCATTCTGACTTGCTTAGAATCTTAATTCGGCTAACGATTTCGATCATGCGAATGAATATGGGAACAACTTTAAAAGGATATCGTTTAGTTGACCAAATGCATTACGACGATGACATTTCAATTTTTGTTATTAATTTAATGGAAAAAATATTTAATGAATTAAGATTACCGATGTTTGAAGATGAATATCAATACATTTCAGGAGGATTAGTGAAAGAAACTGAAAGTATAAATTTAGTTGAGATAACAGAGGGAATTATTAAACATGTCAGTTTACAAGAAGGAATTAACTATTATAAAGATTCGAAGCTTTATAGTAATCTATTTGCCCATTTAACAATACGGTTCCAAAAAGGGGCAATTCAATTTACTGAAAATAATCCCTTTACTGATGAAATTAAACGAAATCAGCCAAGTTTGTTTAAGAGCATACAGGAAGCTTGTCATAAGCATATTCAAAACCAAGTAATCGCTCCGCCAGATTCATTTATCGCATTTATTGCGCTTCACTTTCTCGTATCATATGAAAATACTTTTCAAAATCATCAAAAAGCACGTGCACTATATGTTTGCTCCACTGGAAGAGGTGTTGCAAAACTTATTAAAAATAGAGTTGAAAAAGAAATTAAAGAAGTTGAATTTGTGACATATTGTTCAATTTTAGAGGTTGAAGAGATTTGTAAATTAGAAGAAATAGATTTAATCGTCAGCGTTTTTCCAATCGAATCAGATATTCCTGTTGTAGTCGTTGAAGCAGTGCCAACGAAACGAGATCTAGAAGATATACAAAATCAAGTAACGCAAATAGTGAATATGGGATTGAGGAAATTAGCTAGTAAACCGAAATTGGTTGAGAAAATACAAAATGACGATGCTGAAGCAATTAGCCAAGAAATTCTGCTAAAAGGATTTGAAATCTCCCACGAAATCTTAGGAACATTCCATGATGAGATTGAAGAAAATCGAAAAAGTGCATTTATGCTACATATTTTCCTAATGGTACATCGTTACTATTTTAATAAACAGTATGATCAAAACCTTTATTCAAAAGTAAAAAGCCTTGAGGTGAACGGGTTACGGATTGAAAAGTTGAAACAAATTTTAGAAGAAAAAGAGATTCAGATTAACGAAACAGAAATGATTACACTTTGCCAATATTTAAAGTAATGGATGTGGTCTAATGATGAAAAATCGAGTCATTCTTAAAAATGGTTATGCTGTTGATCCTGAAACATTGACAATTGAAAAACGTGATATTGCCATTTTAGATGGTAAGTTCGAAAAGCTGGAAGTCTTATTGCAATTTGAGGATATCGAAGTAATTGATATTAAAGGTAGCTATGTAGCACCTGGATTTATTGATTTACATGTTCATGTATTTAAAGACTATACAGAGCTTGGTATCGATCCAGATCTAATTGGAATTCAACAAGGTGTTACAACAATTGTCGATGCAGGGAGTGCAGGTGCTCAAAATTATTCAACCTTTAAAGAAACGGTAATTGACCATAGTAAAACTGAGATTCTATCATTCTTAAATATATCTAGAAAAGGGTTATGCCACGGTTTATCTGAGCTTTCAAATCTAGAGGATTTAATGACAATTGAAGAAGCGAAAGAAATGAAAAATAATCCTAGTATAGTAGGGTTAAAGGCACGAATGAGTGGTTCAGTTGTAAAAGAAAGTGGAATTAAACCACTGGAACATGCTAGGGAAGTAGCTGATCAACTTGATTTTCCGATTATGGTTCATATTGGAAATCCACCACCAAATTTAACTGAAATATTTCCTCTATTAAAAAAGGGAGATATTGTAACGCACGCTTTTCACGGTAAAAAACATGGAATACTAAGTGATTCAGGTGAAATGATTCATGAAGCATTTGAAGCTTTAGAGCGTGGAGTTTGTTTTGATGTGGGACATGGAACTTCGAGCTTTAGTTATGAAACTTTAAAAAAGTTTAAATCGAAATATAACTATCCATTTACAGTCAGTACAGATATTTATCTTAAAAATTATAAAAAACCAGTTGGTAGTTTAATGCAAACAATGTCTAAACTACTTGAACTTGGTTATCCGTTAGAAGTACTTGTTAAAAAGGTAACAAAGGATGCTGCAAATACAATCCGTCTTTCTGACCAAGGTACATTCAAGGTTGGTACTAGAGCAGATGTAACTGTATTTGAAATTATTGATGGAAATGAAACTTTAATTGACTCTGAAGGAAAAGAATTACATTGTAAAAAATTACTAAAACCGAATTTGACGATCAGAGAAGGAAAGGTTGTTTTTAAAAAATGAGTAAACAAGGGATGGAAGAACAAATTGAAGTTCTTCTTCAAAAAAGTGGGAATGCGATAATTTGTAAAGAGTTGTTGATCAATACTCAAAACTTATTAATAGAAGAGAAAGTTAAGATGAATGATACACAATGGCTATCATTAACATCACATCTATCAGCAATGGTTTATCGATCGATTCATAAGGAGCAAATTGCACCGATTGATGTGAATTTGTTTAATGAGGTTTCACTCGAATCAATTAATCTAGCAGAAAAAATATGTATGATGTTGCCAAATTTACATGTAGATGAAAAATACTTGCTTTCAATTCATTTTGAAGCTGCAAAAATGAATCATTCATTATAAGGAGGTTACTAAAATGAGCGAAGTGGTTATCGTCATTGGAGATCGTTTAGGGAAAGGTCAAAATGTTGCAAAAGGAATTGAGGCAGCAGGTGGAAAAGCGATTGTAATAGATGGGTTTGGTGCAGATATGAAATTAGGTGACGTAATGAAAGCTGAAAATGCTGACTTAGGAATCTCATTTTGTGGAAGTGGAGGAGCAGGGGCAATTACTGCTCAGTCAAAATATGGCTATCCAGCTCATTATGGAATGCGCTCTATTGAAGAGGGGATAACTGCAATTCAAGAAGGTAAGAAGGTACTAGGATTTGGGTTTATGGATGTAGAAGAACTAGGAAAAAGAATAACTGAAGCATTCCTGAAAGTAAGAGGATAGACCGATGGAAAAAACGTTAAAACAAACGGTTTGTGTTGAAGGAGTAGGAAACACAAAAGAACAAGCAATCAGTATCGCGTTAGGAAATATACAGAAAAAAATACTTTCAGAGCAAAAAGGAATGATCATTCGAATCGAGCCTTTACATGTAGAAGTAATTGAAGCGAAAGAATTGACGTACACAGAACGTTTTCTGTTCATTTTCTTTCCGCGCAAAAGACAAAAATATAAGGTTGTACTGGATGTTGATGTAAATCTTTTTATCCTTGAAGTAGATAAAATTCAATTTGAACAAGTCGAACAATCAAATAGTGTAATGAATTCAATATTAGGTGGACAGCAATCAATGAGATAGGCGGTGGATTTTATGGAAATGGTTGAAATTATATTTAAGTCGATCATTATTGGAGCTCTAGTTGGCTTGAGTGTAGGTGCTGGTGCAGCTCGTATGTTTCATGCTCCAAAGGTACAAGGAATGGGTGCGTTTCGTACATTGGGTGAGTTAAATGCTTGTGCAGGAGATGCAGCTTCACATTTTTCATTCGGATTAGGATTTTTCTTTAATGCATGGGCTTCCTCAGTAGGTGCTGGTGCGTTTACACAAGACGTTGATCATCGAATTATTCCAAACTGGGCAGCGGCTGTATTAATGCGAAAAGGTAGAAAACCAGAAGACACTTTGCATAATCCAAAGAAAATGGCCATTGCAGGAGCAATTATTGGTGTCTTAGTTGTAACTTTTTTGAACTCAACAGCTTCAGCAATTCCTGAATCACTTCAAGCAATAGCTTTAAAAGTACTAGTACCAGCAGCAAATTTATTAATTAATCCGGTCATGCCTGTTATCTTCTGGCTAGCAGCATTGGATGCTGGAAAACGTTCTGGTATGTGGGGAACAATCTTTGGTGGAATTGCTCACCTTGTAATGGGAAATGCAGTACCCGGTGTTGTTCTTGGGATCTTAATTGGTAAAGGTGTCGACGAAAATGGTTGGAATAAGGTAACCAAAACTTTATTAACATCGGTCATTATTTTATTTGTATGTAGTGCTTTCTTCCGAGGCTTCGATATTAATTTCATAAGAGGATTTAATTTAGATGTACCAAATTGGTTAATTAATCTTCATAAAATGCTTGGATTAGAGGTGAAATAAATGAGTACTGAAGTAGTAAATAATAAAAATGAAGTCAGTCTCCAAAAGAATTTTTGGTATGCGGATTGGTCATTTCCGATATTTGTAGCCCTATTATCTGCAGGAGTGTTTGCTGGGACACATATGTATTATGTCTATAAAATTGGTGCATTTAATGATGTTGCAATCGTCGCAATGCTTCAGGCAGGTATTGAAGGAGCAGGATACGGCGCTGCAGCAGCTTTCGGTGCGAGTTTCTTATTTGCTCGTGTATTAGAAGGGTCACTAGTCGGAATTTTAGATATTGGTGGAGCCATTCAGACGGGAATTGGAATTGGGGTACCGGCAGTTTTACTAGGGGCGGGTATTACAGCACCAATTGATTCATTTGCTCTTTCATTAATTACTGGTGCAGTTTTAGGTCTTGTAACCGGGTATATCATTATTGGAATTCGTAAGTTTACTGTTAAACAATCTAATTCAACTTTTGGTGCAGATGTAATGATGGGTGCTGGTAATGCATCAGGTCGCTTTTTAGGGCCATTAATTATTATTTCAGCTTGCTCAGCATCCATCCCAATTGGAGTTGGATCAGTTATAGGCGCAGCAATTTTCTATGCATGGAAAAAACCAGTTGCTGGTGGTGCAATTTTAGGTGCAATGCTGTTAGGAGCATTCTTTCCAATACCGATACAATGAGGTGTAAAACATGGGGATATATGAATCATTAGGCTTAAGAAAAGTCATTAATGCTAGTGGAAAGATGACTGCTTTAGGAGCTTCAGCGGTTACTGACAAGATTGCTGAAGCAGTAAAAAATGCAACTCAGGATTATGTTGAAATCGATCAATTAATCGAATATGCAGGAACAGTCATTGCAGAACATACAGGTGCAGAAGATGGTTGTCCTACAAGTAGTGCAGCTGCGGGTATAGCCATTTCAACTGCAGCCGTTATAGCAGGAAAAAAATTATCTTTAATTGAAAAAATGCCCAATTCAGATGGCCTAAAAAACGAGATTATTATTCAAAAAGGACATCAAGTACATTTCGGTGGAAGTATCGACCAAATGATTCGTCTTGGTGGAGGAAAAGTCATTGAAGTTGGTAATGCAAATAAGGTAGAAGTGGATCATATACAAGAAGCGATATCAGATAAAACGGCGGCAATCTTTTACGTAAAATCACATCATGCTGTTCAAAAAGGTATGGTATCAGTTGAAAAAATGATCGAGATTGCACAGAAACATGCGATTCCATTTATCATTGATGCTGCAGCGGAAGAGGACTTTAAAAAGTATATAAAAATGGGTGCTGACATTGCGGTTTATAGTGGAGGAAAAGCGTTAGAAGGGCCAACTTCAGGTTTCATTTGTGGAAAAAAAGAGCTGATGGAAGCTTGCCGGAAACAATATAAAGGTGTTGGGCGAGCAATGAAGGTAGGAAAAGAAAATATTACTGGCTTGATTACTGCACTAAATGAGTACCCATTTAAAGAAGATCATGTAGAAGTACAAATCGAGCGGATGACTAGCTTATGCAATTCATTAAATGAAATTGAAGGTTTATCTTGTTCGATTAAACAAGATGAAGCAGGGAGAGCAATTTACCGGGCACAAATCGAAGTGAATCCAGCAAAAGCTGGAATCGATGCGGAATCGCTTTTACATAAACTTGAATCTGGGAACCCTGCCATTTATTTAAGACATCATTACGTCAATATTGGAATTTTATCAGTTGATCCCCGTCCACTGCTCGAAGGACAAGAAACAATCATAGCAAATGAGATTAAAAGAATACTAGCTGAGGTGAAATAAATGAAAGAAAAAGTAATTTTCAACGTACTTGCAAAAGACTTAGAAAATGCAAAAGAAATTGCAGAAATCGGCGGAGATCGCGTTTTAATCGGTGTGATGATGAAGGGATTTGAATCTGAAGAAGCAGCGATAGCACACGTTCAAGCATATCAAGAAAATGGCGTACATGTTTCAGTTGGACTTGGTGCCGGTGACCCAAGCATGTGGAAGATGGTTGCAAATGTATCATCGATTACTAAACCAAAGCATATTAATCAAGTATTCCCAGCTGCTGGTTATACACTTGGAAGAATGGAACAAGTAGATTCTAAAAATACAATTGTAAATGCTTTGATTGAACCATCGGGTGAAGTAGGGAAAGTTATTATTTCAACTGGTCCTTCAAGCTATGAAAAACGTGAGAAAGTATCATGTGACATGGCAGCATCAATGCTTTCAGAAATTGGCGTTCATTCAGTTAAGTTTTATCCGATTGATGCTGTGAATCGTTTGGATGAAGTAGCGGCAATGGTAAGAGCAGCAGTTGATGCTGGGATTAACGTTTTTGAACCGACTGGTGGGATTGATATGGAGAATGTTCAGGTGATTGTTGAGACATGTTTAGAGAATGGAGCGGAGTTGGTCATTCCTCATTTGTATACTTCTCTAGTTGATAAGGATAGTGGAAAGACTGAAGTTGAGAAGGTAAAGAGATTGTTGAATATGGAATGGAATTGATTGTGAGCCCTTTTTTAAGGGCTTTTTTTGCTATCTAAATATGAAATTTTCACATTTTTAAGCAACTGGGAAATATTTCATTTTATTATTAGAAAGAAGTCTACACATTGGAGGATCTAAATGTCATTAACTTTATTTTTATTATTCATTCCATTAGTGGTGTTAATTATCATAATTGCTAAGAATCAGTTAATGCAAATGGGTGGAGAAAATAACAATCTTGTACTCAAGCTGCAAAATGCTAATTGGTTTCAAAATAAGTGGAAATCAGGATTATTCTTGTTTGGCATGAATGCTAGTTTGTTTTTTATTTCATGTCTATGTATTTATCTAATTATGTTTCTTTTAATTCCTTTTCTACATTTGTTTGTAATGCTTTTTGCTGTCATTGGAAGTGTTTATATGTGGATCATTATTAATAATGCATGGCAAGGTACAAACAAAAATCGGATTATCCTAGGATTAGTTGGTAGTAGTTTTTATGTAATCATGTCTTTAATATTCTTATATAAGATAGTAAATTTAAAACCTTCTTATCCTGGTGAAGATACTTTTATGAGTTTTATCGGATTAGCAATAGCTATAGTAGTTACTACAGTTGCATTTATTACATGTTTAATTTTTACTGGATTTTCTAAAAAGAAAGCAGAGGGTTTTATTAAGTAATGAAAAGAAAATCAGTATCAGAATACATACATAGAACACGAGGAATTATATATGACTAGAAAGTTAATTGGACTTATCATAATTACTATTTATGTGTTTACTTGCTTTGCTGTCATATCAACGCCAATATTAGCTCACAAACATTTTCAATAGGTTACAAAATACATGGATATATCCATTAATAGAAGTAAGCGTGAGTCCTTATTTGATATGTTGTATTTCATATTAGATACGTTTGTTAAACTTAATATTGATATACTTCAACTATTGATATACTAAAACTACATTTAAGAATTAACATATAAGGCCTCCAATCCCTATTATTAATACACATAAAAATAATAAAAAACTTAAAATAATATATTGATAGTTTCGTTTAGTTCGAGGCATTATTATAAAGATAATTAAGTAACTTAATAAAAATAAACATGATACTATGACATTAACGATGTCATCTATGGTAAAACGTGTATTTAACATAATAAAGAAAAACTGCATCCCTGAGGAAATAGATAGTATTCTATACAAGGGAAAAGCTTTCTCTTCCTTTAGGAAAATATTCTCATCCATAATCTGCATTTCTCCTTTTTTTACTATTTTTTAGTATATTTTGGATGATTTTTCTTTAAGTTAATAAAACACAAAAATATCCCGAGTAATGAACCTATTAATATATATTTAAATGTAATGGGTTCATATGAAAAATTAATAAACATTACTATCAATAAAACTAGGTAGCTTCCTTCTATTAATGTGTTATAGATTAAGTATTTTTTCATTTTCAACACTCCGTGTATTCAGTTTTGGTATCACCAGCTGATGCCGTTCTATCGTGCATAATTCAATTTTAACAAAATTATTTTATTAAAATTTTGCTTTGCTGGTATATTTTGTGAAATTCTAGTTTTAAATATGAAACCATAAAATTCAAAATTGAAATAAACTTTTTACTAGAATAGCATAAAATATAATATATAAAGATTATTGTATATGGAAAAAAGAAAAGTACTCTTAGCTATTTTACGCCGAATGAATTCGAGAAAATGTATTCAGTCACAGTCTAAAACTATTTTATTTCAGATGTATGGTGTTACGATAAAAGATAAATGAGGTGATCGGCATGGAAGGTACTTTATTTAATATAATTCTTTTAGCAGGTATCGTTGCTAGTATTTGGGGAATGGTGTATTGTGCTAAATATGTAAAAAAATTAGAAAACAAAAATAAATAAGAACGTAATATAAAAGATGATATTTCGAAAAAGTATGAGTTCTTTTCATATGACAACGGTAAATCGAAAGACTGTAAGGTCGAGATTTTATGGTGTTGACAGATTCATTAATCACGGACCATGAGGATAATAAAAGTCTATTCTCACTTAAAATATAAAAAATGACAAAAGTGGTTCGGAATAAGATCATTCTGAACCCCTTTTTGTCGATAATCGGAAATACGAGATACTTTTATAAGTATCTCGTATTATATTATTTAATTAAATCTTAAATCAAAAATATCGCAACAACAGTAGTAACAACCAATCCAATCAACACCGGTAACAAATTCCTCCTAGCCAATTCAAACGGACTAACATTACAAATAGCCGCGGCAGGAATTAGCGCCCATGGGATTAATGTTCCGCCACCAACCCAGATCGCTGCAATTTGCCCCATAGCTGTAAGTGTTGCAACCCCATGACCAATTGCTGTTGCAAATAACGAAGCAACAGATCCTGCAAGTGAAATGCCAGAGAAACCTGATCCATCTAACCCTGTAATAGCTCCAACAGTTGTTAATGTCACTCCTGCTACGCCAGGGTTTACTGGTACTGAGTGTGCTAATGCGAATCCTAAATCATTTACGATTCCGTGTGATCCTTTTGGTAAGTAATCACCGATAATTGCAGTAAACCCACTATCACCAAGATAGAAGAAGGCTGCAATTGGAATGACTGGTCCAAATACTTTGAATCCGAATTTGAAGCCGTGGATTAAATAGTTTGTAACTTCTTCAAAGCCTTTATTTTTATGTCCGAGCATTGAAAGAATTGATAGGATGATGAGTGAAGTTCCTCCGATTAATGCTGTTGCATCTCCACCTTGTAAGTTGAAATGGACCATTGCCCAAATATCGACTGCAAATAGGATGAAAATCAGAGCGGCCATCCATTTTTGTTGTGTTGAAGAAAGAAGATATTCCTCAGTTTTGGAATCGTTTTCAGTTATTTCTACTGGTAAGAGACCATTTTTCATATCTCGTTTTAAGAAATAGAAAGCAACTACAGTTGTCACTACACCCATAACGATAACAAGTGGAATGCTAGCGTGAATGACGTCAGAAACTGGAATGCCAGCTGCGTCGGCAGTTAGTTTTGGTGCACCTTGGATAACGTAATCTGAAGAAAGAGCGATACCGTGCCCGAATAAGTTCATTGCCATTGCTACACCTAATGCTGGTAAACCAACTCTTAATGCTACTGGCAGTAATACTGCACCAATTAGTGCAACAGCCGGAGATGGCCAGAAAAACCATGATACAACCATCATAACGATCCCAATTGTCCAATATGCTAATGTAGCGTTTCTCATTACTTTTGTAAATGGACTGATGAGTGCTTGGTGTACACCGCTATCAGTTAGTGCTTTACTCATTGAAACGATAATTGAGATAACCAATATGGTTGAAAGTAATTCTGTGATGGCGTATATGAAACTTGAGAACAAGATGCTGACGGAACTAGTTAGTGACTGTGTTGCTACTAGTCCTAATAGAAAGATTCCTACAAGGCAAACTAGGCTTGTGTCACGTCTTAAAATTAAAAATAAAATAATTAAACCTATAAATGCTACATAAAGCCAGTGAATGGCAGTTAAGTCGACGTGCATAAAATTCACCCCTTTTTAGGCTATATATTGATTAGCAATATATGCATTTGCCTATATGTGGGTGATGAAATTGAAAGATTAAATATCTTTAATTTAGATTTTCTTTTCTAAAAACTAACGTTAAAATGTGATATACTAATATTAAATAATTAAATCAAATGTGTTATACTATTTTTTAGATTGTAATAAAATAGATGATATACTTATAATATTTTCAATTTGAAACAGAAAAATTGTATTCCTAGTTGGCACTTTGCTTTTTGTATACCCGAGCAGGAGCGCCTACTCTTTTAAGCAAATATTTGGGATGAGGATGGATAATAATGAGCAACATACAGAAAAAAACAGACGTTATCTTAATTGGAGCCGGAGTTATGAGCGCGACTTTGGGATCTTTACTGAAAGAGTTAGTACCTGAATGGGAAATCACAGTGTTTGAAAAATTAGCAAATGCAGGAGAAGAAAGCTCTAACGAATGGAATAATGCAGGGACGGGGCATGCTGCATTATGTGAGCTAAACTATACAAATGAAAAAGAGGATGGATCAATCGACATTAGTAAAGCGATAAAAATTAACGAACAGTTTCAGCTTTCTAGACAATATTGGTCATATCTTGTGAAAAATAATTTAATTAGCAATCCACAAGATTTTATTAAACCTATTCCTCATATGAGTTTAGTACAAGGTGATGAAAATGTATCGTTTTTGAAAAAACGTTTTGAAGCACTTTCAAACAATCCATTGTTTCAAGGAATGGAATTTTCGGATGCACCTGAAAAACTAAAGGAATGGATTCCATTAATCATGGAAGGTCGTACTTCGGATGAGGCAATCGCAGCAACTAAAATTGACTCAGGTACAGATGTTAACTTTGGTGCTTTAACAAGAATGTTATTTGAGCACTTGGAAAGTAAAAATGTAGAAATCAACTACAAACATACTGTTAAAGATATTAAACGTACAAGTGACGGGTCTTGGGAATTAAAAGTTCATAATATTGATAGTGGTAATATTGAATATCATACTGCAAAATTCGTCTTTATTGGTGGTGGAGGCGGAAGCTTACCTTTATTACAAAAGACAGGCATTCCAGAGTCAAAACATGTTGGGGGATTCCCAGTAAGCGGGTTGTTTTTAGTATGTAATAATCCAGAGGTTGTAGAGCAACATCATGCTAAAGTTTACGGAAAAGCTAAAGTCGGTGCTCCACCTATGTCTGTTCCACATCTTGATACGAGATATATCGACAACAAAAAATCATTATTGTTTGGACCTTTTGCAGGTTTCTCACCTAAATTCTTAAAAACAGGTTCTAATTTTGATTTAATTGGATCTGTTAAACCGAATAATGTTATGACGATGCTTGCAGCAGGTGTAAAAGAAATGGCTCTGACAAAGTATCTTATCCAGCAAGTTATGTTATCAAATGAAAAACGAATTGATGAGTTACGTGAGTTTATTCCGAACGCTAAAAGCGAGGATTGGGACATTGTCGTAGCTGGACAACGAGTACAAGTTATTAAAGATACTGAAGCAGGAAAAGGAACTCTTCAATTTGGTACGGAAGTAATTCATGCGAAAGATGGTTCAATCGCTGCGTTATTAGGTGCTTCACCAGGAGCTTCGACAGCGGTTCACGTTATGCTTGAAGTTTTAGAAAAATGCTTCCCACAATATATGAAGGAATGGGAACCGAAAATAATGGAGATGATTCCTTCGTATGGCGTTTCACTAATGGACAATCCAGAGTTTTTTGAGGAGATTCATACTTCTACAGCAAAAGTGCTTGGTTTAGTGGAGAAGGAACTGGCTTATAATTAATAGAGGGAAAACCTTTAATCTTATATCGATTAAAGGTTTTTTTGTGATCAGTTTATTTGATGTCTACTGCTTTTTTCATCCCATGATTAGGTTCATCAATCGTAATCCCTAACTTTTTAGCTACATAACCTGTTGTACTTGCTTGAATCAGAATCGTCATTAAGATGGCGATAAATGTGACTGAAGTGATTTCACTTGAATATTTAACTCCAGCTGCAACAATCATACCGGAAAGAGCGGCAGGAATGACGCCAGTTTCACGGACCCAGAACATAAAGACAATTTCATTCCATTTCCATTTCGCCTTACGATCAGGCAAGGTACAGGCTAGTACTGTTAGTGGTCGAGCAATGAACATAAATACAAGAACAATTAAAATCCCTTGTACCCAGAACTCCTTTAAGATACGGAAATCAACTTGAGTACCTAATAAAATAAAGATTAGTTTCCTCATTATTAAAGTAATCGATTCTGAAAAGTGATAAACAGGAGAATTGGTTTCTTCTGAGATATGTAAACGAAATAAGTCCGGATTACCTAAAATAAGCCCAGCTGTAAAGGTAGCCATAAATCCACTAGAGTGAATAGAGCCTGCTAGCAAATAAGAGCTAATCGCTACAACCAAGTTAATGATTGTACTATATTTTCTTAAATGTCCCCAATTATGTTCCGATGTAAATAAAACACCTAGAAAACCGATGATTGTTCCAACTAAAATCCCGCCACCAGCTTCTCTAACGAAACTCCATATACTAGATGCCACTGATAATTGGGCATGTCCTTGAATGATTGCTAGTAATGTAAATGCCAAAATTGACCCGGTTGCATCATTAAAAGCCGATTCACTTTCAACCGTTTGTCTTACTTTTTCACGAATTGTAATTTGTTTAAAGACCGGAATCAAAGTCGCAGGATCCGTAGAAGCAATAACGGATGCAAGTAACAATGCATACAACATTGGTATATGTAATAAATAGAAAGCAGTTATCGCTACAACTGCAGCCGTTACGATTACACCTAAAACCGATAAAAGGGAAATCGTGATCCATACTTTTTTTAGGACTGAAACGTGAATCGCTCTTCCACCTTCAAACAAAATTAAAATTGATCCGAGTGTGATGATAAATTGATTAGCAACCGAATCATTCGCTATTCTAATGAAATTTAACAAGGAAGGACCAAGTAGGATCCCTACAATCATAAACATTGCTACATCCGGAATCTTTATCCATTCTGATAATTTTATAGCGATTAATCCTACAATTAGGACAAGCGTAATAATATATAAATTTTGTTGAACAACGCTCATAACATGCGATTCCATTTTTATTTCTCCTTTTAACTCTCTTCAATAATTTTAGAGTTGCCCCTTTACATCTGAAATATTAATTATTATCCCAAGAAACAATTATAAAACATTTTCAATGGGCACTCTATAAATGAAATTAATTGTAGAAGAGTTCTATATAAAAATAAGGAGAAAAGTGAGGATGATTCATGAATGAATAAAAAGCCATTAAGTTCACTAGATCCTTCAAAAGTTTTAGTAATGGGTTTTGCTCTTATCATATTATTAGGTGCGTTTTTACTTACACTTCCATTAGCCACTGTTGATGGGAATGGTCTGAAATGGTTAAATGCATTATTTACATCTACATCAGCAACATGTGTAACGGGACTTGTGGTAGTAGATACCGGTACTACATTCACTTTGTTCGGACAACTAGTAATTTTGTCTCTCATTCAAGTTGGTGGTTTAGGATTTATGACGTTTGCGACTTTTTTTGCTGTTTTATTAGGAAAAAGAATTTCCTTAAAAGAACGCTTATTATTACAAGAAGCGTTAAATAATATGACCTACGCAGGAATTGTCCGCTTAGTGAAAAGAATTCTTGTTTTTACAGTAGTAATTGAATTAGTTGGTGCGATTTTATTGGCCATTCGATTTGCTTTCGATATGCCACTTTCAAAAGCGATTTATTATGGAATATTCCATTCCATTTCAAATTTTAATAATGCAGGCTTTGATTTAATGGGCGAATTTAGTAGCTTAACTGGCTATGTTGAGGATCCTCTTGTAACAATCGTAGTTTGTGCATTGATCACATTAGGTGGAATTGGTTTCATTGTGATGAACGAGCTATATGAATACAAACAAACTCGACGTCTATCTTTACATTCAAAAGTAGTTCTTTATACAAGTGCTTGGCTACTAGTAATAGGAACTGTTCTAATATTTCTGTTTGAATTCAATAATCCAAAAACGATTCAACCATTATCAATGTCTGGAAAGTTTTTAGGGTCATTATATCAATCTGTTACGCCAAGGACTGCAGGTTCCAATACGCTTAATATTCCTGACTTAACACAACCGAGTCTGTTTATTATTACGATTCTTATGTTTATCGGAGCTTCTCCAGGATCTACTGGGGGTGGGATTAAAACGACTACATTTGCTACTTTATTAGGAGCAGTTCGGTCACAGATTAAAGGAAAAGAAGATGTTGTATTTTTTAAAAGAAGAGTAATGTATGAAACGATTTTTAAGGCACTGACAGTCATGGTAAGTGGTCTGATTTTAGTGATAACAGTTACCATGCTTTTAACGATTTCTGAGCACGGTAAAAACTTTTTAATGATTCTATTTGAAGCAACATCCGCGTTCGCAACGGTTGGCCTATCCATGGGATTGACTCCTGACTTAACGCCATTTGGAAGAATGCTCATTATCTTAACGATGTTTGCGGGAAGAGTAGGTCCATTAACCATTGCTTTTGCAGTTGCAATTCGAAGACATTCAGATCCTTTCAAACACCCAAAAGGAAAAATCACAATCGGATAATTTTTCATCTAGAGGAGCGATGCAATCATGAACAAACAATATGCAGTCATTGGACTAGGAAGATTCGGATCGGGCATTGTTAACACATTAATGAATCACGGAAATGAAGTATTGGCAATTGATCTTGATGAAAACCGTATAAATGAATTTGCCGATATCGCTACACATGCTGTAATTGCCGATTCAACGAATGAAGAAGCCTTGAGAGAAATAGGAATTGGAAATTTCGAAACTGTCATCGTAGCAATCGGAAATGATATGCAATCAAGTATCTTATCAACCCTAGTCTTAAGTGAGTTAAAAATTAACAAAATCGTAGCGAAAGCCTTAGATAAACGTCACGGAGATGTACTAAAAAAAGTCGGAGCTCATTGGGTTGTCTATCCTGATAAAGATATGGGAGAACGAGTAGCCCACCAGCTCATGTCCCCAAATGTCTTAAATTTTATCGAACTTGCCCAAAATTACAGCATTGAAGAAATCAAAGTACCTTCACAAATGGTAGGGAAAAGTATTAAGGATATAGATATTAGGGTTGAGTTTAATTTAACTGTAATTGCGATTAAGAGTAATGGGGTTGTTAATATTTCTCCTTCTCCGGATGAGGTGGTTCAAGCGGGGGATGTGTTGGTTATGATTGGGGAGAATCGGGATTTGCAGCGGTTTTCTAGTGTTGGTGGATGAGTTGGGTATGAGGTAAATTTTCTAGGGAATAGAAAGGTTTATTACATATTTAAATCAGTTTCATTGTATATTATAGGATCTGTTTTTTATATTCTTATCAAATTGTCAAATTTTGAATAAATAATAACCTCTACTTTGACAGGGTAGGGGTCATTGCTATTTTTTACTATTACAAAAGACAATTAGAAATAAGTAATCAAACTTTAAATAGATTTATCATCTCTTAAAAAGTATAATTTAGAAAAAATCAATATCTAAGGATGATAAAATTGAAAAAACAAATAAAAGTAGTAGGAGCAGTAATCCGAAACAATCAAAACCAAATACTCTGTGCCCTTAGGTCAGCAGATATGAGCCTGCCCAATCTATGGGAATTCCCAGGAGGGAAAATCGAGAAAAATGAACAACCAGAAGATGCCTTAATTCGAGAAATCGATGAAGAATTAGGATGTAAAATTAATGTCGGAGAACTTATTGAAGAGGTTGTTCATGAATATCCTGAAATTATTGTAGAACTATTAACTTACGAAGCTAAAATTATTAGTGGAAAACTAGTTGCTAAAGAACACGCTACATTAGAATGGGTTGAACTTTCAAATCTACAAAAACTGGAATGGGCACCTGCAGATGTACCAACAGTTGAAAAACTAATAAAATAGTAAAAAGGCGTTCTTTTAAAAAGAGCGCCTTTTATTTGTTTACTCTCAAAGAGTTAATCGAAATAATAAATAAAGATAATATAACTTCCTTACTCAAGAACTATACCTTGTAAAGCTCTAATCAGCCCTTGATGATTTTGATATTGGAAATTTTAAAAAGTAATGAGAAATCATTACTTTTTTATTTGTATTATTTTGTAAAAAAGTTCACAAAATGTACAAATTTAGAATACTATCGTAAAATAATTAGTGGGTATTTTTTATATTCTGAATTTTCATTCGAGTTATTGGGACTGGGGATATTTAAGTTAAACAAGGTTAGTATGGGGGAGTGTTTTTAATGATTGGACATAAAGAATTAATAGCAACATTACGAAAAAAATACCCTAAAAGAGTATTTTCAACTTACGTTTTAAAGAGAATGGTCGAATCTGGAATGCCTATTCATTCTAGTGGTAATTATGATCTTGCTGAAGTTGAACAATGGATAGAGAATAAGCAAAGTGAAATTGATAGTTTAGAAATTGGTTCAGTATTTACTAATAATGATTTGGTTCAAATTTTTGCTATTTCAAATCAAGGTGGTATGAGAAGATCACATGTAACAAACACTTTAGTAATATTTTCTGATCATACAAAAATGTATGATGATAAGTGGTACAATAACATATTACATTATACAGGTATGGGGCAAAATGATGATCAAGACATTAATTTTGGTCAAAATAAAACATTACTTGAAAGTAATATTAATGGTGTTAATGTATACTTATTCGAATCTTATAAGTCTAGAAACTATACTTTCGTTGGACAAGTTAAATTAGTTGCAGATCCATATCAAGCTACTCAAAAAGGGCAGGATAAAAGTGAAAGATTAGTTTGGATCTTTCCAGTTCAACCTATGGCAGATCAGTTTATTAAAAAAGTAATTATTGATGAAAACCAAAAAGATAAAGAAGCAGAAGCCGCTAAATTATCAATGGAGGAATTAAAAAACAAAGCAAAAGAAGCAAGTCAAAAGCCAAGTTCAAGAACAACGAGTTCAACAACTTATGAACGAGACCCGTATATTGCTGAGTTTACAAAACGCCGCGCAAACGGAACTTGTGATCTATGCAATCAACCTGCACCATTCAAAAATAAAATGGGTGAACCATATTTAGAATCTCATCATATCGAGTGGTTATCAAAAGGTGGCGAAGATTCTATAGAAAATACTGTAGCACTTTGTCCAAATTGCCATAAGAAAATGCACATTGTAAATGAGCAAAGTGATGTTAGTTTATTACAAAAAAAGTATGGTTCAATTAAGCTATAAATTTAATAAGACAAGAATAATGTTTTTATTCAAAAAATTAAAATGTGTACAGAAATATTTGTACGCATTTTTTCTTTAGCTGAAAAGGAGAGTACATAATGACTATTAAATACTATAACAAACTAGTAAGGGATAAAATTCCGGCAGTTATATCTAAATCTGGAAGCGACTATGAGACAGAAGTCCTAGATGAAAAAGAATATATCATAAAATTAAATGAGAAATTAAATGAAGAGCTTGAAGAGTTATACAACGCAACTCCTGAAGAAACAATAGGAGAAATAGCTGATATATTAGAGGTGCTTTATGCTCTAGCTGAAACGAAAGGAATTACAGTTGAAGAAATTGAGAAAGTAAGACTTCAAAAGAAAGAAGAGCGTGGAGGATTTAAAGAAAGAATTCTATTAAAACATGTTGTAGAGAATAAGTAATAAAACAAAAAAATGTGTACAGCTAAATCTGTACACATTTTTTGTTTTATTACCATTATTTATGGTAGATTTCTATTAATCTCTCCATCTAAAATAAAAAATCCGGACCATTTAAAGAACCGGATTTCCTAAATCTGCTTAATTTCAAATCTTCGAGCAACCAATGACAAAGCATAATTAACAATAAAATACATCAACGAAACAATCACCATTACTGGAATTACATATGATTCCTTCTGCGCATAAATAATCTGTCCATTATGCAATAAATCCGGCAATGCGATAACGACAGCTAGCGATGTATCCTTAAGTAGAGAAATAAACTGACTTACTAATGGCGGAACCATTCTTCTAAGGGCTTGAGGTAGGATGATATGGTGCAGTGTTTGGATGTAATTTAGTCCCGACGCACGCGCTGCTTCAATTTGTCCTTTTTCGATTGAGTTTAATCCACTTCGGATGATTTCTGAAATCATTGCGGACTCAAAAACAGTTAATGCTGCTATGGCTGCGGTTGTTATTTTCATCTCGATGCCGATTTCGGGTAAGGCAAAATAAGTAAAGAAAATAATGAGTAGTAGAGGTAGGTTTCGAATCGTCTCGACAATCGCGGTTAGTAATTGAGTAACAACGGGAATCCTCGTATATCTAAGAGTGCCAATAAGTCCACCAACGATGAAGCTAAGTATAATTGAGACTCCAGCAACTTTAAGTGTGACCCAAAATCCTTCTAGCAAAAACTTTAGATGGTCTAGTGTGTATACTTCAGTAAACGGAGCTAAAAAATCCATTGATGCACCTCCTTAATTACTTCTAGCCAAACGTTTTTCTAAATATGTTACTCCAAGGCTTAAAGGAATCGTTAAGACCAAATAAAATAAGGCTACAAAAATATAAGTATCAAACGTTACATATGTCATTGCAGAGATTAGATCACCTTGATACATTAAATCTCCACCAGCTACGACTGCTAAAAGTGATGAGTTTTTAACTAGATTAATAAATTGGTTACCAAGAGGGGGGATTACAATTTTTATAGCCTGGGGAAGTATAATGAATCTCATTGCCTGTCCGTAACTCAGACCTGTCGAGCGTGCTGCTTCCATTTGTCCATTTGGAACAGATAGGATACCAGCACGGATTGCTTCGGAAATGAAGGCGGCTGTATAGATCGTCAATCCGATTGTTCCTGCGATCATCCCACTAAAGCTTCCAGCTAAGTAAGTGAAAAATACGATAACTAGCACAGGTATATTACGAATAAATTCAACATATACCGAACCTAACCAGTTTAGTGGTTTAATTGGTGCAATTCGCATGACTGCAATTAATGTTCCTAATAGAAAACTACATAATAAAGCAATCAAACTAGTAAAAATGGTTACTTTTAAACCTTCTAAAAAATACTCCATATGATCTGTTAGAATCGAGAAATCAATCAAAGGATTTCCTCCTAATAATCAGGATGAACAGGTCCGTAAAAATACGGACTCTGCTGATCACGACGATAATATCAAAAATTAATTTTTAATCCATTTATTTTTAATTTCATCGTATTTTCCTGAATCCTTCAGGGTTTTTAATGCTTTATTTAACGCGTCGACAAGTTGTATATTGCCTTTCTTAACAGCTATTCCATAAGGTTCTTCCGTAAAAGTTCCACCTACTAATTCAAATGAAGGGTCTTCTTCTTCCATACCATAAAGAATTGAATCATCTGTCGTTAAGGCATCACCTTTACCTGCTTTTAAGGCTGTAAAAGCTTCAGCATAGTTTTCGAATTCAAGTACCGTTGTTTCAGGCGCTTTCTCTCGGATATTTACAGCGGATGTTGAGCCTTTAACTGCAAGAACTTTTGTGCCTTTTTTCAAATCAGAAAGGCCGTGAATTTTACTACCTTTTTTGACAAGCAATGATTGTCCTGCATTAAAATACACATCTGTAAAATCTACTTCTTTTTTACGCTCTTCATTAATGGTCATTGTAGCGACGACCGCGTCAACTTTCCCATTATTTAAGAGGCCAACCCTCGTTTTTGAAGTAACCTCTATGTACTCAGGCTTAACGTCATTACCAAACATTTCTTTTGCAAGTGCTTTGGAAAGATCAATATCAAACCCTTCGACCTGACCTGTAGAAGGATTTTTCAATCCAAATAAACGAGTATCATATTTTACACCAAACACAATTTTTTTATCTTCCTTAATTTTTGCAAGTACATCATTTTTACCTTTTGAGTCTTTTTCCCCACCACAACCCGAAAGAACCAAGGCGGCTGTTGTTGTGACTAACGCAATTTTCATGAATTTTTTTAGAAACATTTTACTTCCTCCTATTAATGATTTAGTATACGGCTGAGAAATAAACGAGCCCGTTCCTCACGTGGATTCGCATAAAATTCAGCCGGAATTGCTTCTTCTAAAATTCGCCCTTCATCCATAAATACGATCCGGTCTGCAACCTCTTTGGCAAACCCCATTTCATGTGTTACGACAACCATCGTCATACCTTCTCTAGCAAGAGTCTTCATTACATCTAACACTTCTCCAATCATTTCCGGATCAAGTGCAGAGGTAGGTTCATCGAAAAGCATAATATCCGGTTTCATCGCAAGTCCGCGAGCGATTGCTACACGTTGTTGCTGGCCTCCGGATAGCTGGGAGGGATAAGATTCAGCCTTTTCTAATATCCCGACTTTTTCCAGATAATGTCTGGCAGTTTCATTAGCCTCTTTTTCGGATTGTCCAAGGGCTTTCCTAGGGGCAAGAGTGATATTTTCAAGCACCGTTTTGTGGGGATATAAATAAAAATGCTGAAAAACCATCCCAATATTACGCCTTAACTTATTGATATCTGTTGTTTTATCACCGACTGATATTCCATTTACGGTGAGTGTACCGTCATTGATTGTTTCTAGATGATTGATACAGCGCAACAAAGTACTTTTCCCCGAACCAGATGGCCCGATAATAACAACCACTTCACCTTGATTGATTGTTAGATTAATATCTTTCAAGACTTGGAAATCGCCATAATACTTATTTACATGATTAAATACAATCATTCCTAACCTCCTGTAACATTTTATTGATTATGTATATTGAGATTGGAGAAATTTGGGAATCAATATTTTATATGTATGCTTGTTCGATATGCCATATCACGCTAAATCCTTTTTTAGTTATTTAGAACTGTTGCTTGTGCACTGAAAAAATAAGCAAAATAGTAATCTAAAACTGAATAAAAACAAAAAGCGGAAACACTTATTTAAGTGTTTCCGCTTTTTTAACAAAATTCTAATAATAGTTAAAGAAGAAAATAAAACCGATTCCTTTGAACTGGTAGTAGCACTTTATTACTATTTAATTGAATATCTAAATTTGCGAATAAGGAGGAACTTTTTTACTAATAAAATAACGAGAGGCTGTTTAGTCTAGCAGAACAACGAATTAATATAAAACTATTTAAGTAATTTTTTACTAAAAAAGGATAAAAACTATTGATAGATAGATATATTTTAATTACTATTAAAATTGGATTACATTTGTTACAACAAAATTATAGAATTGGAGAACTACTATGAAAAAACTTCTTATCGGAATCCTTACTATAGGTCTTGTTCAAAGTTATTCAATTGCTTCAAATGATGTTGCAAGCGCAGCTTCTGTTAGAGTTTTCAAAAACTGTACGGAAATGAACCAAGTTTATAAAGGTGGAGTTGCTCGTACTTCATCTGTTAAAAACGTAGGCGGTAAAACTAAATATAAACCATTTGTATCAAAAGCTTTATATGACGCAAATAAAAAAAGCGATCGTGATCATGATTTTATAGCATGTGAAAGATAGTTTTCTGTAGCAATAAAAAAAGATAGAACCATGAATGGAAACTATCTTTTTTTTGCATATTGAAACACATGATATTTACTAATTAAATTAATTTACTAAAATTGATTCAATTCACGATATTAATAGTAAGGGGTATTTTTAACATGAAAAAGAAAATAGTAAATATAATTCTAGCAAGTGCTTTATTAGCGGGAATTACATATCAATTAAAACCTAAGGAAGCTAAAGCTGTTTCGAAAAATTTAACTGCACATTTCATTGATGTTGGTCAGGGAGATGCGATTTATATTAAAACTGCAAATGGTGATGACATCATTATTGATGGAGGAAACAAAGCTAAGGGTAAAATAGTAGTAAATTACTTAAAGAAGCTAAAAGTTGATGATATTGAAGTTTTGATATCTACACATCCTGATGCAGACCATATTGGTGGGCTAGATGAGGTACTAAATGCTTATAAAGTAGAAAATGTATATGCTCCGAACGTATCGCATACAACTCAAGCATATAAAGATTTTCTATTAGCAGTAAAAAAGCAAAATCTGAAAATTAAACCAGTAACAGCTGGAGTTAAATTAAACCTAAAGGGTGTATCAGCTGAATTTGTGGGTCCAGTAAAAGCATATCCAAAATCCGATCTTAACGATTGGAGCGCAGTATTAAGACTTGTTTTTAATAAAAATAGTTTCTTATTTACTGGAGATGCTGAATTCAAATCTGAAAAAGATATGGTAAACTCAAAAAAATTATTGAAAGCTGATGTTTTAAAAGTGGGGCATCATGGTGCAAAAGAGTCTAGTAGTCAATTATTTTTAGATAAAGTTCAACCGAAGTTTGCTGTAATTGGTGTAGGCGCAAAAAATAGCTATGGTCACCCAACGAATGAAACGCTGAATCGATTTAAGAAATACAAAACAACGATCTATCGTACAGATAAAAATGGTAATGTAGTCGTAACGAGTGATGGAACTAAGATAACAGTAAAGAAGGATAAATAATATGAAGATTAAAGGAATAGTTGACCGAATCGAGGGCAACATTGTTGTAGTCGAATTGGAAGATGGTTCGACGACTGATTATCCTAAAAACTTGTTTCCAAAATCCATTTCTCCTGGTGATGCAGTTAATATGGCGAATGGGAAATTCGTAATAGATGAAAACAAAACAAAAAAGCTAAAAAAAGAAATAAACGATTTAATGGATGAATTATTCGAAAAATAGTTATGCATTAATGTTTCTAAAAGGGTCTTAATAGAAGATCCTTTTTTTAGTTAGTTAAAGTTTATATAAATAGTTATCTGATTAAAAATATATCACATTGAATCTAAAAATATTTGGGGAAATGTTACAGTTTAGGGAACATGTAGGGAAAATTTATTTAAGAAGGAGTGGCTTGATAATAACTTATACAAATGTTCTTTAAAATAATAACAACTATATATTAATACTTGATCACATTAAAAAATACATAAAAGAGGAAAAAATCATAAATGTATTATCAATATAAAGACTGTCAAAAAGCGAAGCAAATTGCAAAATAATAACCTCATTTATTGAAGTTAGTCAAAAAAGGATTACTATTATATTTACTAAAATCTTTATCAAATCTCATCTTTCCGTTTTTCGTTATTTTTCTTTAACGCTTCTTTAAATTCTTTTAAAATTAATTCATTTGGATGCTTTTCCTTCTTATCTTTTATTTTGACGTTGCCTTTTACTGGAACTATTATTCTATAACGATCATGGTTTGTTATATTACTTGTAGCAAATACGTATGAACTATCTTGTGTTAAAAAACTGTCTTCTTCTTCCATTTTGATTATTGCTTTTTGACTTTTATCATAACCAATTCGTTGTTCAACAATGACTTCTTGATTTGTTCCCAATTCTCCTTTTAAATTATTTTCGACTATAACCTTATAAGGTGTATATGGCCCTCCATCATCTGTTTCTGTCTCTAATTGTTCAATTACTCTTCCAACAAATAATTGTTTAGCTGAAGCAGTAATATTTTCTTTTTTAGAAATATCATATTCATATTCACCATTGGAAACAATAACCTTATTTGGCCCATAAGTAGTATAAACGATACTAACAATTGCAAATAAAACTAGTATAGAAATTAAGCATAATTTTATGAGCATTTTCATCTACATCCCCCCTAAATTTTGAATTCAATTAATTACAATATAACATTAGAGTTTAGAATGCATTATGGGCATTTGTTACAATAAAAGGAATAAAGTTGTAAATATAAATTAACTGTCATACTTTCTTAATATATTGAATGTTTTTCCAGTTGATTAATATGTTAATGTTTTCACAAAAGTATTGGGGTGTGAAAATATGAGGAAGATTAGTCCCTTTTGCTTTATATCTTCTATTTTCTGCTTAATCATGATAATTTCAATTTACCTTTTTATTCCGATTCATAAACCTACTCAGAGTGAGATTATTAACTACAAAAAAGAATTAAATGTTATAAAAGAACCCGTTAAAGAAGCGGAACAAGTACCGCATTTTATGGTAATCCATCTTCCAGAAAGTATCTTGATAATTTAAAACAAACTACTATTATAGAATTTATAGATATATCCAACTCAGGAAATTTTGGAATTAGTCGCGTACAAGACGATTATTATGCAATTAAAGCGTATTACGCAAAAATAAATATTGATGTGAAAGATCCAAAATTAGTCCCGAGTATAATTGGAATCAATTATAGATTATTAATTGTAGTGAAGGAGACTGAAGATAGTCCATGGTTACTAGATTCAGACGAGTATATCTCTCCGTTTGATTAACTTGGTAATTTTTCATAGAATGAAAGCATCTCTTAAGAGGTGTTTTTTTAAATAAGACAGTAAATCGCAAGTAAAAAAATAAAAGGCACTCTTCAAAGAGTACCATAGGAATTAACATCATTTCTTACAATCATATGCAACCAAAGTAATTTCCAATTCCTCTTCCAAATTCTCAATTTTACTTTTAGCTTCATTACTTAAATTCGCAATATGAAAATCACTATTACTCAATTCTTTATCCTCATTATTCATTTCAAAATCCCCTTTAACCAAAATTTTACCTTTTCATTATTTCCTTTTTTAAAAAAACTATCCTTAGTCAGCTTTAGATATGTAATGAATAAGTACCTTACGAAAATAAATTCATTTTGTTAAACTATTTATATTATTCGAATAATTTAGTGTGAATAAAAATTAGTTTGTAATATGGAAGGGATGTAATAATGGATAAAGAAATAGTATTCGCCATCGGTGATATTCACGGTAGTATAAATGAGCTAGAGGAATTACTAAAAGAATGGAACCCAGAAAAAGAACAATTAGTCTTACTCGGAGATTTAGTAGATCGTGGCGAGCATTCGTATGATGTCCTCGTTAGAGCACAACAATTAGAAAAAGATTATGGAGCGGTAGTATTATTAGGGAATCATGAACAAATGTTATTAGATTGGCTTGAAGAGCCTGAATTAAAACAAGCTTATTATTATGGACAAGGTGGTCTTGAAACAATTCATTCATTTTTTAAATTTGATATTACTAATCGAAAAGACCCTAATATAGTAGCTCAATTAATGAAAAGTGAATTTGAATCTGAGCTTAATTTTATAAAATCTAGACCATTGTATTTTGAATGGGAAGATTATGTATTTGTTCATGCTGGAGTAAACCTTAATCTTGCAGATTGGAAGGATACTGAGGATAAAGAATTTTATTGGATTCGTGATGAATTTCATTATGGTAAAAATGAAACAAATAAAACATTTGTATTCGGCCATACTCCAACATCTATTCTTCACAAAACTGAAGGACAGTTCGATATTTGGTATTCTCCTTGTAAGACGAAGATTTGTATTGATGGTGCAGCTGCATATGGTGGATTTTTACATGGGATCAAAGTGAAAAAGGATGAAATTATTTCTACTCATTCAATTCCTTCTCAGTCAAATTCTTCTAAATATGAAATATAAAGTTAGAAAAAATTCATTAAAAGATTTTTTTTATTTTGTTAAAAACTACGTAAAAAACTAAGCAGGGACAGTTTTAAAAAACAGTCCTTTTTGTTTTTGAGAAAAAGTTATTTTAGAATAAATAATTCAGAAAATATACACTTATTGTTCGGCTTAAATATTTAAATCCGAGATATAATTTATCTAATAATATTTTGAGTGAACTTTTCTTAGGAGAAAAAATTCGGGTTAAAGGAGGAAATTTTATGAATAAATGGAAAAGAATATTTTGTTACATAACCTGTATAGTATTTATAATTTATTTAATCTACTTCAGATTTAATGACCCTGATTTTATAAATCTTAAACTTAAAGCTAGAATAGCATTTATGTTAAGTGGATTTTCACTATTTTTAAACGCAATCTATCTTAATAAAAAGGAAAATGAAAGATACATAACCTTAATCCCAGTCATTTTTGGCTTATTATACTTATTAATATCTTAGCGAATTTATGATGAATTAAATTATATTGAAAAATCCTGAAACAAAATAGGAGTCTCCTCAATGAATAAAAGGTCTTTAACTAAGCAAATTTGTTACACTTTTTGGTCAGTATTTGCAGCATATCTTGTATATTTATTATTTGGAAAGGAAGAGAATCCTGACATAAGACTCCATAGTTCACTTTGATTAACCGGATTGGGCATATCAATGTATTTACTAACTGTTTATTTAAATAAAAGAGGATATGAACGAAAGTGGAGCTTGCTTTTTTTAATACTTGGAATATATTTTTTAATTACATATTAATTCGAAAATTTCCCTTTTTTTAGTTAATCTAATTTCACTCACTCTTCAACGAAAACCTCATAATTTTCATTACATTAAATACCCATATACTAAAATTAAATGAACCATAAAAGTTTTATTAAAAAAGTATTCTAATGTATTTATAAACTACTTCGCTAAATAGGAAAAATGTCACAAAAAAATATAGTAGTCAATTCACTTTAGAATATTCTGATTATTTTGTATAATTGAATTAAAAAAGGGGTTTAGTTATGTGCGAAGATAATAAATCTAAAATAACGATGAATAAATATTATGTAAAACTTGGGGATGAAATAGAATTTTTACCTAATAACGTTAGAAAAAAAGAGATTAGTAAGGTACTGTTAAAGGGAGTCGTAGCAAAGGTTTTAGAGAATTCAGTGATTGTAGATATTAGTAAAGACCGTAACTATCTTAAGTACTATGACCATGATCATACTGTTATAAACCATCGAAAATATAAAATTATAGCTGGAGTTTCTACAAATAAATGAAAAGTGAAGTTTCAAGAACAATAGTCTTAATCCATCTAAAGGGGTTAAGGCTATTTTCTTTATTTCTTATAAATAATTTACAAATATGACATGAATCGTCATTAATCGGGAAAATAATTGGAAAAATTTAACGAAATTTTAATAAACTCAGACTTTAGGCGGTGTTAGAGATTAGAGAAGTTTTGTTAAAATAAGATTTGGGAATTAGAAAATATTGGAAATAAGGAGGACGAAATGAAAAAGGCGATTGTAGAGATTAAGAATCTTTCTAAGATAATTAAAGGGAAGAAAATTGTTTCTGATTTAAGCTTTGATATTTATGAAGGCGAAGTGTTTGGATTTTTAGGGCCAAATGGAGCTGGTAAAACAACGACAATCAGGATGATGGTTGGTCTGATGAATATTTCTGAAGGTGACGTTGTCATTAATGGCCACAGTATTAAGTCTAACTTTGAGGGTGCAATTCAACATGTTGGAGCAATTGTAGAGAATCCGGAGTTGTATAAATTTCTAAGTGGTTATGATAATTTATTGCAATATGCTCGTATGGATAAGACTGTAACAAAAGCGAAAATCGATGAGGTTGTTGAGCTTGTTGGATTAACTGGAGCAATTCGTCAAAAGGTTAAAACATACTCTCTAGGGATGAGGCAGCGCCTTGGACTTGCTCAATGTTTATTGCATGATCCAAAAGTTTTAATACTTGATGAGCCAACGAACGGACTTGATCCAGCTGGTATTCGAGAAATGAGAGATCATTTACAATTTTTAACGAAGAAAAAAGGAATGGCAATTATTGTTTCCAGTCATCTACTTTCAGAGATGGAAATGATGTGTGACCGAATTGGTATTATCCAGCAAGGTAAGCTAGTAGATGTCCAAACAGTAACTGAGCTTACTACTGAAGAAGTAACTACTTATTCTATTGAAGTAAATGACAGTGAAGCTGCTCTTAAAGTGCTATCTAAACATAAGGTTCAACTAATTGATGATGAATTACATATTGAGTTAACGAGAGAAGATGTACCGAGTGTGATTGAATTATTAGTAGAAAATCGCATTCGCGTTTATGGATTTAAGGCAAATGCAAAAACATTGGAAGAGCGTTTCTTAGAAATAACGAATGTTTAACTATTCTTGAGAAGTCTCATTAGCATGTCTATCTTGAGAAATTCAAAAAGAAAGGAACTTAAATCATGATAAAATTGATTCAAAATGAATGGATAAAGATTATTAAAAGACCAGGAACGATTGTAATGTTTGCTTTAGTTATTTTACTTGTAGGAGCTACTGGTACTTTTGTTAAATATAATCAAGATAAAAAAGATGCAAGAGTCGATCAAAATTGGAAACAAACTATACAAGCTCAGACAGAGGGTTATAAAAGTGATTTGAAGAAAATGGGGGATAAAAATATATCTAGACCATTTTTGGAAAGAACGGTTGCAATTAATGAGTATCGTTTAAAACACGACATTTCTCCATATGAAAAGACTAGTGTTTGGACATTTTTAGATGTATCATCTAGTTCGATTGTATTGGTAGGATTATTTACGATTATTATAGCTGCGAATATTGTTGCAAGTGAGTTTAATTGGGGCACAATAAAGCTATTATTAATTCGTCCATTTTCTAGGAGAAAAATCATTCTATCTAAATATATAACTAGTGTACTATTTGGTTTTGTTCTATTATTCACGTTATTTATTGTATCAACTGTATTAGGACTAATATTATTTAGTACAGGTGATGGAAATACATCTTATTTAGCGTATGTTGACGGGAAAGTAGTAGAGCAAAGTAGATTAATCTATTCTGCAAAGTTTTATTTAATGAGCTTTATTGAAACATTTATGTTAGCCACTATGGCATTTATGATTTCAACCGTATTTAGAAATAACACAATTGCAATCGGTTTATCGATTTTATTATTAACACTTGGCAGTATGATCACAAATATTGTAGCAAGTTATTTCGATTGGGCGAAATATATTTTATTTGCAAACACAGATCTAATGCAGTATATCAATGGTACTCCACTTGTAAAAGGAATGACGATGACATTCTCAGTAGTGATGTTACTAGTCTATTTTGTCATTTTCATTGGTTTAGCGTTGGGCGTATTTTCGAAACGTGACGTGACTGCTTAATCTTACACAAGACATTTTCAAAAAGATTTTAGAATCAATATTCTTTTCAACCTTATTAAAAAGTTACTGTAAAGCATGAAAAGTGCTCTGCAGTAACTTTTTTTTATTGGCTCAGATAATATTAATTGTTGATATTATACAAAACATATTTTTGTAAAAAATTTTAATTTTAAAGACATTGATTGGAGTGAAAGGTGCAAGACTCCTATGGGAGTAGCGGAAGGAGGGAAGGTGAAATTCGCTAAAATCTTTTAATATCTTTCCCTAATATCCTGCTCTTACCTGCATCCTGTAACGGAAATCATCTTTTTCAGAGTATTTTTATTAGAAAATATCAATGCTATTTTTTACCATTAATTTGAATAATTTTCATGCTAGTTTCAAATTATAAAATAAAAGATAATGGGGGATTCGTATGAGGAAAAATAATGACTTTAACTTAAATAAAGATTCCTCCCAAGATCATTGGATTAATGAATTATCAAATTCAAATGATTTTATTTCGTTTAAGACTGCAAGTGATCCTGAGGTAGATAATATTTATAGTATTTACTTTTTTCGAACGTTGATCATGTCTGAGATTATGCATAAACAAGTTTTACCATTGTTAACTAAAAATTTATCATTAGTCGAATTAAAAGCTTTAATTCCAATCGAACAACTAACAATTACATCAGACGCTTCTAAAATAAAAAGCAAGCTTTTACAAGGGCACATGGCGATTCAATTCGGGGATCCGGATAGTGAATGTTTACTAGTTAATATTGCAAATCATCAATCAAGAACGATCGGTCCACCCTTAATGGAGGCAACTACTTTAGGTCCACAAATCGGATTTGTAGAGGATCTTGATGTAAATATAAATTTAATTCGAAAAAAATTACCAATTCCAGACCTTTATGTGAAAGAAGTAGTAGTAGGTAAATTATCTAAGACAAGTGTCGCGATTGTTTATTTACATGAAATTGCTGATGAGGAAAATATTAATACGATAACTCAGAGGATTAAAGATATTCAATACGATATTATTGCTGATAGTTCTTTTATTTCATCTATGATCGGGGATAATACAAATTCAATTTTTCCACTATCGATTCCTACTGAAAGAATCGATCGGGCAGTCGCAGGTTTAGTAGAAGGGAAAATTGTAGTTGTAGTAGATGGGTCTCCAAATGTTATTCTTGCTCCTGCTGTCATTGACGAAACATTTATTGCAATGGAAGACTACTATGTTAACTGGGTGCTTGCTACGTTTTTTCGTTTACTTAGAATGTTTGGATTCGCACTAGCAATCTTTATCACACCTTTTTATGTTGCGATTTTAACGTATCATTATGAGCTTATTCCACCAAGATTGCTTGAATCGCTAGTAATATCTAGAGCTTCTGTTCCATTTCCACCAATTCTTGAGGTGTTGTTTTTAGAAATTACAATTGAGCTAGTGAAAGAAGCTGGTCTTCGACTACCATCAAAAATTGGGCAAACGCTTGGAATCGTTGGAGGAATTGTAATTGGTCAAGCGGTAGTTGAGGCGAAACTAACGAGTGATATTCTTTTGATTTTTGTAGGATTAGGTACACTTGCTTCTTATACTTCTGCAATTTATAAATTTAATAATACAATCCGCTTTATTAAGTTTCCGATTGTCATAATGGCTCAGTTAATTGGCCTTCTCGGTATAGTCATGGGGTTTATCTATTTAGTTACTCATTTACTTCGTTTAACATCCTTAGGAAGACCATATTTAGGTTCGTATCCTTTTAGAAGAACTGCATTTAATGATATGTGGTTTAGATTACCATTTGATAAGCAACAAAAAAGACCAACAAATTTAAGACCTTCTAAACGGAATCGCTCAACAATGGATATAAAAAGTCCTGGGCCACCTAGTGACTTTGATGAATAAACTATAAGGAGATTAATTTATGGCAACGTATAGAAGACAACAGGTTTCTCCCTATCTCCTGTTTTTTATTATTACTAGCTCTCAAATTGGAGTTGGTGTTTTAGGTTTTCAACGAATTATTGCTAAAGATGCAGGTTACGATGCATGGATTAGTGTTATAATTGCAGGGATTTTTGTTAATCTAGTTGTATGGTTTATGTACAAAATGCTTACAATTGCGGAAGGGGATATTATCGATGCCCATAAGCAATTGTTTGGCAATATTATTGGAGCAACGTTCAGTTTAGTCATCCTAGCTTATTATACAATTCTTTGTATCTCTGTTTTAAGATTATATATTGAAATCGTCCAAGTATGGATGTTTCCAACATTATCAACGTGGTTATTAGCAATTTTTATTTTATTGTTGTGTTACTACATCGTATCAGGCGGGTTTCGTGTTGTAGTTGGGATTGCATTTTTATCAACAATTTTCACAGGTGTACTTTACGCACTGTTATTTCATTTGCCATTTGAATATGTTCATGTTGATAATATCTTGCCAATCTTAGATCACTCAGTCAAAGAGTTATTATTATCTGCAAAACAATCGATCTATACGATGGCAGGTTTTGAAGTCTTATTAATGATTTTTCCATTTATTCGCAATGGTAATTCTTCACAAAAATATGCTCAATATGGAGTAGGTTTCTCAACATTAATTTTTGCCTTATCGGCTTTCACAACATTTTTACTATTAAGTGAAAAGCAACTTGTACATGTGATATGGGCTAGAATTTATATTGCAAAGTTAATCCATTTTCCTTTTTTAGAAAGGTTTGAATATATTTTAATCTCGAGTTTCCTTATAAAGGTCCTCTCAATATTAGCCTTATTACTTTGGAGCACAAGCAGGGGATTAAAATTAATTTTTAAAATAAAACAGAAGTATACTTTAATTTTAATTAGTGTCATTATACTTGTTGTTTGCCAGTTATTGGATACACGTTATCAAATTAATGCATTTACCGACTATACTAGTAGAGCTGCCCTATGGATTTTCTATATTTATATACCACTTTTTTCAATCATTTTTATGATGATAAAATCTAGGAGAGCATCATGAAATATTTTCTTCTTTGTATCACTATTAGTTTAGTGAGTTTATTAAATGGATGCTCGTTTATTCCTTCTACGAATGTAAATGAACTAAATTTAATAGAAGGAGCAGGCTTTGACTTAATAAAACCTAACGAGTATAGAGGAACTGTTTTTTATCCAGTTTTTCGATCGGAGAGTATTACAGATTTTAAAGTAGTTTCTGCAAATGGAGAAACGATAAAAAAAGTAAGAGAAAGGCTAGATCGAGAAGTAAGATATCGATTAATATCTGGACAGCTTCGTATTATTATGTTTAGTAAGGAGTTTGCAAAACAGGGAATTTATCCTATTGTTGACACGTTTAATCGGGACCCATCAATTGGAAACTTATTACAAGTAGCGATAGTAGATGGCGAAACGGTTGATTTACTTTCATTAAAAGAGTATCAAAAAGAGAACATTGCGCTTTATCTTAATGATCTTCTCGTACATAATGCTGAAACCGGTCCAATGCCCTATATGGATTTCACAACATTCTTATATCAATATTTTGAAGAAGGACAAGATCCAATACTTCCTGTTCTAAAAGTTGATAAAAACGAGATAAAAATAAGTGGAATTGCACTAATGAAATATGACAAACTCATAACTATCCTTCCGATGAAATATGTTTTTATTTTAAAAAGTTTAATGGAAAATTATAAACAAGGTTTACATCAATTTAGTCATATTAATGGTGCGAATATAGCAATTGATAATGTGAAATCTAGATCAAATTATAAAATTAAAATCAAAAAAGGTAAACCTGAGTTTTTAATTAATTTAAAAATGAATGCAAGAATTCAGGAGTACACAGGAAAAAAACCTATTTTGTTTCCGAAGCATATTAAAACAGTCAATAAACAATTAAAAAAACAAATTGAAAAAGATGCTGAGGAGCTAATTTCTATTTTACAAAAAAACAATGTTGACCCATTAGGACTAGGATCAAAACTAGAAGCCCACCAAAGAAATTTCGATGGCGAAAAATGGAAAAAGCAGTATCCGAATATAAAAGTAAAAGTAAACGTTAATTTAGATATTTTACATACAGGAATTGTTGAATAAGTAGAATTGCAAAAAAAGTAAGCCTATCGATGAAGATAGGCTTACTTTATATCAATGGCTTTAAATGAAATTGATGTAATGCTTCATTAACAAAATCTATGTCATAAATATTTCTCTCCAAGCAAAACTGGATAACTAAATCACTTGTTTCGCTAAAAGATAATGTGTATCCAGCAGAACATAAAAGTTCCTCAACCTCAACTTGTTCTAGCTCAAGTGCAAGTGCAAGCGCTATAATCGTATTTTTTTTGGGAAGATAATTTGGATTGGATCGAATCTTTGAAAAATGTTTCCGATCAATTCCTGCTTTTTTGTAAATCACAGGATCATTGATATTCTTTTTATCAATCAATCTAAATAATAGCTCTCTAAAAGTTGGTTTCCGATTATTATTTAAGAACTCTTCAAGCTCTATACTTTCCAAAGTTTTAAATTCATAAATTTCATTCGAACTTACGAAAATTTCTAAATGGCGCTCGACGTACCTCTGCATTTCTAACAATAATTCTTGGTTAAGCAACTTTGTATTACTCCCTTCCCAAAATGTCGCTTTAAAGGCGACCTCTCTCTGAATCAATTTAGTTACTATTATATCATCATGAACAAAGGGGCTGATGAGAATGATTAGTAATAAAACAGAAATCATATTTTTATTAGATAGAAGTGGTTCGATGGCGGGTCTTGAACGTGATACGATAGGCGGGTTTAACGCCTTTATTAAAAAGCAAAGTAGATTAGAAGGAGAAACAGTTCTTACTACCGTGCTCTTTGATAATCAGTATGAAGTTTTATGGGATGAGATGAAAGCAAGCGAGGTAAAATTAACTGAAAGAGAGTATTTTGTAAGAGGGACAACAGCTTTGCTAGATGCACTAGGAAAGACGATCTTAAACGTCAGGAATAGATTGTCATTGAGTAATGAAGAGGATGGACCCGGTAAAGTCATTTTTGTGATTACGACTGATGGTTTAGAAAATGCTAGTATTGAATTCACATATAGTAAAGTGAAAAACCTGATCCTACACCAACAAGAAATGCATAATTGGGAATTTATTTTTATGGGAGCAAACATAGATGTCGGAAGAGAAGCTGATCAACTTGGAATTTTAAAAGAAAATGCTTATCAATTTGAATCTACTAATGAAGGCGTTGAAAAGATGTACAACGAAATATGCGAAGCCTTGTATGAAACAAGAGGCAAATAAGATTTTGGAGAAATTGTCTAAAATATAAAATCTAGTCTCCCTTGAAAAGGTGGGCTAGATTTTTTACTATATCAGTTAACGTTAGGGCAGGAAAAGCAGGAAAAGCAGGAAAAGAAAATAGGACGTAAATCTAGTAGTGAAAATCAATGAAATTTTCTAAAGTCTTGTAATATCTTTGCCCTTCCTTATTCCTGCTCTTAATGCATCCTGGAACGGAAATCAATCTTTTTTCTCAGAGCCAAAAAATAAGAATTCTTTAAGTATAAAAAATCAAATATTATAATAATGTTAATATAAGGTACATAAAAACAATTTAAGGGAGAGAGAAACAGATGAAACAGCAAAACATAGACAATCATGTTAGATACCATCCATTATTCCATTTTTATGGAATGCCACTCGCATTAATCACAATTATTGGTTCAATCGTTAACTTATGTATTGCGATTAAAAATAGCGATCATGTTTGGCTAGCGGTATTTATTTTAATTACTTCATTTCTATTGGTTATCTCATTTATTTTAACAAGAACTTATGCAAACAAAGTACAAGATCGCGTTATTCGAATGGAAGAAAATTTTCGTCATTTTACACTAACTGGAAAGCCGTTAAATTCTAAACTTACAGTAGGTCAAATCATTGCGTTACGATTTGCTAGCGAAGAAGAACTTCCTGAATTAAGTGAAAGAGCGGTTAATGAAGGTTTATCTTCTAAAGCGATTAAGCAAAGTATTAAAAATTGGCGTGCCGATGAATATCGCGTTTAATCATGTACGAAGAACCTATTAATTTAGGTTCTTTTTTTGCGGGAAAATTACCCTTTTAAACGGTAAAAGAAAGAATATTCAATTCTCAAAAATTCAATTATTATCTTATTAAAAGTTAAAATTTGATTATTTATATTTTCTGGAATTAAATTTCTTTTTTGACCTGTAATGTAATTAGCATACCTAAAGGAGCAGATACAATGATTGAAGTTGAAATTAAAAAGGCTCTTAAAAAATTTATGATTGTTTTATCAATGATTGTTTTCGCTTTACTTGTTGCAAGTTTCTCCCCAATTCAAAATACGATTAGTAAAATGAGTATTCAAAACACAAAAAAGAAGTCTAACGTATCTACTACTTTAACGACAAAACAAGCCTTTGAAATTGCAGGACAACAATATGAAATTGCCAATCATTACAAGAAAAAAAGGGAATGGTTATATAAAGAGATTTTTCGAGGTGGAGACACGATTTACAGCAATTATACTTATCTGTCTGACCATACCGAATACGATAAGGCAAAATTTAAACTCACAATAACGAAATACAAAGTTAATGGAAGTACGCTCGAATTCATTTCTAGTGCAAAAATAACTCAAGTTCATTCAAAAGATGGTTGGAAAGACAAAGAATAAATTTTATACATAAAGGCATCCCATTTCATTCTTGGGTGCTTTTTTTATTTTGTAGGCTCTGTTAATGTTAATTGTTGATAATTTATAAAACACATTTTTGAGAAAGATTTGCGGCGGTATTCTTCTTTTGTTTCCTCTAATATTGATTTTGCCAAGACATTGGTTGGAGTGGAAGGTGGGAGACTCCTATGGGAGTAGCGGGAAGGGTGAGACCCCGCAGGCTTGCCGAGGAGGCTAAAGCCTCACGCCCCATGGAAAGCGAGCATCCTGGAACGGAAATCATCAACATTCTTTTTTAACAGAACCATTTTGTAAGAAGCTAAAGGCTATTCTAATATCATTTGAAAACTTACAATATAAACGTGACTCATTACCGGTATTTCAGTCTCTATTTATAGGTTGCCTATTTACGAATGTAAAAAAATGAATGACGATTCATCTTGTAAAAGATAGTTTACTACTGTAATATTTTATATGAAGTCAGAAAATTCAGTTTAGAGAGTGAGGGTTTTCAATGAATAAACAAATTCCTGAAAAGTGGTGGAGTCAGCTTAGATTACCTGCCATTTCTGCTCCTATGTTTTTAGTGTCTGGACCTGAGTTAGTCGAGTCAGTTTGTTTAAATGGTGTCATTGGTTCTTTTCCAGCACCAAATGCACGTCCGATTGAGGTGCTTGATCAATGGATGGGTCAGTTGAATGATAATCTTGCTTTGGCGCGAACAAAAGAGCCAGATCGTAAAATTGCTCCTTGGGCAATGAATATGGTTGTTCACAGTTCTTATAGTAGATTACAAGAAGAGCTTGAGTTATTGAAAAAACATAAGCCTGAGCTTGTTATTACTTCATTAGGTAGCCCAAAGGCTGTTGTTGATATTGTACATAGCTATGGTGGTCTAGTTTTTTCGGATGTAAGTGATATTAAGTTTGCGAAAAAAGCGGCAGAAGCTGGTGTAGATGGATTAATTTTAGTAGCAACCGGTGCTGGTGGACACGCTGGAAATCTAAATGGATTTGCTTTTGTTGATAGTGTCCGTACTTTCTGGGACGGAATTATTGTACTAGCTGGTGCGATTTCAACAGGAAAAAGTATTTTAGCTGCTCAAGCTGCTGGAGCTGATTTAGCTTATATGGGAACTCGTTTCATTGTCGCGAAGGAAAGCTTGGCAAATGATGAGTATCGTCAAATGCTAGTCGATTCAACACAAGACGACATCGTCCTAACTGACGCATTTTCAGGAGTAAAAGCGAATATGTTAATTCCGAGTATTGTGAAGGCAGGTCTTGATCCTGAACAACTGAAGAAGAAAGATAAGGTTGATTTTGACGGCATGAAAAATGAATCAAGTGCCAAGGCTTGGAAAGAAATCTGGTCTGCAGGTCATGGTGTTGGAGCGATTACAAAGATTAGTTCTGCTGCTGACATTATTAATGAACTAGAGGAAGAATACAATGAAGCTGTTGCAAATCTAAATAAGACGGCTGAAAAGCTAAAATCGACTGTTAGTAAATAAGTTGAACTTTGTAAGCGTTTGTAAAAAGGGCTCGTATCTATTGTTTATTTTCAATTTTAAGACTATAATAAATATTATAACGATGGAAGCATAGTAGGGAATTTGTTATGAATCTATCATTTTCATAAACCATAAATGGATTGGTATGTTAGTAAGCTGTGCTAATAAACTATTCCACCATGAAGACCTAAAACCTATTTTAAAGGTAAGTCTTTTTCATGGTGGATTTTTTTATATGTAAAAAAGTGCATCAGGGGAGTTTACAAGAATATTGCTTACTTGCGAGTCGGCGAGTTTTCTTTATGTGAAAAAAGGGGAGGGAAACCATGAATAATAACATGGTTACAATCAAGATTGATGGGGAAGAGCATTTAGCAGAAAATGGCTTAACAATCTTACAAATCATTAATCAAAATGGGATTAGCCATCCACAAGTTTGTTATGTTCCTGAAGTAGATCCAATTCAAACGTGTGATACTTGTATTGTCGAAGTAGACGGTCAGCTTAAACGTTCTTGCTCTACAGTAGTGACGAATGGGATGAATATTCAATTGTCTTCAAGAAAAGCTAAGGAAGCTCAAACTGAAGCAATGGATCGTTTATTAGAAAATCATTTATTATATTGTACAGTTTGTGATAATAACAATGGAAATTGTAAATTACATAATACCGTTGAAGAAATGGGGATTGAGCATCAAAAATATCCTTACAAACCGAAAGTTGATGCTTGCGAGGTAGATCTGTCACATCCATTTTATCGATATGATCCAAATCAATGTATTGCATGTGGCCAATGTGTAGAGGTATGCCAAAATCTACAAGTCAATGAAACTCTTTCGATTGATTGGGAAGCAGAGCGACCACGTGTAATTTGGGATAACGGTACTTCAATTAATGATTCTTCATGTGTTAGCTGTGGACAATGTGTAACGATTTGTCCTTGTAATGCGTTAATGGAGAAATCGATGCTTGGTGAAGCTGGTTTTATGACAGGTTTAAAAGATGATCTACTTGAACCAATGATTGATTTAGTAAAAAAAGTAGAGCCTGGTTATAGTGGAGTTTTTGCAGTGTCAGAAATTGAAGCAGCAATGCGAGAAACACGAACGAAAAAGACGAAAACAATTTGTACGTTCTGTGGGGTAGGCTGTACATTCGAGGTTTGGACAAAAGATCGTAAAATCCTTAAAGTTCAGCCAAGTTCAGATGCACCTGTAAATGCCATTTCAACTTGTGTGAAAGGGAAATTCGGTTGGGATTTCGTAAATTCTGAAGAACGCATTACAACACCTTTAATTCGAAAAAATGGTGTGTTTGTTGAAGCTAGTTGGAAAGAAGCACTGGATTTAGTAGCTAGAAAACTAGGTTCGATTAAATTGGAATATGGTAAAGGAGCAGTAGGTTTTATATCATCTTCTAAAATTACAAATGAAGAAAACTACTTAATTCAGAAATTAGCAAGACAAGTTTTTGAAACAAATAATGTGGATAATTGTTCACGTTACTGTCAATCTCCAGCAACAGATGGGTTATTCCGTACTGTAGGTATGGGCGGAGATGCAGGTACGATTAAGGACATTGCACAGGCTGGACTTGTAATAATTGTAGGAGCAAATCCAGCAGAAGGTCACCCTGTTTTAGCAACGAGAGTAAAACGAGCGCATAAACTTCACGGTCAAAAACTAATCGTTGCAGACCTACGAAAAAATGAAATGGCAGAGCGCTCTGACTTATTTATTAGACCTAAACAAGGAACTGACCAAGTATGGCTAATGGCTGTAACCAAATACATGATCGATAAAGGCTGGCATGACCAAGCATTTATTGATGAGAATGTTCACTTCTTTGAAGATTTCAAAGCTGTACTTGAGAAATATACTCTTGATTATGCTGAAAAAGAAACAGGTATTTTAAAAGAAACAATAATCCAAATTGCTGAGATGATTCACGAAGCAGATGGTACTTGTATTTTATGGGGGATGGGCGTTACTCAAAATACGGGTGGCTCGGATACATCAGCGGCAATTTCGAACTTATTACTAGCAACAGGAAACTATAGACGTCCTGGTGCAGGTGCTTATCCTCTTCGCGGTCATAATAATGTACAAGGTGCATGCGATATGGGGACCCTACCTGGTTGGCTTCCTGGGTATCAACATGTGACGGATGAAACTGCACGTAAAAAGTTTGAAAATGCTTATGGTGTAGAAATCGACGGAAAACCTGGTTTAGATAATATTCAAATGCTTAAGTCAATTGAAAAAGGCGAAATGAAGGCTATGTATTTAGTTGGTGAGGATATGGCACTTGTCGATTGTAATGCAAATCACGTACATGAAGTTTTATCGGATTTAGACTTCTTTGTTGTTCAAGATATTTTCTTTTCGAAAACTGCTCAATACGCGGATGTCATTTTACCAGCGTCTCCTTCACTTGAAAAAGAAGGTACGTTTACAAATACTGAACGACGTGTGCAAAGACTATACCAAGCTCTACCGACTCTTGGTGATTCTAAGCCAGACTGGTGGATTGTTCAAGAAATTGCAAACCGATTGGGTGCGAATTGGAATTATGATCACCCAAGCGAAATTTTCGCGGAAATGGCAAGCTTAGCGCCACTTTTTTCACAAGCTAGTTATGAAGTAATTGAGGGGTGGAATAGTTTTCTTTGGGGAAGTTTAGATGGCGCAAGTACACCATTACTTTACATGAATGGATTTAATTTTCCTGATAAAAAAGCTCGCTTTGCTTTATCAGATTGGATGGAGCCTGTTGAATTTCCAGAAGAATTTGATCTGACAATTAATAATGGTCGTATGCTTGAGCATTTCCATGAAGGGAATATGACAAATAAATCGCACGGAATTCAATTAAAAGTTCCAAAGATTTTTGTAGAGGTTTCACCTGAGCTCGCGAAGGAACGTGGAATTAAAGATGGTTCATTAGTCAGATTAGTTTCTCCTTATGGAGCGTTAAAATTAGAGGCGCTAGTTACTGACAGAGTTCAAAAAAATGAGTTGTTTTTACCGATGAATTCAACAAGCAAGGAATCAGCAATTAATTTCTTAACTGGTCCAGCTCTTGACCATCGTACAAACACACCTGCTTACAAACAAACAAAAGTAAGAATGGAAGTAATCCGAGTAGAAGGTGAAAGTCCGATGCCGAAATCAAACCCACGGAATAAAAAACGTCATCCTCGAAACGGTGTTGAGGTGCAGCGTAAGTGGGAACGTCCAGGCTATGTCCACTTAACTAATCATTAAAAGGGGAAAAAATAGATGGCACAACCAATCACAACGATTCAAAAGGTAGTTCCAACGAAAGAAGAACAGAATGAGCAAAAACTAGAAGACCTAAAGATACTTTTAGCAAATAACGAAGAATCGTTAAATAAAATCTTACATTTGGTTTCTGAGTTAAATGAAATGGGGGCACTGGAAGCTGCTAATTCAATGCTTCAGTCTAAAGAAAAAATTACGAAAATAGCATTAGGACAAATGACGCGTGAGCCTGTTACAAATTTAATTAATAACGTAATGGGTGCTGCTGGCGCATTAACAAGTATTGATCCAGAGACGACAACTAAACTTTTAAACTCTGTTTCAAAAGGAATCGACGAAGGTAATCAGTATTTAGAAACAGATGAAAAAATCAGTGTACTAGATTTAGTAAAAGTAATAAAAGATCCTGATATTAATAGGGCAATTGGCTTTGGTATTCATTTTCTAAAAGGGATGGGAAAAGGATTAAAGGAATAGTAATTTTCAACTTTTAGTAAGAAGGGAAAACAAAACGATGCTACCTACAGAAGTGAGAAGAGAAATTCTCCGCTTTGAAAATGGAGAAACAAAGTATTTAGAAGACAGTATTGTAACTGAATATCCCGTCACTATAAAAATCAATGGACAAGAATTCGTTACGATGGTGAGTACCCCAGAATATATTGAAGATATGGTAATCGGATTTTTAGCATCTGAAGGAGTCATAAGGCAATATGAGGATATTGAAAACATATGGATTCAAGAAAAAGAAGGCTTCGTCCATGTAAAAACAAAGGATATCAATCCTTTTTATAAAAACCTGCAAAGTAAACGATATATTACGTCATGTTGTGGAGCGAGTAGACAAGGGTTTGTTTTTGCAAATGATGCGATGACTGCCAAAAAAATAGAAGATGTTACGATTCGATTGTCTTTTCAAGATTGTTTTCGACTTATGGACGAGATGCAAAAGTCCGCAGATCTTTTTCATCATACAGGTGGTGTTCACAACGCGGCTTTATGTGATTTAAATGGAATTGTATTAAATAGGATGGATATTGGGCGACATAATGCATTAGATAAAATTTATGGACATTGCTTGAAAAACAATATTCGTATCTCAGATAAAATAATTGTTTTTAGTGGACGTTTATCGTCAGAAATATTATTAAAGGTAGCTAAAATTGGCTGTGAAGTAGTACTTACTAAGTCGGCTCCAACTGAACTAGCATTACAGCTAGCCGAACAATTAGGAATTACGACAATCGGATTTATTAGAAACAAATCATTAAATGTTTATACTCATACGAATCGGATTATAGGTACTTAATTTAAACGGATTACAGTATAATTTAGTTATTAAAAAGTAAGTGAGGCAATGATGATGAAAAATGTTGCATTGGATAAACACCAACGACCATTACGGGATTTACGTATATCTGTTACCGATCGCTGCAATTTTCGTTGCCGTTATTGTATGCCAGAAGAAATATTTGGCCCAGATTATTCTTTTTTACCTGAAGATAAAATTCTATCCTTTGATGAGATTGAACGTTTATCGCGGATTTTTGTATCTTTAGGTGTTAGAAAATTACGAATTACAGGTGGAGAACCTTTATTGCGAAAAGATCTCCCTGAACTTATCAAACGTCTTAATCAAATAGATGGCGTTGAGGATATTGGTTTAACGACAAATGGTTCTTTACTTAAGAAATTTGCAAAAGATTTATACGACGCTGGATTAAAACGTGTAACAGTTAGTTTAGACTCATTAGATGAAGAACGATTTTCGAATATGAGTGGTAACAGAGGAAAAGTAAAAGCTGTTCTCGAGGGAATTCAAGCAGCTACTGAAGTCGGTATGAAAGTAAAAATAAACATGGTCGTTCAAAAGGGAAAGAATGAGAAGGATATCCTTCCAATGGCGCTCTATTTTAAAGAGAAAAAACATATTCTACGATTTATTGAATATATGGATGTAGGAAATTACAACGGTTGGAAACTTGATGAAGTGATCTCGAAACAAGCGATCATCGATTTAATAAATGAAATAATGCCGCTAGAACATCAAGAAGCCAATTATATAGGAGAAGTTGCAAACAGATATCGTTACAAAGATAGCGATGATGAAATAGGGATTATTTCATCGGTTACTGATTCATTTTGTTCATCCTGTACAAGAGCACGAATTTCTGCTGAAGGAAAATTGTACACATGCTTATTTGCAACAAAGGGATATGATCTAAGAGAATTAGTCCGTTCAAATCAAAATGATAACGAAATTACTGCATTTATTCATTCAATTTGGAGTAATCGAACTGATCGCTATTCAGATGAACGTTTAAATCATACAAACCAATCAAATCAAACAACTTCACATAAAATCGAAATGTCTCATATTGGCGGATAAGTTAGGGGCAGGAAGGGCAGGAAAGCTGAAAGGCAGGAAAGGCAGGAAAGGCAGGAAAGGCAGGAAAGGCAGGAAAGGCAGGAAAGGTAGGGAGAAGATAGTCTTTTAATCTCTTAATCTCTTACCCTAAATTCCTGCTCTTAATCCTGCTCTTAAAGAAGGAGGTTACCCTATGTCAGAGCGTTATTCACGTCAGGAGCTTTTTACTCCTATTGGTGAAGAAGGGCAAGGGCGAATTAGAGAGAAGCATGTTTTAATCGTCGGTGCGGGTGCATTAGGTAGTGCTAGCGCTGAGGCACTTGTTAGGGCTGGTATTGGACAGCTCACTTTAATTGATCGAGATTATGTTGAGATGAGTAATTTGCAACGGCAGCAACTTTATAGTGAGGAAGATGCTTTTGCGAAATTACCAAAAGTAATTGCTGCTAAACAGCGACTTAATCAAATTAATGGAGATGTTGCGATCAATGCCTTAGTTATGGATGCCAGTGCAGATAATTTGGACAACCTTCTAAAGGATATAGATGTCATAATAGATGCGACAGATAATTTTGATATTCGTTTTATCTTAAATGATTTGTCTCAAAAATATCATGTCCCATGGGTTTACGGATCTTGCGTCGGTAGTTTTGGTATGTGTTGTACAATTCTACCTAGTAAAACGCCTTGTTTAAACTGCATATTAAAAGGTGTACCAGTCCCCGGAGCAACATGCGATACAGCGGGGATTATTAGTCCGGCTGTTCAATTCGTTTCAGCCTATCAAGTAGCGGAAGCATTAAAAATCTTAGTCGAGGATTATTCAGCAATTAATCCAAAATTCCTTACATTTGATTTATGGACGAATGATCATTTTTCATTTAAAGTTACAAAACTTAAATCAGATGATTGTCCTTCATGTGGAACAAATAAGACTTATCCTTATTTATCTTTTGAAAATCAAACAAAAACAACTACTCTTTGTGGTAGAAATACGGTGCAAATTAGACCTTCAATACAGAAGAATTATGATTTTAATGAACTTGAATCACAACTACAGCAGCATGGGAAAGTAGAGCGAAATCCTTACTTAATATCCTTACAATTAATCAATTATCGATTTGTCCTATTTAAAGATGGAAGAGTATTTGTACACGGGACTAATGATATTCAAGTAGCAAAAAATCTATACTATCGATTGCTAGGTTAGTAGAAAGGATGAAATAAATGGTAGAAAAACGTGTACCTTTGGAAATAGGAGAGGCAGTTCGTAGAGTAATGGAATTTGCTGTAAGTGGATCAAAAGAAATGGTTTCGATTGATTTAGCATATGGCCGAGTGTTAGCAGAAGATATAAAAGCTGATCAGGATGTTCCAGCTTTTGATCGTTCTCCTTATGATGGTTTTGCAATTAGAGCCGAGGATACGATTAAAGCAAATAATGAAAATCCGTCAATCTTTGAAGTAGTTGGTGAAATTGGAGCAGGATCCGTATTTCCAAATGAAGTTAAGCCATTTCAAGCTGTCCGTATTATGACAGGGGCACAAATTCCAAAAGGTTGTTCTGCTGTTGTCATGCTGGAGCTAGCGAAAGAGTTAAAAAATGAGGGTAAGAATTTTATCGAAATAAAACGTTCTTACCAAAAAGGAGATAATATTTCTTTCCAAGGAGAGGAAACACTTAAAGGAGATATTCTTGTCAAAAAAGGTACTATTATTAATCCAGGTATCATCGCATTATTAGCTACTTTTGGATATAGTCAAGTACCAGTAGCTAAAAAGCCTGTCATTGGTGTTATTGCAACAGGCAGTGAACTTCTTGATGTGAATGAAGCGCTTGAACCAGGTAAAATTCGAAATAGTAACTCTTATATGGTGCTAGCTCAAATACAAAAAGCAGGAGCAATTCCTAAATATTTAGGGAAGTTTAGTGATGACTTTGATACTTGTTTTTCTGAAGTGAAAAATGCATTAGAACAAGTAGACATACTTATTACGACCGGCGGGGTATCAGTTGGTGATTATGATTACTTACCTGATATTTACGATCAATTAGGGGCATCGGTTTTATTTAATAAAATTGCAATGCGTCCTGGAAGTGTTACAACAGTAGCACAATTAAATAACAAATTATTGTTCGGTTTGTCCGGAAATCCGTCAGCTTGTTATGTTGGATTTGAGCTATTTGTTAGACCAGTGATCCAAACATACTTGTTTAATGAAGCACCTCATTTAAAGAGGGTAAAAGCTATTTTAGGAGAAAACTATCCAAAACCGAATCCATTTACAAGATTCGTTAGAGGGAAACTAGTTTATGAAAATGCTCAGATAACAGCAATTCCAGCTGGGTTTGATAAGTCAAGTGCTGTCTCATCTTTAGCGTATACTGATGCTTTTATTGTATTGCCGGGTGGAACTAGAAAGTATGAAAAAGGGATGGTTGTTGACCTTCTATTAATAGATGATACTGAAGGTAGTAAATGGCCATGGTATGACTTTGTTCCATCATATAAATAAAAGGGTTGGAAAAATGAGCTTCCAAGTTGATTAAAATAGAATCTAATTATTTTTAGAAAAGTGAAGTGGTTTATATGAAAGATTCATTCTTTACGATTTCAGATACACCGATAATTGTAGAAGAGGTGTCAAAAAAGGTAGAAAGTAGAAATGCTGGAGCCATTACTCTTTTTATCGGTACAGTTAGGGAACTAACAAAAGGAAAAAGAACGCTCTATTTAGAGTATCAAGCATATGAATCGATGGCAGTAAAAATGCTGGCGAAAATTGGGGACGAAATTCAGCAAAAGTGGCCTGAGGCAATCACTGCAATCACTCATAGAGTAGGGAAATTAGAGATCAGTGATATAGCCGTTGTCATTGCAGTTTCCTCTCCTCACCGTAAAATGGCATATGAGGCAAATGAATATGCGATTGAGCGAATCAAACAAATTGTTCCGATTTGGAAAAAAGAATTTTGGGAAGATGGAACGATGTGGATCGGGGATCAATTAGAAAATAAATCATACGAAGATGGGAAGCCAAATATGGAGGATTTAAAGAATGATTAAAGTATTATTATTTGCTCATTTACGTGAAAAACTTGGAACTGAACAATTAATGATTCAAGATAAAAATGAAATGAGCGTCCAAGATCTAAAAATATGGCTTTCGGAGCAGTATAATTTACAGTCATTGAACCATGTTATGACGGCAATAAATGAAGAATTTGTAACGGATGATGAAGTCGTTAAAGATGGAGATACAGTTGCATTCATTCCACCTGTCAGTGGGGGATAAAAATTAAGGTAGGTGGGAAATTTGCATAAACATAATGAATCAGCCATTGTTCGTGTAGCTGTTTTAACAGTTAGTGATACAAGGAATATTGAGAATGATCAGAGCGGAAAGCTGATAAAATCATTGCTAATCGAAAATAATCATATTGTTCAAGAATACAAAATTACGAAAGATGATATTTTATCAATTGATTCAATTGTTAACTCGTGGTGCGAAAATGCAAATATTGAGGTCATCATCGTAACAGGTGGTACAGGATTTACAAAAAGAGATGTTACATATGAAGCAATTTCTAGATTGCTAGATAAAGAAATGCAAGGGTTTGGGGAGTTATTCCGTTCGCTAAGTTATACAGAAATTGGTCCAAAAGCTATGTTTAGTAGAGCGATAGCAGGAACGATTAATGGAAGAGCAGTTTATGCAATTCCTGGCTCGAAGAACGCTGTAAAATTAGCAATGACTAAGCTCATTTTACCGACATGCCAACATTTTATAGAAGAATTAAATAGACAATGAAAATAGCCGGAGTAGTATTAGCTGGTGGGAAATCTTCCCGTTATGGTAGACCAAAGATGTTTGAAATCTATCAAAATAAACATTTATATGAATATAGTGTAGAAGTTTTGAAGAATCATTTAGTGTCTCCAATTGTAATTTCTACGAATGAAAATCTACTGCCACTTTTTCATCGAAACGATGTAGAATACAGTATTGAAAAGGAATCAGATACATATCAAGGGCCTTTATATGCAATGTATCATACATTTACAAAAATCAAAGATGCAGATTGGTTTTTTGTTTTAGCCTGTGACATTCCGTTTATTACGGCTGAATTTGTAAAAATGATGATTAATGAAGCAATAGAAAGTAACTGCGATGCAATCGTTCCGACTCAGTCTAGTAAACTTCAACCATTATTTGCTTTATATCATCGTAATTGCATTAAAAAAATGGAAGAGAGTATAAACAATAAGAATAGAAAGCTGCAATTATTTCTGAAGGAAGTGAACTGTTTAACCATTTCATTTTCCGAAGAAGATTCTATTTTTAGAAATATAAATAGTCAGAATGATTGGCTAAACTGATTCAATCATACCCTTTAAATCGTCATCAAAAAAATAGAACAAATTCGAGAACCTGCTGGAGGAATCATATCATGAGTGAATTTTCGCATTGGAACGAAGAAGGAAGAGCTAAAATGGTTGATATATCACAAAAGGAAATTACAACTCGAGTAGCAATTGCACAAAGTACAATTTCGATATCAAAAGAATTATATGAAGCAATTCAAAATGGATTAATTAAAAAAGGTGACCCACTTCACGTTGCACAAATAGCAGGGATCATGGGAGCTAAAAAAACGGCAGACATCATTCCAATGTGTCATCCAATCTTTCTACAAGGAACTGACTTTACGTTCGAGTATGAGGAAACAGCAGATGGATATGATCTAATTATTCGTGCCACTGTAAAATGTAGTGGAAAAACAGGTGTGGAGATGGAAGCATTAACAGCTGTTAGCGTAGCGGGCCTTACATTTTATGATATGTGTAAAGCCGTAGATAAAAGAATGGTCATTAAAGACACATTCTTAGTTCAAAAAACTGGAGGAAAAAGTGGAGACTTTTTTCATGATTAAATTTGGATAGTCGCTTAAATGATTTGATCAATTTTTTTATCAAAAATAAATACAGAAATAGCAATATCCTCTTCAACTTTCATATCTGAGAAGAGATTAATAAATTTAGCACCAACTATTTCTTCTAATTTAACTGGTGGATTTTTTGCGTATACATCCTGAATCATTTTAGTTCTAGCATTATGGACGATATCACGTCCTTCAGAAGTTCTAGCAATAAATGTTTCTGTAGGTGTAAGATTTCCATACAAAGTTGAAACAGCCATATTTTCAACAAAAACTGTATGGATTCTTTCAGGACCTTTGCCAAATAATTCTTTACGCAATTTGCGTATATAGTCATTAAATTCATGGATGACTTTAGACATTAACGTTTCCCCTTAATTTAGTTAGTTCTGTTTTTACTTATCATAAATCAATGGGTTGAAAAGTTAAAGAAAAATTGAACTTTTCTTGAACAAGAAGGAAAGGCTGTTTGCTTTAGCTAGCTAAAATGATAGAAGTATTGGACTAATCAACTAATATAGTAGATAGTTCTACTCCATCATGAATGCACAAATCGATTTAATTGATCTGTGTATTTATGGTGTTTATTGAGGTTGATAAACTAGAGTCGTAATATTCTATATTTGTGTGAAAAAATACAGAAGGAAAATGAGAACGATGGAAAAGAAATGTTCGATTTTGCAAATTGTTGGCTTTCAAAACAGCGGAAAAACAACGCTTATAGAAAAATTGATTCAAAGTGCTAATCAATCAGGGCTACAAGTCGCAACAATAAAGCACCACGGTCATGGTGGAGTCCCAGCTTTCGAACTAAATCATAAAGACAGTGTTAAGCATCTTAATGCAGGAGCAATTGTTTCGAGTGTTGAAGGTGATGGAGTATTGCAGCTAAGAACGAATATGATGAATTGGGACCTTAAGAAAACGATTCAATTGTATCAATTCTTTTCTACAGATTTAATTTTTATCGAGGGATATAAGAGGGAAAGTTATCCAAAAGTTGTATTATTAAAAGATGAAAGTGATCTTAGTTTACTAGATACTTTAACAAATATTAAATGCGTAGTAAGTCATGTTGAACTTTCAAAAGAACGATTAAAGGATTATCGAGTATTTGATATTAATGATGAAGAAAATTATCTCGATTTCTGCTTAAGTGAAAATGAAGGATAAAACTACGGTTTTCAAATAGAATTGAGGTGATTAATTGATTGAAGAATTTTTAATACCGCTTGAGATATCCATAAAAGTTGCAATTGTAGCTGGAATAATCGTTATTATTTTAGGAACAATTATTGGGAGAATTTTATCTTTGAAGTCATTTAAAGGTAAAACATTGTTGGAAACGATTATTATGTTACCGTTAGTTCTTCCACCTACCGTTGTTGGATTTTTGCTCATTGTTATTTTTGGAAGACAAAGCATTCTTGGAAGATTAATCGAGTGGTTCTTTAATCAACCAATCATCTTTACCTGGTGGGCTGCAGTAATTGCTTCGATTGTTGTAGCATTTCCTCTAATGTATCAATCTGCTAAAACTGGATTTCTAGGAGTGGATAAGGAGATTGAAGATGCAGCACGCGTTTGTGGAGCAAATGAATGGGAAATCTTTTTTTATATTTCAATTCCGCTTTCGTCTAAAGCGATTATATCAGGCAGTCTATTAAGTGTCGCACGAGTATTAGGTGAATTTGGTGCTACACTTATGTTTGCTGGAAACATACCAGGTGTAACCCAAACCGTTCCTACAGCAATCTATTTAGCCATCGACTCTGGTAATATGAAAATGGCTTGGTTATGGGTCATTTCAATGGTATTCATTTCTTTTATCATGTTAATCATTGTCCAATTAAAACAAAAATGACTAGGACAATTGGCACTTTGAAAAAACGAGGAGATTAAAAATCTTCATGTGGTATATCATTTTCCAATTTATACCAAAGTAAATTATAATAGTATACATATAAAAAACTCCGATTTACCAAAAGTAAACAAAAAAGGAGATTATGAAAAGTATGACAGAAAATAGAATTGAGTTAATTAACCTTGCTGTTGGATTACCAAGTAAGATGATTTATGGTGAAAATAAAGAATTAATTACGGGAATTTGTAAAGAAGGTATTGAAGAAGCTTATTTATCTAAAGAAGGTTTTAAAGGTGATGGAGTAGCGGATTTAAAGCATCATGGAGGACCTGACCGTGCAGTATGTGTCTATTCGTATGAACACTACGCACTTTGGGAAAACGAGTTCAATGTAAAACTGCCTTACGCAGCATTTGGCGAAAATATTACTGTCACAAATATGCTAGAAAAGGATGTTTGCATCGGTGATGTCTTTCAAATTGGAGATGCAATTATTCAAATCACGCAAGGAAGAATACCATGTGACACAATTACGAAAAGAACAAATGTGGCATTAAAAAGAATTGTAGAAACGGGATATACTGGGTATTTATGCCGTGTTTTAAAAGAAGGAAATGTTAGAAATAATTCAAAAATCGAACGGATCGATCAGCAAAAAAATCGCGTTTCAATTCTATATGGCAATGAAGTTTATTTCCATAAAAAAGATGGCGTCGAAGGAATTAAGAACATATTGGAAGTTCCGGAATTAGCAGAGGATTGGAGAATCCGATTAAATAAGCGATTGGAAAATCAATTATAGTAGAATAAGAACTTAATAACGATCAAAAAAGGCGAATTTCCATTCATATTTGAACTGAAATTCGCCTTTATTTTTATGATTGACTAAGGACTTTTAGTAAAAAACTTTCTTTTAAAATTCAACTTCATCTGTAGTTTTTGGATCAGCAAACCAACGTAATGTTTGATTATGGTGGTTAATTATTTGTTCAGCCGTAAGTACATTAGAGTTCCATGTACTATGAGCATCTGTTACAAGTGTCACTTCATAACCTTTCCCAAAAGCGCTTCTAATTGTTGTATCAACACATATTTCAGTTTGAATACCAGCCATTACTAAATGACTAATTTCACGTTTTGTAAGCTCTTCACTTAAATTCGTTTTAAAGAATGAGTCTGGTGTAAGTTTATGAATAATAATATCTCCTTCAATTGGAGCAATATCCGGCTGAATTTCCCATCCAGGAGAACCGTATTCTAAAGGAGAGCCTTCTTCAGAATGTTGAATATAAAATACCGGTAAATGATTCGTTCTTGCTTTCGTAATGAGCTGATTAAGATTATATAATAGCTTTTCTCCGTTATACACAGGATCCGATTCTGAGAACATTAAAACCTGTACATCTATAATACATAGAGCTGATTTTTTCACGAACAATTCCTCCTTCTCCACATTCAATACAGGAAAAATATAACACTAAAAAAATTCGAGAGGAAGAAATATTTTCAGAAATGTTCAAAAAATATTACGAATAAGGTGAAATAAATCTCAACTACAAATGATATGATGGGTTTACTAATCTATTAAACAGATCATTAATTGGAGATCGAGACATGAAAAGCAAACGAATAAAAAAATTAGCTCTAACTATTATTTTGGTGATTTTAAATACAATTAAGGTTAAAAGTGAAGATCTACAGCAAGCGTTTAAAGTTAAATTGATCGATTCATACTAAAGTTTAAAAATAAATTTTATTCGGATAGGAGATTAAGAGATGAAAACGATTGGACTTATTGGTGGCATGAGCTGGGAATCTTCATTACTTTATTATCAAATGATTAATCAATCTGTTAAAGAAAAACTAGGTGGGCATCATTCTGCGAAAAGCTTAATGTATTCAGTCGATTTTCAGGAAATTAAAACACTGCAATTTGAAGATAAGTGGGACGAAGCAACAAAAATTATGATCGACCTGGCTAAGAAGCTTGAAACTGGCGGCGCAGAATGCATCGTCATCTGTACGAATACAATGCATAGGATGGCAAATGAAGTTGAAGAATCGCTATCGATTCCTTTATTACATATTGCGGATGCTACAGGAAAAGAAATTGTTAGTAAAGGAATTAAAAAGGTTGCCTTATTAGGTACAGCATTTACAATGGAGCATTATTTTTATAAAGGAAGATTAAATGATGAGTTTGGACTAAACGTGATCGTACCTAAAGAAGATGAAAGAAAAATTGTCCATGATATTATTTATGAAGAACTTTGCCTTGGTGTTGTGAAAGAGGAATCGAAAGAACTGTATTTAAATATAATTGATCAATTAATTGAGCGAGGAGCCGAAGCCGTTATTTTAGGTTGTACTGAAATCGGGCTTTTAATCTCACAGGATAACTGTAGTATTCCTGTTTTTGATACAACGAGGATTCATGCAGAAGCCGCTGTTGAATTTGCTTTAAGTGATTAAATGATCAAATAAAAAAGCAGATGTTATTTCTTAATGAGATAACACCTACTTTATATGACCGAAATCTATATAAAATGAAATTAGTCGATCTGGGCAACCCTAGTAAGGAATTAGTAGAGGGGTAAAGGACAGTTAAATTTCCTGAGTAGTGTAAACAATTTAAATGCAATTTTATTCTTTATTGTACTAAATCATTAAAAATATAGATTCGGTGATAAATAAATAGGAAAATAAAACTATGTAGTCTATTATATGAAACTTAGGAAATATTGCTTTAGACCATTCACTATTTTAATAAAATAATTGTTAGGAAATAAAGATTTTTTATATTAAAAAAAGAGGAAAAAATAATTTTACTACGAACTATATAAATATTAATTCATCCTGAAAACTAAAGTACTTCGATCTTTAAAAATTGTATATGTATGTTAATAGGTAAGATTGTTAACAATACAAAAATTAAATAAAATTTACTAAAGAGGTGTAATCAATGAGCGTCCATGAACCAAACGAATTTGATGAATTGAAAACTGATACCGATTTAAATTTTATTAAGAAGTTTCCAGAAGTTGAAGAAGCGATTGGGATTGACGAAATATTGAAATGGTTAGAGGATTAATGAATTAATAAAAAATCGAGTTTATAAAAAGTACTTTCTGTTTTATTAGGAAGTACTTTTATTTTATTGGGGAAATCAAGCGGATGATTTGTTGAATTCCATTCCATCCCATCCCATCCATTTACCCCACCCACCCTATAAATTAAAGAGTTATCGTTTAATAACATCTAGAATAACCTCTTAACAAGCACCAGATTGTTGTTCAATTCTCACATCTAGTAATTAATTATTGTGGAATTCTCATGCTTCCTCGTGACTAAAAAGATATTAATTAGTAACTTTTAAAGGGATTATTCTCCTATTTCTAGAAGTAGTCTATGTGAATTTTTTGTAAGGGCTTTCATTTTTGGGTTTAGCAGTAAAGATTAATTAAGGGGGCTAGTTAGAAATGAAAAAAGACCAGTTTGATACAATGTTGATTCACGAGGGGTATAAAACTAGTGAGTATCATGGGAGTTTGACTCCGCCATTATTTCATACTTCGACTTATACATTCGAAACAGCGCAGCATGGAGAGCAAGCCTTTAGTGGTGAGAGAAGTGATTTTATTTACTCAAGGCTAGGAAATCCAACGGTACAAATTTTAGAGGAACGAATGGCTGCTTTAGAAGAGGGAGAAGTAGCGTTAGCCTTTGGTTCAGGGATGGCAGCAGTATCGGCTACTATATTTTCTTTAATTCGTTCAGGTGACCATATTTTATGTTCAAAAGGAATATATGGCTGTACATATGGCTTTCTAGAAACGCTTGAGAATAGATTTGGGATTCAACATAATTTTTGTGATATGGCTACTGAAGAAGAGATACAAGGTTTAATCCAAGATAACACGAAAGTTATTTTTATTGAAACGCCGATTAATCCTACAATGAAGGTCATCGATCTTGAAATGGTTGTGGCAGTTGCGAAAAAAAATAATATTATCGTAGTAGTGGATAATACATTTTGTTCACCATATTTACAAAGGCCATTAACACTTGGCTGTGACATTGTGTTGCATAGTGCAACTAAATATATTAGTGGTCACGGTGATGTAATTGGAGGAATCGTTGTTTGTAAAACGAAAGAGCTCGCTGAACAAATGCTGCCGATTAGAAAAGATATAGGGGCAATTATGTCTCCATTTGATGCGTGGCTATTACTTCGCGGATTAAAGACTTTATCAGTTCGATTAGACCGCCAATGCGAAAATGCTGAAAAAGTAGTTTCGTTTCTTCAATCTCATCCGATGGTACAGGATGTATTTTATCCTGGAGATACTAAAAACCAAGACTTTTATATTGCGAGTAAGCAAATGAAAAAAGGTGGAGGAGTATTTGCCTTTACCCTTAACGGTACGAAGGAAGATGCACAGGAATTTGTTAATCATTTGAAGATGGTTAAAATTGCAGTAAGTTTAGGAGATACTGAAACATTAATACAACACCCTGCTACGATGACTCATGCAGTTGTTCCAAAAGCATTGCAACAAAAAATGGGTATTACGGATAATATGTTGCGTATGTCAGTTGGATTAGAAGCTTGGGAAGATATCGTAGGCGACTTACAGCAAGCTTTAGTTAACTCTAATAAAAACAGGGTATATTAATCAACTGAATGATCTCGCCGATTAGCGAGACTTTATGAGAAAACAGAGAATTAGTTGCACTTATTCTTTAATGTAATCAATAAAAAAGTACTTTCTACAAAAGTGGAAAGTACTTCATTTTTTGATTTAGGGATAGATTACTAGTTAGATTAGACAATCTACAATATCATAAATAATATTTTTATCTATTCTAAATTCTATTGCATAATTAGGATCAAAATCAATTAGTTGTCGAACTGTTATAAAATCGTCGTCTGAATCTAGTATACAAACAACATAATGATAAATTAGTGTTTGAACAATGACTACTTGTCCAATAAATAAGTCAACAAGATGATTGATCTTTGCTTGTGTTTGTGAGGAAGTTTTTTCTTTAACCGTTATTTGATTTAGTTTAACTTGCCAACTATCATCGTTTGAAAAATATCCTTCTCGAGGTGTATTCTTCTTGCAAGATAACTCACCAATTTCGATGATTAATGGTAAATCAATTCGAATCTCTCTGAATACTTCATCTGAAGCTAGAATAATGACATTTAATGAATAGTCTTCATTTAATGAAATTAATCGACCTCGATAATTAAATAGTAAAGTCTCTATAAAAACTTTTTTACTTATTAGCTTTTTGGCAGCTCTTATAACCTGACTCCGTTGTAAGGGGAACGTGCTTTTTACGATACTAATTCCATTTTCTTTAGACAATAATATTCCACCTTTAAAACTTTTTACACTATTAATATGAAAATAGGAATGAAAAGAAACGGTTAATATCATTAGTTGGAATATTTTTAATAGATTTAATTTCTTTAACTGTTAAAAGGCGGGGATAGCCTAAAGATAGTGAGAGGTTTGGGGTATATTCATCTAGAAATGATCTATTTATACTAAAAATCAGCAGTTGCAAGGTGGCATTACAGCTAATTGATGTGAAATGCTTACTTTTTTGCTTATTTTCTTAATAGAGTCTATTAAATATAGTAATTTAAGTTCAAATTGGATTGTTTTTACCTTTAGGGGCATAGGTATAAATGGGTTTTAATTGCGATTATTATGTTTTTATTTGCGATATTCCAATTTTAATTGCGATTTTCAGATTTTAATTGCGATTTTCACAATTTTATTTGCACTTCCCAGATTTAAATAGCATTTTCCCACCTATCTATGCCCAACCCAACAAAAAAATCCAGCAATCCCCAAAAAATGGATTGCTAGATTTAAAGGATTTACCTACTCATTTAACGAATCAATAATTGGAAACAGCTCTTCTAAATGAGCGATTTCATAAGTTGGAATAACGTCATTTCTTTCTTTATCATGTCTGTTTATCCAAACATTTTTCATTCCAATTCGGTTTGAGCCTAGAATATCTGTCATTAAATTATCTCCAACCATTATAACCTCTTCTTTTTTTAGCTCCATTAATGACAAGGCATGTTCAAAAATAGTTGGGTCTGGTTTTCCCTTTCCAAAATCTCCGGAGATTAGTATTTGATTGAAATAATCTTTGATTTTTGGTGTAATTGACAACTTTGTATGCTGTAAATCAGGTGAACCGTTTGTTAGTAAGAGCAGTTTGTACTTTCCGTTTAATTGGTCTAAGACACTAAAGGTTTCATTGTATACAAATGGATTTCCTTTTCGTTCTTTCGGAAAAGTTTCTGCTAATTGATGTCCGAATTCTGGATCATCAATACCAAATGCTTTTAATCCAAGAGTCCAGGCATTTTTGCGATAAGATGGTGAGTTATCTCTCATTTTTGGAAATTGATCATGCTCGTCTAAAAAGTTTCCCCATAAACCTTCAAATGGATTAATTCCAATTAATTTCGTAAATTCATATGTATCGTATGATTCATAAAGTTTTCTTGCAGCATCTCGGACTGCTTGTTCAAATTCAACAGGTTCAATGCCGTATTTTGTTTCAGCTAATTTGCATGTGTTGTTAAAAGCAACTTGTACACTTTTTTGGTCCCAAAGCAAAGTATCATCTAAATCAAAAATAATTCCTTTAATCATAGGATATCTCCTTATTATTTAGAATTGTGTAAATTATCCATAATAGTACAAGGAAAAAAGGAATTAGTAAATAGATAGTCTAATAAAATATTTATTTTTTTTGTGGAAACATTGTAATGATTAACTTTTCCCAATTAATAATATAGTACAAATAACTATACATCTGAATATAATACCTTGTTGATTGTGTTTTTATTACTAATGAAAAGAGTGAGTATATGTCATTTGAGGATTTTGTAAACTGTCATTCAATGTTGATTAATACGAAAGCGGTCTTTGATAAACAAAATAAATTAATGCGATATTCGCTTACGAGAACTTGGGACGAAACAAAAAAGAAAGCGACACTTGTATTACTAAATCCATGTCGAGCAAACCATTTAAAAAGTGATTATACATTGACAAGGTGTTTGAACTTTTTAATAGATTATAAGAAAGGCAGTTTTGGATCGCTAGAATTTGTAAACCTTTTTGCTTTGATGGAGCCAGATTCAGTCAAGTTAAAAGGAAAAGAATGCGAAGTTGGCCCGCACAACAATGATGCAATCAAATTAGCGATTAGTAATGCGGACATTATCATTGTAGGATGGGGTTCTAGTAAACGATTTAAATGGCGAATTAAAGAAGTATTGGAAATTCTCGAGCCATATAAAGATAAATTATATAATTTTTGTGATGATTCAAATCGAAAAGATATTTTAATTCACCCAGTTATTTTAGCTGAGCATCATTGGTTGGAAAAACTCAATTTTGATGCATTGTATGAATGGGCTTCGAAAGATTTAAATTAGTGAGTGATCTGAAAAGATATAGGACTTTGTCTCAGTGTGTAGACAAAGTCCTATTTATCTGATTTTCAATTAGTCTGAGACAACTAAATATAGAGTTGTCTTTTTATTCTTTAAGTTGAGTTAAATATTCTGAATAGTTGTTATAATAAACCGAGTACTTCTTCTTCTAAGAAAATGCAAATCTAAAGAGATTTTTATTTAGGTCCGGATAAGGAAATACAGATGAATTTTAGTAAAACTCAATTATTGCTTGAGTTCATTTATGATCATTTCAAGTATTGCTTTATATTCATTAGCGCTTTAGCTAGTTACAATAAAATTAACTTTAATCAAGAGGTGATAAAGATGTTTGATATGAAAAAAGTAGGTAGACAAATTGCACAATTAAGAAAAGAGAACAAGATTACACAAATGAAGTTAGCCGATCAATTAGGTGTAAGTTTTCAAGCAATTAGTAACTGGGAACGTGGGGAAACAATGCCTGATATTTCTAAGTTACCAGAGCTTGCAGAGATTTTTAATGTGAGTATTGATGAAATTTTAGTAAACGAAAAAGGGTCAAAACTAATCAATCATTTACTCGAAAATGATAAAGAAGATTCTCCAATTAAACTGGAAGTGCAAAAAGAAGAATTTTTAAATGTGGCACCTCTTTTGAACATTGATCAGGCAGATTTAGTTTATAAAAACATTGAAGAGGAGCTTACAATCAGTGAAACATCGTTAATAGCACCTTATTTAAGCGAAGAAATAATTGATGAATATGCTAAAAAAGAATTCGATTCGAATGGAATTAAAGCTTTAACATCAATGGCTCCATATATTAGTAAAGAGGTATTGGAAGAATGTGCAAACAAAGAATTCGAGTTGAAGGGATTAAATGAATTAACAGAGTTAGCACCATTTCTTAGTAAAGAACTAATCGATGAATGTGCAAAAAAGGAATTTGATGGAAGCGGTCTTAAAGGACTAACAATGCTAGCTCCATTTATTAGTAAAGAAATGATAAATGAATTAGCAAAAAAAGAAGTAGAGACAAATGGCATTAAAGGGTTAACAGATTTGGCTCCGTTTATAAGCAAAGAAATTATGAATGAATGTGCAATGAGGGATTTTGAAGTAAACGGTATGAAAGGTTTAACTGAAATGGCACCTTTTATTAGTAAAAATATATTAAATGATTGTGCCCGCAAAAGTTATGAATTACACGGAATTAAGTCGTTAACTGCAATTTGTCCGTTTATTGATAAAGAGCTTATAAATGAACTTTCTCTTGATGCAATATCCAAAAAAGGGATTAATGAAATCCTTACAATTATTCCTTTTATAGATTCAAAAATAATTAACTTCAAATAATTAGTGGGCAATCGTAATAATAGCTATTTTGACCTATCCATGAGGATAGGTTTTTTTCTGTAAATCATGGATAACTTTACCATTTGGATAAATTTAAATTTATACTTTTTATACTTGTGCAATTAGCCGATATAAGAGTAAAACAAGGAATCCTGATGTACTTTTGTACAATCTTTTTCTAATGGTTACTAGGATGGTGATACAAATAATGGATACACTTACAATTGGAGAAATAACGATCTTAATTGCTGTAGGTATATTTATCTTAAGTGTAGTACTGCTTGGAGTAAGCAAATTGATGGATCGACCAAATAAAATGTTACAAAAATGCATTAATAGTAAAATTTGGGAATCTGAAGCTGAATCTGAATAAATAATTAGTTTCAACTGATCCAATTCTGTTGATATAATTTGGACAATTGTTTAATATCTTTTATGGTAATAAGAATAAAGGATATAGAAAAAGGTGACGTATGAAAAAATTTATACTAATAGGGATTCTTGCGATTTGTTTAATTGCTTCTGCTCAAACAAATCCAACGAAAAGAGAATTTGTCACTTGGGCAAAAGATCAACTAAAGCTGGAATCGAAAAATAAATATATTGATATAGGCATCGATTTATTAGGTGAAAAACTAATAAGTTCAGTTACAACCCAAAATGATTATGTCTTTTTTTCAATTTATGAAGTAAAGATTTTAAATAAGGAAATAAAAGTAGTTGGTTTATTTAATCATTTTATTCCATATTCTAAACAAGAAGTAAAATAAAGGAAATTGAGTGGAAGATTTTTTAAGCAAGTATATAATAAGGGGATAATACAAAAATGAGGTGGAAATCGATGGGGAAATCGAAAGCAAGGAAATTACGAGAAAAGTTAATAAGAGAAGGTAAAAGAAATCCAGAACTAAGTAGAAGTTCATTCTCGATGTTGGATTTAAGTACTCGAAGAACGAAAACAAAACAAGAAAAATTAAATCAGGTAAAACATAAAAAACAGTCCTTTGGAAATGGAGATTTTCAAACAAGGGACTGTTTTTATTTTATGAGAAATCACGTTGCTTCTTGGTAAATAAAATAAGTGGTAAAATCATAAAGTAGTAGTATCTTATTTAATCCCTACTTGCATTTACAATTAATTGTGCCACTTTTCTTGGATACAATTTTGCTGTTGACATATGGTCACCACTTCCCTGGATAAAACGATAGACACCTAATCTATTTGCCATATGAGGGTACCAGCCAGTGTTTTCGGTAGTAGGAACGACCGTATCTTCTTGTAAATTAATATAGCTTCTAGGTGTAGTTAACTGATAAAAAGTCTTTAAATCTAGTTTTTCAAAAAGTGGAGTAGCAGGTTCTGGTGTTGTTGCGTTATATATTTGACGTGCCGTTTGTATATCTGCTAAATTAACAAATACTTCTCTGAAAAATTGAAAAGGAAGTTTTATTGTATGATCGATAGATTGTTTTGAAAGGTCTAAGAAAAATTTTTGTGCTTGTGGCGGTAGTTCATCTGCGGTACTTTCACCATCATTTAAAACAAAGGCATTCCAAAAAACTAACCGTTTAATTCGATCATGAAGCTGTTCGGCTACTTTTTGAATAACTGTGCCACCAAAGCTATGACCTACTAGAATAATATTATTCAGCTTATTTGAAGTGATATAGTGAACAACTTGTTTCGTTATCATTTCATGATTTACATTTTTATCTTTATCTGTTCCATGGCCAGGTAGTTGTGGCGTATGGACAATATGACCCATTTTTTGTAACTCCCGTGTTATTCCATGCCAGAAGAATGGGTCGACCCATGAGCCGTGTACTAAGACAAATGTTAGTTGTGCATGTTGACGATAAAGATAGTCAGTATGATCAGTTAATTGATGCTGTTGTTGTGTTGGATACGCTTGAAATTTGTTATACCAATTTTGGGGATAATAATAATATGGATCATTCTGATTCGGATTCATATTTCGATACTTGTAGTTAGTATGTTGAATCAATTCATGGGAATTTTTTATGGTCATGCTATTTGGTCCCTCCTCGTTAATCCTTCTCATCGTATGCATCATCTTATTAGATGGTGCCCAATAAAGAATGAATACCAAAGTTGAGAAAAACACATTAAATAAAAGATTTGTAAAAATAGTTTAGGAGGAGAATACAATCAAAAAGGCTGTTTTTTTATTCATCATTTTGTTATTGATTAGTACTAGTATTTATCTTGCATTGAAAGATAAGGTTTTCCAAGATACTAAGAAATCAATTCCTGAACATCAAGTTAAAGTTAAACCAAATGGAAGTAAAAATGAATCTGCTAATCTTTTGGATCGTATTATTTTAAGTGCTAAACAAGGAGAGATTCCAACGCAAAAAAAGATCACAGTTGGAAAAACTGTTTTAAATGATTTAACGAGCAAGTATGGTCAGCCTGATCAAAAGGATCAAGTCGCTAATGGTACTTACTTAACATATAAGAAACAAGAGTTTGCAGTCGGATATGATCAGCATGAACGGTTAAATGAAATCAGATCCTACGATGATCACTTAAAACAAATTCACTATGACACAATCATCAAAAAATTAAATAAGCCAACATCAATTAAATATTATAAAGATCAGGAAGTTGATCAAATTATTTTGATTTATGATTTACCGAATAAATATGAACTAAAATTTATTTTACCTCGTCCAACAAGTGACAATCCGAATCCGTCAATTCATCATACTTCAGTTTCAATAATTGAACAGGCTAATCCTAACCAAAGTTCAAACATTGATAAACTTTTAAATGAGATGACCCTAAAAGAGAAAATAGGTCAAATGATTATTTCAGGTTTTTACGGATCGAATTATTCAAACAGTTTAAAAGAGCTAGTTGAGCAATATAAAATAGGTGGTTTTATTTTTTATAATGAAAACCTTTTGAATACTAATCAAACTGTTAATCTTGTCAATTCAATCAAAGCATCCAATGCCAAGAATCGTTTACCAGTTATCTTTGGAGTTGATCAGGAAGGTGGACGGGTATCCCGTTTGCCGGGGAATATTGGAAAGTTGCCTACAAATGAACAAATTGGAAAGAGGAATAATGGGGAATTCTCATTTGAAATAGGTCAAATACTTGGGGAACAGGTAAAAGCATTTGGTTTAAATATGGACTTTGCACCTGTATTAGATGTGAATAGTAATCAAAAAAATCCTGTTATAGGTGACCGATCTTTTAGTAATAATCCAGCAATTGTCAGCAATTTAGGCATACAAACAATGAATGGTCTGAAATCAGAAAATATTATTCCAGTTGTTAAACATTTTCCAGGTCACGGAGATACTTCAGTTGATTCACATTTAGAATTACCTGTTGTAAACAAGTCGTATACAGAATTAAAATCACTAGAGCTTATTCCATTTAAAAATGCGATCCATGAAAATGCAGATGTTGTTATGATTGCACATATTTTATTGCCTAAAATAGATGCTAACTATCCAGCTTCAATGTCTAAAACGATCATAACAAGTATTTTAAGAAGTGATTTACAATACAAAGGAATCGTCATGACTGATGACATGACGATGTCGGCGATTGGTAAACACTATCATTTGGAAAAAGCAGCGGTAACTTCAATTTTAGCTGGAAGTGATATGATTATGGTTGCCCATGATCCAAACAAGGTAAAAGCTGTATTTCAAGAAATCGAAACAGCTGTAAAAAATGGAACAATCTCCGAACAGCGTATCAATGAGAGTGTAAAAAGAATTATGATTTTAAAACAAAAATATAAACTTAATAATGAGCAAGTTCACATCGGTGATACAAAAGCCTTAATTGAAAAAACAAATAAATTACTTCATCAAAGGTAGAAAAATTAGAAAAAAAAGGAAATTACCACCTTTTTGTCGAAAGATGTTATGAAAGGTGGTGTTTTTTATGTCTACTAAAATTTCAGATTCGGGGCTGATGCTCTTAGCAGTTTTTAACGAACTGCAAGAAAAAGAGCCTAATTTAGATAAAGGTATTCATAATGAGGTAGGATTAGCTCTAGAAGATGTAGAACCTGCATTAATTGAATTAGAAAAAGAAGGATTTATCAACGGTTTAATTTGGGTAAAAAGTGATATAGATCAAAAAGAAATACCCTCTTTAAACAACGTCTCGTTAACACCATCAGGTTATGCAAAAGTAATCGAGCTACTAAATTAAATAGAGAGAAAAAATAAAAATTGTTATTAAATGGGTTAATAAATAAAGCCTCAAATATTTATGATATTTGAGGTTTTTTAAATAAATTAAATTTTGGGAGGAAAGTTACAATGGAAATCAAAAAAGTAAATCCTGAAACCGTTCCTGCTCCGATAGGTCAATACCATCATGTAACAATCATACCGAGGGATGCAGAATTAATCGTCCTATCTGGCCAGGTTGGAAATGATATCAATGGAGTTATACCGAAAGATGTTGAGAGTCAATTTGTAAATGCACTTGAAAATATTAAACGAATCATAGAAAGTGAAAATGTAAAGCTTAATAATGTATTCAAAATAAATTTTTGGTTAACCGAGAAAATTGACAGGCAACAATTTTTAGAAGTATGGAGTCAGTTCCACTCAGGAAACCCACCAGCAACTACATACGCTTATGTTTCGGCTTTAGCAAATCCTGACATAAAAATAGAAGTTGAGGCATGGGCAGCAAGATAATAGGTAAAGAATGGTATATCTTATAGTGCAAAGGGAAACTTAAGTGGAGGTAATTCGGTTTGAAAGAGAGATGAATAATTTAAATGGAAGAATTTGAATCTCAGTTATCTCCCGTCATTAAGAAAAATTTAACAGAAACACTTACACAACTAAATACAAAGATCGAAGGGATGATCGGTAAAATTGAAGGAAAAGGTTGCGGCATTTTAACAGAATTTGAGAATATCAATCGTGTATTCAGTAATTTACAATTGGATGCAGCCTCTTTTTATCTAAATTCATATCTTTCTCCTTACACAGATGTGTTTGAAGAGCTTACAATCTCTGTGCAAAATTTATCGAAACGAAAACATGGTGGATTAATCGTTGTTAAAAGAAATGATTCACTTGAAGATTTAATGAGCTCGGGCATCCCAGTTGGAGCAAAGCTATCACCCGCCTTATTAGAATCAATTTTTTATCCAGGAAGCCCTTTGCATGATGGAGCTGTACTTGTTGAAGAAAATATGATTATTTCCGCTGGGAACGTACTTCCACTATCTAAAGTAACATACAATAATCAAAAACTTGGAACAAGGCATCGAGCTGCAATTGGCATATCAGAACAAAGCGATGCACTTGTCCTAGTTGTATCTGAAGAAACAGGAAAGATTTCCTTTGCCTTCAATGGAAAATTATATCCAGTTCAATACGGTGCTCCTAATATTAATTGAAAACAGGATAGTAGGTTCAAGCAATGAAGCGATCAAATTGATCGCTTTTTTTTACTTTAAGAAAGTATGAACTAGTAGTGGGGAAGAAAACTCGATGTAAAAATAAATGAAGTGTAGTGGCAAATATCGTCTGAACTGCAAATAAGTTCAAAAGAACCGCAAATAAGAGGACGAATTCTGCAAATAAATGAGGAAATGTTGCAAAAGATTGGCGAGCTGCAAATAAATTCCGAAAATCGCAATTAAAATTGGCAAAATAACAATTAAAATTTGAGAATCGCAATTAAAATTAGTAAAATCGCAATTAAAATCTAAAGAATCGCAAATAAAGTAAAAAATTACCTATACCAGTTAGAGTATTATGACCTAAATAGTGTACAATCTACATTCTTTCAAATGAAAAATAGTAAATTTTGCTTTATCTCTTTAAAAATCCTATAAAAATGAAGTGAAATCTGATAATAATCAAGAAAAATTGCCATAATATCAACTACAAATTAAAAGTCCCCTTGAGATACCCCCCACATAACTTAAAATGCAAATTTCAAAACCTCCATTCAATTAAGGCAGCTCTTACAGTACTTACAAAAACAACCTTTGAACATGCCATTCCTTTTCCTGTGCTTAAGAATGCGAGCATCCTGTAACAGAAATCAACATTCTTATAAACCAGAGCCTCTTAATAAAATAAATTTTTTTTCAAAACTTATGAATTGTATTCCGGATAAAATCATATTATGATTATACTGAACTATTCCGATAAGAAAGGTTGGTTTTCGGGGTGTCCGATAAAAAATTAGATACTATTCCATTACCGTTAGTTCGCACGAACCAATGGACAATTTTATTATCTGTTATTATTACTTGGGTTACAGGTCAGTATTGGTTTTTATTAATCCCGTTACTAAGTGGTCTGAGTGGATTATTTTTTGATTTCCATCCAATTATGAGATTAGCTAAAAATTTCTTAAAAAAGGAACCATCAAAATACTTACAAGAAGATAAAGCACAACAAAAATTTAATCAAATAATTGCAGTTACTTGTTTATCACTTTCATTTATAGGGGCAGTCACTGGTTGGACTCCATTATTTTTTGTATTTACAATTATGGTTGCATTAGCATCATTTATTGCAATTAATGGCTTTTGCATTGGCTGTTACATTCATTATCAGTGGAACCAATATAAGTATCGAAAAAGTTTAAGGTAAACGAAATGAACATACAGTCTTCTCATTTATGAGAGGGCTTTTTTTTAATTACTTTAGTAAGGTTAATTGTTGATATTTTATAACAGACATTTTCGAAAAAAGATTTATTGAATATAAAGTATAGAATAGTTAAAGCCATCCCTTTGAAAAATATGAATTGTAATCGGTATTCGTTATAATAGAGAAATAATTGTCTACAATATGGATCGCCCAGTTTTTGAGATTAGTGGGACGGAAAGAAACCGATTTAAGTAAAGAGACACGTTAAGACGAGATGGATTAATTGATTTGCAACAGGGAAGGGGTAATCTAAATGATTCAATGGAAAGAAGAAATTATAATCAATACACATATCGAAAAAGTATGGAGTTTATTTTTAGATAAAAATATTAAAAAAATAATGCCAAAAGTTGAAGAGCATAATTTAATCGAAAAAAACGAAAATGAAGTAGGGGCAAAACATCAACAAACCTATCGAGAAGGAAAACGATTAGAATCATATATTGTTGAAACATTAGCTTATGAAGATACAGAAACTTATAAGAAAAAACAAATCCATTTTATCTTAGCCAACGCATTTGTAACAAATCTTACATTTATAGTAGAAAAAATAGACGATCAACATACGAAATTTATTTACGAAGGATCCAATGCAGGCATTAATTTCATTGGACGAGCAATGTTAAAACTAGGTAATCCTAAAGGAAATAACTTAAAGGTAGTTCATGAATTTTTAAAAAGAGTTGAGCAAGAGGCGATGAAGGTTCAGGAGTAAGGAAATACAGGGGTTAGGGGAAAGGGAAATGCTTCAAAATGAATTTTTGTTTTCCTGTTTCTTTCTATTCAATCAAAAAGGAGAGTTTGATGAACTCTCCTTTTTCGTTGAAATATTAAAAGTGAATAGTTTTTGATTTAGGCTCTTCAATGTTAATTGTTGATATTCTACAAAATCCATTTTTAAAAAGAATTTATTGAATTTAAAGCTTAGAATTTTTAAAGAAATTGATTGGAGTGAAAGGTGCGAGACTCCTATGGGAGTAGCGGGAAGGGTGAGACCCCGCAGGCTTGCCGAGGAGGCTCAGCTCACGCCCCATGGAAAGCGAGCATCCTGGAACGGAAATCAACCTTCTTTTTTAACAATGCCTAAATACAAAAAGGAATCGCTAATTTGCGATTCCTAAAACATTTATTTATTTGCTGCATTTATTACTTTAAGAGAATCATTTAATGCAGTTTGACACTTACTTACATTTGGATTTGTAGAACGGGTTGATGCTAGTACAACATCGATTGTCCCATCTATTTTAGTCCAAGTTTTGCCGTCTATTTTTCTTAGTTTAGCTTCTGAAGTGTCCCATTGATGCTCCAATTTATCAGCATTATTTTTAGCTGAATTAAAATTATTAGAATTTACATTTTTTAACAAATCATTTTCTATTTTAACAAAATCATTTAATTGACCAGTTAATGTAGTTTGCGTAGATTTTAAACTATTACTACGCCATACATAACCACCTACTCCAACAAGGAGGAAGATACAGATTACCGCTATTGTTTGTCTTAAAACATGTTTCTTATCCCTAGTTACCTCATTTGTTTCTTCTGTTTCTGTATTATTTAATCGATCAACTTTCGTAATTGCAAGGAAAACAATGATTGCCAAAATAGCTACTAGAAAGATTACGCTAGTGCTCGTTGTTCCTAAACCTAAACCACCATTTACTTTTGGCTGAGATAGGTAATCACCTAAAGATGCTCCAAGTGGACGCGTTAAAATATACGCAATCCAAAACGATAAAACCCCATCTATTTTCAAAAATTTATATGCTAGATATACGAAAGTAATGATGATGATAACTGTAATTCCAGTATTAAAATAGCCAAGACCTAGTTGTTCAGAATATAAATCTCCAACAGCTGTTCCTAATGCAAATGTAAATAAAATTGTAAGCCAATAAAAAACCTCTCTTTTTCTAGTAAAAATTGAGTGGATTGAAAGTGTTTTTTCACTTAAATACCAAAAAAGGAAGGTTAAACCTAATAAGACTGAGAAAACAATTGTACTTGTCTCAAGCGGGACTCCCATTCCGTCTGTTAAGTTATCAGTTACTAATGTACCGAAAACGCTTATTAAAACAACTGTTATCCAATAAATACTTGGAATGTATTTATTAGCTCTAAATTGAAGAAACAGTAGAATGAAAAATGCAATTCCCATAATAATAGTAGTGTTAGTTAGTCCAAATCCAAGATTGAAATTTAGAAAATCAGCAAATGTTTCACCGACAGTTGTACATAAAATTTTAATGATCCAGAAATATAGTGTAACTTCTGGAACTTTGTTTAGAAGAAATCTATTATGACTCTTTTCCATCTTAAACAACATCCTTTCTTTATTTTAATTTCAAAAACATATTCCCATTTATTTATGAAAATAAAATGAAAAAGAAGTTGTATATGATTTATTTCTCTTTATTGTTTGTCTGTCATCTCTTTAAATTACATAAAAACTTTTTCAAATATGTGTTTTGTTAAAAAATCAAAAATAAACATTAACAGACCTAAACACTAAAAAAGTCAGGAGAATCCCCTGACTTTTTAGGCAGTTCTGGCTATTAAGTTTCTAATGATATTTTCTGTAACCTAACTTGCACCGTGATATTCAAATAATTGATGCACAGTTTTTTATTTTATATTTCCACTTATTTCAAGTTCATATTTTTCAATTTTCCGTTGAATTTTCTTTAAGTTTTCTTCTGTTTCTTTGATTTGATCTAGGACATTTTTTTCTTGAAGTTTCATTAATTCTAATCGTTGATCAATCGTTTCTTCTCCTTGCATTGTCCAGTTAATAAATTGCTGGATTTTTTTGATGGGCATACCTGTGTTTTTTAAACAAAGAATCATTTCTAAAAATTTCAGTGCATCTTCATCGAAAATTCTGTCTCCATTTTCAGTTCTGCTTAAAAAAGGGAGCAACCCTTGTTTGTCATAGTACCGCAGCTGTGAAATCGTCAAATTATTCATTTTTGCTACTTGCCCAATTGTGTAATTCAATTAACTCACCCTTTAATTACCAAGGCATAATGCCGTTTTTATTTAGAATTTTACCATTATAGTTTTCAATACTTAATGCATAGTCTGTAATAATTTTTGCACCTTCAGCAGTTGTTTTACCACCAGGTGAATTTCCATTTAAATCTGTTGTTGTAAATCCAGGTGTAACACCAAAAATTTCAGGACCTTTGTCTCCAAATTCTTTACCTAATGTAAGTGTTAATGAATTCATGGCAGTTTTTGATGAATTATATCCAAGTATATTAATTGAAGCCGCTTCACCACTATCAAACAATGTTTGAGATGCCATATCCGTTGTAACATTAACAATTTTCCCATATTCGGACTTTCTAACTAACGGTAAAAAAGTTTGAATCATTTGGAATGTCCCAAAGAAGTTTACTTCAAATGCTTGTCGTAATGTTTCAATTTTTATTTCACTTGGCAATATATGAAAGTCAGGTGCAATACCTGCGTTATTAATTAATAAATCTAAATGATCTGTTACTTCTTCAATCTTCTTATATGAGTTTTGAATAGACTGAATATCAGTAACATCAACTTGAATAAACGTAACATTTGATAAACCTAAAGTTTGTACTGCTTTCTCACCTAATTCCACATTACGTGCACCTAAAAATACATGATATTTTCTTTCAGCTAACTGGCGAACAACTTCAAATCCAATTCCTTTATTAGCACCTGTTACAAAAGCAAATTTATTCATCCTTAATTCCTCCAATTTGATATATATTTCTTACAAATTAGAGATTACAACCTAAACCTAAGTTTAGGTCAAGCGTTCTTGTAAATTATTTTTAGTATTCCTCTTTTTTGCTTTTGGTTTAGGTAAAAATTTTTTATGACTTCTTCAAAACATTCAATTCCTAATCGCCTACTAAATATCAGAGCTATGTATTTTTGTTACTTATTACGAGAATTAGAGTTAGTATATGGTCTATTTTTTTCCTTATTAACAGAATAGGATCAAGTATTTAGGTAAAAATAGGATAAAATTACCTATTTAGAGAAATGAGGGAACTTTCATGATAGCAGATCCGTTTCTAAAAAATACTGAGAAATCACTTCAGGAAATGCTATTTCATAGTTCTGACTTTAAATCTAGTGATTTTCATGCCGGCGACCGCCATTACCGTCTATTTTATTTGGAAACAATGATCGAGTATACTATCGTACAACAACATATTATCAGACCTTTGCTGCATCATCCAAATGTCAGTATCCGTGAAGCTGTTACCATTCTTGATTACAGCGAAACAGAGCTTCTTTCTGAAGCGTCTAGAGCATTAGTGGCTGGCAAAACTGTATTACAAATTGAAGGAGAATCAAAGCTATATTTACTTAAAACTGAACTAGTTAAGGAACGTACATTAAATATACCTTTGAACGAGCGTGTACTTCGTGGTTCTCACAAAGCATTAAATGAAAATCTAAACACAAATCTCAATTTGATTCGTAACTTAGTTGCTACACCTGACCTTGTCGTAAAATATTATCAAATTGGTCGTAGGTCGAATACTCGAGTTGCATTAATGTATTTAAAATCACTCGCAAATGAAGTTGTCATTCAGGAGTTTGAACGTAGAATTTCTAATATCGATATTGATTTCATTGAAACACCCGGTTTTGTTCAAGAACTGATTCAAGATAAAAAGTTCTCATTATTTCCGAAGATGCTCATCACCGAAAGGCCTGATCGCATACAAGCTTATTTGATGGATGGAAAAATTGCATTTTTAACTGACGGAGCACCAGATTGCCTAATCGTTCCTGTTTCTTTCTGGGCATTCTTTCAAAGTCCGGATGATTACCAAATTGGTTGGCTCTTTGGTAGTGTTTTAAGATTTCTACGAATTATTTGTTTTATGATTGCAATCAGTTTGCCCGGCATTTACGTTGCACTTGTTACGTTTGATCCTCGAATCATCCCATTCGAAATCGCGCTGACTCTGCAAAGTTCTATGCAGTACGTTTCCATGCCACCAATTCTTGAGGCGATAACAATGTTATTCGTTCTAGAAATTATAAGAGAAGCAACAGTTCGATTACCTAATCCTGTCGGTCAGACAATTGGGGTAGTTGGCGGTATTGTCATCGGTACTGTCGTTGTTCAGTCAAACCTAATTTCAAATATGATGGTTATTGTAACTGCATTAACAGGGATTTCTTCTTTTCTCATTCCTTCTTATGAGATGAGTAATGTTGCCCGTTTATTGACGTTCCTCTTTATTATTATGGCTTCAATTTTCGGCCTAGTTGGCTTAGAAATTTCATTCCTTTTGTTACTGACACATTTAGCACGTATGAGTACAATGGGTATTCCTTACTTTTACACTTGGTTTAATGAAGATACAATAAAGGATACGCTTTTTAGAGGACCACTTTTGAGTATGAAAAAGCGACCAAAAGAAGGCTTGCCGAAAGATGATACAAGAATTAGGCCTCAAGGGGATGAATCTTAATGATTCACTTTAAAAAAATTACTCTTAATCAACTTATATGCCTTGTAATACTAACTCAAGTCGGAGTAAGTGTATTATCAATCCCTTTTGAAGAATCTAGAAACTCTGGATATGATGCTTGGATGTCTATTTTAATTGCAGGCATTATCTCTCAGATTGAAATTTTGATAATCTATTTTCTTGCTAAAAGATACCCTGATCAACCAATACAACAGTATGTTAAATCTATTATAGGAAGACCGTTAGGATTCATTTTAAATTTATTCATTGCACTTTATTGCGCACAATCCAGCTTTATGGTTGCAGTCTCTTATGTCGATGTATTGACTCGATGGGTTTTATTCGAAACACCTTGGTTTATATTAATTCTTTTATCATTCGTAATCGGAGCATATATCGCTTCATCTTCGCTCCGTTCAATTTCTACAATTACGCAAACAATCATGGCGATGTTTTTGTTATGCACCGCGATTATATTAACTAGTGGTTTTGGCAAAGGAGACTGGCGTCATTTTTTCCCAATCGGTTCTCACGGTATAGGTGCTATATTAAAAGATACGATACCTGCCTTTTGGGCTTATGCTGGATTCGAGCTTCTCCTGTACGTATTTCCATTCGTTAAAAGTAAAAAAAAGAAGGATATCTTAATTGCAATGTCAATTGCTAATGGATTCACCACTTTATTTTATCTATTTATATCGGTCATTGTTCTATACAACTTTAGTGAAAGCCAGCTTAACTTCATTCCGGAGCCAATGGTATTTATACTTCGTAAATTTAGATGGCCAATTGTCCAAAGTCTAGACATTTTATTTATGGCAATCTGGTTCTCCGTTACGACAGTTACTGTTTATGTTTACTTGTTTTTATCGGCCCGCTACTTAGCATTTCTTGGTAAAAAAGAAATTCAAAAGCATTCACTCTTTGTATGGATTGTAGCATTGTTATGCGCCTTGGTCGGAATATTTTTCTCTGATATGGAAACAATTAAAAAATTTGCTAAATATCATAATGCATTAACTCTTATTATTATTATAACAATTCCGACTTTGCTTCTTTTTATATCAATCGTTCGAGAGAAGGTCGCGAGAAAATGAAAAAAGCTTTAATGTTAATTTTCCTTTTACCCATATTAACTGGTTGTTGGGATCGATTGCCTTTGAAAAAACTTCATTTAGTAGATGTCAACGGATTTGACCTAAATGAAAAAACCAATGAAGTAGAAGCACTTTTTCTCATTACAAAGCTCAAAAGCGCAGGGCAAGGTACTGGAGAACCAATTTCAGTGATGAAGAAACTAAAAGGACCCACTTTAGCAGAATCAATAAGTGAATGGGAAAATTTTGAACAATCCCCTTTCATCGGAATAAGCACAAGAGTCTATTTAATGAGCCAAAATTTCGCTTCTCATGATCCGGTTTCAGAGCTTGATTTTGTACTCGATGCTCCTTATTCATCGATTAATACTCCACTAATCGTAATTGAGGGGAATTTGTCTGAGCTATTAGAAACCTCCGCAAAAGAAAATACTGAATTCTCGAAAGAATTAGATGAGCTCATTTTGTCAATGGAAGAGAATAGAATTATCCCAACAGTTTCAATGATGAATTTTATCCAATCAAGGGATGAACCTTTGGCAGATCTAGCATTGCCGGTGTTTAAAGAATTGGATTCAAACTTAGAATTAGACGGTGCATTATTGTACCGTAATGGTAACCCTACAGGGAAAAAACTTGAGACAGAACAAGTTAAAATGATGATGTTATTACTTGGAGGAAATGTAGGAAGACAAAGATTTACTGGAAATTTCGCTAAACAAAATACTGAAAAGAGTTTAACTGAAAACGCAAACAAAATAAATTATGGATTCACAATTAAAAAAAATAACACAAAATTCAATCTAGCTAATGGAACAAAAAAATTACCGAAAATCACTTTAAGCGTTAATTTGAAAGTTTATGTATTTGAACTAGGTAAAGGAAAACATGGGCTAAAACCTGATTATGCCCATAAAATGGAAAAAAAACTGAATAAACATTTTGAAGAACTGGCAGCAGACACGATAAAAATTATGCAAACAGCTAATAGTGACCCTTTAGGAATTGGAATGCAAATCAGAGCATACCACCCAAAGGTTTGGAAGTCTTTGAATTGGAGAAAAGATTATCCAAAAATGTCAATTGAACCGAAATTTGACATAAAATTTCTAAACTCCTAATTTAGAAAAAAAATCTATTCCTTTCCAAACTCTTTAAAATTTCCGGACATTACAAAGTCCCATAAAAAATTAAAGGCTCAAACCTGTAACGGTTTGAGCCTTTTTAATTATTCTTCTTCAGTTTGTCCTTGGAAGAAGATAAATAAATATTTTACTAATTCTAGTACTGAAATTAAAGTTGCTGCTAAATACGTAAGAGCAGCCGCTCCCAATACTTTATTCACACCTTTTCTGTCTGTATCATGGATTATTCCTTCTGCTAACATTAATGTTTTTGCTCTTGAACTAGCGTTATATTCAACTGGTAAAGTAATAAGCTGAAACGCTACTGCTACTGAAAAAAGTAAGATTCCTACGCCGATTAAAGAAAATGCTTGTAGTAGAAATCCTGCTAATAATAACAATGGAGCTGCACCTGATGCTAAGTTAACAAGCGGAAAAATACGATGGCGAAGTGTTAAAAAACCATATGAAGTATCATGCTGAATTGCATGACCTACTTCATGTGCTGCAACGGAAACAGATGCAATTGATCTACCGTAATAAACTTCTTCTGATAATCGTACTGTTCTTGCCATTGGATCATAATGGTCAGACAATCGACCAGGCACCACTTCTACAGGAACATAAGATAGATTATTTTTATTTAAAATATGCCTTGCTACTTCTGCTCCGGTTAATCCTCCTGATGCTGGAACTTCAGCCCACTGATTAAAACTAGATTTCACTTTAAATTGTGCCCATATTGATAAACCAAAGGCAATCAATATAACGAAATCCATCGGATGAAAAAACATTTACATTCTCTCCTTTTAAAGTATAAATGACAGTAACGTCTGAATTAATTCTGATGTTTGTGACGTTAACTGACGTATTATAGTTAGTTTTTGGTCTTCAGTTACATTTTCTAGTAAAAACTTTAATTGTGATAATTCAACTTGTAATTGATTCATATGAACCGTTACTTCCTCTGTTAACGGAGCGATACTCTCATCTTGAATCATTGTTCTTTTCTTATCTAATATCTCTTTAATTTCTTGTAATGGTAAATGCATTGATTTGCATTGTTCAATAAATTTTAATGTTTCTAACGCTCCCTCTTCATAAAAACGATGACCAGATTCAGAACGTTTAGGTTCTAGTAGACCAAGATTTGTATAATAGTCTATTGTTCGTTTCGAAACGCCAACTTCTTTTGCCAATTCTCCTATTTTATACACAACCCCATTGGTTTCACGCTCCTTATAGTTTTATTATATGTGATTTCTTAAAAAACGTACAGTATAACGTTTCGTTGTTTGAAATTAAAAGCAGGATTGAACCCCTCTAAAATATATCCTTATATTTGCTTTACCTGCTTTATCTGCTCTTCCTGCCTTTTAACTCCAATACTTACTTTAACAAAGCAAAAAAAAACGCATCCCTCTATAAGGATGCGTCAGTGTGTAGACAAAGTCCTATTTATCTGATTTTCAGACTGATTGAAAACGCTTGTCTTTCGAGGCGCGAAGCCTAACGAGGAGCGGAGTTACCCTTAACGGTAATGAGCACCGCAGACAGGCGAAGTAACGAAGAAAGCGAGCGTTTGGCGTGCAGTCTGAAACATCTATCTCTTGCTTAATAGAAGAGTTGCGAAATATTTTCGTGTATCTGCATTCATGATATGGAGAGTAATAAGTTTTTCTGTCTCCGCTTGATTTTCAAAGTCAACAAATGCTCCGTCCAAGGTTTCTCGAATATTTGTAATTTTATAGTCTTTCATGATTAGGGAATCGATTTGATTTTTCTCAATGATAAATTCTTTATAGGTTGTCATGAATCTCACTCATTCCCTTCATGTTCTACAATTTATCTCTTCTCTTCTACTAATCTAGTGTTCGTTTGTTCGCCATATTTCTTCCTCTTTAAATATTGACCGCTACCTGGATTACCCACAAATTGCTTATCTTGGATAACAAATTCACCTCGAACTAGGACACTCACAGGCTCTCCAGTCACATTCATTCCTTCAAACGCATTATAATCAACAGCCATATGATGCGTTTTTGAAGAAATTGTTCGATTGACATTTGGATCGAAAATAACTAAATCTGCATCTGCCCCAACGGCAATCGTTCCTTTTTGAGGATATAGACCAAATAATTTTGCACTTCTAGTAGAAGTAATATCAACAAACTGATTTAATGATATTCTTCCTTTATTCACACCTTCTGAAAATAAAATACTTACCCGGTCTTCAATCGTTGGTCCTCCATTTGGAATTTTAGAAAAATCGTTACGACCGAGTTCCTTTTGGCCCTTAAAGTCAAATGAACATTGATCCGATCCCACTGTTTGCAAGTTTCCGTTTCGTAAAGCACTCCATAACACATCCTGATGCCATTTTTCACGAAGTGGTGGAGACCAAACATATTTTGCTCCTTCAAATTCAGGCTTTTCTAGCATAGTCTGATCGAGAACTAAGTATTGCGGGCACGTTTCACCCCATATATCAATTCCTTTGTTTCGTGCTTCCGTTATCTTTTCAACTGCCTCAGCACAAGTAACATGAACGACATATAATTGTGAATTTGCAAGTCCTGTTAAAGTACACGCTCTTCCAGTTGCCTCTCCTTCCACTTCGGATGGACGTGTCAAAGCATGGTAAATCGGTTCGGTTTTTCCTTCAGCTAATGCCTCTTTTATTAAATAATCGACGACATCACCATTTTCCGCGTGCACCATAACGAGAGCTCCTAGATCTTTTGCAGCTAATAACGTACGATATAGTGTTGCATCATCAGCCTGAAAAACATTTTTATACGCCATAAATACTTTAAAAGATGTAATTCCCTCGTTCTCGATTACTCTTGGAAGTTCTTGTAAAACCTCTTCATTTATTTCACCAATCATAAGATGAAAGCCATAATCTATAACTGCTTTTTGGTTCGATTTTTGATGCCATGCTTCAATTGATTTTTGTAGCGGCTCCCCTTTATTCGTTAAGCAGAAATCAATAATTGTCGTTGTACCACCAAATGCAGCTGCAATTGTTCCTGTTTCAAAATCGTCTTTTGTAACTGTACCACCAAATGGCATATCTAAATGAGTATGGGGGTCTATGCCACCTGGAAAAATATAATATCCAGAAGCGTCAATTACTTCAGTATCGGTTCGGTCGAAATTTTTTCCAATACTTGAAATCTTTCCTTCTTCAATGAGAATATCTGCTTTATAAGTGTCGGTTGCAGTAACAATCGTCCCATTTTGAATAATCTTTTTCATTTTCTTCTCCGTCCCCCCTTTAAGATTGAATATTCTTCGTATTGTATTGGTGATAATGCATTAATAGCCTGCTGGCGCTCATTCCATGACATTGGAGGATGCTCACTTGATCGTTCAATCATATTGATTGCACCTTCAACTGGACATACAATGGCACAGAGATTACACCCTACACAATCCTCTTCCCTCACCTTTAAATATGGTTTTCCATTTTCATTTTCTAACATTTCAATACATTGATGCGAAGTATCTTCACAAGCAATATGGCATTTATTGCAATTAATGCATACTTCTGTATCGATTTTAGCCACGACTTGGTAATTTAAATCTAAATTTCCCCAATCTGAATACTTGTGAACAGATTTACCAACTAGCTCCATAACTGAGGAAATACCTTTTTCATCTAAATAATTATTTAAACCATCGATCATGTCTTCAACAATCCGGAAACCATGATGCATTGCAGCAGTACAAACTTGAACGCCCGTCGCTCCCATTAATAGAAATTCCACCGTATTTTGCCAATTCGAAATTCCACCAATACCTGAAATAGGCACATTGATCCGTGGATTCCGAGCGCATTCTGCTACCATATTTAATGCAATTGGCTTTACAGCAGGACCACAATATCCACCGTGTGCTCCTTTTCCACCAACATGAGGAATCGTATTCCAAGAATCTAAATCTACTCCAATTAAGCTATTAATCGTATTAATCATACTTACTGCATCAGCGCCGCCTCGTACCGCTGCCTCGGCAGTTACAGTAATATCAGTAATATTTGGCGTTAATTTTACAATAACAGGTGTTTTCGCTACTTCTTTTACCCAATAAGTTTGTCTCTCGACTAACTCTGGAACTTGACCAGATGCAGATCCCATCCCCCGCTCTGCCATACCGTGTGGGCAGCCAAAGTTCAGTTCTAATCCATCAACTCCTACATCTTCCACTCTTTTGACAATTTCATGCCACTTTTCTTGCTTCGGTTCAACCATAATAGATGCGATAATCGCTCGATCTGGAAATCTTTTCTTTGTTTCATAAATTTCTTTTAAGTTTACTTCAAGAGGTCGATCTGTAATTAATTCAATATTATTAAAACCTGCAACTCGATGTCCGTTAAAATGAACTGCTGCAAACCTTGAGGAGGTATTAATAATTGGTTCACCTAATGTTTTCCATACTGCCCCACCCCACCCAGCTTCAAATGCACGTTGTACTTGGTACCCGGAATTTGTAGGAGGAGCTGAAGCAAGCCAAAATGGATTTGGTGATTGAATTCCCGCGAGATTAATTCGTAAATCTGCCATTCACGTAAACCTCCTTTAAATACTTAACTGTTTATGAATTGCATATGCTACTTCTTTCCCTTGCTGAGCTGCAGTCACTACCATTGCTTCTCCTTGCCCTTTTCCGAAGATTACATCGCCACATGCAAATACTTTAGAATTCGAGGTTTGAAAGGTTTCTTGATTAATTTTTACAATACCAGCACGATGTTCTAACCCAAATTGTTCAATTAAATCGGTATATCGTGTTTGACCGATTGCTTTTATAACACCATCAACTGGAATGGTGAAATCCGAACCATCTATTTGTACAGGTCGACGGCGACCATCATTTCCAATTTCTCCTAACTCTAAACGAACGCACTCCAATCCCGTAACTTTCCCGTTTTCGCCAATGATTCGTTTTGGTAATGTTAACCAGCGGAATTCCACACCATCCTGCTTTGCAAAATCATATTCAAATTGATAAGCAGTCATTTCTGAAACAGTCCTACGATATAAAATTTTGACGTTTGTAGCACCTAAACGAACAGAACAAGTAGCAGCATCAATCGCCGTATTTCCTGCTCCAATAACAACAATGTTTTTTCCAATAAATTGATTTGATAAATCGCCCAGCTTCGTCTCTTTCACAAAATCAATTGCATCATATACACCGTCTAAATCTTCACCTTCAATACCAAGATTTGGTACTTTCCCCATACCAATCGCTAGAACGATCTTGTCAAATTCTCTTAGCAATTCTTCTGATGACACGTCCTTACCGACTCGCGTATTCGTTTGGATGTTCACATCTAGATTTTCTATTTGTTGAACTTCCCAATTTGAAATACTTTTTGGAAGACGGAAGGAAACAATTCCATATCTATTTAATCCTCCAGCACTTTGCTCTGCTTCAAATATTGTTACTTTATAACCAAGAAGTGCAAGTTCACGTGCTGCAGCTAATCCTGATGGTCCACTACCAATAACTGCAACTGTTTTTCCATTCTTTTTTCCTGCCTGGAATAATACTTGATTCGTTTTAATCGCCCAATCTGTCGCGTATCTCTGAAGATTACCAATCATGATTGGCTTTGTAGAATGGTTTAGTACACAAGCGCCTTCACATAGTTCTTCTGTAGGACAAACGCGCGCGCAGCTTGCTCCAACTGGATTAGATGACATGATTGTTTTAGCTGAGCCCTTTAAATTACCGGATCCAATTTTCTTAATAAACGATGGTATATCAATTCCAGTAGGACAGGCTTTAATACATGGAGCATCATAGCAGTACAAGCATCGGTGTGCCTCTTCAAATGCTTCCCGATCTGATAATCCTGGAAGTACCTCTTCAAAGTTTTTAGACAGATCATTTAACGAAACTCTACTCATGAAAACACCCTCCTAGTAACATACAAAGTCACTCTATTAGAAAGCGATAATTACTGTTTGTTTCATTAAGGAAGATATTTCGTCATGTCCTCATATGTTTCCGGACGACGGTCACGATAAAATTGCCATAAATCTCGAACCTCTCGAATAATCCTTTTATCCATCTCCGCTACAATTACTTCTTCCTTGTCGCGACTTGCAACGGCGACATAATTCCCACGTGGATCAACTAAATAAGATTGCCCGTAAAATTCACCCATATTCCAAGGAGCTTCAAACCCTACACGATTAATCGCACCTACATAATAGCCATTTGCCACTGCATGGGCAGGCTGCTCGATCTTCCATAAATATTCAGACAATCCCGCTACTGTAGCGGATGGGTTAAAAACAATTTCTGCACCTTTTAATCCTAAGACTCTTGCCCCTTCTGGGAAGTGTCGATCATAGCAAATATAAACTCCGACCTTTGCAAAAGCGGTATCAAAAACTGTATAGCCAAGATTTCCAGGTTTAAAATAAAATTTTTCCCAGAAACCACACCCCTCTGATCCGACACCTACTTGTGGAATATGATGCTTACGGTATTTTCCGAGGTAAGAGCCATCTGCATCAATTACCGCTGCAGTATTATAGTAAGTTGCAATCCCTTCCCTTTCATAGATTGGAAGAATAATAACAATACCAAGTGATTTTGCTAACTCCTGAAATAGTTTCGTAGTTGGCCCATTTGGAACTTCTTCCGCAGCATCATACCACTTCGTATTTTGCTCAGCACAAAAATATGGACCATAAAAGATTTCTTGCAAACAAACAATCTGTGCTCCTTTTTCTTTCGCTTCATTAACTAGTCTAATATGTTTCTCAATTGCCACTTTTTTATGATTTGCTACTGATTCATTTCCATCCACATCATTTGTAGCTTGTATTAAACCAATTTTTACAATATCAGACATTCCAATTCCTCCCTATCATGTGTAAACAGGAAATTAAGTATTTATAGCAAGTAAACTTTCTTGATTAAAAATGTGTAAAACTTCTTCTAATATCAGGGTATTTCAATATATGATTAATCAAAATAATTTAGACATGTTTATGTAAGAGGGAAAAACTACTAGATTAACGACTAAATTCTAGTTTCGTAATGAATACTGAGTGAAAATGGACTATTTAAATTAAATGTAGGTTCTGTAATATGTGTATTCTAACGTGGATGGGGGGGATCTTTAGCAGCGCTTTTCATTTGTACCTAATATAATTGACCATTTTATTGATCATTAGCAGACTTTTATCCAATAATAATGATATTTTGAAAGAATTAGGCTGTTTCTTCATTTGAAAGAATCTAGACGTACATATTTTTAGGTTATAATACGATAACTGGTACGGGTAATTTTTTACTTTATTTGCGATTCTATCTATTTTAATTGCTGTTTCAACAATTTTATTTGCGATTCTCAAATTTCAATTGCGGTTTTGCCATTTTTATTTGCGATTTTCGGAATTTATTTGCACTTAACCTATCCTTTGCAGAGATCGACTACTTATTTGCGATTCTTATAGACTTATTTGCACTTCAGACTTTATTTGCCAATATTCTTCCATTAATTGCAGTTTCAACATTTCTCAAATAAAAAAATGATGGCCCAAACTTTGTTGAGTCACCCTTTTAAAAACGAAAATATTAATCTAAAAAAATCACTTTCTTTTCTAGACTACTTTTTAAGGCAGTCTCAATAATTTTAATAACTAGTAATCCTTCATATGCTGTAACTGGTGCATTTTTCCCATGTAAAATACTTTCAGCAATCTTCTTATAATAAGTTGTATAAGAACCTGGTATTGTTTCAATTGTATCTTGCTTCTCAATTTCTCCCTCTACTGTAAATAGCTTTCCATAATATTGTGGTTGATCAACTCCCCAGTTATTATCAGTAGGTTTTTTGCCATCTATCAGTGCAGCTTCCTGTCCATCAATTCCATACTTGATAAAGCTTCCTTTATTTCCGTGAACTTGAAAACGCGGACCATTACTAGGAACAACTGAACCAGAATGTAGAATTACTCGGAGCTTTTCATAACCTAACGTAATATGGAAATAATCATCTGTTTCCGCGTTCTCTCTTTGAGCAAAAACATCTGCTGAAACGAATTGTGGCATACCAAATAGATTTAAAGCCTGATCAATAAGATGTGAGCCTAAATCATATAGCATACCTGAACCTGGGCCTTGTTTTTCTCTCCATCTATCTCTCACTACAGGTCTGTATCGATCAAAATGAACCTGATAAGTATTGATTTCTCCAAGCACCCTATCATTCATTAATTTTTTAACCGTTAAAAAATCATTATCCCATCTTCTATTATGATATACACTTAATAATTGGTTCTTTTCCTCAGCAATCTTAATCAGTTCTTCTGCTTCCCATGTTTCTACGACCATAGGTTTTTCCAATATTACATGTTTTCCCGCAAGTAAACTTTGTTTTGCCATTTCAAAATGCATTCCGCTCGGTGTTGTAATAACGACTAAATCAATCTGAACATCTTCAAGAACATCTTCTAGTCTACTTACTACTTCCACATCGCCTAGGTCCTTTTGAACTAAATCCTTTTTTGAACTAACAACCTTCTTCAATTCAAATTCTTCTAATGCAGTTATAAATGGTGAATGGAATGTAGTACCTGAAAAGCCATATCCAACTAAACCAACATTAATTTTTCTCATTCATTTCCCCTCTTTCTTCTTCATCAGTCACGATTAACAAAATATTATTTTCAATGATTTTTTTCTTAACATTTTCATCTAGCTGTTGATCTGTCACAATGACATCAATATCTTTCAATTCACAAACCTTATGTAAAAAAGACTTTTCAAATTTTGAATGATCTGCAAGAAGAATTACTTGTCTAGCACAACTAATCATTTTTTTCTTTAAAAAAGCTTCTTCCTCATCAGGCGAAGTAATCCCTTCAGTAGATATTCCACACGCACCAAGAAATAATTGGTCAACCTTGAAGTCATTCAACGTTTCTAATGTTCTAGGACCTACTAGATTGCGATTTTTTCTATTAAATTTCCCTGGTAGCATAAAGGTTTGAATATCATCAAACTCGCCAAATAAATCGACCATATCTATGGAATTTGTAATGATATTGACCTTCTTATTTCCAATAAATTTAGCAATAAGTGCTACGGTTGAAGATGTATCCATTAGTAAGTCGCTTTGATTGCGAATTAGTAAAGATGCTCTCTGTGCAATACATTCCTTTCCAACAGTTGTTACACGTTCTTTATACTCGATAAAAGATCGATTCGTAGAAGGAAGTGTCGCTCCCCCCTTTATCCTGATAATTTCCTCACGTTCTTCAAGTTTCACTAGATCTCTTCTAGCAGTATCTTTTGATACACTTAACATTTCGCATATTTGTTCTAACGTAATACTTTCATTTGAAACTAAATACTTTTTTATCAATGACAGCCTTTGTTCTTGGTACATTCGTTAAAACTCCTTTTTTATTCTCCAAACTAACTGATCATAATAAATAAATTATATAGGAATCGATTATACCTATCAATAAATACACTTAAACAAATTAATTAAATTAAGTTTTTTAAGTAAAAAAAACAATAAAAAAGCTCAAACCCTTAATTTTAGGATTTGAACTTTTTTCAATCATTCAATCTTGAACAGAACTAACTACACTACATCGTCTTTATATCTATCATTCTATTATTCTTGCCAATAGCGACGAGCTACTGAAAATTCTTCGATGTAGCCTGGTGTATTTAATGGAATGATTTCAACATTTCTAGAAGCATTCGGAGCCTGAATCATTAAGCGATCACCGATATACATTGCAACATGATGAACTGATCCAGTTCCATTGTTACTTGCAAAGAATAACAAGTCTCCAGGTTGTATCTCATCTTTTTTAACTTCCTTCCCATTCTTAGCTTGTACAGAAGAATCTCGTGGAATTGTTACACCATATGCTTTGTAAATAGAATATGTAAACCCTGAGCAGTCAAATCCAAATCCTGAAACACCAGCCCACAAGTAGCGTAAGCCAAGGAACTTCTTAGCTGTATTAATTAAATTTTCAGGAGTTGCTTTAGGAAACTGTTCTTCGTTTTGATAAAGTGCTACATCCTCTTTTTTAATAAATTTATTTCCATCATCGGGCGTTGCGACCATAACGACATTTCCGAAGTCTTTAAGAACTGGTAAGCGAGTATTAAAGCTAATTTCCATAAATTTATCTTTTAGTGCTTTTCCATCATACAACCAGGCAGTTGGACTAGATACCATAACAAATGGGGTATTAGTATATTTCTCTAATCGATTATCTGTTGTTAATTGTTTCTTAGGCATCCAACCTGGGTATCCTAATGTATTACGCGGAGTAGGCTGACCTTCTACCGCTACTTGTACCCAGTCTCCAGCCTCTTGTAAAATTACTACTTTTGTTCCATAGACCGCTTGTGTTTCAAGCTTTCCTGTCAGCCAGCGACGAACTTCGCTGTCCTCCATATTCGCAGACCATTGCCAAGGATCAACAGGGTTGCTTAAAGATGGGGCATCAATATCTCTAACTTGGAATCTACCATTCGTTGTCCACTGAGTTGAAACTGATACATCTACATAAGCAGACTCGCCCGGGTGAAGTTCCTCTGTTGATTTTGCAAATATTTGAGTTGTCATTGTAGAAAGTAAAGTACCTGCAACACATAAACTTATAATCCATTTTTTAGAATTTTTCATAGAAAAGCTCCTCTCCATATTTTATCGAATACTCTTAGATAATCTTCGTTGAATCCCTAATCCAGGTAGGGATGATAAATGGATCTCATCACCTATAAATTCGATTCCATCAAAATCTTGATTCGCTAGCCATAGTGGGGCATCTAGATCAATTTTTTGAATGTTTGGATGTGCTGTAGCTATATGTGCAGCAGCGAGTACGGAAACAGAGGATTCCATCATACTACCAATCATGCAAGGAATATTCGCTCTTTCTGCAATATCGGCAATTTGCATTGCTCTTCTAATACCACCTGTTTTCATCAGTTTAATATTTAGGAGATCAACAGCATCTTCTTTAATCAGACGCAATGCATCCTGAGGAGAAAAAAGACTCTCATCTGCCATAATCGGTGTATTCACTTTCTGCTTCACAAATTTTAAACCTTCAATATCACTTGCATGGACCGGCTGTTCAATAAGTTCTATTTTAGCGTCTAACTGTTCAAGTTCCTGAATGATTGCGACAGCCTGTCGTGGAGTCCAGCCTTGGTTGGCATCTACACGAATGGCGACATGATTTCCAACTTTTTCTCGGATGGCCATAATTCTTTCGACGTCCTTTGCCCAATCCTTTCCTACTTTTATTTTTAAAATCGAAAAACCATCCTTGATTATTTGCCTTGCATCAAGAACCATCTCTTCTACAGTCCCTACACTGACAGTCATATCATTTTTTAATCGATTTGTGCTTCCTCCAAGAAATTGGTAGAGTGGTAGATTAAGATGTTGGCACAATGCATCATACAAAGCGATTTCCATTGCAGCCTTCGCACTTGTATTGGCCACACAAGAACGTTCAATTAGTAAAGAGAGTTCTTGTATGTTTCTAATATCCTTTCCTACTAGTAATGGGGTAATCACATTCTTTAAAACAGCTTCGATACTTTCTTTCGACTCTCCTGTAATGGCCAAAGTAGGTGCTGCTGCTCCAACTCCAATTAATCCATCCTCCAACTGAACATAGACAAATACATTCTCGATTTCAGTAGCTGTTCTAAGAGCCGTTTTAAATGGCTTTTTTAATTGAAAGATTTCTGTTTGAACTTGAATTGATTGAATGATCATATTCTTTTCCTTTCTTTACTTGGATTTAATTCTAGTAAACAATAATAAAATGTTCTGATAAAAATAAAAATCCAGCTATTAGTTAGGGAGTGCCTCGCTAATAGCTGGATTTCATCTACGAAAATAGATAAAGCAGCATTAAGATTCAATGATTTGCATGTATTTTATATGTGCATTTTTGAAGGCTACTGACAATGCCTTCTGGGATGAACCGAAATATCTTGTATTAATTTCCTGTATTACCCCATCTAGATTCAGTATAGATTGTCCAACAAATAAATGTTTCACAAAGGATGAAGTCAAGGAAATAGTAGCGGAACAATCAGCATCAATGATGAAATGAGTTGTCTTGTCTATTACCAATCCAATAAAAAAAGCATTATACTTCTGCATGATTGGATTATTGGAAGAAGTTTTTGAATCCCCAATAACATAGATCGAATCTTTACTGTACACTTATTTTCCTCCCGCAATACAGGTATTCTGTGCGAAACTCAATCCGATATGGAATGAATGGACAACAGCATATGTATTCACTTACGGTTAATATTAATACACTAAATTCATTTTGACAATATATTATGAATATTCTGTATTATATTTAATGAATAACAGGAAGAAAGCATTGTAAGGAATGAAGATAATCTTACTTTTTTACTATAAGGCTCTGTTAAAAAAGAATATTGATTATTTCCGCATTAAGAGCAGGTTAAAGGAAAGGCTGGATCAAAGAGAAGGAAAAAGATTTTAAAAAACTTTTGAGAATTTTATTGATTGTCTCTTAGTTATTCCAGTCATAAATGCTTTCCTGCTTTTCCTGCCTCTCCTATACAGGTATCCCAGAAGAAATTACGCCTATTTCAAGTGCCGATGTTAAACCTTCGTAAGTTGCTTCTTCAATTGTACGGGGTGCTAGACAGTCTCCAATTTGCTTAACTACCGGCGCCATACCTTTTACTTTTTCATATAGCTCATAGTTAGGTACGCGTCCCGTTGCAAGTACAATTGTATCCCACTCGTTTATTAATTCAGACTCGTGAGTAAACAAATTTCTTAATTTAACTTGATTGTTGTGAATACCACCAAAATCAAAATGCGGACGAACATCCACTTTTAATTGGTAAAGTTTTTTAAGATATTCATTTACAAGATATTGATGGATTTCTTTTCCAATGTGAACCTTAGCAGAATACAAAGTAACATCATGATTTTTTTCTTTCAAATGTATTGCTGCTTCGATACCAGGCCAGTCACCCATTAAATCAAATACCAATACGCGTTTACCAATCGATCCAGCATTCCCATTAAAAAGTTGATCGACGGTTAGGACTCTCGGATCATCAGTTCCTTCAACATGTGGAATGTAAGGTCTAGACCCAACTGCACAAATGATCACATCAGGTTTTATTTCTTCTATTTTTTCAAAAGTAATTTTCCTTCCAAGTTGGACATCTATATTACTTCTGGCTAACTTTCTCGTGTAATTATCTAACATAGTTTCAGCCACTTCTTGACGCAAAGGAGCTTTTCTCATTGTTTGCAACAGGCCACCAATCTCATTACTTTGTTCAACTAGTATCACTTCATGACCTTCAGCATCAGCAGTTAAGGAGGCATGTAAACCAGCAGGTCCAGCTCCAATAACAAGCACTTTTTGTTTCACCTTCACGCTTTGTACAAGTGGCAATAATTCTTTTTCTTTACCAGCCATTGGATTTTGTACACACCCAATTGGAAGACCTCTCGAGTAGTGACCAATGCAAGCTTGTATACATCCTAAACATGCATCAATCGATTGTAAGTCACCTCGTATTGCTTTATTCGGTAATTCAGGATCAACAATTAAAGCCCGCGTCATCCCTACCATATCCGCTTTACCTGCCCCAACAATCTTATCTGCATCCACTGGGTCAATTATTCGAGAGCCTACAAACACAGGAACTGCGCCAGCCATTCGAATTTTAAATGAATGTGGAGAATTATACGCATGCTTGATTGGAGAAGGAGGAACGATATGAGTCGATCCAGCATATGTACTCGAGTCACCAGACGTAACATTTATAAAATCAACTCGAACATTCTCAACTAAATACTCTACAATTTTTACTGCGTCTGCTACATTCGTACCGTCCATCGTCATTTCGTCCGCGCTCATTCGAATTCCGACAGTAAAATCATCACCAACATATTCCCAAACACGTTGTAGAATTTCTACAATAAAACGCATTCGATTCTCAAAAGTACCGCCGTATTCATCTGTTCGATAATTTGTATTACTTGACCAAAATTGGGCTGGTAAATAGCCATGAGAACAACAAATTTCTACTCCATCAAGACCGGCCCGTTTTGCCATTAAAGCTGAAATTCCATACCCATCAATGACATCCTTAATTTCTTCAATATTCATCGGCCTTGGCATGATTCCAAATCGAAAACTTGGTTCTGAAGACGATGACCATGCAGCATTACGGTAGTCGCTTGATACGACTTCTCTTCCTCCATGAAAGAGCTGACTGAATACTTTTGTTCCATATTGGTGAAGTTTCTTTGCAATTTCAACGTAAGCTGGTATCACTTTTTCATCAAACCCTGCAATTGTATGAGAAGTTAGCATACCTGATGAGTGAACTGCAGCAGCTTCAAGAATAATCAGTCCAGCTCCACCCTTCGCACGTGCAACATGATATGCTAACATTTCAGGAGTAGGTATGCCATTTTCAACATAATTTGTTTGGTGTGCTGTCGATAAAATTCTATTTTTCAGTTCAGTATTCCCAATCTTCACTTTTGAAAATAGATGTTTAAATTGTGTCAAATGTACCACTTCCTTATCATTTTAATTTCCTTCTCTAAATACGTCTTTCCTAAAAAATCTCAAAATGATTAAAGTCTTATTACCAAATCTAAAATCACACTAGCAATTCTAATAACTGCAACTTACAAATTAAAGCGTTTCCAAAATAATGCATTTTAAAAGAAAGGCCCAGTATGCCAAAATACATTTTGCTTCAAAAATAGAATACTAGGCAAAACGATCATTTAAGCGCTTCTAGAACCATTTCATGAAAGTGTTGCATCGCATTTTCAGTAGGAGAATAGATTCCATTTTCAAATGCTTTAGAATGTAAGCCAGATTGCAATAATTCTACTAAATCAAAATCCTCTTCACGCACTTGGTCTACAAATTTGATCATGTCCTCTTCTTCTTCCGTAAGTTGTTCATTCATAAAGAAGTAACGATATACCGCCATTGTTTGGTTAGCATCAATTGGAATTAGTTGCGTAGTTGTCATATTCCCACTTCCTGGATAGACACTTAACATCATATTTGGCCAAATCCAGTAAAATCGTACCGTTAAGCTATCATCTTGGTCTTTAACAATCGAACATTGATAAGAGAATTTATCACAAGGAACTATGCTATAATTCGATAAATCGAATGTTTTAGAGAAAGATGGGTGTGCAACTGGGCAGTGATCGCATTCAAGGAAGTTATCAACTACTGCTTTCCAATTCGCTTTAATTAAACGGCGATTTTCTCTTACTAATTGTAGTGAATCTAAGAAAGGATAACGATTTAGTTCGCTTAATAACTCTGTATATTCATTAGAAAACGATGGAGCTTTTCTATTTAAATTTACAAAGATCATAGAGCGATGTACTTCTAATTGGATTGACTTCAAACAGTTATATTCTCCTAGATCAATATTTTTAAAGTTTGGAGCTCGATTTACATGTCCATCTAATTTAAACGTCCAGCCATGATAAATGCATTGTAAGATTTTTTTATTTCCTTTTTCACTTTGTTCTACTTTTGTACCGCGATGTGGACAAATATTATAAAAAGCACGTAGCTTGCCATCATTTGCATGTGTTATTAAAATCGATTCTCCGCCAACCTCAAAGGTAAAAAAATCTCCTACTTTTTTCACCTGACTAGTATGTCCTACAAAAATCCAATTTTTACTGAAAATCTCTTTTCTCTCTGTATCGAATACCTCTTGATTTACATACATTTCATACGGCAATGTTGGTTGTAAAAGTTGCGCCTTCTCTTTTGTAGACATATAAATGATTCCTCCTTTAAATGTTCAGAATTGTATTAGGCATTATTAGGGATTTAAAAACTCCTCTACCTTAGCCTACTTTTTTATTCTTTTTATAGTTTTTTGGAATTCAGCCATTGTTGAATCATTCCCTTATCAAGATTTAATGCAAGATTAATGCCAACTTTAATTTTCTTAGTATGAAAGGAGATAACAGTATTTATCTATTTTCAAATCTAGTAAATTATCTTATAATTTACTCAATTCAGTCATTTTTAACTCAAACAGATGTTAGAGGTTTTACACCACTGTTCTTTATTCCTTTTTGATTCCGACATTACTTCTACCACATATACCTCACCCATTCCGTTGAAATCTACTATTGTCTATTAAATTAAACAATCTTGCTTAAAAAAGGAGCCAACTATTTTATTAGAAAAATAATGTTTCAGAGGAGGTTACGTTTTGCCAAATACAATGAATGACAAGCTTAAAATTGAGATTAGTAATGAGATTCTTCAAAAAATATTAGACAACTCTCCTAACGAATTTTATGTACTTGATAAGGATGCTCGTATTGTCTATATAAACAAGGCTTGTGAAAGACATTATGGGATCAAATTAAAAGATGTGGTAGGAAAATCGAACGATGAGTTAATTTCAAAGGAATATTGGAAACCTCGTATACTCCCACTTTTATTAAAAGAAAAGAAAACGGTCATCATGAAACAAATCAGTTATGTTGGAAAAGAAATCATTACAACAGCTATTCCCTTATTAAACGAAAAACAGGAAATTGAGCTTATTATTACAACTTCTCAAGATGCAAATTATAAAGATTTATACATACCAGATGAGCAGGAAATAAACCAAATGGATCAAGCTGCACTATATAAAAATAATATTATTACGAATAACAAGGAAATGAATAATATCGTTAAAATTTGTGAGAAAGTAGCAAAAGTAGATGCAACGGTCTTGATTCAAGGAGAATCTGGAACAGGTAAAGGTGTAATTGCAAAATATATTCATCAGAAGAGTAACCGAAGTAATGCTCCCTTTTTATCATTAAACTGTGCAACCATTCCGGAAGAGTTATTAGAATCAGAACTTTTCGGGTACAAGGATGGCGCATTTACTGGCGCAACTAAAGGAGGCAAGCAAGGACTATTAGAGCTTGCTGATGGGGGAACTGTATTTTTAGATGAGGTTGGTGATATCTCACCTAAAGTACAAGCTAAACTTCTTAAAGTAATACAAGAATTTGAATTTATGCCTGTCGGTGGCAAACAAACAAAAAAAGTTAATATCCGTATTCTTGCTGCTACAAATCGTAATTTATATGAAATGGTACAAAATAAGGAATTTAGAGAAGACTTATATTACCGCCTACATGTAGTCAACCTAAATATCCCTCCATTGCGCGATCGAAAAGAAGATATTATTCCTTTAACCTACCACTTTCTATCTGAGTTTAATCGAAAGCATCAAGTAAACGTCATTATTTCTGAAGAGGCTTTAGATATTTTTTACAACTATTCTTGGCCTGGGAATATTCGACAGTTAGAAAATATGCTTGAAAGCTTAGTTGTAACTAGTGACGGAATCATACAAAAAGATGATTTAACGAGTCTAATCGTTGAAAATCGATCGCAGAATCCAGTCAATGAAGAACTAACAGACGCTTCACTTCAAGCATCTTTAGAAGAAGTTGAAAAAAATATTGTCATTAATTCCTATACAAAATATAGAAATACAAGAAAAGTAGCAGACGATTTAGAAATCAGCCAATCAAAAGCGGCAAGATTAGTACGTAAGTATTGTAGTGAATTGGACTTTTACCAATAAAAAATACCCGGTTTTTGCCGGGTATTTCAGTTTATAGACAAAGTTCTATTAATCTGATTTTCAGACTGATTGAAATGTCATACTTGATCCAAGTAAACTGTTTTAACTTGTGTATAAAAATCGATCGCAGTCTTTCCTTGCTCCCTTGAGCCAGTACTTGAATTTTTGCATCCTCCGAACGGTACATGTGGCTCTGATCCTGCTGTTTCATTGTTTACATGTACAAGTCCTACTTCAATGTCTTCAACAAATTTTTGAGCGACTGATAAATTATTTGTACAGATTGCTGCACTTAAGCCGTATTCGGTATCATTCGCCATCTCAACTGCTTCTTCATAATTTTTCACTTTAAAGAGCGCTATAACAGGTCCGAAAATTTCTTCACGCGTAATCCGTGCATCAGGGGATACATTTTCAAAGATCGTCGGCTGTACATAAAAACCATTTTTTAATTCTTCTTCTGCTGGAACTTCTCCACCACATAAAAGAGTTGCCTCATCCTTTCCTGCTTCAATCATGGCAAGTACGCCGTCAAGTTGTGATTGAGATATAGCCGGACCGATAAATGTATCTTCTTGAAGAGGATTTCCAGTTTTTAAAGTCTTAGTACGTTCTACAAGACGGTCTCTGAATGTTTCATAAACTGATTCTTCCACAATGACCCGACTAGTTGCTGTACACTTTTGTCCCGTAGATCTAAAAGCACCACTCACAGCTATTTCAACTGCTTTTTCTAGATCTGCATCTGCTAGGACAATAAGGGGATTCTTTCCACCTAATTCCATCTGAACTTTCTTTCCTTTAGAAGCTGCCAACTGCGCGATCTGATTTCCAACCTGATTTGAGCCTGTAAATGATATAGCTTTAATAAAAGGATGTTCAACTAATTCATTGCCAACAACAGATCCTCTACCAAATACACAGTTTAAAACGCCTGGTGGAATGCCAGCTTCATCAAAGGCTTTTACGACATGATAAACTGATTTTGGTGTAAGGTCAGCAGGTTTAATGACAACTGTATTTCCGTAAACAAGGGCAGGAGCCATTTTCCAAACTGGAATGGCTATTGGAAAATTCCAAGGAGTAATCAATCCAACTGGTCCGATTGGTGTTCGTGTTGTATATAAAAAAGTTTTTGGATTACCTGAAGGAAATACTTCTCCAACTGGTTGTCTCGCTTCTCCAGCAAAGTATTCAAGAATGCTGATCGCCCGTTGAGTTTCTCCAATACCTTCTGCTAATGTTTTACCTTCTTCTTGGGTTAAATCACGTCCAACTTCTTGTAAATTTGCTTTTAAAATATCAGCTGCTTTTTGGAGATATGCCGCTCGTTGTTGGAATGAAAGTTTTTTCCATGACTGGAAAGCGGATTTTGATGCAATAATAGCTTCTCTTGCATCTTCTACAGTACTTGATGGAAATTCACCTAAAGATTCCCCATTATGAGGGCTACGATTTTCCCTGTATTCTCCTAAAGTAGGTTGTTTCCATTGTCCATTAATATAATTTGCATAACGCATATGTTATCCTCCAACTAGTTATTTTATGGTTAAACTAATTAAATGAATTGAAGACATTCTCTTCACTTATTTGCTATAAAGTAAATTAATTTTCGTCTTATCTTGACCAACAGATAAAATCTTTGGATTTGTTACTACTTCGATAACAGCCGGACGTCCCGATGAGATTGCCCTTTGTAGTGCAGGCACAAAATCAGAATTCTTTTCGATTTTTTCACCATATGCGCCAAATATTCTTGCTAGCTCAGCAAAATTCGGATTTGTTAACTCTGTACCGATTACTCGATCTGGAAAATGCTTTTCTTGATGTGTACGAATTGTTCCATACAGATTATTATTCACCACGATTGAAATAACAGGAATATCGTATCGTACAGCTGTTTCAATTTCCTGTAGGGTCATCATAAATCCTCCATCACCTGAGAACGAAACAACCGTTTGATGAGGCTTTGCAAGTTTCGCACCAATTGCCGCAGGAAGACCATACCCCATAGCTCCAGAAGTTGGACCGATATATGTATTTTCACGATCAAATCGGTAATATCGGGAAAGCCATCCAAAGAAGTTCCCTGCATCATTCGTAATAATCGTATCTTTCGGAAGCTCAGAGACGATATCATACAGTAAGCCATCCATATCTACAAAATCTTCTGTGTAGTCTTTCTTCGCATTTGAAAATATCATATATTCGTTATGAATTTTTTCTACCCGGCTGTCTTCATAAGAGGAAGGCGTAAAGATTTCACCATTTAATGCTTCCTCTAAAAAGGCTTTCGCATCAGATGCAATTGCTAGAGAAGGTGAATACACCTTTCCGAATACATCTTCAGAAATATCAACGTGAATTAGTTTGCCTTTTCCAGAAAGCAAAGTATAATCTTGCGTACCTACTTGTGAAAATCTTGTACCTAGTGCGATGACTAGGTCTGCATTGTCAATCTCGTCCAGTAAATACTTCGGTGTTCCAAAGCCTAGCCAGCCTGCATAACAAGGATGCGAATTCGGAAACGCATCATATCGGCGAAAAGCTGTAACAACTGGGATTTGTAAGTTCTCCGCAAATTTAACTAGTAAAGGAACAGCCTGCGAACGAATAACACCACCACCAGCGATCAGAAATGGGCGTTCTGCATTCTGAATCATTTCTAAAGCTTGCTGAACATTGGCCTTATTTGGTCTAGGAGGCTGAGATTGAAAAACAGGAAATTCTATCATTTCAACAGTATCTTCTAGCATGTCATGTGGTAGAGCAACTAGCACAGGACCAGGACGACCCGAGCGGGCGATATGAAATGCTCGATGTAAAAGCTCTGGAATTCGTTCTGCTCGATCAATCTCCACAGTCCATTTACACAAATGGCTAAACATTCCAACAAGATTGACCTCTTGAAATGCTTCTTTTTCTTTAAAAGGACGTTCCACTTGTCCTATAAGCGCAACTAGTGGGGTGGAATCTTGGCTAGCGGTATGGATACCAATTGCCAAATTCGAAGCTCCGACACCTCGAGTTGCCATACAGACGCCCACTTCCCCTGATGCTTTTGCATAGCCTTCAGCCATAAATGAAGCTCCGCCTTCATGTCTTGCTGAAATCAAGCTAATTTCCGGATGCTCATATAATGCATCCATTACCCCCAAATAACTTTCACCAGGTACACAAAATACTTTTTTTACACCTTCTTTTGCCATAACATCGACAACTGCTTTTCCTCCGCTAATTTTCATCGCTAAGACCTCCTCCTACTATGCAACTTAAATCCTGAACATTTTATAATTAAAATTCTTATTCATTTTTAAGATTTAACAGTTTCCACATTAACCTCTTCAAATGGCCAAGATGGAAGCATTTTTCTTAAAACTTTATCTTCTCTATAACCAAGGTCATATTCAGCCTGCATAATTGTATGAACTTCTCGTGTTCCTTCATAAATTACCGGCGCTTTTGAGTTTCGTAAATAACGCTCTACTGGAAACTCATTAGAGAATCCATATGCACCATGGATTTGAACGGCATCATTCGCAGCTTCATTTGCTGCATTACAAGAAATCCACTTTGCTAGTGAAGTCTCTCTTGTATTACGTTTTCCATTATTTTTTAACCAACCGGCTTTATAGACTAATAGACGAGAAATTTCAAGATTCGAAGACATTTTAGCAATCATTTGTTGAACAAGCTGATGCTTACCAATTTCCTTCCCAAAAGTTTTTCGCTCATGACAGTATTTAATGCTTGCTTCAAGTGATGCTTGGATTAACCCGCATGCACCAGCCGCAACAGTAAATCGACCATTATCTAGTGCTGACATTGCTATTTTGAATCCTTCACCTTCATAGCCTAATAGATTTTCAGCAGGCACTCTCACATCGTCTAAAAATACCTCTCCAGTATTCCCTGCTCTAATTCCCATTTTCCCTTTAATTGCTTTTGTAGAAACTCCTTCAAAATTACGTTCTACAATAAAGCAGGTAATTCCATGATGTTTTAATTCATGATTTGTCTTAGCAAAAATTAAGAAATGATCCGCTACATCACACAAAGAAATCCACGTTTTTGAACCGTTTAAAATATAACTATCGCCGTCTTTTACAGCTGTTGTCGCCATCGCTACTACATCAGAACCAGCATTCGGCTCCGTTAACCCAAATGCACCAATTTTCTTTCCTTGAGCTTGAGGTACTAAATATTTTTGCTTTTGTTCTTCAGTTCCCCATTGTAACAACGTCATACTATTTAAACCTGTATGAACAGAAACTGCTGTTCGGAAAGCGGTATCTCCACGCTCTAACTCTTCACATACAATTGCCAACGTATTATAATCCATCCCTACTCCACCATACTGTTCGGGAATACATACACCCATTAATTCTAATTCAGCAAGACGTTTAAGAATATTTGACTCAAAATGTCCCTTTTCATCCCATTCCTTAATAAATGGAATAATTTCACGGTCGACAAATGATCTTACTACCTTTCTGACACTTTTTTGTTCTTCGGTTAATGAAAAATTCATTTTAATTCCTCCTCAAATTGTTTTATTTCGTTTCATCTCATTTATTTCTGAACTAGAATATCCTAGTTTACTTATCACTTCTTCTGTGTGCTCCCCATGTAATGGTGGATGTCTCAATACTTCGATTGGTGTTTTCGATAATTTTAATGGTGATCCAACTAGTTTTAAGTCTTTTATGAACGGATGATTCACATTTAAAACCATCTCTCTTGATTTGGCTTGTTCAGAATGAAGGGCCTCACTTACGTTATAAATTGGACCATTAGGAATTCCATTTTGATCTAACAATTCTTTCCATTCATCTTTCCTTTTTGTCTTTAACTTATTTTGGATTAGTTGTTCAATTTCTTTCCTGTTTTGTAATCGACTAGTATTTGTTTTATATGTATCCTCCAATAAAGTTGGTTCCTCAATTAGTAAAGCAAATCGCTTAAATTGTTCATCATTACCAACCGCAATGACGAGTTCCCCATCACTTGCTGAAAAGACTTGGTATGGAACAATATTTGGATGATAATTCCCCATTCGCTGTGGAACAATCCCGCTGCACAAATAATTACTAGCCACATTTACTAAAGCTGCTAATTGCGAGTCAAATAGAGAAATATCAACTTCTTGACCTTCGCCAGTACGATTCCGATGCTGTAATGAAGCAAGAATTCCAATACATGTAAATAGTCCAGTTAGTACATCAGAGATGGCAACTCCTACCTTTGTTGGCTCTGCGTCTTTCTCTCCAGTTATGCTCATTAATCCAGACATCGCTTGAATAATATAATCATATCCCGGTAGACTTGAATCAGGTCCATGGCTACCAAATCCGCTAATTGATGCTAGAATAATATCTTCTTTTATCGCTTTCATTTCCTCATATGAAAAGCCTAATTTTGCTAATGTTCCAGGTTTAAAGTTTTGGACAACTACATCGGCCTCAGAAATTAGTTTCTTTAATACTTCCTTACCTTTTTCATTTTTTAAGTTTAAAGTAATGCCTTGCTTATTCCGATTAGCACATAAATAGTAAGCGCTTTCCCCTTCTACAAAAGGAGGACCCCATCCTCGCGTTTCATCCCCTATGCTAATGCTTTCAACCTTGATGACTTCAGCCCCAAGATCTCCAAGGATCATCGTACAAAAGGGACCAGCTAGTACTCTAGTTAAATCAATGATTTTTACTCCATACAATGCTCCTGGCAACTCTCTCACCTCTTCATTAACTTTTCCTCCGCTAGTTTTTCCATTCTAAAAAGAAAATTTAAGGTTTTCTATAAACCACCAATTCCTTCTATCTTTCTATATGCAAAACCTATGCCAACTTCAAAGTCCCTATTATAAGTAGATGTAGAAAGAAAATGCTGTCACATTAAGGCGCTAATCAAATTAAAATTCACTCAAAACCGTCAATTTTAACTCACTAAAAATCGTAAATAGCAAATATTGAGGAAACTCATTATCTAGAAAAGGCAAAAGGTCATTAAGTAAACATTGGAAAAATAAATTCTAATCTTAAAAGTGATGTTTTTTTGAATATGTCGTTCAAATTGAATAATAATTTGTTCTAAGTAAAGGTTATTTGAATCGTATTTTAATCAATATGGGAAGTGCGGAAAGGCTGAGACCCCGCGGGCTTGCCGAGGAGGCTCAGGTTTCGCCCCATGGAAAGCGAGAATCCTGTAGTGGAAATGAACATCACTCAAACTCCTTTACGGTAGTTATTTGACAAGATTTTTTTTAACAACGTGAAAAGGTTTCTTACCATTAAAAGTAAGAAACCTTTTCCTTTGTTCTATTAAATTAATTTTTAGTTCAACCTTTTAACACTCAATTAAATCTCTAACTGTTGGCACAAATAGTTCGCAAGCTATGTCTCTTTGATATCTATTTTGTTTTTTAGCTTCTGTAAATAAGTTAACTGTATTTTTTCTAGATAATCTTTCAATATCATCTATTACGGCTTTTGCTTTTGGCTCCACTAATCCAAAGATTACGGCATCGTAAAATCGAACTGCACCTAAGTTTGCTACAAAATCATTCACCACGTCAATGCCTCTTTGTTTGATGATTTTATCCCCTTCTGCAGAGATTGGAATATTAGCAGCTTCTACAATTAAACTGGCCTTAACCTTATTCGCATTTGATGCATTAATTACATCCTCTAAAGCTGCAGGGATTAAGATGTCGCACTCGACATCGAGCCATTCAGTATTGCTTTTTACTACATAGTTTGGTTCAAAAAATTCTTGATTCATTTCACCATGTGAATTTTTGTGGTCAATTAATTTCTGAACATCTAATCCATCTTCGCATGTAACGAATAGATTCGCATCGGAAATGCCCACAATTTTATAGCCTAGCTGTGATAGTTTCAATGCACAACTTGCTCCTACACAGCCAAATCCTTGGATGACAACTTTCGCTTCTTTATTGTTACCACCTTTAAACTTCCACGCTTCATCTGCGCAAAATGCCACTCCGTAACCTGTTACAGCATCATTTAGAAGGAAGCAATCTACTTTTGAAGCTAGCAACTCATTAAAATATTTAATTCCATTTTGAACACTGACATCTTCCTTCATCGATTTCGTTAAAGGTATTCCAACGTTGAATTCATCAAATACGCTTAGAACGTCCTCATATTTTGTTCCTAAGTCACTTCCTAAAGATACGCCTGCTTCTACGTACGGCATCATCGCGATCAAAAATCTTCTTAACACATCATACGCATCTGAAGCTTTATAATCATAAGAAATGCCGGCTTTACAACCACCTGTAGTGACACTTTCGGAAGCGTTGTATTTATAAGCCATTGCCTCTGCCAACCGTTCTACTTCCTCTCTTGTCACTGTTGGATGCATCCTAATTCCTCCACCTGCATACCCTTTGACAAAGTTATGTACCACTAACCAGCCCTTTGCATCTGTTTCACTATCATTCCACTCTACAACTAAGTAAGGTTTTTTCATACTAATAGCCTCCTTAAGATCTCTTTTGTTTAATTGACTTTTAATACCTTCTTGTAAATTAATAGAATCAGTGTATTCGATCTTACTAGATTTTCTTGTGCTAAAATCTCAAGCTGGATGGGAAGGTAATTAGATACTTTGTTGTGTTGGTACTTCTCCATGTTCATTAGTTAAAGCAATATTAGCTTTATTCTTACCGTGACGGATAAAGTAATAAAGATAACTTATACCCATGAAGGCTAAACCACCTATCAAGGAAGAACGTTGCGCCGGATCAAAAGCCATAAATAGAATAGAAATTCCACATAAAACAAGACAAAGAATCGGTATTAACGGAAATAGAGGAACTTTATATTTTAAATCCTTTACATCTCCACCATTTTTAATATACTGCCTTCTAAAATTAAATTGCGATAAGGCAATTGCCATCCAACTGAATGTACCTGCTAGTCCCGTTACGGAAAGTAGAACTACAAACACTGTTTGTGCAGACACTACACTTGTTAGTAAAGAAACTAGTGCAAAAAGAAGACTAAACAATACTGCATTAAACGGAACACCTCGAGAGTTTACCTTACCTAAAGCCTTTGGTGCCATTCCACTCTTTGAAAGTGACCAAAGCATACGAGAGCAAACATATAATCCTGAATTTCCTACAGAAAGTAACGCTGTTAAAATAACAAGATTCATTATATCGGCTGCATACGGTATACCTACACTATCAAAAACTGCTACAAATGGACTCTCTACTACTCCAGCTTGTCTCCATGGAATTAAAGCTGCTAAAACCATAATCGCTAACACATAAAAAATTAACACACGAAAAATAATACTGCGAATTGCCTTAGGTAGTGTCTTTTCAGGTGTTTCACTTTCACCGGCTGCAATCCCAACAACTTCCGCTCCTTGGAAAGCAAAGATTACTGCCATCATACTCGTAAAGATCGCTGAAAAACCATGTGGGAAAAGCCCACCATCATTTGTAAGATTCGATAACAAAGGTGCCGAACTGCCTTTATAGCCAAAACCAAAAATGGCAGCTGCCCCAATCAGAATAAAGGCTATTACGGCAAATACTTTTATTCCTGCAAACCAAAACTCTGCTTCAGCATATCCTTTTACACTTAGTAAATTCAAACCTAACAAAAGGACAATAAACACAAGACACCAAATCCAAACAGGTACATTAGGAAACCATCTTTGCATCAATATTCCAGCTGCAGTAAACTCTAAACCAACTGTTGTCGCCCAGCTAAGCCAGTACAACCAACCAATCGTAAAACCTGTTCCTGGACCAATATACTTAGTGGCATATGTCTTAAATGAACCTGTAACTGGCATCGAAATAGAAAGTTCGCCTAAACAAACCATTACAAGATACATCACTAGTCCCCCAAATAAATACGCGACAATTGCCCCACCCGGTCCAGCTTGATTAATCGTTAGACCAGATCCTAAAAATAACCCTGTACCGATTACACCACCGAGTGAAATCATAAACAAATGCCTGCTTTTCATGGAACGTTGTAATTGACTATCGTTATTAGATTCCATAATAACCCACCCTTATTTTAGAATATTCAGAAAACAAAGTGCAAGGTAAACGAAAAAATCATCACTTTAAGAATAATTACTTGTAAGCCTTTACATTTTTTGATTCTTAAAAACCTTTCTAAACCAGAATGAGCAAACGATTTTTATTTATTACAAAATCACTAGATACATTTAATTCCACAAATTATAACACTTTTAAACAAAACTTTGATTACTTTTAAAAAATATTTAAAAACATAGATTGCTATTCTTTTAATCACCTCCAAGTTCTGTTCAACTAAAAAACCAAAAATACCTCCTAATACTAATATGTTATAGCAAAATCCATGCCAATATAAAAAACGTTATTAAATCAATAGAATAGTCTCTTTCATTATTCGAAATTCAACTAAATAATTTCGAAATTTACTCAATCTAGTTATTTTTGACTCAGTTTATTTTTAAGTAAAATCGTAATATTTTCTATGATCAGCATGACAAAAAACGAGTTGCATAGCGCAACCCGTTTTATTTATTGATAAAATATTAAAATGAATTACATCTGGCTTAGTTGGTATAAAATCTTCAATCCTTTTTTTAATTCTTCCATTGACGCGTAGGCGTATGAAATACGAATATGGTGTAAATCTCTTGGTTCGTAAATATAACCTGGATTTATCAATACATTTTGATTAATCAATTTTAGAAATAAAGCCTTATTTACAATTGGATTATGAAACCTGAGCCATATATAGAAACCACCTTCAGACTTTTTCCAAGTAGCTATTTTTTGAAAATCCTTTTCTAATATTTCTTCTACATATGTAGCTCTAACTTTCAATTGTTTACGAAGTTTCACAAGATGCTTTTCGTATAAACCATTTGCCAACCAATGTGCAACGATTTCCTGAGAAAAGGCACTTGATCCATAGTCTGTCTGCATTTTAATATCAGCCAATCGCTCAATTACAGGTGAAGGTGCTACAACCCAACCAATTCGTAATCCAGGACTTAGCGTTTTGGATACACTTCCTATATAAAGAACTTGCCCTGATTTATCAAACGATTTTATGGCAGGTGAAGATGATTCAAATAACAATTCATGATACACATCATCTTCAATAATCGGTATTTGTAGCTCTTTACATGTACTGTAAAGATTTTGCTTTTCTTCCAACGACCAACTGTAACCAGTCGGATTATTTAATGTCGGTACACAGTAAAATAAAGATTGTCTCTTTCCTTTAAGTGCACGTAAATTATTTGTTAAATGTGTGTCCCGTGAAACTGAAATCATTCTCATTCCCGAAGATTGAAATGGATGCACAGAATTTAAATACGAGGATTGTTCTTGGAATAAAATGGAGCCTTCTTCTAATAATCCAACTGCAATTAATTGAAGTGCTTGAAGTGCACCTGAAACAATTAAAATGTTCTCTGGTAGTGTTTGAATACCACGTTTTTTTAAATAGTTACATAATATTCCCCGAAGTTTTTCACTTCCTTGTGGAGAAGAATAGCCAATTGCCTTTGATTCAAGTGAAATATTTTTCAACGAATCTTCAATTTCCTTCGTTGGTAGTAATTCAGGTGACAATTCACCAGTTCCAAGACGGATAATATGATCCATTTGCTCATACTTATTGATGAGTTGAATTGTATGATAATTTGGTATATGAATACTAGATTCTATATGTTTTTGCCAATTTGGTTGTGAATTACTCAAAAGCACATTCCATGAATTATTAGCCACAAAAACTCCTGAACCTACTTTCGATTCTAGTAATCCATCCGCCCTTAATTCATCAAGTGCAAGTTGTACTGTACTGCGATTCACATTAAATTGAGTTGCTAATTGACGCTGAGTTGGAAGCTTTGTACCAACAGTCCAATCACCTCGTTCAATACGAGATTTTATCCAATCTACAATCTGCTCTTGAAAAGTCAAATGCGAATCACGGTTCGGTTTCCACATCAATTATCCTCCCCCCCTTAAATTGGGTGGATAAAAAACCATCCAATTGGTTGTTTTCTTTTAGTTGTATCATAGTACGATAGTAATTGAAAGGGAGTTGATTAGATGGAAGCCATTCTTCATGGATTAATTTTAGCATTCGGACTCATTTTACCTTTAGGCGTACAGAACGTATTTGTATTTTCACAAGGAGCGACACAACCAAAACTAATTCGAGCACTTCCTGCGACTATTACAGCTTCACTATGTGATACCTTTTTAATTCTTCTAGCTGTATTCGGAGTATCCACTCTCGTTTTACAATTTGATTGGCTACGATTTAGCCTAATGGTTGCCGGTGTTTTATTTTTAATTTACATGGGTTACATTATTTGGAGGTCTAAACCAACAACACGCGATACGAATCTAGCAATACCAACCCGTCAACAAATCATTTTTGCCTTATCCGTTTCTTTATTAAACCCCCATGCAATCTTAGATACAGTAGGTGTTATCGGAACAAGTGCATTAAGATATGTCGGTATGGAGCAAATACTCTTTACGATCGCTTGCATTGCCGTATCTTGGATTTGGTTCTTTGGCTTAACGATTGCGGGTTCAGTTATGAAAAAGATAGATAGTACAGGAGGATTAATGATTGTATTTAATAAATGCTCCGCTCTGTTTATTTGGGGTACTGCGATTTATCTTATTAGCGGATTAATGAAATAGTCGAAACTACAATACGAGAAGTCCATAAAGACCTTGTAAATCATCAAGGTCTTTATTAGACATATAACTCGATAAATTCTTTATATATTCTGAATAAACCCCTTCGTATTAATTATCAGGAATGTTAAGTTTTAATCATACCCTCCTGCACCTTTTTTCCATTTAGTACTGTTTTAGGTAATTCTATTGCTTCGCGGATTGTCCAATTTTGCTGACCATTTTGACTGTCAGGATTTGGTGCCCAAAATCCCGGATTTATTCAGCTTCCTAGTTTTGACCATTGAATAATAATTTCTGCAAATTAAAAGCACCCCCTAAAAATAGAGGATGCTTTCTAAAAATAGTATTCTTTTACTCTAAACCTAATTGACTTAAAATACTCTCTAATGTAGCTCCTTTATAAGTCGTTTTTGGCTTTGGCGCATTAGATACAGATGGATTTTGTAATTCAAAGTTTTTAACAATATAATCCATATCTTTTTTATCTACTACTTTATCAAAGTTAAAGTCTGCAGATGCTTTATTTGTACCCCAGAATGTCTGTACAGCTAAAGCATCTAAAATATCAATGACATTATCTTTATTCACATCACCTGCAGCAGCTGTTGATAAATTGTAGTTTATTCTCTTACCTACCATTTCTCCACGGACATCGTCATATAGAGTAAATTGTTTATTCATTGTAAAGTGACCTGGAATATCTACTTTTAATGTATAAGGTTTTTCGTCAACTTTAAGTGTATTTGCAATATACTGACCATCCTTATTTAATGTAGGCTCTACAACTGTTTCACCATCATACGAAGTAACGGTTACTTTTGCTCCTATTTTACTTTTATCAAGTGCATAGTTTTGACCACCAGTTAATGGATTTAATGCTCCCTCAGCTTGGATTGCACCATCTAATCTAGAATAAGTTGGTTTAATCGTAAAGCTTTCCATGAAAGCATACACTCCATTTGTTGTGACATTCGATTGATCGATCGTAGATGCGCTCATTGTAAACCAATCATAAGGCACACTTTTCACATATATATTTGCAGTTTTCACATCAAAGTTAAAGAGTTGTAGATCTTCAGGTAATGTTTTATTACCTAAATAATTGAACGTTATTGTATATAAGGTTTCTGATCCAGAAGGGGTAGTAGTATATGAAACGTTCGCATCACCGTACTGTTTCACCGCATCGTTTACAACAACATTATCAATCGTACCTTCACCATTAATTACTGGGATTGTAATTTTAGTCGTTTTTAAGTTTTTTACATTATTTGAACGAACAGTGAAATTTACTGTGTCTCCATTTGTAATGCTTTGTTTATTCGCCTTTAAATAATAGTAAGGTAATGACTTATCAACAAAAGCAACTCTGTATCTATTTGTAGCATTCAAATTAAAGTTTCTTGCTGCATCAAAACCATAAAATGATACTTCTAAAGGTTTATCTTGTTTCTTCACAAGGATTTTATCATGGTAATTGCCATTGATATCGGTATGAATTGGATTTGCAGGACGTGGACCGTTGTAAAACGAAACAACTGAATTACTTGACTGATCAACTGGGATTCCTAAGTGATTCGCTTCATCCGTTTCTGGATCATATAGATTGATATTAAAATCATATAAATATTGTCCATTTGCATCAAACTGACTATCATCATATTCAATTACTTTTTGATCTAATGAATCAAAGCTAGTCGTCATTTTTGGAGCTCCAGCTTCAAAAATGAAATCTGATGCAGCAGAGAATGTTTTACCTTGTTCGTCACTTCCTACTAGTCTTAATTTATAATGTCCTGTTTTTGCAAATACTGGTTCGTTACTAATTGGATTTTTTGAATCACCAGTAAATGGATAGTAAAGATCATTAAACCCATAGAAATTTGTATAAACTTGGTCCTCATTTAAGTTGATTGGGCTATAGGAACCAACTAATCCTAGATCTTCACCAGTTTTTGCATCTTGTAAGATAACATCTAACGTTTTCATATGTGTTTTTAATGAAAACTCGTACACTATATTTGGATTTGCATTTGCCGGCCAAATCGTATCAACACCATATAATGGATTATCTATTTTAAATGATTTAATTCCTTCTTCTACAACACGTCCTCCAAATGGGATTTGGTACTGTTCAGTTGGATCAGCAGTATTCGTAAACGTTACATAGCCTTCATATGTTCCTTTTTCAGCTGTTTTAGGAATATTCAAATCGAACTTAACTGATTTTTGACTAATTCCATTTAACTTAACGGATGTTGGCCCAGTCAGTGTTACTCCATTATCTGCAGCATCTTTAGATCCCCTTAATCCAGTTTGAAATTTTACATTTACGTTAAATGTTTTTGTTTTTTCACTACGATTCTTTAAAATAACACTACGAGAGTCTGTAACATCTTGATCCTCAAATCCAATTGAGCCAAAACTCATTCCACCTGTTAGTTCTTTGATCGATTTTTGCTTCCCATTAATAATTGTTGGTGTTTGATCAACTACTTCTAACTCGACATCTGAGTGGATTGTTTCATATGCATCAACTCGTCCACTTCCGATTTCAAATACACTATAATCCTTTGATAATGGATCCGCAGTATTCATCAAAATAGATTTTACATCTTCTGGTTGTAAGTCCTTATTAGATTGTAATAATAAAGCTGACACACCTGCTACATAAGGTGATGCCATTGAAGTGCCTGATAAGCGCTCATAAGCATATTTATAGTCTTCAGGTTTTGATCCATCTGCTACTTTATTATTTACAAAAAACGGAACTGTTGAAAGAATCGATACACCAGGTGCAGTTACTTCAGGCTTAATATCATAATTAACACGAGATGGTCCTCTTGAACTAAACGTTGCTAATTCATCACCATTTGTTTTTAGCTTTGTATAGTCACCAAATGTAAAATCAGTTTTCCCTGCTTTTAATGCACTTGAGATAACTAAGCCCTCTTCATTAGAAACTGAGAATGCTGGAATCGCATCTATAGATTCTCCAAGGAATGATTGAATTGGACCTTCTGCTTTATTAGTTTCATCATTATACATTAATACAGCAATAGCACCATTTGTTTTTGCGTTTTTTATTTTATCCATTAACCCAATTGATCCACGCTTAATGAATGCTATTTTTCCATTAAGATTTTTCCCATTAAAGTTGGTTGTATTTCCTAAACCAACATCAACTAATTGATAGCTTTTCCCTTTTAAAGTTGTTAAATCGTCGGAATAATTCCTTGCTAACTGTCTTAACGAATAATTCGCTCCATTTTGTACGCCAGCGTATTGGAAAATGTCTAAAGCAATTGATGATGCTCCTACTGTTATAGGTAAAGCTGCAGCGGCTGGAGATCCTACTGTATACATTTTATCTCCCGTATTACCTGCTGCAACAACGGTTGTTACACCGCTTAAAACTGCATTATTAACAGCTACCGATGTCGCATAAAGTGGGTCATTTAGTGTATTCCCTAATGACATGTTGATAACATCCATACCATCATTTACTGCTCGATCTATTCCAGCAATAATCGCTTCTGCTGTACCACTACCCCCCGGGCCAAGAACTCGGTATGAATAAAGATCCGCGTCAGGAGCAGCTCCTATTGTTTTATAATCACTATCCGCTTTACCACGTCCACCAATAATGCCAGCTACATGGGTACCATGTTCTGTATAGTAGTCTGCACCATTTGAAGTACCAGGTTTTCCTGCTTTTACCCAATCAGCATAGGTTGTTTCCATAGGATCATTATCATTATCAACGAAATCATATCCACCTTTATATGCATCTTTTAAGTCTGGGTGGTTGTAGTCAATACCTGTATCTAATATCCCTACTTTAATTCCTTTTCCGGTATACCCTTCCTTATGTAAGCGATCAAATGCGTCATAAGGAGTATAATTGGAAACATTTGCTTCATCCGCCTTTAATTGTTCAGGATTTAATTCAGCAGGTGGATCAATCGTAAATTTCTCATTACTCCATACAGTTTTAACCGCATTAGACTTCAATAGATTTTTAATTTGATTTGCTGGCAAGCTCATTGACACACCATTAAATGCATGTTTGTATGAATTATTAATCTTGTAATCTACTTTATTATTAGTACCATCTGTAAGAACTTCTCCAACATCATGAGTAAACGTAGCGTGATCTTGATCAACTAGTTTCGTTGCTTCCGATACAGTTAATGTTTCCCCTTTTACACTTGCTTCTAATTGAGCAACTTTAGCAGGCTGGTTCGCAAATTCAACAATGACAGATGTTTGTTTTGTAGATGTTAAATCAACGTCAGAAGAAATTTTAAGTCCAGTTTCTTCATTTGTAGATAGTTGATTTAATGCTGCTCTCTGTGCTGGCGTTAATTTAGCGAGTATATTATCCAAGTTTGTAATACTAGTTGCTTTGGTAACATTTGAAACATGTCCAAGTGATGCAACCACTACACTTGACGTTAAAGCAAAAACTGCAACACTTTTAGAAATCTTGCTTTTCCTTGCTTTCCTCATAACTTACTCTCCCCCATTTTTTCTAGTAGAATAACCTGAAAACATATATCTGGTAATCTATTAGAAATAGTTCCTTATTTAGACAATTTACTTGTCTATAATAATTTTAAATTTTCTGCTTATTTAAGCATAATAGGGATTATTTAACTGGTATTTAAATTTCACGAAATTCCATGTAGGACATGAATCGTAAAAAATAAATTAATGAAACGATAAGTTTATAGAGTGAATTTTGTTCCTTGTTTGGGGAAATATTTTGTATTTTCCAGTGATATTTTGGGTCTTTCTAGTATAAAGAAAGAAACCTATGAATCTCAGCAGACAAGCACTTATACGTGGGATAACTACAAAAAGAAGTTCTAGATACCTTAATTAAGTATTATGGTTCAAGTCTGTATTTAATTGCCTTGATTGGATGAGTAAAACTAGATACAAGAAAAAAACCTCTTGATATACAAGAGGTTTTTTCGTATGATCCCAACTGGACTTGAACCAGCGACCCCTACCCTGTCAAGGTAGTGCTCTCCCAGCTGAGCTATGGAATCGAAATAGAATGTAAATTAATTATAAATTTTGATAATAATGAAGTCAAATATTTTTATGTGACAAAATATTTGTCAAACTATTATTTATTTCGAGATTTGATTTTCTACTATTTAAATCTACCATCTATGTATCCAGAACTAACAGCCACAATTACTCCTTATTCTTGTTAGCTCTTCTTTTTAAATATTGTATACTCTTGATTGTTGCTTTTCTTTTGTGTTGATTCGAAACGATCCTCTGTAGAATTTCCGTTAGTTTTCTTCTTTCTTTTTACATTTTTCTTTTCTACTATTTCGTTTTGCTCTGAATCAGCATCCTGTTCTTCATCAGGCTTAAACAACTCTTTTTGTTCAGAATAAACTGATACGATTGATCCTGCTGCTTGAATCCAACTACCGCTGTATTTTAAGAGTAGAGCTAATTCTTCATATTCTTTAACTAAAGGATTTGTTTCAGTTTCTTCATTATATTCTTGAAGTTCATTAAATATAATTCCATCTGATAAATCGCTAGGTTCACCTGCTTGGCTTATAGTAGGATCATCTAGCAATTCACTCGGTTCATAATCTGGTATTCTCCCAAATAGATCTTCTATTTCATATACTTTTTCTTCTGTAGGCTTAGTTACTTCATCTTCTTGAGTGTCACTATTAGGTTCAATCGTTTTATCATCTTCTACCTCGTTAAATGATTCACTTATACTACCTTCTTGGATTCCATCGTTTTGATACTCTGATTCATTATAGATGTAATCATCTGGAAGTTCACTAGCTTCTTTTTCTTGTATTCTTCCAGGATATTCTTGAAGTTCATTAAATATTATTCCACTTGAAAAATCACTTGGCTCTTCTCCTGGAGTTACTGTTTGCTCAGTTTCCTTTAGGTAATCTTTTAAATCTTCAATTTCTAGTTCCACAACTCCAGACATGACTTGTAATGTGTTCCCAATCGATTGTAAAAAATTCCCCATAAAACCTGAAACGTCAAAGTCCTCTTTACTTACTTCTTCAAGTGCTGCAATTAGACCACCAAAAGCTTGTTGTGCATTCCCTGTCATATTTAATTTTATCGATCGGTCTACATTTTCCTCATCCTCTTCTGCCGATAAAAGACTAAATAGTACTGTAACGTTTCCTGAAGCTTGGATAATTTCGCCCGCATCTTCAATTACACTCGGTTCGCCTAAAAATGCTTCTATTATATTCCCAATTGCTTGGAAAGTGTTTCCGCCAAAATCTAAATGGAAACTAATTTCTTCCCAACTTTTTCGCTCGTCTCCTTTTAGGCCTCTCATAGGTGTACTACTAATTGCCGAGCTGATTGTTCCAATCGCATTCACCCATGCACCAATTACCTCCATTAGCTGGCTCATAATAAAACACCAATCCTTGAGTAGTCATTTAGCAACAGTATATTCAACAATGGCAATTAAATGTTCCAAATAGGCGTTTGTAATTAAGCCCTAATTGAGTTATCCTACCTTCTTTTTAAACAATTCTATTTTCGATTTTTCTCCAACGATAAAAATAATATCCTCACTCTTAAAAACAACATCTCCAATTTGCGAAACAATTGGTTCTCCATTACGTATGATTAGTACGACTGTAATGCCATATTTTACTGAAAAATTCATTTCTCTAAGTGTTTTTCCAACTAATTTCTCTGGGATGACTGTTTCTACTCCTGCAACATTTTTGGTAATTTCAATGTACTCAATAATTCCGCTCATTGCTTCCATGCGGGCAGCCTTATGTCCAGCTTCTTCTTCTGGATAAATTACTAAGTCCGCTCCAATACTTTCTAAAATGCCGCCTACCTCACGATTATTTGCTTTACATATTATTCTTTTTACATTTCGCTCTTTTAACCTTCTCGTTATTAAAATAGAAGCTAATGGATCACTTCCAATCGCAACAAATACTGCATCAAATTGGCTTACACTTAAGTCCTCAAGTAGTGATTCTTCACGCAAATCGCCAATGACTCCGTATTCTGTATATTCTTCTAGTTCTTCTAATGGCGTCTTTTCTTTATCACATACAACAACTTCATGGCCTAACCGATCAAATTCTTTCACAACTCCTCTGCCAAACCGCCCAGCTCCTATTACCAAATATTGCTTTGCCATAAAACTCCTCCTACCCAACTGCCAAGTCTTTTTCAATATATTTTAAATTTTGATTTTTTACTCTAAACACGAAATAAATCATTGTGAAGATACCAATTCTTCCAATAAACATTAGTAAAATTAATATGAACTTTGTTGAACTATGTATTTCTGTTGTTATACCTAATGATAATCCAGTATTTGTAATAGCCGATATGACCTCTAGTAAGATCAAGTCTAACTGAAATGGTTCAATAATTGTAATGATGATCGTTGCAAACGAAATTAAAAGTATAAAACTCATTGCAATAACAAATGCTCGGTCAACTACCTGTCGTTTTACACTTGTTCTAAAAATTATCGTATCGTCTTGAGATTTAATGACTGAAATCATTTTTGCAATTAAAACTGAGACAGTTGTTAATCTGATTCCACCGGCTGCGCTTGAGGAAGCTCCCCCGATAAACATAAGCATCAAAATAATTAAGATAGCTGGTAGTGTCAGTTCTGCAATATTAAGTGGTGCAAAACCACCATTTCGAGTTGTTACTGATAAAAAAAATGAGTTTGTCATCTTATCAAAGAAGTTTAAATGTTTAAAAGCGTGATTGCTTTCTAAAAGCCAAAAGATAATTGTTCCAATAATCATGAAGGAAAAATGTAGACGCATATTAATCCTTGTAAATAATGATTTCTTCTTATTGTAGTGATAGATATATTCCATAATTGTTGGATAGCCTAATCCACCTATAAAAATTAACGCCGCTGTTACGATAAGAACTACATTATTTTTTTGAAACGATAGTAAACTATTTCCAAACAAGTCAAAGCCTGTATTTGTAAAGCTTGCGATCGAATGGAAAGCAGTAACGAGGATTGTTTCGCTCGTTGAATCATACTTGTCTCTAAATTGACTATAAAAAATGGTTCCACCTATTAATTGAAAAAATAATGAAGTAAATAAAACTGACAAACTTAATCTTCTAATTGACTTTATACTACTTTGATTTTGATCCTTTGATAATACTAATAAATTTGAAATCGTTATACGGATACCTAGTACCATAAATACATAACTAATAAATACTACGATACCAATTGCGCCAATTTCCATTTGAATCATTAGAAGGATTTTACCCCATACATTAAATGTCTCAACTAAATTGACAGTTGTTAATCCAGTTACACTAATCGCACTCGTTGATACAAATAAACTATCTATATAACTTAGTTCCGCAATCCTAGTAAAAGGTAAATAATATAAAAATGAAAATAAAAGAGTGATGATTATATAAGAAATAAATATGTAATGGAGAGGATTTTTTGCTTTTTTCTTTTTTTTCATAAATGAACCCTTTTCTTTTTATAATTAATTTAATAACTCTTCTAAAGAAGATTGATTTCCGTTCCAGGATGCTCGCTTTCCATGGGGCGTGAGGCTTTAGCCTCCTCGGCAAGCCTGCGGGGTCTCACCCTTCCCGCTACTCCCATAGGAGTCTCCCACCTTTCACTCCAATCAATTTCTTTAAATATTCTATTTTTTAAATTCTATAAAATCTTTTCCGAAAACGTCTAAACAATTAACATAAACAGCGCCAATGAAATAATGAACAATGGAATTATTTTCTAATTCCCTAACTCTATTTTACCTATTTTTAATTAAAAAATAAAAAACTTTCAAATCAAAAATTAGATTTGAAAGTTTTTTTAAGCTAGATTAAGTAACTTCAGGATGAAGGGTATAGTAAAAGAGTATACGTTCATAAAAATAAATTGCTTTTCCTGCTCTTCCTGCTTTTCCTGCCCTTCACGCCGATGAGGAATTATCTGTTTTCAGTTGCATCGTTGAAACTTCTTTTTGTTGTTGATATAAATATAAGAACACACTAACGATTACGATTGTTCCTCCGATCAGCTGGAATGATGATAACATTTCTTGGAGTAAGAAAAATGCTAATATAGATGCACCAACCGGTTCGCCTAATATACTCATAGAAATAGTCGTTGCATTTACGTAATTTAATAAATAATTATTAATGACATGTGCTAATGATGGTATGATGGCAGATGCGATAAAGATCATCCAATCTTTTGATTGATAATCAAAGAAATTATCCATTGTTACAATATTATAGATTGTTAAAAATGCCGCTGAAAATGCAAATACCCAAAAACTATATACCCAATGGGATGTATTTTTTACTGTCGTTTGTCCAACCATTAAATAGAGTACTGCAGCAATTACACTTAAAAACGAAAGGATATCGCCTTTAAATGCTGTCATACTTAACCCGATATCACCGAATCCTATTAGACAAACACCACTAATGGCAATGATCATACATATTTTAGATTGAATAGACGTTTTCTCTTTAAAGACAAAATAACCAAGAATCATTGCTACTAGTGGTTGAAGTGCTAGTATAATTGTAGAGCTCGCCACTGAAGTAAATACTAATGAACCATACCAAAGGATAAAGTGGACTGCTAACATTAAACCACCTAAGGCAAAGGATTTATATTGTGACTTTTTTAAAGCCTTTAATTCGTTTTTTCGCTTTAATACAAATGGTAACATCCAAATACATGTAAACCAGAGGCGATACATGCTTAAAACAGATGGAGAAGCATTCGTCCATTTGGCTAAAATCGCTGATGTTGAAATTGCAATAATGGACAAAATTAATAATGACATCATTGCGTTAGGTTGTTTTTTAGTCATGTTTCACCTCATTTTTATTTTTTTTGAAAGCGTTAATACTTTTTACTTTTCTTAATTTTTTGTATGAAGTAACATCTAATTATATCATCCTAGGGAAAAGAAGAGGAGACATTTATGATTCAAACAAACGGTACTAGAGAAGAACATACTTTATATAGTGAACACATAAAAAAAGAAGTTACATTTACAATATACTATTCAAGCCAGTACACTCCGTTAATAAAACATCACCTATTAATTGCTCAAGATGGACAAGATTATTTTAATTTAGGTAAAATCCATCGAGTAATTGAAAAATTAACGAAAGAAGGTTCGATCCAACCTACAATTGTAGTTGGTATACCTTATTCTTCGCCAGAGGAGCGTTTTAAACTTTATCACCCATCTCAACCTGGGCAAAAAAATTATATTCGCTTTTTAGCAGAAGAATTACTTCCATATTTAGATGATCATTTACCACTACTTGGATTAGCGCATAGCAGAACATTAATCGGCGATTCATTAGGCGGTACGGTTTCACTTCAAGCTGCATTTACATATCCAAATACATTTGGGCAAGTGATTATGCAATCTCCATTTGTCAACGAAGATGTACTGGAATTTTTAAGTAATTCGAAATTAACATCTATCCTTTCAATTGCTCAAACAGTTGGTAAGCAAGAAGAAAATGTATTCACTCCAAGTAAGCAGTGGGTCAATTTTGTAAAAGGTGGTTTAGAGTTAAAAGATTGCTTAGCTAATTTCCCAGTGGAATTACATTATCAAGAGTATGAAGGTGACCATACTTGGACGAATTGGGAGAAGCAATTAGAGGATTTATTAAAAAAGAGTTTATCAAAATAATTCGTACAACTTATCGATTTTCTAAAAATTTGGTATAATTAAAATTAGTTATTTTTTGTATAGTTAATTTTTAAAATTAAAATATAAGTATCGAAAACAGGAGGTAATTTTTATGAAATGTGGCGTTGTTATTTTCCCATCTAAATTCGTTCAAGACAAGGCAAATGAGTACAGAAAACGTTTTGATCCAGCTTATACGTTAATTTCTCCTCATATTACACTAAGAAGTGCTTTTGAAATAAACGAAGATCAACTTCCAAATATAATTGCACAATTAAATGAAACTGCTAAACAGATTGAACCATTTGAAATGGAAATTAATAGAGTAAGTTCTTTTGCACCAGTTAATAATGTCATTTATTTAAAAGTTACACCTGGTGATGCACTTAAAGAGCTTCATGAAAAAATGCATACTGGCGCGTTCCCAGAAACGAAAGAATATGCTTTCGTTCCTCATATTACGATCGGTCAGCAACTACAAGATGCTGAATTCTCTGATATCCTTGGCCAATTACGCATGATCCAATTTACATTAAATGAAGTCGTTGATAATTTTAAATTAGTATACCAATTAGAAAACGGTGCTTGGGAAGTTTATGAAACATTTAAATTAGGTGGTAAGTAATGACAATTCATACAATCGTTGCAGCAACAGATTCAGAAATACAAGACGCTCTAAACGTTCGAGTTGAAGTGTTTGTAGAAGAACAACAAATCTCTAAAGAATTAGAGTTTGATGGGCTAGATAACGAATGCATTCACTTTGTTTCGTATGATGGAGAGAAACCAATTGCTGCAGGGCGATTACGTTTAATTGAATCAACAGGAAAAGTACAAAGAATCTGTGTTCTAAAAGAATACCGCGGAAAAAAAATCGGAAATGAAATCATGTTCTTAATTCATAAAACAGCGAAAGAAAAAAACTTGGCTCAATTAGTACTTAGCGCCCAAGAATCGGCAATACCATTTTATGAAAAACTAGGATATGAAATCACTTCTGAACAACTATTTTTTGAAGCTGGCATACCTCACGCAGAAATGAAGCTAAAATTAAAATAAACAAAAAAACTATGATTCAATCGGATCATAGTTTTTTTTTATCTTTTCATAATGCCTAACTTTCCCTGTCACTAAATGATGATTAGACAAGTAAATTTACAACTCTACCAATCCCAGTTATCTCACTTAAAATCTTTTGAATTGAAACATCATCATTAAGTTTTGACTGATTTGTATTTCGATACATCGTAACTACATTCTTATAATGACTTTCTTCATACCCTTTTGGAAAACTAGTTTTCTGCACTTTCTTAAACAGAAATGGAACCGAGACAGATTTATTACTTTGTGCTACATAGTGATTAAATGCTGAATAATGCAATGGCGGAATATAGCCCATTTTATTTCCCTCACTTCTCTATGTAAAATATACTTTTTTCCAATTAGTCATATACACTTTTCGTTCTCAAATCTTTTTGGTAACATAGATAAGTCTGCTGTTAATTTCAAGGGGGAACATAATGAAAATTGCAAACTACCAAAATCAAACAATTTATATACCAGAATTCCCTCGTTCAAGATATGAGGAAATATATCAAGCTAGCATACGTGGGGAAGTTAAATGTGTTAATTGTCATCAAAATCTATATTTAACTTTATCTATTTATGATATCCCTCATTTTACACATTCAAAAAAGGAACAAAATATAGAATGTATAAACCAAAATTTAGAAATCGAGCAAGAATTCATTAATAGAATTCAAAAAACTACTACTTCTATTGAACAAGATCATGATCGTTTTTTTAAACTCCCTACTAATCGTTCGATCTCTTCTACTGCTACAATTGAAAATGCAGAAGAAAATCAATTTATCAATAGATTACCTTTTTATAATATTCCACCATATCAAAAGATTGAACCAAAAAGTAATGACTATGTTATCAATCAAATTTCACTAGATGAGCAACAGTGGAACGCTGTTCATCATACTGGTTCTCCTTTACTTGTACTTGCTGGGGCTGGTAGTGGAAAAACAAGAGTGATTACAACTCGTGCAATGCATCTATTGAATAGTGGATTAATGCCTCATGAAATGATTCTTGTTACATTTACATCAAAAGCCTCTGCTGAAATGAAAGAACGAATGAAAGCTCTCGGTTATTCAATCCAAAGCATGGAAATTGGAACCTTTCATAGTATTTTTTATAAAATGCTTTTAAGATTTAATCGTGAAAAATGGGATTCAAGTCGATTAATTAAATCGGATTTTCAAAAAGAAATTATGCTAAAACAAATAGGACGACGCATCGAAATTGATGAAAAGACATTTGCTTACGACCAAGCAATCCAGCAAATAGGTTTATGGAAAAACTCATGTATTTATCCACATGAAATAAGAGCAAATGATGCTTGGGAAGAACAAGTCGCCTCTTTATACGAAGGCTATGAGTTATTAAAAAAGGAAAATGGACAATTTGATTTTGATGATATGCTTCTCGGTTGTTATGAGATGTTAAATGAAAACAATGAACTGCTCTTACATTATCAAAACCGATTTAAATGTTTATTAGTTGATGAATTTCAGGATATTAATAAAATACAATTTAATATCTTAAAAATCCTCTTTCAGCATACACAAAATATTACTGCTGTTGGTGATGATGATCAGTCAATCTATGCTTTTAGAGGAAGCGATCCACGATTTATTTTAGACTTTAAGGAACATTTTCCCGGAGCAAAAATATATCATTTAAACGAGAATTATCGCTCTACTCACGGAATCGTTTCGTTAGCAAATGAAGTAATTAAACCGAATAAAAATCGATTTGTAAAATCAATGCATGCCCAATATGATTATGATCAAGTTCCTTCATTCTTCTTCCCTTACGATGAAGAAGAAGAAGCGACTATGATTATTAACGATATAAAGGATAAAATAAGCCACGGTGCTAATCCTGGACAATTTGCAATACTTTATCGTACGAATACAGCCTCAAGAGCTGTTTTTGAGCGTTTAATTGCAACTAGTTTACCTTTTACAATCGATCAAGATGGTGATTCTTTTTATGACCGACCAATTATTCGAAAAATGATTTCATTCTTATTATTAATAGAGGATGAAGACCATCAACCTGCGCTAAAAGAAATTTTACCAGTCTTATTTCTAAAGCAACAAGCATTTCAAGACGCAAAAATGAATAGTGTAATGCAGAATCTATCATTCTTAGAAGCCTTCACAACGATAAAAAGTGCAGCACCATTTCAAATCAAAAAGATCGAAAGTCTAATAAAAGTATTACGCTATTTAAAACGTGCAACTCCACTAGAAGCAATTGAGCGAATTGAAGAAAGTCCTGCATTTGTTGACTATATAAAAAAACGTGGAAATGAATCAAATAAAATTGAACGACCTTCAGATGATTTAAGAGACTTAAAGGTTGTAAGTAAAAATTTCAAATCGATTCGAGAGTTTGTGGAACACGCTTTCCATATTTCTGCTAAATTTAAAGAATACAAGCAGAAAAAAACTCAGTCCCCACAAGGAAATATTTCACTTTTAACCGCTCACCGCTCAAAGGGATTAGAGTATGATTACGTTTATATTCTCGGTGTTGTAGACGGTGGATTTCCACATGACTATGCATTAGAATCAGTAAAAAATGGTAGCCTGGATCAATTAGAAGAAGAACGTCGACTTTTATATGTAGCATGTACACGCGCTAGGAAACTGTTATACTTATCGATTCTTCAAAAAAGAAGAGGAAAAAAAGCTAATCCTTCTAGATTAATTAAGCGATTTATAAATAAAAGGTGAGCAAATTATGCTCACCTTTTTATGATTTAACGTCTAGTAGTTCTGCTACCACAGCCGCAACCTGATTTTTTTTCATAACCGACTGGTACACCTTGGTAATATGGATTATAATTTGCTTGATTCGCTTGCTGCTGTTGCATTTGTTGTTGCATTTGATATTGCTGTTGTTGTTGGATTTGTTGCCATTGATATGGAGTCATTTGTCCTTGCCCACGATTATACATAGCTTCCCTCCTAAAAAAGTTTGTTCTTTTTAGTATATGAAAGTAAGTTTTAATCGTTCTACCTAATATTATGAATTCAATCTATTAACAATAGTTTCAATCACACCTGCTGCACCGGCAACTGCCAATAAAATAATGATGATTTCTCCAACATGTGGAAAGAATACATATATTAATAGTAAAAATGCAGTACACCAGATCCCGCTACACCAAGTACAGCTTAATAATTCTCCAAAGAAATATTGTAATCCACTACCTTTAATCTTCGTATAAGTAACAGGCATCCCATTTTCTTCAATTGTAATCTCATCAATAAAAGGTCTTCTTAGAAAAGACGTAATTTTGTCATGAACAACCAATCGAGTTAAACGAAAACTAGCCAAAATTAAAAGAAATAACAGCAACCATGTCATATCCATGTTAAGTGCAGGGACAAGGAAAAATGAAATGCAGGTGGCAATAAAAATAACGGACAATAGCATTCTCTTCCGCAATTACGCCTAACCTAAAGCACTTCCTATCCCCTTCTTTCCCCTTCTCCCCCCTTATTCCTTCCTGCCTTTTATTCTACTAAGCCCATTTATCCAAAAAAGCAAAAATCTACAGTAACCGTTTTTCGCCTGCTTAATATCATATTAATGTAATATCCATCTTAAAAGATAAGGAGTGAAAAAGATGAGTTGTAAAGACGACCACAACAGAAAAAGAAATCATTGCGTTTGTGACGTTGTAAAATTCATAAATGATCTACAAGATTGCGCAACACACACTTGCCCAACAGGTTGTGACGTTCCATTCTTAGGTGCTAACCCTAATGTACCACTTGCAAATACTCGCCCTTTCCTATTGTATTTAGCAAACGGTGAATTATTTAGAGTACCAGCATTTAATAACACAATGACAGCTATCATGGCTCAACAACGCGATGGCGGCGATGGCCAAAACCAAAACCAAAACAAAAACGCTCAAATCAACAATTGCCAAGATACAGTTGTTTTCCGAGTTGAAAGTGTAGATGATGATTGCTGTGCAGTGTTAAGAGCATTAGTTCCTGTTAAAACTAATAACCAAGGCGGAAATAAAGACAAAGACCAAAATCAAATTAATTTCTGTAACTTAGTAGACGGTGACATGTTCGTTGCTTCAAACACTTGTGTAACTGTTGACTTAGATTGCTTCTGTGCAATCCAATGCCTACGTGATGTACACGTTAGCAACCTGTAAGATTAATGTAAACTAAAAAACTATGGGTGGTAGATCATGATCTACCACCTTTTTATCCGTTTAAATACCTACCATTTGAATACTTACAATATTTTCAATATCGATTTCTAAATTATTATTCGATGCTACTTTTATTGAAACTTTCCCTTCGTTATACCCCATGATATATCCAATGTAAAAATCATTATTCGTACGAATTCTGCATTCAACCTTTGGAATATAATGTGGTTTATTTATCATAAATAAAACTTTTTCTTCATTCGTCATTGCCTTAAATGGTTTCTTCACCCAAGTATTCTCTTCTTCTGGTTGATCATCTAATTCATTGTTATCATTATCTACATTATCGAAAGTTTCAATTTCTACAATCTCTTCAATCTCTTCATTTTCTTCATAATTCTCAACCTCAGAAACTACATACTCTTTATCTTTTGTTTTTGTTTGCTGATCCTGTTTATTTACTTTCACTACATAAGACTGTTGCACATTCAACTTGGCTTCTTCAAAATCAGGTTGCGCGATATATAGTAAGGGCTTAACTCCTTCTCTAGATTCCTTTCTTGCCATCGTTGTTCCTCCCTCGTAAGTGTGCTCTCATAAATTATATGAACGGACAACAATTCTCATGTTAATTTTTCTCAACTAAATAGCTCGAAAAAAGAACGAATACATCATAAATGCCTATCAACAATTGTCTAATTTTGTACATATTCATATAAATTGGACAAATATCCTAGTACAAACAATTGACAGGGCACATATAAATACATTGTAACCGCACAGAAAAAACAAGGAGCGATGAAAAAGTGAATAAAGAGTTATTCTCAGTATTCGTAGGTAAAGGAGTTAGAATTGGTCGAGGAGGTCATGAATCTAAAGAAGGTTTATTAATTGGCGCATATGCTACACATATTGCTCTTTTTACAGAGAATGAAGGAGTAATTTACTTCCCATATTCTCATTTAAAAAGTGTAACATCATTCGCTAAAGGTAGATTATCTTATGATGAAATGTACAATGAGATTGAATTATTACCTAACGAGCATTTTGTAGATTTATTAAATTCTCAAGTTAGAAATTGGGTAAAAATTAATCGCGGTGGCCATGACAAAGTAGAAGGTATTCTTCTTGATGCAAACAATGATTATGTAGAAATTTCTTTTAACGATGAACTAGTGTATATTGCTACTTATCATATCAAGAGTGTAAGTTTTGGAGAGAAATTTGAAGTTTACGAAAAAAGTAATACGACAAGCCAAACATTAAGAAGAAGAAAATAATGTTTAGAACGGTCGTTTTATTCAAATAAAACGACCCTTTTTTTTAAACATTTATTCAATACCATTCTAATTTTGTAAAGACTACTAATCATTCAGATCAAGAATATATCAAGGGTTGATTGATGGATTTACAAGTTATTTGATAAGTAGTATACAACAATACTTAATTTTGAGTGGTAAACAAATAGATCATTGGAAGAATGCTATTAGACTGAAACACTTCCAACAAAATATTTAACATTTAAAATATTTTTTCATTCATATTAGACAGGCACTACTTGCCAATCTTTAAATGAAATGATTTATTTTATTTAGACAAACTATCAATCTAATCGATATGCCCGATTAAAATAAAAATGAAAATCTTTTTTCAGTAAAAAAATATGTCTGAATAAATATGATTTATCTTTTTAGAAAGGAGAAAATCATGGCAAGTTTCAAAAACTTCCTCAACAAACAAGTTACAATTGAAATATCTGGTAACAGTAATGTTGATGGAATCTTAATTGATGTGGGAAACGATTTATTAGTTGTTTTCAATGGAGAAAATTTTCTTTATATTCCTTTATTGCATATTCAAAACCTCAGTGAAAGTTATTTAGAAGAATCTTATGGAGCTATTCCTTCTTTACAAGAATTAGAACATGAAAAAGATGAATTATCCTTACGCAAAGTATTAACAGCTGCTAAAGGAATTTTTGTTGAAATTAACCTTTCAAATAATCATTCTTTTCACGGTTTTATTACAACGATCATGAATAATTACTTTGTATTTTATTCACCTATTTATAAAATCATGTATATATCGTTGCAGCATTTAAAATGGTTAATACCTTATCTCACTGAAAAAACCCCGTATTTGTTAACGAACAATTTATTACCTGTAAACCCTTCAAATATCCCTCTTGCACGTACTTTAGACGTACAGTTAAATAAGTTAATTGGTGAATTAGTTGTAATGAACAGCGGAGAACATTATGAATATATTGGAAAGTTAAGTTCCATTGATTCAAATTTCATTGAATTAACAACATCAAGAGGAGAAAGCAAATTAGTAGGTCTGCGTCACTTAAAATCGATTTTTATTCCGTAAAGATTAGATTTAAAAGGTTTACTCTAAAATAAAAGTGCCATCTTATGTAAATTCATAAAATGGCATTTTTTTTATTTGCTCTGATAAAAAAAGAAGGTTGATTTCCGTTCCAGGATGCTTTAAGAGCAGGAACAAGGAAAGGCAGGATTAAGGAGCAAGGAAAAGATTTAAAATGCTTAAAAGAAGTCCTAAATGTTTCCCTGCCATTCCCGCTCTTTCCTGCTCCTCACTGCTCCTCCCCTGTCATAATTTCATTTCTTGAATAAAAAAAATAGAAGCTCAATCGAGCTTCTATTTCCTCACTGCTTCTCTTATCCCATTATATGGTATCCAGAGTCAACATGAAGGTTTTCTCCAGTAACTCCTCTTGCTAGGTCACTGAATAAGAATAACGCTGAATCTCCAACTTCTTCTTGCGTTACATTTCTACGTAATGGAGCTTTTTCTTCAATTTCTTTTAAAATTGTATTAAAGTCTCCTACACCTTTAGCAGAAAGCGTACGAATTGGTCCAGCTGAAATCGAATTTACACGGATATTATATTTACCAAGATCGTTAGCTAAATAACGAACTGAAGCTTCAAGAGCAGCTTTTGAAACACCCATTAAATTGTAGTTTTGCATTACACGCTCTCCACCTAAGTAAGTTAACGTTACAATGCTTCCACCCTCAACCATTAAAGGTTTTGCTTCACGTGCTACTCCTACTAATGAGTAAGCACTAATATTTTGAGACAGTAAGTATCCATCACGACTTGTATCTACAAACTCACCTTTTAAATCTTCTTTATTTGCAAAAGCGATACAATGTGCAACACCATGAATTGTTCCAACTTGCTCTTTAATTGAAGCAAAGCATTTTGCTAAATCTTCATCACTTGTTACATCACATTGAACTAGAATATTGTTTGGATTCTCAAGACTATCTGAAAGTTCACGTACACCCTTTTCTAATCTTTCGTTTGCATATGTAAAGATTAAATTTGCTCCCGCGCTATGTAAGGATTGTGCGATTCCCCAAGCGATACTACGGAAGTTTGCAACACCCATAACAACAAATGTTTTACCTTTTAATGAAATCATATCATTTGTCTCCTTTATCATTAGTTATTAGTACTAGATACTAAAATAGTAGCACAAATACTATCAATTGAAAATAGTAAAGTTAAATATAGCTTTATCCACTTAAAATATAAATATAATAGGATATTTAAAAAGAGTTTATCGTTTTTTAATTCCTTTAAAGACAAAAATAAATTATAATGGTGATTGTCGTACATTAAATATGCCTAATTAAAAGCATACTAATAAAACAAAATATAGAGAGGTGAGGACATGAAGGAAGACCGTACATCTCCCTTTCAAATTGATTTTAAATTACTATTTATCCTATTTTGTATTGCAGCTGTAAGTTATCTTGCAATTACAAGTGCAATGCCAAGCCTTCCTGCAAATCTAAGAAACATCAATTTCGCTGCACAACAAATTAAATGGTATATCATTGGACTTGTTGGAATTGCAGTTATAATGATAATTGATTTTGATCGATATAAAAATGTCATTTGGTATATGTATGGAGTAGGATTAATTCTACTACTTGGACTAGAGTTACATATCCCAGGTGCTAAAACCATTAAAGGTGCAACTGCATGGTACAGTTTACCCGGTATTGGTAACTTCCAACCATCTGAATTAATGAAAATTTTTATGATCATCATTTTAGGAACAATTATTTCAAGACATAACGAAAAGTATGCAGTTCGTGGAAAAAGAGAAGATTTATTACTATTAGGTAAGATTTTTGCTACTGCATTGCCTCCACTTTTACTGATTGCAAAAGAGCCCGATTTAGGGAATACAATGGTTATGTGTGCAATTATTGCAACAATGATTTTAGTTGCAGGAATTCGTTGGCGTTATATTCTTGGACTAGTAGGATTAACTGTAGCAATGGGCTCTTTAATGGTTTATCTATACTTTTATCATTTCGAATTCTTTACATCTCATGTACTACAAGAGTATCAATTAAACCGTTTCTACGGCTGGTTAGCGCCTTATGAGTATCCTTCGCAAGGTTACCAGCTTACTCAAGCTTTAATGGCAGCAGGTTCTGGAATGCTTACAGGTAAAGGATTTCATCAAGGGGAAGCGTACTTCCCAGAACCACATACGGATTTTATTTTTACAGTAATCTGTGAACAATACGGATTTATAGGAGCTAGTATCGTAATTTCATTATTCTTCTTACTGATCTATCGAATGATTCACATTGCTTTAGAAAGTAACGACAAATTTGGTAGCTATATTTGCGCAGGTGTAGTCGGTATGTTCACCTTCCAAATATTCCAAAACATTGGTATGACGATTGGTCTTCTACCAATCACTGGTATTACTCTACCATTCGTAAGTTACGGAGGAAGTTCTCTTGCAACAAACCTACTTGCAATTGGTTTCATACTAAATGTAAGATCTAGAACAAATAAATATATGTTTGATTAAGAACAAAAGAAAAAGCAGGCTCAATGATCAATAGATTTTGAGCCTGCTTTTTTGATTTACTCTATTTAATTCATTAACTTCCAGTTCTCAACTTTGGATATACTACATATAAGAAACGAAGTGTGTGAGGCACAGCTCGTACACTATTTAAAAATAAGAGGATTGATAAAATGAAATATGATGTAATCGGAGATATTCATGGTTGTTATGATGAATTTGTTGAACTAACGAAAAAGCTTGGTTATTCATGGGAAAAGAATGTTCCTATACACCCTGATCAGCGGAAGTTAGTTTTCGTAGGTGATTTAACGGATCGAGGACCAAATTCGCTTGCAGTAATTAAAGTAGTATATGAGCTTGTAATGAAGCATAAGTTAGCACTTTATTCACCGGGGAATCATTGTAATAAACTTTATCGCTATTTTCTTGGACGTAATGTAAAAATTCAACATGGTCTTGAAACAACAGTCGCAGAATTAGATTTACTTAGTGGGAAAGAAAGAAATCATTATCAAGAATCATTTAAGAAACTTTATGAGGCCTCTCCTCTTTATAATGTATTGGATAATGGTAAGTTAGTTGTATGCCATGCTGGAATTCGAGAGGATATGATTGGAAAACATTCCAATAATGTTAAAACATTTGTTTTATATGGAGATATTAATGGCGACGTACTACCAAATGGTATGCCCGTAAGAAAAGATTGGGCAAAAGAATACAAAGGGAAAGCTTTAATTATTTATGGTCACACGCCTATTAAAGAGCCTAGAGAATTAAATAACACAATTAATATTGATACTGGTGCTGTTTTTGGTGGCAAACTAACAGCTTTTTCGTATCCCGAGCATAATTTTACTCAAGTTCAGTCTTCGATGCCGTATGTCGAGGAGAAATTTAATTATTACAATGATTAATTCAATTGTCTATAAAACAATAAAAAAGTAGGTTTCCGAATGGAACCTACTTATGTGCTGATTAAGTAGGCGTCCACTCATCAGCTATTTATTTTAGTCTCTTCCATCCCCATGGTAGAAACACTACATTTTAAAAATAAGCTATTATTCATACAATGTCAATAATTTATACAAAATTTTGACAAATTTAAGGCTTGACATTTTATCGCTGTAACCAATTCTTTAAGTCATCCGGGAAACCGGTTTCAAATTTTTTAATCGATTGATCAATTGGATGAGTAAAGGACAATTGATAGCTATGTAGTGCTTGTCTTTTCAACGTATTAGTTTGACCCCCATATAAATCATCCCCTATTAAAGGATGACCAATTGAAGACATATGGACACGTATTTGATGCGTCCTTCCTGTTTCAAGTACTAATTCAACAATCGAATAGTCTTCAAAGCTTGTAAGTACTTTAAAGTGCGTAATTGCTTCCTGTCCATCCTCTGAAATAACGCGTTCTATAATACTATTATTTTTTCGACCAATTTTTGCTCTAATAACTCCTTCACATTCATTCATTCGTCCATGAACAATAGCTAAATATTTTCTTTCTACATTTTTCAATTCATTTTTTGAAAATAGATAATGAATATAGCGATTTTTTGCGACCAACATTAACCCTGATGTATCTTTGTCTAATCTGGTTACGATATGAATTGTTGATGGGAGTCCAATCGATTGATAATAATGTAATAAACCGTTAGCAAGCGTTCCTTTTGGGTGCTCTCTTGAAGGTATACTAGGTATCCCAAAAGGCTTATTTACTATTAATACGGCATCATCTTCATAAATAATTTCAAAAGGAATATCTTCTGCAACAAGATCTTCACTAGGTTTTTCAATTGGAAAAAATACTTGCACACGATCAGACTCATTTAACACAGTTCGAACTGTTTTTTCGTCACCATTTACTGTAATTTTTCCACCTTGAAATTTTATATCAGTTAAAGCACGTTTAGAGAGTTCCTTTAATTTAAGGAACTCCCTTAATAACATACCTTGATGTTCTTTATTTACTTCCCAAGATAAATAAAATTGCTCCATTTTTATCACCATTACTATTTAACAAAAGAATCAACGACACGCTTCCAAAATGGAAATGGTCTAAAACGTGCAAATCGTACTTTTTCATGCGCTACACGGCATTGGATCGATTTAACGTCTTGATGCACAATCGTTTTATGATCTAAAGTGATTTGAAAGTTCGCGTTCCTTACTGGTTTTAATAAACATGTATGATGTTTTGGCAATACAAGTGGTGATCCAATTGTACGAAACACCCGATTATTAATTGATGCCATTTCGGCAATTTGAATCGCTTCAATTGATGGATGAATAATTGCACCACCTAAGGCTTTATTATACGCTGTACTTCCAGATGGTGTTGAAATGCAAAGTCCATCTCCTCTAAATGTCTCGAAATGCTGTCCTTTTATTTCAACATCAATCACTAATGTACCTTCTAGACCTTTAATTGTGCATTCATTTAAAGCTAAAGTTTGCATTTCCTTTTTTCCATCTTTGTAACGAATTATAACTTCCAATAAAGGATATTCGACTACTTGAAATGGCGTTTTAGCTATCGCAATAACAAGCTTTTCTACTTCACTAGGAACCCAATCGGCGTAAAATCCTAGATGACCAGTATGAACCCCTACGAAAGATACTTTATCGAGAAGATGCGTGTAATTATGAAAAGCTTTAAGTAAGGTCCCATCTCCACCTACTGAAATGGCAATTTCAGGATTTACTTCATCAAATACAAAATTAAAACTCTCTAAATAATCTCTCATTCGTTTCGTCAACTCATTGGACTCTTGGTCGCCCTTAGACATAATTACGAATTTCATGTTCTCGTCCTTCCCTTATTGGTCGTTTTTTTTCGAGAATTCAGCCTGCGCTTCTTGAATCTCTCCTCTAATTAGCGACATTTCTTCATCAAGTAAAAATGCTGCTTCAGCTGCTCTTTGTAATCGTTCAAGAATATTTTCAGGATATTGCCCTTTATATTTATAGTTTAATGAATGTTCAATTGTTGCCCAGAAATTCATTGCAAGTGTACGGATTTGAATCTCTACAAGAACTTTTCGCTCACCTTCAATTGTTTGAACAGGGTATTCAACAACAACGTGATACGAGCGATATCCGCTATCCTTTTTATTCGTAATGTAATCACGCTCTTCGATAATTGTAAAATCTTTACGTTTTCGAAGTAGCTCCACTACATTCTTAATATCCTCAACAAATTGGCACATCATCCTAAGTCCAGCGATATCTTGTAACTCAGTTTCTAAATTTGCTAACGGAATTCCTTTTCTTATTGTCTTATTAACAATGCTATGAATAGGTTTTACTCTCCCAGTAACAAACTCAATTGGGGAATGCTGATTAGTTTCTTCAAACTGCTTTCTAATCCCTTTTAGCTTAATTTTCAATTCACTTACTGCTTGTTCATAAGGTGCTAAAAAACTTTCCCATTGACCGTTCATACCAATCACCACCAACTTACTTCTCTTCTAAAAACACACTTTGAATCTGCTTTACAAACTCTTCTCCATAATTAAAATTCCCCTCAACATTTTGAATTAAGTAGGTTAATTCATCATTCCAATTATCAAGTGAAAGGTTTGCTTCACCAGCTTTTAAAAATACATTTAACTTTTGATCAATTGCTTTTTTTAAGTCTGACCAATATTCAAAAGAAACAGTGACATATACAAATTCTTCGTTTTCTTCTATTATATACAATAATGAACTTTGATCTGAATCTGCAATCATTGTACCAACTTCATGACATTGCTCAAGGTTTATTTTTTGATCATCGATTAATAAAAATAATCCATCTTCATTTATATTTGTACCATTAATTTCAAGCATTTTTCTCATCGTAAAACCTCAACCTTTTTAATGTATGTATTTTATTCAATTTTGACCATTTCTATTGTAACATATCAAATAGAAAATAGACGACTAGCACTCTCATTAACAAGGTTGATTTCGTTAAATTTTATATAGCTTTTATTTAAAAAATTTAAAAAATAAGGAGTAAGTTTATGGCTAAAGAAATTGAAATTGAATTTAAGAATCTTTTAACGAAAGAAGAATTTGACAAGCTTAAAACCTCTTTTCAAATTAATGACTCACAATTTCGTTCACAAACAAATTTTTATTTTGAAACACCTGATTTTACAATTAAAAAATTTGGAGGAGCTTTAAGAATCAGACAAAAGTCCCAAACATCATTTACTTTAACTTTAAAAATTAAACAGTCGATCGGTCACCTAGAAATAAATCAAAAAATTAGTGAAGCTGAAGCGAAAAACATGTTAGCTACAAGCATTCTTCCTGAAGGAGAAGTTAAAGAATACATAATTGAAAATCATTTAAATTTAGATGATTTATCATTGATAGGTGAATTAACAACAAATAGAGTAGAATTTCCTTATGAAAATGGGTTGTTAGTTTTAGACCATAGTACTTATTTAAATCATGAGGATTATGAATTAGAATATGAAGTATCGGATGAAATAGTTGGTAAACAAAAATTTATTACCCTATTAGAAAATCATCATATTCCTCAACGTGAGACACTAAATAAAATTAAACGTTTTTTTAATGTTAAACAAGGATTTATAGGAGAGAAGTAGAAATGGATGTTGGAATGCTCCAAAAACTTATTCAGCTACAAGCATTAAGCAACATGAATCAACTATCAGGTACAAATCAAAAAGACGAAAATGCGACAACCTCTTTATTTAGTTCTTTATTTAATAATGAACTAAATTCATTAGGGTTATCGACGTCATCTAATATTATCGATATACCACAACCGACTTTAAGCTATGGTGAAACAGTTGCTCAATTATTAGGTAAATCAACTACTTCGCCAGTTCAACTAATCGAAGATGAAATAGCAGGAACTACTTCCTCTTCATCAATCAAAAAAACTAATAGCAATGTTGATCGTATTATTAATGAAATGGCAAATAAATATGATGTTGATCCGAAACTAATTAGATCAATTATTAAACATGAATCTGGATTTAATCCAAATGCTGTTAGTAGTGTAGGAGCGAAAGGTTTAATGCAAATTATGCCTTCTAATTTTGAATCATATGGAATTACAAATCCTTTTGATCCAAAACAAAACATTGAAGCTGGAACACGTATGATAAAAGCAAATTTACGTAAATATAATGGTAATATTGAACTTGCACTTGCTGCATATAATGCTGGTAGTGGTAATGTAAAAAAATATGGTGGAATCCCCCCATTTAAAGAAACTCAAAATTATGTTCGTAAAGTAACTGAATCGTATTATGCATAAGCAACTTCTGCTCCATATCAATATTGATATGGAGTTTTTTGTTTAGACTCTTTTAAAGTTAATTGTTGATACTTAAAAAAGACATTTTTGAAAGGTTTATTGTAGAATCAATAGTGTAGAGTATTTAATGACATCGATTGGAGTGGAAGGTGTTAAGAGCAGGAAGTGCAGGTGGTACAGGAATTTAATTAGTGGATCAATAAATATCGTTAGGTTCTTTTATATTTTCTTCTTAATCCTGCATTTCCTTGTTCCTGCTCTTTTGTAGAAACAACGTAAAATAACAAAAATATTAATAGATTCACTAAAAATAGTGCAACATATTTGAAATATTAACTATCCGTTGCTACAATACGATTAGAGAACAAACGTGTTATATCTTACAAATTAATTTTCATGTCTGTTATAGTACGGATGTATGAATTGCATTAAGGGTGAAATATATGAATGACAAACAATATAAAAATGAACCAATCACGCTTTCCGAGCAGAATTGTACAAAAAAATCGATTGAATTGTATGTATTCATAGATCCACTTTGTAATAATTGTTGGGATTTTAGTACTCTTTTAAAAAAGTTCCATTTAGAATATGGCCAATACTTTTCATCTACGTTCATTCCAGTTAATCGATATTACACAACAAAAAAATTATTAGAAAAACGTCCATCTCAGTTGTCATTTGTTTGGGAAAAAACTGCTAGCAGATCTGATATCCTTTGCGATGACCACCTATGGATTGATAATAAAGAGCTATATCCTTATTACTCAGCGATTGCAATTAAAGCGGCAGAACTACAAGGTAGAACTGCAGGCGTTAATTATTTAAAGAAATTACAAGAATATTATTTCTTAATGGATTTTGACATTACAAAAAAAGATGTTCTGATTCAATGCGCAGAAGAAATAGCGATTGATGTAAAAGAGTTTATAGAGGATTTACACAGTCCCCTATCGATTAAAGCTTTTCAATGTGACATTAAAGTTACGAAAGAAATGCATGTAACCGAAATCCCTAGCATCGTATTTTTTAATGAAAATATTGAAGAAGAGGGTTTGAAGGTAACAGGATTTGAAAGTTATCAAACTTATGTAAATATATTAAAGCTAATGACGAATACTGAGTTACAGAAACAAGAACTACCTGAACTTGTTGAATTTATAAAATTTCAACCTTTTGTTACAATCAAGGAACTTTGTACAATTTATGAGAAATCTACTCAACAAATTGAATTAGAATTAAAGAAATTAATTCTACTACGAGAAGTTAAGAAAATTGTTCGGAAAGAGCATACTTTTTTCCAATATATCGGTGATACAAAAAAAAGACCTAGCATTTGCTAGGTCCTTTTTGATGTAATAAATTACATCAAGGGGATGGGAGAAATTTTCACGTTCAACAAAGGGGTATTTGTGTTTGTGAAGTAATTCACACCCTTATAATACAATTAATTTAAACGTTTGGCAACCATTTGAGAAATATTTCACATTTTAGACACAAATTTAGATTATTGTCTTTTATCCCCTGCAATTCCTGATCCCTTAATCCTGCTCTAAATGCAAAAAGACACGTATAAGAAGATACTTATATGTGTCTTTTTAAAATTGATATTTAAATCAAAAGAGTATGAGATTAGCTAAAAAGTAGTTCTTCCATTTCGTTTAGCATTTCTTCAAATACTTTTAACGCTTCAACGATTGGTTGTGAGGACGTCATATCTACTCCTGCTTTTTTCAATACTTCGATTGGATAGTCAGAGCTTCCTGATTTTAAGAAGCCTAAGTATCTCTCTACTGCTGGCTCCCCTTCTTCAAGAACTTGTTTTGAAAGTGCTGTAGCTGCACTGAATCCAGTTGCGTATTGGTAAACATAATAGTTGTAGTAGAAATGTGGAATTCTGCTCCACTCTAGACCGATTAGTTCATCAATTACGATTTCATCACCAAAGTATTTTTGATTTAGTTCATAATAAGTCTTCGTTAATAAATCAGGCGTTAAAGCTTCACCATTTTGAGCTAATTCGTGTATTTTATGTTCATATTCAGCAAACATAGTTTGGCGGAATACAGTGCCTCTAAACGTCTCTAAATAGTGATTTAGTAAATATAATCTTTGTTTAGGGTCTTCTGTATTTTTTAATAAATAATCATTTAAAATCGCCTCATTACATGTAGAAGCAACTTCAGCTACGAAAATTGAATAATCTCCATAAACATAAGGTTGATTTTTACGTGTATAGTAACTGTGGACTGAATGACCGAATTCATGGGCTAATGTAAATAAGTTATTTACATTGTCCTGCCAGTTCATCAGGATGTATGGATTCGTACCGTAAGCACCTGATGAATATGCTCCGCTTCGTTTACCTTTGTTCTCTACAACGTCTACCCAACGGTTTTCATACGCTTCTTTTAAAATTTCAATGTATTCATCCCCTAGAGGCTTTAATGCTTTTAATAAGATTTCTTTCGCTTCTTCATATTTTACTTCCATTTTTACTTCTTCTACTAATGGAGTAAATAAATCATACATATGAATTTCATCTAGCTTTAATGCTTTTTTACGTAAAGCGATATAACGATGTAATAAGCTTAAATGATCATTTACTGTCGATACTAATTGATCATAAACAACTTCAGGGATATTATTATTGCTTAATGCAGCATGACGAGCATTATCGTATTTTCTAACTTTCGCTTTGAAGTTATCCTTCTTTACAGCACCACTTAAAGTGCTAGCAAAAGTGTTTTTATAAGAATCATACGTATTATAAACCGCTTCAAAAGCTTCTTTACGTACTCGACGGTCTGCACTTTCTAAGAAGTGAATATAACGGCCATGTGTGATTTCTACTTCTTCACCATTTTCATCTTCAATCGTCGGGAATTTTAAGTCAGCGTTATTTAACATTCCAAACGTATTACTTGATGAAGATAATACTTCTGATGCTTGAGCTAAAATCTCTTCCTCAGCAGCTGAAAGTACATGTGGCTTTTGTTTTAAAATTTCTTCTAAAGAATGCTCGTACAATTTCAATTCATCATTTTCTGCTAAATATTTTTTTAGCGTATCTTCAGAAATTGTTAATAATTCAGGAACGAAGTATGACATGGCACTACTTGCTTTTGTATATAAGTTTTTTGCGCGATCATCTAAAGCTTGATATTTAGAATTAGTAGTATCTTGATCGTAACGCATATGAGAGTATGTATACAATTTGCCTAATAAGAATGAAATTTCATCTTGCTTTTTTAACGCATTTAAAAGTGTATTAGAAGACTCTCCTAATTTACCTTTAAATTCAGAAAAAGATGGAATTAAATCAAGTACTTTTTTGTACTCTGCTTCCCATTTCTCGTCAGTTTGATAAATATCTTCTAATTTCCATGTCAAATCTTCTTGTACTTCACTTCTAGTTGGCAATTTTTTAACAGCTTTTTGTTCTAGCATGTCTGATCCCCCTAAAGTTATGATTAGTATTAATAGCATTCCAGCGTCTGATTTTATTAATCATTTGAATCAGTATTTGCGTTAAACAACATATCAAATGCTGAATTAGCTGTCAGACTGTCCTCATCCAAAGCTTGCTGGAATGATTTTGGAATAATAGCATTAGCTATCTTACTTATTTTACCATTTTTCAGCCGTTTTACGATTCTAAATTTCACTAAAAAGTCAATATAGTTTTCTACACATTTCTCCAATTTAAAATGATCCTTAGTTGCTAAATCACAAAATTTCCATTCTCCTTTTTCAACTTGAATGTTACAGTAGTTTTTTATGTCATTTAAACAAATGATTTCTCCCAAACTGCTATTATGGATAAATTGGAAATAGATTATTCCTTGCCATACGATACAATGCTCAGCAATTAAAGAATTACTGTCTAAAGGAATACCGACTATACCGGGTAAATAATCAATTTGTAGATGATACATTTTTTCCTTTAATTGATAAAAACTTCCCTTATAAAATAAATGTTGTTTTTTCCTATACATTCTTTTCAAATCACACCATGTTGAAGTAAAGTTTTCTTTTTCTAATTTGGAATGAAACAATAATAGTGAAGGATTAAGATTTTTTAGTTTGATCTCTGTTTTTTTACCTACGAAACTGTGTACTGAAAATGCAATTAAAGAAGATAAAAAGCTAAAGGTTTTGGTAGAGGGGTTATAAAAGATGATGGAAGGAACTGATGAATTTAGTAAACAATATTTTGAAATCGAATTTACTGAGAAACAATACTTATATTTTTGTTTAAGTAGATTTTGCCCAAATATCCATATAACTTTTATATCGAGCTCTTCATACGATTTAGTTCGCTGTTCAATTATTTCAATTGGTATGTTTGAACATTGATATTCAATACTTATTTTTTGATCCATTAATTCAATTAGTAAATCTGGCCTTTGATTAATTTCACGCATGTATTTCTCAACATACACTTTTAATGGGGGCTTATTAAAAAATTCATATAAATCATATTTTCCTTCCAGATGCTGAGCGCTCTCTTTTCGATCATTTTCACATTCTGTTAATTCTACATGAGCAAAATGAGCCCTCCGTATTTTCCCAAACCTTAATCTAACGGCTTTTTTACATACTGGACAAATAAATGATCCATTTTGTTTCAATTTTAATAATTCCTCAGTTGATTTAATTTCAAATAAATTAATAATTTGCTGCTTTCTATTCTCTGCGATAATCATTATGAAGTCGACCTCCTTCCTCATCAATTCACCATTGTTACCTGTATACCCTTCAATTAAAATAAAAACGTTTTTTCAAATAAAAAACCTAGCAATAATTAATATTTTAATAGTGCTAGGCCAAAATGAATATTCGTACAAAACGAAAGGCAGTTTAAAATAAACTGCAAAAAAAATAGGAATCAGGAAATTTTATAATCTTTCCCTGTTCCTTATAATTTGTAGCTAATTCCTGCTTTTATAATAAAGGAGCCATTAACCTTGATAATGATTCAAATATCCGTTTATAAATAGGTCTCTTTTTAAAATCATGATAGATAATAGCTTCTGAATCTTGGATATCATTTTTAAAATCATTTACTAAGTGTTGAATACTTTCTTCCAAATATAAAAATGCAGTTACTTCAAAATTTAAGCGAAAACTTCTCATGTCCATATTTGCTGTACCAACAGATGCAATTTCACCATCTACAATTAGTATTTTGCTGTGCAGGAAGCCTTGTTTATATTCATATATTTTGACTCCTGCCTCCAATAACTCTGGAAAATATGAACGCGAGGCATAGAATACGATTTTCTTATCAGGACGATCAGGCATTAATATTTTTACATCTACTCCACCATTCGCTGCTACTTTAAGTGCAGTTAAAATATCTTCGTCAGGAACAAAATACGGTGATGCAATATAAATACTTTTTCTAGCACTAGTAATCATAGCAAAGAATAATTCTTTTATTACTTCGTGTTTTCGATCTGGCCCACCTGAGACAAGCTGAATCGCACCCATTGATGGTTTATTATTCGTATTGATTTCAAAATAAACTTTGTCATCAATTAACTCATTCGTCATATAATACCAGTCTTGTAGAAAAATAAATTGTAATGAGCGCACACCTTCCCCATCAAGGAATAAATGTGTATCTCTCCATTTACCAAAATATTGGTCTTTACCAAGATACTCGTCACCAATATTTAAACCACCTACAAACCCTACACTCGCGTCAATTACAATAATCTTGCGATGATTCCGATAATTAATCGTATCATTCAATACCGGTATTTTAACTGGAGAAAAAGGCAATATTTCTACTCCTGCTTTTTCTAAATCCTTTACATAACCTCTTGATAATTTCCAGCTACCAACTGCATCATACAAAAATCGAACCTTAACACCATTTTGTGCCTTTTCAATTAGAATTTCTTTAAGTTGATTACCAATCTCATCATTTCTTACAATATAAAATTCAATATGAATATGATGTTTGGCTTTTTTAAGTTCTTCTATGATTTTAGGAAAGGTTTCACTCCCATTTGTTAGAACTTTTGTAACTGTGTTCTTTGTCACTGGTGTGTTACTTTGTTTCGCTGCGATATTAATTAAATACTCTAATCTTTGGTTTTGTGCAATAAAATCCTTCACTTCTTCATCGTCAGATCTTGTCATAATTCCATTTGCATTTTGATCATTGATTGCTTTCTTTCGATAGACCATTTTCTTTTTGTAGTTTTGTCCAAAAATTAAGTAAAAAACAAAACCAAATAACGGAAAAATGGCTAAGAGAATAATCCAAGTTAAAGTTCTAGCTGGATTTCTATTTTCAAGGAATATGATAATCGACACACCGATTGCAGTGACCGAAAACATGATGCTTATTAATCTAAAAATAGTAGATTTCTCAAAAAAAGCAAAATTCATTAACCAAATGAACTTGATCGTCGGAGAAGCAAAATATAATATGCATACAACAATTGATAAAAATATTAAAATCTTTAATCGAAATTGCATGATATATTCTCCTTTATACAGAAAAGAAACCGATCCCTAAGGCATCGGCTATTACAGTAATGGAAATATTGATTTGAAATGCGGAATTGCCGTTTTTTCAAATATCAATTTTCCGTATTCCTCTAAAACATGTATAGTTACCTTTGAACGATGACCGTATTCAAGCAGCATTGATGATAAGTAATCAATTTGAGCTTCATCAAGAGAACTTTCTTCAAATTTAACATATAGATAGTAATAATCTTGATAAGAATAGAGTGTAGTTTCAAAAGAGTCTTGAATGACAGAATGAGATAAAGAAATAAAATCTTCAAGATTTTTAAATGATAAAATGATTTCAGACTCGTCGTCATCCATCGATTCAAAAATATCATCATCATCATCTTCTGAATCGTCTTCATCATCTACAGAGAGAAATGGAATTTCTAAATTCTTTTCTCCTTCACCTAGGTTTACTTCTACCTTTTTACCATCTTTAGAAATGACGGCTTTTGTTACAACAACTTCCAACCCTTTGTCTAGTGCCTGTACCTGAATCCATAGGGGGCCACCAGCAATGAATTCCTCAGTTAAATGAGCTTCATCAATTAATTCCCAGAAAAGCTCTTCACTTCTTTCTCGATCTAACCAAACTTCATCTTTAGAGAAACCTCTCTCCTCAATGTCTAAGTAGGATATGGAGAACTTAAACGTATTTTCATTAATTCTTTCTATTTCCATTGTTTTCCCCCTCCTTTAATGAACAACAAGTAATTGCGTTAGACGAAATAGAATATTTACTTAAATAAAGTAAAAGTAATTTATGTTAAATAAAAAATTCTGAAATAGTAATTTAGAAAAATACTCTTAAAAATTTAGCTTATTAAAGTAAATTTTTATCTATCTTACCATGAAAAATTATTAAATGCGAATAGTAACTACAATTATATTTTATGATACAAATTTAAATTTTGGAAATAAATTTCACCTATTTTTTAAAAATCATCATATACCTATTAATATTAGGACAATCATATAAAGTTTTTATAAGTGAGGTGAATTCATGATAGATCTTCAATACATTTGGTCCATTATAATGATTGTTACTATAGACATTGTTTTAGGGGGAGACAATGCGATCGTAATTGCATTAGCTTGTAGAAAATTACCATTAAAACAACGAAATATGGCTATAATTTTTGGTAGTATTACCGCAATTGTTTTACGCATTGTATTAACAGTCGGAGCTATTTATGTCTTAAAAGTTCCATTTCTGCATTTAATTGGTGGAATATTACTTTTGTACATAGCTTGTAAATTAATTATACAGGAAGAAGACAACATGTCGTCAATAAAAGAAAACTATACTGTATTTAATGCAATTCGTACAATTGTATTTGCTGATTTAGTAATGGGGATTGATAATGTACTAGCAATAGCAGGAGCATCAAATGGAAAACCTTCATTGGTTATATTAGGTCTTTCCATTTCGATTCCAATTATTATTTGGGGAAGTAAAGTTGTTTTATGGTTTTTAGAACGTTATCCAATTCTAAGCTTTGTCGGGGCGTCTGTTCTTTCGATAACAGCTAGTAAAATGTTAATCGACGAACCAGCCATAACACAATATATTAACGGTCGAAATGAGCTCGAGGTAATACTCTCTTCATCATGTGTCATTCTCACCATTATTATTGGTTATTATTTTAATAATATACGATATCGTAAGCGAACTTCATAAGGGTTAAAAAAAGCTGTAAAAAGTAATCAAATCACTTTTTACAGCTTTTTATATAATATGTTTCACTATTTGTTCAATATGAATGAGAATCTTAATCAAGAATTGTAATCTTTTTCACAATTCAAAACAAAAAATTACTCATTTACTAAACGTTGAGCTTCACGTAATTGATACGTGCGAACTGAACGTGGTAAAAATCTTCTTATTTCATCTTCGTTATAACCAACTTGTAAACGTTTCTCATCAATAATAATTGGTCTTCTAAGTAAACCAGGATATTTTTGAATGATTTCATATAAATCTTGTAATGGAAGACTTTCTAGGTCTACATTTAATTCTTGGAAAATTTTTGATCTTGTTGATATAATTTCATCAGTACCACTTTCAGTCATACGTAAAATTTGTTTAATTTCATTAATTGATAATGGTTCTGAAAAAATATTTCTTTCTTTATAAGGAATATTATTATCTTCTAGCCACATTTTTGCTTTTCGACAAGACGTACAACTTGGTGAATTATACAAAATTACCATTTTGCTCTCCCCCTAACTATTCTTTCTAAAAAAAGTAATATAGTTATGTTTATTATTTTATAAGAATTTGTTATTTATAATTAGTTTAATCTACCACTATATGTTCACATTATACCGTATTGCGTAAAAGAAATATAGACTAATTTGTAAAAAAATTTAAAAAAACCTATACAAAAGGTGTACAATTTTCAGTAAATTTAAAAACTTAATAATTTACACTATTTATTACTGAAAAACGCTAATTACACTTTCTATTTTTTCAATTTTTTTATACAATAATAGTAACGCTTACATTCTTAGGAGGCTAATCTAATGGCAGCTTACATAACTGATCTTTTGATTGTTGCAGTGCTAGTAATCGGAATTACTGCATTTAATGGTGTACTTACAAACGCTATCGGCGAAAAAATATTTGGTAGAAACAAAAAAAGTCAATTTGTTGATATGTCTGATCGTATGTCCGCTAACTTCAAACAAGTTGGTGGCCAAGGTAAATTCCGTAAAAAAACCTATTAATAAGTAGGACTAAGATAAGCAACGGATATGGACAAAAAAGATAAGGGCAAATGTCCTTTCTTTTTTTTTGCCTTGAAAAATACAAGCCGATAAAACAGTTTTAGTGTATAAGGAATGTATAAGTTAAAAATGGTCATATGACCTCACTCAATCCTCACTATTCTATGGACATTGAAACCATCCAAACCCTTTTCCCTATTCATCTACAATCCTCTACTTGTCCATCTCCTTACCTACACCTATAGTTTAATACCTTAACCTTAATTTCACCTTAAATTCATCTTAAAATTTATGAAATAAATGTAAACTTCAATATTTTCCTTCCTTACCCCTACTCTTCCTGCTCTTCCTGCTTTTGTGCCCTTCCTGCCCTTCCTGCCCTTAAAACATCACCTATATAAAAAAATTGCCTAGTGAATACTCACTAGGCAAACTTTATTATTTATACATTTGTTGGTAATTTTTAAATTCTGCTTCAGAGCAAAGTACGAAATGTCCAGGACGAACTTCACGTAATTGTGGTTGCTCATTTGAGTAATCGTGTTGAGATGGATCATAAACGATACGTTTACGATTACGCTCATAAACAGGATCTGGAAGCGGAATTGCTGATAATAAAGATTTTGTATAAGGATGCATTGGGTATTCATATAATTCATTACTATCTGCAAGTTCAACAATTTTACCGTGATACATTACACCGATACGGTCACTAATGTATTTAACCATTGATAAGTCATGGGCGATAAATAAATATGTTAACCCTTTTTCTGCTTGAAGCTTTTTCATTAAGTTTACAACCTGAGCTTGAATCGATACGTCAAGAGCTGAAATTGGCTCATCGGCAATAATAAAGTCTGGTTGTACTGCAAGTGCTCTAGCAATACCAATACGTTGACGTTGACCACCTGAGAATTCATGTGGGAAACGGTTAGCATGCTCTTTATTTAAACCTACTGTTTCAAGTAAGTCATAAACCATTTTCATTCTTTCTTCTCTGTTACGAGCAAGACCATGGATATCAATACCTTCCGCAATGATATCTGCTACCTTCATACGTGGATTTAATGAAGCGTATGGATCTTGGAAAATCATTTGCATACGACGGTTAAATTTCTTTAGCTCTTTACGATTTTTCTTACCATGTACGTCTTCACCATCGAAAATTACTTGTCCATCTGTTGCCTCATATAAGCGAATAATTGCACGCCCAGTTGTAGATTTACCAGAACCAGATTCACCTACTAGTCCAAATGTTTCACCGCGGAAAATGTCAAATGTAACATCGTCGATTGCTTTAACAGTTGTTTTACCTGTATTAAAGTATTGTTTTAAATTTTTAACTTCTACTAATTTATCAGCTACTTTATTTGACATTTACTTCACCTTCCTTCATTCGTTGAATACGCTTCTTAACGGCTTCAGGTGGCTCAACCTTTGGAGCATCCTCATGTAACAGCCAAGTTGCTGCGTAATGTGTCTCTGACACTTTAAACATAGGAGGTTCCATTTCATAGTCAATTTTTAAAGCATTTGGATTACGTGGTGCAAATGCATCACCTTTTGGAGGATTTAATAGATCTGGCGGTGTACCAGGAATCGCTACTAATTCTGCTCCTTGTTCATTATCTAAATCTGGCATTGAAGCTAAAAGTCCCCAAGTGTAAGGGTGTTTTGGATTGTAGAAAATATCGTCTACAGTTCCCATTTCAACTACTCTACCCGCATACATAACTGCAACTTTATCTGCAACATTTGCTACTACACCTAAATCATGTGTAATAAAGATAATTGCTGAATCAGTTTTTCTTTGAATTTCTTTCATTAATTCTAGAATTTGCGCTTGAATTGTTACATCAAGAGCTGTTGTAGGCTCATCGGCGATTAATAATTTTGGATTACATGCTAGCGCCATCGCAATAACAACACGTTGTCTCATACCACCTGAGAATTGGTGTGGATATTGTTTAAAACGAGCTTCAGCATGTGGAATACCAACAAGATTTATTAATTCTAAAGCAATTTTCTTTGCTTCAGTTTTGCTCATTTTTTGGTGCTTAATTAAACCTTCTGTAATTTGATATCCAATAGTTAATACTGGATTTAAAGAAGTCATAGGATCCTGGAAAATCATTGAAATTTCTTTCCCACGAATAGTTTGCATTTCTTTTTCACTTAATTTAGCTAAATCTTTTCCATCGAATAAGATTTCACCGCTCTTTATTTTACCTGGAGGATTAGGAATCAACCCCATTAATGCTTTAGATGTTACTGATTTACCTGAACCAGATTCACCTACAATTGCTAATGTCTCACCTTTTTTAAGATCAAATGAAACTCCGCGTACTGCTTGAACTTCACCAGCATGAGTATAAAAGGAGACACACAGATCTTTTACTTCTAATAATTTACTCATAGTTCATTCTCCTCTCAAATATTACTTACTCATTTTTGGATCTAAAGCGTCACGTAATCCATCTGCAATTAAGTTAAAACTTAAAATTAATAAGCTGATTACAATCGCTGGAATAATCATCATATGAGGGAAAGTTTGTAATGACTTGAAGCCATCACTTACTAAAGAACCTAATGATGCTTTTGGTGGTGCTATACCTAAACCGATGAAGCTTAAGAATGCTTCAGAGAAAATTGCACTCGGAATCGTGAACATCATCATAACAATGATAGGACCCATAATATTTGGAATCAAATGTTTTGCAATTAATTGTGTATTAGTTGCACCTAATGTTCTTGAAGCTAAAACGAATTCTTGATTTTTTAATTTTAACATTTGCCCACGTACGATACGTGACATACTTACCCAACCTGTAATTACCATTGCTAATGCAATAGAAAGAATACCTGGGTTTTTGAATACTAGGATAAATAAGATTACAACGATAAGATATGGAATACCCATTAATACCTCAGCGATACGTTGCATGATTGTATCTGTTCGACCACCAAAGAATCCTGAAATTCCACCGAATGTAACCCCGATTAACATATCTACTACAGCTGCTATTAAACCAATTAAAATCGATACTCGAGCTCCAGCCCATGTTCTTGTGAATAGATCACGACCAAGATCATCAGTACCAAACCAGAAATTTTCTTTAATCCCTTTGTTTTTATATACATCATTTCCATATTGATCATGTCCATCAAATGGTAAGAATTTTACATTTTCTAACACACCGATTTTAGGCGGTAATTTTGATCTTTTTAAATCTTGATCATCATACGTGTGACCACTCATCATTGGACCAAATAATGTGAAGAATAATAAGATGCCTAGGATAATAAACCCAAACATTGCACCTTTATTTTTCTTAAAACGTCTTCTTGCATCTTTCCAAAAAGATTCCGAAGGTCTAGATATCTTTTCTGCATTATTCAAATCTACGCTTGCAGGTTGGAATAAATCAGATGAAATTTTTTGCGCTGTATTGTTGTTCATTATTTATTTACCTCCTGCTAAACGGATACGTGGATCAATTACACCGTATAAAATATCAACCAAGAAAATTACAAGTAATAATAATGCACTATAGAAAATTGTTGTACCCATAATTACTGTGTAGTCATTCGTTACGATTGAGTTAACGAATTGAGAACCAAGTCCAGGTACAGCAAACATATTTTCGATAACTAATGTACCAGTCATTAAGTTTACAGCCAATGGCCCTAAAATTGTAATAACTGGAATTAAAGCATTTCGTAATGCGTGTTTAATGATAACACCAACTTGTGAGATACCTTTAGCTTTTGCTGTAACGATATACTCTGAGTTCATTACTTCAATTAACTCTGTTCTTGAGAATCGAGCTACAGTTGCTGTAACGAAAACTGACAATGCAATTGTCGGTAGAATCGTGTATTTAAAGCTTTCCCAATATGCTACCGGGAACCAATGTAATTTTACTGCTAAATAATATTGTAAAATTGCCCCGAATACGAAAGACGGGATTGAGATACCTAAAACTGCTAGAACAGTAGAACCATAGTCAAATATTGTATTATTTTTTAATGCTGCAACGATACCGAAGATTAATCCGATAAATGTTCCTAATAATAGTGCTTGAGCACCTAATTGAGCTGATGGACCAATACGAGTTGAAATCATATCAGTTACTTTACGATTATCGTATCTATATGAAACTCCTAAATCACCTGTTGCTAGATTCTTCATATACTTTGCATACTGAACAGGAACAGGTTTATCTAACCCATATTTAACCAAGATAATTTGTTTTTGTTCTGGCGTTAATTTCTCTGCATTTTTTAATGGAGAACCTGGTAATAGCTTCATTAAGAAAAATGTAACAGTACAAATCAAAAATAGTGTGACAAACATGTAAATAAATCTTTGTAGCACGTAACGTCCCACAACAGCACCCCCTTATATTTTTAAAAAAATTTTTTTATTTCTATTTTTTTGATAATTCACTTTATAAAATTAGAGCATTTGGATCATACCACATACTCTTACTTATTCCCTATGAAATTGTAATTTATTAAGTTTTTATTACTTCTTGTCCATATTATTTACATATATGGTTTAATAATTTAGTCCATTTTTCTCTTTCTTGTAAAAAAGTGTAATTTTTTGCTTAAGCTTTTTATTCCCAATAATGTAAGCGTATTCGCAACGAAGTTATTGGTCAAGATTTTTTTCTGGAAAATTCTAAATTATTACTCTAAAAAGATTATTCCAAATGCATTTCTATCTTTGTTTATCTGGATATTCAATTACTATTTATGATTTTTATACATAAATTTGAAAATTGTATTCATCTCAATTATAGAAAGCAACTTTTGAAAGCAAAACGATTATAAAAACATATCTCACTATCCATAACATATTCCCCCTATGGTGCTTAAGCAAGGTAAAATGCAGAAAGTTAATATACAATTCTGAATTTTTGTAGTAGAATTTTCGATAAGTATCGATTATTTTCTACAAATTTTATTATACATTTTTATAAGAGTTTTACAACAATTTTGACAAATAAAATTATACAATTTGTTAAAATTTAATGAATTCTCTTAAAAATGTTAACAATTATAAATAATTTTGTAAAGATTTCTTGTATCTGATTACAACGTTATAATAATATAATATCGATAAGTGTACAATATAAATTTTTTTCCATAAGGAGGATTTCACGCTTAATGTTTAAACACTTCATGATTAGCCTATTTACAGCAATAGTACTTGCAGCGATCTATTCTTTCACTCAAGGGACAAATCATTATTTCCTTCATTTTACGAACACAATATTCTATATTGGACTAGTATTATTTTTGATAGGTGGATTTCTACTTATTGTTCAAAGTGGATTCTTTAATATAACTCGTTATGGAATTAGAAAAGTTTTAAGCGGTTTAAAAGATGAGCAGATGGCAAAAATGACTGGAGATGAATCTCTTACGATTAAGAAAGATGTTATTTATAAAAGATATAAGTTCTCAGTTACTAAACCTTTATTAGTGACGTCAATAACATTAATTATTCTTTCATTTCTATTTAGTTTTATCATTATCGCTTAAACAAATGTATCAACATCTTGAAAATTGAATATAATTAAGATATTATTAATAGACAATTTATATCAGCTTTGACGAAGAGTAGTACACAGATTTAGCATGTAAAGAGAGCTTGTGGATGGTGAAAACAAGTCATGCTCCCTGTCGAATGGACTTCTGAGCTTCGAACCGAACAGTTAATCTTAGTAGGCTTCGACGTGACTCAAACGTTAGATGAGTGCATGATTTCATGCATGAGTGATTCCTTTTCGGAATAACTAGAGTGGTACCGCGGTTTAATCGTCTCTATTTTTTAGAGAGATTATGCCGCTTTTTTTATTTTTTAAAAGTTTTTTAACGAATTATTTTTTTTATATAGGAGGGCTTTAAAGATGCAAACGATTTTTAGTGGCATTCAACCAACATCAAGTGGAGGAATTACATTAGGTAACTATTTAGGTGCTGTAAAACAATTTATTGAATTACAAAATGACTATAATTGCTATTTCTGTATCGTTGATCAACATGCAATTACAGTACCACAAGACAGATTAGCTTTACGTAAAAATATCCGTAGTCTTTCGGCAATCTATGTTGCAGCTGGATTAGATCCAGAAAAATCAACTATTTTTATCCAATCAGAAGTTCCAGCTCACGCTCAAGCAGGCTGGATGATGCAATGTGTATCATATATCGGTGAATTAGAGCGTATGACACAGTTTAAAGATAAGTCTAATGGTAAGGATAGTGTATCTGCTGCACTTTTAACTTATCCACCATTAATGGCTGCTGATATCCTTTTATATGGAACAAATCTAGTTCCAGTAGGCGATGATCAAAAACAACATTTAGAACTGACACGTGACCTTGCAGAACGTTTTAATAAGAAATATAACGACATCTTTACTATTCCAGAAGTACGTATTAGTAAAGACGCTGCAAGAATTATGAGTTTAGCAGATCCAACTAAAAAAATGAGTAAATCTGATGAAAATCAAAAAGCAACGATTTTTGTTCTAGACGATCCAAAAGTGATTGAAAAGAAAATTAAAAGTGCTGTTACTGACTCTGAAGGCATTGTAAAATATGATAAAGAAAACAAACCAGGGATTTCAAACTTATTAAGTATTTATTCTGCATTTACAGGCGAATCAATTCAAGAACTAGAAAATAAATATGCTGGCAAAAACTACGGAGAATTCAAACAAGATGTTGCAGATGTTGTAGTTAATGGTTTACGCCCACTACAAGAACGTTACAATGAAATCATAAATTCTTCAGAACTAGATGACATCTTAGATGCTGGTGCTGCAAAGGCTAATTTTGTTGCAAATAAAATGATTAAAAAAATGGAAAATGCAATGGGATTAGGAAGAAAACGTAAATAAGAACTAACAGAAACAAATTCAATTCAAAACAAAAAAGCTGCTAAAGCAGCTTTTTTTAGTTTACTTTTTGCTCGTGTTCCATTTCCCATAGCTTTTCAAAGAATGGTTGACCTTTTACAATTCTTCCGCAAAGTTGTTCGTGTCGATCTGACCATCCACTCTTTATTTCGTCATATAATTGAGACCAAATATCCTCAAATGACAAATCTTGAATTTGTTGATACGAAGTTGGATTCCATTCAGTATACCAATATCGAATTTCGGATGGATTCTTTGACGAATGTAGCTGATCTAACGCCATAAATAATAATTGCTTTAGTTGTCTTTCTTTTCTAGTTAATCCGCTCATAATTATCGGCGATGGTGATAGTATATGGTGTTCTTTCTTTTCCTCATTAAGGAAATTTTGAAGATTATAACTGTTTTCTTCAATTTCAGCTGTCATGTCATACACCATTTGTTCTTGTCTTGGAATCAATCGACTTTTTCGAATTGGAATATTATATCCAATTGTATCAACGGCTATGATACCATTGCCATCAGTTACAACAAAGCAATAATCGAGCTGAATGCGCTCATGGTTCTTTCTTACATAAGACTTTTGGAATACTTCAGTTAATAGACCGGATGGAAGCTCTAATAATTCATTTTCAATATACTGATATAACTCTGGAGTAACTTTAATGACTGGAACTTGGTCTAGTAATTCAACACTATCATCTTTTCTCCATTCAAAAAAATGACAGACATTGTAACCATTTTCTTCACCTTCAAACCAATTGACCCATACATCATGTAAATACAACATTTACTACCCCTCACTTCACAACTGTATGTAACTTTCAGTATGGTCAGTGATTCACTAAATTATTCCATTTATCCACTGAATTACAAAAAGTGTTTTTTCAAACTGAATGTTTCATAGTCAATAAAGTATTTAAATTCCAATAAACTTTGGTATATTTGATGCTTTCATACTAGCAAAATCATTCTTTTAAAATCCGTCTTGAAATCGTTTGCATCTTCAAGAAATATAATCTATTGCATTTTCTTTAATTTTATTGCTTGGCGTATGCAAAAGGAAATCAGTTGACCATTCTGTCTGTGCTAAACAGCTTTTAACAATATCATAACCAACACTGTAACCCAATAATTTTGGAATTCCGTTCCCACCATACAAGTATTTTGAAAAACCATCTTCATTACTTGTTAATTGGAGATGGTCTACTAAATATTTATTATAATAAAATTCACACTGCTTAGAGGAATACTGTTTTGTCCACGGGGCCTGAACTTCTTCACCATACTTTTCTAATACAGCAGTTTCAGCTAACCCTTCTAAAATCATCGCATCCAATAATGTGACCTTTTTGTTTTTATATAACTTAGTCAATCTTACAATATGATGATACTCATGTAATAATACTGCTTTATGTTGTAAAATTCCTTCTATTGGAGACAAAAATAAACAAATACAATTTTTATGAGCGATCCCACCTCGATGATAAACCGTATTTTTAAACATACTTCTCGTTCGATGACATGGCAAAATAAAAATCGGCAAGTCCGGTCCATTAAAGTCTCTTCTCAACTGTTCGAATTCTTCAGAAAGACTTTTCCACGTATTTTTTTCAAACAATAACTCCATATCTTTTTTACATTCAATTGACAGATTAGATAACCCGTGGGAGAGAAGATATTTATACAAGCTATCTTCGGTATATTTCGGAAAATAATGTAAGAGTTTTTTCATTACATCTTGCTTACGATCAATTACATCAACCCATTTATAAGTCGGCATTATCCCAAGTTAATCACCTCAATTTACTATAAAGTATGATAATTAACTAGTGGAAGTTCCTTATTTTTGGGTATTACATAATAGCAGGGTCAAGGAATGGCAGGATCAAGGTGCAAGGAAAAGATCTTAAAAAACTTTGAATATATTATTGATCCCCTCTAATTCTCGTCCTATTTACTTTTCCTGCTCTTCCTTGGCCTTTCCTGCTCTTAATTAATTGAGCTAAAATAAAAAAACTTAGGAATAATCCTAAGTTTTAGTGTATATGGTATTTAGCTGATTTTCAGACTGATTGAAAACGCTTGTCTTTCGAGGCACGAAGCCTGGCGAGGAGCGGAGTTACCTTAGACGGTAATGAGCACCACAGACAGGCGAAGTAACGAAGAAAGCGAGCGTTTGTCATCAGTCTGAAACTAGGAATAATCCTAAGCTTCTTTTGTATATTCTTTAAATGCTAAAGTAACGTTATGACCACCAAATCCTAATGAGTTAGAAATTGCTGCTTTAACATTAAATGGTCTTGCAACATTTGGTACATAATCTAAATCACATTCGCTGTCTGTCTCTTGGTGGTTTATTGTTGGAGCAATTACTTTATTTTGAATTGTTAAAGCTGTAATAATTGCTTCAATACCACCAGCAGCACCAAGCATATGACCAGTCATAGATTTTGTTGAGCTAATCGGTACATTATATGCATGTTCACCAAATACTTCTTTAATCGCCATTGTTTCAAATTTATCGTTTAATTCAGTACTAGTACCATGTGCATTGATATAATGAATATCTTCAATCGATAATCCAGCATCGTCAAGTGCCATTCTCATAGCACGAGCTCCACCTTCTCCACCTGGAGCTGGCGCTGTAATATGATGGGCATCACCAGTTGTTCCATATCCAACGATTTCAGCGTAAATTTTCGCTCCTCGAGCTAATGCATGCTCTAATTCCTCAAGGAATACAATACCAGCACCTTCACCAATGATAAAGCCATCACGAGCATTATCAAATGGACGACAAGCTGATACTGGATCTGGGTTTAATGATAATGCTCTTGCAGCACAGAATCCTGCAAGTCCCATATCTGTAATCGGCGCTTCAGCACCACCAGTAATCATTGCAACTGCATCACCACGTTGAATAATTTTGAAAGCATCACCAATTGAACTTGCACCTGAAGCACAAGCTGTTACTGTACATCCGTTAGGACCTTTAGCACCAGTTAAAATCGAAACTTGTCCTGATGCCATATCAGGAATTAACATTGGAATAAAGAATGGGCTCACACGACGCGCGCCTTTTGTTTGGAAAGTGTTAAACTGTTCTTCGTATGTTTCCATACCACCAATACCAGAACCGATCCAAACACCTACTTTTGGAGCATTTTCTTCATTAATTGTGAAGTTAGCATCTTCTAATGCCATTTTTGAAGCTGCAATTGCATAATGAGTAAAACGATCCATACGTTTCACTTCTTTTTTATCAATATATTTTTCAGGATCAAAGTCTTTTACTTCACCTGCAATTTTAACTGGAAAATCATCAGGATTTTTACGAGTTAGAACGCCAATTCCACTCTTTCCATTCATTAAATTTTCCCACACAGTATTTATATCATTACCGATTGGTGTAACTGCACCTAGGCCTGTAATAACTACTCTTTTTTTCATATCAAAATTTTCTCCCTTCCAACTTGATTATCTTCCAAATCGAAGTGCAATCGCGCCCCATGTTAAGCCGCCGCCAAATCCAACTAAAACTAATACATCGTCTTCTTTAATATTACCATTTTTATATTCCTCAACTAATGCAATCGGAATAGAAGATGAAGACGTATTACCATGACGATCAATAATTACACTCATCTTTTCTTTTGGAAGTTGTAATCTTTCTCTTGCAGCATCCATAATACGAGTATTCGCTTGATGTGGAATTAAGAAGTCCACTTCTTCTTTTGTTAATCCTGCTAATTTAAGTACATTTTCACATGAATCACCCATTTGACGAACTGCAAATTTGAACACTTCACGTCCGTTCATGATTAAGTGATCTCCACCTTTATAAAGGTGTTTTCCACCAGTACCATCTGCACCTAGTTCGTAAGAAAGAATTCCTCTTCCTTCACTTACTGGTCCGATAACTGCTGCACCTGCACCATCACCGAATAATACTGCTGTATTACGGTCTTCCCAATTAACAATCTTAGTTAATTTTTCTGCACCGATAACTAGAATTCTACTATAAGTCCCTGTTTTTACAAACTGAGTCGCTGTAACAACGCCATAAATAAATCCAGCACATGCAGCACTTATATCCATTGCTGCAGCGTTTTTAGCTCCAAGTCTTTCTTGGATTACACATGCAACTGATGGGAATGACATATCTGGTGTAACTGTAGCAACTAAAATTAAATCCAGTTCTTCTGCTTTAACATTTGCATCTTTTAAAGCTTCTACTGCCGCTTCATATGCTAAATGAGAAGTATCTTGTTCGTCACTTGCTATTCTTCTTTCTTTAATACCAGTACGACTAACAATCCACTCATCGGAAGTATCCATCATTTGTTCTAAATCATAATTAGTTAATTTTTTTTCGGGTACGTATGAGCCAATACCTAAAATTCCAGCGTTCATTTAAATCCCCGCTTTACATAGTATTTTTATGTCTTATTTTATTACCTGGTACTAATTTTATGAAATAAAAAGTACTTTGTCTACATTTTTATCTTTTAAAATTTAGACGTATAAAAAAACTGAACTATTTTGGTAAACTTCTTTCTCTCCTGATAAAGAAAACTCGCCGTTTGGCGAGTCGTTAGGCAAAGACAGGGGCTCATTAGTTTCTACACCGCTGCCAATTTATACTTTCTTAATGAGCAAAAAATCAAATTGCTCAGAAGGAACTATTTCATCAGACTTTTTTTAAGTTTCCTCTTATTAATAAAGATGAAAATATTGTTGAATTTGTTGCTTTTGTTTTTGAATCCCTTCTTTAATTGAAGTCGAATTTATGATGACAAAGGGAGTAGCATCTATATCATTTCTCATTTGATTAAACTTTATTCCTTCAATCATATGCTGGATTCCTGTAAAATTCTCCTGCTCTGGTAAGTACATACTTTGTTTTGCTGTAATAATATACTTATGTTCTTTCAAGTCCTTTTCGGAAATAATTCTAATTGCTTTTCCAACATCTTCAACAAATAATATTTCATTTGATCCATATACATTTTTAATCCCTAAATTTCTTTTCCCAAGCTCCTGCACAATTAACTCATGGACTAGGCCCGAAGAGGGCTCCCAAGGCCCATACAATGATGGAATTTCAATAAAAGTTACTTTACAATTACTCAGTTGAATCAATTCATTTACTTTTGTTTCTATAGATGCTAATTCTTTTTTAGTAGACGAAATGAAAATAATCTCTTTACATCTTAAAGAAATATTATTAAACATATCGTCCTTAAATTCAAGATTGCTGATCGTTCCTCGTAACTTTAACTCATCAAAATAATGGCATATAAAAATCGTATCATACTGTTCATTATCTTCTTGAAATTGTTGCTCATCTACAAAAACAACCTTTGCATTTCTTCCAATTGAAAATATTTTTTCTTCACTTATTAAATCACTTTCATTTCCCTTATCCATTAAAACAGCTGTAACATCATTATATTCCATTAACTGACAGACCAACTCGTATCCGATAAATCCACTTGATCCAATAACTGCGCATTTTTTCATTTTTCCCCTCCTTCACTTTTGAATCTTATGTCGAGGTAAGGTTTAAAAATTACAAAATATCTTGATACTTTTTTAAAAATTTAACTAAATTCCTACCACATTCGTACTTTTTCTCTTCTAATGAAATCAGAATAGAGATCGGTAAGTTATTTTTATTTCGCTCTTCTTCTAATAAACGAATATCCCGTTTCCATTTAAAATGATTTCTTGTAGTAGAGTAGATTTTAATAGGTGAAATGGTCTCATAGAAAAAACATTCTCTGCCGATTACCATAAATAGGTCTGAAGTTTTATATGCTTTTAATATTTCATGAACAGTTCTCTTATAAAAGAGTTTATTTTCTCTTTCTAAATCTAATTCATTTTTTATATTCAATGATGGATTTAATAAGGAAATACTACGAACTTTTCCTTTCAAATGTGCCAGCAATTTACAAACCACTAAAGCTCCAGTGCCTTCACCGATAACATGGATTGAAGGGTTCAATATTTCTTTTCTCATAACTGAATGATATAGCGTTTCAGCCAATTCGACTGCATCATCGCAACCCCAGTTTTTCCCATATAAATTTGAAGTAAATACCGTATAACCTTCTTCCGTTAAGATTGAAAGTAATTTTCTTTTATCAAAATGTTGTAGTAAACAACTATGATCATTATCCACGTAATGCGTATTCCCACCGATATAGAGAACTCCGAATCCATTCGGTCTAATTGGTAAATGAATAACTGCATATTGATCTTCTTGTTTAAAAAATCTCTCTGTTACAGGCATTCTTATCACCTTATTATTAATGTAGTATTTTTTGGGGAAATATTAAAATAGGCTTGTAAAAATCCAAAGTTACTTTTTTTAATTAAAACTTTTTAATTATAACTTCAATTATCAAATTTCTAGGTATATAATATGATAAGAACCAACTAGAATAGGAGTGATTAAAGTGCGTTATGTTATGACATTGTTCTGGAGCTTTGTTTTATGTCAGATGGGAGCTTATGTTTTAAGTTCAATGACTGGTGGGGAATATAATTTCAAAACTGCTTCAGTAATGGCTGTAGTTTTATCTTTAGCTGTTGCAGTATTAAGCGAAGCTGTTATTCCAAACGAACCTGTTACAAAACACCACTAAAATCTATATATAACATATGTTGTAGCACCCAAAAACGTTCAACTTGGTACATACATATGTAACCGGTATGGTTATAGATCATTCACAAAAACAAAGTAATCATTTGTATTTTGTAAACGCATAAAAAAGCGCATCGAAATTAATCGAAAGCGCTTTTTTTATGTGTTATGAGTGGCCAGATAAGTATAGACTTACTGGCCCCCTTAAGTCGCTTGGAACCTTAGTATGTTTAAACTTTTCGTTTGTATGACCATTTTCTATTATGATTTTGAGTATCAGGAAATACTTCGCCTGCTTGAAGTTTAATTTGTTTAGGACGAGTTACATTACTTCCTGTTTCACCTATTTCTACATATACCCCATTGTTTGGTGCTTTGTCACCTGGTCGAAATTGATGTGCTTGACCCATTATCCATTCCTCCTTCCATTTAGGTTATTATTGTTCCTCTAAAATTAAAGATATTTCTTCTAAAAAGATGGTATCATTAGTAATTATTGGACTAAATCTCATTAATATTTTTTATAAAATAGTTCAACATTAAAAAATAAAAGGTGATGAAAAATGAAAACAAAACACTTAATTGCACTCGATTTAGACGGCACCTTGTTAACCGATGAAAAAATTATTTCAGAGAGAACGTTAAAAGCAATAAAACAGGTAATGAATGCAGGCCATGAAGTATGCATTTCAACTGGTAGACCATTTAGAGCAAGTAAAATGTATTATGAACAATTAAACCTTAAAACACCCATTGTTAATTTTAATGGTGCATATGTTCATCACCCTCTGGATGACTCATGGGGAGTTTTTCATGAATTTTTACCTTTAGAAGTTGCAAAAGAAGTTATTAGCTCATGTAGAGAATATGAATTAAAAAATTTATATGCAGAAGTTATGGACGATGTCTATGCAGACAAACATGAAGAGGAAATTATCCCGTTATTCCATTATTTAAAAGAGGATATCATCCATGGAGATTTAATTAAAAACCTTACACATGCTCCAACCTGTCTTCTAATTGACAGTGAAGAATCACATGTTGCAAGTATTCGTAACCATTTATCAAACGTGCATGCTGAAGTGATTGATCATCGACGATGGGCGGCACCTCATCACATAATCGAAATTGTTAAAGCTGGCATGAATAAAGCGATTGGATTACAAAAAGTAGCTTCTCATTATAACATCCCACGAAAAAACATTATTGCTTTCGGTGACGAGGATAACGATTTAGAAATGATTGAATATGCTGGCCATGGAGTAGCAATGGAAAATGCAATCCAACCATTGAAAAATTTAGCTAAACATACTACTTTATCTAATCAAAATGATGGAATTGCAATCTTCTTAGAAGATTTCTTCAACTTAAAGAGCTAATTCTGTAAAAAATAACAATTTCAGAAAAAATAACCAATCATATCTACCTTCAATTTGTGCATTCTATTAAGGACTTCTCCAGAAGTATTATCCACTTTTTGATGTTGATCAATTACTATTGGAATTACTTAATGAAGTCAAAACTAAAGCTTTCCTATTTGGGAGGGAATCATCATGGGCAAAAGTAATAAGTCTAAGCGCTTTATTCAACAAAGTTCTGATTCTGTTACGAAATACTCTGAAAAGTTCCCTTATCATTTTACGTTAGCTGAAGCTGAAGAGCGAAAAGCTAATAATAATAATCAAAGCTTTAATGCTTAATACAACACACAGAAACAACCGTAGGTTATCCTATGGTTGTTTTTGTGTTTAAGATAATAATTAAACATGTGAATCGTTGAATTCCACTGCAGGTTGCTCGCTTTCCACGGGGCGTGAGCTGAGCAGCTGAGCCTCCTCGGCAAGCCTGCGGGGTCTCACCCTTCCCGCATCTCCCATAGGAGTCGAGCAGCCTTCCGTTCCATTCATTTTCTATTAGTAAAAGCTTTTTCTGGAAAAAATTAGGGATAAATTCGTAATCTAAAATGATGATATTAATATATTTCTTTTAGTCCTTTGTCACAATACTAAAAACAACCATAGACTTTTCTATGGTTGTTTTCTTATCTTCTATGGAAGATCATTTTTTAAAATTCTTTGGTAAAAATCTTTTTATTTAAATTGTTGTAATGTAATAGACATTGATTTAGAAACTTGGTCATCTTTATTTTTTTCGTAAAGAACTAATGTAACTGTTCCGTTTATAGGTAGGCTTTCTTTAGGAACGTTTACATTAAAGTCTAATAAATTTACAGAGCCTGTTTTTATTTTTATTGGTAAAACAGTTTCGTCAACTAGCGTATTATGTCCATCTTCTACTGAATAGTAGATTTTGTCTTGATCAGATAAATAAGTTCCTTTAATTTCGTATTGGCCATTTTCACCTTTTACGATAATTTTTGAACCATTTTCGTTAACTGTTGAAAGTTTGTGGTACGAGAATGTTTGTGAAACTGGTTTTATTGCTCCGTTGTTAAGGTCTTTCTCGTTCACCTTTGATGGAACAAAATTTGCCGTTACTTCATAGTTGCCGTAAGGAAGTTTTTTATCTGCAAAGTTTACTTGTTCTTCCCAAACTTTGGCACTGTTTTCAGGAATCGTACTCTTTGTAATTACTTGTGTATAAGACAGATCCTTAGAAGACTGATAAACTACCTGACCTTTTTCATCCTTTATCGTATAGTCCACAATTTGAGATGATGGGAAAGTAAAATTAGCCGGTATTGTATCGTTATTTCTTAGAGAATACTTCATCGTTACAAGACCATTTGCTTCAGTTACTTCAATTTTTGTTGAAAGCTTTTCAATGTTAATATCGTTATTTTGCTCTATTGTTTGTTTTGTACTTGGTGTTGGTTTTATTTCCTTTTCACTATTTGCACCACATCCAGAAAGTAGAAGTGTACAAGCTAATAAGAGAACTGATCCCTTTTTCAAAATAATCTCCACCTTTTTAGTATCCTTATTCTAAATTATACCAAAAAACTGAAAAATAGCTTTAAAAAAATGGTTTCGTTAAACAAGTTTGTTAAATTTCGGTAAAAATTTAGAAATATTTACACATTTTTATCACCCTGTTTACTCTAAAAATACAAAAAGACCAGCTATATTTATAAATATGCTGGTCAAGTTCTGTTTCATTTGTTTATTAAACTTTTCTAAATTCCCCTAATACATCTACTGTTTGCACAACATTTGTAAAAGCTTGTGGATCTACCCTTTTGATGATTCTTTCTAAATCGTATAGTTCATAACGAGATAGCACAATCATCAAAATATCTTTATCTTGTTTTGTAAATGCTCCAGTAGCATTCATTTGTGTAATACCACGAACAAGCTTAGCATGTATTTCTTTTCTAAGCTCCTCACCTTTAGTTGTAACAATCATCGCTGTTAACTTCACATGACTTGTATGCACACTGTCGATTACTCTTGTAGTAACATATAAGTTGATTAGCGTATATAGAGCTTTTTCCATACCATATAACTGGCCTGCTGTGATAATAATAATTGCATTAAATAGAAAAAAGTAAGTACCAACAGGTTTACCTTTTGATTTAGAAAGAACTAGGGCAATAATATCTAATCCGCCTGTTGAACCACCGAATTTTAATGTTAAGCCAATTCCGATCGCTGCGATTAACCCACCAAATACAGCATTCAGTAAAATATCATCTGAAAAAATTGGTTTAACAGGTAATAACTCTAAAAATAAAGTCATAACACCTACACTAAAAAAACTGTAATACGTAAAAGTGCGTCCTACTTTTTTCCACGCTAAAACAATGACTGGGATATTTAAAATAGCTAATAATATCCCCGTTGTCACAGTAAACGGAGTGTAGTCAGTAATAATATTTGAAAGTAATTGCGCTAGACCTGCAAAACCACTTGAATAAACATTAGCAGGGATCAAAAAACAATTCATTGCAAACGCGTTTAAAAAGCCACCAATAATTACGATAACTAATTTAAATAAAAGCTCTTTCTTTCTTTCCACCAACTCTTCTTCCCCCTCAAACAAATTACAATTTCTATCTTTTTAAAAAAGTTGGCACTGTTATACGAATGTTGATATTTCTTAAGTAAATCAACTGCATGGTTTAACTGAGCCAAAACGTTAAAAACTTATAAACATACATAATTAAGTTAATCTAGGCAAACCTAACATTATCATTTTTATAAAGGAGCTTACATATGCCACATACTAGTGATAATGACAAAAAAGCACAAGATAATAACGCTAAAAGAGAAAAGAAAAATGCACAAGAAAGTAAAAATGCTCAAGCTGGTAAGAAATCTTTTTCTAAAAGTGTCGATCATCTTTAATATTTTTATTTAAGCTTTATTTGGTTAAAAAAGCATCAAAACGCAAGTAGAATTTCATCCAATAGTTTAAGTATATTTGTTTCTTTCTGAAAGACAATAAGAACTTTGCAAACTTGAAAAAGCCTTATTATTAATAAGATTCAAAAAAAATAAACTGTTCAACTTCCTTGTTTATTTGGAAGCGTTGAACAGTTTTTTTGTTCTTATAAATGCCATAAAAGAGCTCGGAATGAAAGTGCAATTTTTTAGAACTTCCTAAATTCACCAAATACATCGATCGTTTGAACAATATTTGTAAATGCCTTTTCATCAACAGACTTTATGACTTTTGAAAGATGATATAGCTCATAGCGTGATAGCACCATCATTAAAATTTGCTTATCTTGATTAGTGAAAGCTCCTTTTGCATTAATAGCTGTTATTCCACGAACAAGCTTTGAATGAATTTCCTTTCGTAGTTCATCTCCTTTTGTTGTAACAATAAATGCAGTGACTTTAATATGACTTGTATGAATTGCATCTATAAATCTCGAAGTAACATATAAGTTAATAAGTGTATAAAGTGCCTTTTCCATTCCATAAATATAACCTGCAGTTAAAATGATTAATGCATTAAACAGAAAAAAATATGTTCCAACTGGTTTTCCTTTTGATCGTGAAAGGACTAGAGCTACAATATCCAAACCTCCAGTTGAAGCTCCAAATTTTAACGTATATCCAATTCCAACCGCTACGATTAAACCACCAAAAACTGCGTTCAGCAAAATATCTTTTGAGAATAGTGGTGTAACTGGGATGATTTCTAAAAATATAGTCGTAATACCGACACTTAGTATTGTAAAATAAGTAAACGAACGGCCGATTTTTTTCCACGCTAAAATAATAACAGGAATATTTAATAGTGCTAGTAAGATACCCGTAGAAGCTCTAAAAGGTGTAAAATCATTTAATAAATTAGTAAGTAACTGTGCTAGACCTGAAAAACCACTTGAATAAACACTTACAGGAATTAAAAAACAATTCATTGCAAATGCATTCATTAATGCACCAAAAATTACGACAAGTATTTTTATTAAAACTTCTCTTTTTTCATTCACCTACAAATAGCCTCCTAATTTTTTCATAAACTTAGTATGCCTGTATGTTTTAAAAAAATTAGCAAAAAAAACCACTCCATCAAATGAAGTGGTATTCCTTAATTATTGTTCTTTCTTTTCAAACAGTTCTTTTGCGTATGTCCATCCATCTTCTTGATAGATTTTGTTTTCTTTTAATAATCTACCCATCGCACGTTTAAATGAAGCTTTACTTATATTAAATCTTGCTTTAATATCTTCTGCATCACTTTTATCCCAGTAAGGCATAGCTCCTCCGCGATTCATCATATATTCATAAATTTCATTCGCTTCTTGATCTAATCCTTCGTGAACTCTTGGTAAAAGTGATACATTCGTACTTCCATCAGGCTTCACATCAATGATACGTCCGTTTACTCTTTCACCAATTCTTGGCTCTGTTTTACGCTGAGATTCATGAATAAATCCGATAAAGCGTTCATCAGTTAAAATATAAGAACCTACTCTTAGTGTACGATAAATGATTCCTGAAACATTTTTATTAAGCATACTCTCTTCAGCTGGTACTGAAAATTCCTTCATTACGGGTTCAGTCGCAAGCTTAATTAAAAGCCTACCCTTGTTCGTACGCTTTAGTGTGCAAAAAATTTCATCGCCTTCTTGAGGCCATACTTCTTCAAGTGGAGGTAAATCTCCTTTTTCCAAAAGAATATCTTTTGAAATGCCTATATTAACAAAAACACCAATTCCATCTAATTTATCTACTACTTTAGCAAATCCATACCCTTCAGTTGTAATAAATGGCATTTCCATCGTAGCAGATAATCTACCCTTAGAATCATGGTATAAGAATACAGTAACTTCTTGATCTATTTCAATTTCACCTGATGTCTCATTATTATGTAAAAAAACTTCTTCTTGATCTTGGACAAGCATATACCCAATATCTGTTTCTCGACTGCACACTAAAGTGACAATCTCTCCTGCTTGTAAACTCATTTTTTGTTACATCCTCTCTTAACTTCCAAACTAAAAATTATTATAACATGTCAATTGAAAGTTTGTTACTTCGACTATCATACACTATAATACAAGTATTAACGAATTGGAGGGATTCTATCATGTCAAAAGAAAGTTCATTTGATATTGTTTCAAAAGTAGACTTACCGGAAGTCTCTAATGCTATTCAACTTGCTACGAAAGAAATCGCAACTAGATATGATTTTAAAGGGAGCAAAAGCTCAATTGCCTTAGAAAAAGAAGAACTAGTATTAATTTCGGATGATGAATTTAAATTAGAGCAGTTAAAAGACGTACTAATTAGTAAATTAATTAAAAGAAATGTACCAATTAAAAATTTAGACTACAGTAAAGTCGAAGGTGCATCAGGTGGTACTGTTAGACAAAGAGCTAAATTAGTTCAAGGTATTGATAAAGACAATGCAAAAAAAATCAATACAATTATTAAAAACAGTGGGCTTAAAGTAAAATCACAAATTCAAGATGATCAAATTCGTGTTACTGCAAAAAGCCGAGATGACTTACAAGCAATTATTGCTGCAGTCAAAGGCGCTGACCTTTCAGTTGATGTGCAATTTATGAACTATCGATAATCAAATACATATAAAAAAAAGAGGATGACTTTGTCATCCTCTTTTTCAATATTTACATAATAAATTCTAAATCAACTGCTTACTAATTCCAAATTTTCTTTTTTTACACTTGTACCACGGACGATTAGTTTATGAGGAACAATAATACTTTTCTCGATTTCGTCTGGTTCTTCTATTTTAGAAATAATGTTTTTCGAAGCTTCATACCCTAATTGATAAATATTAATATCCACTGAAGTTAATGGTGGGTTTGCGAGTTCTGCAAAAATGGCGTTATTAAAACTAACAATCGAGATATCACTTGGAACCGAAATAGTATGTTCTTGTAATACACTTATAATTCCTAATGCTAAAACATCATCAGTGACAACAATTGCTGAAGGTAGCTCTTCAAGTTCTAGAAGTTGACTAACAGCATTTCTCCCACCATCTCTTGTAAACGAAGTAAATATAATTTCTTCATCACTTACCGTAAAGCCATTTAATAACATCGTATCTTGAAAGCCTCGTAATCGATTTTTCGTAACAAGTAAATTACGATCCCCACCGATAAATGCAATTTTCTGATGACCATGATCGATTAAATAATCTGTTACTTCTCTAGAAGCTGCATAATTATCATTATCGATATAAGTTATGTCTTCAATCGAGTGATATGGTTTCCCTACTAAAACAAAGGGAAATTTATTTTCATTTAAATAATCGATAATCGTATCATTTTCTTTTGAGTATAGAAGAATAATTCCATCAACTCTTCGTCCTCTTACAGTTTTAATAACTGTTTGTTCAACTTCTTTTTCATTATTCCCTGTAATAAAGTAAAGCGAATATTCTTTTTGGTTTGAATACGCTGTAACACCTCTAATTACTTCTGCGAAAAACGGATTGTGAAATGATGTATCTAATGCAGGTGGCAAGACTAATCCAATTGATTTTGTTGAACGATTCGCTAAAGACCTAGCATTTAAATTCGGATGATAGTTTAATTCATCCATTACTTTTCTAACTTTCCGTTTTGTTCTTTCACTAATTCTCGGACTGTTTGAGATAACTCGCGACACCGTTGAAGGTGCTACATTCGCTTTCTTCGCAACATCCTTAATTGTTATAGTCATTTTTATACCCCTTATTTACGAATGAATGTAACCGTTATCATTAATTCTTTAGTAGTAGGCTCTGTAAACTAATTTCTCATTAACAGAGCCTAACTGTTTAAAGAATTTTGAAAGATATCTTCAATCTCTCTTTTTCAATGATTTTTTATCTCATCAAATTAGTGTTTATTTTTCTTCATTATTACGTCTTCTTGCAAGCCACAAAAAGACAACAAATGCGACAAATATCGATGGAATTGCAATAATAACTCCAATGTTTAAAGTAGTTTTAGGAGCTACTGCATAAACGTTTGAAGACTCTCTTTTAAGTACAATATCAAAACCTTTTTTATTTGGTCGAACTAGATCATCAGCTTGTAGCCCTCTTAGCTCTTTTGATTTATTAACAACATCAAAATTTAAGTGGACCTTTTTATCAAAGGATGTATTATTAATCGCAATAATTGTAGTCTCTTTTTTGTATTTTCGTTTAATTAAAGTCATACCTTTCGAATCATAAAGGATATGTGAATCTCCTTTAGAAAGAGAAGGTAATGTTCTTCTTAATTCCGTCAGTTTCGTTATATAATCTGAAAACTTTTCATCCGTTCGGAAATCCATGCCTTTACGGTTATCTGGAATATTTCCACCATTTAGTGCGATCTCTGTCCCATAATAACTTAAAGGGATACCTGGAGTTGTATATAGGTATGCAAGTGCTAATTTCAATCTTGAAGGTGGATATTGACCTTTTTCTTCGGCGATTGAAACAAAACGCTTAGTCATTTCATCATCGACGTAATTAATTAACACAGTTGAGCCAAGTTCCTTCGTTAAATCAAATTGTTGTTTCATTACATTTGTTAATGCTTGATTTTGCGAAGAAAATGTATCCGCTAAATCTTTTACTAAATTTACATTATAAATGCCATCAAAGCCTACATTTTTGTAATTTTTAAGATCAAACTCACTTGTGTTATTTAAATCAGCAAATAAAATAAAGTTAGGATTTTTCTTTTTTATTTCTTGATTAAATGATTTCCAAAACGAAACAGGTACATTATTTACTTCTTGTAAATTATATCCATCAAATTTAGCTTGGTCCATCCAATACTTACCTGTTTCAATAAGATAGTTCGCTACTTCGCTATTATCTTGATTAAAATCAGGTAATCCATTAATCCATTTCTTTTCAGAGCTTGTACTATTACTAGGATTAAACCAATTCGCATATTCGCTTTTTTTAGCTAATTCACTATTTTGAGAAGTATTGTTTGCTACAAAATCAATCAAAACCTTCATGTGACGTTTATGTGCTTCATTTACTAATTTTTTCAGGTCTTCCATTGTACCAAATCTTGGATCAATTTTTCTAAAATTAACGACAGAAAAACCATCATATGAATTTACATCGCTTTCAAAAATTGGTGAAATGGAAATAGTTGTATAACCAAAGTCCTTAATATAATCTAATTTTTTCGTAATTCCTTCTAAATCTCCACCTTGAGATTTATTTAAATCTTTTGGGTCCGTATTTTTATTATTAGTTGGATTCACATCGAAATAACGATCAACTAAAATGCGATAAATCATTTCTTTTTTTAAGTCAGTTGTATTTTTTTCTGCAAAACTAATACTAGGTAAAGTACTTAAAAATAGTACAGATACTAGTATAAACAAACCAAATCGCTTCATTTTTTCTCCCCCTGCAAGTCACTCGCATGTACAAATTTCACTCTCTACACTATTTTGCAAAATATTACATCGAAATTCAAATGTTATATTAATTTTCATGAAAATGGAAGCGATTGCACATACTATTTAATTATACTGTTACGAAATTAGATAGCAAGCTTAATTCTTTTTAATGAATTTAGACCAATTTAATTAGATTGAAATAAAGGATGGTATCATGCAAATTGAATCAATCTATCATCAGCCTTATGATCAATATGCTTTTTCAATAGATGATAAAACCTACCGCTTGAGAGTTCGTACAAAAAAAGAAGACTGTTCAGTAGTTGAATTATATTATGGAGACCCTTTTAAATTTCAAGATTCTGTTTGGCAAACCGAATCGGTGCTCTCAATGCATCTTGCTTTTTCTACAGAACTATTCGACTATTGGGAAGTTGATGTGAGCCCTCCAAATAAACGAATGAAATACTTATTTCGATTAAAGAATGGACAAAAAAGTATTTTTTATGGAGAAGGAGGATTTTCAAACGACTTTAACCCTCATGACCAATCGAATTGTTTTACATTAGCATTTCTACATAAAAATAATTTCATATCACCACCAGAATGGGTTTCAAAAACAATTTGGTATCAAATTTTCCCCGACCGATTTGCTAGTGGGAATAATTTGAATAACCCTAAAAACTCAATTCCCTGGGGATCTACTCAACCTACTAGCTCTAGTTATTTTGGTGGCGACTTAGAAGGGATTATCCAAAAAATCGATTATTTGAAACAATTAGGTATTAGTGGTATTTATTTAACACCAATCTTTGAAGCAAATTCAAACCATAAATATGATACGATTAACTACTTTAAAGTCGATCCTGCATTCGGAGATGAAAAAATTTTAAAAAAATTAATCGATAAATGCCACGAAAACAATATTTATGTAATGCTTGATGCAGTTTTTAACCATACAAGTGCATCATTCCCACCCTTTCAAGATGCCTTAATTAACGGAAAAAGCTCTGCTTTTTACGAATGGTTTCATTTCTTTCGCGATGATAATAATAAGCAATCATATGAAACCTTTTCATTTGTAAATGAAATGCCAAAACTGAATACCGAAAATAAAGAAGTCCAAAAATTCTTATTAGAAATCGGCTCCTATTGGATAAAAGAATTTGATATTGATGGTTGGCGTCTAGATGTTGCAAATGAGATCGATCATTATTTTTGGAAGCTTTTTAATCAAAAGATGAAAGAAGATAAAAAAGATTTATTTATAGTTGGTGAGATTTGGCACCATGCAATGCCGTGGTTAAGAGGGGATGAATTCGATTCTGTCATGAATTATCCACTTATGAAATCACTTCTAGCTTATTTCGCTTATCAAACAATACCGACCTTACAATTCCAATATTCAATCAACGAATTAATATCTCAATACCCTCTACCTGTCATTAAAGGATTATTCAATGTTCTAGGGTCACATGATACTCCTAGAATATTAACTCAGTGCAATCATAATGAAAAAAGAGTCATTCTATTATATGTTTTTTTATTTACATTTTTTGGAACACCGTGTATTTACTATGGGGACGAAATTGGACTACAAGGTGGAAATGATCCAGAATGCAGAAGTTGTATGGTTTGGGACGAGTCAAAGTACAATTTAACGATCTTTGACTCAATTAAAAAATTGATTTTAATTCGAAAAAAATATTCCGTTTTAGAAAATGATGGTGAGTTTAAATGGTATGATTGTGGACTAAATCCAAATATTCTTATGTACGAAAGACGCAATAATCAATTCCATTTTTTAATCATCATAAACAATTCGAATGATCAACAATCAATTCAAATCCCTATTAATTTAAACGGGAAAAGAATGACTAATTTATGGAATCAACAACAATTTGCTGCGGAATCTAGTTCAATTGCAATCGATCTATCCCCAACCGATTTTTTTATATTACACATCGAAGATACAGATGTTTCTCAACAAACTTAACAGACTCACTTAGTGGGTCTGTATTTTTATTCAAAATTTTTATCATGTCAGATTTTCTTACAACATAAGTATTTGTTAGCGTTTTCATTATTTTTCTTTTATTTTTTTTTGATTTTTCTAAGAAATTTTTATTGAATTTTGCATATATTCTGAATATGATAACTTATATAACATTTAATGTTATAAAAACTAACATTAGAAAAGAGGAATGGAAATGAACGGTATTCAGGCTGCGGATAGTGTATTTCTTTTTATCTCAACAGTTTTAGTCATGATTATGACACCAGGATTAGCACTTTTTTATGGCGGAATGGTCAAAAGCAAGAATGTACTTAGTACAACAATGCATAGTTACGCTGCAATGGCAATTGTATCAATCCAATGGGTGCTAATTGGTTATTCTTTAGCATTTGGGCCAGATTTAAAGCATTTAATTGGCGACTTCTCTTGGGTCGCACTAAAAGATGTTGGATTTACACCAAATGATAATTATAGTTCAACAGTTCCTCATAATCTTTTCATGATGTTTCAATTAATGTTTGCGATCTTAACTCCAGCACTAATATCAGGTGCATTTGCTGAGCGAATGAAATTTTCAGCATTCCTATTATTCACTCTTCTTTGGACAACATTGGTTTATGATCCATTAGCTCATTGGGTTTGGGGCGTAAATGGCTGGCTTCGCAACTTAGGTGCACTAGATTTTGCTGGTGGTACAGTTGTCCACATTTCCTCAGGTGTGTCAGGTCTAGTCCTTGCTCTTCTTCTCGGTAAACGGAAAGATTTTGAATCAACATCACCTCATCATTTACCACTAACTGTATTAGGTGCAGGCTTATTATGGTTTGGATGGTTCGGATTTAACGTCGGTAGCGCTCTTACTTTAAATGATATAGCTTTAACAGCGTTTATAAATACGAATACAGCTGCTGCTGCAGCATCAGTTGCTTGGGTACTGATCGAATGGTACGTCAATAAGAAACCTACTATATTAGGTGGCGTAAGTGGTGCAGTTGCAGGATTAGTAGCCATTACACCTGCTTGCGGTTTTGTTACACCACTTTCTTCTATTGCAATTGGATTTTTAGGTGGAGTCATATGCTTTTTAGCTGTAACCTACTTAAAAAATAAATTTGGATATGATGATGCATTAGATGCTTTCGGTTGTCATGGAATCGGCGGGACTTGGGGAGCTATTGCAACTGGATTATTTGCTACAAAATCAGTAAATAGTGCTGGTGCAGATGGAGTCTTTTATGGTAATGCAACTTTGCTTTGGAAGCAATTAATCGCTATAGGTGCAACTTATGTATTCGCAGGATTACTTACCTTCCTAATCGTAAAAGTAATAGGAATTTTCATTCGTGTCCGTGTTGACCAAGAAGAAGAAAACCTTGGTCTAGACTTAGCAATACACGGCGAAAAAGCATATCACGATGCGAGTATATAAGGAGGGATAAAAATGACAGCAAAATTAACTAAAATTGAAATCATTACACGCCCAGAGAAATTTGATGTATTAAAAGATGCTCTCTCCAAAGTAGGAGTAACAGGAATGACCGTTACGAATGTTTTAGGATGCGGAATGCAATCCGGCTATACTGAAGTCTATCGTGGTAAAAAACGAACAATTAATTTACATGAAAAAATAAAAGTCGAAATAGTTGTCTGTGATGTACCAGTTCAAGCTGTAATTGATGAAGCAAAAAAAGTATTAAATACAGGGAAACCAGGTGACGGAAAAATATTTGTATATCCAATCGAAAATGCAATTAAAATTCGTACTGGAGAGGAAGGCCGCGACGCTCTACAAAACGATTACTAATTTAATTGATACCTAGTCTTTTGACTAGGTTTTTGTTTGCCCATCAAATGCTCGCTTTCTTCTTCGCTCCACCTGCTGGACGGTGCTCATTTCGGTCTATGGTAACTCCGCCCATTGTCACGGTTCGCACCTTGAAAGACAAGAATTTTCAATGGGTTTAATATTAACTTTGTCTATTTAGTTGAAAACCAGTCTGATATAAGTCATTTTTTTATGTATTCTAGTAATTTTTATTGAAAAACAAAGAATTCTCCTATAAAACTTGTGTTTATTTGCGATTTCAGGGTTACTATTTGCGATTTCCCTACTTTTAAATGCGATTTGGGATATTTATTTGCGATTCCCACCTTTTTAATTGCGATTTCGGTATTTTATTTGCGATTCTCACCTTTTTAATTGTGATTTTGGAATTTTATTTGCGTTCTCTCTTTTTATTTGCGATTTCGGTATTTTATTTGCGATTCCAGATGTTTATTTGCGTTCTCTTTTTAATTTGCACGATTCAGATGTTTTTTGCGTTCTCATTCTGTATTTGCGATTCTCACCTTTCATCCGCGATCCCCACCTGCTTAATCCCCCCTCCCCTTCCAAATACAACAATAAAAAAACAGAGGTGAAAAATCACCTCCATTCGTTATGCCTTTACATTAATATTAAATTTCTTAAACCAAACATGAATTTGATATAAATGTGCTAATAACTGTGGTCCAGACATCAATTGACCATACCATGGAACTTGGAATGCTTTCCCTTCACTTTCAACTAAGCTATTTAACTGCTCTTTATCTAAAAACTCGTAAAGTGCAGAACTTTTATCTTTTAATGCCTCTTTTAATTTTTGAACAACTAATTTAGTATAAATTGGATTATGCGTCTTCGGATAAGGGCTTTTTTTACGGTATAATATTTCTTCTGGTAAAAGTCCTTCTAGTGACTTTCTTAATATCCCTTTCTCACGATTCCCATACATTTTAAGCTCCCAAGGGATATTCCAAACATATTCAACGAGTCGGTGGTCTGCAAAAGGCACGCGAACTTCTAGACTTGCTCCCATACTCATTCTGTCTTTTCGATCTAATAATTGCGCCATAAACCATTGACGATTTAAATAAAATAATTGTCTTCTTTTTGCTTCTAAAGGACTTTCTCCTTCAAGGATAGGAGTTTCTTTAACAGTCTCATTGTATCGATCTTGAACATATTGAGCCAAATTTAGTTTATTACTCCACTCATCTTTTAAAAGCTTTTGTCGTAGTTCTGTTGATCTCATCCAAGGAAATGCTGGTCTATTTAAGTCGTCTTCACGGTGAAACCAAGGATAACCACCGAAAATTTCATCAGCACATTCCCCAGATAGGCCTACTACGAAATTCTTTTTAATTTTTTGACAAAACCATAATAATGAAGAATCGACATCTGCCATTCCTGGTAAGTCACGACATTCTGTAGCCTCATCCAAATACTGAACCAGTTCCTCGTTGCTAATGACACATCTTTGATGATTTGTATGAAAAGTTGAAGACATTAAATCAATCCAAGGCGCATCCGAATTAGGTTGAAAAACACTTGATGTAAAGTATTTTTCGTTTTCTTCATAATCAATTGAATAGGTTGTTAATTGTCCTTTCCCCTCTTTTGCATAATGATTAGCTGCTATAGCAGTTATTGTACTAGAATCCACCCCACCAGATAAAAAAGTACATAATGGTACATCAGATACTAATTGTCTTACGATTGCATCTTCTACAAAAAAACGAACCTTTTCAATCGTTTCGTCGATCGAATCTGTGTGAATTTCACTTTTAACATCCCAATATTTCCATATTTTTAGCCCATTTCTAGAAAAGGTCATAGCATGACCACCACGAAGTTCTTTTATCCCATTAAAAACTCCATTTCCTGGCGTTCGAGATGGACCAAGACCAAAGACTTCAGAAAGTCCTTCCTCAGTTAATTCAGCTTTCACATCAGGATTTGCTAGTATTGCTTTTACTTCTGAAGCAAATAGTAATCTCTTATAATCTTCTTTGTAAAATAAAGGTTTAACGCCTAATCGATCTCTTGCGATAAATAAGCTTTCCTTTTCTTCATCCCAAATTGCAAATGCAAATATTCCATTAAACTTTTCTACGCATGCTTCTTTCCATTCAATATAGCTTGTAAGTAAAACTTCAGTATCTGAATGCCCTTTAAAGGTATAACCCCTCTTAATTAGTTCTTTTCTTATATCCTCGGTATTATATAGCTCTCCGTTATAGCAAAGTGTATAGGTGTGATCACCTTTTGACTTAAGCATTGGTTGTTTTCCACCGTCCGGATCAACTACAACTAACCTTTTATGGCCAAAATTACAATGATTTGATGTCCATATGTTTGTATCATCTGGACCCCTTTTTGATAATGTCTCAGCCATTTTTAACGCAACACCATTTGCCTTAGATAAATCTTTTTGAAAATCTGCCCACCCAGTTATACCGCACATGTTTTTTTCTCCTTTCTGGGCTATTTCCCTATAAAAATAAAGTTAATTCTATATCGTATTATTGTTTATAAAAATAGGTGCGTTAATCCATAAAAAAAGTTGATAACTTATCCTTATTTGTCCATGCGTTTTTTCATTTTTTGCATAGTTATAAAATAGTTAAGTTATGTCAATAAATGAAAAAAGTAGCAGCTTATTAAATTAATCATAATAAACGCAGCTATGTTCGTAACACCGTTAAATACAAATCGGAAAAAGTGGAAAATATAAATCATTAAACAATATTCGAAATCCACAAAAAGGTTCAATCGAAAAAAAGTTTCTATTTATTATTCATTTTATGTTTCAATAAAATGTCCGAATCACTAATTTTCAATTGAATCGAAGTAAATAAACAAACAACTTATAGAACGCTTGTAACTGGAGGTTACTTAATGCAATATAAGCATCGATCACAATTATTTCAAAAGCAACCTCGCGCTTTCACGATTGGAACAATTGAAGAAATAAACGATGAATGGGTCTTTTTCGATGATGAAACTGATGAGGCATTTTTACTCGAAGATCTTGTCGATGAGGAGTTTGAAATTTCAATAAACGAAGAATGGTTTCCTGCTTCTTTAAAAAATGGAAATTTCATAATTAATCATTCTAAAAAGAAGAAATTACAAAACGGCGATATTCTCCGCATCCAACGAAAACTTTTATATAGTTTTGATACACTCTTAAAAAATTTGAGCGATGAGTCGTTTTATACTTTAGCATATTTATTGAACACACATAGTTTTTCTTTATACGATTGTCTTTACTGTCATAACTTCCTTTCATTCCAACCTGAAGGAATCCCTTCTGAAGGGGTAAATTTCATCGTATTTGATAATGGAGAACTGGTTTGTTCAGTATATCACCAATTTAGAATTTCGCATGACGAACAAAATCATCGTTTCGAACTGACGAAAGCAACTGGTAATCGCTATTTATTAACTCAGTTATCTTAAGGGCAGGAGTAAAGGGAATGCAGGATCAAGGCGGATTTACAAGATTTTAAAGAGTTTATTCATGCTTTCCCTATCACTTTCCTTCCTTGTTTTATTAGGGCCAAACAATAAAAAAACTGCCACAATGAAAAGTGACAGTTTTTTTTATTAAGCGAAGAAATGAAAACCTTGAGGTAATCTGAATCCCACATATAATAATGCTAAAATTAATACAGTAAAGATCGTTGCAGGTACAACCATTTTACGATTTTTCTTAGAAGAGACTGTGAAATACTCAAATACCCCTAACATAATGATACCAAGCGTCATTTTTACGTTATAAAGCATTTTCATGTCTGACGGCATATTTTCTTTACCTGGGATACTAATAAATAAGTATAGTCCAGTACCTAAAATAACAAAGTATAATAAGCGTAAAATCATGTGAGGTACTTTAACTTTTTGACCATGTTTATACCCATGACCAACATATAAAGCTAAAATAATAGCCAATACCCACGATGTAATATGTAAGTGAATCATTCCTTTTCCTCCCAAATTCATATTCTAAATAATCATATCATAAGTGATAGCATAAGGGAAAAATCAAGATAAAGGATCGTTAGAAAATTATGAAAAAAATTCACAAATTGTTCAAAAAATACCTGCGACTAAGTACCTACTAAATTATTAAAATAACATGACTTTCTACTCGTTTTTTAGATTATTAAATATTATTAATATAGGATTGTAATCTACTGTCGAAAATAAATTCAATATCTTCTACACCTCCTTACAATTCGACATTTCACATCCTTCTTCCTACAAAAACCTTTCAATTTCCACTTAGTAAACAGAAGATAAAGGTGAATATTGTAGTTTTTTGTAAATTTTACACTTCTTTTAGCGAATGCCTTTTCATATGTAAATGATTTTGTATAATAGCATTACATACATCGTGAGACCTAGACACAATTCCCTATTCTTGAACAAAGTTGGTGACTAAATTGCTGCTTCATGTTATAGAGAAAAAACGCGCCCGAATGGTATATTACGCGGGACGATATGGCTTTACAAACAAGAAAACAGTTTTATGTAGCCAAGAGCTGGACAGGCTCATGAATATGATATCGACTTTTACTTCTACAAAACAGAGGGCTTAATAGCTAGTTGCGATTAGTTCAATCTAATTGCAACTAGTATTTTTTTTGTTCAATTAAATGAAGACTTCTTAACATTATATAGACTACAATCACATTTTGGGTTAAATAGCCATATAATACATAATCATATAAAGAACAAAGGGTGTTCAGTCATGCCTGCTTATGTTGGAGTAATTAATATTGTGAGTGTTGGTAGCAGCGGTGTTGTAAACGTGGGTGACGCATATAATATTTTTCCTAAAAGTAATGCTCAAACGTATGCCGGTGCTGGTTCATTTAATACAGGTGATAATGTAACTGTTTATAACAATAAGAGTATTTCGAATGTATATGATCAGGATCAAGTTGATCAACCAATGGTTGGCAACATGTAAAGGAGGATGTCGTTTGAATATATATATACATCAAACAATTATTATAAACCAGCTAAAAACTGGTGGTATTGTAAACTCGTCTGTTTTTCAAATAGGTACATCAGGAAATATAAATGCAAGAACAATTACGAATAATACTGGTGATTATTTAGAGCCAGCACCACCACTTACTGAACCAGGTCAAATCGTTCAAACATCGCAAGAATAGTAACTTTATTCCTGTAGCAAATTGAAAGCGAGGGAATTCTATGAATCAAATAGAAACAAAATATATTCAAATTGAGCAATTAATCTATGAGCAGTCATTAATGATTGAACAGTTACAAAATAGAATTGCTCAACTTGAGGCTACTGTTCATGAACTTTCTCAAAGACCTGAGACAAGAATTGATAGAATTGAATATAAATTCGACCAATTAAAAGTAGAAAATTTAAATGGAACGTTAACAATTGGACTAAATCCTCTTCATGCTCCAAAATTTGAGGATTTAACTGTAGAAAACCAACAAATTGATATTAAGCCTGACAATCATATGAAAGCATTAAGAGCCTATATAGAAGATCGAATTAACTTCCACTTGAAAGATGAAGCATTAGAAACGATTCTCCAACTAGAAGCAGAACTTAGAGTTTCTGTAGATGATTATTACCGCCAAATGATGATCGACGATATTCGAAATCAAATGGATATACGGATTCCTTATTATATCGACTTATACAAAAATAAGCCTAACTTCGCAGAGGATCCACTCAGGTATTCCGAAGAAGTCGTTTTGCATATGTTAGGAGACATTCGTACTGCATATAGTGCCTTTTTACAGAACTTACCACATAATTTAAGGAAGGAGCATAAAGGATGAATTTAAATGTAACAAACTGTAATTTGCAAGTTGAGACAATAAAATTTACAGCTATTTCATCATCTTCATTATTTTTGGTTGGGGACGCTCATAATATTTCCCTATCCTCAATCTTTGACACGCCGCCTGAATCATTAATTGTTGGACCGTTTGCACCTTTATCCGTAAGCTAATGTTTAAGATTGATCAAATTCGTTTAGCTGCCGTAGAGAGATATGAGGTTAATACAGTTCTATTCTCAAGTGTATTACAGTTTGGTGATGCCTTTTCTATAAACTCAGAGTCAAATGCCCTTGCATTACAAGAACAAGGAAATGTTTTAGCTGATCCTAACAGAGATATTTTTGAAATTTATCCAATTTTTAAAGTTATCCCAAAACATCTTCCATATAACCCTAATGTGAACCTGAACCGAGTTAATCTTAACCCTACTATCCAAGTTGGTTCGATTAATTATAACGGTATTACCGTGGCGAGTGTTTCAGTTATTGGATCAGTTCATAATGCTACTATGTTATCTCGTGTCCATCAAATAAGACATTTTCTTAAAGCACCTTCTTTACACTATCAAACTCCAGGTATAAGTCATGCTCAACCTACTTTTTCACAACTTTTCCAACCACTTACTGAGCCGACCCAACCGACTATACCAGTAGTACCAGTAGTACCACCTATACCAGCACAACCGGCTATACCATCAGTAAGACTATCATCACCAACAGAATCTTCATTAATCGAATAAGAAAGGAGAATTATTTATGCCAACATTTCTTGGTGCAATCGTAATTTCAGTCAATGAAGGAAATATAAATACTGGGGATCTAAATAATATCTCTCCAAAAACTCAGACAAAATCGTATTTCGGCTCAGGTTCAGGCAATACCGGATTTCTTCCGGCAACTATAAATGGTGCTAGTGCTACAAATACACTTGATGCAGATTTAGTAGATCAAAATGAAATTGCAACACTATAATCTTATTCATTTTAAATAACACAAAAAAAGCGGTGCATTTAGCACCGCTTTTTTTGTGTAGACAAATTCCTATATACCTCTGATTATCAGACTGATTGAAAACGCTTGTCTTTCGAGGCGCGAAGCCTGGCGAGGAGCGGAGTTACCCTTAACGGTAATGAGCACCGCTCAGCAGGCGAAGCAACGAAGAAAGCGAGCGTTTGCCAACAGTCTGAATCCAACCTCAAATAGTTGGATTTTCTGTAAGTAATGAGCAATAAAATCAATCATTTACCGGCAATCAATGTTAATCTAAATCGCCTTCCCAGGCCATCATGCCGCCCTCCATATTGATCGCCTTAAAGCCATGCTCACTCATATATTCACAAACATTTTCACTACGAACGCCTGCTTTACAAATAAAAATATATTCAAACTCTTTATTAAACAGATCTAGTTTACTTGGAATTTCTCCCATTGGAATATGAATTGCTTCAGGTATTTTACCATATTCAACCTCATAATCCTCACGTACGTCTACTAAAAATAGTGTTTCACCTGCTTCTAAACGCTCTTTTACTTCATTTGCAGAAATTGAATTCATTCATCTATCATCCTCTCTTATGCATCCATCTTAACAACTAATCATTACCTATGCAAAAAGCAAGTTTGATTGTTGAAACATGAAACTTTTAATTATAAACTGAAAAGAAAAAACCTCAATTAAGAGGTTTTTTCTAAACAAAATTATTTATCTGATTTCAGACTGATTGAAAACGTTTGTCTTTCGAGGCGCGAAGCCTGACGAGGAGCGGAGTTACCATAAAAGGTAATGAGCACCACAGGCAAGCGAAGCAACGAAGAAAGCGAGCGTTTGTCAACAGTCTGATGAAATTAGTTAGCTACAATATTAACTAATTTACCTGGTACAGCAATAATTTTACGAACTGTCTTTCCTTCGACTTGCTCTTTAACCGCATCATCAGATAATGCAATTTGCTCCATTTGCTCACGAGAAGCATCTTTTGCAACAAGTAATTTCGCTTTTACTTTACCATTGATTTGTACTACGATTTCAATTTCATCTTCTACAAGCTTAGCTTCATCATATGCTGGCCATGTAGCATAAGCGATTGAATCGCTATGACCTAATTTACTCCAAAGCTCTTCACCAATATGAGGAGCAACTGGTGCTAGCAATTTAACAAAACCTTCAACCATTTCTTTTGGCAACTGTTCTGCTTTATATGCTTCATTAATAAATACCATCATTTGAGAAATTGCAGTATTAAAACGAAGTCCTTCAAAGTCTTCTGTTACTTTCTTCACTGTTTGATGATATGTTTTATCAAGCTTGCTTGATGAAAGTCCTTCAACAATTTTATCAGTAAGTGCATCGTTATCAGTGACAAATAAGCGCCATACTCGATCTAAGAATCGGCGTGAACCATCTAAGCCATTTTCTGACCAAGCAATTGAAGCATCTAATGGTCCCATAAACATTTCATATAAACGTAATGTATCAGCACCATGACTAGCTACGATATCGTCAGGATTTACGACATTCCCTTTAGATTTAGACATCTTCTCATTATTTTCACCTAAGATCATACCTTGGTTGAATAACTTTTGGAATGGCTCTTTCGTTGGTACCACACCTAAATCATAAAGGAACTTATGCCAGAAACGAGCGTATAGTAAGTGAAGTACAGCGTGCTCTGCTCCACCAATATATACATCAACTGGTAACCAATGCTTTAGTAATTCAGTATCTGCAATTGCTTCGTTATTATTTGGATCAATATAGCGTAAGTAATACCAGCAGCTTCCACCCCACTGTGGCATTGTATTTGTTTCGCGTCTTCCTTTTTTACCAGTTACTGGATCAACTACATTAACCCAATCAGAAATATTTGCTAAAGGAGATTCTCCAGTACCACTTGGGCGGATATCTTCCGTTTTTGGAAGAATTAATGGTAATTCCTCATCAGGAACAACTGTCATCGTACCATCTTCCCAGAAAATTACTGGAATTGGTTCTCCCCAATATCTTTGACGAGAGAATAACCAATCACGTAGACGATACGTAACTTTTTTCTCACCTGATTTTGATGATTCTAACCATTCTAGCATTTTTCCAATTGCTTCTTCTTTATTTAAGCCGTTTAAGAATTCAGAGTTAACGTGTTTACCGTCACCAGAATAAGCTTCTTTTTGAACGTCTCCGCCTTCAACAACTTCAACGATCGGTAATTTAAATTTAACTGCAAATTCGTGGTCTCGCTCATCATGTCCAGGTACTGCCATTACTGCGCCAGTTCCATAACTTGCAAGTACATAATCAGCAATCCAAATTGGAAGCTTTTCACTATTTACAGGATTAATTGCATATGCACCTGTGAAAACACCTGATTTATCCTTCGCTAAATCAGTTCGCTCTAAATCACTCTTTGATTTAACTGAATCGATATATACTTCAACAGCATCTTTTTGCTCAGCTGTTGTAATTTTACTTACTAGATTATGCTCAGGAGCTAATACAACATACGTTGCACCAAATAATGTATCTGGACGAGTTGTAAATACAGTTACTTTTTCATCGAATCCATCAACATTAAAATAAACTTCAGCACCCTCTGAACGACCAATCCAGTTACGTTGCATTTCTTTTAAGCTTTCAGGCCAATCTAATTCCTCTAGATCTTCTAATAATCTATCTGCATAAGCAGTGATTTTTAAGATCCATTGCTTCATTGGACGACGTTCAACTGGATGTCCTCCACGCTCACTTTTCCCATCAATAACTTCTTCATTGGCTAAAACCGTACCAAGTGCCGGGCACCAGTTAACTGGGATTTCATCAACATAAGCTAATCCTTTTTCAACCATTCTTGTGAAAATCCATTGAGTCCATTTGTAATAGTTAGGATCAGTTGTATTCACTTCACGATCCCAATCGTAAGAAAACCCTAAAGACTGAATTTGATTACGGAAAGTATTAATGTTCTTTTCAGTAAATTCCGCAGGGTCATTACCAGTGTCTAAAGCATACTGTTCTGCAGGTAGACCAAATGCATCCCACCCCATTGGATGAAGTACATTATAACCTTGCATTCTTTTCATTCTTGAAAGGATGTCTGTAGCTGTATATCCTTCAGGATGCCCTACATGTAATCCTGCTCCAGAAGGATAAGGAAACATATCAAGTGCATAAAATTTTGGCTTACTTGTATCGTCTGTAGTTTTAAATGTTTTATTTTCTAACCAATACTGTTGCCATTTTTGTTCGATAGTACGATGATTAAAACTCATATTAGTGCCTCCCTTTTTCTTTCTATAAATGGCTCGGCTGTGGCTTTCGGAGATTATTTAAAAAAATAAAAAAAACCTCCCATCCCAAATAGGGACGAGAGGATTTCCCGCGGTACCACCCAAATTAATGTAAAAATACATTCACTTGTTTCCGTAACGTGGAACACGACATTTATTACTTGGTTAAAAACCGTTCACAAATGTGGCTTATGGGCGAGTTCATGAATAGAATGGATTGACTTTCACCAGCCGTCAACTCTCTAGACCTCTTCTCATTCACTACTATTCCCAATCATAGCCGATCATTTAGATTTAATTTATACCATTTTATTATAACCAACGAAAAAGGTCAATTATACATTGCCTATTTTATGAAGCAAAAGTTTGATTCTCCGCATTTACAACTTTTTTTGCAAGTCTTTCGTAAAGAACAGAAAATAACATACTGATCACTAAGAAAATAACTAATACAATAAATAAAATTTTCATACTAAACGAATCAACAAGCGCTCCACCAAGAACCGGACCAAGCATTCTACCTACAGTCGCTGCGCTATTAACGATCCCTTGATACATTCCGATTCGTTCTTTTGGCGCAAGCATATTTGCAATCGTTGGTACAGCAGGCCACACAAACATTTCACCAATCGTTAAAATCATCATGCCTACCATAAACATTGAAAATTTATCTGCAGTACTTACAAGTATTGTTGAAGCGATAAAAAATCCAATTCCAAACAACATTTGCTTTCTCATACTTAAACTTAATTTGCGGATTAATGATGATACGATCGGTTGTGCAAGTACGATCAGTGCACCATTTACAGTCCATAATAGACTATATTTTTTTAAGCCTATTTGTAGATTTTGCATTTCTGAAGCAATCGTAGTTTGCCACTGAACATAAACTAACCAGCATAAGACGTAAGCACAACAAACAATCAGAAGTGCCTTCATTGAAGGAGTAAATGAAAACCTTGAACTTTCAGCTTTTTTCACACTTGTTTGTGCTTTCACTTCCTTAGGGACTCCTATATTTCTAAATCCAAATACAGCTACAAAAAAGAAAACAATATATAATAGCAAATTAGCTGTAAAAATATAATTAATATTCACAGCAGCGACACGTCCACCTAATGCTGTCCCAATTGCAACACCTAGATTTTGCGCTACGTATATTGCATTAAATGCTTTACGACCACCCTCTGGCCAAGCTGCTCCGACCATCGCATACATTGACGGAAACACAATTCCAACTCCAAATCCTAATGTTACGAAGAAACAACTATAAAATGCCCATGAATGATTTATTACTAATCCAGTAATTGATAAGAACGTTATACTAATACCGATTAGGATTGACTTATATCCCCCGAGCTTATCAAACAGCCAGCCACCAAGCATATTTCCAAATACACCAGCCAATGAATTAACCATTAAAATAAGCCCTGCTACTGACAAGGACTTCCCTAAATACTGATGAATATATATCGTATTGAATGGCCATAAAAAAGAATTACCTGTAACATTTAAAATCATACCTATTAACAAAAACCAAAGTTTTTTTGGCATCCCATACTCCCCCAAAGCTGTCCCTTTTATCTATATCTCTTTAACTCATTAATTGTAGAGGAGAATGTTACTAGTTTCAAGTTATAGATTTTAGGTACAAGAACAAGGAAAGGCAGGGTTAAGGAGAAGGAGAAGATAATAAAAGACTTATTAGACCTTTATTTCCTCTAAGTAATTCCTATTCTAAATGCTTCCCTGCATTCCTGTACTTTCCTGCATTTTCCTGCCTTTCCTGCACTTCCCTGCCCTTACTGCCTTCCACTCCAATCAACGTCTTTAAATACGCAAATAATTTAAATTCTTTATAACCTTTTTTGAGTGAAAATAAAAAAATCTGAAAGGACAGTGCCTTTCAGATTTTTTCTTCTATACATTTAATCCTACTATTCCTGCTCTTTTACCCCTGCTTAGATCTTTGTGGTTGACCTTTTTTAGAATTACTTATTTTCACTTGATCTACAGCTGAAAGTTCACCTGAGAATTCAGTTTTTGATTTATTTTTCGTTTTTTGTTCAGGGTTATTGCTTTTTGTTTTCTTTTTTACCATTTGTAAATTCCTCCCAAGATACATATATTCACGAGTATATTCCTGCATATTATGTGCTCTCCTTTAGTGCGGAGTTATGATCATTTGATGTTGTAGTTGAGTTAATTGTCTTCTTAAACGATTAAATTCATCTTTATTTTCTGCATTCGCTAGGTTTGCAACTTTTTCTAATTCCATAATTGCTTGTTCAATCCCAACTTGTGCTTCAGAGTACTCAATACCGTTAAAATGTTCTTGTCTCATACCAATTTCTAATTGTTCTACTGCATAATCATAAGCTTCTTTTGCTTTTTTAACTTGTTCTTGTCCGAATGCGCGATCTGTTATTCCCAAGAAAATACCTCCTTCAGACTTTAATGAAGTATCCGATATGTAGGTTACCTCAAGGATAGTATTTCCGAACCTTTCAATCAAAGTACTTTTATTTGTTTACAAAATAGAAAGGTTTTTCCATTTGGTTTTCTTTTTATAGCATGATAAAATCGATAATATTGACTTAAATTAAGGGAGGGATGAGGAATGACAAAAAACAATCCTTTTCCATATACAATAGATCATAAAAGATATCATTCATGGAATTATCATTTAAGACAGCAATTCGGTGAAAAAGTTTTTAAAGTTTCCATTGATGCTGGTTTTGATTGTCCAAACAGAGATGGTACAGTTGCATTTGGAGGTTGTACTTTTTGTAGTGCTTCTGGGTCAGGAGACTTTGCTGGAGATCGTGCCGAAGATGTCGTGACTCAATTCCATAAAATAAAGGATAAAATGCACGAGAAATGGCAAAACGGAAAATACTTAGGTTATTTCCAAGCCTATACAAATACGCATGCACCAGTTGAAGTATTAAAACAAAAGTTTGAGCCTATTTTAGAACAAGAAGGAGTTGTTGGGTTATCAATCGCAACAAGGCCTGATTGCTTACCTGATGATGTTGTTGAATATCTTGCTGATTTAAATAAACGAACATATTTATGGGTTGAATTAGGATTACAAACAGTTCATGAAAAAACTGCGAATATTATTAATCGTGCACATGATTATAAAACATATGTAGAAGGCGTAGAAAAATTACGTAAACACAATATTCGTATTTGCTCTCATATTATTAATGGTTTACCTCTAGAAACTCCTGAAATGATGATGGAAACAGCTTTAGAAGTTGCTAAACTTGATATCCAAGGAATTAAAATTCACTTACTTCACCTTTTAAAAGGAACAGCAATGATGAAGCAATATGAAAAAGGACTAGTTGAATTTATGGATTTTGATGCATATATCAAATTAGTCGTTGATCAACTTGAAATCATTCCAAGCGATGTAATTGTACATCGAATTACTGGAGACGGTCCTCCAGATTTATTAATCGGACCGATGTGGAGCCTAAAAAAATGGGAAGTATTAAATGCTATAGATCGTGAATTTGAACGCCGAAATAGTTGGCAAGGTAAATTTGCAAAAAACCGAGTGGAGCTAACATGATTTTAGAAAGAATATTGCCATATGCTAGGAAACTTCTTCAGTCAACTGTTAAAGAAGGAGATATTACCATTGATGCCACGATTGGAAATGGTCATGATACTTTATTTTTAGCAAAATTAGTTGGAGAGCATGGTCATGTATACGGATTCGATATTCAAGATTTAGCAATCCAAAAAACGACTGAAAGAATTAACAATGAAAATTTAAGCAGCCAAGTTACACTTGTGCAAAGAAGTCATGCTGAAGTTAAAGATGTAATTCCAAGTCACTTATATGGTAACGTTAAGGGAGCAATTTTTAATTTAGGGTATTTACCTGGTAGTGATAAAACAATAGTTACCGTTCCTGAATCAACTATTACTGCAATCGAGAAAATGATTGAAATAATGGCTCCGGAAGGAATCATTGTAGTTGTTATTTATCATGGTCATGAAGGCGGAGAAATTGAAAAAGATGCGTTAATGAACTTTGTTCAAAATATCCCACAAGACCAAGCACATGTTTTAATGTATCGATTTATGAATCAAGCAAATAATCCCCCTTTTATCGTAGCAATTGAAAAAAGGGCTTAAAAAAAACTGTCTAACTATAGACAGTTTTTTTGTCGTTTGGTAATTCACTTTGCATTCAAATTTTAGACGATTTAGTTGTAATAAAATTCAATTATTAAAATTTCATTAATGGTAAATTTTTCTTAAAAAATTGGTAATCATAAGAAAATCAATTAGAAAAGGAGTTTTCACAATGAAAAAAGCTATTTTTGCTGGTGCAATGGTTGGTCTTTTTACACTAAGTACAATTTCAGTGAATGCGCAAAAGATTGAAGCAGGCAATTATTATGTTCATCCAAAACATGATCATGATTTTGATGCAAATCCAAACGAAGGTGAGCATCATAGACATCATCATGACAACAAAGCAAATAAAATGTTGTTACAAAAGCACAAAAAAGAAGTTGTTAAATACGTTGCAAATTATTTGAATCAGCCAGAAGCAAACATTAATAAAGCGGTTAAACAACATAAAATGGAAATGAAGAGTTTAATCTTTATATCTGTTGTTTCTAAACTTTCAAATAAACCATTAGAAAATATAATCGCTCAAAAGGCAAAATCAAAATCCTTCAAAGAAATATTAGATAATAACAATATTAAGCGTGAACAATTTTTCGAAGAAATGAAAAGAGTTCATGAAGAAATTTTCCGTCAAATTGAACCAACACAACCTAAAAATTAATTTAAAAGCATATCTTCAATTTACTTTTGGAGATATGCTTTTTTATTATAGGCTTTATTATTGTTGATTTGGAGTGAAAGGTGCGAGACTTGAAAGGCAGGAAAGTACAGGAAGTGCAGGGAAATCAGGAAAGTACAGGAATGCCCATTCCTTGTTCCTGCTCTTAATAAAGCGAGTATCCTGTTACGGAAATCAGCCTTCTTTTTCACCTGAGCCTTATTATAAAAATTTCCTTCGACACATTACGACAAAGTTCCGATCTTTTTGATTATTACTTTAAAATAAAATAGTCGGTACACTCTAAATCTAACCACTTTAAAAAATAGTCTATTTGTAACATTTTCCATAAAGATACAGAACGAAACAGGTATTTCTTATCATTATTTTACAATATAAAAATACTTACTTATTTAACGATTATTAGAATACATTAATATATATTTTAAGAAATTTGTCATATTTTTTGTCTAATTTTTAAAATAAGTCTGAATTAAAATGGTTTACATACAGTCAATTTGTACAGGTTATGGCCTTAAATATTTATAAGGTTTAATTTCAGAATTTTCAATCAAAATTTTTCTGTACAAATTCGCGTATTTCATTACATTATACGGAGGTGTATCAATGTCATTCTTTGTTAAAAAGAAATATTTCGTTATAACAATCTGGTTAATCGTAGCAGTTTTACTAAGTCTACTCTCTCCTTCCATTTCCAAACTAGTTAACGAGAAAGGTACTTTAGAACTACCAAATAGTACGCAAGTCATGAAAGCGGAAAAAATGCAAACCGCACATAATATGGACCCAAAAAACAAAAAAAGTTTTGCAATCGTATATTACAATGATCAAAAATTAACAGATGCTAACAAAAACGAAGTTAGAGATATTGCAAAAAAACTTGAAGACAACAAAGACTTAATCGGTTTAGTATCTATTTCTAATTCAATCGACGAACCAGCTTTAAAAAATACACTAGAATCAAAAGACGGAAAAACAATCCTTTTATCCGGCACTTTAAATATTAAAGGTAAAAATTTAACAGCACTTTATAAAGATCTACAGTCCCTTTCATCCGTCAATGGATTTGAAAGAATTGTAACCGGTAAAATTTTTGTTGATCAGGAGGCTGATAAACAAAATGAGGAAGGACTTAAGAAAGGTATTATTATTGCAGGTATTCTCACATTAATTGCATCTATTCTTATTACTAGAAAACCTCTTGTTGTACTTTCTGCCATTCTATTAACAGTTATCAATTATTTAGTAAGCGCTTCAATTTATAGTTACTTTGTAGACAACGGAACGCTTCCAATCACAAATATTGCACCGCTTGCACTTGGTATTTTTGCATTCATGCTAAGCGTCACTTCAGCGCTAAGCTTGTATTATCGATATGCAGCAATTTTGTCAGCCCAAAAATCGAATGAACACTCACTCATTTTTGCTTTATCAAGCAAAGGTTACAGTTTATTTGTTTCACATGCTGTTTTTACAATTTTAAGTATTGGTTTACTAAATACTACTTTTCAAATAACAAAATCTTTAAGTGCGTTAATCATTTTAGGAATTGTATCTTACATTTCTTCAATTTCTTTATTACCAAGTCTTTTTTCGTTATTTGGAAAAGTACTTTCGTTCCCTACTACTAAGAATGGCCATTTTATAGGATGGCATAAATGGAATCACTTAGTACTAAAACGTAGTGGAATTTTCACTTTAGTTTCTCTTTTAATAATTGCACCATTGGTTGGATTGTATCAGTATAAAATAGCCTATAGTACTCTTGATGGCCTTCCTAATAAGGATGCAGCAAAAGGATCAAGATTAGTTTCTAAAGAATTTAATGCAGGTAAAACGACTCCTTTGAGATTGGTCATTGAAAACACGGTTCCTTGGAATACTGTAACAGGGATGAGTACGATCGAGGCTTTATCTCGTAGCCTATCTCAAATGGACGGTGTTGAATCTGTTCGAAGTGCATCTAGACCTTTTAGCAGCGAATTAGATCCATTATTACTCGTTTCTCAAGCCGCTACTTTAAAAGATGGTATTGGGAAAGGAAATGACGGTGTCAATCAGATTCGCGAAGGCTTACAAGGCGCTAAAGATGAATTAGAAAAGTCCTCACCAAAATTAAAAGAAGCAACTGATGGAATCGATCAATTAGTTACTGGAACATCTAAACTTCAAAATGGTGTAGGAAGATTAGAAGATGGCTTGTCTCAAATTGAAGCTGGTCTTAGAAAAGGATCAGTTGGAGCAGGTCAATTACATGACGGGTTAGGCACAGCTAAAGATAGTACGAAAAAATTATTAGACGGTAGTAAACAATTATTAGCTGGCTATAAAGAAATAGAGAGGAACTTTAAAACACTATACAATGGTGTAGGCGATATTAAATCCAATCTTGCAAAAGTCCAAACTGGTATTCAAGGTTCTCAACAGTTAGCGATTGGATTAGGTCAAAAATATCCGAACATTACATCTGATCCATTTTATATCCAATTACAAGGTACACTTAAAACATTAGATAGTAGTCTAACCGAATTTATATCAAAAGTTGGTCAAGCAGAAACGGGTGCAGGTTTATTACTTGCAGGACTAGAAAAAGCGAATTCTGGTATGGTTCAAGTTGTAGACGGCCAAACAAGATTAGTCGCTGGTTTAGAACAACTATATACAGGAATGGGTCAGTTACAGGATGGAATTGGTAAGGCTGCTGATGGAGAATCATTAGTATTAAAAAATATCCCACAAGTATCAAATGGCTTGGGACAATTAAAGAATGGTCAAACTCAATTAGGTGATGGAATTGGCCTTTTCGTTAATAAAGTTGGCGAATTAAAAGATGGTTTAGGCCAAACTGTTGGTGGACTAACTCAGATCTATGATGGATTAAACACCGCTCAAGGCTATTTAGGCGGATTAACTACAAGTGTTAATCCTACATTAACAGGATGGTACTTACCGGAAGAAGCATTAAGCACACCTGATTTTAAGAAGATATTTGATAATTATATGTCTGAAGATTTCGCTGTTACTACACTTGATGTTACATTTGTAAAAACTCCTATCTCTACATCAGGAGCAAATTTAGTTGACCAAGCTAAAAAAACAGCTCTTAAATCTTTAAAAGATCAAGGTTTAGAATCAGCTAATCTAGCCCTTGCCGATGATCCTTCTACAGTTTATAGTTTAAAGCCGATTATATTGAAGGATATCAAATGGTTATTAACTTATGCACTCATTACCGCTGCACTATTGCTAACAATTGCTTATCGTAATATATTCTACTCACTTATTTCAATCGGAGCTGCAGCAATTGTATACTTGGCTGGTAACTCGCTTGCAGAACAAATATTTATCAAAAACTATGATCAAATAGGTTTAAAATTTCTTGTTCCGATCTTTACAATCTACCTAATTTTCGTAATGGCTTGTACAATACTAGCTCATCTATATACTAATTCTTCTAATTCAGAGGAACGAGAGAATTTATTAATCAGTAATATTGCTAGTATGTTTGCCGTAGGAATCATTGGAAGTGCAATTTTTGTTGGATTACTCTTTAGTAGTAGTTATCTTTTTGTACAAACTGCACTATCTGGATTGAGTGGATTTATCGTATTAACAATTATCATAATCCCTGTTCTATATCCGATTTTTGCATCAAAACTAATTACACCTAATACGAAACAAAATCATATAGTAGAAAATAACATGACATTAACAGATTGATCAGATTATAAAATAAAAGAAGGTCGAATTCATGAGATGAATATCGACCTTCTTTTATATTCCAACTAACCCCCAAAGGAGAATTCCTCTAATTTTACAAAAGAGATCATCGAAAAAGTCTTTTAACCTCTTTTCCTTTCTCCCTGATCCAGTTTTTAGCACTGCCTCTCTAAAAAGAACATATCTCCCTTCCATAAATCATAAAATTTATTTAGAGATACTCTGTTAATGTAAATGGTTGATTTTATACAAAATCATAGTTTTTTTATAGAATTTAAAGTATAGACTATTTCAAAGACAGATTGATTGGAATGAAGGGTGCGAAGACCAAAGTACTTGAAGAGCAGGTAAGGCAGGAATTTTTAGAGTAAATCAATAAAATCTCAAAAGTCTTTTACTATCTTTTCCTTAATCCTACCATTTCTTGTTCCTGCTCTTAGATATCAAACAACTCAGGGGCGTGAAGAGTTGACAACAAGTATAAACAATTTGAATAGAACATTTCGTCTTCTATTTCAGTCCATTTTAAGGAATTCGAATTGGATATTTATATTACTCGGATTTGTCGCTTTCATCAATTACTGGTCACTATTTTACCTCATTTCATTATATAGAGGATTTCATACAGAAACCTCTCAAGTCAATCAAATGACACAATGGGTCATATATGGTTATTTTTATGGTTTCTTTGGAAGTATGACTTTAATCTATTTTCATTCCTTTGTACTAAAATATATGTTTTTTCATAGAAAAATTAAAAGTGCTCTTTTATTCGTATTCCTTCACTTTGCATATTTTATTTTTCTCATTTTACTAATCCTATTAAACTAGTTTTCTAGATCAACGTGATATCATTCTACTTCTTTCTCTTGTATTTTGGTTCATTTTCGGTTTATACTTGTTAAGTAAATTAAATAAAATTAAATGCATTTTTTGGAGGAGCCTGTCACATTAGGGATAAGTATGTATAATACTATCTCTATTGTGGCAGGCTCTTTTTGTATGCATTTCAGTTAGGAGATGAGAAATTTATGCTTTATGTTCAGCTTGCAATTATTTTAATTGCTTCTAAAATATTTGGAGATTTAAGTACAAAACTTGGTCAACCTGCAGTTTTAGGAAAGCTATTGATTGGAATCATACTAGGTCCTGCTGTATTTGGTATCATAACTGAAACTGAAACATTACATCAGATGAGTGAAATTGGTGTCATTCTCCTAATGTTTATAGCCGGTTTGGAAACTGATATTGATGAATTTAAACGAACTGGGAAAGCCTCATCCTACGTAGGGCTACTAGGAATATTATTACCATTATTATGTGGTTATCTATATGGAGTTTTTATTGATTTATCCCAATTTGAAGCAATTTTTCTAGGGCTTTTACTTTCTGCAACAAGCGTAAGTATCTCTGTAGCAACTTTAAAAGAAATAGGTCATCTTAAAACAAAAGAAGGGGCAACTATTTTAGGTGCTGCAGTTATTGATGATATAGTTGTTATCATTTCATTAGCTTTTGTTTTGAGTTTCAGTGGAAGTGCAGTTAGCTTACCTATGATTTTATTAAAAAAGGTTATATTTTTTACATTTGCCATACTAATCGGATGGAAAATCGTCCCTTGGTTTTTAAAAAAATTTATAAAGTTAAATGTATCAGAAACATTAATCTCTGCTGCATTAATTATCTGTTTTTTATTTTCAGCTTTTGCAGATCAAACTGGCATAGCTGCAATAATAGGTGCATATTTCGCAGGAATATCAATATCTGTTACAAAGTTTAAACATGAAGTTTTCGAAAAGGTTGAAACAATTGCTTATTCAATCTTTGTTCCCGTCTTCTTTACTTTAATAGGTGTATCAGTTCAATTTACAGGTATTAGCAAGTCAATTCCAACTATTATTATTTTAAGTATAATCGCAATTTTAACGAAACTAATCGGTGGAGCAGTTGGAGCTAAACTGGCTGGATTTTCAAAAAATAGTTCCTTAGGCATTGGCTCAGCAATGGTATCCAGAGGTGAAGTTGCCCTCATCATTGCCTCGACTGGTTTAGCAAACCACTTATTATCTAAAGAAATGTTTGCAATTCTAGTAATCGTTATCCTAATTACAACCGTTGTAACTCCACCGCTGTTAAAGTTATTTTTCTCAGGTAAAGAAAAGCAAATTGAAAAATCCTCATAAGTAAAAGCTCTGCTTGAGAATTGTTGTATTAAAAAAAACATGTTCGAAAAGGATTTTAGAGAAATTAAAGTTTAGATTATTTAAAGACATCGATTGGAGTGGAAGATGCGAGACTGAAAGTGCAGGAATGGCAGGGAAAGCATACAGGAAGAGCAGGCTTAGAGGATATCAATAAAATACATTAAAGTCTTTTATATCTTTCCTTCTCCTTAACTTTTTATAAGTTTAAACTATTAAATACTAATTTTTAGAAAAATGAATTCCAATCTTATAAGACGATGCTTTTTTTGAATTTGTCGTTAAACTGATTAAATTTAAATCGTTTTTAATGAATACTTTTTTTGAAGGATAAGTTAATTGGAACGAAAGGATGCTCGACTCCTATGGGAAATGCGGAAAGGCTAAAGACCCCGCAGGCTTGCCGAGGAGGCTCAGGTTTCGCCCCATGGAAAGCGAGCATACTGTAGTGGAAATGAACATCACTCAACTTCCTTTACAAAAATTTGGTCATTATTTGACAAGATTATTTTTCAACAGCGTAAAAAAGTGAAGCATCAAACTGATTGCTTCACTTTTTTATTATTTAATTTCATCTCTTTTAATTTAAAATATAATTTTGCGTTTCCGTAGAAAAAGAATGATGTTAGTCCACCATTTTTTACAATCCCTCTTCGAATTCGTTTCATTTCGGCTGGACCTGCCATTTTTTTATCAGCTAAATAAATTCCAAGTAATCCTTGATAAATCATACGATGGAACCGATAGTCTTTTAAGTTTTTAAGTGCTTGATCACTTTTAGTTGAAAAATACTCAATTCGATTCAACATTACTTCTTTTGAAGGGTAGTAACTACAAAAATTCAAATCCCCTCCTTCTTCATCTTCTTTCTGATCAATAACATAATCTAGTAGAATATGAAGACCTTGAACATATGGAAAGTAGCTTTTATAAACTTGTTCAAATAATTTCTCGGTAATCACTTCATTAAACGAATAAGACACTAAACAAAAAATTCCAAGAGTTGAACCAGCACACGCAGAGAATTCATACCATTCTAAGTCGGAAAGATCAGGTTGATACTTTGCAAACCAATTTGTTAATCTAGGAACTCTTTCTTCTTTTTTTACGTGTTTATGTATTTGTAATTTACAATAGTAATCTGCTAATTGAACTAAATAGTCTTTTATCCCCTCATAATGCTTTGATTGATTCAAGCTATTATGGCATTTTGAAACTAGAGCATTTAAATAGCCACCATCATCTTGTTCTTCTCTAAATCGATAATATAATTGATTGGATTTTTGACATTTCACTGCATCAATCATCGACTCATGTAATGCTTCAAAATCATCTGGATCGAGGGAAGTACTTCGATCACATAGATTGTCTAAATAATCACTTATCGTTTGATATGCAACTATAAATTCGATAACTGGTTTTAAATTTTTTTCAGAAAGTAATGCTAAAATTGCACCACCTTCACAATGGAATGTTTTTGTATCGATGCTCATTAATGCTTGTTTTCTAAGTTCAGGATCTGGGATTGTTTCTGCAAAATTTTTCCAATACTCTAATTCCTGATGAACAATAGGAAACACTGATTTATAAACCTTTGGCATTAAGTGTAGCGGATTTTTAGGTAGTGACATTTTTTCACTCCTCCCCATTTTCATTAATTACACATTGTTAAAATAAGTTATACTCATAATGAAGTATATATTATGGAGGTGAACTTCGTTGCCAGCATGTTTATTTGGTCGTGATTAGTAGAATATCTTTCATAAACAAATCAATATGTATTTTTTTATTTTGGCAACGGTATAGTATGATATTACCATACAAAGGGAAACAACCCAAAATCGAACCATCAGCTTTTATCGCTTCAAATGCAACAGTTACTGGTTCTGTCACAATTGGAGCAAATAGTAGTATTTTTTTCGGTGCAGTCATTCGTGGAGATGTGAATGATACAATTATTGGAAATGATGTAAATGTACAGGATTTATCTGTACTTCACCAAAGTCCTAAATGTCCACTAATTTTAGAAGATGGTGTAACGATTGGACATAGTGTGATTTTACATAGCTGTACGATCCGAAAAAATGCGTTAGTCGGGATGGGTTCCATCGTTTTAGACGGCGCTGAAATTGGTGAAGGAGCAATGATTGGTGCAGGAAGCCTTGTTCCAGGTGGTAAAGTAATTCCTCCAAATACGTTAGCTTTTGGTAGACCAGCAAAAGTAATCCGAGAATTAAATGAAGAAGATATTGCAGATATCAATCGCATTCGAAAAGAGTATATTGAAAAAGGTCAATTTTATAAACAAGCCGAAGCGGATCATCTTTCTCAGATTTAAAGAGAATTATTGATTTTTGGTACTTAGTGAATATCTTATATTTAATCGTAATAACATAACGGGCGTCTCTTAGTCAAAAGACTGATGGGATGGCCTCTTTTTTTGGGATCTTACAATCTGTTTACTTTGAAATCGATTGATTAGGAAATTGTTTAATGCTTCTGTCTTTTTTAATAATAATTTACATTTTTAAATTATTCATTTACAAAAGCTTCTAATTAAATCCATATTAACTTTTTATAATGAAATTATAAATAACACTAAAAAATGAGGGATGAAAATGAGCGCAATTATTCAAAAGATCCACACTTATGAATGCCAGCTGTTTTACCGCGTTAATTCGTTATTCCAACAACGTTACTTGAATCTATTTTTTAGTACGATTACACATCTTGGTGGTGCTACTTTCACTATTGTTTCAGCATTTATTTTATTACTTTATTCTCGTGGAGAATTGCATCAAGCAGCAATATTAAGTTGTTGCACGCTTGCTCTTAGCCATATTCCTGTCCATTTTCTTAAACGATTTTATCCACGTAAAAGACCTTATTTAAAACTAGAAGGTGCATTTGTCCCAAAAAAACCTTTAAAAGATCATTCTTTTCCTTCTGGTCATACGACTGCAATTGTTTCTGTCGTTCTACCAATTATTATGTACTTACCGATGACAGCATTTATTTTACTTCCAATTATATTTTGTGTTGCTTTTTCTCGAATTTATCTAGGCTTACATTACCCTTCAGATGTATTTTGTGGAATATTACTTGGTACATTTACAGCAATTATTACACAATTCTTTTTATATCACTTGTGAGGAGGAGAATTATGAGAATAGCTATTTTTACAGACACCTATATTCCTCAAGTGAATGGTGTTGCCAAAACATTAAACCGTTTTACAAATTATTTAAAAGATCATGGACATTCTTACCATGTGTTTGCTCCTGAAGATAATGGTATATGTTCGACTAAAGATGTGACGCGTTTGAAAGCTGTGCCCTTTAAAATTTACCCTGAGTGCAAAATTTCATTTCCTAACCTCTCCAAAATGAAAAAGACACTTAAGGAATTTAACCCTGATATTATTCATATCGCAACACCTTTTACAATTGGTTTAAGCGGTCTGCATATTGCTAAAAAGATGAAAATTCCTTTAGTTGCTTCATATCATACAAATTTTGATCATTATCTTGAATACTATAATTTAACTTTCCTAGAAAATATATTATGGAAATATTTAGACTGGTTCCATAAACCAACCCAAAAAATATTCGTCCCTTCAAACGATACGTTAAATCATTTAGTTACGAAAGGGTTTAATAATGTCTCGATCTGGACTCATGGCGTAGACTGTTCAATCTTTCAGCCCGTGGCTAACAATGATGAAATTAAACAAAAGTATAATATCACCTCTAAATATACAATTTGCTTCGTTGGAAGAATTGCTCCCGAAAAAGATTTGGAAACTTTATCCAAAATAATTAACTATACTAAACAACGATTCGGAAAAAAATTAACTTGGTTAATTGTTGGTGACGGACCAAAAAAAGAAGAAATGATGAATAAAACCGGAACAAATCAAATTATTTATACTGGCTATCTCCAAAAGAAAGAATTAGTTGAAATCTACAGCATGAGCGATTTAATGGTCTTCCCATCTGATACTGAAACTTTTGGTAATGTTGTTCTTGAAGCAATGGCTTGTGGTACACCTGTAATTGGTGCGAGTGCAGGTGGCGTTAGAAACATTATAAGAGATTACTCAACTGGTATTCTTTGCGAACCAAAAAATACATCTTCATTTTGCCAAGCTATCGAAGATTGTTTGCATGAAACAGAAATGTTAAAGCGTATGTCAAAAAAGGCAAGGGATTATGCATTAACACAAGATTGGAATAGTATATTTAATAAACTAGTATTGGATTATGAACAAGTCGTTACACCTCATGCTCCTATTCTGTTATCGAAGAAAGCCTGAATTTTTCAGGCTTTCTATTTTCTGAATATTAACAATAAACTAATAAATATTTTTATCCTACTCTATTTATCAACTTATGTGAATAATGAATAATTCAAAAACAAACAATACATAGTGACTAGTTACACAGCGACTATTTGAAAGTCGCTTTTACTTTTCGTTCGTACTTTTTTCACTTCGTAAAACTAGGAGGACTATAGATGAATATTTCATCGTCAAATAATTTTCAACTTTATGGTTTTAATAACTTAACGAAATCATTAAGTTTTAATATGTACGATATTTGTTTTACAAAGACAAAGGAAGAACGTGAAGCATATATCCAATACATTGATGAACAATATAATGCTGATCGTTTAACAAAAATACTAACTGAAGTAACGCATATCATTGGTGCACACATCTTAAACATTGCTAAACAAGATTATGATCCTCAAGGGGCTAGTGTGACGATTCTAGTTTCAGAAGGTCCTGTAGATAATCCATCATCAGAAACATTTGCTGAATCGCCTGGACCTTTACCTGAATTAGTAGTAGCCGCTTTAGATAAAAGCCATATAACTGTTCATACTTATCCAGAATATCATCCTGATGACGGAATTAGTACGTTTAGAGCAGATATTGATGTTTCTACTTGTGGTGAGATATCTCCATTAAAAGCACTAAACTATTTAATTCATCAATTTGATGCTGATATTATGACAATTGATTATCGAGTAAGAGGATTTACTCGTGATGTAAGTGGTTATAAATTATTTATTGATCACGATATTAATTCAATCCAAAATTATATTCCACAAAAATTAAAAGATTTATATCAAATGATTGATGTGAATGTTTTTCAAGAAAATATCTTTCATACAAAATGTAAATTGAAACAATTTGATTTAGATAATTATCTCTTTGGCTATACAAAAGATAAATTAGATCAAGAAGAAATTCAAGCGATAGAAGAAAAAGTAAAATATGAAATGGATGAAATTTTTTACGGAAAAAACCTATGGAATGGTCCTGATGTGGAGGATATTGATGGATGATGGATCATAGTAAAACACCGCTTTTAACCGAATTAGTCCGATATGCAAAGGAAGATATTACAAGCTTTGATGTTCCTGGGCATAAGAGAGGAAATTCACTAGAGGAATTAAGGGAGCTTTGGAGTGAGATGGCTCTGAAAATGGATGTTAATTCTTCAAAGCGTGTTGACAATTTATCGCATCCAACAGGTGTAATACAAGAAGCTGAAACTTTACTAGCAGATGCTTTTCATTCAGATCACGCTTATATGCTAGTAAATGGTTCAACTTCTGGAGTTCAATATATGATTATGAGTGCTCTTGAGCATGGAGATAAAATCCTACTACCTAGGAATGTACATAAATCCGCTATAAATGCATTAATCTTAGCGGGAGCAAAGCCAGTATTTATTGAACCAGAAATCGATTATGAATATGGAATTGTTAATGGTGTTTCAGTAAAATCTGTTCTTCATGCATTAGATTTAAACTCAGATGTTAAAGCAATTCTTATCATTAATCCAACTTATTTTGGAGCAACATCAGATTTAAAACAAATTATCGATATAGGTCATTCACGTGGAATACCTGTATTAGTAGATCAAGCACATGGTGCTCATTTTTCATTTCATCCAGATTTACCAAGTAATGCCGCTCTTCTTGGTGCCGATCTTGTAACACTTAGTTTGCATAAAACTGGTGGTGCATTAACCCAAGCATCTGTCCTTTTGCACAATGATGGAATTATCACTAAAAATAGAGTTCGATCTACGATTAATTTATTTCAAACAACCTCTGCATCTTACCTACTCATGTGTTCAATCGATGTTGCTAGGAAGAAATTAGTATTAGAGGGTCAAGAGCGATTTGAAAAACTACTAAATTTGACAAGGCAGGCTAAAGAAGAAATTAACAAACTAGATGGATTAAAGTGTATAACTCGAGATTCCTATCGAAATGGGGTCGGAGTGTTCGATTATGATGAGCTAAAACTTGTTGTTAAAGTATCTGATTTAGGATTGTCTGGATTTAAAGTATATGACATGCTTGCTGAGCAATACAAAATTCAAATCGAACTTGCAGAACCTAACGTCATTTTAGCAATTATCTCGCTAGGTGATAATGAATATACCATTCAAACGTTAGTTAACGCATTGAGAGATATTAGTAACCGCTATTATGGAAAGCTTCCAAAACTAGAAACAGATATTAGTGTTGCATTAAAAAATCCCAAAATGGTCATGACTCCTAGAGAAGCGTATTATCATCCAAAACGTATCATCTCAATTCATGATGCTAGTGGCTTAATTAGTGGCGAATCAATTATGATTTATCCTCCTGGTATTCCGCTTTGTATACCAGGTGAACTGATTTCAACAGAATTAATTCAGCATTATCTGTATTTAAAAGAAGAAGGAACCATCACGATTAATGATGATGATGACCCTTATGTCATAAAAGTCGTTGATCGAAGTTTGGAGGAAAATTTAATGGATTTATGGTATACAGAAAACCATCAAGACGATACTAAATTCTCTATAAAAGTACAAGAACACATTCATTCTGAGAAAAGTGAATTTCAACAAATCGATTTCTTTAGAAGCGAAACATTTGGAACATTTTTTACACTCGATGGGTATATGATGGTAACGGAAAAAGATGAATTTATTTATCATGATATGATTACTCATGTATCTATGGCAGTTAACCCCAAAATTAAGAAAGTGTTAATTATAGGTGGAGGAGACGGAGGAACAGCTCGAGAAGTTCTAAGATATCCAACTGTAGAAGTTGTAGATATGGTTGAAATTGACGAGCGAGTAGTTAGACTTTGCCAGCAATACTTGCCGTTAACCGCTTCAAAATTAGATCAAGATGAACGATTAACCCTTTATTTTGAAGACGGATTAAAATTTGTACAAGAAGCTGACGAAGGTTATTATGATTTGATTTTAGTTGATTCAACTGATCCAATAGGACCTGGTGAGGGATTATTTACAGTTGCTTTTTATAATAACTGTAAACGGGTATTAAGTGAAGAAGGGATCTTAATTAATCAACATGAAAGTCCATATTATGCTAGTTATGCGCATGAAATGAAACGAGCACATTCTAAAATTAAAGAAACGTTTCCAATTTCAAGAGTATATCAATTTCATATGCCAACTTATCCGTCAGGGCATTGGTTATTCGGTTTTGCCTCTAAAAAATATGACCCAATTAAAGATATTAAGGCTGATGAATGGAATAAGTTAGGGATCGAAACTAAGTATTATAATACTGATTTACATGTTGGATGCTTTATGCTTCCTACTTATGTAAAAAAGCAATTGGATAATGAAGAGTAAAAAAGAACTCCTTTTTTAGGAGTTTTTTTATGCTGTTGAAAGCATTCTCTTTTGTTGCTTGTCTTAAAGTATGCTAACCGATGATTTCCACTACAGGATGCTCGCTTTCCGCGGGGCGTGAGCTGAGCCTCCTCGGCAAGCCTGTGGGGTCTCAGCCTTCCCGCATCTCCCACAGGAGTCGAGCAACCTTTCGTTCCAATCTACTTCATAATAAAAAAATTATTCTAGATAAAACTAGAATAATCAATAAACGAGTTTCTCCTTCAACTTATAATCAATTAAAAAATCATTACTTCGTACATACTTAATAAAAATATCAACTTATTATTTCTTTTAATTCATTATGTTTTTGATTTCTAAACATATCACCAATCTAAAAAAAACTCCTACTTTAGGAGTTCTTTTCATTTTCTACTTTATTAAAGGATTTCTTCGTCTTTTGTACCGTTTAAGGTGAAACTAGCTGTAATATTTGCGTTTAATGAATGGGCAACTGAACAGTATTTGTCTTTGGATAATTTGATTGCTTTTCGTACTTTTTCTGTATCTAATTCCCCATTTAAAATATAGTGTAAGTGAATATCAGTAAATCGTTTAGGATGTTCTTCTGCACGCTCACCTTCGATTTCTATTTCGAATGAAGTTAATTTTAATCTCATTTTTCCAATAATTAAAACAATGTCGATAGCTGTACAACCTGCAACTGCATTGATTAATAATTCTACTGGTGTTGGTGCACTATTCTCTCCACCTAAAGACTCTGCAGTGTCCATTTTAATTTTATGACCAGAAGGTGTCACTCCTGAAAAAGCTAACTTTCCATCCCATTTAATATTCGTTTTCATCAGGTATTCCCCTTTGCTTCAAAGATTTTATACTTAATTATTTTTTCATTTCTACTACTAAATAATGTGAAAAATCTTTTGATACTATTTGAATATCCTCTTCAATTATTTTTGCAGCATCACTAGCTTCCAATAGTTCTCCGTTTATTACTGCATTTCCTTCTAATAAAACTAAATACGCTTGTCTTCCTTCTTTTACTTCAAAAGAGATCTCTTCATCTCCATTTAATGCAAGCGAGTAAATATTTGCATCTTGATGAACTTTAATTGGAGCATTTCCATTAATTGGAGATACCATATGATACCATTTCCCTTCCCTTTCACTCCAATCAGAAACAAGATCGCCATAGTTTGGAGTATGACCTGCTTTGTCGGGAATTATCCATAATTGGATTAATCGTAGCAACTCATTTCCTAAGTTATGTTCACTGTGATATACACCAGTACCTGCACTCATGTATTGTATATCGCCACGTCCTATTTCGTGCTTATTTCCCATACTATCGGCATGAGTTAATTTACCATTAATAACATACGTTACGATTTCCATATCATTATGCGGATGAGTATTAAATCCTCTGTTAGCTTTAATAAAATCATCGTTTAAGACTCTTAATACACCAAAATTCATGTTATTTGGATCATAATAATTAGCAAATGAAAAATGATGAATTGTATTTAACCAACCATGATCAGCGTGACCTAATTGCTTACTACTGATTTTTTCGAACATATTTATCGCTCCTCTAAATGTTTTTATCGTTTTGATCTCTTAAGAGTTTCACAACTTTAACTTTAATCAATTTTAATAAGAGATATCTTTAATTCGAGATAAAAAAATCTAAAAAATTCTTCATACACTTTATTTAAAACATTTGATTAGTACCAATAAAATCAATTTAATCAGTGAAAAAATACTAACCTTTAACTACATTGTATCAAAAAACATCTTTAATTCAAGATATTTTTTGATACAATGTTCGTTTAAACGTCAAATATAAAAATCCATATGCGTTTTTGATTGCTTATAATATTCCATTCGATCTTTCAACGTACCTGTATGAAATTCAAATTTATGCCCATCTGGGTCAGTGAAATAGATTGATTTTTTATCTCGTTCATCTCTATCACGGCCATTCCAGATCTGGACATTAAGTTGGATTAATTTATCGTACATTTTTTCGAAATCTTTTTCATCAATCGTAAAGGCCAAATGTGTATATGATTGATGAATTTCATTTCTAGCTATGTCTTTTTCTTCATTTAAAGCTAGCCATATTCCCATTAAATCAAAATATGCTGTTGTTCTCCCTTTCACTAATAGTACTGCATCAAAAACATTTTTATAAAACTCTATTGAAGTTTCAAGGTTGGAAACAGAAAACAGCAGATGATTAATCCCTTTAATCTCCATAATATTCCTCATCTCATATCTTTATTTAAAAATAATTTAAATAGAGCCTTCACTCAAACCGCATTTCAAGCCCCTCTGATTCTACTAATCTCCCTTATCGTTTTTAATAAATTTTATTTACCTTCTAATAGTATTTGATTAGTGACATGCAAATGAATTATACATAGAATTGAACCGTACATTCATTTCCCGCAAAACCCTGAGCAAGCTGATTACATATTAATTATCCTTAATATTTTTATTTTTCAAACTTCTATTTACATAATTTTACCATAAGATATAATTTCTTTATTGTTATAATTCACTCTGTTAACTTTCTTTCACATAATCTCCACAGTTTTTTCAAACAAACTACGGATTCTTTTAATCTCGTATTTATAACAGAGTCAGTTTATAAAAATTGGAGGGACTTTAATGCTTTTGAAACCAGAGTTAAATGAATACAATCCACATTTTGAAGGTTATATCAGTCTTGTTCCTGAAGGGGATCTAATTGAAATCCTAAAAACACAATTAAATGAATCATCTAGTTTTTTTAAATCAATTTCAAAAGAAAAATCGGAATATCGATATGCAGAAGGAAAATGGAGTATTAAAGAAGTCATTGGACATCTTACAGATACTGAAAGAATAATGTGTTATCGACTACTAGCGATTGCTAGAGGAGATCAAGCACCTTTACCATCATTTGATGAGAATTCTTATAACGAAAATGCAGACTTTAATCGTCTAGAGCAAGAGCAACTTATTCACGAATATACTATTGTTCGCCAAGCGACATTGTCATTACTTTCAATTTTATCCGATGAATCATTTACAAAGTTTGGTATGGTTCTGAATTCTCCAACAACCCCTCGTGCACTTGCTTACATTATTGCTGGTCACGAGTTACATCATTTAAAAATAATCAATGAACGATACTTATAATGGACCTTTCAGTCTTCAAATCAGTTTAATAGAACGTTACCTATAGACTAAAATCCTGAATATCTTATTTGATATTCAGGATTTTTTGTCGTCAAATTTATAGGTTATTTAATAATGAATTCTGAAGACGATTTACTTCTGAAATTACTTTTTCTTCATCGATTGTTAAACAAATACGATTTTTTACAATTGCGTTTCCATCAATATAAACATCACATACATCACTACCACGTGCAGCATATAGTAAATGTGAATAAGCAGCACTAATTGGTTGTAAATGCTCCTTATCATGTGGATAAATTGTTATAAAATCTGCCTTCTTATTCTCTTCAAGAGATCCTGTATGTCCCATTCCAATTACTTCAGCTCCTCCACGAGTAGCTAAAGTTAATGCAGTTTGTGCTGGAAATTTAGTAGCGTCTTTATACATACCCTTTTGTAAAAGTGCAGCTGTCCTTACTTCTTCAAACATATCGAGATTATTGTTAGATGCTGTGCTATCTGTTGCTATACCAACCTTTACTCCTGCTTCTAAAAGACTAACTACATCTGCAATCCCAGAACCAAGCTTCAAATTACTAATCGGATTATGTGCAACTCGTACATCATATTGTTTTAAAATGGCTCTCTCTTCATCATTCAGTACAACACCATGAGCCATAACGGTTGGTTGATCAAAAACTCCTAATTTGCGAAGATGTTCAACTGGTCTGTTTGAGTAACGATTCTCTATATCTTGTATTTCAAAATCAGTTTCAGAAACATGGATGTGTACCATTAAATCGTTTTCCTTCGCGATACGCGCACTTTCAATCAATGCTTCAGGTGTACAAGCATACGGACTATGAGGGGCAACCATTGTTGTTAGACGGCCATCAGCAATTTTTTTGTAATCTTTAGAAAACTGCTCAGCACCTAAAAGATTCATTTTCTGCTCTTCTTCTGTACCAAAGCTAAATATTGAATAAGAAAATGCTCCACGAATTCCTGTTTCACCAATTGTCTCCATTACTATATTAGGATCAATCCCATTTGGATTAAACATATCAGAGAATGTTGTTGTTCCTGACTTCACCATCTCTAAAATACCTAGTTGTGCACTCATAGAAGCAATCTCTGTTGTATATTGTCTTTCAATTGGCCAAATTTTAGTTTCAAGCCAAGGCTTTAACAACATATCATCGCCAATGCCACGTAATAATGTCATCAAAATGTGGGAATGTGTATTCACAAGACCAGGCATAACCCATTTACCATTAAGATTAACAACATGATCTACATCCTTCATTCGTTCTTTAGAATGTTCACCGATATAGGTAATTAGTTGATCCTGTACGACCATCATACCATTATCAAAAATATGATTTTCTTTATCCATCGTAAAAAATGTTGCATTATAATAAACTGTTTTCATAGAATTACCTCCTAGATCTTTTTATAAAAATAGTGCGAAAAATAAAAAAAATCCTGATTACGAAGAAAAATGTAGTTAAATACATTCTTTTTCGTAATCAGGATTTTACGGTTCCTGGTAGAGACCCTCATACCATATCAATGAGGTTATACATTATCTTTATGCTTTTGTATAAAATCATGATAAATGATTCATAAACAAAGTTCAAGATTTTCTATTATTTGGCATTTAAAGTCTATACTATTCCAATTTTCCAAGTATTCGTATTATCTTATGCATTGAATAATCTAAATCAGTTAAATCATCTTCATCAAGTTGTCCAATCCGTTCACAAAAAAGATGATAAAAATCCTCCCAACGTTTCGTGACAATTTGTTTGCCTTTTTCAGTTAATACAATATTAAAACTACGTTTATCATTAGCATCTGGAATTTTTGTAACATACTCTTTTTCCTCTAGTTTCATAATTAGTGGAGTCATTTGCTGTTTTGAAATACTTATATTTTGAGCTAGCTCGGTTAGTGAAATACCTTCAACTGTTTGAAACAATTCCTCAAGTATGTGATATTGCAAATGTGTTAGCTCATCCTGCTTTTTCTTTAGAGAATTTTTTGAGCCTGGCTTATTTAACTTATTAAAGACCAACGGAAGTAATCGAACAAACTTCTCTGCTATTTGATTTGCTTTTGAATCCATTCTTTTAACATTACCTTTCTAAGAAAAATTCTAAAATTGACATAAAGTAAATAAAAGTTTATTATTTACTCGATATCAACTTAAATAATAACATAATTTAACGAAAAATAAAACAATTTAGTAAATAAACATTTACTAAATACAAAAGGAGTATAGTCGTATGATTTCAACTGGTTTTACTTTTGGAATTTATCCTCTTAGTGTAGCTGGTACCCCTATAGGATTAGCAATTGGACCTGAGGATAATTACGAAAAAATCTCGGGCGCACTTAATGAAATTAGAAGCGAAGTAAAAAAACTTTTGCCAAGAACTTATGCTGTTTATATGGGACCTGAAACAGAGGACAAGGTTTTCAATGCTCTTAACCGATATAAAAAGGCAGGATTATTAGGTGATTTAACAATTGGCTGTCTTCAGGATCCTAGTTTGTCGCTAGACTTCTGGTTAAATTTCGTTCGTAAAGTAATAAAAGAATATGGCAATTTACTTGATTCGATTCAAATTACAAATGAGCCAAATTTAACGTTTATGGATGGCTCTAAGCCATATGTTTTAGATGCACTTACACAAGGTGTACTAACTGCCAAAGAGGAAATTTCAAAAAATAACTTAAATATAAAAATTGGTTTTGGATCGGTTCCAGAAGGGGAAAAGACAATCCCTCAATTTTGGAATAAATTAATGGAAATTGGTGGAGATAATTTAATTCATTCTATCGATTATATAGGTCATAATTTTTATGTGGATGTATTCGAGGAGCCACTTAAAATTGAAGATGTCTCAAATAAAATAGACATCACTCTTCGGAAATTTCGTGACACGTTGACTAGTGTTGGAATCCCTTTTTCTATCCCTATCCGCATTACAGAGAACGGTTGGCCGACTGGAAAAAATCCTTTTATTCAAGTTGAACGGTCTTATAACCAACAAGCCATTGTATTAGAAAAAGTAATTCGAACAGTCTATTCCCTTCGCCAAGAATTAAATATTACTCATTATGAGTTTTTTGGACTTAGAGATGCAGATAGCTCTAAAGATGACTTATTCCATCAATTTGGAATTATGAAGGATGATTATACGCCCAAACCTGCTTTTTTCACATTCAAAAAGTTAGTACAAGAATTAAGCAAATAAAATATCTTTTTGAATGAAGATTTTCATTTCGTTAAGACTAACATCATTGAACTTAGGAGGTGCCATTTGAGCAAAGAAAAGAAACCCCTCATAAATGAAGAGCAAATGACTATTCAGGCTAATCTTAATAATCTTGAACCTGGCAATTCTGTAGACAAGCAGCGCAAATTAGAGACTGCAAATATGATTTTAGCCGGTGAAGAAATAAGACAGCAAAATGAAAATCTTTAAAAAGTAAAACCCTCAGAGATATTTGAGGGTTTCTTTTTAGATAGCATATTTTTATGGGCTTTATTTTTCACTTTAGGATGAAGTATTACTCTTTATATTGATTACTACATTTCCCTTTTTATGCCCCTTTTCGACATAACGATGCGCCTCTGAAATTTGATCTATTGGATACTGCCGATCAATTACTGCTTTTAACTTTTCAGCTTCAATAAGAGCTTTTAAATAAGTTAAATCTTCCCTACTAACATTTGCTACCCCATAGATAATTTTTTTGTTACTTGTCATGTTATTCAAAAACGCTCGAGCATACACTGAAAGCTTCCATACTGCACCTAGTAAATAAACGCCATCTTTGTTAAGTAATCTTTTACAATCCAAAAAAGAACTCTTTCCTACAGTGTCAAAAATGATGTCATAAGTTTCATTACATTGTGCTATGTCATTTTTTGTATAATCAATTACTTTATTTGCCCCAAGCGCTTTAACTAATTCTATATTTGATGTACTACATACTGCAGTAACCTCAGTACTAAAGTATTTTGCAAGCTGTACTGCATAAGTTCCTACACTTCCAGAAGCACCGTAAATAAGTACTTTTTGTCCATTTTGTATAATACCTTTTCTAAGGAAATGTAGTGCTGTAATTGCTCCCACAGGTACAGCTGCGGCTTGCTCAAATGACATATTGATTGGTTTTTTTAAGATGATCCCTTCTTCAGGTAAAGAAATATACTCTGCATTCGAACCAAAGCCCATTCCGCTAAAGCCGAAAACTTGGTCACCTTTACTAAATTTTTTTACATTTTTTCCAATTGAAACAATTTCACCCGCAAACTCACTCCCAGGAATTTTATTTCTTGGTTTCGTTAACCCAAATATAAGTCGTGATGGTAGCCAGTACATAAAAGGGAAATCGGAGCTTCGAATTTTTACATCTCCTGCTGTTACTGTCGCTGAGTAGATTTTAATTAATACTTCGTCATCGTTTATTGTAGGTTTTTCAACTTCTTTTAGTTGAAGAACTTCTGGTGGACCATATTTTGTACAAATGATTGCTTTCATAGGTTCCTCCAATAATGACTTTAATTTAGTCATTTAAACCTATGAAAATTGTCATTTAAGTATGCCAATGTACAAAACCTATATAAATGAAATAGCTTAAATTGGCAACTATGTCTTAGTTTTCTACACCGCAACAAGCTTTCTTAATGCAAAAAAAAGACTGAATATAGTATTAGCTATATTCAGCCTTGAATTTCTTATTATAGACCTGCTTCAGTTCTTAAAGTTTCTGCTTTATCAGTACGCTCCCAAGGAAGGTCGATATCTGTACGGCCAAAGTGACCATAAGCAGCAGTTTGTTTGTAAATAGGACGACGTAAGTCTAACATTTTAATGATTCCAGCTGGACGTAAGTCAAAGTTATTGCGAATTACTTCAACTAATTTCTCTTCTGAAACTTTACCTGTACCAAAAGTATCAATTGCTATAGAAACTGGTTTAGCAACACCAATAGCGTATGCTAATTGAACTTCAGCTTTATCAGCTAAACCTGCAGCAACGATGTTTTTCGCAACGTAACGAGCAGCATAAGCAGCAGAACGGTCTACTTTTGTTGCATCCTTACCAGAGAATGCACCACCACCATGGCGAGCATATCCACCGTAAGTATCAACGATGATTTTACGACCTGTTAATCCTGCATCCCCTTGAGGTCCACCGATAACGAAACGACCTGTTGGGTTGATAAAGAATTTTGTATTTTCATCAATTAACTCAGCTGGTACAACTGGTTTAATTACAAGTTCTTTAATATCATTTTCAATTTGAGCTTGAGTAGCTTCTGGACCATGTTGTGTAGACACAACGATTGCATCGATACGAACTGGTTTATTGTTTTCATCATACTCAACTGTTACTTGAGTTTTACCATCTGGACGTAGGTAAGAAACTGTTTCATTTTTTCTTACTTCAGTAAGACGGCGAGCAATTTTATGAGATAAAGAAATTGGAAGTGGCATTAATTCAGGTGTTTCATTTACTGCAAATCCGAACATTAAACCTTGGTCTCCTGCTCCGATTGCTTCGATTTCTTCATCTGTCATGCTACCTTCACGTGCTTCTAACGCTTGGTCTACACCTAAAGCGATATCTGCTGATTGCTCATCGATAGAAGTTAAAACTGCACATGTATCTGCATCAAATCCATATTTTGCACGGTCATAACCGATTTCACGGATTGTTTCGCGAACGATTTTTGGAATATCTACATAAGTAGAAGTTGTGATTTCACCTGCAACAAGAACTAATCCTGTTGTAACTGATGTTTCCGCTGCTACACGAGCATTCGGATCATTTGATAAAATTGCATCAAGAATTGAATCTGAAATTTGGTCACAGATTTTATCTGGATGTCCTTCTGTAACTGATTCTGAAGTAAATAAACGACGTTGTGACATTGAGTCCCCTCCTAAATTGAATTGACGGATCTCTTTTTTCTCAACATAAGAATAGAAAAATTTTGTCCTATACTTATGTTCCCCATTTAAGATAAAGATAACTCAGTGTAAATTACGAAATCGCCACTGCATTTAAGTTTTGAGCAAAAAAAAAGCCTTCCTCTTATCAACTATTGCTTGAGGAAAGGATTCTTGGTTATTTGCCTTTCGCTCTTATCGTCCAAGACAAAAAAACTGTCTTGCATCAGGTTCAGCACCTTTCACTTAAAGTGAGGTTGCTGGGCTTCGTAGGGCCTGTATCCCTCCACCTACTCGGGATAAGAGAGTATCCGTATGAAAAGTATCATATTAAAATTTCACTTTCTTGTCAACAATTTTCTCATTGTGTTGATATTATTTGACAATCGCTCATTTCCGACATCTCTACATTCATTTATATATAATTGGAAAATACTAATGTATATCTTATTTTGTCGACCCAATTTCAGTATCAAAGCACCTTAAAAACACGTTTCTAATCAGTCAAAAAATCGTAAGTTTGAATTTTATATATAAACTGTTGCTCATATTTATTTTTTAAATAAAATCGTAACACATTTTTCCAAGTAATAGTATACACTATTAAAATAAATGTGTTATACTATTTATCGAGATACCTACATGGCAGACAAATTATATTTAAAGGATGGTATTAGTATATGAAGACAGTTGATGTAAATATTGAATTAAACGAATTACTTTCAAGTAATCAAATGTATAACCAACTTAGCGTTTCTGAGTTAGTTGAAAAAGTTCTAACAAGACAAGAAGGAATTTTAACGTCAACGGGAGCAGTTAGCGTTTCAACAGGTAAATATACTGGACGTTCACCTAAGGATAAATTTATTGTTAAAGAGGCATCTGTTGAAAATTTAATCGATTGGGGTTCAGTAAACCAACCAATCTCTGCTGACGTATTCGAAAAATTATATAGCAAAGTACTTAACTACTTAAAAGATAGAAATGAATTATTCTCATTTAAAGGATTCGCTGGTGCAGATACTGAGTACCGCTTACCAATCCAAGTTATTAACGAATTTGCATGGCATAATCTATTTGCTCACCAATTATTTATTCGTCCAACTGAACAAGAGCTACTTTCTCATGAAGCAGAATTTACAATTGTATCTGCTCCTACATTTAAAGCAGATCCAGTAGTTGACGGAACAAATTCAGAGGCTTTTGTTATTATATCATTTGAGAAGAAAATTATCTTGATTGGCGGCACGGAATACGCTGGAGAAATGAAAAAATCTATCTTCTCAATTATGAACTTCCTATTACCACAAAATAATGTATTACCTATGCACTGCTCTGCTAATGTTGGCAGCGAAGGCGATGTAGCATTATTTTTCGGACTTTCAGGAACTGGTAAAACTACATTATCTGCTGATGCAGACCGTAAATTAATCGGTGATGACGAGCATGGCTGGTCAGATAATGGTGTATTTAATATTGAAGGCGGTTGCTACGCTAAATGTATCAATTTAACATATGAAAAAGAGCCTCAAATTTTCTCTGCAATTAAATTTGGTACAGTTTTAGAAAATGTTGTTGTTAGTCCAAATGGTCGTTTAGCTGACTATGATGATACTTCATTAACAGAAAATACACGTGCTGCTTATCCAATGCAAGCAATTCAAAATATCGTAGAACCAAGCGTTGCAGGGCATCCACATGCAATTATCTTTTTAACAGCTGATGCATTCGGAGTATTACCTCCAATCAGCAAATTAACGAAAGAACAAGCAATGTACCATTTCTTAAGCGGATTTACTAGTAAATTAGCTGGTACAGAACGTGGTGTTACTTCTCCACAAGTAACATTCTCTACATGTTTCGGATCACCATTCTTACCGCTTCCAGCTGTAGAATATGCAAAAATGCTTGGTGAAAAAATCGAAAAACATAACGTTAATGTATTCTTAGTAAACACTGGTTGGACTGGTGGAGAATACGGCGTAGGTAAACGTATGAACCTTTCATACACAAGAGCAATGGTTCACGCTGCTCTTGAAGGTGATTTAAACAACGTTGAAACTACTCAAGACGAGTTTTTCGGTCTAGCAATTCCGACCCATGTACCTGGTGTACCTGATAGTGTATTAGTACCATCAACAACTTGGGAAGATAAAGCAGCTTATGATCAAAAAGCTCAAGAATTAGTTTCTAAATTCAAAGAAAACTTCAAAAAATTCGAAGGCTTCGACGCTCAATTAGCTGAACTTGGCGGACCATTAAAATAATCATATAAATCAAAAAGAGTTGCTTATATTAAGCAGCTCTTTTTTTGTCTAGCCAAAAGTCCTTTATGAACTCCGCATTCACCCATTTTCTCCTCCCGCATAGGCTAATTGTATATTTTTACCTAGGAGGGATTTAATGAAAATTAAATGGTTAGTTGTTTTATTTTTATTAGTTGCTTCTATTTTAGGAGCTTGTTCAAAAGATACAACTAAAAATGGTAATACAAAGGTTAGAGTTGCGGAAGTTACACGCTCACTATTTTATGCTCCTGAATACGTTGCGATTAGTGAAGGTATATTTAAAAAGCATGGATTGGACGTTGAATTAACAACTACTTTTGGCGGAGATAAAACGATGACTGCAGTTCTTTCTGGCGGTACTGATATCGGATTGGTAGGACCAGAAACAACAATTTATGTTTACTCTCAAGGAGCAAATGATCCAGTAAAAAGCTTTGCACAACTAACTCAAACTGATGGAACGTTTTTAGTTGCAAGGAATCAAACTGGGCCATTTAGTTGGGATCAACTTAAAGGCAAAACATTTTTAGGTCAGCGTAAAGGTGGCATGCCACAAATGGTTGGCGAATATGTGTTGAGTAAACATGGGATAAATCCTCATAAAGATTTAAACCTTATTCAAAATATTGACTTCGCAAATATAGCGAATGCATATGCATCAGGTACTGGTGAATATGTTCAATTATTTGAGCCGACAGCTAGTATTATGGAAAAAGAAGGTAAAGGTAAAATCGTTGCATCATTTGGTCTAGAGTCTGGAAAAGTTCCATACACAGCATTTATTGCAAAGGAAAGTTTTTTAAAGAAAAATGCAAAAACAGCACAAAAATTTACAGATGCTATTTATGAAGCTCAGCAATGGGTTGATTCACATTCAGCAGAAGAAATTGCAAAAAGTGTAGCACCATTCTTTAAAGACACACCTTTAGATATTTCAATAAAAGTAATTGATCGATATAAATCGCAAAACTCTTACGCAACAAATCCAATTTTAGATGAAGATGAGTGGAATAATCTTCAAACAATAATGAAAAATGCAGGAGAATTGCCAAAACAAATTCCACATTCAACTTTAGTTGATACAAAATTTGCTCAAAAATCTACGGAGAAATAGTAGGTAATCAAAATGAGTTATCTTACGATTAATCATATATCACATGTTTTTTTATCGAAGGAAAAAGCGGTAAAAATATTGGATAGCTTAACTTTTGAAGTTGAGAAAGGCGAGTTTTTATCTGTTTTAGGTCCGAGTGGTTGTGGTAAAAGCACGTTATTGTCTATCATTTCTTCATTGCTCACACCATATGCTGGAACTGTTGAGTTTAAAGGAAAGCCTTACGATATCAAAACGGGAGAAATTGGTTATATGCTTCAACATGACTATTTGTTCCCTTGGAAAACGATTAAAGAAAATATTTTCCTAGGTCTTCAAATTCTAGGCAAGGATACGGAAGAAAATAAAAATCGAACACTTGAATTGTTAAATGAAGTTGGATTAAAGGATTATGAAAATTCATACCCAAGAGAACTTTCTGGAGGGATGCGACAACGAGTTGCATTAGTTCGAACACTTTCTACAAGTCCTTCAATCGTATTACTTGATGAACCCTTCTCTGCACTTGATTATCAAAATAAAGTAAAACTTGAAGAATTAGTATTCAACCTATTTAAAAAGTTAAATACGACTGCAATATTAGTCACTCATGATATTGAGGAAGCTGTAGCTATGTGTGATCGTGTTATTACTCTCACAAATGTTCCTACTAAGATATCCAAAATATTCACCTTACCAGAGGCACTACGAATTCATTCCCCTTTTGAAACGCGACAACAAGCACCTTTTTCTTCTTATGTTTCTTCTATTTGGAAGGAGCTAGAGAAACGTGGATAAAATTAACGACGAATTACAAGCCTATCATTCACTTATTGCAAAAAAAAATCGCCGTAAAAAGCTACTCGTTTTTTTCTTTCAACTTTTAATTATTGTTTTATTCTTTATTGCTTGGGAACTATTAAGTCATCGAAAAATAATTGATCCTTTATTATTTAGTTCACCTACTAAAATTTATGATTTATTCATTTCAAAATTATCAGATGGTACGATTTATCATGATGCAATGACAACAATCGTTGAAACACTTATTGGTTTTGCTTTAGGAACAATTATTGGTGTCATACTCGCTATCGTTCTTTGGTGGTACCCATTTGCTTCAAAGGTACTTGATCCGTTTTTAGTCGTCTTTAATGCGATGCCCAAAGTTGCACTAGGGCCGATTATCATTGTTATTTTTGGAGCTTCGTATTCTTCAATCATTGCGATGGGGATCATTATTAGTTTTGTTATTACAGCCTTGGTTATCTATCAAGCTTTTTTACAAGTTGATGAAAATTATATAAAAGTGATTAAAAGTTTTGGAGCTACTAAAACTCAAATATTTAAAAATGTCATCTTTCCTGCTAGTATACCTACCGTCATTTCAACTTTAAAAGTAAATGTCGGATTAGCTTGGGTAGGAGTGATTGTCGGAGAGTTTTTAGTTTCAAAAAGTGGCCTTGGCTATTTAATTGTATATGGTTTCCAAGTATTTAATTTCACACTTGTGCTTATGAGTGTATTAATTATAAGTGTGTGTGCTGGATTGATGTATATTATTGTTGAGTATATTGAAAGAAAAACAATTAAAAAATAGGTTCTGTTAAAAATGAATTGATTTCCGTTACAGGATGCTCGCTTTCTTAAGAGCAGGATCAAGGAAAGGCAGGATCAAGGAGAAAGGAAAAGATATAAATAGACATTAGAGAATTATATTGATTTCCACTAAGGATTTTATGTCTTATATGCTTCCCTGCCTTTCCTGCTCTTTTCTGGTCTCACCCTTCCCGCTACTCCCATAGGAGTCTCGCACCTTTCACTCCAATCAATGTATTTTACGACTTACATTAGCAGTGCTTGTATTTTTCAATTTAGCCCCTTTAAAATTTCATCGCTATGAAAAAAGCTCACTTTAAAAAGTGAGCTTTTTTACGCATCCAAAACCGAAGATTTCAAATAATTTAAGCTATGTGAAAATACTTCATCTCGCATAATAAAACTATATCGGCGATCTTTTTTGATATTTGGAGGAAATTCATTTATTAATACCGGACCGTTTGTTTCAAAATAATGATTTTGTGTTAAAAGTTCTCCTATTTCAGCAAAATAGATGTTTTTTATAATAATTTTGTCTCTACCTGTAACACGATATTGCCCTAAATAATTAATTTTAGAAACAATTCCTCCAGTTTCTTCTAATACTTCACGTTTAGCTGCTTCTTCTGGTGTTTCACCTTCTTCAACTTTGCCACCTGGGAATTCATATCCTCTTCTCTGATGATCAGTTAGAAGCCATTGGTCATTGTATCTACTAATAACCCAAACATGCTTAGGATTGGCCGAAAATGGATGCTTTTCAAATGATAATTCTACTGTATTATGGTAAAAATCTTTAAATATGTACATTTTAACCTTCCTACATTCATACTTGTTTATCCATTGTACTATTTCTATTAAAATGTTTCATCAATATTAAAATAATATTCATAAAACCTAATGAAAATATTTGAATGCCTTGCATATTGGACAGTATACTATATCATAGTAGTATAACTATATAGGAGGATATAACATGATGACAGGAGTTTTAGTTGTTAGTGGTATAATTATCGTTGTTGTATTTGGCGCATTCGTAGTTTCTGTAAATAAAGGTTATGGCGTACAACATAAAATAGATAAATTAGAAGACGTAAAAATGAAAAATAACCATGATGATAAATAATTTACAACAAGTGAAGGTCGTATATGAATAAAATATTAATTGGCATCATAAGGTTTTATCAAAAATGGATTTCACCGGCAACGCCACCATCTTGTAGATTTTACCCTACATGTTCAAATTATGGTTTAGAAGCAATTCAAACACATGGAGCTCTTAAAGGTTCATTTTTAACCACAAAGAGAATACTTAAGTGTCATCCTTTTCATCCCGGTGGTTTTGATCCAGTTCCTGAAAAAATAAAAAAAGATACGGTCAAAGAAACTTGAAACATGTAAAAGTTAATTTGACCGTATTTTTTATGCTTTGATATCCTTTTATTTTTGAATTGTATATTTGTAAATTTTTTTTGATAGTCTCCTAATCCTCTCTTCATCTACTTCTACGCCTAAACCTTCGCCTTTTGGAACTTTAACTTTCCCATTAATTAATGTTACCTCTGGAATTATAACATCTTGGTCCCAATGTCTATTTGATTCAGAGATATCTCCAGGAATTGTAAAACCAGCCAAAGAGGCTAATGCAACGTTTTGGATTCTAGAGATTCCAGTTTCAATCATGCCTCCAACCCAAATTGGAATATTCTTTTCCATACAATAATTATGTATTTCTAGTGATTCAGATAATCCTCCAACTCTACCAGGTTTTACCGTTATAATCTTACATGCTTCTAGTTGATATGCTATTTGAACATCTTCCAAAGAATAAATACTCTCATCTAAACAAATAGGTGTGTTCATTTCTTTTTGAAGAACGGCATGTTCAATAAATTGGCGTTCACCGAAAGGCTGTTCAATCATTAATAAATCCAATTGATCTAATTTTTTTAGTTGTGGGATGTCATCTAAAGAATACGATGAGTTCGCATCAATCATTAGTGGGATTGAAGGAAAACTTTGACGAATCGATGAAACGATTTCAAAGTCATTTTCTTTTGATACTTTCACTTTAAATCGTTCATATCCAATAGCCAAATAATCACTGATTTGCTTTATCATTTTTTGGGGTTCATCTATACTAACTACTACACCAACAGGTATTTCATCTTTATTGCCCCCTAGGGCTTCCGCTAATGAAATCGAATGGTATTTACAATACAAATCCCAATATGCACCTTCAAGCCCCGCTTTGGCCATTTTATGACCTTTAAATTGGTTTAAATGATTCGCTACTTCACTAGGGTGATTAAAATGGTTTTTGAATAATGTAGGTATGAAGAAATCTTGTAAAATATGAAGTGCAGTTTTAATCGTCTCATCCGTGTACCATGGTTCTGAAAAAGCAACGACTTCTCCAAATCCGAAGACACCATTTTCATCAGAGATTTTAACCAAAATACTTTCACGTTGTTCATATATACCATAACTTGTTTTAAAAGGTATCTTTAGAGACTGTTCAATTAAAAATAATTCAATTTCTTGAATCCACATGGTCAAATCCCCTTATAAAAGCTTAAGTAGCTCTCTTCTAACTAATTTATTCGTTGCGTTTCTTGGCAAACTCTCTACGTATACGATTTGTTTTGGAATTTTGAATCCAGCAAGTTTCCCACGACAGTATTCAATTACTTCTTCTTGTGATGGTGGATTTTCTGATTTACTCACAATAAAACCAACAGGTACTTTCCCCCACTTTAAGTCCTCTTTACCAGTTACTCCAGCTTCCAATATAGCTGGGTGAGATAATAACACTGATTCTATTTCTGCAGGATAAATATTCTCCCCACCAGAAATGATTAAGTCATTTCGACGATCAACTACAAATAAAAAGCCATCTTCATCTACATAACCTAAATCACCAGTAAACAGATACCCTAATGAATCACTAGACTTATTCATTTTATAATAACCATTACTCACATTTGGTCCCTTGACGACAATTTCACCGACTTCTCCTGGTAAACAAATTCGATTATTTTCTCTAATTTCAAGCGTACACCCAAATAATGCTTTCCCAGCCGAACCGATTTTAGAAAGCATAAATTCAGGAGATAATGTTGCGATTTGTGAACAAGTCTCCGTCATCCCGTATGTTTGATATACTGGTACGTTTAATGACGTAGCTTTTTGTAAAAGAGGTAATGGTGCAGGACCTCCACCAAGTAAAGCGGCTCTTACACTAGTTAAACCATTCGATCCATCAGCAATCGTTAATAAATCATTTAAAACTTTTGTGACAACAGATAAAATCGTAATTTTATGTTTCTTAATACAGTCCTTAATGATATGAGCTTCAGCTTTATCGGATAATACGATTTTCATGCCATAAATTGCACTTTTATATACGGTTGATAGACCACCTACATGAAACATTGGGAGACAAACTAGCCACACGTCATCTTGAATTAGCCCCAAATTTAAGACTGAAGCAATCGCACTGCTCCAATGATTACTATAAGTTTGTAAAACCGCTTTAGGAAAACCAGTTGTACCGGATGTGTACATCATTGTAGCGATTTTATCACCGTCATAAGTAGACTGGATTGGAAAATCCTTTGATTCATATCGATCCATTTCACTTATATCCAACAGTTTAATTTTTTCAGGTAAATCTATCGTATTTGAACTCGCTGTGATTAAAAATTCAGTATCACTGTTTCTTAATTGGTATAGGATTTCATCATTGCTCAATCTTATATTTAGTAAAATAGAAGTAGCACCGATATAATGCAGAGCATGAACAACAACAATAAATTCAATTGAATTATTCATCAAAACAGACACATGGGTTCCGTCTTTTATGCCACAATTGTAAAATTTACTTGCGAGATGTAAAACTCGATCATGTAAATCCTTAAACGTAATTTCCTCTACATCAGTAGCAATTGCTATTCGATTAGGAGTTAGTCTTACTCTTTCTAGCAAAAAATTTGGAATTTGGTTCATCAAAAACACTTCCTGACTTTTATTCATATCATTCAAAAAAAGCTTGATGATTGCTCATCAAGCTTTTAATCTTTTCAAATCAAGGGAAACGTGGGAATTGACCGAAGTCAGGTTGACGTTTTTCTTTAAATGCATCGCGACCTTCTTTTGCTTCATCAGTTGTGTAGTAAAGAAGTGTTGCATCTCCAGCTAGTTGTTGAAGTCCAGCTAAACCATCAGTATCTGCATTCATTGCAGCTTTTAAGAAACGAAGAGCTGTTGGGCTCTTTTCAAGCATTTCTTCAGCCCATTTAACTGTTTCAGCTTCTAATTCTTCTAATGGTACAACTTTATTTACTAATCCCATATCTAATGCTTCCCCGGCATTGTATTGACGGCATAGGTACCAAATTTCACGAGCTTTTTTATGACCAACAATACGTGCTAAATAGCCTGAACCATAACCAGCATCAAAGCTACCTACATTTGGACCAGTTTGTCCAAATTTAGCGTTTTCAGCAGCGATTGTTAAGTCACAAACTACGTTTAATACATTTCCTCCACCAATTGCATAACCTGCAACCATCGCAATAACTGGTTTAGGTATAACACGGATTAAACGTTGTAAATCTAATACGTTTAGACGAGGAATACGGTCTTGTCCTACATAACCACCATGTCCGCGAACACTTTGGTCACCACCTGAACAGAAAGCTTTTCCGCCTTCACCTGTTAAAATGATAACACCAATTTTTTCATCATCTCTTGCCCAAGCAAATGCATCGATCATTTCTGATACTGTTAATGGTGTAAATGCGTTATGTACGTGTGGACGATTGATTGATATTTTAGCTATACCATTATATGTAGAATATAAAATTTCTTCATACTTTCTTTCTTGTACCCATTCAATTGTCATGAGATATTTCCTCCTGTTCTCTTTTCAAAAAAAACTCACTTACTATTGTAGCAAATATTTCTGATTGTTCCACATGAATTGCATGCCCTGCACGAGGAATTTTTATGATTTCACTATTCTTTAGCTTCTCGTTCATTTTCCCCATTATTAAACAAAACTTTTCATCAAATTCTCCACAAACTAACAAGGTAGGTTTATTTAATTGATTTAATTCATCCCATAATGAAGGCTGAACCCCTGTCCCCATCCCTTTTAGGCTATTGCTTAAACCGATAGGTGACTGGTTTAACCTGCCTTGTTTAATCATTTCCTTTGAATCTGAAGTTAAGTTTTTTTGAGTTGAAAATAAAGGGATATTTTCCCAATAATTTACGAAAGCTTCAATTCCTTCGTTTAAGATCATTAATGACAAATAATCATCCTGTTTAATTCGCGCTAATCTTTCATCCTTGGTTACAAGACCAGCAGTACAGCTTTCTAAAATAAGCGATTGAATTTTACTTGGGTAAGTTAAAGCGAAATAGAGGGCTAGTCTACCACCCATCGAATAACCTAAAAGGTGAACGGAATCAATTTCCTTCTTTTCTAAAAGATCATGAATATCTTTAGCAGCATGTTCCATTTGATACCTTACTTCAGAATCTGGACTGTCAGTTTCCCCATGTCCTAACAAATCAATTGCGATCACATGAAAATTTTGCTCTAAATTTTTTATTAAATTTACCCAAGTTTCCTTTGATCCCGTAAATCCATGAAATAAAAGTACTGTTTGTCCTTGGCCCGATTCAGTATAGGAATAGCTTACACCATTTATTTCTATTTTCATAAATAGAACACCTAATTTCATTTCTCGTATTCTTTTTTTACGATACTCCAAACTTTTTGATGTAAATCATAATTTTCTTGTCGATTTGTTTGGATCTCAATGACATGTAAGCCATAATTCTTTTGAGAAATAGCAGCTTCAAGTTCAAACCAATTATTTATTTTTGTATGAACTCCTCCAAAAAGGCTAGTCGCATGCTCAAATTCCAATCCTAACGGTGTACCGAATAGTGCTTCGAAATGTTTCTCTTCTTTTGATTGAGGTAAGAAAGAAAAAATTCCTCCTCCATCATTATTCACAAGAATTACTCTTAATGGCAATCCGTGCAATTTAGATAAGACTAGGCTATTAAGATCATGGTAGAAAGATAAATCACCAATTAATAATGTCACTCTTTCTCCTGCAGCTGCTATTCCTAAGGCAGTAGCAATCGTACCGTCAATACCATTTACACCTCGATTACAAGCAATTCTTAACCTTTTAGATTGTGATAGTAAAAATGTATCTACATCACGGATTGGCATACTATTCGAAACAAATACTGTACTATCCTCTTCTAAACACTTTGCTAAAACTTGAACAATTTTCCCTTCAAAAAGTTCATCAAACTGTTCTGCTTGTTGCAGTCCATTTTTTGTTTTTTGATTGATTGAAATCCATTTATTTAACCAATCATTATCTAGATTACTTGTCTTTTGGTAAGTTGCCATCACTGCGTTGCAAAATTCAAAATCATCACATGAAATCATTCGAGTGGCTTTTAAAGTAGGATCTCTCCATAAATCTCCCTCATCGATCACAATTAACTCACAGTTTTTTTGCTTTTGTACATATTGGTTAAATGTTTTAGAAACTGGCATTGCACCAAATCTAACGATTACTTCCGCATCTAATTCATCAACGATTTCTTCAAAACGAAGAAAGGTATCGTACGTATCAACTAGATTGTTTTCATCGCTAATTGATCTTCCATTTGAAAGAGGATCACATAGGACAGGAAAATTTAATAATGCTCCTAAACCAAAGATTGATTTTAAAGCTTTTTCCTCTACATACGGTCCACAAACTAATAAGCCTTTTCTATTTCTTTGAAAAAGCTCAACAATCTCTTCAGTTGTTTCTTTTGATATTGTAGCGAGAGTTTTAGTCAGCATTGTATGTGCAGAAGCTTTACGTTTACCTGCTGAAAATAAATCTTCAATCTCAAAATTTGGAACTAATGGCTCACGAAGCGGCACATTCATATGTACTGGCCCTTTTGGAGCAGTCATACAAGAACGGAAAAGTCGATTGATACTTGTTCGAGCATATTGGTACATTGCTTCTGAAGCTTCTGGTACAGCAAGTTCAATAAACTGCTTTACGAATGAACCATATAAACCAATTTGATTCATCGCTTGTGGTGCACCAATATCTCGAAGTTCATGTGGGCGATCTGCAGTCAGTACAATTAAGGGTATTCTCGATTCTTTCGCTTCAGAAATTGCTGGTAAATAGTTAGAAGCTGCAGTTCCTGAAGTACATATTAAAACTGTAGGCTGCTTAGTGCTTTTTGCGATTCCTAAGGCAAAAAAACCTGCTCCCCTTTCATCTACTGCGATATAAGATTTTAATTTTGGGTGTTCGTTTACTAGCATTGAAATGGGTGTAGAACGCGAACCGGGACTAATCACCACATGTTGAATATTTAATGCACTTAATTCATCTACAAGAGCACCAATATATTTCGTTAGTGCTTCATTATCTTTCATTTCGTAACCCTCCTAATGCATTTAGCATTGGCAGAAACTTTACACCAGTTTCAAAAAATTCTTCTTCTGGTTTCGAATCTTGTACAACACCACAGCCGGCATATAATTTTGCTTTTTCACCTTTTATTAGAGCACTACGTATTCCAACAGCAAAATCACCATTAGTGTTTAGATCAATCCACCCAATAGGTGCACCGTACCAACCACGATCAACAGGCTCTAAATCTCGAATTAGTTTACACGCCTCTTCTTTTGGAAACCCACCAAGTGCTGGTGTCGGATGTAATGCTTGAATTAATTCAAATAAAGAAACATGGTTTAATAACGTTCCTTCAACTGGTGTAAATAAATGTAATAAACTTTTTGTTGCCATAATCCTAGGTTTTAATGGAATGGATAATTCATTACAATAATGTTTCAGCGTTTCTCTTATATAGTTTACAACAAATGCATGTTCATCATTATTCTTTTTACTATTTAACAACCAATTAGCAGCTTCGGCATTTTCTTCTCTTGTTTTTCCTTTTGCAGCAGATCCTGCAAGGCACATCGAAGAAACTGTATCATTTTTTTTAGAAATTAATCTTTCTGGTGTTGCGCTAATAAATACAGTATCCTTTAATTGATATGTGATTATAAAGTTTACATTTCTCGTAGCTTCAAGTTCGTAAATTACTTTTGAAGAGTTTACTTCAGCTGAAAATGTTGCGTTTAAAGTACGATTTAATACAACTTTTTCTAATTGTTCATCCTTCATTTTTTGAATTGCATTTTTTACGCTTTGTATCCATTTATTTGGTTCATATTCATCTTTTTTTATGAATTCCGACTGGGTGAAGCTTGGCTGTTTCATCCCAAAACGTTCTAGATAATCATCATACTCCTTATATTGAAGCAATAAATCTTCTAATGAAGTTTGATCATTGATTTCATAGTTAGTAGTGATGAATGTTCCTTCGTTTGTAACCGTAACCATTAATTTGGGTACATAGAAATGAGAAGTGCCAAATTCCTTCCAATCTTGATCATTTTTATAATTATCAAAAAAAGAGAAACCCCCAAGAGCCAAAGGTCCCGTACCAAAGCAATTCTCATGCTCGATATACACTTGCTCTCCAAAGCGTTTCCATTCTTTTTCTATTGCAGAATACTGTTCTTCTGTACTATTATGAAAAGGAACTAAAGTACCAATTCCTGTGAGAATTAACGAGTTTTCTTGGTTTGACCAATAAAAACGTTCAGTAAAACCCAATTCACGATAAAAATGGTAAACACTTAGGGGATGAATATTCATTATTTTTTCCACTTTACAAATAAAGCGTTTTGAACAAGCTTGTGCCTGCTGAAGAGAGTGCTCAAAAAAAGCAATCGATTCCAGTTGACCTGTTCTAAGCATACTAGTTCCCCCTAGCTTAAATATACGTTAAATACATGATATAACTAAAGATACAACGATGAATGTAGACTGTCAATTTTATGAAGTTCGTCCATACTTTTTTAAAGTAAAATGACCTACATTTTCAAATAATATTATTAAGGAGGATGTAAACATGCAACCATCTACTCAGTCACCAACTTCCTCAACAGGTTTTCGAACTTGGTGGAATTTGTTACGACCACATACATTAACCGCAGCATTCATTCCTGTTGCAATTGGTACTATTTTAGCTCATATGGATGATTCATTTCATTTACTATTATTTCTTGCAATGCTAATAGCAAGTTTACTGATACAAGCCGCTGCAAATATGATTAATGAGTATTATGATTATAAAAGAGGTTTAGATCATGAAGGTTCAGTTGGTATCGGTGGAGCAATCGTAAGGGATGGTATTAAACCTTCAACAGTATTAAATCTTGCTTTTACATTTTTTGGTATTTCAATCCTTTTAGGTATTTATATTTGTATTCAAAGTAGCTGGTGGATTGCTGTAATCGGAATTATTTGTATGGCAGCTGCTTATTTTTATACTGGAGGACCTTTTCCAATTGCATATACTCCATTTGGTGAATTAGTTGCAGGATTTTTTATGGGTGTTGTAATTATTGGAATCACATACTATATCCAAGCTGGAAGTGTCCCAACAAAGGTGATTTTACTTTCATTACCAACATCAATTACGATTGGTGCAATTTTAACTGCAAATAATATTCGAGACCTAGATAACGACAAGGAAAATGGACGAAAAACGCTTGTTATCTTATTAGGTAAAAAGAATTCAATTATTTTTATTGGTTCAATGTTCGCAGTTGCTTATGCTTTAATTGTTGCTTTTGTTATGACGAATTTAATTACTCCATTTGCACTTATCTCTTTAGTAAGTATTCCTTTAGCAATAAAAGCAACTAAAGGATTTATTGGCAAAACACAACCAATGGAAATGATGCCAGCCATGGTAGCAACAGCAAAAACAAATACTATAATGGGATTCCTTCTTGTTATAGGCTTAATAATTGGAAATATTTTTTCCTAAATATGACCTTTCAATTCCTCAAAAAACTTAATTCATGTTTTCCCCCTTTTTGAACAAAATAGGATTAGCCATATTTTATTGAAAAGGGGGAGCATGATGCTTTCACAATCACAAATTCAAACATTTAAAAACGAACTACTTAAACAAAAAGAGCATATAGAAGAAAGATTAAATGACCCAGCTTTTACTCCATATTCATTAAGAGATTCTGTCGATGAACTTTCACTTGCAGATAATCATCCTGGTGACTTAGGTACTGAATTATATGAACGAGAAAAAGATATTTCACTTCATGAGCATTTAAGAAACGAACTAACGGATGTAAATATCGCTTTACAAAAAATTGAAAATGGAACTTATGGTATTTGCGAAATAAGTGGCGAGGAAATACCACTTGAACGACTAGAAGCCCTTCCAACAGCAAAAGCAATGATAGAACATACACATGATCAACACATCTCTAGTTCAAATAGGGAATATGATCGTCCAATTGAAGAAGAAATTTTAAATCCACCATTTAGTAGAGATCCAAAAGATCGCTCTATGATGTATGACCCTGAAGATTCTTTGCAAGATGTTGAACGATATGGTAGCTCTCAAACACCTTCTGATTTTGAATTTAACAATATCGAGGAATATGAAGACACATATACGGAAAGTTACGAAAACGTAGGGTATGTTGAGGAATTTGAAAACTTTATTGGTACAGATATACACGGTAAAAATCGTACGGTTTATCCAACAAAAAAGCACGAACAATATGAACAAGATCTTGATGACTACGAAGAACAAGCTCTAAACGGAGAATTATCCGAAATTGATGTAAAAGACATCGAAAAGTACTAAGTAGGCTTAGGTTTTGCTCAATGGAAAGCGATAGTTTAAATTAACATCACTCAACTTCCTTTACGAAAATTTGGTAATTATTTAGCAAATTTTTTTTACAGCGTTCAAAAACGACCATAATTATGTGGTCGTTTTTTTATATTCTTAAATTATAAACATATACTGATACAAGACTATTTAATTTAAGGAGGTTTTATGAATAAAAAATTAATTGTATTATTTTTCTTATTATATTGTTTATTTTTTATTGCTTCATTATTATTTCCTATAAATCAAGATTGGTATAGTAATTTAGTTAAACCAAACTATACGCCATCAGAAAAAACGATCGGTATGATATGCGCATTTTTATACTCTTTCATTTCTTTAAGCGTTTGCGTAATTGTTTCGAAAGAAGAACCCTTTAAAAAGGTAAAATGGTTTTATATTGTATTTAGCATTAACTATTTATTTAATCAGTTATTTATTTACTTCGAATTCAAGCAACAGGATTTACGATTGGCTACAATTGATTGTGGATTCGTAGCAGTTACTGCAATCATTTTGGTATTGATTGCTTATAGACATTCAAAAGTATCTTCCCTTTTACTAATCCCCTATACAATTTGGTCAATTTTTGCAACTTATTTAAATTATACGATTTACGTATTAAATTTATAGTTTAGTAGTTTAAAATAAAAAGGCATCCTATAAAAGGATGCCTTGAACATAACAAAAATTATTTTTTGTTTACGTTAGCAGCTTGTGGTCCACGGTTACCTTCGATGATTTCGAATTCAACATCTTGACCTTCTTCTAATGTTTTGAAGCCTTCGCCTTGAATTGCAGAGAAGTGTACGAATACGTCGTTTCCACCTTCAGTTTGGATAAATCCAAAACCTTTTTCGCTGTTAAACCATTTAACTTTACCGAATTCCATCGATAATACCTCCTCAAAATACATATATACACTATTAAAGCGTGCATAAAAGAGGATAAAGAAAAAGAACGTCATTGTCCAATCAGTTAAGATTGCTACAACATTGAAAGTGGTCAAAACTTCTTTTCAAGACAAAGAAAAATGAGCGTTTCTAATCATTTTGTAGAGCAAATGTATCGTTAATTTCTTACCTTCAAATAAATATGCAGTTAATAGTAATTTAAATATATCATATAAGAAAAAGTGCGTCAATGACACTAAAGGGCAATTGAAAGAATTTTTTATATTATTCATACTATTTATCTTTTATACATTTTAAAGCATTATTTTCCTTTAAAAATGGTTTATTTTGGTCTTACTTAGTCATAATAAATGAGGATTCTGTAATAATTTATCTAATTTTTTATACTTAAAAAACTAGATTTTCGTATTACAATATTTGTATAGTTAGATTATTGGGAGGAATGTAAATGAGAAATTCACATGAAGTTACATATAAAATTCATGGACAGGATATGCAATTTGTACAAGTTGAGCTTGATCCAAAGGAAACCGTTGTAGCAGAAGCAGGCGCAATGATGATGATGGATGATGGCATCGAACTTGAAACAATTTTCGGAGATGGCTCTTCACAGTCTGGTGGATTATTTGGAAAATTAGTAGGTGCTGGAAAGCGACTTGTTACTGGCGAAAGCTTGTTTATGACTAGTTTTACGAACAAATCCAACTCATTAAAATCAGTAAGCTTCTCCGCACCATATCCTGGAACGATTATTCCGCTAGATTTAAATGAATATGGGAACAAAGTTATTTGTCAAAAAGATGCATTTTTAGCAGCAGCAAAAGGTGTTTCAGTTGGAATCGAATTTAGAAAAAAATTAAGCACTGGTCTATTTGGTGGAGAAGGTTTCATCATGCAAAAAATCGAGGGTGATGGTCTTGCTTTCCTGCATGCTGGTGGTTCAATTTATCAAAAAACACTTCAACCTGGAGAAAAAATCAAAATTGATACTGGCTGTATTGTTGCTTTCACTGGTGATGTGCATTACGAAATTGAATATGTTGGAAATGTAAAAACTGCGCTATTTGGAGGAGAAGGCCTATTCTTCGCAACTCTTCAAGGTCCTGGGACAATTTGGGTTCAATCATTAACATTAGCAAGATTAGCTTCACGAATTGGTCAATATTTACCTACTTCTTCTAGAGAAGAAGGAAGCATACTTGGTGGCCTTGGTAATCTTTTAGATGGCAACGATTAATTTTTCAAAAGACTGCAAGCCTAAAGCTCGCTTTCTTTATTGCTTTATCTACTGAACGGTGTTCTTTACTAGCAAAAATAACTCCAAGACTAGAAAGACAAGCATTTTAAATCATCCTGAAAATCTGATTTACAGGATTTTCTACACAAAAAAACTAGTCATAATATGTGACTAGTTTTTTTGTCATTAAATTATTTCTTCAACCGACTCATCTTCACGAAGTTTATAAGTAAATGTAGGCGTATAATCATACTTCTCCTTCATCTCTTTTACTCCCTCAATATATGCCGATAAATGATGACTTTTTGCAATGGTTCCTTTATTAAGTGAAAAAGTGATTCCATGTTTTACTTGAACATACTCTAGGAAAATGTTCAAAGGCTTCACTTCTACTTTAAAAGGTGGGCTTAATGGAACGATATCATATAAATTAACAAATCTCATACTATGACGAACAAATTCATCATATTTTTCTTTAAACTTTATATTACCAACTTTCGGAGAGCCAAAGGTATAAACATTTGGATTGCAAATTCCTGTCATCGCTAACTCATATCCTAATAACGTAGCTAATGAACCACCTAAACTATGCCCGGTTATGAATATTTTTTTGGATAGGGCCTTCTCTTTTACGATTGCTAATAGCATTTCTCTACAAGATTGATAAATTGATAGGAAACCTGAATGTACACTCCCGCCATCCATCACAAATGGAAATAAATCTTGATCAATTTTTAAATCAGCTAACCAATCTAAATCTGATTTTGTCCCTCTAAATACGATGATCAAAGAATCTTCATTTTCAATGATATAACCAAACCATTCTTGCTCAACAATTGCGCATGCTTTGATTGTATCTACTAATGAATAAGTTGCTGGAATCATAAATTTACCATCATTATCAAATTGTACATATGCCTGTTCGCAACACAGTAATAAATCTAATGCCTTATCATAGTCAACTGAAAGGAATTTCAATCTATCTCTCCTTTCTCTTATCTTACGATTAAGTGAAAAACCTCCCTATTGCTACAAGGAGGTTAAGAGTGATGTAAAGTTCTTTGATGTATATTCCAAATATCTGTTGCATATTGACGGATTGTTCGATCACTCGTGAAAAATCCTGATTTCGCGACATTGTGCAGACTTTTTAATGCCCAGTCTTTTTTATTTTGATAAGTAGAATTAATACATTCATGTGCTTTTACATATGATGAGAAGTCTCTAAGTAAGAAATACTCATCATTATACGACATAAGCGAGTCAAAAATTGGTTCAAATTCTTCTCTAGGCAATGGAAATAAACCATGCAGTAATTGATCTAATACTTTTTTTATTCGCTGATCATGATGGTAATAATCACTACTTTTATATCCACCATGCTGATAGTAATTTAATACTTCATCAGCAGTCAGACCGAATGTAAAAATATTCTCCTCGCCAACTTCTCTTAAAATTTCAATATTTGCTCCATCCAACGTTCCAATTGTTAATGCACCATTCATCATAAACTTCATATTTCCAGTACCTGATGCTTCTTTACTTGCAGTTGAAATCTGTTCACTTACATCCGCTGCTGGAAAAATGATTTCCCCTAATGAAACCCGATAGTTTTCAATAAAAATCACTTTAATATATTGACTAATATAGGAATCATGATTCACAACATCAGCCACCGAATGAATTAATTTTATGATTTTTTTAGCAAAATAATAACCTGGTGATGCTTTCGCTCCAAAAATGAAGGTTCTAGGATGCATTTTGAAATGCGAATCTTCCTTTAAGCGATTATAAAGATACATGATATGTAAAACATTTAATAATTGTCTCTTATACGCATGCATCCTTTTTACTTGAATATCAAATATAGAATCTGTATCTAGGGCAATGCCATTTGTATAGTGAACGTAATTTTCGAGTACTTCTTTTCTTTTTTTCTTTACGTCCATAAATTTCGTTAAAAAGGCTTCATCCTTTTGATACTTTAATAGATTTTCAAGCTGAGTTGGCTCATGGATCCACCCGTCACCAATTGATTCATTTAATAAGCTACTAAGCTCTGGATTACATTGGAGTAACCATCTTCTATGAGTTATCCCATTCGTTTTATTATTAAACTTATATGGCTCATACTCATAAAAAAGCTTCATTTCTCTTTGTTTTAATATTTCAGTATGAATTTCAGCTACACCGTTAACGCTTTTACTCCCTACAATGGCAAGGTGGGCCATTTTAACGACTCCATGAGCAATAATTGCCATTTGCTCTATTCGATTCCAATCACCAGGATATCTTTGCCAAAGTTCATTACAATATCTTTCATTTATTTCTTCAACAATCATATAAATCCTTGGTAATAAAGGCTTAAACAAATCCACTCGCCATTTTTCTAGAGCTTCTGATAATGTAGTATGATTTGTATAAGAAATTGTTTGTGTTGTAATTTCCCAAGCTTCTTCCCACGATAGCTTTTCAACGTCAATTAATATCCTCATTAATTCTGGGATTGCTAAGACAGGATGAGTGTCATTTACATGGATCGCAATTTCCTCGTGTAGCTTGCGAATATTTCCATATTGTTCTTTATATGAATCTACTATTCTTTGAATACTCGCTGAGACTAAAAAATATTGTTGTTTTAGACGTAGTATTTTCCCTTCATCATGCGTATCATCAGGATATAAAAATTCTGAAACTGCTTCTGCTTCTCTTTTATATTTCATTAGTGATTTATTGGATGAATGGGAAGATGCCTCAGCACTCCATAATCTTAGTGTATTGACAGTATTTGTATGATACCCAATAATCGGTAGATCGTATGGTACCGCTGTAATTGCTTCAGCTCCATGAATTCTAAACTCTAATCTATTTTTATTATTAAATGCTTCTACTTCCCCACCAAACAAAACTTCGATTGCTTGATCATCTCTTCTAACTTCCCATACATTTCCGTATTTCAACCATTGTTCAGGCAATTCTACTTGATACCCATCCACAATTTTTTGGTCGAAGAGGCCATGTTTGTAGCGAATACCACATCCATGACCAGGTAAATCCTGTGACGCTAAAGAATCAAGAAAACAGGAAGCCAATCGACCAAGACCACCATTTCCTAGTCCTGCATCACTTTCAAATTCTTCGAGATCACTTAAAGAAATCCCTAATTTTTCTAGGCCAGATTCACATAACTCTCTAAGTCCTAGATGAATTAGATTGCTTTTCAAGAGTTTGCCTAATAAAAACTCTATCGATAAATAATAAACTTGTTTTTTACGTTCTAAACGATACTGTTCACTCGTTCCCAACCAATTACCGCTTATATGTTCACGAATCATTGTTCCAAGTGTTTGAAACTGCTCTTGAGTAGTGCTTTCTGCAATATTCTTTCCATGCATACTTTCTAGTTTTTCTTTAAAACACCACTCAAATTCCTCCACACTAGAAAACATGGAATCACCTCGCCCTTAAAGTTTTTACTTCGATGATTGCATATATAATTTTGCATATTCTTTCGCAGATTTTAGCCAGCTTGAATCTCTACTAATTGCATTTTTTCTAACTGCTTTCCATTGCTTTTTGTTCTCATAAATGCTCAAACCACGTTCAATCGTATGAAGCATATCGTGAGCATTATAGTTTTTAAACGTAAATCCGTTTCCACTATGCGTCTCTTCATTATATGATTGGACAGTATCGTTTAGCCCCCCAGTTTCCCTTACGATTGGGACGCAACCGTACTTCATTGCGATAAGTTGACCTAAACCACATGGTTCGAATAATGAAGGCATTAAGAATAAATCAGCACCTGCATAAATCTGATGGGCAAAACTTTCATCAAAACCAATATATGCTCTTACTTTTTCATAGTAATTATGTTCCATTGCTTTGAAGAAGTTTTCAAACTCTTCGTCACCTGTACCTAAAATGACAACTTGGACGTCATGATCCATCATTTGAGGAAATACATGTTGAATGAGGTCGATCCCTTTTTGACTTGTTAAACGAGAAACCATCGCAATAACTGGAATTGTTTCATCCATTTTTAAAGCCAATGACTCTTGTAACTTTAATTTGTTTTCTAGTTTGTTTTCAATTGTAAATTCATCATAGTTAGAATGGATTTTCCGATCAGTAGACGGATTATAAATTGTTTCATCGATCCCGTTTACAATTCCGAAAAGTTTGTGATTATGCTCACGTAAAAGCCCATCTAATTGCTCTCCAAAAAACTCATGCTTAATTTCTTCTTTATATGTTGGACTTACAGTTGTTACGATATCACTAGAAATAATTCCAGCTTTCATAAAGTTGATGCAATCATAAAACTTCAAGTAATCATCGCGGAAATATTGTTCATCAATCCCCAAAATATCATCCATTACTACCTTTGAAAAAACGCCTTGGAATTGTAAATTATGGATTGTAAAAACAGATTTCATATCTGGATTAATGTCTTTTAAGGCATCATACTCTTTCATGAAGAATGGGATCATTGCAGTGTGCCAATCATGGCAGTGAATGACATCTGGAATAAAATCTAATTCACGAATACATTCAATTGCCGCTAAAGAAAAAAATGCATAACGCTCTCCGTCATCGAAATGACCATACAATTTATCGCGGTTAAAATAGTATTCGTTATCAATAAAATAATAAGTTGTCCCTTCAACATTCAATTCATATAATCCACAATACTGTTTTCTCCATCCTAGATTTATAGAAAGTTCTTTTACTAGCTTGGCTTCTTCTCGATATTTAGCAGGGATTAATGAGTAAAATGGAAGCATGACTCTTACATTCATGTTTAACTTATTCAAATATTTAGGAAGAGCGCCTGCAACATCTGCAAGCCCTCCTGATTTAACAAACGGTACGCATTCTGAAACAATATATAAAACATTTACCACTGAATCAACGCTCCTTGAACTGAACCTTTTTGAAGCACTACTGGCTCACTTAAGCTCCCTTTTATTTCAACACCATCTTCAATACGTACATCTTTATCTAAGATAACTCCATCTAATATACAGTTATCTCCAATGTTTGATTTTTGCATAACAATACAATTGCGAATAATTGTATTTTTTCCAATTTTCACTGCTCTTGAGATAATACTGTTTTCTACTGTACCTTCTATTACACAACCATTCGCTACAATAGAATTTTTAACGATTGCTTCTTTAGAGTATTTAGTAGGTGGCTCATCTTTTACTTTTGTAAAAACCGGATAAGATTTTAAGAATAATTGATTCCACGTTTCAGGATTTAATAATTTCATACTTTGCTCGAAATAATCCTCGATCGTTTGAATGATTGCAACTTGCTGAGGAATTTCATACCCGCTTAAATCGACCTCATTATTTTGATCACGTACAACGTCCATAATTGTTTCATAACCTTTTTCATGGAAGTTTTCAAATAACTTTAACAATAAATCCTTTTCTAGGATATATATGTTTAGAGACTTACCAAATTGTTTTAATTCAGTAATTTGAGCATTCGTTTCGATATGTCTCTTTAAAATTGGTCTAAAATCAACAGAACAAATCGTATAAGTATTAGCTACAACTACATACTTTTGAGTAGAACGTTGTAAAAATTGGATATGCTTTTCAATGAAATCAAATGTCCCAAAAGCTCCATCATTTGGCTCTGGAGTAAAAATAAATAATCCATCCTTTTTACGATTTAAGTCCCAATGTTTACCGGAGCCTAAATGATCAATAATTGAACGGTAAGGTTGATCAGGAAATACAGCAACACTTGTAATGCCTGAGTTTACCATATTACTTAACATAAAATCGATTAAACGGTAACGACCAGCGTAAGGAAGCGTAGCAAGTGGTCGATGCTGTGTTAACGGTTTTAAAGATTCAAAATGTGTAGACGCCTCAATTATTCCTAGCATTGTATGTTTCATTAAATTTCCCTCTCAATCTATTTTTCTATTTGAGGAATGAGCCACCTCTTATTCTTCGTTCGTAATTAAAATTACTTCTTCATACTCCTTCTCAGGACGCAATAAACTTCCATCGGCAATAACCATCCCAGGAGCCACTACTGCATTTTCTATTCGAACATCTTTTCCAATTACGCAACCTGGCATTACAACAGAATCCTTAATCATACTACCTTCTCCAATTGTAACCCCTTGGAATAACACAGAATGTGAAACATAGCCTTCAACGACACACCCTTCATTAATAAGTGAATCTTCAACGATTGCCGTTGGAGCAATGTATTGTGGTGGTTGATTTGGATTAACTGAGTAAATTCGCCAATCGCGGTCATAGATATTTAATTCACTTTCTTCGTTTAACAAATCCATATTTGCTTCCCATAGACTTTTAACAGTTCCTACATCTTTCCAATAACCTTGGAATGGATATGCTACTATTTTTTTCTTTTCTTCTAATAAAAGTGGAATAACATCTTTTCCAAAATCATTACTTGATTCTGGGTTTCGATCATCCATCTCTAAAAATTCTTTTAATACATTCCATTTGAAAATATAAATCCCCATTGACGCTAGATTACTCTTCGGATATTGAGGCTTTTCTTCAAATTCTATAATGTCCATTTCATCATTTGTATTCATAATGCCAAAACGATTAGCTTCTTCGATTGGAACCTCAATGACCGAAATCGATACATCTGCTTCTTTTTCAATGTGATACTCTAGCATCTTGCTATAGTCCATTTTGTATATATGATCTCCTGAAAGAATTAACACATATTCAGGATGATATTGCTTTATATAATTTAAATTTTGATAAATCGCACTTGCTGTTCCTGTATACCATTTAACACCTGATGCTTCAGAATATGGCGGTAAAACTGTAACTCCTCCATTTAATCTGTCTAAATCCCACGCACTTCCAATTCCAATATATGAATTTAATACAAGTGGCTGATATTGAGTTAGAACTCCGACAGTATCAATACCTGAATTTGTACAATTACTTAATGTAAAATCGATGATGCGATATTTACCTCCAAAAGCTACTGCTGGCTTTGCTAGCTCCTTAGTAAGAGAACTTAATCTACTCCCTTTTCCCCCTGCTAGTAACATTGCTACGCATTTTTTCTGAACCATTGCTGCTAATCCCCTTTCGCATTTTTACTGGACGAATAATTGTGAAACTAAAAGCAGGTAGTGCGATTTGAATGCTATATGGTAAACCGTGGAATGGTTTTTCTTCTGCCTCAATAACAGAACGATTTATTTTACGATCTCCACCAAATTGTACATATTCGCTAGAAAGCAATTCCTTATATCGGTGCTTAGCAGGTACTCCAATTCGATATGTATCATATGAAATCTCTCTGAAATTACAGATTACGATTACATAATCATCCTTGTTTTTACCTTTACGGATAAAAGAAAATACACTTTGTTCAGCATTATTTGCATCAATCCAAGAGAATCCATCCCAATGGTTATCAACTTCATAAAGTGATTTATTTTTTTTGTAAATCGATAATAATTCTTTTACGTACTCGTTCATCTTTGCATGATATTCATAATCTTTAATCATCCAATCAACTTGCTCTAAATCCTTCCATTCATCAAATTGCCCAAATTCACTGCCCATAAACAAAAGCTTCTTTCCAGGGTGAGATAAATAATACCCATATAAGGCTCTTAATTGAGCGAACTTTTCTTCATACGAACCTGGCATTTTGTTGAGTAAAGACTTTTTGCCATGAACTACCTCATCATGCGAAAAAGGCAAAACAAAATTTTCCGAGAAGGCATATAAAAACGAGAAAGTCATCCGATTATGATGATGCTTCCTTTCAGTTGGGTATGTCTCCATATATGTCAAAACATCGTTCATCCAACCCATATTCCACTTAAAATTGAAGCCTAATCCACCTTCGTAAGTAGGCGCAGTAACTAATGGCCAGTCTGTAGAATCTTCTGCTATCATTAATACTTGTGAATCATGCTCGAATACAACCTCATTTAATTTTCTTAAAAATGAAGTTGCGTAAGGATTTTCTTCATTTTTATTTTTCCAATAAAGAATATTTGCAACAGCATCTACTCTGAATCCATCAATATGAAAGTAATCTAACCAAAATAATGCATTTGAAATAAGAAATGATTTTACCTCTGGTTTTGATAAATCAAAATTTGCAGTTCCCCATACTTCATTTTCTCTTTCATCATAACCTTCATATTCATATGTTGGTTCTCCATCAAACATGTATAAACCATGTGAATCCTTACAAAAATGACCTGGTACCCAATCCATAATGACACCTATGCTATTTTGATGACACTCATCGATAAAGTTCATTAATTCATGTGGGTTGCCGTATCGACTAGTAGCCGAAAAGTATCCTACACCCTGATATCCCCAAGAACGATCATACGGATGCTCTACTAAAGGTAGTATTTCAATATGGGTAAAACCATGCTCTTTAACATACGGAATTAACTCCGAAGCAAGTTCAGCGTATGTATAAAAGTCTCCATTTTCTTTCTTTTTCCAAGATCCTAAATGTACTTCATAGATTAAAACCGGCTCTTCATAAACTGATTTTTTAAATTTCTGCTTACGGTATTTGGAATCTTTCCATTTATAACCCGAGAGATCGTAAACAACTGAAGCAGTATTCGGTCGAATCTCACTATAAAATGCATAAGGATCACTTTTTAATAAAACTTCATCACTTTTTGTTAAAATCTCATATTTATAAATCGTCCCATGACCGATTTCAGGAATCGTAAGCGTCCATATTCCTTCATCATTCAACTTCTCCATTTTATGTTTAGAACCATTCCACTTATTAAAGTCCCCAACAACCGAGACACCCTTCGCATGTGGAGCCCACAATGTAAAAGTCGTTCCAACTTTATTTCCTTTTTTTACAATATGTGCACCAAAGCATTCATAGCTGTGATATAAACTTCCTTCATGAAATAAATGCACATCAAACTCAGTTGGTCGTGTCAAAAGCAACATCCTCACCTCATTACAATCTATGAAATTCTTCTATGTCTTAATATTCTACAAATATATATTTTTACCTTGTATTTATGCAAAAAAAATTCAAAAACATTTTTTACCAAATGAATCACTATTCATGAAACCGTTGTCATTATTACGTTTGTCGTAAAAATGTCGAATTTGTCGAATGAATAATTACGAATAAATATACAATATCACCTTGAGATTCCTTATGATAATTTGCAATTTTCTGATTTAGTATAAAATTTCATTCATATTTTTCACTTTTAACGCATATAAACTTGAACTTTATTAAGAATTGTAGAAGATTGTCGGATTAAGACAGCGACCAATTTTCTAAAAAATTTAAAAAAGTATTTTAGCATTAATAGAAAATCGATGATGAATGTGGAAATAAGTTTAAAATTTGTTCACTTTATTTGCATTGTCTACATATTAAAAAGGACCTCTCATAAAAGAAGGTCCTCTCAGTTAATCTTATAAGTTACCAGTTAAAGTTGCATTCGCTTGCTCGATGTTATTCCTCGAATATGAAGATCTGATATAAGGAATACACTTCCTAATATCACTACAAAACCAAATAACATTCCTAAAGTTATCTGTTCATGTAAGATTAGCACTCCCCATAATATCCCAAAAACAGGAATTAAAAATGTAACACTTAATGTTTTAGTTGGACCAACGCTTTCTATTAAATAAAAATATAAAAGATATGCAATTGCCGTACAAAATATTGCTAGCCCTACAACTGCAAAGATTGAAATACTGGATATTTTATTTGTAGACGGTGGCAAATTAAATAATGTAAATGGTAAAAGAATGACTGTTGCACCAATTTGCTGTCCAGTGGCAAGTGAAAGTGGGGAGACACCAACAAATACTTTTTTAGCATACACACCTGCAAAGCCATATGAAATAGTTGATAAAACCGCGAGGCCAATTGCTATTTTAGTTTCAAAAGTAATTGGTATTGAACTCCATCCTACTAATAGAATGACTCCTAACACTCCTACAAAGATTCCTAACCACTTTCTCAAAATTAGTCTTTCTTTTGTCCATCCCCATAAAACTAGTGCTGTAAAAAGAGGTGTTAAAGAATTGAGAATAGATGACATAGATGCAGTTAAATATAATGCTGCTGTTGCTATTAATGTAAATGGAATAGCTGCGTTTAATGCTCCTATTATTAAATACTGCTTCCATCTCTTATTAAATTGTAATGACTGTTTAGTGAAGATAAGATACAGGAGTAATGCAGCAGTCGCAATTGTGACCCTTCCCTGAATTGTTAGAAAAGGTCCAAATACTGGTGATGCGATTCGAATAAACAAGAAAGAAGCTCCCCATAAGGCTGCTAGTCCAAATAAAGCAATCCCTTCTTTCAACTTCATACGCTTTCTCCTTTTCTGTATGCTGATGGAGTTGAATTTAAATGTTGACGAAACAAGCTTGAAAAATGCGCTGAGCTCTTAAATCCAAGATGGTAAGCAATTTCTGTTATTGATTGATTAGTTGTGAGAAGTAGCTTTGCTGCCTCTTTTAATTTTAAATTAGTAGCGTATTCTAATGGTGATAGCCCAGTGGCTTTTTTATATAATCTTTGCAAATGAAATTTACTTACACCTACCTCATGAGCTAATCTGTCTAATGTTAAATTACTTCTATATTCCTTTTCAATGAATTGATTTGCTATCGAAATTATTTCATCCTCATTGGAAAGTAATAGCTCAGGACGGCATCTTTTACAAGGGCGGTAACCATCGTTTATCGCCAAAGAGACCGTAGGATAAAAAGATATATTTTCTTTTAACGGTGTTTTTGATTTACAAGAGGGTTTACAACAAATCCTTGTAGACTTTACAGCATAGATAAAGACTCCATCAAAGTTATGATCACAAACTTTAACTGCGTTCCACATAACACGATCGTTTAAACTGTACACTCTATCACCTCAACTTTAGCTATTCACATTTTAGCACTAAGGTAATACCTCTGCTTTCATATTCTTGCTATCTAATTTTATATTTCATTCCAAATTGTATTCATGTGCTTTATTGCTATTTTAAGGACAGGAGAATCGAAAGGCAAGCGTTCGAACAAGTAAGAGTAAAGTTATAAGAAGGCTTTTAGGATTTGCATGAAACTAGAGGATATAGGAAAGATTATTCCCTAGACAAATAAAAAAACTCAGTTACCTGTGTTATCACAAATAACTGAGCTTTAGATATGACCCGTACGGGATTCGAACCCGTGTTACCGCCGTGAAAGGGCGGTGTCTTAACCACTTGACCAACGGGCCAAAAAAAAATATGGCAGAGAAGAAGGGATTCGAACCCTCGCACCGGTTACCCGATCTACACCCTTAGCAGGGGCGCCCCTTGAGCCACTTGGGTACTTCTCTATAATTATGGCTCCGCAGGTAGGGTTCGAACCTACGACCACTCGGTTAACAGCCGAGTGCTCTACCACTGAGCTACTGCGGAATAATCATTTTAAATAATATAATGGTGGGCCTAAATGGACTCGAACCATCGACCTCACGCTTATCAGGCGTGCGCTCTAACCAGCTGAGCTATAGGCCCATTAAATTATATTAAAAGCGGGTGATGGGAATCGAACCCACGACCGAAGCTTGGAAGGCTTCTATTTTACCATTAAACTACACCCGCATAATATGGGGCGACCGATGGGAATCGAACCCACGAGTGTCGGAACCACAATCCGATGCGTTAACCACTTCGCCACGACCGCCATGATGGTGCCGACTAGAGGACTTGAACCCCCAACCTACTGATTACAAGTCAGTTGCTCTACCAATTGAGCTAAGTCGGCCTAATACTATTTATTTAAGATGGTGGCTCGGGACGGAATCGAACCGCCGACACGAGGATTTTCAGTCCTCTGCTCTACCGACTGAGCTACCGAGCCATCTTAAATGGCGGTCCCGACCGGGATCGAACCGGCGATCTCCTGCGTGACAGGCAGGCATGTTAACCGCTACACCACGGGACCATTTGGTTGCGGGGACAGGATTTGAACCTGCGACCTTCGGGTTATGAGCCCGACGAGCTACCAGACTGCTCCACCCCGCGATAATTTGGATTTAAATTAATTAAAATCCGTAAATATTATTTTAAATAAAAATGGAGGAGTAAGAGGGATTCGAACCCCCGCGGGCTGTTACACCCCTGTCGGTTTTCAAGACCGATCCCTTCAGCCAGACTTGGGTATTACTCCGTATTGACAAGATTTATAATAACATGCAGTAAAAATATGGTCAAGCATTTTTCAAAAAAAATTTATATTTTTTTTGAAATAACTATTTCCTCTTTCTTCACCTATATAGTATGGCTTTTTTATACCGTATTTATCCATAAGATCAAAAAATGGGACAGAGAATACAAAAGTATTTTTTCTGCCCCATTTCTTAATTTGAAACAATTTATCACTCATTAAATATTAATATTCCAATAGATTTTATAAATTATTTAATGACTTCTTTTCCACCCATATATGGACGAAGAACTTCCGGAATAACAACTGAACCATCTGCTTGTTGGTAGTTTTCTAAAATTGCAGAAACCGTACGTCCAATTGCAAGACCAGAACCATTTAATGTATGAAGAAATTCTGGTTTACCTTTAGGTTCACGTCGGAAACGAATATTTGCGCGTCTAGCTTGGAACGCTTCAAAATTACTACAAGAAGAAATTTCTTTGTAAGCATCATAGCTCGGTAACCAAACTTCGATATCATATGTTTTTGCTGAAGTAAATCCAATATCACCAGCACATAAAGTAATTACACGGTAAGGTAACCCTAATAATTGAAGAACTTTTTCAGCGTGAGTTGTTAATTTTTCTAACTCAATATAAGAATCCTCAGGCTTTACAAAACGTACTAGTTCAACTTTATTAAACTGGTGCTGACGAATTAAACCTCTTGTATCACGCCCTGCAGAACCAGCTTCAGAACGGAAACAAGCACTATATGCAGTATAAGCAATAGGTAATTGAGCAGCATCAAGAATTTCATCACGATGATAGTTTGTAACTGGTACTTCAGCAGTTGGTACTAAGAAGAAATCTTCTTTTTCTACACGAAATGCGTCTTCTTCAAACTTTGGTAATTGTCCTGTACCAGTCATGCTAGCACGATTAACAAGGTTTGGTGGAAGCATTTCTGTGTATCCATGTTCCTCAGTGTGAAGATCTAACATAAAGCTAATAAGAGCACGCTCTAGTCTAGCTCCTAATCCTTTATAAAACGTAAAGCGGCTACCAGTAACTTTAGCTCCTCTTTCGAAATCTAAGATGTCTAAATCAACACCTAAATCCCAATGCGCTTTTGGTTCAAAGTCGAATTGACGAACTTCACCGATTCTACGAATTTCAACATTATCTTCTTCTGTAAGTCCAACTGGTACAGAATCATTAACTAAGTTTGGAATAGTATACAGAATTGCATCTAATTGCTCTTCTAATACTCTTATTTCCTCATCAAGCTCTTTAATTTTATCGCCAACTTCTCTCATCTCAAGAATTAAAGCATCAGCGTCTTTTTTCTCGCGCTTTAATACACTTATTTCTTGGCTAACTTCATTACGGCGGCTTTTTAACCCTTCAACTTGAACAAGTAATTCTCTTCTGTTTAGATCTAAGTCTTCAAATTTTTCGATATAGCTAATATCTCCACCGCGTAGCTGAAGCTTAGCTTTTACATCTTCAAAATTACTACGTAATAATTTAATGTCTAACATTTCAATTCCTCCTATTTTTCTAATGTCTAAAAGATTTAAAAAAGAATACAAAAAAGCCCTCATCCCTATAAAGGGACGAGAGCTACCCGCGTTGCCACCCTAATTGAAGAATTAATAACTAATTCTTCCACCTTAGTATAGTTAACGGACTATAAAACCGGAGTTATTTACTAGCTAATTTAGCATTCCATAACTCACTCAAGAATGGATTCACAAGTCTTCATTATCGGTTTGCACCAACCACCGACTCTCTAAAAATTTAGAACTTGTTACTATTTTCTTTCATCGCTTTAGACAATTTAAATTATATTTTAATTTACTATAAGCTTTTACTTTTTTCAATAGTTACATACTTAAATTTGCATTTTTTTCCTTAACTATTTCAACAAAGTAATCCATCATACGATAATCATTCGTTAATTCTGGGTGAAAAGACGCTGCTAACATGTGGTTTTGTCTAACTGCTACAATATTACCATCATGCTCAGCAATCACCTCTGCATCACCAGAAACTGACTGAATGAATGGCGCTCTGATAAAAACAGCAGGGTAGTCTTCACATACACCTTTAATTGGTATATTAACTTCAAAACTATCTACCTGTCTTCCGAAAGCATTACGCTCAGCTACCATATCCATTACACCTAAATGCACAGTATCATCATTTGCAATCTCTTTGGAAAGTAAAATCATACCTGCACAAGTACCGAATGCTGGTAAGCCATTTTCGATTTTCTCTTTTAAAGGCTGTAATAACCCTACATGGTCAAGTAATTTACGCATAGCAGTACTTTCTCCACCAGGTAATACAATCCCATCAAGACCATCTAAATGTTCTACACGCTTTACGATAACAGCTTCAGCACCACATGCTTTAATAGCATTTATATGTTCTTGAACTGCCCCTTGTAACGCTAATACACCTATTTTCATAATTTCACCAACTTAAATGCTACGATCTTGCATACGATCAGCTGCAGCAAGTTGTCTCATGTCGATACCTTTCATAGCAGGACCTAAGTTCTTAGAAAGGTTAGCGATTAACTCATAATCTTGATAGTGAGTAGTAGCTTGTACAATTGCACGAGCAAATTTCTCAGGGTTTTCTGATTTAAAGATACCAGATCCTACGAATACACCATCTGCGCCTAATTCCATCATTAAAGCTGCATCTGCAGGAGTTGCTACACCACCAGCTGCAAAGTTAACAACAGGTAAACGACCAAGTTCTTTAATTTGAAGTAATAATTCGAATGGAGCGCCAAGATTTTTAGCTTCAACCATTAACTCATCGCGTGATAAACCAACTACTTTACGAATTTCTCCGTTAATTTGGCGTAAGTGACGTACAGCCTCTACGATGTTTCCTGTACCAGGCTCACCTTTTGTACGTAACATTGATGCACCTTCACCAATACGACGAAGTGCTTCACCTAAGTTACGGCAACCACAAACGAATGGAACTGTGTAATCAGATTTATTAATGTGGAAAATATCATCTGCTGGAGATAATACCTCACTCTCATCAATATAATCTACTCCCATTGCTTCTAAAACACGAGCTTCAACGATATGTCCAATACGTGCTTTAGCCATTACAGGAATACTAACTGCGTTAAGAATTTCTTCAGTAATACTTGTATCAGCCATACGAGCTACTCCACCAGCTGCACGAATATCAGATGGTACTTTTTCTAATGCCATTACTGCTACTGCACCTGCAGCTTCAGCAATTTTAGCTTGCTCAGCATTTACTACGTCCATAATTACGCCGCCCTTTTGCATTTCTGCCATGCCGCGTTTTACACGTTCTGTTCCTGTTAAATTCATTGTTTTGCCCCTCCATTATTAAAGCTTACTTGGTAACACTTGAATATTTCTCTTCCCCAATATTTAGTTACCTTACTTACATTTTACTGAAAAAATGTCAACTTAACAATTACAGATATTTTTATTTAAGATTATTTAAATAATCCAGAGATTCCACCAACGATGCTATCCCATAAATTTCCAAAGAACGAACCAATTCCTCTAAATGTTAGAACTAACCAATTAGCTTTATCAACACTCTTATCAACTACTAAGTCAGTTCCTTGATTATTCGAATTGATAAACCCTAAATCATCATTTTTTGAAGATTTTACTACGATTTGTCCAACTTTAGTACCCTTTTTAATCGGAGCGATTACATTTCCGTTCTTATCAATTGATTTCCCAGACAATTGAATAGCTGCTTTGTAGTTTTTACCTTCTCCACGTTTTACAGCTAATGTAACATCATCTTTCGCGATCACTTTTACTTCTTTATCTTTACCCTTAATTACTTTAACTGTTTTATTCCCTTTTACAGTTTGGCCTTTTGAAACTAAAGTTACTTTTTCAAAATTACTGAAACCATAATCCATTAATTTAGCTGTCTCACTAAATCTTGAATTATATGAGTTAGCGCCCATTACAACCGTAATATAACGTTGACCATCTCTTTCAGCAGTACCAGTAAAACAGAAGCCAGCTGAATCTGTTGATCCTGTTTTTAATCCATCCATACCTTGGTATGCAAATACTAATCCTGGTAACATCCAGTTCCAGTTATCCATTTTTACTGGATATTTCTTACCTTCTTGGAATATTTTCTTTGGAATTGAAGAAGTTTGAAGCACTTCTGGGTATGTTTTAATAAGATTATAAGCTAATTTTGCAACACCATTCGCACTCATGATATTTTCATCAGTAAGCGATGTGCCCTCTGGTTGCATACCTTGTAAATCTTTATTTACTAATCCAGTTGCATTTACAAACTTAACTTCGCCTAGATTTAGTTGTTTTGCTTTATTATTCATTAATTGAACGAAATTTTTCTCAGATCCACCAATTTTTTCTGCAAGTGCAATTGTCGCACCATTTGCAGAATAAATTGCTGCTGCTTCATATAATTCTTTTACAGTATATTTTCCACCTAACTCAAGTGGTACATTTGATAAACCAGTATTTTGCGAGATTTTATGAGCGTATTCTGATACCGTAACTTCTTCGTCCCAAGAAATTTCGCCTTTTTTTACCGCTTCATTAACAAGATATTCTGTCATCATTTTTGACATACTTGCTATAGGTAGCGGAGCTTTAGAGTTTTTCTCATATAATATTTTCCCTGAGTTCGCATCGACTAAAATTGCTGCTTTGGCTTGAACACCTAAAACGTCTTCTGCAGCTACTGGTCGTAAGTTTACAGGGATGATAATCGTTATTGCTAATGCTATTACTAATAGTTTGGTTAGTATGTTCTTTCCAATCACTTTCTTACCTCCAACACTTAATGTCAACTTGTTCATTTTAACATAATTATTTCCCAAAAAATAGGCAACTACAATTTCTTGTAATTGCCTAAGATTCATTGCTTTAATTATTATAGAGAATAATTTGGTGATTCTTTTGTAATTTGGACATCATGTGGATGACTTTCGCGTAAACCAGCGCCAGTCATACGAATGAATTGTGCGTTATCTCTTAATTCCGTTAATGTTGCAGTACCACAGTATCCCATACCAGCTCTAATTCCGCCGATTAGTTGGTGAACTGTATCAGCCAATGGTCCTTTATATGGAACACGACCTTCGATACCTTCTGGAACTAATTTCTTATTACCCTCTTGGAAGTAGCGATCTTTACTACCTCTTTCCATTGCTCCTACAGAACCCATTCCTCGATATACTTTAAATTGTCTACCTTGGTAGATTTCTGTTTCACCAGGGCTTTCTTGTACGCCAGCAAACATGCTTCCTAACATAACTACATGTCCACCAGCTGCAAGAGCTTTTACGATATCACCAGAATATTTAATACCACCGTCAGCTATAATTGGAACACCATATTCTCTAGCTACAGATGCACAATCATATACAGCCGTTAATTGTGGCACACCTACACCAGCTACAACACGTGTAGTACAAATTGAACCAGGTCCAATACCTACTTTTACAATATCAGCACCAGCTTCAATAAGTTCTTTCGTTGCCTCACCTGTTGCTACATTACCAGCGATAATCGCTAATTCCGGGAAATTTTTTCTAATTTCTTGTACTTTTTCAATAACACCTTTAGAGTGACCATGAGCAGTATCAATTACGATTACATCAACATTAGCTTTTACTAAAAGTTCTACTCGTTGAAGTGCATCCTTTGTTACACCTACAGCTGCACCTACAAGTAAACGACCTTGGTGGTCTTTTGCAGAGTTAGGAAACTCGATTACTTTTTCGATATCCTTAATTGTAATTAGGCCTTTTAAAGTACCATCTTCATCAACTAGGGGTAGCTTTTCAATTTTATGTTTTTGAAGAATTTTTTCTGCTTCTGCAAGTGTAGTTCCAACTGGAGCAGTTACAAGATTTTCTTTTGTCATTACATCTGAGATAACAATTGAAAAGTCTTGAATAAATCGTAAATCACGATTTGTTAGAATACCTACTAATTTTCTATTTTCTGTGTCATCTACAATAGGAACACCTGAAATACGATATTTTCCCATTAAATATTCAGCATCTGCAACCTTATGAGATGGTGTTAAGAAAAATGGATCATCAATTACACCACTTTCAGAACGCTTAACTTTATCTACTTGTTCAGCTTGCTCTTCAATAGACATATTCTTGTGTATTATGCCTAGTCCACCTTGTCTAGCCATTGCAATAGCCATATCTGCTTCTGTAACTGTGTCCATACCAGCACTAATTAATGGAATATTTAACTGAATTTTTTCCGTTAATTTTACACTTACGTCAACTTGATTTGGAAGTACTTCAGATTTCGCTGGAACTAATAAAACATCATCAAAAGTAAGTCCTTCTTTTACGAATTTCGATTCCCACATAAAAAAGCCCCCCTATACACGTATAAATATTATTAGTAGATTAACAATAGGAGAAAACACTGTCAAGGAAGTCATATTATGTTTAAATATTCAGTTAATAAGGAGCCCCTATCTTATGTTATATTCGTATAATAATGTATGGGATGAGTTATGTTACTTTAGCTCTGCGCAGTATTCAAAAAACTATCTCCAGGCAAAATATGAACGGTCTAAATCTACCGATCAAAAGACAAAAGCATTTCATAATGCTTATCCATTTTTATATTATCTTGAACATGGAAAAAGCTATTTCGATGCAGCTAAACATTCACAAATAAACGTAAAACCGACTTTATTATTTTACGGACTTGTCCAATTACTAAAAGCTTGTATTCTGACTGTGGATCCTTATTACCCTAGTTCCACAGCGATATTAGCCCATGGTGTAACTTCAAGGAAAATAAAGAAAATAGGTTATTCTTTTACAGATGACGAAGTAAAAATTCAAAAAAATGGATTGTTCACACATGCCTCAAAGGTATTATTTAATATAAATAATTTAGAGGGCGAAAAATTTACGATGCTTCAATTACTTCAGTCAATTCCTGAATTGAGTAAAATCCTCAAAATCACAAAAAATGGAAGCACATTTATTCCAATTACAATTGAAAATGATCTTATTACAATACCGGAGCAAATTTTATCATCCTATCATTTTACTTCGGAACGTTTTATTTCATTTCTTCATTCTAAACAAGCTACATTAGATATTGTAATTGTTGAACAGAATCAAAAGCAAATTAAAATTAAGTCAAATTTTCCTGATAAACTTTTAAACAAACCACCATTTTACTTTAATCTATTTAGTCAAAACTACTTATTAAAATCTCAGAAAGAGTCACTATTTTTATTACCTGAAATACTTTACCATTATTTACTACTATATAATTTAAGTATGATTTGTCGTTATGAAACGGACTGGTGGTGTGAACTCCTACAATCATATTCTACTGATGATTATCCACTAATCAATCAATTTTTAACGACAACTGAACAAAAAATTCCGTACTTAATTCACCGGTTTTTAACTACATAATGCAAAAAAAACATCAGCCTATAAGCTGATGTTTTTTTTTACCAGGCGACGTTCTACTCTCACAGGGGGAAACCCCCAACTACCATCGACGCTGAAGAGCTTAACTGCCGTGTTCGGTATGGGAACGGGTGTGACCTCTTCGCAATAATCACCTGATTGATTGAGTTGTACTTCGTACCCTCAAAACTAGATAATGTCATTATCAAACTTGTTAGTTAAGTCCTCGACCGATTAGTATCAGTCAGCTCCACGTGTCACCACGCTTCCACCTCTGACCTATCAACCTGATCGTCTCTCAGGGGTCTTACTAGCTTAACGCTATGGGAAATCTCATCTTGAGGGGGGCTTCATGCTTAGATGCTTTCAGCACTTATCCCTTCCACACATAGCTACCCAGCCATGCTCTTGGCAGAACAACTGGTACACCAGCGGTGTGTCCATCCCGGTCCTCTCGTACTAAGGACAGCTCCTCTCAAATTTCCTGCGCCCACGACGGATAGGGACCGAACTGTCTCACGACGTTCTGAA